>NZ_JBHJYN010000003.1:0-566982 GCF_042270185.1 Streptomyces sp. NPDC055962
TGTTTCGCTTTCCAGTTCTTCGCTTTCGCGTTTCCCTTTCCGGCGAGTCCGACTTTACCAGACTCTTTTCCGTTCCGTTTCCGGTCCGAATCTGATATCCAGCGGCCTGCGGAGGGCCTTTGCCTTTCGGCGTGTTCACTACGTTAGTCGATTTCCTCAGCAGCTCATAATCGAGCCGCTTGACGGAATTCCGGCATGCCGAAATTGACCCGCCAGGGGTGAATCGTAGGTAGTGGTTGGCCCTCTCACGATGCTTCGACCCGGTCCGATGGACCGTGTCGCGAACAACTGCATCCGTTCAAGCGGCTCGGACTACATTAGGGAAGCGGCCGGGGCGAGTCAAGTCGCGCGGCGGCGTGGCGCATCGCCTTGTGCGGGCCGGCCGTGACGTCGGCGTCGCACCTGAACCCGCACGGCCGGTACGGGCTGTCGCCGGTGCACGGTCGGCTGCGTACCTGGTGGGGCGGCGGCGGACTGCCGTGGAGGACGGGCAGGGGGCGCACCGTACCCACGATCACGTCGGCACCGTGCAGCTACGGTCGACGTCCGGGTGGGTCGCGGGGCGGTCCCGGGGTGGGCCGGCTCTTTGGCCCGTTCTCTGTCGTCCCGGGCCGAGAATCGCCGCTCCGCACCACGTTCACCCCGTCGACAGGCCGCGAGCGAGGTGCACGGCGGCTCAGGCTCAGGCGGTCGGTCTGGCTCTCGGACTGAGCCGGTAGGCCGAGACCGTCGGATCACCGGCGAGGTAGAACCGGTGCTGCCAGTCGTGAGCCTTGCTCACGCCTACCCGAGGACCGACCTGGATGAGAGCGGCCGCTGCGGGCTCTCCCCCCGACAGCACGACCGAGGGACCCTTCATGAGGTCTGCGCCGTTGTGCTCTCCCGTGATGCCGAGTGCCCGGCAGAAGTTCCCCGGACCTCGGGCGAGCCGGGCGCCCTCGACCCCCTCCCCTCGTCGCTCGCGTGCCAGGTCCTCCCCCTCGACGACCCTGCCCGCGCGGACGAGGACGGCCGAGGCGAGGCCGTCCGTCCCGGTGACGACGTTGGCGCACCAGTGCAGACCGTGGGACCGGTAGACGTACAGGTGTCCCGCGGGTCCGAACATGACCGTGTTGCGAGGCGTCCGGCCCCGGTAGGCGTGGGAAGCCGGGTCGGCTGCACCGGAGTACGCCTCGGTCTCCGTGATGGCGATGCTCACGGTTCCCTCCGGGGTCCTGCAGGTGAGCACGGTCCCGAGCAGCTCGGGGGCGACTTCTTCGGCAGGACGGGCGAGGAGACCGATGTTCATGCCGACCGCCTCGCCAGGCAGTACATGAAGGCGACGTATGCGTGTCCATGTGCTCCGGACATCACGCCGCCGTGGGCGGCCCGGCCGCGGACCGGGTCGGAGCCGGGGTCGGCCTCACCCGCGTACGCGTCCGCTTCCGTCAGGCGCAGCGTTCTGTCCATGCCCTTGTTCATGGCGTCCGAGCGTACTGGGGAGAAGTGCCGCTCCGGAGTCAGCGGGCGAGGACCGTGCTCGCCAGGACGGCGTGTGTCGCGGTGCTGCCGAGGATGCTCAGAAGTACGTGGCGGCGCCACAGGTGCAGGCCGACGGGGACGCCGAGAGCGGCGAGAGTGGCGAGGGCCCGCGGTTCCGTGAGGGGCAGGTCGCGGAGGCAGTGGACCACCAGGATCAGCGTGACGCCGGCGGGCATACGGGTGCTGAGGTACTGCACGGTGGTGCTGGCCCGGAGCGGGGCCGGAGCCGCGAGGGGCAGGGCGCGCAAGGCCCAGGTGACGCCTGCGGTCACAAGGATCGCGGCGACGGCGTAGGAGGAGCCGCCGTAGATGAGGGCGGCGGACAGGCCGGCCCACCACCGGTCCAGCCCCGACTGGACGGCGAGTGCCCCGAAGGCCACTCCCGGCGGACCATCCCCAGGCCCACGGAGGCCGAGTCCTTGCACTACTTCCTCCGGGTCGCCGTGGCCGACCACGCCGCCTACGAGGCCTCCCTCATGGAGAGGCTGAGCGGCCTGCGGGCCCTGCACCGCCTCGAATCGCACCTCACCATGAAGGTGGTCAAGGCCCGGCTGAGCTCCTCTCCTCCCGGACGCGCTTCCGCGACGTGCGTCGCACTGCTCGCTGCCCCCGGGGACGGCCGCCGCGGGAACCGGCTACGGTCGTGGCGCGTATGTACGGGTGGACCAAGGAGGAAAACATGGGCTTCAAGCGACTGCTCGCGAGCATGGGTGCCGGCGGTGCTTCGGTCGAGACCGAACTGACTGAACTCAACGTCGTTCCCGGCGGGGTCGTCCAGGGCGAGGTACGGATCCAGGGCGGGTCCGTGGCCCAGCAGATCGAGGGTCTCTCGGTCGGCCTGCAGGCCCGGGTCGAGGTCGAGGGCGGGGACCAGGAGACCAAGCAGGACATCGAGTTCGCCAAGCTGCGCCTCGGCGGTGCCTTCGAGGTGCAGGCCGGCGCCGTGCACGTCGTGCCGTTCGGCCTGGAGATTCCGTGGGAGACGCCGATCACCATGTTCGCGGGGCAGCAGCTGCGCGGCATGAACATCGGGGTGACGACGGAGCTGGAGATCGCCCGGGCCCTGGACTCCGGTGATCTGGACCCGATCAACGTGCACCCGCTGCCCGCGCAGCAGGCCATCCTCGACGCCTTCGGGCAGCTGGGCTTCGGCTTCCGCAGTGCGGACATGGAGCGCGGGCACATCCGTGCCACCCGTCAGCGTCTGCCGTTCTACCAGGAGATCGAGTTCGTCCCGCCGCAGCAGTACCGGGGGCTGAACCAGGTGGAGCTGACGTTCATCGCGGACGACCGCGAGATGGACGTCGTCCTGGAGATGGACAAGAAGCCGGGTCTCTTCAGCGAGGGCAGCGACTCCTACCGTGCCTTCAAGGTGGGTCTCAACGACTTCCAGGGCACGGACTGGGCCGCGTACCTCAACCAGTGGCTCGCCCAGGTCGGCGGCCAGCGCAACTGGCTCTGAGACCGCCTAGGGTCGGTGGGGTAGAGACCGCACAGCCGATCAGGAGAGGTGCTGACGTGACCGGACCGAAGAGGGCGCCGCTGCCGCACGACTTCCATCCGGAGGTCCCCCCGTTCACCGTGGTGAGCGAGGATCTCGCCCCGGGCGCCGTGCTCGCGGACGCCCAGGTGCTCGATGCGGGGAACACCTCGCCGCAGCTTCGGTGGGAGGGCTTCCCGGCAGGGACGAAGAGTTTCGCCGTGACCTGCTTCGACCCGGACGCCCCGACGGGCAGCGGGTTCTGGCACTGGGTGCTGTTCGACATCCCCGCCTCGGTGACGGAGCTCCCCGCCGGCGCGGGGAGCGGGGCGTTCGAAGGACTGCCCGAGGGTGCCGTCCAGGCCCGCAACGACTACGGGTCGAAGGAGTTCGGGGGTGCCGCACCGCCCGCCGGTGAGAACCACCGCTACGTCTTCACCGTCTACGCGGTGGACACCGAGAAGCTCGGGCCGGACAGTGACGCCTCGCCCGCGGTGGTCGGCTTCAACCTTCGGTTCCACACACTGGGGCGGGGCCAGCTGATCGGGGAGTACACCGCTCCCGCAAGCTGAACGTTCGCCTCCTGTTTGCCCTGCCCTGGTCTTGGAGAGATCAGGGCAGGGCACTTTTTATTGCGTTGTCCATCACGGCTCTCCCGGACAGAGTTGATCCGGGCCCGCCGACTGACGGGCGGCACACGGGAGGTGGGCAGGATGCGGGACACACTTGTACTGAACG
Organism: Streptomyces sp. NPDC055962; assembly: GCF_042270185.1. NCBI lineage: Bacteria > Bacillati > Actinomycetota > Actinomycetes > Kitasatosporales > Streptomycetaceae > Streptomyces > Streptomyces sp. NPDC055962. Next base: position 3,740 of record NZ_JBHJYN010000003.1, read on the forward strand.
CGAGCTTCGAGCCGCTGTCGACTGTGACGCTCAACCGCGCGGTGGTGCTGATCCTCCAGGACAAGGCCGTCGTCGAGCAGTCGCATCCCGGGCTCCGCATGCGTGGTGCCGCCGTCGATCTCCCGGTGCCCCAGGTGATCAGGCTCTGCCGGTACGTGCGGGTGCCGTTCCGAAGACACGCTCCGTGGTCCAGACGCGGTGTGCTCATACGGGACCAGCACCGGTGCGCGTACTGCGGGCGGCGGGCGAGCACCGTGGACCACGTCGTTCCGCGCGCCCAGGGGGGCCAGGACACCTGGCTGAACACCGTGGCCTCGTGCGCGGAGGACAACCACCGCAAGGCCGCCCGGACACCGGAGCAGGCGGGCATGCCCCTGCTGCGCCAGCCGTTCGTCCCTTCGCCGGCGGACGCGATGCTGTTCGCGCTCGGCGCCTCCGACCGGTCGGCGCTGCCGGAGTGGCTGGCGCGCTCGGCGGCGTGACCGCCGCCCACACACATATGCGGAGCCCGTCCCCTCGTCTCCTCGCAGAGGACGGGCTCCCGTCCGTCAGCGCAGCAGCAGTTGGACGATCGCCGCGGTGCCGACGACGACGATGAGCGCACGCAGCAGGCGCGGGCTGAGCCGGCGGCCGACCTTCGCACCTATCTGCCCTCCGATCGCGGAGCCCACCGCGATCAGCACGACGGCGGTCCAGTCGAAGTCGGCGACGAAGAGGAAGAAGAGCGCGGCGACGCTGTTGACGACGGCGGCCAGGACGTTCTTGACGGCGTTGAGGCGCTGCATCGTGTCGTCGAGCAGCATGCCCATGAGGGAGAGGTAGATGATCCCCTGAGCCGCCGTGAAGTAGCCGCCGTAGACGCTGGCGAGCATGAGGCCGACGAAGAGGAGCGGTCCGCCGTCGGCGCGTGCGGGGGTTCCCGTGCGCTCACGCCGGTGCTGGACCGCTCTGCTGATGCGGGGTTGCAGGATGACCAGGACGAGCGCGAGGGCCACCAGGACGGGGACGATCGTCTCGAACGCCGTCGAGGGCAGGGCCAGCAGGAGGGTCGCCCCGGTGAGCCCGCCGATCAGGGCGCCGGCACTCAGTCTGAGGATCCGGCGGCGCTGGCCGGCCAGTTCCTTCCGGTAGCCGATGGCCCCGCTGATCGAACCGGGGATCAGGCCGAGGGCGTTGGACACGGTCGCGGTGACCGGTGGCAGACCGGTCGCGAGCAGGACGGGAAAGGTGATCAACGTCCCTGATCCGACGATGGTGTTGATCGTGCCGGCGCCGATGCCGGCCGCGAAGACCGCGAGAATCTCCCAGATGGACAAGGCCATCTCCTTCGATGGTCAGTGACGCCTCCCCGCCATCAAGGTCGAGGGGCCTCACTGATCATGCACGAAGGGGTTTCCCGGTCATTCGACCGGGGGCTGCTCCCGGCGTTCCGGGCCGGTGTTGAAGCCGGGGGCACCGCTGCCGAGGTTGCCGAACGCGCCGCTGAGGCCCTTGAGGGCGTCACCGATCTCGCTGGGCACGATCCAGAGCTTGTTGGCGTCGCCCTCGGCGATCTTGGGGAGCATCTGGAGGTACTGGTACGAGAGGAGCTTCTGGTCCGGGTCTCCGGCATGGATGGACTCGAAGACCGTACGGATGGCCTGGGCCTCGCCCTCGGCGCGGAGGGCGGACGCCTTGGCCTCACCCTCGGCGCGCAGGATCGCGGACTGCTTCTCGCCCTCGGCGGTGAGGATCGCCGACTGCCTGATGCCCTCGGCGGTGAGGATGGCGGCGCGCTTGTCGCGGTCGGCGCGCATCTGCTTCTCCATCGAGTCCTGGATGGAGGTGGGCGGTTCGATGGCCTTGAGCTCGACGCGGTTGACGCGGATGCCCCACTTGCCGGTGGCCTCGTCGAGGACTCCGCGGAGCGCCGCGTTGATCTCCTCGCGGGAGGTCAGGGTCCGTTCGAGGTCCATGCCGCCGATGATGTTGCGCAGCGTGGTGACGGTGAGCTGCTCGATCGCCTGGATGTAGCTGGCGACTTCGTAGGTGGCGGCGCGGGCGTCGGTCACCTGGTAGTAGATGACGGTGTCGATGTTGACGACGAGGTTGTCCTGGGTGATCACCGGCTGCGGCGGGAAGGGGACGACCTGTTCGCGGAGGTCGATCCTGTTGCGGATCGAGTCGATGAACGGGACGACGATGTTCAGCCCGGCGTTGAGCGTGCGGGTGTAGCGGCCGAAGCGCTCCACGATGGCGGCACTGGCCTGCGGGATGACCTGGATCGTCTTGATCAGGGCGATGAAGACGAGCACCACCAGAATGATCAGGACGATGATGATCGGTTGCATCGTGTGCCTCGTGCCCTTCGGTTGCCGACGGATCGCGGTGATCGAGGTCGAACGGTCATGACGGTCGCGTTCTCACGACGGTCGCATTCTCATGATGATCGACTTCGAGTTTGGCAGACCGGGGCCTGCCGTGTGACCGGTTCGCTACATGACGACGGCCGTTGCACCGTCGATGTCCACGACGTCCACCTGGAGGCCGGGTTCGAAGACCTGGTCGGCGTCGAGTGAGCGTGCGGACCAGACCTCGCCGGCGAGCTTGATGCGCCCGCCGCTGCCGTCCACCCGTTCCAGGACGACGGCCTGACGGCCTTTCAGTGCGTCGATGCCGGTGGCGGATCCGGCCTGGCTCGCCCGGTGCCGGGCCGCGATCGGGCGGACGACCGCGATCAGGGCCACCGATACCAGGACGAAGACCAGGACTTGGGCGACGACGCCCCCGCCGAGGGCCGCGACGACGGCAGCCGCCACCGCTCCGACGGCGAACATCCCGAATTCGGGCATCGCGGTCAGGACGAGGGGAATACCCAGTCCCACCGCGCCGATCAGCCACCACACCCACGCGTCGATGTCCACCTGGTCATCGTAGGACCGCGGATGCCCTCCCCGACAGGGCGCAGGGGAGGTTGGCTGTGGTGCGCCTACTGGCCGAGGGGCAGGCCGCGGGCCGTGTAGCGGTCGCCGTGGTGCTCGACGACGAGGGGGAGGCCGAAGCAGAGGGAGAGGTTCCGGGAGCTGAGCTCGGTCTCCATGGGGCCGGCGGCGAGCACCTTGCCCTGACGGATCATCAGGACGTGGGTGAAGCCGGGCGCGATCTCCTCGACGTGGTGGGTGACCATGACCATGGACGGGGCGTACGGGTCGCGGGCCAGCCTGCCGAGACGGCGGACCAGGTCCTCGCGCCCGCCCAGGTCGAGCCCGGCGGCCGGCTCGTCCAGGAGGAGCAGCTCGGGGTCGGTCATCATGGCGCGGGCGATGAGGGTGCGCTTGCGCTCGCCCTCGGAGAGCGTGCCGAACTTGCGGTCGAGGTAGTCGGTCATGCCGAGGCGGTCGAGGAAGGCGCGGGCGCGCTCCTCGTCGACGGCCTCGTAGTCCTCGTGCCAGGTGGCGGTCATGCCGTACGCGGCGGTGAGCACCGTCTGCAGGACGGTCTGGCGCCTGGGCAGCTTTTCGGCCATGGCCACACCGGCGATGCCGATGCGGGGGCGGAGCTCGAAGACGTCGGTGCCGACTCCGCCGAGCTGCTCGCCGAGGATCTTCGCCGTGCCGGTGCTGGGGAAGAGGTAGCTGGAGGCGATGTTGAGGAGGGTGGTCTTGCCCGCGCCGTTCGGGCCGAGGATGACCCAGCGCTCCCCCTCCTTGACCGACCAGGAGACGTCGTCCACCAGAGCGCGTCCGTCGCGGACCACGGATACGTCCACCAGCTCCAGTACATCGCTCATGGCGCGTTGTCTCCCCATACAGTGTCGAGATCGTCGCGTGCCTGTGGGCACAGCTCCCAGGGAAAACCTACGCCACCCGGGGAGTGCTCAGGTCCTGGGGCCGTTCCCTAGGCTGTTCCCATGCTTTCGGAACCACGCTCAGGGCGGCTCGCCGCATGGGGAAACGCGCTTTTGGCCGGACTTGTGTCGCCGGACGACGCCGCGCTCGCGATCGTCGGCGAGGACGCGGTGCACCGCGTCGAGGGGCTGCCGGGTGAGGCGGGGCCCGTCGGGCTCACGCTGGCGCTCGGCCGGCTGAGGGGGCTGGGGGCGGCCGGCTTCCGGGTGGCGCTGCCGGTTCCCGGCCATCCGCTGGGGCTCAGTGGCCCGCCGGACTTCAACGCCCGCGCTCTCGAGGCGGAGGAGGCGGTGGTCACGTCCGGGGCTCCGTACGGGCTCGTCCCGGAGGTGACCGAGGTGGGGCCCGCCGGGGACCTGCACGTCGAGGTGGTGTGGCGCTGCCTGCCGGTGAGGGAGGCGCCGCCGGCCGACGTGCCGTCGCTGGGTGAGGCGGAGCGGGAGCTGGCCGAGGCGCTGCGGGACGCGACCGCGGTGCTGTCCCGGCTGGACGTCGCCGGCTCGGGGCCGGTCGCGGAGGCCGCGGTGGACGCCTACCGGGCGCGGGCGGAGCGGGGGCGTGAGGTGCTGGCCCCCGGGTATCCGCCCCGGGCGGTCCGGGTGCTGGAGCTGGCCCAGCGGGTGGGGCTGCTGGTGTCGGTGGCCCATGAGACCGGGCACGGGGGTGCGGTGAGCGCTTCCGAGATCGCGGCCCGGGGCGAGGCGCTGCGGCCGGTGGAGCGGGTGGCCCGGCGGGCGCAGGTCGCGGCGTACAACGCGTACGTGGAGGAGCGGGGCCGGTAGCGCGTCGCGTCCCCCTTCCGCCGGGCGGCCTCGGCCGGGCCGTCCCGGCGGGGAGGTGCGGGGCGCCGGTCAGCCGCTCAGCCGTCAGGCGTTCAGGCGTTCAGGCGTTCAGGCGTTCAGGCGTTCAGGCCCAGGTTGCCGAAGGCCGGGTTGAGCAGGCCGATCACGTTGACCGTGTTGCCGACCACATTCACCGGGACGTGCACCGGGACCTGGGCGAGGTTGCCCGAGGCGACGCCCGGGGAACCGACGGCCTGGCCCTGGGCGGCGGCGCCCCCGTGGCCGTGTCCCGTGGCGGAGGCGGCTCCGGCACCGGCGGCGATGAGCCCGCCCGCGATCATGGTGACGGCTGCGGCCTTCTTCAGGTTCTTCACTTCAGGATCCTCCTCGCGTCGCTGCGGCCGACCGCCGCAGCACGCATGGAGAACGCCGCCCCGCCTCTGAGGATGCGCCGTACGGGTGACATCCACCCGACAGTATGAATCTCAGACCGGAAGCGGAACCATCAGCTTGTCCGATCAACGGCGCCCCCGTCAGCCCGCCGCTCCGTTCCGGACCGCCCACAGCGCGGCCTGGGTCCGGTCCGAGAGATCGAGCTTCATCAGGATGTTCGAGACGTGCGTCTTGACCGTCTTCTCCGACAGGACGAGCGCCCGGGCGATCTCACGGTTGGAGCGGCCGTCGGCGATCAGCCCGAGCACTTCGCGCTCCCGCTCGGTCAGGGTGCTCCCCCGCCCCGTGCCGTTGCCCGTGTCGTCCTGGGCCAGGAGCGCCCCGGCGACCTCCGGCTGGAGCAGGACGTGGCCCGCGTGGACCGAGCGGATCGCTCCGGCGAGGGCGTCGGGATCCACGTCCTTGTACACATAGCCCGACGCTCCCGCCCGCAGGGCGGGCACGACCGTGCGCTGCTCGGTGAAGCTGGTGACGATCAGCACCCGGGCCGGGTTCTCCAGCTCCCTGAGCCGGCGCAGCGCCTCGATGCCGTCCGTGCCCGGCATCTTGATGTCCATCAGGACGATGTCGGGCCGCAGCTCCTCCGCCCTGGCGACACCCTCGGCCCCGTCCGACGCCTCCCCGACGACCTCTATGTCGTCCTGGACCTCCAGAAAGGTCCGCAGTCCCCTGCGGACCACCTGGTGGTCGTCGACCAGCAGCACCTTGATGACCTTGTCAGGCACCGGGCACCTCCATCCCGATCGTGGTTCCCATGCCGGGCTCCGAAGTCACGGTGAGCCGGCCCCCGACGCTGTCAGCACGGTGCCGCATGGAGACGAGACCCAGGTGGCGGCCCGCGCTCCGCACCCCATGGGTGTCGAACCCGCGGCCGTCGTCGGCGATCCGCAGCACCGTGGCCGAGGCGTGCCGGCCGAGCGTGACGGTGACCAGCCCGGCGCCCGAGTGGCGCAGGGCGTTGTGCAGGGCCTCCTGGGCGACCCGGAGCATCGCCTCCTCCTGGGCGGCGGGCAGGGCGCGAACCCCGGCGCTCTCGAAGGTGACCCGGGCGCTGTGGGCGCGGTCCAGGACCTGGATCTGGGTGCGGAGCGTGGCCACGAGGCCGTCCTCGTCCAGAGCGGCGGGGCGCAGTTCGACGACGGCGGCACGCAGCTCGTCGACGGCCTCCCCGGCCAGGTCGGCGACCTGCTGGAGCTCTCCCTTGGCCCGGGCCGGGTCGCGGTCGACGAGGGCCGCGGCGGCCTGGGCCGTGAGCCGGAGCGAGAAGAGCTTCTGGCTGACGGCGTCGTGCAGCTCGTGGGCGAGGCGGGAGCGCTCCTCGGCGATCGTGAGCTCACGGCTGCGCTCGTAGAGCCTGGCGTTGGTGAGGGCGATCGCCGCGTGCTGGGCCAGGATCCCGAGGAGTTCCTCGTCCTCCTCCGTGAAACCGCAGCCGCCCGCCGGCCGGGGGCAGCGCTTGTTGGCGAGGAAGAGCGCGCCGATGGTCTCGTCGCCGTCCTGGACGGGCAGCCCCAGGAAGTCGGACATGTCGGGGTGGGCCTCGGGCCATCCCTCGAACCGGGGGTCCTTCCGTACGTCGGCGAGCCGCTGGGGCTTCGCCTCGTGGAGCATCGCCGCGAGGATGCCGTGCTGGCGCGGAAGGGGGCCGATGGCCTTCCACTGTTCGTCGCTGACCCCGTCGACGACGAACTGGGCGAAGCCCCCGTGGTCGTCCGGCACCCCGAGCGCCGCGTACTCGGCGTCGAGCAGTTCGCGGGCCGAGGCGACGATCGTCTTGAGGACGTCCCTCATCTCCAGGTGCCTGCTCATGGCGAGCAGCGCGGCACTCACAGCGGCGAGGCCGGACGGCGGGCGGTGGCTCATGGGCTCACCGTACCGGCGGGGTGACCCCGCCGGATCGGGCTGCGGGCGGCCCCGGCGTACGCCCTCGGACCTAGGCCGCGGGGGCTCGCGCGGGCTGCGGCCGGGCCGGGCGCCGGGTCCCGTCCCCATCGGGGCGGGTTCGGGGGTCCGGGCGCCCGTTTCCTGCCCCCCGAGCGCCCGGAATCCCCTCACACTCTGCATTACAAGAGCAACTATTTGTGAACGCGAAGGGCTCCCCGTGTGAGCCCAGGCATAGGGCCCACGTCACTTACGAAGACGGATAGTCGACTCAAAACGGGCAACTTACGCGGGTTCAAACCGGACAAGCAGGAATGAACAAGACCCCTGTCCACTATCCAGCTTCGTACGTCACACCTTTGCCAGGCCATTTTGCTGGCGCTAAGAATTGGGTTGTCCCCGACGGAGATGCGCCCCGGCGCTTCCGTCCGCGTCCTCGCCGAGGACCCCCTAGTTCGAAGAGGTACGACTGTATGTCCGTGTCCCGCATCTCCAGCCGTAGCCGTCGTCTCAACAAGACGCAGAAGCTCTCCGTCGCGGGGGTCTCGACCCTGGCCGCCGCCGCCGTCGCCTTCTCCCTCGTCCCCAACGACGCCTCGGCCACGACCGAGCCGCAGGCCGCCTCGGCCGCCGCGCCGGTCGCCTACACCGGCTCGCAGGCGAAGACCAACGTCCAGGCCGGCTCCATAGAGCAGAACGCCACGGCCCAGCAGCTGGTCAAGGCCGCCGACGAGGCGAAGGCCAAGGAAGCCGCCGCCAAGAAGAAGGCCGCCAAGAAGGCGGAGGCGAAGGCCAAGGCCGTCGCCGAGGCCAAGGCCGACGCGAAGAAGCGCGCCGCCAAGAAGAAGGCCAGCCGCGCCGCCGACCGCAAGCCGGTCTACGCGAACAACCTGGACGGCTGGATCCGTGAGGCTCTCGCCATCATGGACAAGAAGAACATCCCCGGTACGTACGAGGGCCTGCACCGCAACATCATCCGCGAGTCCAGCGGTAACCCCCGTGCCATCAACAACTGGGACATCAACGCGATCAACGGCATCCCCTCGAAGGGTCTGCTGCAGGTCATCAAGCCGACCTTCGACTTCTACCACGTCAAGGGCACCAAGCACGACCAGTACGACCCGGTCGCCAACATCACCGCCGCCGCCAACTACGCCGCGGACAAGTACGGCTCGATCGACAACGTCGACAGCGCGTACTGAGCCACACACCGAGCAAGGCCTGGCACAGCGGGTCCGGTCCGCAGCGTCGCGTGACCGGCCGGCACATGCCGAAGGGCGGCACCCCACGGGGTTGCCGCCCTCGGGCGTTTCCGGGGCCTGTGCGGGCCCGGCGCGCTACTTGCGCATCACCTCGGGCTCGTGGCGGCGCAGCATCCGCGACACCGCGAAGAAGAGTACGGCGCTCATGACGAGCATCACCGTGATGTTGACCCCCCACTGCCCGGCCGAGTGCTCCCAGAGCGGGTCCAGGTCGGTCGGGTTCTTCGGGTCCCACGGCGGCATGAGGTGGGCGAGGTCCAGCGTGGTGCCCGCCGCGGCCACGGCCCAGCGCGACGGCATCAGCCAGGCGAACTGCTCCAGGCCCGGTGATCCGTAGACCTGGAAGAGCACACCGGTGAAGACGACCTGGACGATGGCGAACATGACGAGCAGCGGCATGGTCTTCTCGGCGGTCTTCACCAGCGCGGAGATCATGAGGCCGAACATCATCGACGCGAAGCCGAGCACGATGATCGACACGCAGACCTCCACGGCGGGGGGCATGAAGAGGCCCTCCTCCGGCAGATCGCGGGTGGAGAAGCCGATGCCGCAGATGATCACGCCCTGGAAGGCCGTGATCACGCCGAGGACGATCACCTTGGACAGCAGGTAGGCGGAACGGGAGAGGCCGGTGGCCCGTTCCCGCTCGTAGATCACCCGCTCCTTGATCAGCTCTCGTACGGAGTTCGCCGCGGCGGCGAAGCACATGCCGACCGCGAGGATCAGCATGATGGTCCCGGCCTTGCCGTTGAAGCGGGAGGGCGGATCGGGCTCCGCCAGTCCGAACTCCGCCGGGATGACGACGCTGACGACGCCGAGCACGGCCGGCAGCAGCACCATCAGGAGCAGGAACCCCTTGTCGGACGCGATCACCGACACGTAGCGGCGCATCAGCGTCCACAGCTGCGCCATCCAGCCCGAGGGCTTCGGCGGGCGGATCTGCTGGGGCGGCGGCATGTGCACGGGCTGCGCGGCGACGGCGTCGATGTCCGCGGCGTACATCTGGTAGTGCTGCGATCCGCGCCAGCGGCCCGCCCAGTCGTAGTCGCGGTAGTTCTCGAACGCGGAGAAGACGTCGGCCCAGCTGGTGTAGCCGAAGAAGTTCAGCGCCTCCTCGGGAGGGCCGAAGTAGGCGACGGATCCGCCCGGCGCCATCACCAGGAGCTTGTCGCAGATGGCCAGCTCGGCCACGGAGTGCGTGACCACCAGGACCGTACGGCCGTCGTCGGCCAGGCCGCGCAGCAGCTGCATGACATCGCGGTCCATGCCCGGGTCGAGGCCCGAGGTCGGCTCGTCCAGGAAGATCAGCGACGGCTTGGTCAGCAGCTCCAGGGCGACCGAGACGCGCTTGCGCTGGCCGCCGGAGAGCGAGGTGATCTTCTTGTCCCGGTGGATGTCGAGCTTGAGCTCGGCGAGGACCTCGTGGATCCGGGCGGTGCGCTCGGCCTCGGTGGTGTCCGCGGGGAAGCGCAGCTTGGCGGCGTACCGCAGAGCCCGGGTGACCGTGAGCTCCTTGTGCAGGATGTCGTCCTGCGGGACCAGCCCGATGCGCTGCCGCAGCTCGGCGAACTGCTTGTACAGGTTCCGGTTGTCGTAGAGGACGTCGCCCTGGTTGGCGGGCCGGTAGCCGGTGAGCGCCTTGAGCAGGGTGGACTTCCCGGAGCCCGACGGGCCGATGACGGCGATCAGCGACTTCTCGGGCACGCCGAACGAGACGTCCTTGAGGATGTCCTTGCCGCCGTCGACCGTCACCGTGAGGTGGCGGGCCGAGAAGGAGACCTCACCGGTGTCGACGAACTCTTCCAGCCGGTCCCCGACCAGCCGGAACGTCGAGTGCCCGACGCCGACGATGTCGTTCGGGCCGATGAGCGCGGAGCCGGACTTGCTGAGCGGCTGGCCGTTGACGTACGTGCCGTTGTGGGACCCGAGGTCACGGATCTCGAAGCGGCCGTCCGGCGTCGCGCGGAATTCGGCGTGGAGGCGCGAGACCTGGAGGTCGGAGACGACCAGCTCGTTCTCGAGCGCACGGCCGATGCGCATGACCCGGCCGAGGTCGAGCTGGTGGAAGGTCGTCGGGCTGCGGTCCCCGTAGACCGGGGGCGCCCCCGCCGGGCCGCCGGGCATACCGGCTCCGGGCGGCGGGCCGGCGTGGCCCTGCTGGTGCGGGACCTGCGGCTGCTGCTGCATCTGCGGCGCCTGCTGCCAGGCCGCCTGCTGCGGGGCGGGACCACCGGGCCAGCCCGCGCCGCCCTGCTGCGGCTGCTGCGCGGGGGCGTGCTGCGGCTGTTGCACCGGCGCCTGTTGCGCGGGAGCCGCAGGGGCCTGCCGGGCATCCGCCGCCTGCCCGCCCGTCGCACCGGCGCCCGCCGCCGCGGCGAGCGTGACCCGCGGTCCGTCGGTGGCGTTGCCCAGGTGGACCGAGGTGCCGGGGGCGATCTCCGTCTGCTGGATACGCCGGCCCTGCACATAGGTGCCGTTGGTGCTGCCGTGGTCCTCGATGGACCAGCCGCGGCCGTTCCAGCTGACCGTGGCGTGCCGCCACGAGACCCTGGCGTCGTCGATCGTGAGGTCGCCCTGCGGATCACGTCCGAGGGTGTACGACCTGGACGGATCGAGCGCCCAGGTCCTTCCATTCAATTCCAGTACGAGTTCCGGCACTCCGCGCCCCACTAGTCGTCCCCCGAGTCGCCCCCGTCGCAGGGAGCCTAGGGATGCTGAACATCGTGGGGAACTATTCCAGGACCGGTCCCGTAACGGAAAGCCGGGCGGCGTGAAGACAGCGCGGAGGCTCCGCTCCCCCTCCCCCGACCCGGGAGGAATCGTCCCGGAGCATCCCATCCGGGCCCCCCGCCCCGGGGCCCGGCGGTCCGGCCCCCTGCTGTCCGCCACTCGGGACGGCTTCGGAGCTCGTCCGGCGGCCCTATACGGTGGGACCACCATGAGCGCATCTCAGCCACCTCGGTCACCCCGGTCCCCCGAGCTCCCCGAGTCCCCTCGGGGTACGGACGCACCCACGCTTCTCGTCAAGATCTTCGGGAAGGACCGTCCGGGCATCACCGCCGGACTCTTCGACACCCTGGCCGCGTACGCCGTCGACGTCGTGGACATCGAGCAGGTCGTCACACGTGGCCGCATCGTCCTGTGCGCCCTCGTGACGTCCCCCGAGCCGGGCGGCACGACCGAGGGCGACCTGCGGGCGACCGTGCACAGCTGGGCCGAGTCGCTCAAGCTGCAGGCCGAGATCATCTCGGGCACGGGCGACAACCGCCCCCGCGGTGACGGCCGTTCCCACGTGACCGTGCTGGGGCACCCGCTGACCGCGGAGTCCACGGCGGCCATAGCGGCCAGGATCACCTCCACCGGCGGCAACATCGACCGGATCTTCCGCCTCGCGAAGTATCCGGTCACCGCCGTCGAGTTCGCGGTCTCCGGGACCGGGACCGAGGAGCTGCGGACCGCGCTGGCGACGGAGGCGGCCGGGATCGGCGTCGACATCGCCGTCGTGTCGGCGGGGCTGAGCCGCCGGGCGCAGCGGCTGGTCGTCATGGACGTGGACTCGACGCTCATCCAGGACGAGGTCATCGAGCTCTTCGCCGCCCACGCCGGGTGCGAGACCGAGGTCGCCGCGGTGACCGAGCAGGCGATGCGGGGCGAGCTCGACTTCGAGCAGTCCCTCCACGCGCGCGTGGCGCTGCTGGCCGGGCTCGACGTGTCGGTGGTGGAGAAGGTGCGGGCGGAGGTCCGGCTGACCCCCGGCGCCCGCACGCTGATCCGGACCCTGAAGCGGCTCGGCTACCAAGTGGGTGTGGTCTCGGGGGGCTTCACCCAGGTCACGGACGACCTGAAGGAGCGCCTCGGGCTCGACTTCGCCTCCGCCAACACGCTGGAGGTCGTCGACGGCCGGCTCACCGGCCGGGTCGTGGGCGACGTCGTGGACCGGGCGGGCAAGGCCCGGCTGCTGCGCAGCTTCGCCGAGCAGGCGGGGGTGCCCCTGGCGCAGACGGTGGCCATCGGCGACGGCGCGAACGACCTGGACATGCTGAACACGGCCGGGCTGGGGGTCGCGTTCAACGCCAAGCCGGTCGTCCGCCAGGCCGCGCACACGGCGGTGAACGTCCCGTTCCTGGACACGGTGCTGTATCTGCTGGGGATCACCCGCGAGGAGGTCGAGGCCGCCGACGGCCTCGTCGACTGACGGTCCGGGCCTCGTACGACGCGGGGGCGCCGGCACACCTCGTGTGCCGGCGCCCCCGCGTGCGTCGTACTCAGTCGTTCGGCGTCCAGTACTCGACGAGCTTGCCCACCCCGTGCTCCAGGGTCTTCCAGGGGCCGGAGAACTCGACGACGGCGTAGGCCGCGGTCGGGAAGCCGTCCCTGGTCATGCGGGCGAGCGTGTCGCCCTCGGCGCTGCCGGAGAGTGCGTCCGCGGCGCCGTGCATGCCGGGGTTGTGGCCGATGACCAGCAGATTCGTCACGTCGTCGGGGGTCTCGCCGAACAGGGCGATCAGCTCACCGAGGGAGGCCTCGTAGAGCCTCTCCTCGTAGACGGTCCTGGGGCGCTGCTCGAACTCGTGGACCGCGAGCTTCCAGGTCTCGCGGGTCCTGGTGGCGGTCGAGCACAGAGCCAGGTCGAAGGCGGTGCCCGCGTCGGCCAGGCGGCGGCCGGCGACCGGCGCGTCCTTCCTGCCGCGTTCCGCCAGGGGCCGCTCGTGGTCGGAGTCCTGCGACCATTCCGCCTTTGCGTGCCTGAGAAAGACGATCCTGCGAGGTGTATCGGCGCTCATACACCTCAGCTTCGCACGAATTGAGCATCCGGGCGCAGGGTGTTGACATGCTCGCCCGCTGGGGGTGAACGTACGGCGCCGGAGTGTGTGCGGGGCCGGTCAGGCGGGCATCAGACCGAGAATGCGCCCGAGCAGCCGGCCGACCGCGGGGTCGCCCGCCGCGGCGTGTGCCTGGCCGGGTTCCACGATCAGCAGGAGGAGCGCGGCGAACGCGAGGGCGGGCAGCGCGACGGCCCACCACGGCAGCCGGACATCGACGCTGTCCGGAGCCGGGCGGTGGGTCCGGGTCTGTGTACGGGCCGACATGTCCGCCTCCGTGGGTCCTCGGCTGTCGTCACCGAGAACCTACGGGCCTGGCGGCGGCGGTCCCATCCGGTGGCCCACCCACTCGACCCTGAACCTGGCCCCCTAGGGGACAGGGGGGTTGTCCCCACCCCCGCCGCCCGCTTCCGCGCCGGACCGGCCGTGCGGGGTCAGGGCGAGGCGATCGTGGCGATCACGCCGATGACTGCGGAGATGAGGAGCATCGTCCCGAAGACGAGGAGGAGCTTCCTCTGGCCGTTCGGAGGATTCGGTTCGAGCACTGGCATGCGCACAGTCTCGCATCTCAGCACTCGTCCTCGATCGTCCGGTCCCTCCCGGCGAGCATTCCCGCGATCGTCTGCGGCACGAGGAGGCCCGCCATGAGGGCGAGCGGCAGGCCCCAGCCGCCGCTGTGCTGGTAGAGCACCCCGACCAGCAGCGGGCCGGGGATCGAGAGCAGGTAGCCCGTCGACTGTGCGAAGGCGGAGAGCCTGACCACTCCGGCGCCGGTCCGCGAGCGCATCCCGATCATGGTGAGGGCGAGCGGGAAGGCGCAGTTGGCGATGCCCAGCAGCAGCGCCCAGAGCCAGGCGCCGCCGGCCGGGGCCAGGTACAGCCCCGCGTAGCCGAGGAGACCGCACCCGCTGAGGGCCAGGACGATCGGGCCCTGGGTGCGCAGCCGGGACGCGACCCGGGGGATGACGAAGGCGAGGGGGACGCCCATGGCCATGGTGACGGCGAGCAGGACGCCGGCGGTGCCCGCCGGGATCCCGGCGTCGCGGAAGATCTGGGGCATCCAGCCCATCGTGATGTACGCGGCCGTGGCCTGGAGGCCGAAGAAGCAGGCGAGCGCCCAGGAGGTACGGCTCCGGGTGATCCGGAGGGCAGGAGCGGCGGGGGCGCCGGTGGCGGGCCCCGACGTGGCGCCGCGGTCCTTCACGAACGGGAGCCAGGGCAGGACCGCGACGACGGCCAGCGCCGCCCAGACGGCGAGCCCGGTCTTCCAGCTGCCGCCCAGCGCGTCGGTCAGGGGCACGGTGAGGGCGGCCGCGAGGGCGGTGCCGAGGGCCAGCGCCATGGAGTAGAGGCCCGTCACGGTGCCGACCCGGTCGGGGAACCAGCGCTTGACGATGACGGGCATCAGGACGTTGCTGACCGCGATGCCCATCAGGGCGAGGGCGCTGGCTGCGAGGAACCCGGCCGTGCCGCCGACGAAGGGGCGCAGCAGCAGCCCGGCTGCGATGGCCACCATCCCGGCGCAGACGACGGCGCCGGGGCCGAACCGGCGGGCCAGCCGCGGCGCCATGAAACCGAAGACCGCGAAGCAGAGCGGCGGCACTGAGGTGAGGACACCGGCGACGCTGCCGCTCATGTGCAGCCCGTCCCTGACCTCCTCCAGGAGGGGGCCGAGGCTGGTGATGGCGGGCCGGAGGTTGAGCGCGGCGAGAACCAGGCCGAGGGTGACGATCCGCAGCACCCAGGGCGAAGGGCCGGGCTCGGCCGTGCCGTGCACGGGAGCGGTGGGGGCGGCGGGAGGACTCAGGGTCGGGGTCTCGTCGTGACGCATGGGACCCATCATAGAATCATGGGATGATTGACTGTCCACTCACGTCCTCCCCCTGAGACAATCGGGGAGACGTCCGACGGGCCCGCACCTCCCGGACCACCCCTTCCGGAACACGAGCAAGGAGCACCATGGCGCTGACGTCCACGCGGCGTTCGGCTCTCGCCGACCAGGTGATTGCCCAGCTGAGGAACCAGATCACCGCGGGCGAGTGGCCGGTCGGCTCGCGGATCCCCACCGAGCCCGAGCTGGTCGAGCAGCTGGGGGTCGCCCGCAACACGGTGCGCGAGGCCGTGCGCGCCCTGGCGCACAACGGGCTGCTGGACATCCGCCAGGGCTCCGGTACGTATGTGGTGGCGACCAGCGAGCTGGCCGGGGTGATGCACCGCCGTTTCGCGGACGCCGACCCCCGCCACGTCGCCGAGCTCCGCTCCACCCTGGAGTCCTCCGCGGCCAGGCTCGCCGCACTGCGGCGGACGGACCGCGATCTGCGGCAGCTGGACACGCTGATGGCACGGCGAGAGGCCGTGTGGGCCTCCGGGGACGCGGAGGGCTTCGTGGCCGCCGACGCGACCCTGCACCTCGCCGTGGTCGCGGCGTCGCACAACGACGTGCTGACCGAGCTCTACGCCGACCTGAACGACCTGCTCCGCGACTACCTGCGGGACGACGTCGGCCCGGAGCTGGGGCCCGACGGGCTCATGGACCACTCCCGGCTCGTCGAGGCGATCCGGGCGGGCGACGCCGAGACGGCCGCCGCCGAGGCCGCGGCCCACGCGCTGAACTGTCTGCGGGAGCAGGTCTAGGGCGGTCCGGCGGTGTGTTCAGGAGGCCACCGAGTGGCTGACCCAGGCCGAGCCGACCTCTTTCCAGCATCGGTCCTCCAGCCTGACCGTGCGGCCCGGCTGCACCGCGACCGCCTCGGCGTCGGCATCGACGTCCCACCAGCGCGCGCACTCGGTGTGGAGCCGGACGAGATCGGTCGTGGGATACGGATTGTGGCAGTAGGCAACGACCCGGGAGCCCTCGACCGACGTACGGCATTCGGCTCCCGAGGGCTCCGGTTCCGGCGCGAGGGGCGCTGCCGCCCCGTTCCCCGCCCGGTTGGCCGCACTCACGGCCACGGGGGCCAGGAGCCCGGCGACGACAGCCGCCGCTGCGAGCAGGGCCCAGGTTCGGCGACGTGTGGAGCGCACGGCGTTCTCCTCCCCACAGCCTGACCAAAAGTCCGGTTCCACCACATTCTGCGGGGGAACCGCCATCTTTTCGACTCGAGAGCCGGCAGGCCGGGCGGGGCACGGCGGACACGTGCGACGGCCGCGCACCACCCGCTCCTGCGGTGGTACGCGGCCGTCGTACAACTGTGCGGGTCAGGCGCCCATCATGTGCACGCCGCCGTCGACGTGGATGATCTCGCCCGTCGTCTTCGGGAAGAAGTCCGAGAGCAGCGCGACCACACCGCGGCCGGCCGGCTCGGGGTCGGCCATGTCCCACTCCAGCGGGGAGCGGTGGTTCCAGACGTCGGCGAGCTCACCGAAGCCCGGGATGGACTTCGCGGCCATGGAGCCGAGCGGTCCGGCCGAGATCAGGTTGCAGCGGATGCTGTCCTTGCCCAGGTCGCGGGCGAGGTACCGGGAGGTCGCCTCCAGCGCGGCCTTGGCCGGGCCCATCCAGTCGTACTGCGGCCAGGCGAACTGCGCGTCGAAGGTGAGGCCGACGATCGAGCCGCCGTCGTTCATCAGGGGCTTGCAGGCCATGGCGAGCGACTTCAGGGAGAACGCCGAGACGTGCATCGCGGTGGCGACCGACTCGAACGGGGTGTTCAGGAAGTTGCCGCCGAGCGCGTCCTGCGGCGCGAAGCCGATGGAGTGGACGACGCCGTCCAGCGAGCCGAGCTCGTCCTTGACCAGGCCGGCCAGCCGGTCCAGGTGCTCCGCGTCGGTGACGTCGAGCTCGAGCACCTTGACGGGCTTCGGGAGCTTCCTGGCGATCCGCTCGGTCAGCGTCGGACGGGGAAAGGCCGTCAGGATGACCTCGGCGCCCTGCTCCTGGGCCACCTTCGCGGTGTGAAAGGCGATGGACGACTCCATCAGCACGCCCGTGATGAGGATGCGCTTGCCGTCGAGAATTCCGCTCATGGTGATCAGTGACCCATGCCCAATCCGCCGTCAACGGGGATGACGGCTCCAGTGATGTACGACGCGTCGTCGGACGCGAGGAAGCGCACCGCGGCGGCGATCTCGGCGGGCTGCGCGTAGCGGCCGAGCGGCACCTGCGACACGATGCCCTTGCGCTGCTCGTCGGTGAGCGCCTGGGTCATGTCGGTGTCGACGAACCCGGGTGCGACGACGTTGAACGTGATGTTCCGCGAGCCGAGCTCACGGGCCAGCGACCGGGCGAAACCGACCAGGCCCGCCTTGGACGCCGCGTAGTTCGCCTGTCCGGCCGAGCCGAGGAGGCCGACCACGGAGGAGATCAGGACGACACGGCCCTTCTTGGCGCGCAGCATCGCGCGGTTGGCCCGCTTGACGACGCGGAAGGTGCCGGTGAGGTTGGTGTCGAGCACGGACGTGAAGTCGTCCTCGGACATCCGCATCAGCAACTGGTCCTTGGTGATACCGGCGTTGGCGACCAGTACCTCCACGGGACCGTGCTTCTCCTCGATCTCCTTGTAGGCCTGCTCCACCTGCTCGGTGTCGGTGATGTCGCACCGGACCGCGAGAACGCCGGCCTCGGTGAGCGCCTGCGGCGGCTCTCCCGAGCGGTAGGTGACGGCGACCTTGTCGCCGTTGTCGGCGAAGGCGCGGGCGATGGCGAGGCCGATGCCCCGGTTTCCTCCGGTGACGAGAACCGAGCGGCTCAACGGATCACCCTTTCCTTGGCGGTCTGGTACATCGAAAACCTATCGGTACCACTGCTCATCCAGGGAATCGGCCTCTGACAGCGCCGCCGGGCCGCGTATGTCGGATCCCTACAGAAAGGCGCGCGCGGGCCCACGGCAGCGCAAAACCCGAGCACGGGGGTGCCGTGACCCCCCATGATTCACTGCGGAGACATGTTCAGAGGTGGAGAAGGGGAGGCCCGCGTGGCCCACGAGGTAGATCAGTCGTTCCTGGCCCTGCCGCTGCGTGCCCTCGCCGACGCGGCGCTCGCCCGCGCGCGTGCGCTCGGCGCCGTGCACGCGGACTTCCGGTTCGAGCGGGTGCGCGGGGCCTCCTGGCGGCTGCGCGACGCACGGCCCTCCGGGACCTCCGACACCACCGACACCGGGTACGCGGTCCGGGTGGTGCACGGCGGGGCGTGGGGCTTCGCGTCCGGGGTGGACCTGACGATGGACGCGGCGGCGAAGGTGGCCTCGCAGGCCGTCGCCATGGCGAAGCTGTCCGCGAAGGTGATCGCCGCGGCCGGGTCGGACGAGCGGGTCGAGCTGGCGGACGAGCCGGTGCACGGCGAGCGGACCTGGGTGTCGGCCTACGACATCGATCCCTTCTCCGTACCGGACGCCGAGAAGGCGGGGCTGCTCGCCGAGTGGAGCGCGCGGCTGCTGGCGGCCGACGGGGTGGCGCATGTGGACGCCTCGCTCATGACGGTCCACGAGAACAAGTTCTACGCGGACACCGCCGGCACCGTCACGACCCAGCAGCGGGTGCGGGTGCATCCGCAGCTGACCGCGGTGGCCGTGGACGGCACGACCGGCGAGTTCGACTCGATGCGGACGATCGCCCCGCCGGTGGGCCGGGGCTGGGAGTACCTCACGGGCACCGGCTGGGACTGGGACGCCGAACTGGAGCGCATCCCGGGGCTGCTGGCCGGGAAGATGCGGGCGCCGAGCGTCGAGGCGGGCACGTACGACCTGGTCGTCGACCCGTCCAACCTGTGGCTGACCATCCACGAGTCGATCGGCCACGCCACCGAGCTGGACCGGGCGCTGGGGTACGAGGCGGCGTACGCGGGCACCTCGTTCGCGACGTTCGACCAGCTGGGGAAGCTGGCGTACGGCTCCCCCGTGATGAACGTGACCGGGGACCGCACCGCCGAGCACGGGCTCGCGACCGTCGGGTACGACGACGAGGGCGTCGAGGCGCAGTCCTGGGACCTGGTCGAGGAGGGCACGCTGGTGGGGTACCAGACGGACCGCAGGATCGCGAAGCTGACGGGCCTGGGCCGGTCCAACGGGTGCGCGTACGCGGACTCGCCGGAGCACGTCCCCGTGCAGCGCATGGCGAACGTGTCACTGAAGCCGGATCCGGGCGGGCTCTCCACGGAGGACCTGATCGGCGGGGTCGAGCGCGGGATCTACGTGGTCGGCGACCGGTCGTGGTCGATCGACATGCAGCGCTACAACTTCCAGTTCACCGGCCAGCGGTTCTTCCGCATCGAGAACGGCAGGCTGGCGGGCCAGCTGCGGGACGTGGCGTACCAGGCGACGACCACCGACTTCTGGGGCTCGATGGAGAAGGTCGGCGGTCCGCAGACCTACGTCCTGGGCGGCGCGTTCAACTGCGGCAAGGCCCAGCCGGGCCAGGTCGCGGCCGTCTCGCACGGCTGCCCCTCCGCCCTCTTCCGAGGCGTGAACATCCTCAACACGACGCAGGAGGGCGGGCGATGAGCCGCGTCAGCAAGCCGTACGAGATCGTCGAGCGCGCGCTGGAGCTGTCCACCGCGGACGGCTGCGTGGTCGTCGCGGACGAGAACTCCTCCGCCAATCTGCGCTGGGCCGGGAACGCGCTCACCACGAACGGCGTCACACGGGGGCGGACCCTGACCGTGATCGCGACCGTGGACGGCGCCGAGGGCACCGCCTCCGGCGTCGTGTCCCGCTCGGCGGTCACCGCGGATGACCTGGAGCCGCTCGTCCGGGCCGCCGAGGCCGCCGCACGCGGCGCCGGGCCCGCCGAGGACGCGCAGCCGATGGTCTCCGGCGTCCCGGTGTCCGCCGACTTCACGGAGCCTCCGGCCGAGACCGGCTCCGACGTCTTCGCCGACTTCGCCCCGGCGCTCGGCGACGCCTTCGCACGGGCCCGCTCGGGCGGCCGTGAGCTGTACGGCTTCGCCCACCACCAGCTGAGCTCGACGTACCTGGGCACGTCGACCGGGCTGCGGCTGCGCCACGACCAGCCGAACGGGACGCTGGAGCTCAACGCGAAGTCCCCCGACCGGACCCGTTCCGCCTGGGCGGGCAGGGCCACCCGTGACTTCAAGGACGTCGACCCGGCGGCCCTGGACACGGAGCTGGCGCGGCGCCTCGACTGGGCGGAGCGCAGGATCGAGCTGCCGGCCGGGCGCTACGAGACGCTGCTGCCGCCGACCGCGGTGGCGGACCTGCTGATCTACCAGTACTGGTCGGCAGGGGCCCGGGACGCCGCGGAGGGCCGTACGGTCTTCTCCCGCCCGGGTGGCGGCACGAGGATCGGCGAGAAGCTCTCCGGCCTGCCGCTGAACCTGCGCAGCGATCCGCACGCTCCGGGACTGGAGTCGGCACCCTTCGTGATCGCCCACGCGTCGGGGGACGATTCCTCGGTCTTCGACAACGGGCTGCCCCTGGCACCGACCGACTGGATCAAGGACGGCAGGCTGGAGCGGCTGACCACGACCCGTCACTCCGCCGCGCTGACCGGCCTGCCGGTGGCCCCCGCGATGGACAACCTCGTCCTGGACGGCGGTGGTGAGCGGTCCCTGGAGGAGATGGCGGCCGCGACGACAGGCAGGGCACTGCTGCTGACCTGCCTCTGGTACATCCGCGAGGTGGACCCGGCGACGCTGCTGCTGACCGGCCTCACCCGGGACGGCGTGTACCTGGTGGAGGACGGCGAGGTCGTCGGCGAGGTGAACAACTTCCGGTTCAACGAGTCGCCGGTGGGACTGCTGTCCCGGGCGTCCGAGGCGGGGCGCACGGAGAGGACGCTGCCCCGTGAGTGGGGCGACTACTTCACCAGGGCGGCGATGCCGGCGCTGCGCATCCCGGACTTCCACATGAGCTCGGTCAGCCGGGGTGTGTGACCCCCATAGACTGACCGGACAACCGATCGAACCCAGTCGAACCCTCAGAGGAGAGAAACGACCGTGACGGACATCGTCGACGAGCTGAAGTGGCGCGGGCTGTTCGCCCAGTCCACCGACGAGGACGCATTGCGCAAGGCTCTCGCGGACGGCCCGGTCACCTTCTATTGCGGCTTCGACCCGACAGCGGCGAGTCTGCACGTGGGCCACCTGGTACAGGTCCTCACCATGCGGCGGCTCCAGCTGGCCGGGCTGAAGCCGCTGGCGCTGGTCGGCGGGGCCACCGGCCAGATCGGTGACCCCCGGCCGACCGCCGAGCGCACACTGAACGACCCGGAGACCATCGCGGCGTGGGTCCGGCGGCTGCGCGGGCAGATCGAACCCTTCCTCACCTTCGACGGCCCGAACGCCGCCACGATGGTGAACAACCTGGACTGGACCGCGGGCATGTCCGCGATCGAGTTCCTCCGGGACATCGGCAAGCACTTCCGGGTCAACAAGATGCTCACCAAGGACTCGGTGGCCCGCCGTCTGGAGTCGCAGGAGGGCATCAGCTACACGGAGTTCAGCTACCAGCTCCTCCAGGGCATGGACTACCTGGAGCTGTACCGCCGCTACGGGTGCACCCTGCAACAGGGCGGCAGCGACCAGTGGGGCAATCTCACGGCGGGGATCGACCTGATCCACCGCCTGGAGCCGGATGCCGCCGTCCACGCGCTGGCGACGCCTCTGATGGTGAAGGCGGACGGCACCAAGTTCGGCAAGTCCGAGAGCGGGGCCGTCTGGCTCGACCCCGAGATGACGACGCCGTACGCGTTCTACCAGTTCTGGCTGAACGTGGACGACCGGGACATCTCGACCTACATGCGCATCCTCAGCTTCAAGAGCCGCGAGGAGCTCGACGAGCTGGAGAAGCTCACCGAGGAGCGTCCGCAGGCGCGTTCTGCGCAGCGGTCGCTGGCCGAGGAGCTGACCACGCTCGTGCACGGCGGTGCGCAGTGCGCGGCGGTCATCGCGGCGTCGAAGGCGCTGTTCGGCCAGGGTGAGCTCGGCGAGCTGGACGAGGCGACGCTGAGCGCCGCGCTGTCCGAGGTGCCGCACGCCCGGGTCACCGAGCTGGGCCCCGTCGTGGACCTCCTGGTGGAGGTCGGGCTGTCCGCCAGCAAGTCGGCAGCCCGCCGTACGGTCAAGGAGGGCGGGGCCTACGTGAACAACACGAAGGTCACGGACGGCGAGAGCGCCCCGTCCGGCGACGAGCTGCTGCACGGGCGCTGGCTGGTCCTGCGCCGCGGCAAGAAGAACCTCGCGGCCGTCGAGGTCGTCACCGGCTGAACCCGCCGGGCACAGCACTGCGGCCGGTCACGCTTCGCGCGTGGCCGGCCGCAGTGCTGTGCGGAACCGGTCAGGTTCTCTGCTGCTTCTTCCGGTTGCCCCTGATGGACTGCCAGAGCATGTCTCCGACACCGACGACGGCCACGGCGCCGATCAGCTGCAGCACATGGCGGGTCCAGTCGATGCCCGAGGTGTCCCTGACGCCGATCCAGCCCGCGACGGCGTTGCCCAGGATGCTGCCGAGGATGCCGAACACCGCCGTCAGCCAGAGGGGGATGTCCTGCTTGCCGGGAAGGATCGCGCGGGCGATCACACCCAGCACCAGCCCCACGATGATTGCCCACAACCAGCTCATATCGCCTCCTCGTGCGGCGCGGTGTGCGCACGTTCGCCCAGTCTCGGCCCGGAGGAGGTACGCCGCATGCCGGACAGGGCCGTACGTGGAACCGCGCCCGGGACCCGCGCGGACGGATCGCCCCGGTCTCGAAAGCCGCGGACACCGGGCGTACCGTAGGAACGCGCGGTCCGGGCAAGTCCGGCGCGGAGATCTGGTGGTGGAATCACGATGCGGAAGCAGAGCGGCACGGAGGTCTTCCGGATCACGGGCGCCCGGCAGGGACTCGCCGACGACGTGCGCGGCCGGCAGCGGCGCTACATCATCTCGATGTCCGTGCGCACCGTCTCCGTGGTGCTGGCCGCCACCCTGTGGAACGTCGAGAGGCATGTGGCGGTGGTGGCGCTCGCCCTGGGCGTCCTGCTCCCCTATGTCGCGGTTGTCATCGCCAACGCCGGTCGCGAGAACGCCCCTTCGCTCCCGACGACGTTCGTCCCCGCGCCGATGCGGCCCGCGCTCGGCGCGGCCCCCGCAGCCGGGTCCGCGGAACCCGCCGGGGAGCCCGGAGCCGGCGGGCACGGAGGCCGTCCGCATCACAGGGAGTGAGCGGGGGGCGGTCCGCGGGACTGAGGGCGGGACCAGATCAATCATGACGTTACGGTGCACCGGACCCGGGGCCCCGTGGCATACTTCCTACGCGCTCCGCATCCCCCGTCGGAGCGACGGACCGACGCCGGGCAGCTCCCCCCGTGGCTGCCCGGCGTCGCCTTTCTCCGGCGGGGATGCGCCGCACAAGGCCTCAGCCTGGTACGCAAGCCCGTCGGCTCACCGACGGGCTCTTCTTCTGCCGCCGTCGGTCTGCACCTCCGTCGACGCTCAGGAAAAGCTCAGAGCGATCGCGATGTTCCTGTGCACCGCCGGTGGGCCCTCATGGCATGGTTGTCGCCGGGCTGGCGCCAACCCCCCGAACGCCACAGTGAAGGGGACAAGTCACATGACACTCGCACCGCGCAGATACCCGCTGGACGGGCTGAGGGATCGCCGGAACCGGTTGGCCGTCGTCGTCATCGTCATCATCGCGGCTGCCCCGTGGGTCGGCGAGCAGCCTGCTGCTGCCGCACTCGGCTTCCTGACAGCGGCTCTCCCGCTGCCCCGTCCGTCCCGGCAAAGGCGTACAGCCTGACGACACCGCAGGCAGCACGTGGCCGGCCCCACCTGGGGCCGGACACGTACTGCCGGATGCCCGGCCCGTCCGCGCGGGAAGCCTGCCCTTAGGGTTGAAGCCGTGAACTTCCCCGATACCTCCGCCGAGAGCGCCACCGGTGCGCCGGTCTGTTCCGCCAAGGGCTGCCGCGCCGATGCCGTGTGGGTGCTCGCCTGGAACAACCCGAAGCTGCACACCCCGGAGCGCCGCAAGACGTGGCTGGCCTGCGAGGAGCACCGGGAGCACCTGTCCTCGTTCCTCGGCGTGCGCGGCTTCCTCAAGGACGTCGTGAAGCTGGCCGAGTGGGACGACTCAGCCGCCGATCGCTGACATCGGGCGGTCGGGCTGCAGGAAGGAGGGGTCGTCGAGACCGGAGCCCGCCTTCTTCCCCCACATCGCGAGCTTCCAGATCCTGGCGATCTCCTCGTCGGGCGCGTCGGAGCGGAGCGCTCCGCGCAGGTCCGTCTCCTCCCGGGCGAAGAGACAGGTGCGGACCTGTCCGTCGGCGGTGAGCCGGGTGCGGTCGCAGGCCCGGCAGAACGGCCTGGTCACGGAGGCGATGACGCCCACACGATGCGGTCCGCCGTCCACGGTCCACCGCTCGGCGGGGGCGGATCCGCGCTCCTCGTCCCCTTCGGCGGTGAGGGTGAAGCGGGTGCGCAGCGAGGCCAGGATGTCACCCGCCGTGATCATCCCGTCGCGCTTCCAGCCGTGCTGGGCGTCGAGCGGCATCTGCTCGATGAAACGGAGCTCGTAGGCGTTCTCCACGGCCCAGGCGAGCAGCTCGGGGGCCTCGTCGCCGTTGAGGCCGGGCATGAGGACGGAGTTGACCTTGACCGGGGTGAGCCCGGCTTCGCGGGCCGCCTCGAGTCCCTCCAGGACGTCCTTGTGCCGGTCGCGGCGGGTGAGCGTCTTGAAGACGTCGGGCCGCAGGGTGTCCAGGGAGACGTTGACCCGGTCCAGCCCTGCCGCCTTCAGGGCAGCCGCGGTGCGCTTGAGGCCGATGCCGTTGGTGGTGAGCGACATCCTGGGGCGGGGCTCCAGGGCCGCGCACTGCTCGACGATGGAGACGAGGCCGGGGCGCAGCAGCGGTTCACCGCCCGTGAAGCGGACCTCGGTGATGCCGAGGGCGGTGACGGCGACGCGGATGAGCCGGACGATCTCGTCGTCGCTGAGCAGCTCGGTCTTGGAGAGCCATTGGAGGCCCTCCTCCGGCATGCAGTAGGTGCAGCGGAGATTGCACTTGTCGGTCAGTGAAACACGCAGGTCGGTGGCGACCCGGCCGTAGGTGTCGATGAGCACTGTGGGCCCCCTCCCCCGGTGATGTCCGCGGTTGCGGTCTGACTCTTCCGAGACTACGCGAGACCGGTGACATCCAGGGGGCCCGGTTGACACGAGGTGCGACGGGGCCCCGTCGTAGGTCTCTACGACGGGGCCCCGTGGGTGCTGCCGGCCTGGTCAGTGGGCTCCGGTGCCGGTGAGGGACTTGACCTCGAGCTCGGCGTACTTGCCCCGGTCCGGCTCCTCCTTGGAGAGGACGGAACCGACCCAGCCGAGCAGGAAGCCCAGCGGGATGGAGATGAGGCCGGGGTTCTCCAGCGGGAACCAGGCGAAGTCCACGTCCGGGAACATCGAGCTGGCCTTCCCGGAGACGACCGGGGAGAACAGCACCAGGAGGACGGACGAGGCGAGACCGCCGTAGATGGACCAGAGGGCGCCCTGGGTGGTGAAGCGCTTCCAGAACAGGCTGTAGAGGATGGTCGGCAGGTTCGCCGACGCGGCGACGGCGAAGGCCAGCGCCACGAGCCCGGCGACGTTCAGGTCGCGGGCCATCGCCCCGAGGCCGATGGAGACGACGCCGATCGCGACGGTGGCCCAGCGGGCCGCGCGCATCTCCTCCTTCTCGGTCGCCTTGCCCCTGCGGATGACGTTGGCGTAGATGTCATGGGCGAAGGACGACGAGGAGGCGAGGGTGAGGCCGGCGACCACGGCGAGGATCGTGGCGAAGGCGACGGCGGAGATGACGGCGAGCATGACGGCGCCGCCGGTGGTGCCGAGTCCGCCGAGGTACTCGGCGAGCTGGGGCGCCGCGGCGTTGCCCGCCGGGTTCTTCGCCTTGATCTCCTCGGGACCGATGAGGGCCGCGGCGCCGAAGCCGAGGGCGATCGTCATCAGGTAGAAGGCACCGATGATGCCGATGGCCCAGTTCACCGACTTCCGGGCGGCCTTGGCGGTGGGCACGGTGTAGAAGCGGATCAGGATGTGCGGCAGTCCCGCGGTGCCGAGGACGAGCGCGATGCCGAGCGAGATGAAGTCCAGCTTCGAGGTGCCGGTGGCGCCGTACTTGAGGCCGGGCTCCAGGAACGCGGCGCCGTGGCCGCTCTTCTCGGCGGCGGTGCCGAGCAGGTCGGACACGTTGAAGTCGAACTTCCACAGCACCATCAGCGTCATCAGCAGGGCGCCCGCGATGAGCAGCACGGCCTTGACCATCTGCACCCAGGTGGTGCCCTTCATGCCCCCGATGGTGACGTAGAGGATCATGAGCACGCCGACCAGGGCCACGATGAGGATCTTGCCCGCGTCGCTGGTGATGCCGAGCAGCAGGGCGACGAGGACGCCCGCTCCCGCCATCTGGGCGAGCAGGTAGAAGATCGACACGACGATGGTGGAGACGCCCGCGGCGGTGCGGACGGGCCGCTGCCGCATCCGGTAGGCGAGGACGTCGCCCATGGTGTAGCGGCCGGAGTTGCGCAGCGGTTCGGCGACGAGCAGGAGCGCCACCAGCCAGGCGACGAGGAATCCGATGGAGTAGAGGAAGCCGTCGTAGCCGAAGAGTGCGATGGCACCGGCGATGCCGAGGAAGGACGCGGCCGACATGTAGTCGCCGGAGACCGCGAGGCCGTTCTGGAAGGCGGTGAACTGCCGACCGCCCGCGTAGAAGTCCGAGGCGCTCTTGGTCTGGCGGCCGGCCCAGACGGTGATGCCCAGGGTCGCCGCGACGAAGACGGCGAACAGGGTGATGATCAGCGGCCGGTGCTCGCTCGTCGACGAGGTCGACGCGGCGAGCTGGGTCACGGCGTGCGATGCGTACGCGGCGCTCATGCGTCGGCCTCCAGACGGGACTTGATGGCCGCCGCCTGCGGGTCGAGCTTGTTCGTGGCGTGGCGCGAGTAGAACCAGGCGATGAGGAACGTGGTGGCGAACTGGGCGAGGCCGAACACGAAGGCCACGTTGAAGTTCGCGAAGAGGACCTTGCTCATGAAGCCGTCGGCGTAGCTGGACAGCAGCACGTACAGCAGGTACCAGGCAATGAAGCCGACGGTCAGCGGAAAGGCGAAGGACCGGTGGGAGCGACGCAGTTCGGCGAACTCCGCGCTGTTCTGCGCCTCGAGGAACGCCTCGGTCGTGGGCTGGACTGGACTGCCGCCCTCAGGGCTCTGGGGCGGCGGTGCTTCGGTGGCCACGGATTCTCCTCGCGACGCGGGTGCGGTGGTGGGAACGGGGGATTTCACGGGGAGTCCTCTGCGTTGGGGGGTGATGAGCTGGACGCACGGCTCCCTGTGCAACGGCACGGAGAGCGCGGCGAAGCGGTTCACCGCAGGTTCGGTCTTCTCCCGTGGGCTCCCGCGGACGCGAGTCCCGGAGGTCACACCTCGAACTCACTTGCCCGTATTCGTTGATGCTCCGGGAAGATCAGCGATAACTTCACTGGTCATGTACCGGACCGGACACGCCTGTGTCCGGCCCCACGGCACGGATGATGTGGAGAACCCATGGCTCATCTGGCATCCAGACGGAATCGCGTACTCACGCTGCCCGTCGGACTCGCGCTCACGGCCTCGCTCGGCTTCCTCCCGACGGGGACCGCGGCCGCGGCACCCGCGGACCAGGCCGTGGCGGCGGTTCCCGCGGACGGCCCCACGCTGTCGTACGTCGTGAACACGCGGGCGGGTCACGGCACCGTCAAACAGGTGCGCAAGGCGATATCCGCGGCCGGCGGAACCGTCGTGACGTCGTACGACAGGATCGGCGTCATCGTCGTCCACTCGCAGAACCCGGACTTCGGCGCGACGATACGCAAGGCCAAGGGCGTCCAGTCGGCGGGTGCCACGCGCACCAACCCGATCGTTCCGCAGGCGACGAAGGACATCGGGGCCGGGCTGCCCCTCACCGCCGGGCAGGCGCGGGCCGCGGCGAAGGAGGCGGTGGCGGGCGAGGACCCGCTGGAGCCCCTGCAGTGGGACCTGCCCGCGATCAAGGCGGACAAGGCGCACCAGAAGTCGCTCGGCAGCAGCAAGGTCACGGTCGCCGTCATCGACACGGGTGTGGACGACACGCACCCGGACCTGGCCCCCAACTTCGACCGCAAGGCCTCGGTGAACTGTGTGTCCGGCGCTCCGGACACCACGGACGGCGCCTGGCGGCCGGCCGCCGGGGAGAGCGACCACGGCACGCACGTCGCGGGCACCATAGCCGCGGCGAAGAACGGCATCGGCGTCACCGGTGTCGCGCCGGGTGTGAAGGTCTCCGGCATCAAGGTGTCCACGCCGGCCGGCTTCTTCTACACCGAGGCGGTCGTCTGCGGCTTCGTCTGGGCGGCGGAGCACGGCGTCGACGTGACGAACAACAGCTACTACACCGACCCGTGGCTGTTCAACTGCAAGAACGACCCGGACCAGGGTGCACTGGTCGAGGCGGTCACCCGCGCCACCCGTTACGCGGAGGGCAAGGGCGTCGTCAACGTCGCCGCGGCCGGCAACTCCGACCACGACCTGGCCCTCGACGCCATCGAGGACTCGACGAGCCCCAACGACACGACGACGGTCACGCGCACGGTCGACCCGAGCGCCTGCCCCGACATCCCGACCATGCTGCCGGGTGTCGTGACGGTCTCCGCGACCGGTGCGAAGAACCTGAAGTCCTCGTACTCGAACTACGGCCTGGGCGTCATCGACGTGGCCGCCCCGGGCGGTGACTCGACGCGCTACCAGGCGCCCGACGCACCGGCCGACAACGGTCTGATCCTGTCCACCCTTCCCGGCGGCGGATTCGGCTACAAGGCCGGTACGTCGATGGCGTCCCCGCACGTCGCGGGCGTCGCGGCGCTGATCAAGTCGACCCACCCGTACGCCTCGGCGGGCCTGGTGAAGGCCCTGCTGACGCACCAGGCCGACGCCACCGCGTGCGGCGCGCCGTACGACATCGACAAGGACGGCACCGTCGACGCGGTCTGCGAGGGCGGCACGCAGTACAACGGCTTCTACGGAGCCGGTGTCGTGGACGCGCTGGACGCGGTCCGCAGGTGAAACCCGCTCCGCGGGTGAGGCGATCCGCGGGCAGGGCGTGAAGGAGGGGCCGGGGACAGCTGTCCCCGGCCCCTCCCGCGTACCGCTACGGCTTGATGATGACCTTGAGCGCCGTGCGCTCGTCCATCGCCTTGTAGCCACCCGGAACCCCGTCCAGCCCGACGGACAGGTCGAAGACCGGTGACGGGTCGATGGTGCCGTCCAGCACGTCGGGGAGCAGCTCCGGGATGTACGTGCGTACGGGGGCGACGCCGCCCCGCAGGGTGATGTTCCGGTCGAACATCGCGTCGAGGTCGATCCCGGTGCCGCTGCCGTGCGGGACCCCGACGTATCCGACGGAACCGCCGTCACGGACGATGCCGATGGCCGTGCGCATCGACTCCTCGGTGCCGACCGCCTCGATCACACCGTGGGTGCCCTCGCCGCGCGTCAGCTCCCGGACGGCCGCCAGCGCCGCCTCGCCGCGCTCGGCCACGACGTCGGTGGCGCCGAAGGCGCGGGCGATGTCGGTACGGGCCTGGTGGCGGCCCAGTGCGATGATCCGCTCGGCGCCGAGCCGCTTGGCCGCCATGACCCCGCAGAGGCCGACCGCGCCGTCCCCGACGACCGCGACGGTGCTGCCGGGCTTCACGCCCGCGCCGAGTGCGGCGTGGTGGCCGGTGCCCAGGACGTCGGAGAGCGCCAGGAGCGCGGTGAGCAGCCGGTCGTCGGACGCGGCGGCCGCCGGGAGCCTGACCAGGGTGCCGTCGGCGAACGGGACGCGGACGGCCTCGCCCTGACCGCCGTCGGAACCGACCGATCCCCAGAACCCGCCCTGCGGGCAGGAGGTGGTGAGCCCCTCGGCGCAGTAGGCGCAGCTGCCGTCGGACCAGACGAAGGGGGCGACGACGAGGTCGCCGACGGCGAAGCCGTTGACCCCGGAGCCGGCTTCCTCGACGACGCCGAGGAACTCGTGGCCGATGCGCTGGCCGGGCTGCCGGGCGGACTCGCCCCGGTAGGCCCACAGGTCGCTGCCGCAGATGCAGGCGCGCAGGACCCGCACGACGGCGTCCGTGGGCTGCTGGACCACGGCGTCGGGCACTTCCTCGACGCGTATGTCGTGGGGGGCGTGGATGACTGTGGCACGCATGCGTGGGGATCCTCGATCGTCTCAGATTCTGATACTGCCCTCACGGTACGCCCCGGGGGCGGCGCCGGTGGAATCCTTCGGGAGATCGAGCGCCCCCCGGGTGAGCAGGTACTGCCCCGCGATGTAGGTCAGCATGATCCAGACGTTGTGCGCGGGCAGCTGCGGCCACTCCGCGATACCGGTGGCGATGAGGGCGTCGGAGAACAGGAAGAGGGCGCCGCCGAGGGCGGCGTACCGGCCGAGGACGCCGGCCCGCCACGCCATCGCCGTGAGCAGCAGGCTGTAACCGGTCAGCGGGACGCGCATGCCGCCCGGCAGCCCCGGCCACAACAGGACGACGAAGACCACGAGCACGACGGCGTACACGAGGCCGGTGACCGGGCGCACGGGGGCACGTCCGAAGAGCAGCAGGTAGCAGACGTGACCCGCGGCGAAGAGGCCCATCCCCGCGAGGAACGCGGGCTCCGCGCCGGGCATCAGCAGCACGTCCCCGGCCCAGCCGCACAGCAGCGCGGCGATCAGCAGCCGGGGACCGCCGCGGGCTGCCGCGTAGCCGGCGAGCAGGAGCATCAGCAGCGGTTTGGTGGCCACGTGCACGGCGTCCTGCCCGGCGAGGAGCCCCGCGAGGTGGAGGACGGAGACGGCCAGGAAGGCGGCCAGCAGGGGGCGTGCGAGCCGGGGGGCGACGGCGCGGGGGCTCATCCGGTGCGCTCGGTGGCGGCGTGCGGCGGGACGGTGACGGCCGGCGGCCGCGCCGCGGCCGGGGCTGCTCCTGCGGCGCTCGACGGCTGCCACCCCGGCCCCCGGAAGATCCGGCCCGCCCGCTCGCTCCAGGTGGTGGCGGCCCGTACGTCGCGGGCGATGGCGGCGTACTCGTGGGTGGCGACACGGAACGGGTTGTGGGTGGAGATGTTCTTGGTCAGCCCGAAGACGGGGCGCTCGGTCTCGGCGGCGAACGAGCCGAAGAGCCGGTCCCAGACGATGAGGATCCCGCCGAAGTTGCGGTCGAGGTAGCCGCCCTGGGAGGCATGGTGCACCCGGTGGTGCGAGGGGGTGTTGAGGACGTACTCGAACGGCCGGGGCAGCTTGTCGATGCGCTCGGTGTGCACTCCGAACTGGTAGACGAGGTTCGCCGAGGAGCAGAAGGCGAGCGCGGCCGGGTGGACGCCCAGGGCTATGAGCGGGAGGTAGAACGGCCATGAGGTGAGCGAGGTCCAGGGCTGGCGCAGCGCCGTGGTGAGGTTGAACTTGCGGCTGGAGTGGTGGACCACGTGGCAGGCCCACAGGAGCCGGATGACGTGGTGGCCGCGGTGGGACCAGTAGTAGAAGAAGTCCTGCGCGAGGAGCATCAGCAGGACCGTCCACCACAGGACCGGCACGCGCAGCGGGGTCAGCTCGTAGACGGCCGCGTAGATCGCGACGACGGGTATCTTCCACAGCAGGTCGAAGACCAGGCTGCCGAGTCCCATGGTGACGCTGGTGGCGGCGTCCTTGGCGTCGTACCCGGCGGCGTCCTCGTCCGGGTGCAGCCGGTAGGACACCATTTCGAGGACGGTGAGCAGGACGAAGGCCGGGATGGACCACAGCACGACATCGGGCAGGTTCGGCTCCATGCGAGCACCGTAGAGCCGTCCCGGGTGCCGGGCATAGACGTTGTTACCCACAAGTATGCGAGACGGGACGTCATCACCGTTTGGTGGGTTCCGCCAACCGCCCCGCCGCAGGATGTCCGGCACGCACCGCACCGGGGTGGAGGAACACCCCCACCGCGTACGGCCGTTGCGCCGAGCCGGCCGGGATCACGCCCCCGTCGCCCCCAGGAGGGCCCCCACCGCGTAGGTCACCCCCATCGCCAGCGCTCCCCCTGCCATGTTCCGCACCACCGCACGCCCCGCCGCGGCCTCGCCCAGCCGGGCACTCCCCCACCCCGTGAGGGCCAGCGCCGCGAGCACGGACAGCACGGTGACGGGCAGGCGCACCGGGGGCGGAGGCAGGACGATGGCCAGGAGGGGCAGCAGCGCGCCCACCGTGAAGGCGAGGAAGCTCGCCCCCGCCGCGTGCCACGGGTTGGTCAGCTCGTCCGGGTCGATGCCCAGCTCGACCTCCGCGTGGGCGCGGAGCGCGTCCCGCTGTGTGAGCTGGACGGCGGCCTCCCGGGCCAGCCCGTGGCTCAGCCCCTTCTCCTCCAGCAGCCCGGTCAGTTCGGCGAGCTCTGCCTCCGGGGTCTCCTCCAGCTCCCGCTCCTCCGTCGCCAGGGCGGCCTTCTCGGAGTCACGCTGGGTGGACACCGACACGTACTCGCCTGCCGCCATCGACAGGGATCCCGCCATCAGCCCGGCCAGGCCGGCCGTCAGCAGGGTGGAGCGGTCGCCCGTGGCGCCGGCCACGCCGACGACGAGGCCGGCCGTGGAGACCACGCCGTCGTTGGCACCGAGCACCGCGGCCCGCAGCCAGTTGAGCCGGGTGCCGAGCCCGCCGCGGTGGGGTTCGTCGTGTGTCTGCGCCTCTGTCTCCGTCACCCCGGGAGCGTCTCACCGCACCCGCTCCCGGCGCATCCCCGGCCCGTCCCTCCACGGTCCCGGGCAACTGGTCCCCGCCCTCTCCGGGTTCGGCCCTCCCGGCGCCCGGATAGGTCGCTGTCGGTCCCGGCCCGTATTCTCTGTGACCATGCTCGACGACCGTCAGACCGCAGCGCCGTGGCCGGCCGCGTATCCCCAGGGGTACGCGGTCGTCGACGTGGAGACCACCGGACTCGCCCGCGACGACCGGATAGTGTCCGCTGCCGTCTACCGCCTGGACGCGAGAGGCGACGTCGAGGACCACTGGTACACGCTGGTGAACCCGGAGAGGGACCCCGGCCCCGTCTGGATCCACGGGCTGACCAGCGAGGTCCTGGAGGGTGCCCCGCTCTTCCCCGAGGTCGCCGCGGAGCTGTCGGAGCGGCTCGCCGGACGGGTGCTGGTCGCCCACAACGCCGCGTTCGACTGGTCGATGATCGCCCGCGAGTACGCGCGCGCCGCGGTCACCGCGCCCGTCGAGCAGCGGCTGTGCACCATCGCGCTCTCCAAGGAGCTGCGGCTCCCCCTGCCCAACCACAAGCTGGAGTCGCTCGCCGCGCACTTCGGCGTGGTCCAGCAGCGCGCGCACCACGCGCTGGACGACGCCCGGGTGCTGGCCGAGGCGTTCCGCCCCAGCCTGCACGCGGCGGCCCGTGGCGGTGTGCGGCTGCCGCTGCTGGAGTGCCGACCGCTGACGGAGTGGTACGACTCCCCGGTCACCCCGCGCTCCGGCTACCGCCCCGCGCAGGCACAGGGCAGCTGGCGCCCTTCACGCAGGCGCCCGGCGTGCCCCTATCCGAACCCCGGGCGCTACGAGTCGGACAAACCTCTCATGCAGGGCATGCGCGTGGCGTTCTCCGGGGACACCTCCGTCGACCGGGAGCTCCTGGAGGACCGCGCCGTCGAGGCGGGGCTCCACGTGGCGACGAGCGTGTCGCGGCTGACGAGCCTGCTCGTCACCAACGACCCCGACTCGGCGACGTCCAAGACGGTGAAGGCCAAGTCGTTCGGCACGCCGATCCTGGAGGAGAGTGCCTTCACCCATCTACTGAGGGATGTGGCACCGGCCAGGACGGTCACCGTGCCGAAGCCCTCACCGTCATCGGAGTGAACCGGCGGCGACTCGCCCTGCGCCCGCTCGCCCGGCGCCGCCGGGCGTCCCACCCTGTGGCGCATGGCACGTTGTGAGGTCTGCGGAAACGACTACGGGATGTCCTTCGAGGTGCACGCGCAGGGCGCGGTGCATGTCTTCGACTGCTTCTCCTGCGCCATCCACCGCATGGCGCCCATCTGTGAGCACTGCCGGGTCCAGGTCATCGGCCAGGGCGTCGAGGTCGACGGCCACTGGTACTGCGGTGGCCACTGCGCCCGCGCCGAGGGAAGGGCGGGCATCGTGGACAAAGTATGACGGTCCGTCCCGTCCGCACGGGGACCCCTCCGTGCCGCACCCCATGACCCGAGTTGTACGGTCATGGGGTGTACCGCTTCCTGTTGACCCGGCAGTGGGTGATTCTCGCCCTCCTCGTCCTCGTCATGATTCCCACGATGGTCGAGCTGGGTTTCTGGCAGCTGCACCGGCATGAACACCGGGTGGAGCAGAACGCGCTGATCACCCGGAACCTCGAGGCGGACCCGGCCCCGGTCACCCGCCTCACCTCCCCCGGGCACACGGTCCCCCGCTCCGACTACTGGCGCGCCGTGACGGCCACCGGGACGTTCGACACCGAGCACGAGGTGGTCGTGCGCCGCCGCACCTCCCAGGACGAGCGCATCGGCGTCCTGGTCCTGACCCCCCTGGACCTGAAGGGCGGCGGCACCGTCCTGGTCAACCGGGGCTGGGTCCCGGCCGCCGACGACCAGCAGGCCTTCCCGAAGGTGCCGGCACCGCCGCGCGGCGAGGTCACCGTCAAGGGCCGGCTGAAGGCGGACGAGACGACCAGCGCCAGCGGCATCAAGGACCTCCAGGGGCTTCCGGACCGCCAGGTGATGCTGATCAACAGCGCCCAGCAGGCACACCTGCTGGGCCGTCCGGTGCTGGGCGGGTACGTCGAGCTCACCGCCCCCGAACCGGCCGACGGCAGCCCCGAGACGATCGCCGCCCCGGACGACAGCTCCATCGGCCCCCACATGGCCTACGCCGTCCAGTGGTGGCTCTTCGCCGCCGGGGTCCCCGTGGGCTGGGTCGTCCTCGTACGCCGCGAGAAGCGTGACCGCGAGCAGGCCGCCGAGGAGGCCGCCACGGCGGAGCAGCCGGAGCCGGCCACCGCCTGAGAGCAGGGAAGCCCGGGGCTGTTCGCACCGGTTTCGCTGCTTAACGGGGCGCAGGTTCGGGAAGACGCCACAGCGTGACTCCACGTATCGAGGACTACGCCCTCATCGGCGATCTCCAGACGGCCGCCCTGGTGGGCAGGAACGGTTCTGTCGACTGGCTCTGCCTGCCCCGCTTCGACTCGGGCGCCTGTTTCGCGGCCCTGCTCGGCGACGAGGACAACGGCCACTGGCGCATCGCCCCCCAGGGCACCGACAGCACGGACACCTGCACCCGGCGCGCGTACGTGGAGGACTCCCTGGTCCTGGAGACCTTCTGGGAGACCAGGACGGGGACCGTCAAGGTCATCGACTTCATGCCGCAGCGCGACAAGGCGCCCGACGTCATGCGGATCGTCGAGGGGGTCAGCGGCAGCGTCGACATGAGCTCGGTCCTGCGGCTGCGCTTCGACTTCGGCTCCGTGGTCCCGTGGATGCGCCGCTCGCACGGCCACCGGGTGGCCGTCGCGGGCCCCGACTCCGTCTGGCTGCGCAGCGAGCCGGAGGTCAAGACGTGGGGCCAGCAGATGAGTACGTGCTCCACCTTCACGGTCGCCGAGGGCGAGAGCGTGGCCTTCGTCCTCACCTGGCACCCCTCGCACTCCCCCCGCCCGAAGCTGGTCGACCCCCACAAGTCGCTGAAGCACACCCTCTCCGACTGGGCGAAGTGGTCGGCGAAGTGCACGTATCACGGCAGGCACCGGGAGGCGGTGCTCCGCTCCCTGATCACTCTGAAGGCACTCACCTACGCCCCCACCGGCGGGATCGTGGCGGCACTCACGACGTCGCTCCCGGAGGAGATCGGCGGCGTACGGAACTGGGACTACCGCTACTGCTGGCTGCGGGACTCCACCCTGACCCTGGCCGCCATGGTCTCTGCCGGGTACGTGGAGGAGGCGGCGGCGTGGCGTGACTGGCTGCTGCGGGCCGTGGCCGGCGACCCCGCCGACCTCCAGATCATGTACGGGCTCGCCGGGGAGCGCAGGCTCCCCGAGACGGAGCTGCCCTGGCTGAGCGGCTACGAGAACTCGGTTCCGGTCCGGACGGGCAACGCGGCGGTGCGGCAACTGCAGCTCGACGTGTACGGCGAGGTGATCGACTCCCTCAGGCTGGCCCGCGACGCAGGACTCGACGACAAGCCGCACGCCTGGAATCTGCAGCTCAGCCTCCTCGGATTCCTGGAGTCGACCTGGCGCGAGCCGGACGAGGGCCTGTGGGAGGTCAGGGGCCCGCGCCGCCACTTCGTGCACTCCAAGGTGATGGCCTGGGTCGCGGCCGACCGCGCGGTCCGCACCCTGGAGGAGAACCCGGACCTGCCGGGCGACGCCGACCGGTGGCGGGCCATGCGCGACGCCGTGCACGCCGAGGTCTGCGAGAAGGGCTACGACCCCGTACGCAACACCTTCACCCAGTACTACGGCTCCCAGGAGCTGGACGCCTCGACCCTGCTCATCGTGCGCACCGGCTTCCTGCCGCCCGGCGACCCCCGGGTGACCGGGACGGTCGACGCCGTGCGCAGCGAGCTCGCCCACGACGGCCTGATCCGCCGCTACAGCACGGCGGGCGGATCGGTCGACGGTCTGCCGGGCGACGAGGGGGCGTTCCTCGCGTGCTCGTTCTGGCTGGTCGACGCCCTGCTGCGGACGGGCCGCAGGGAGGAGGCCGAGGTCCTCTTCGAGCGGCTGCTGGACCTGCGCAACGACGTGGGGCTGCTGGCCGAGGAGTACGACTCGGCGGCCGCGCGCCAGCTCGGGAACTACCCGCAGGCGTTCAGCCACGTCGGCCTGGTGAACAGCGCGGTCGACCTCAACCGTGAGGACTTGGCAGGATAGGGCCATGGATCTTGGACTGAAGGACCGTGTCTACATCGTCACCGGTGCGACCCGCGGGCTGGGCAACGCGACCGCGCACGCGCTGGCCGCCGACGGCGCGAAGGTGATCATCTCGGGCCGCGACGAGAAGAGCGCCGCCGAGGCCGCCGCCGAACTCGGCCCCGACGCGGTCGGGCTCGCCGCGGACAACGCAGACCCGCTCGCCGCCCGGCGTCTGGTGGACGCGGCGAAGGACCGTTTCGGCCGGCTGGACGGCATTCTCATCAGCGTCGGCGGCCCCGCGCCGGGCTTCCTGGCCGACAACACGGACGACCAGTGGCAGTCGGCCTTCGAGTCGGTCTTCCTGGGCGCCGTGCGTCTGGCCCGTACGGCGGCCGAGGCGCTCGGCGAGGGCGGGGTCATCGGCTTCGTCCTGTCCGGATCGGTGCACGAGCCGATCGCGGGCCTGACGATCTCCAACGGACTGCGCCCCGGCCTCGCCGGCTTCGCCAAGTCCCTCGCCGACGAGCTGGGCCCGCGGGGCATCCGGGTCGTGGGTGTGCTGCCGTCCAGGATCGACACGGACCGGGTGCGCGAACTCGACGCCCTCTCCGGCGACGCGGAGGCCTCCCGCGCGGCCAACGAGGCGCGCATCCCGCTGCGCCGCTACGGCACCCCGGAGGAGTTCGGGAAGACCTCCGCCTTCCTGCTCTCCCCCGCCGCCTCGTACCTGACGGGCATCATGGTCCCGGTCGACGGCGGCGCCCGGCACGGCTTCTGACGGCCGCGCCGGAAGGCGTCCCGTCAGTTCACGCGCTCCGCGCGGTGCTTGACCGCCTTCAGACGGGCCTCGGCGGGCAGTTCGTCCAGCCCGGCCGAGGTCCGCGCGTGGGTCAGCGCCCCCTCGGACAGGCCGCGCAGCACCAGGCCGGGAGAGGCGTGCGGCTCCATCAGCAGCCGGACCCCGGCCTTCGGGGCGGTGCGGCGGCCGGTCAGCGCCACCTTGGCCTCGGCGACCCCGTCCAGGGCCCGTGCCTCGGCGCCGAGCACGCCCTCCAGCGCCCTGCCGCGCAGCAGCGCGCCCTCGCCGTCGCCGCTGTCGACCAGCACCTCGGCGAGACGCCCCCGGCGCAGCTGGGCCAGGAGCCACCACAGGGCGAGGACCACGAGGACGGCGAGGACCGCGATGACCGTGGGCCACCACCAGCCCTCGTCCCGCCAGCGGGTCCGGTCGGCCTTGCTGAGCAGCACGTCGTCCGTACCGTCCCAGGGCCACCAGGAGGGCACGGACAGTCCGAGCCCCGTCGCGAGGACGGCGCCGCCCACGACGACGAGGACCAGCCCCGCCAGGGCGAGCAGGACCCGGTTGACGGTCTTGATCACGGGGTCACCCCTTCTTCGCGGGCCGGCGCACGTACACGGAGAGTCCGGGCGGCTTCGCCAGGTCCAGTTCGCCGACGGCGGTCCCGAGGACGGTGTCCAGGTCGGCCCTGACGTCGTCGAGTTCACGGAAGTGCGAGACGGCCCGCACGGTCGCCTTGCGGCGGCTCATCTTCACCCGGACGGACTGCACACCGGCCACCTCGACGGCCCGGTCGCGCAGGACGAGGGCGGCGGCGGTCCGGTCGAGCCCGGCCCGTACGCCCGGGTGCCGGCGGTTCATGGGGAGCAGCGCGCGCAGTCCGGGGGTCAGGGCCAGCAGGAGCAGCCAGAGGCCGAGCGCGGCCGCCAGGGCGGATCCCGCCAGAACCCATACGTCGTCGAGGTGACGGCTCGCCAGGTCGTCGGCGACGGTACGCCGCCACTGCATGGCGGGGTGGCCGGCCCGCACCGCCGCGATGTCGTAGAGCAGCAGTCCCGCGCCGCCGAGGACGATCAGGGCGACCAGAGCCGCGGGGATCCTGCGCCCGGAGCGGAACCGGGCCGCCCTGCCGCCCGGCTGCGCGGGCGCGGGTTCGTAGGACGAGCCCGACGCGGACTGGTCCATTTCGAGTACGCCGCCGGAGGGCTCCGCCTCGACCGTGGGCAGGCGCTGCGTGCTGTTGTCCGGCTGCTGGGGCTCGCTCATCGGATGCTCCCCTCCGGTGCGGTGCCCGCTTCCGGCCGGTGCAGCCGTTCGACCTGCACCGCCACCTCGGGCACCTCCATCCCTGCCAGCGCTCTTACCCGCTCGGCCACCCGACGACGCACCGCGCCGCACTGCCGGCCGATGTCGCAGGGGTAGGCCAGGTCGAGACTGACCCGCACCCGGGCGGTGTCGCGGTGCACGGTGACCGTGGCACGCGGCGCGGCTGCGCCCTCGGGCCGCTCGTCGACGGCCTCCTTCGCCGCCTGGGCGGCGATCTTCGCGACGACCCGGTCGGCGATCCGGGTCTGCCCGCGTTCGGCGGCGTCGACCCGGCCGGTCACCCCCGTCACCGTCGCCGGTCGCCGCGCTCGCGACTCCGGAAGAAGTCGCCGGGTTCCAGGTCGCCGTCGAGGAAGCGGCCGGCGACGAAGCCGACCGCGCCCAGCGCGGCCACCAGAAGAAAGGCCCCGAAGCCGCCGAAGTACCCGGCGAACCCGAGCGCCATGCCGGCCACCATGCCGACCACAGCCATACTCATCGTGTGCTCCTCAACTGCCGGGCGGGAGGGTCCTACTGGACGCGTGACTCGGAGTCGTCATCGTCGTCGTCCTCGTCGGGCAGCTTGACGTCGCTCACGGCGATGTTGACCTCGACGACCTCCAGGCCGGTCATCCGCTCGACCGCCGCGATGACGTTCTCGCGCACGTCTCGGGCCACCTCGCTGATCGCCACGCCGTAGTCGACGACGATCTCCAGATCGAGAGCCGCCTGGGACTCACCGACCTCCGCCTTGACCCCGCGCGACACGGACTTGCTGCCGCCGGGGACGCGGTCGCGTACCGCGCCGAACGTCCGCGAGATGCCACTGCCCATCGCGTGGACACCGACGACGTCCCGTGCCGCCATTCCAGCGATCTTCTCGACCACGCCGTCGGCGATGGTGGTGCGTCCCCGGGTCGCCGGGGATCCCCCGCCGCGCTTGCTGAACTGGCTCTGCCTGCCGTCCTCTCCGGACGCACTGCCGGGACTGTCGGGCCGGTTTCGCTGCGGGCTATCGGTCATCGCCGCTCTTCCCTTCGGGCCAGGGTTGGACTTCCGTGGCCCACATTAAGTGCGCTTGCCCGGTCCCGCGCCGTGGATGGGGCAGGGTGGAGCAATGACAACGGCTGACAGCCCGCACCGGGCCGACGGATGGACCGCTGCGGTACGCCAACGGCTCGGACTGGGCCGATTGCTCCCTCTGGGCGGCCCCGCCGACGGCTCCTGGATCGCGGAACGGGCGGCGGCAGCGGTGCTGCGGGACGCCGCGGCCGGGTCGGGCGCCGTCCTGGGGAAGGTGAGGATCGCCCCGGCCGACGAGGAGCACGCCCCGGAGCCGGCGGTGCCCGGTCCGCCCGGCGCGCTGCCGCCCGGGCCGCTGCGCATCGAGGCGGGTTTCGCCGCGACGGCGCGGCAGCCCCTGCACACCACCGCGGACGCACTGCGGGCGGCGCTGCTGACGGCGGCGGCCCAGCGGCTCGGCCTGGTGGTCGACGAGGTGGACCTGCGGGTGACGGAGCTCCTGGAGGAGGAGCCCGGGCCGGCCCCCGGACCGCCCGTCGACGTGCGCAGGACGGAACCGGACGGCACCGCGGGGGCGGCCGCGGCAGGGGTCCCCGGCGTCGTGTCGCTGACCCACGTCCTGGGGGGTGCGGTGCAGCACGCGCGGGGTCATGTCAGGGTGGAGCTCGCGACGGCCGGGGACCACCGGGCGCTGGACGTGGCCCGGGCGGTGCGCGGAGCGGTGGCCGGGGCCGTTGAGGGCGGGCCGACGGTCGCCGTACTGGTCACGGCCGTGGTGGAACGGGACTGACACGGCTCCCTCACCGTCCGGCGAGGGAGCCGTGGGTGACGGTGGTTCAGTCGGCCAGACCGGCGAGGTCGCGCAGGCGGCGGCCCTGGGCGGCCCGCTCGGCGGTGCGCTGTTCCTCGTACGTACGGGAGAGAGCGCCGCTCAGCAGCGCCTTCGTCTCGACGACGGCGTCGCGCGGGGCGGCGAGCAGGGCGGCGGCCAGGTCACGGCCCGCCACGTCGAGCTGGTCCACCGGGACGACGAGGTTGGCGAGGCCGGTGCGCTCCGCCTCCTCGGCGTGGACGAAGCGGCCGGTGGCGCAGATCTCGAGCGCGCGGGCGTACCCCACGAGGTTCACCAGGGGGTGGGTGCCCGTGAGGTCGGGGACGAGACCGAGGCTGGTCTCGCGCATGGCGAACTGCACGTCCTCGGCGGCGATGCGGAGATCGCAGGCGAGGGCGAGCTGGAAGCCGGCACCGATGGCGTGTCCCTGGACGGCCGCGATCGACACGATGTCGTTGCGGCGCCACCAGGTGAACGCCTCCTGGTACTCGGCGATGGTCGCGTCGAGCTCGGCCTCGGGGCCGCGCGCCATGTCGAGGAAGGACGGCTCGCCGTCGAAGCCCTCGGGTGCGAACGCCTGCCGGTCGAGGCCCGCGGAGAAGGACTTGCCCTCGCCACGCAGCACGACGACCCGCACGCTGCCGGGGAGCGCCCGTCCGGCCTCTGCCAACGCCCGCCACAGAGCGGGAGACTGAGCGTTGCGCTTGGCCGGATTGGTGAGCGTCACCGTGGCAACCGCGTCATCGACGGTGAGCCGTACGCCGTCCTTGTCGAGCACAGAGTCGAGCGAGGTCATGGAGCGCCTCCGGATCGGGTGCTGTCAGCACTTACTGGCAAGTACTGAACAGTAACCACCCGGACGACCTGACGGTCGGCCGGGTGGTCACCCGGTGTTCCGGTGAGCCCGCGGA
The DNA here is from genome assembly GCF_042270185.1 of Streptomyces sp. NPDC055962. Classification (NCBI taxonomy): domain Bacteria; kingdom Bacillati; phylum Actinomycetota; class Actinomycetes; order Kitasatosporales; family Streptomycetaceae; genus Streptomyces; species Streptomyces sp. NPDC055962. The sequence continues at coordinate 45,510 of NZ_JBHJYN010000003.1, forward strand.
GCCGGACGGGCCGGCTCCCGACCGCCGTCAGGCCGTGGCGGCCTTCTTGCCCCGCGTCGCTCCGCCGCGTCCCCGCAGCGTCACTCCGGACTCGCTGAGCATCCGGTGGACGAATCCGTAGGAGCGGCCGGTTTCCTCGGCCAGCGCCCGGATGCTCGCACCGGAGTCGTACTTCTTCTTCAGGTCTGCCGCGAGCTTGTCACGCGCGGCGCCGGTAACCCGGCTGCCCTTCTTCAGAGTCTCGGCCACCCGTGCCTCCTCAAGGAAGTGCGCTCTGGACTCTCATGATCACCCCTACCGGGCTTCCTGGCCACCCATTCGGCAAGGTATGTACGACCGGTTTCCACGTCCGTAAGCGGTCCGGCACAAGCGGAATCCCGCATTCCAAGAGGGCTGGGAGCCCTGTGGGGCGGGCTGTGGGAAAAACCGGCAGGTCAGGGCCGTACGGGGTGGGGTGGCCTGAAATGAGTGCGCCCGGCAGGTATCTGCCGGGCGCCGCGCCGGAGTACGAGACCCGCTCACCCAGATGATGGATCACCGATGGGCCGAATGATCCAGACGCGTTGGATCACCGGGCTCCGCACCGGTTCCGGGGCCTCCGCGGGGTCAGGCGAGGGCGACCAGGTCCCGGTAGTCCGCACCCCAGAGGTCCTCGACGCCGTCGGGCAGCAGGATGATCCGCTCCGGCTGGAGCGCCTCCACCGCACCCTCGTCGTGGGTGACGAGGACGACGGCGCCCTTGTAGGTGCGCAGGGCCCCGAGGATCTCCTCGCGGCTGGCGGGGTCGAGGTTGTTCGTCGGCTCGTCGAGCAGCAGCACGTTCGCGGAGGAGACCACGAGCGTCGCCAGGGCCAGCCGGGTCTTCTCACCGCCGGAGAGCACCCCGGCGGGCTTGTCGACGTCGTCACCGGAGAAGAGGAAGGAACCGAGCGTCTTGCGGACCGCGACCAGGTCGAGGTCCGGCGCCGCCGAACGCATGTTCTCCAGGACGGAGCGCTCCGGGTCGAGGGTCTCGTGCTCCTGGGCGTAGTAGCCGAGCTTGAGGCCGTGACCCTCGATGACCTGGCCGGTGTCGGGCTTCTCGGCTCCGCCGAGGAGGCGCAGCAGGGTGGTCTTGCCCGCGCCGTTGAGGCCGAGGATCACGACGCGGGAGCCCTTGTCGATGGCCAGGTCCACGTCGGTGAAGATCTCGAGCGAGCCGTAGGACTTGGAGAGGCCCTCGGCCATCAGCGGGGTCTTGCCGCACGGGGAGGGGTCGGGGAAGCGCAGCTTGGCGACCTTGTCCGAGACCCGCACGGCCTCCAGGCCCGAGAGCAGCCGGTCGGCGCGCTTGGCCATGTTCTGGGCGGCGACCGTCTTGGTGGCCTTGGCGCGCATCTTGTCGGCCTGCGCGTTGAGGGTCGCGGCCTTCTTCTCGGCGTTCTGGCGCTCGCGCTTGCGGCGCTTCTCGTCGGCCTCTCGCTGCTGCTGGTAGAGCTTCCAGCCCATGTTGTAGATGTCGATCTGCGCACGGTTGGCGTCGAGGTAGAACACCTTGTTGACCACGGTCTCCACGAGCTCGACGTCGTGGGAGATCACGATGAAGCCGCCGCGGTAGGTCTTGAGGTAGTCCCGCAGCCAGACGATCGAGTCCGCGTCCAGGTGGTTGGTGGGCTCGTCGAGGAGCAGGGTGTCGGCGTCCGAGAACAGGATGCGGGCGAGCTCGACCCGGCGGCGCTGACCACCGGAGAGGGTGTGCAGGGGCTGGCCGAGCACCCGGTCGGGCAGGCTCAGCGCGGCGGCGATGGTGGCGGCCTCGGCCTCGGCGGCGTATCCGCCCTTGGTGAGGAACTCCGTCTCCAGCCGCTCGTACCGCTTCATCGCCTTCTCGCGGGTGGCGCCCTTGCCGTTCGCCATCCGCTCCTCGTTCTCCCGCATCTTGCGCAGGATCTCGTCGAGGCCGCGGGCCGAGAGGATGCGGTCGCGGGCCAGGACGTCGAGGTCGCCGGTGCGCGGGTCCTGCGGGAGGTAGCCCACCTCACCGCTGTTGGTGATCGTGCCGCCGGCCGGGGTCCCCTCCCCCGCCAGGCACTTGGTGAGGGTGGTCTTGCCCGCACCGTTACGGCCGACCAGACCGATGCGGTCGCCCTTGGCGATACGGAAGGACGCGGATTCGATGAGGATGCGGGCGCCGGCGCGCAGCTCGATGCCGGAAGCGGTGATCACGGAAATACTCCAGGGCGGTATGGACGGCGGAGGGACAGCGGACTCACGACTCGACGCCGCCTAATGCACAAGGAGAATTGCCATGGGACTCAGTCTACTGGCGGTGTCCACCTGCTTCGCCTCATGCTCCCGGCCCGGCACCCCGCCACCGCACCGCGTCACATGAGCGGGCACGAGGCACCGGACTGCCCGATACTCGGCGCAGGACGGCACACCCGCGGTGGAGCGGCCGGAGCGGAAGGCGGTGGCCCTTGCAGTTCGACGACGACGCCGATCTGGACACGTCCGAGGTCAGGGACGTGCGAGGCAGCCGTGTCCCGGGCGGCCGGGCCACCGTGGGCGGCGGCATCGCCGGCCTCATCGCGCTGGTCCTAGGGCTGCTCCTCGGCGTGGGCCCGGAGCAGCTCGGCCTGTCCTCCGGCGATCCGGAGCCGGCGGCCACGTCGTCCTCGGCCGCACAGGTGGAGCGGAGCTGCCGGACGGGCGACGACGCCGACACCAGGGACGACTGCCGGACGGTGGCGGTGGTCAACAGCGTGCAGGACTACTGGGACCAGGAGTTCGAGCGGAGCGGTGAGACGTACACGACAGCCCGGACGGTCCTGTTCAGCGACCGGATCGGCACCGCGTGCGGATCGGCCACCTCGGCGGTCGGCCCGTTCTACTGCCCCGGCGACCGGCAGGTCTATCTGGACCTGGGGTTCTTCGACGAGCTGCGTACGACGTACGGCGCCGACGGCGGCCCGTTCGCCGAGGCGTACGTCGTGGCGCACGAGTACGGCCACCACGTGCAGGACCAGCTGGGCATCCTGCGCAGGGCGCAGGACGGCAGCCAGGGCGCCGACAGCAGTTCCGTGAAGGTCGAACTGCAGGCGGACTGCTTCGCCGGGGTCTGGGCCAACCACGCGACGACGACTCCGGGGGAATCGGGCCGCCCCCTGATCACGGAGCTGACGGAGGCGGACATCCGGGACGGGCTCTCCGCCGCGGCGGCGGTCGGCGACGACCGGATCCAGGAGAGGTTCCAGGGGAGCGTGAACCCGGAGTCCTGGACGCACGGCTCCTCCGCGCAGCGGCGGCAGTGGTTCACCACGGGGTTCCGCACCGGGGACCCGGCCCGCTGCGACACCTTCCGCTGACGTTGTCGGCGGCCGGTGCGAGACTGAGACGCAGATCACATCGGTGTGATGCGGACGAACGGGAGAGGGCGAGCGTGATGGCAGTCGCCGACGGCGGTCCCACGATTTTTCCGACCATCCTGTACGACGACGCGAAGGCCGCGATCGGCGTGCTCACCCAGGGCCTGGGGTTCACCGCCGAGGCGGTGTACGAGGGCGAGGACGGCAGCGTGCTCCATGCCGAGCTCTCCTGCGGCAACGGCAGGGTGATGCTGGGCTCCAAGGGGCGCGGGGGCGCGTTCGCCGAGGCGATGGCGGGCGCCGGGCCCACCGGGGTCTACGTGGTCGTGGACGAGGTGGACGAGCACCACGCGCGGGCCGTGGAGCACGGCGTGGAGATCCTCATGCCGCCCACCGACCAGGACTACGGCTCGCGGGACTACATGGCGCGGGACGCCGAGGGCAACGTCTGGAGCTTCGGGACGTACGCCCCGGGGTCCTCGGGCTGAGGGCCCCGGGGCCGCGTGCTCGCGCGGTCACGCCCCGCCGGTGTGCACCTGGAAGGCCGCGCGGCGCACGGCCTTGGCGAGGGCCGGGTCCGGGTGGGCGGCGGCCAGGGCCACCAGCACCTGGACGGTCCGGGGATGCCCGACGGCACGCACCTCGTCCAGGAGTGCGGGGACCGTGCCCTGGACGGCGGAGTCGAGGTGGCGGACCAGCAGACCGGTCTCGCCGTGGTCGGCGACGGCCGCGGCGGTGTCGACCCAGAGCCAGGTGGCTTCCTCACGGCTGAGGACGTCCTGGGCGTCGTCGGGGTCGGTTCCCTCGTACTCGGCGAGCCAGAGCAGGGCGTACGGGCGCAGCGGTGCCTCGGTGACGACGGAGCGCACGACGGGCTCCGCGGGGGCGCCGACGACGCGCAGGGCCTCGAAGGCGAGCCCGCGCAGCAGCGCGTCCTCGCCGCGGGCGACGGCGAGCAGCTCGGCCACGGCGCTGCCGACGGGCCGGGCGGCGAGCCAGGCGCGGTACTCGGCGCGGGCCGGTCCGGGGGTGAGCCGGGCGCATCCGAGCAGCATGTCGGCGGCGGACTGCTCGATGTTGCCGGCCGGGCTCTGGGCGGCGACGCAGATCTGTTCCAGCTTGACCCAGACCGCCCAGTTGCCCAGCGGGGTGAGGGTGGCGTGGCCGGAGCCGAGCGTGAGGGCGCCCACGGAGGCCAGGCCCTCCAGGGCCCAGTCGAGCAGCAGCGCGTTCAGGTCGGCGGGGTCTCCGGCGACGGGGGCGGGCTGCTCCTGCGGCCCGTAGGGCACCTCGCACCGCTCCTCGTGGAGTTCGGCGACGCGCTGCCCGAGCAGGTCGAGGAGCGCGGGCACGGTGACGGGCCCGGCCGAGAGCTGGAGGAGGGACAGCACCTGGGGGACGGCCTCGACGGCCTCCGCCACGGCGGTGGCCTCGATGCCTTCGGGTGAGGCGTGGACGAGCGACCAGGCGTCGAAGAGCGCCACCCAGCCGCGGAGCACGGCGGAGTCGTCGCGGTCCCAGGCGCGCAGCCGCCAGCCGGGGCGGGCGGTGTCGCCGTGCAGCTCGACGAGTCCGGCCAGCCTGGCCCGGTCCCAGCCCGCCAGGACCTGGGCCGGGGACAGCTCCATCGCCGCGGCGGCCCGCTCCAGGGCCTGGGCGGTGAGGGTGGCCGAACCCGGACTCGTACCGTCAGCCGCCCAGTGGGCGATCCGTACGGCGTCGGCGAGCACGGCCCTGGCCTGGCGTGCCAGTTCCGCCGGGGGCGGTGTGCCCTCGGGTGGGCGGGGGGCCGGCCGGGTGCGCCGGGTCGTCACGGCCTTACGGGCGGTCGCCTGGGGTCGCGGGCGGACAAGTCGCAGCCTGGAGTCGCGCGGGGTACGGGACGTCACGAGGAGCAGTCTTGCCTCTGACGGGCCGAAAGCCCAAACGGAAGCCGTGTCACCAGGGTTCGGAGGGGTCCGGGGCCGGGCACCAACCGGGCGGTTCCGGCCCATCGGCTCACATCAGGGGCGTGAGGAAGCGCCGGAGCGCCTCCTCGTAGCCTGCCGGGTCGGCGTTCCACATCGCCGCATGCGGAGCCTGGGGCACGGTGTGCAGGGTCACCAGGTCGGGCCGGAGCGCGGCGAGTTCCCGGGACGGCTGCCAGGGAGCGAGGGTGTCGTCGGGTCCGTGGACGATGAGGGTGGGGGCGTGCAGGGCCGTCGGCACCGAGGTGCTCAGGAGCGGGGCACCGTGCAGCCCGGTCTGTCCCTGCGCCGCGCGGACGGCGAGGGGGAGCAGCGCGGAGGGGACGCCCTTGGCGGAGGCGAGGGCCCGCAGCGTGGTCCGCCAGTCCATGACCGGGGAGTCGAGGACGAGCCCGCGGATGCGGTCACGGAGGGCGGAGTTGACGGCCGCGTGCAGCGCCATCGAGGCCCCGGACGACCAGCCGTGGAGGATCACGTGCTCCGCGCCGTAGCGCAGGGCGTAGCGGATGGCGGCGTCGAGATCGCGCCACTCGGACTCACCGAGGTGGGAGAGCCCGTCCGGGGAGCGCGGGGCGCCCGGGTCCCCCCGGTAGGCCAGGTCGAGCACGGGGAACTGCTGGTCGTGGAGGAACCCCGTCACGTTGAGGGGGTGGTCCCTGGTGGTTCCGAGGCCGTGCACCGTGATCACCCAGGTGTCCCGGGCCCCGGGCACGAACCAGGCGGGCAGGGCGCCGAGCTCCCCGGGGACCTCGACCTCCTTGTACGCGAGGCCGAGGGCGGCGAGGGGGTCGCCGCGGTGGAGCTCCGGGGTGAGGCGGACCCTGGCTCCGGGTTTCAGGCTGCCGAGGGTGACGCGTTCCAGCCGGCGTACGACGGTGTCCGCGGAGGCCGCGGAAGGACCGGGCTGCTGTTCGACCACCGGGCCGACGACCGCGTGGACGCCGCCCCGGCCGGTCAGTCCGTACGTGCCGGGACGCAGCGCGGAGAGGGAGCGGGTCAGGGTGACCTGCCCGGCCGCGGTGGCGTGCACGGTGAGACGGCGGTCGGCGGGGAAGGGACGTGGCGAGGGCGCCCCGAGGGCGGCGTCGCTGGCGTAGCGGCCGGCGGCGACCGCTGCCGCGCCGGCGCCGAGGATCGAGGTTGCGGCCACTGCCGCCGCTGTTGCCGGGCGCACGGCTCCAGTGTCCTGGGCCGGGGCGCGCGCTGCCAGCGGGCAGGGGCCGTACGGTGCGCCGGGCGGGCGTCAGCCCTGCTGGCCGTAGCCCTCCAGGGCGTCCTGGACGTCACGCAGCTGGGCCGCGGAGAGGAGGGCGGGGCTGTGGCCGGGCACGGAGCTCGCCGTGAGCCAGAGCCTGCACATCCATTCGAGCTGGGCGGTGCGGTCGTAGGCCTCGTCGAGGGTGCTGCCGTAGGTGACGGTGCCGTGGTTCCGCAGCAGGCAGGCGGTGCGGCCGCGCAGGGCGGCCAGCATGTTGACGGCGAGTTCCCGCGTCCCGTAGCGCGCGTAGGCGGCGGTGCGGACGGGGCCGCCCATCATGGCGGCGGCGTAGTGGATCAGCGGCACCTCGTGCACGAGGGTGGAGACGGCCGTGGCGTGCACGGCGTGGGTGTGGACGACGGCGGCGGCGTCGCTCTCGCGGTAGACGGCCAGGTGGAGGGCCAGTTCACTGGTCGGCACGAGGTCGCCGACGACCTGGTGGCCGTCGAGGTCGACCCCGACGGCGTCGCCGGGTCCCAGCCGGTCGTAGGGCACCCCGCTGGGGGTGACCAGCACGATGTCCCCGACCCGGGCCGAGACGTTGCCCGAGGTGCCGACGACCAGTCCGTCCGCCGCCGTCCGCCGGGCCGTCGCCACGACTCCGTCCCACGCCTGCCCGATCGCGTCCCGCCGCTCGTCACCCATGCGGGGATCCTAGGGGTGGTGACCGATGTCTCCCCAGGGGGACGCATCGGTCGGAAGGCGGACGACCGGCGGGGGCGGGGCCGGGCCCCACACCGGAGTAAGAGCTTCCGGATGCCCTCCGCGCACACAAGCGGAACGGGCACACGCGGTTGGGGTCACCGTGCCGCCCTGCCCAGTTCATCTTCCGTTCACCCTGGTTGCTTACGTTCCACGTGCCAATGACGTCGAACGATTGCCTGGGTAAATGGAACACATCACGCTGCTGCTCGCGATCGTGATCGTGACAGCTCTCGTGTTCGATTTCACGAACGGTTTCCACGACACCGCCAACGCGATGGCCACCACCATCTCGACCGGCGCACTCAAGCCCAAGACCGCGGTGGCCATGTCCGCCGTTCTCAACCTCGTCGGCGCGTTCCTGTCGGTGGAGGTCGCCAAGACGATCTCCGGCGGGATCATCAACGAGAACGGCCTCAGAACCGAGGTCATCTTCGCCGCGCTCGTCGGCGCGATCCTGTGGAATCTCCTGACCTGGCTGGTCGGCCTGCCCTCCAGCTCCTCCCACGCACTCTTCGGCGGCCTCATCGGCGCGGCGGTGATGTCGGCCGGCTGGTCCTCGATCAACGGCGGCACCGTCGTCACCAAGGTCCTGCTGCCGGCGATCGCCGCTCCCGTGGTCGCGGGTCTCGCTGCGCTGCTGGCCACGAAGCTGACGTACCGCCTCAACCGGAAGATCACCGACGAGGCCCAGCTGAAGTCGACCGCCAAGGGCTACCGCGCCGGCCAGATCGCCTCGGCCGGTCTCGTCTCGCTCGCCCACGGCACCAACGACGCGCAGAAGACCATGGGCATCATCACGCTGGCCCTGGTCACCGGCGGTGTGCTCTCCCCCGGCTCCAACCCGCCGGTCTGGGTCATCACCTCCGCCGGGATCGCGATCGCGCTGGGCACCTACCTCGGCGGCTGGCGCATCATCCGCACCATGGGCAGCGGCCTCACCGACCTCCGGCCGCCGCAGGGCTTCGCGGCCCAGACGAGCGCGGCCACGGTCATCCTGGCCTCCTCGCACCTCGGCTTCTCCCTCTCGACCACCCAGTCCTGCTCCGGTGCCGTCATGGGCGCGGGCCTCGGACGCAAGGGGGGCGTGGTCCGCTGGTCCACCGCCACCCGGATGTTCGTCGCCTGGGGCCTGACGCTCCCGGCCGCCGGCCTGGTCGGCGCGGGTGCCGAGTTCCTGACCAAGCAGGGCCCCTGGGGCGTGGCGGTCGTCGCCGTACTGCTGGTCGCGGGCTCCGGCGCCATCTGGATGCTGTCGCGCCGCAAGCCGGTCGACCACACCAACGTGAACGAGGGCGCGGGCGAACCCGCGGGTGTCGTCACGACCGCCATCGCGGCCGTCAGCCCGCCGCCCGTCGGCGTGGCCGTCCCGGACTTCAAGACCACCATCCCCGCTCCGGACACCCAGGCCGACCCGGCCCGGCCGGCCACGGTGTAAGGACAGATCCGCATGAACATCGACTGGGCAGCCCTCGCCTCCGTATTCGGCGTCAGCCTCGTGATCACCGTCGCGCTGGTCGGCCTCTTCACCCTGGGCGTCACCGGCCTCGCCAAGCAGGCGTCGACGACGCAGGGCGGCGGCGGCGCCCTGGCGCGCACCGGCGCGTACGCCTGTTTCGCGCTGTGCGCGGCGGCCGTCGCGTACGGGATCTTCCTGATCGTCGTCTGACACCCGCGCCACCCGCACCGGGCCGGACACACCATGTGGTGTGTCCGGCCCGGTGTGCGTCTGCGCACACCGAAGGCTCGCAGGTCAACGGCAGGTTGACGGGCCTTCACGGGGCATGGTGGACTGCCGGAGCCATTTGGGCCGGCCGGCACAGGGGACGCCGCCCCCTGTGCCGGCCGGCCTCACGGCGACAGGAGAGGAAGCCGGTGCGAATCCGGCGCGGTCCCGCCACTGTCACCGGGGAGCAGCCTCCACACGGAAGTCACGGTCCGCCACCGCGGACCGGAAGGCCGGAGGACCTGCCGATCCGGAAGCCAGGAGACTCTCGTCGCCGGTCACGTCGAACCAGGGCGCGGACCCTGAGTGAGGACATACGCCATGCCTGGCTGCCCTGCGTCGGTCGCCGCACCACCGTCCACGAAGACCCTTCGAGGCGCGACGGCAGGCTGAGCCGTGCGATCCGACCGCATCTTCGCGTACGGCGCCGCCGCCGGCCTGATCGGCGACCTGCTGCTCGGTGACCCCCGGCGGGGCCACCCCGTCGCCGCCTTCGGGCGCGCCGCGGCGGCCGTCGAGAACCGGCTGTGGCACGACCACCGCGGCTGGGGCGCCCTGCACACGCTGGTCTGCGCCGGTGGTGCCACGGGCGCCGCCGCACTGGCCGCCCGTGCCGTAAGGAAAAGCCCCGCGGCCGCCGTGGCGCTCACCGCGGCCGCCACCTGGACCGTCGTCGGGGGCACGTCGCTGGGCAGGGAGGCCCGCGCCATCGGCGGGGCACTGGCCGCCGGGGACATCGAGCTGGCCCGCGAGCGGCTGCCGCATCTGTGCGGCCGCGATCCGCAGGCGCTGGACGGCCCGGGGATCGCCCGCGCGGTCGTGGAGTCCGTCGCCGAGAACACCTCCGACGCCGTGGTGGGGGCGCTGGTCTGGGGTGCGCTCGGCGGCGTACCGGGGCTGGTCGGCTTCCGTGCCGTCAACACGCTCGACGCCATGGTCGGGCACAGGTCCCCCCGCCACCGGCGCTACGGCTGGGCGTCGGCCCGGCTCGACGACGTCGCCGGCTGGCCCGGGGCCCGGCTCACCGCCGCGCTCGCGGTGGTCGCCGGGGGGCGTCCGCGCGACGCCGTACGGGCCTGGCGGGCGGACGCGGGACGGCATCCGAGCCCCAACGCGGGCCCCGTGGAGGCCTCGTTCGCCGGAGCGCTCGGGGTCCGGCTCGGCGGGACCCTCGCGTACGGCGGGCGGGTCGAGCACCGGCCGGTGCTCAACGGGGAGGCCGGCCGCGAGGTGCGGGTCACGGACATCGAACGCGCGGTGCGGCTGTCGCGCCGGGTGAATGTGCTGGCCCTCGCCGTGTGTGCGGCGGGGCGCCTGGCCAGGGGACGGAGAGCCACATGAGCGGCGGACTGCTGGTCGCCGGAACGACGTCGGACGCGGGCAAGAGCGTCGTCACCGCCGGGATCTGCCGGTGGCTCGTGCGCCGGGGGGTGAAGGTCGCGCCGTTCAAGGCGCAGAACATGTCGCTGAACTCGTTCGTCACCCGGGAGGGGGCGGAGATCGGCCGCGCCCAGGCGATGCAGGCCCAGGCCGCCCGGGTGGAGCCGTCGGCGCTGATGAACCCGGTGCTGCTCAAGCCCGGCGGTGACCGCTCCAGCCAGGTCGTCCTGATGGGGAAGCCGGTCGGCGAGATGAGCGCGCGCGGCTACCACGGGGGACGCCAGGAGGCGCTGCTGGGGACGGTCACTGACTGCCTGGAGCAGCTGCGGTCCACCTACGACGCGGTGATCTGCGAGGGGGCGGGCAGTCCGGCCGAGATCAACCTGCGGCGCACGGACATCGTGAACATGGGCATCGCGCGGGCCGCCCGCTTCCCGGTGCTGGTCGTCGGGGACATCGACCGCGGCGGTGTGTTCGCCTCCTTCTTCGGCACGACGGCGCTGCTGAGCCCCGAGGACCAGTCGCTGGTCGCGGGGTACCTCGTCAACAAGTTCCGCGGGGACGTGTCCCTGCTGGAGCCCGGTCTCGACATGCTGCTCGGGCTCACCGGCCGGCCGGCGTACGGGGTGCTGCCGTACGCCCACGGGCTGGGCATCGACGAGGAGGACGGGCTGCGCGTCTCGATGCGCGGGACCGTGCGGGAGTCGGTGGTGGCACCCCCGCACGGCGAGGACGTGCTGCGTGTCGCGGTCTGCGCCGTGCCGCTGATGTCCAACTTCACCGACGTCGACGCGCTGGCGGCCGAGCCGGGTGTGGTGGTGCGGTTCGTGGACCGGGCCGAGGAGCTCGTGGACGCGGACCTCGTGATCGTGCCCGGGACACGCGGCACCGTGAAGGCGCTCGCGTGGCTCCGGGAGCGTGGGCTCGCGGACGCGCTGGTCCGGCGGGCCGCCGAGGGGCGGCCCGTGCTGGGGATCTGCGGCGGTTTCCAGGTGCTGGGCGAGCGCATCGAGGACGACGTGGAGTCCCGGGCCGGTCTGGTCGAGGGGCTCGGGCTGCTTCCCGTACGCGTCCGCTTCGGCCGGGAGAAGGTGCTGGAGCGGCCCGTCGGGACGGCGCTCGGGGAGGCCGTGGAGGGGTACGAGATCCATCACGGCGTCGCCGACGTCCGGGGCGGCGAGCCGTTCCTGGACGGGTGCCGGGTGGGCGCGGTCTGGGGGACGCACTGGCACGGGTCGCTGGAGAGCGACGCGTTCCGGCGGGCGTTCCTCGGAGAGGTCGCACGGGCGGCCGGGCGACGGTTCACGGCGGCGCCGGACACGAGCTTCGGGGCGCTGCGGGAGGAGCAGCTGGACCGGCTGGGGGACCTGATCGAGGAACACGCGGACACGGACGCCCTGTGGCGGCTGATCGAGAAGGGGGCCCCGGAGGGGCTGCCGTTCCTCCCGCCGGGCGCGCCGCCCCTGCCGGCCCCCGCACCTGGAGCGCCCGCGGGGGCTCCGGACCCGTCCGGCCCTGCCGGTGGGTCCGGCCGTACAGATGTGATCGCTACAGAGGAGGCTCCGTGAGCACGCCGTATCCCTTCACCGCCATCGTCGGGCAGGACGATCTGCGCCTGGGGCTCCTGCTCAACGCCGTCAGTCCCGCGGTCGGCGGGGTGCTGGTCCGGGGGGAGAAGGGCACCGCCAAGTCCACCGCCGTGCGGGCGCTCGCCGCGCTCATGCCGGAGGTGCCGGTCGTGGCCGGGTGCCGGTTCTCCTGCGACCCCGGCGCGCCCGACCCGGCGTGTCCCGACGGCCCCCACGAGGCGGGGACGGGCGTGTCGCGTGCGGCGCGGACCGTGGAGCTCCCGGTCGGCGCGTCGGAGGACCGTCTCGTCGGGGCGCTCGACATCGAACGGGCGCTCTCCGAGGGCGTGAAGGCCTTCGAGCCCGGGCTCCTCGCCGACGCGCACCGCGGGATCCTGTACGTGGACGAGGTCAACCTCCTCCACGACCACCTGGTGGACCTGCTGCTCGACGCGGCGGCCATGGGTGCCTCGTACGTCGAGCGCGAGGGCGTCTCCGTACGGCACGCGGCCCGTTTCCTGCTGGTCGGGACCATGAACCCGGAGGAGGGCGAGCTCCGGCCGCAGCTGCTCGACCGCTTCGGGCTGACCGTCGAGGTGGCAGCCTCGCGCGAGACGGACCTGCGTGTGGAGGTCGTACGGCGGCGGCTCGCGTACGACGACGATCCGGCCGGGTTCGCAGCGCGGTGGGCGGACGAGGAGGCGGCGTTGCGCGAGCGGATCACCGCCGCGCGCGCCCTGCTGCCCCGTGTGGTGCTCGGCGACGGCGTGTTGCGGCAGATCGCGGCGACGTGCGCGGCGTTCGAAGTCGACGGGATGCGTGCCGACATCGTCATGGCCCGTACGGCGACCGCGCTGGCCGCGTGGGCGGGCCGGGACGAGGTGGTCGCGGACGACGTACGGCAGGCCGCGCTCCTGGCCCTCCCCCACCGGCGCCGGCGGAACCCGTTCGACGCGCCCGGGCTCGACGAGGACACGCTGGACGACGCGCTCAGGGACGCCGCCGGCGACGAAGACGGGGACGGGGACGACGATCCCGATGGCGGCGGTCCCGGCGGCGGGGTGCCTCCGCAGGGCGGCGGCACCGACGACGACGGCGGCACCGACGACGGCGGCGCGGACCGGGCGGGTTCGGACGAGGGCGGTCCCGCCACGCCCGGCCGCGAGGAGAGCGGGAGCGGCGACGCGCCCGCACCGGGCGGCGGCGGGGAGCAGCAGCCCGTGCGGGCCGGCGAGCCGTTCCGTACGAAGATGCTCAGCGTGCCCGGTCTCGGCGAGGGCGCCGCGGGCCGGCGGTCCCGGGCGCGTACCGAGCACGGGCGGACGACCGGGTCGCGGCGGCCCGAGGGTGCGCTGACGAAGCTGCACCTGGCGGCCACCGTGCAGGCGGCGGCGCCGCATCAGCGGGCGCGCGGCCGGGCGGGCCGGGGGCTCGTCGTACGGCGGGACGATCTGCGGCAGGCGACGCGGGAGGGGCGCGAGGGCAATCTCGTGCTGTTCGTCGTGGACGCCTCCGGGTCGATGGCGGCCCGGCAGCGCATGAGCGCCGTGAAGGGCGCGGTGATGTCGCTGCTGCTCGACGCCTACCAGCGCCGGGACAAGGTGGGACTGGTGACCTTCCGCGGCAAGGACGCGGAGGTGGCGCTGCCGCCGACCTCGTCGGTGGACGCGGCCGCCGCGCGGCTGGAGACGCTGCCGACCGGTGGGCGCACCCCGCTGGCCGCCGGGCTCCTGAAGGCGCACGACGTGCTGCGGGTGGAGCGGCTCCGGGACCCGTCGCGCCGGGCGCTGCTGGTCGTCGTCACGGACGGCCGGGCCACCGGGGGCGTCGACCCGGTGGCGCTGGCGGCGCGGGCCGGGAGGCTGCACGCATCCGAGGGCACCGCTTCCGTCGTCGTGGACTGCGAGTCGGGGATCGTGCGCCTCGGTCTCGCCGCACAGCTCGCCGGGGATCTGGGGGGCAGCGCGGTCACGCTCGACGAGCTGCGCGCCGACTCGATCGCCGGGCTGGTCAAGGACATCACTGCTGCCGGGAGGGCCGCTTAATGCCACAGGGACAGCCGGTATCGGTACCGGACGACGGACTGACGACACGTCAGCGGCGCAACCGCCCGCTGCTGTTCGTCCACACGGGCATCGGCAAGGGCAAGTCGACGGCGGCCTTCGGGCTGGCGCTGCGGGCCTGGAACCAGGGCTGGCCGATCGGGGTGTTCCAGTTCGTGAAGTCGGCGAAGTGGAAGGTCGGCGAGGAGAACGCGCTGAAGGTGCTCGGGGCGAGCGGCGAGGGCGGCACCGTCGACTGGCACAAGATGGGCGAGGGCTGGTCGTGGGTCCAGCGTGACCATCAGCTCGACAACGAGGAGAAGGCCCGCGAGGGCTGGGAGCAGGTCAAGCGGGACCTGGCCGCCGAGACGTACAAGCTGTACGTGCTCGACGAGTTCGCCTACCCGATGCACTGGGGCTGGATCGACACCGACGAGGTCGTCGAGGTCATGCGCGACCGTCCGGGCACGCAGCACGTGGTGATCACGGGGCGGAACGCCCCGCAGAAGCTGGTCGACGCCGCGGACCTGGTGACGGACATGTCGAAGGTCAAGCACCCGATGGACGCCGGCCAGAAGGGCCAGAGAGGCATCGAGTGGTGAGTGTTCCTCGTCTGGTCGTCGCCGCACCCGCCTCGGGCAGCGGGAAGACCACGGTCGCCACGGGCCTGATGGCGGCGTTCTCGGAGCGCGGGCTCACGGTCTCCCCGCACAAGGTGGGACCCGACTACATCGACCCGGGGTACCACGCGCTGGCCACCGGCCGGCCGGGGCGCAACCTCGACGCGTACATGTGCGGGCCCGGTCTGATCGCGCCGTTGTTCACGCACGGTGCGAGCGGCTGCGACCTGGCCGTCGTCGAAGGGGTGATGGGGCTGTACGACGGGGCGTCCGGGCAGGGCGAACTCGCCTCGACCGCCCAGGTGTCCAAGCTCCTGCGGGCACCCGTCGTGCTCGTGGTCGACGCGTCGTCGCAGTCCCGTTCGGTCGCGGCCCTCGTGCACGGATTCGCCTCCTGGGACCCGCAGGTGCGGATCGGCGGGGTGATCCTGAACAAGGTGGCGTCCGACCGTCACGAGGCGCTGCTCCGCGAGGCGCTCGACGAGTCCGGGCTGCCGGTGCTCGGGGTGCTGCGGCGGGCGCCGCAGGTGGCGACCCCGTCGCGCCATCTGGGGCTGGTGCCGGTCGCCGAGCGGCAGGCCGACGCGCTCGACGCCGTACGGGCGATGGGCGACCGTGTACGCGAGGGCTGCGACCTGGACGCCCTGATGGCGCTGGCCCGTTCGGCTCCCGCCCTGCCGGACGACGCGTGGGAGCCGGAGCGGCACACGGCCCCGGCGGCGCGGCCGGTGGTGGCCGTGGCGGGCGGCGCGGCGTTCACCTTCGCCTACGCCGAGCACGCCGAGCTGCTCACCGCTGCGGGCGCGGAGGTCGTCGTCTTCGATCCCCTGCACGACGAGAAGCTGCCCGCGGGCACGGCGGGGCTGGTCGTCGGCGGCGGCTTCCCCGAGGTGTACGCGCCGGAGCTGTCGGCGAACGAGCCGCTGCGGCGGGCGGTGACCGCCCTGGCCCTGTCCGGCGCGCCGGTGGCCGCGGAGTGCGCGGGGCTGCTCTACCTGGCCCGCGAGCTCGACGGACGGCCGATGTGCGGCGTGCTGGACGCCTCGGCCCGCATGTCCGAGCGGCTGACGCTGGGCTACCGGCAGGCCGTGGCGGTGTCGGACAGTGTGCTGGCGGCGGCCGGGACCCGGCTGCGGGGTCACGAGTTCCACCGGACGGTGCTGGAGCCCGGGGCGGGGCCGACGCCCGCCTGGGGTCTGCACCAGCCGGAGCGGCGCGTGGAGGGCTTCGTCCAGCAGGGTGTGCACGCGAGCTACCTGCACACGCACTGGGCGGCCTCCCCGGAGATCGCCCGGCGCTTCGTGGAGCGGTGCGGGGGGTGACGTCACTCCGCGATGCCGACCACCAGCCAGATGAAGCCCACCCCCGCGACGGTGCACAGCAGGGTGGAGCGGGCCGGGTGGTCGTGGTGCGCCTCGGGGAGGATCTCGGCGGCGGCGAGGTAGAGGAGCGCCCCGCCGAAGAAGCCGAGATAGCAGCCGAGCAGTTCCTCCGGAAGGGTGAACAGCAGGGTGGTCGCCGCGCCCACGATCGGGGCGAGGGCGTCCGCGTAGAGCATCAGGAGGGCCTTGCGGCGGGCGTTCCCGTAGAGGCTGGTGATCGTGTAGGTGTTGAAGCCGTCGGCGAAGTCGTGGGTGATGACGGCGAGCGCCACGGCGGCCCCCATGCCGCCACCGATCTGGAACGCGGCGCCGAGCGCGATGCCGTCCATCAGGCTGTGACCCACCATCGCGGCCGCCGCCGTCAGCCCCACCTGGGGCACCCGTTCCTCGCCCGCCCCGTGTGCCGCCTGGCGTACGGCCAGCGAGCGCTCGACGAGATGGGCCGTCAGAAAGCCGCCCACGAAGAGCAGCAGGGCGGCGGGGACGCCGAAGACGACGCCGCCCGCGGCCTCCACCGCCTCGGGCAGCAGATCGAGACCGACCACGCCCAGCATCAGTCCGCCGGCGAAGCCGAGCACGAGGTGGCGGCGGTCGCTGACGCGCTGCGCGACCCAGCCGCCCGCCAGTGTCATCAGGAACGCGCCGAGCGCGACGAATACCGCCATGGGCCCTTGCTAGCCGATCGACCCCGCCTCCCGCACCTCAGGCCGGCCTGACCCCGTCCCGTGTCGGCGTCTCCCCCGCCGGCGCGCCCCGTCCCGTTTCCGCCCGCCTCCCCGTCCCCGGCCGTCGAAAGGACCTCCTCCCGTGACCCGAGCCGCGCTCGTCGTCGGTGTCGGCGCCCGTCGGGGCGTCCCTGCCGAGGAGGTGCTGGCGCTGATCCACGGGACGCTGGAGCGGGCCGGGCTCGCGGTCGGCGACGTGGTCGAACTGGCGACGCTCGACAGCCGGGCGGACGAGCCGGGGATCGCCGGCGCCGCCGTGCGCCTGGGGGTGCCCCTGCGGACGTACCCGGCCGGGGTGCTGGCGGAGGTCTCCGTACCCCATCCCTCGGCGGCTCCTCGCGCAGCGGTGGCGACCGGGTCCGTGGCGGAGGCGGCGGCGCTCGTGGACGCCGGTGAACTGCTGGTATCCAAGCGGAAGTCGGCCTCGGCGACCTGCGCCGTGGCCCTCCGGACACGACCGGCCGCAACCTCGGCATCGACGAATGGCTCCGAGCCGTCCACCATGGCTGCCATGCTGCCCCCCACGAAGCACAGCGAGAGCGCCGGGCCCGATCTGCGGCACCACGGCGACGAGGAAGTACGCGGCCTGGATCTGACCGACCTGGCCGTGAACGTACGGACCGGCACGCCCCCGGACTGGCTGCGGGAACGGATAGCCGCCTCGCTGGGCTCGCTGGCCGCCTATCCGGACGGGCGGCCCGCACGGGCGGCGGTCGCCGGGCGGCACGGCCTGCCCGAGGAGCGTGTCCTGCTCACGGCGGGCGCGGCCGAGGCGTTCGTGCTGATCGCGCGGGCGCTGCCGGCCCGCAGGCCGGTCGTCGTGCACCCGCAGTTCACCGAACCCGAGGCGGCCCTGCGCGCGGCGGGGCACGAGGTGCGACGGGTGGTGCTGCGCCCGGAGGACGGCTTCCGGCTCGATCCGGCGGCGGTGCCCGAGGACGCGGACCTGGTGGTGGTCGGCAATCCGACCAACCCGACGTCGGTCCTCCATCCCGCAGGGGTCCTGGAGCAACTGGCCCGGCCCGGCCGGACGCTGGTGGTCGACGAGGCGTTCATGGACGCCGTACCGGGTGAACGGGAGGCGCTGTGCGACCGCCAGGACCTCCCCGGGCTCGTCGTGCTGCGGAGCCTGACCAAGACCTGGGGGCTCGCGGGCCTGCGGATCGGCTACGTGCTGGCCGATCCGGCGACGGTCTCGCTGCTGCAGGAGGCGCAGCCCCTCTGGCCGGTCTCCTCCCCCGCGCTGGCGGCGGCGGAGGCCTGCATGGAGCCGCGTGCACTGGTCGAGGCGGCGGACGCGGCGGACCGGACCGCGGTGGACCGGGCGCATCTGCTGGCCGGGCTCGCCGAGTTCAGCGAGGTGCGGGTGGTGGAGCCGGCCGCCGGGCCGTTCGTACTGCTGCGGCTGGACCGGGCGGACGAGGTGCGGCACCTGCTGCGCTCCCGCGGCTTCGCGGCGCGGCGCGGGGACACGTTTCCCGGGCTGGGCGACGAGTGGCTGCGGCTCGCCGTACGCGACCGGGTGACGACCAACCGGTTCCTTCAGGCGCTCGACCTGGCCTTGCAGTGCCTGCCCCGGAGAACCGCCGGCTGACGGTTCCCCGGGAGGGGTGGAAGGGGGCGGTGTCCGGCGATTGCGGGCACCGCTCACGGTCGAGAGCACTGCTCCGCCCGAGCGGGAGGGAGAGCGGTGCTCCGCGCCCGGCCCACCCCCGGAGAGCAGTGCTCCGCGCCCGGCCCACCCCCGGAGAGCAGTGCTCCACCGGGCGGGCACCGCTCTCCGGTCGGCCGAGTACGGGCGCCCCGCGGACGGGCGCCGCACCCGGTGCGACGGTCAGCCGCGGGCGCGCCTGCGGGCGATGACCGTGGCGCCGGCACCGGCGGCCAGCAGGACGGCTGCGCCACCCGCGATGTACGGGGTCGACGAACCGGCCCCCGTCTCGGCCAGGTCTCCGGCACCGGCACCGGAGGCCTGGACCGTGTCCGTCCCGGTCTGCGGCTTCACGTCGGCGGGTCCCTCCTTGCCGCCGCTTCCGGCGGTGCCGCCCGTGTCACCGGAACCGCCCTCACCGCCCGCCGATCCGCCGCCCGTGTCACCGGAACCGCCGTTCTCCGCACCCCCGTCGCCCGAACCGCCGTCGCCTGAACCGCCGCCCTCGGAGCCACCGTCGTCCGAGCCACCGTGGCCGCCTCCGCCCCCGGGCGTCTCGCAGGTGGCCTCGGCCAGGGTGACCTCGCCCTCCACCTCGGCCACGTTCAGCTTCAGCGGATCGACGGAGACGCGCAGTTGCAGAGCCGTCGCGGCGGCGGTCCGCGTGGTGGTCACGGTCTTCGACAGGTCGAGCGTCACGTCACCGACGCCCGGCACCTCGACCCTGGTCGTGCCGCCCGACGTCAGCCGGACCCTCTTGCCGAGCACCGACACGTGCCCCAGCACGTTGGACTCGGCGACCGGCTTGCGCCCCTTCTCGCACAGGGCCTTGGAGGTGACCTCCTGGACCTCGATCAGCGAGAGCAGCGGAAGCCCCGGTACGTGCACCCGCGCGGCGACGAGGTTCGTGTACCCCTCCGCCTTGCGGGCGTCCACCGTCGCGTCCGCCGTGGCGACGTCGGCCTTCAGCACGTGGATGGGACGGCCCTTCTCGGCGCCGTCGAGCTCCACGGTGAGCGCGGTCTTCTCCGCGCTCGCCGGTGCGTGGACCTCGTTGAGCGTGGCCTTGAGGGGCACCTGGACCGACTTGTGCAGGAGGGAGACGTCGAGCCCGGCGCGGAGGACGACCGCGCTCGCCTTTCCGTGGCCGCCGCCCGGGGTGGCCGGGCTCGTCGCGGTGGCTGCGTGCGCGGGGACGGCGACGAGCAGGGCGACGGGAGCGGCGGCGATCGCCAGGACGGCCGGACGGAAGGTGTTGCTGTTCAAGATGGTGGAACCCCCACAAGAGACATGGAGCCGCCGGCGCCGTCCAATGGGGGACATCGCGGGCACCGGTGGCCTCGACTCCGTGAATCTTTACGCACAGAGAGTGAACTGGCGGACACCTAAAGCCAGTTCACTCCAAAGAGGGGTTTCCGCGTGCACATTCGAATCCACCGGCACAGGAGTTCCCCGCAATCACCCGCTTCACGGCGTGCGAGGCGCACTCGGGGGCGTACTCGGCAGGCACGGAGGAGCGCACACCGAGGTGCTTCAACGAGAGGCGGGGCGCGGGGTCACCGCCGGTCAACACCGCGCCCTTTCCGGGGTCAACGGGGGATCACCCCATCACCCTCCCGTTGAGCACCACGTTCCGGGGCGCCGCCAGGACCCGTACGTCCGCCCTCGGATCCTCGTCGTAGACCACCAGGTCCGCCGGGGCGCCCTCCTCCAGCACCGGGCGGCCGAGCCAGCGGCGTGCGCCCCAGGCCGTCGCGGAGAGCGCGTCGAGCGCGGGGATTCCGGCCTTCACCAGTTCGGCGACCTCGTCCGCGATCAGGCCGTGGGCCAGCGATCCGCCCGCGTCCGTGCCCGTGAAGACCGGGATCCCGGCCTCGTACGCCGCGCGCACGGTCTCGTACCGGCGCTCGTGGAGCCGCCGCATATGGGCTGACCAGCGGGGGTACCTGGCCTCGCCGGCCTCGGCGAGGCGGGGGAAGGTGGCGATGTTGACCAGCGTCGGGACGATCGCCACGCCGCGCTCCGCGAAGAGAGGGACGGTGTCCTCGGTCAGCCCCGTCGCATGCTCGATGCAGTCGATCCCGGCCTCCACCAGATCCCGCAGCGCCGCCTCGGCGAAGCAGTGGGCGGTGACCCGGGCGCCGAGCCGGTGCGCCTCGGCGATCGCCGCCTCGACCTCGCCGCGGGGCCAGCAGGCCGTCAGGTCCCCGGCGTCCCGGTCGATCCAGTCACCCACCAGCTTCACCCAGCCGTCGCCGCGGCGCGCTTCCCTCGCGACGTAGGCGACGAGGTCGCCGGGCTCGATCTCATGGGCGAAGTTCCGGATGTAGCGGCGGGTCCTGGCGATGTGCCGCCCCGCTCTGATGATCTTCGGCAGGTCCTCACGGTCGTTCACCCAGCGGGTGTCGGAGGGCGATCCGGCGTCCCGGATGAGCAGGGTGCCCGCCTCCCGGTCGGTGAGGGCCTGCTTCTCGCTGGTCGCCGCGTCGACAGGACCCTGGTGGTCCAGGCCGACGTGGCAGTGCGCGTCGACGAGGCCGGGCAGCACCCACCCGGTGAGCGTCGCCGCACCGTCCGCGCCCGGCGGCCTCTCGTAGGTGATCCGCCCGTCGACCGCCCAGAGGCCGTCCTTCACCTCGTCGGGTCCGACGAGCACCCGCCCCTTGATCCGCAGCACCGGCGCCACCTCGTGATCACTCATGTACAGCACTGTACGAGGCGGTCCCCACAGGGGCCGGAGAGGTGCTGGGTACCCTCGACCGAGGCGCTGAACGCGCACCGGCCGACCCGAAGAGAGCACCACCGTGACGCACCCATTCCTCGACCTCGCCCCGCTCACCGCCGCACGTTTCGCGGCGATCGAGCGGCGGGTGGCCGGCCTCCTCGCCACCGAGCAGGACGTCGTCATCATGCAGGGCGAGGCGCTGCTGCCCCTCGAAGGCTGCATCCGGGGCGGCGCCCGGCCCGGCTCGACCGCGCTGAACGTCGTCACCGGCCCGTACGGCCAGACCTTCGGCAACTGGCTGCGCGACTGCGGCGCCGAGGTCGTCGACCTCGCGGTGCCGTTCCACACCGCGGTCACCGCCGAGCAGGTCGAGCGGGCACTCGCCGAGCACCCGGAGATCGACTTCGTCTCCCTGGTGCACGCCGAGGCGGCGACGGGCAACACCAATCCGGTCCGCGAGATCGGCGAGGTGGTCCGGGCGCACGGCGCCCTGTTCATGGTGGACGCCGTCGCCTCGGTGGGTGCGGAGCCGCTGCTGGTGGACGCCTGGGGCGTGGACCTGTGCGTCATCGGCGCGCAGAAGGCCATGGGCGGCCCGGCCGGGGTCTCCGCGGTGTCGGTGAGCGCGCGGGCGTGGGAGCGGATGGCCGCCAACCCGAAGGCCCCGCGTCAGTCCTACCTCTCGCTGCTCGACTGGAAGGCCCGCTGGATCGACAGGGGCCGCAAGGCCCTGCCGCACGCTCCCGCCCAGCTGGAGATGCTGGCTCTCGACGCCTGCCTGGAGCGGATCGCCACGGACGGACCGGACACCGTGATGGCGCGGCACGCCTCGGCGGCGGCGGCCACCCGGGCGGGCGCCACGGCGCTCGGCGGCGGACTCACGCCGTACGTCCACGACGCCCGTGACGCGGCTCCGGTTGCCACGACCCTGCGCACACCTGCGGGGGTGGACGCCACGGAACTGGTCGGGCGGGCGCTCGCTGCCGACCCCTCGCTGCCGCTGATCGCCGGCGGCGGGGCGCTCTCAGGGGAGATGGTCCGGGTCAACCACTACGGCGCGGACGCCACGCGGGACGTGGTGCTGTCGTCCCTCGTGGCCCTGGGCACCGCGCTGGCGGACGCGGGCCGTACGGCCGATCTCGATGCTGCCCGCGAAGCCGTGGAGGAAACCTGGCCGAAGAGCTGAATTCATTTCGGCCCGGCCAGGAGGAAATTCCAGGAACAAAAAAGGGGAGCTGCTTTTCCGGGAGCAGCTCCCGGCATTCTTCTTCCCGCTCCCTCTCTCCCTAAACGCAGCAGTTCCGACGGGGCCGCTCCGCAGAATCCGAACAGGTGTCACGAGGGTTACGGAGCTGTGACCGACTCCACACCGTCACCCATTTGGGCGAAAAATTCAGGACAAAATGGTTGAAAGCTTCACCTTGTCGCGGTGGGCCCGCGCCCGCGTGATAACACAGGAGACCCCTTCACCCAACCCCTTCTGACGATGCAATTTTGATTTTTGCTGGGTAAATTCAATTCACATGACCGCCGCACCAGCAGATTTTGCAAGTGCCCGAAGCGAATTCATCAGGATCGACGCCCCGCGAGTGGAGGACGGAGCTGCGATCTGGCGCATTGCCCGCGACTCCGAGGTCCTGGACCTCAACTCCTCGTACAGCTACCTGCTGTGGTGCCGTGACTTCGCGGCGACCTCCGTGGTCGCCCGCGACGAGAACGGCGACCCGGTCGCCTTCGTGACCGGGTACATCCGCCCCGACCGCCCCGGGACGCTCGTCGTCTGGCAGGTGGCCGTGGACCGGACCCACCGTGGCAAGGGACTGGCTGCCACGCTGCTGGACGCACTGACCACCCGCGTCGCCTCCGACCAGGGACTGTCATCGGTCGAGACGACCATCACCCCGGACAACACCGCCTCCGACCGGCTGTTCACCAGCTTCGCCCAGCGGCACGACGTGCCCCTGGAGCGCGAGGTGCTCTTCGACGGAGCGCTGTTCCCCGAGGGAACGCACCTGTCGGAGGTGCTGTACCGCATCGGTCCGTTCTAGAGCCTCCCCGCCCCCTCCGCGCCCCGCCCGGGCGCGGTTCCCCGGGGCATGCCTGACCCGCATCCCGTCACACCACCCCCCTCGAGCAGGAGATTCGCTGTGACCATCACCCCGCCCGCCCTGAGTGTCTTCGAGAGCCTTGAGTCGGAAGTCCGCAGCTACTGCCGTAGCTGGCCCGCGGTGTTCGACCGTGCGCAGGGGGCCCGGCTCACGGACGAGGACGGCCACTCGTACCTGGACTTCTTCGCCGGTGCCGGATCCCTCAACTACGGGCACAACAACCCGGTGCTGAAACGCGCGCTGATCGACTACATCGAGCGCGACGGCATCACCCACGGCCTGGACATGGCCACGACCGCCAAGCGGGCGTTCCTCGAGACCTTCGAGAACGTGATCCTGCGCCCCCGTGACCTGCCCTACAAGGTGATGTTCCCCGGCCCGACCGGCACGAACGCCGTCGAGTCGGCGCTGAAGCTCGCCCGCAAGGTCAAGGGCCGCGAGTCCGTCGTCTCGTTCACCAACGCCTTCCACGGCATGTCGCTCGGTTCGCTCGCCGTGACCGGCAACGCCTTCAAGCGCGCCGGCGCCGGCATCCCGCTGGTGCACGGCACCCCGATGCCGTTCGACAACTACTTCGACGGCCAGGTGCCCGACTTCCTCTGGTTCGAGCGTCTCCTGGAGGACCAGGGTTCCGGGCTGAACAAGCCCGCCGCCGTGATCGTGGAGACCGTGCAGGGCGAGGGCGGCATCAACGTCGCCCGCGCCGAGTGGCTCCGCGCGCTCCAGGACCTGTGCCACCGCCAGGACATGCTCCTGATCGTCGACGACATCCAGATGGGCTGCGGCCGTACCGGCGGCTTCTTCTCCTTCGAGGAGGCCGGCATCGTCCCGGACATCGTGACGCTGTCCAAGTCCATCAGCGGCTACGGCCTGCCGATGTCGCTCTGCCTCTTCAAGGGCGAGCTGGACGTCTGGGAGCCGGGCGAGCACAACGGCACCTTCCGCGGCAACAACCCGGCCTTCGTCACCGCCGCCGCCACGCTCGACGCCTACTGGGCGGACGGCCAGATGGAGAAGCAGACCCTGGCCCGCGGCGAGCAGGTCGAGCAGACGCTGCTGGCGATCTGCGGCGAGGACGACACCGCGCAGTTCCGCGGCCGCGGCCTGGTCTGGGGCCTGGAGTTCACCGACCCCGAGCGCGCGTCCGCCGTGTGCAAGCGCGCCTTCGAGCTGGGCCTGCTGCTGGAGACCTCCGGTCCGCAGTCCGAGGTCGTGAAGCTGCTCCCGCCGCTGACCGTCACCCCCGAGGAGCTGGACGAGGGCCTGCGCACGCTGGCCCGTTCCGTCCGAGAGACCGCCTGAGCGGGGCGCTCCCCCGCACAGGCACCGCTGAGCAGGACAGAAGAGAAAGGCACCATCCCACCGTGATCGTCCGATCTTTCAGTGACATCGAGAACACCGACCGGCACATCAAGTCCGCTTCAGGTACCTGGGAGAGCAAGCGCATCGTGCTCGCCAAGGAGAAGGTGGGCTTCTCGCTCCACGAGACCGTGCTCTACGCCGGCACGGAGACGTCGATGTGGTACGCGAACCACATCGAAGCCGTTCTGTGCACCGAGGGCGAGGCCGAGCTCACCAACGACGAGACCGGCGAGAAGCACTGGATCTCCCCCGGGACGATGTACCTGTTGAACGGGCACGAGCACCACACGCTGCGGCCCAAGACCGACTTCCGCTGCGTGTGCGTCTTCAACCCCCCCGTCACCGGACGGGAGGACCATGACGAGAACGGTGTATACCCGCTGCTGACAGAGGAGGGCTGAGCCCATGACCACCGATGTACGCGCCGATCTGTACCCCTCGCGCGGCGCCGCCGAGATGACCACTCCCCGCCAGGACCCGGTCATCTGGTCCGCGCCGGGCGCGCCCGGGCCGATCACCGCGAAGGACCTCCAGGGCTTCGAGGAGAACGGCTTCCTCACCGTCGACCAGCTGGTCGGCCCCGACGAGGTCTCCGTCTACCGGGCGGAGCTGGACCGGCTCGTCGACGATCCGCTGGTCCGTGCCGACGAGCGCTCGATCATCGAGCCGAAGTCGCAGAGCGTGCGGTCCGTGTTCGAGGTCCACAAGCTCAGCGAGGTCTTCGCGAAGCTCGTCAGCGACGAGCGCGTCGTGGGCCGGGCCCGCCAGATCCTCGGATCCGACGTGTACGTCCACCAGTCCAGGATCAACGTCAAGCCGGGCTTCGGTGCCTCGGGCTTCTACTGGCACTCGGACTTCGAGACCTGGCACGCCGAGGACGGCCTGCCCAACATGCGGACGGTGTCCGTCTCGATCGCTCTGACCGAGAACTTCGACACCAACGGCGGGCTGATGATCATGCCCGGCTCGCACAAGTCGTTCGTCGGCTGCGCAGGCGAGACTCCGAAGGACAACTACAAGAGGTCCCTGCAGATGCAGGACGCCGGCATCCCGTCGGACGAGGTCCTGACGAAGCTGGCCGACCGGCACGGCATCAAGCTCTTCACGGGCAAGGCCGGTTCGGCGACCTGGTTCGACTGCAACGCGATGCACGGATCGGGGGACAACATCACCCCCTACGCCCGGAGCAACGTCTTCATCGTGTTCAACAGCGTCGACAACACGGCCGAGGAGCCCTTCGCGGCTCCGATCCGCCGGCCCGAGTTCATCGGGGCGCGCGACTTCACGCCGGTGAAGTAGCGCCGTACGGAAGGGGCGGGACGCGTCGGGCGTCCCGCCCCTTCCGGCGTTCTCCGCACGGTCAGCGCGTGGCTGACGGGCTCCTCTCCCCGGGACGCAGGACGATCTTTCCCACGTGTGCCCTGCGGGCCAGCTCCTCCTGCGCGCGGGCCGCCCCCTCCAGCGGGAACGTCGCCGCGACGACGGGCCGGATCTCACCGCGGCGGGCCAGGTCCATCAGGAGGGCGAAGTGCGTCGGCGTGTGCATCGCGGAGCCGATCACCTGCGCGTTGTGCAGATAGAGACGGCGTACGTCGAACGCCACGTCGTACCCGCCGAGTGCACCGGCGACGACCCACCGGCCGCCTTCGCGCAGCAGGGGCAGCCCCTCGTTCACCAGCTCCCCGGCGACGACGTCGAGAGCGACGTCGATGCCCTCCGGGGCGGCGGCGCGGATCTGCCCGGCGATGTCCCGTGCGCGGTCGAGGACGGCGTGGGCGCCGGCCTCGCGCACCGCGTCGGTCTTGGATCCGCTGCTGACGGCGAGCACCCGTGCGCCTCGTGCCCGGGCGATCTGGATCAGCGCGATGCCGACGCCTCCGGACGCCCCCGAGACCAGGACGGTCTCCCCCTCCCGGAGCCTGCCCCGCTCGATCATGCCCAGCGCGGTGCCGTAGGCGGTCGGCAGTGTCGCGAGCTGGTCGTCCGTGAGCGGGGACTCCGTGACGTCGTGCACGCGCGCCGCGGGCGCGGTCACGTACTCGGCGTAGCCGCCGTCGCGTTCGCTGCCCATCAGGCCCACCGGGTTCGCGTCCGGGCCGTCGGTGTCGTAGACCGCCGGGTCGACGACCACCCGGCGCCCGACGAGGCCCGGGTCCACGCCGCCGCCCACCGCCGCGACCCGGCCGGCCACGTCGGCGCCCTGGATGCGCGGGAAGGCGATGGGGCCGCGCCAGCCCGAGAGCGCCTCCGGATCTCCCGGACGGCCGTAGGCGCCCTCCCGGGTCCACAGGTCGGTGTTGTTCAGCGCCACCGCCCCGACCCGGACCAGCACCTCTCCCGCCTGCGGGTCGGGAACGGCCACCTCGGCCGGTTCGAGGACCTCCGTCCCTCCGTGCCCTGTGATCCGCACGGCGCGCATGACCTCGGGCTCACCCATCACCGGTCTCCTCCTAGGTATACTGATCTGTGAACACATCCACGGTACACCGATCGGTGAAGAGGCGGCCCATGCAACGGACACGACCCTTGACGCCGGCCGGCCGGCGCATCGTCGCGGCCGCCGAGGAGCTGTTCTACGGGCGGGGGATCACGGCGGTCGGCGTGGACCTGATCGCCGAGCGCTCCGGGGTGACCAAGCGGACCCTCTACAACCAGTTCGGCTCCAAGGACCAGCTCGTGGCGGCCTACCTCGTGGAGCGTGACCGGCGCTGGCGGTCCCTGGTCCGCGCCGCCGTCGAGGCCTGCGCCGATCCCGTCGAGGCCGTCACCGCGCCGTTCGAGGCGCTGCGGACCTGGAGCCTGACCAGCACCCGCGGATGCGCGTTCACCAACGCCCTGGCCGAGCTCCCGGACGCCTCACATCCCGCGCACGGCATCGCCGCGGACCAGAAGCTGTGGCTGCTGAACCTGTTCGTGGAACTCGCCACCGCTGCGGGCTGTCCACACCCCGCCACCCTCGGCGCCCAGCTCCTCGTGCTGCACGAGGGCGCGCTCGCCACGCAGCCCCTCCCGCTGGACACCCTCCCCGGGAGCATCGCCCTCGCACGCGCCCTGGTGCGGGCCGCCGCCTGACCCCGTCGCGGCTCAAACCGCTGGACCGGGCGCCCGGTCGACGACGAAAGTGGCGACCATGACATCGCTCGTACAGCACATCACCGTCGACTGCGCCGACGCCTACGGACTGGCCCTCTTCTGGTCCGGGGTGCTCGGCTCACCCGTCTCCGACGACGACGCGCCCGGTGACCCCGAGGCACTCGTCGAAACGCCCCGTGCGGCGCTGCTCTTCGTCACGGTGCCCGAGCCCAAGAGCACCAAGAACCGGATCCACCTCGACCTGCGCCCCGAGGACCGCACCCGCGACGAGGAGGTCGAGCGGCTGCTGGCACTGGGCGCCACGCTGGTCGCCGACCACCGCAAGCCGAACGGCCGGGGCTGGGCCACGCTGGCCGACCCGGAGGGCAACGAGTTCTGCGTGGAGTGCAGTGCGCGCGAACGCGCGGCGCTGACCGGGGCCCGGCAGCCCGTCACCGCCGACGACGTGACGCTGGCGGTACAGCTGGCGGTCGACACCCTCGCGACGTCCCCGGCGGACGACTGGCGTGTCCCCGCGGGGTCGTTGGAGTGGGACTGCTGGGAGACGGTGGAGCACCTGAGCGACGACCTCTTCGCGTACGCCGTCCAGCTGGGCGGGCGCACGCCCCCGCAGCACGGCGAGGCGCCGTACCGGTATGCGCCCGACCGTGAGGGCGGCCCCGCGAACTCGGTCTTCACGAACCCGGAGGCGGGGTCGTCCGGGCTGCTCCACACGCTGGAGGCGAGCGGCGCCCTCCTGACGGCGATGGTCCGTACGACCCCGGCGGACGTCCGCGCCCACCATGTCTTCGGGCTCTCCGACCCGGAGGGCTTCGCCGCGATGGGCATCGTCGAGACCCTCGTCCACACCCACGACGTGGCCGCGGGGCTGTCGCTCCCCTGGACCCCGCCCCGGGACCTCTGCGACCGGGTGCTGGCGCGCCTCTTCCCCGGCGCCCCGGACGACGAGGACCGGTGGACCGTGCTGCTCTGGTCCACCGGCCGGGCCGATCTGCCGCGGCGCGACCGTGTCACCTCGTGGAGGTGGCACGGGGCGCCCCTGTAGCGGCTACCTGTGCGAGAACCAGCCGGCCGCGGGGAGCAGCCTGCCGTTGTAGTCGAACACCGCCTGGTTCTCCCAGGCGTTGCCCGACGACGGGTCCGCCGGGTCCCAGCCGCTGCCGGTGGCGGCGGTCCACGCGGGCTCCCAGTAGACGGCGCCCAGACCCCGGCCGCTCGGGACGGCCTCGACGACGTTCATGACGTCGCGGAAATTCGCCGCCTGGCCGGCCGGGGTGGCCGGGTAGCCGGGGACCAGCTGGCTCGCGGTGGCGACGTTGTTCTCCAGTCCGTCGTCGTTCGCGAGGGTGTGGGCGTATGCGGTCTCGGCGACCATCACCGGCTTGCCGTAGCGGGAGGCGGCGTCGTCGAGGTTGGTCTGGAGCTCGGACAGCGAACCGTGCCAGTAGCCGTAGTAGGAGAGGGCGATGACGTCGAAGGGCACCTTCTGCGCCACCACGTTGTCGAACCACCAGCGGGTGCCCGCGTTGTCGCCGCCCTCGGCGAGGTGCAGGGCGACCTTCGTGCCGGAGGAGACCGCCTTGGCGGCGTTCGCCCCTGACGTGATGAGCCCCGCCAGCTGGGACCAGTTGTCGGTGGAGCCCTCCGGCCAGAGCATCCCGCCGTTGATCTCGTTGCCGATCTGCACCATGTCGGCCGTGGTGCCCTGGGCCTTGAGCGCGTTCAGCACGTCGTAGGTGTGGTCGTAGACGTCGGTGCGCAGTTGGCTGTAGCCGTGTCCGGCCCAGGCCGCGGGCTTGTTCTGCTTGCCGGGGTCGGCCCAGGCGTCGGAGTAGTGGAAGTCGATGAGCGTCTTCATCCCGAGTGCCCTGGCGCGCTTGGCCATGGCGAGGACGCGGGCCTTGTCGTTGTAGCCGTCGGCCGGGTTCACCCACACCTTGAGGCGTACGTAGTTCATCCCCGCGTTCCTGAGGATGCTCATCGCGTCCCCGGCGGTGCCGCTCGCGTTGCTGTACGTCGCGCCGTACGCCTCGTTCTTCGGGAGGGTGGAGAGGTCACCGCCCCTGACGCTCAGACCGGTGCTCCCCGCGGTGAAGGTGATGTCGTCGAAGTTGGCCCACTCCCCCGCGTGCGCGTCGGAGTCGAGGCTGATGGTGGAGGCACCGCCGGTCACCTTCACGGAGGTGACGAGCCGGATCCAGGCGCCGTTCGCGGTCGGCGGCAGGTCGGTGCGCTGCTCGGCGCTGCCGCAGTTGCGCAGGGATATGGAGGCGGAGTTCTGGCCGCCGCCCGAGCGCACCCAGGCGCTGAGCGTGTACGTGCCGTCGGTGAGGCCGCTCAGATACTGGTAGGTCTCGACCTTGTACGCCGAGGCCGACCAGTGGCTGAGCCGCGTGCTGCCGCCGTGGCCGCCCGCCTCGGTGAAGGAGGCGGCGCCCTGGCCTGCGGCCGAGTACGTCGACCAGCCGGTGGCGCCCGACTCGAAGCCGGTGTTGACGGGTGCGGTGGCCGCGTGGGCGGCCTGCGCGGGGAGGGCGGCGAACACGAGGCCGGAGAGCGCGGCCACGGCCCCGGCCGCCTTCGCGCGGGTGTGCGTCGTTCCGTACATCGTCGATGTCCCTTCGACAGTGGTGCGGGGGAACGTGCGGGCGCCTCAGCCGTCGAGCCGTACGACGCGGACCGCGCCCGCCGGGACGGCGAGTTCGTCCGCGGCGGGCTCGCCGGTGAGGAGTTCGGTGCCGGGGGCGTCCAGCGCCACCACGGCCTCCGCGTCGGTGTGGTTGACGACGAAGAGGTAGCTGCCGGTGTCTCCGGTGCGGCGCACGACCTCGACGTCGTACGGGAGATCCGTGCGGGGTGCGATGCCCGCGTCGGCGCCGGCGCGGTCCAGGACGGCGTCCAGGGCTGAGCCGGAGAGCCGGGTGGAGAGATACCAGGCGGTGCCCTCACCGAGCCGGTTGCGGGTGACGGCGGGCCGGCCGGCGGCGATGCCGTCGGCGTACGCCCAGGCGGTCTCCGCGCCACGCGGGATCACCACGTCCGACCAGAGGTCACCCGTCAGCTCGGGCCCTTCGGGGGCGCCCTCGGGGGTGATCAGGCGTACGGTGCCGCCCTCGCCGAGCGGGGAGAACTCCTCGACCGTCAGGCCGAGCACGTCGCGGAGGGCACCGGGGTAGGCCCCGGGGTGCACCGCGTCGTCGGCGTCGACGATGCCGGAGAAGAACGAGACGACGAGGGTCCCGCCGTTCTCGACGTACCGGCGGAGGTTGCGGCCGGTCTCCTCGGTCGCCAGGTAGAGGGCGGGGACGACGACCAGGGGGTAGGCGGAGAGGTCCGCGTCCGGATGGGCGAAGTCCACGGTGAGGTGCCGGTCGTAGAGCGAGGTGTAGAAGGTGTCGGCGCGCTCCCGGGCGTCGTGCTCCTCGCTCGGGCGCCACTCCAGGCGCTGCGCCCACCAGGACTCCCAGTCCCAGACCATCGCCACGTCGGCGACGGTCCGGGTCGACCGGATGCCCTCCAGCAGCCCGAGCCCGGCGCCGAGCGCGCTCACCTCGCGCCAGACACGGGAGTCGGTGCCGGCGTGCGGGACCATCGCGGAGTGGAACTTCTCGGCACCGCGCCGGGACTGCCGCCACTGGAAGAACATCGCACCCTCGGAGCCGCGGGCGACGTGGGCGAGGCTGTTGCGGGCCATCTCGCCGGGGCGTTTGGCCGGGTTGCGCGGCTGCCAGTTGACGCCGCTGGTGGAGTGTTCCAGCAGCAGCCAGGGCGCGCCGCCCGCGACCGAGCGGGTCAGGTCGGCGGCCATGGCGAGGTTGACGTGGGTGCGGCGGCCGTCGGTGATCAGGTAGTGGTCGTTGGTGACGAGGTCGACCTCGCGGCCCCAGGCCCAGTAGTCGACGGACTCGCACTGGCTGAGGGCGGTCATGAAGTTCGTGGTGACCGGGATGCCGGGGGCGAGGCGGTGCAGGATGTCGCGTTCGGCGGTGAAGTTCTCCCGCATGGTGGCGTCGGCGAAGCGCGCGTAGTCCAGCTGCTGGGCGGGGTTGCCGACGGTCGGGGTCGTGCGGGGCGGGTCGATGTCGTCGAGGCTGCGGTAGCGCTGGCCCCAGAAGGCGGTGCCCCAGGCGGCGTTGACCCCTTCGGCCGAGCCGTGCCGGTCCGCGAGCCAGCGGCGGAAGTGGGCTCCGCAGCTGTCGCAGTAGCAGGCGCTGACGGGGACGCCGTACTCGTTGTGGACGTGCCACATGGCGAGGGCGGGGTGGTTCCCGTAGCGGCGGGCCAGCTGCTCGGTGATGTTCGCCGCCGCCGCGCGGTAGTCGGCCGAGCTGTGGCAGATGGCGCCGCGTGAGCCGAAGGCGTGGCGGACCCCGTCCCTGCTGAGGGGCAGGGCCTCGGGGTGGGCGCGGTAGAACCAGGCGGGCGGGGCGACGGTAGGGGTGCCGAGGTCGGCGCGGATGCCGTTGACGTGCAGCAGGTCCATGAGGCGGTCGAGCCATCCGAAGTCGTAGCTGCCCGGCTCGGGTTCCAGGAGCGCCCAGGAGAAGATCCCGACGCTGACCATGGTCACGCCGGCCTCCCGCATCAGGCGCACGTCCTCGTGCCAGACCTCTTCGGGCCACTGCTCGGGGTTGTAGTCGCCGCCGAAGGCCAGCCTCTGCAGGCCGACCGGGTACGGAGCGGATTCTGAGTGCGGCATGGACAGCTCCTGGCTCTTTGGGACGACTTCTGGGAACGTGCACACACACTCTCGGCGGCGCAGGGCCAACATAACCGCACAGCAACAACCATTGACAAGTGTCGGATTGGTTTCTCTACTGTGAACGCTCACAGCGCCTCTCTCGGCCACTTCGCCGATGCGCCGCCGGTCTCGTCAGGGGAGAAACCATGAAATACCGCACCGTCGCGGTGACCACCGCCGCCGCACTCGCCGCCACCGCCCTGCTCTCCGGGTGCGGCACGGACGAGGGCGGCGACGAGCCGGCCGCCTCCGGACCCGCGTCGCTCACCTACTGGGCCTGGGCGCCCGGACTGGACAAGGTCGCCGACATCTGGAACAAGGGGCCGGGCAAGGAGGCCGGCATCACCGTCACGGTCAAGAAGCAGGCGTCGGGCGACGACCTGGTCACCAAGATCATCACGGCGGCGAAGGCCCACAAGGCCCCGGACCTGGTCCAGGCCGAGTACCAGGCGCTCCCCACGCTGGTCTCCAACGACGTCCTGGCCGACATATCGAAGGAGGCGGGCGACGCCGAGGGTGAGTTCGCCGACGGGATCTGGCAGCAGGCCACGCTCGGTTCGGACGCCCTGTACGCCCTGCCGCAGGACTCCGGCCCGCTGATGTTCTACTACCGCCAGGACCTGTTCGAGCAGTACGGCCTGAAGGTGCCGACCACCTGGGACGAGTTCGCCGGGACGGCCCGTGCGCTGAAGAAGAAGGCGCCGGACAAGGACCTCACCACCTTCTCCTCCAACGACTCGGGTCTCTTCGCGGGCCTCGCCCAGCAGGCGGGCGCGCAGTGGTGGACGACCGGCGGCGACACGTGGAAGGTCGCGATCGACGACCCGGCCACGCAGAAGGTCGCGGACTTCTGGGGCGGCCTGGTGAAGGAGGGCGCCATCGACAACCAGCCGATGTACACCCCGGCCTGGAACAAGGCGCTCAACACCGGCAAGCAGGTCGCCTGGGTGAGCGCGGTCTGGGCCCCGGGCACGCTGACCACCGCGGCGCCCGACACCAAGGGCAAGTGGGCGATGGCCCCGCTCCCCCAGTGGACCGCGGGTGAGAACGTCACCGGCAGCTGGGGCGGCTCCTCCACCGCCGTCACCAACGACTCCGAGCACAAGGGTGCCGCCGCCGCCTTCGCGAAGTGGCTGAACACGGACCCGGCGGCCCTCGCCGCGCTGGTGAAGGAGAGCGGCATCTACCCGGCCGCCACGGCCGCACAGACCGGTGGCGCGCTGGCGAAGGCCCCGGACTACTTCTCCAACCAGCCCGCCTTCTACACCGAGGCCGCCAAGATCGCCCAGGGCACCGCGCCCGCCGCCTGGGGCCCGAACGTCAACGTCGCGTACAGCGCCTTCAAGGACGGCTTCGCCGCAGCCGCCAAGAACAGGTCCGACTTCGGCGCCGCGCTGACCGCGATGCAGGACGCCACCGTCGCGGACCTGGAGAAGCAGGGCTTCGGAGTCTCCGAGTGACACGCGCACCCCGCGGGACGGCGTACGGGGTCAGGAGCGCCCCGTACGTCTTCCTGATCCCCGCCACCCTCCTGTTCCTGCTCTTCTTCGCCCTCCCCATCGGCTACGCCGTGTACCTCAGCTTCCGCAGGACCGAGGTCAAGGGGCTCGGGCTCGGCAAGGGCGCCCGGGAGGAGATCTGGGCCGGTCTGGCCAACTACACCGACGCGCTCTCCGACTCGGAGCTGCTCCACGGGGCGCTGCGCATCCTCGGGTACGGCGCGATCGTCGTCCCCGTGATGCTGGGACTCGCCCTGCTCTTCGCCCTGCTCCTGGACACCGACGGGCTCAGGCTGCGCGGTTTCACCAGGCTGGCGATCTTCCTGCCGTACGCCATCCCCGGCGTCATCGCCGCGCTGATGTGGGGCTTCCTGTACCTGCCGGACGTCAGCCCCTTCCTACATCTGTCCGACGCGATCGGGCTGCCGCAGCCCGATCTGCTGGACGGCGGACCGCTGTACCTGTCGCTGGCCAACATCGCGGTGTGGGGCGGCACCGGCTTCAACATGATCGTGATCTACACGTCGCTGCGGGCCGTCCCGGCCGAGATCTTCGAGGCCGCGCGCCTCGACGGCTGCTCGCAGTTCCAGATCGCGCTGCGGATCAAGATCCCGATGGTGGCGCCTTCGCTGATCCTGACCTTCTTCTTCTCGATCATCGCGACGCTCCAGGTCTTCAGCGAGCCCACCACCCTGAAGCCGCTGACGAACTCCCTCTCCACCACCTGGAGTCCGCTGATGAAGGTCTACCAGGACGCCTTCGTCAACAACGACATCCATGCGGCGGCCGCCCAGGCGGTCATCATCGCCCTGGCCACGCTCGCTCTGTCCTTCGGCTTCCTCAAGGCGGCCAACTCCCGTACGAAGCAGGGAGACTCACGATGAGCACCCAGTCCCTCGCCGCCGGCCGCCGGCGCTTCCCGCTCGTCCCGACCGCCGCGCTGCTGCTCGGCGCCGTGTACTGCCTGCTGCCCGTCGCCTGGGTCCTGGTCGCCTCGACGAAGTCCGGCAGCGAACTGTTCTCCACCTTCACCTTCCTCCCGGGCTCCGGGTTCGCCGACAACGTCGCCGAGCTCACCGAGTACCGCGAGGGCGTGTACTGGAAGTGGATGGCCAACTCGGCCTTCTACGCGGGGGCGGGCGCCCTGCTGTCGACCGCGGTGTCGGCGGTCTCGGGGTACGCACTGGCCGTGTACCGCTTCCGGGGCAAGGAGACGGTCTTCAACATCCTGCTCGCCGGGGTGCTGATGCCCCCGGTGATCCTCGCCGTGCCGCAGTACCTGCTGCTCGCCGAGGCGGACATGACCGACTCGTACCTCTCGGTGCTGCTGCCCCTGGTCCTCTCCCCCTACGGCGTCTACCTCGCCCGGATCTACGCGGCGGCCGCCGTGCCTGCCGATGTGATCGAGGCCGGGCGGATGGACGGCGGCGGCGAGTGGCGGATCTTCCGGACGATCGCGCTGCCGATGATGCTGCCGGGGCTGGTGACGGTCTTCCTGTTCCAGTTCGTCGCGGTCTGGAACAACTTCCTGCTCCCCTACATCATGCTCGGCGACGACGAGAAGTTCCCGGTGACCCTGGGGCTCTACACGCTGCTCCAGCAGGGTTCGAACACCCCGGCGCTCTACACGCTGGTCATCACGGGCGCGCTGCTGGCGATCATCCCGCTGATCGCCCTGTTCCTCGTGATCCAGCGGTTCTGGAGCCTCGACCTGCTCTCCGGCGCCGTAAAGTCCTGACTGCTCCTCAACAGGGCACCCCTTCATGAAAGATCGAGCACCATGAGCCGCACAGAACAGAACGGCGCGGGACGCCGCAGGCCGCCGACGATCCACGACGTCGCCCGGGAGGCCGGGGTCTCCCGGGGCACGGTCTCGCGGGTGCTCAACGGCGGTCACAACGTCAGTCCGGCCGCCCTCGACGCGGTTCAGTCCGCCATCCGGCGGACCGGGTACACCGTGAACCGGCACGCCAGGTCCCTGATCACCGGGCGTTCCGACTCGGTGGCCTTCCTGCTGACCGAGCCGCAGGAGCGCTTCTTCGAGGACCCGAACTTCAACGTGCTGCTGCGCGGCTGCACCACCGCGCTCGCCGCGCACGACATCCCGCTGCTGCTGATGATCGCGGGCACGGAGGCGGAGCGCCGCCGCAACATGCGCTACATCGCCGGGCACGTGGACGGGGTGCTGCTGGTCTCCAGCCACTCCGGCGACCCGGTCGCCGCCCAGCTGTACGAGGCCGGTGTCCCGCTGGTGGCCTGCGGGAAGCCGCTCGGGCAGGGGTCGCGGGTCAGCTACGTCGCGGCGGACGACCGCAACGGGGCCCGGGACATGGTGCGGTTCCTCCACGGGTCGGGGCGCCGCCGGATCGCGACGGTCACCGGGCCGCTGGACACCCCGGGTGGTGTGGACCGGCTGGCGGGCTACCGCGAGACGCTCACCGAGTGCGGGCTGCCCGTCGACGAGTCCCTGATCGTGCCGGGCGACTACAGCCGGGCCGGCGGTGAGGCCGCGGCCGCGCTGCTGCTGGAGCGGGCACCCGATGTGGACGCCGTCTTCGTCGCGTCCGACCTGATGGCGCAGGGAGTGCTCAGCACGCTGGAGCGGGCGGGGCGCCGGGTGCCGCAGGACATCGCGGTCGGCGGATTCGACGACTCCCCCGCGGCGCTCGCGGCGCGGCCCGAGCTGACGACGGTGCGTCAGCCGTGGGACCGGATCAGCGCGGAGATGGTGCGGGTGCTGCTGGCGCAGATCGGCGGGGAGGACCCGGCTGCGGTCATCCTCCCCACGGAGCTGGTGCGCCGCGAGTCGGCCTGACCATCGGCCCGCAGGGCCTCAGCCGACCCGGCGGGCCAGCACCTGTCCGGGCCAGGTCCCGGACAGGAAGGGGTCGGTGGGGGCGAACCCGTTGCGCTCGTAGAACGCGACCAGTTCCCCTCCGCCGCCCGCCCAGCAGTCGACCCGCAGCAGATGGACTCCCGCCCGCCGGGCGTCCTCGGCGGCATGGGCCAGCAGCGCCGCGCCGATGCCCCGGCCGGCGTGCTTCCGGTCGGAGACCAGCAGGCGTACGTACCGCTCGGGTTCGCCGGCCGCAGCGATCGGCATCTGCGGGCTGGGGCCGTGGTCGAGCACCATCGCCCCGACGGGCACACCGTCCAGCTCCGCGACGTACGGGGTGTTCTCGGTGGTGTAGCGCTCCACCCGCGCGACGCCTCCGGACGTCTGCGAATACGGGACCGTGCCCCATTGCTCGGTGTTGCCGCGGGCGTTCATCCAGGCCACCGCGGCGTCGAGCATGTCCAGGATGGCCGGGGCGTCGGCCGGACCGCCCGGCCTGATCCGTACGGCGTGCGTCGTCGTGTCGTTCACAGCCGGATTTTCCCACGGGGCCGCCGCCCGTGCCGGGAGATCTCCGCCTCACGGCCGTACGTCCTCCGGCCCGCCCGGCCGGAGGACGTACGGGACTGTCAGACAGCTGGTGACGCGAGCTCCGCCTCTGCGCGCTCGGTGACCAGGGCGAGGACGCGGCCGGCGGCGGCCAGGTCCTCGGCCGGGATGCCGCCCCAGATGCGGGCGGAGGCGGGGGCCACCTCCGCCGCGACGACGGCGAGCAGTTCGCGCCCCGCGTCCGAGGGGCGCACGCGCGCCCCGTCCTCGATGAGCAGCCCCTCGGCCAGGAGCTCGTCGAGGGTGATGCGGATGTCGGCGGGATCGGCCTTGAGTGTGCCCCGGACCTGGGTGACGAGGCCGTCCGGCGTCGGCGGGACCTCGGCCGTGGCGGCGGCACGCAGGGTGATCTGCTGCAGGAACGTGGCACCGTGCCGGGCCAGGACGCGCTCCAGGACACCGCGGGCGGCGTAGTGGGCCAGGCCGAGGATCTGGGCGTCGGCGGCGGGTGCGGTGGATGCGGTGGTGGTCATGGCGTCGTCCCCTGAGTGGTCTCGTCGTTCGGTACGGACGGAGCGAGAGGTACGTCGAGCAGGGTCGTCAGCTCGTCGGTGAAGACGCGCGTCCGCGGGCTGTCGAGGCCGCCGAGCGGCTCCAGCAGGCGCTGGAGGAGCTGCTGGACCACGTCGATGGCCCGCTCGGTGACGACCTGGCCCTGCTCGGTGAGGGCGAGCTGCACGGCCCGCGGGTCGCGCGGGTCCCGGGTGCGCTCGACCAGGCCGGACGCCTCCAGGGCGCGCGCGAGCTTCGAGACGTACAGCGCCTCCAGGCCGGTGCGGTCGGCGAGCCGGCGCTGACTGGGCCGCTCTCCGGTGTGCCGCATGCCGTACAGCGACGTGACCAGGGAGTACTGCGCGTGGGTCAGGCCCAGCGGGACCAGCGCGCGGTCGACGGCGACGCGCCACTTGTTGGCGAGACGCCACACCAGGTAGCCGGGCGTGGGCCCCGGCGCACTCTTGCTCATGACGAATAGAGTACATAGACATTATATCCATGGCTACTATCTATCCCCGAGCCCCGTCCGCCCCGGGGACCCCGGGGCGGACCCGCGATCGGCAGGCGACGCGGGCGACCTCAGGCCGTCAGCGCCGGATAGTCGGTGTAGCCCTTGGCGTCCCCGCCGAAGAAGGTGGACGGGTCCGGCGCGTTGTACGGCCCTCCGGCCTTCAGCCGGGCCGGAAGGTCCGGGTTGGCGAGGAACAGTGCACCGTAGGAGATGATGTCGGCGATCCCGTCGTCGATCACCGTGTGGTGCTCGGGACCGGTCGGCCCTTCGGAGAACACGTTGATGACGAGGGTCCCGGTGAACTTCTTGCGCAGCGCGAGCGTCAGCTCCCTGGTCCCGGCCTGCTCCAGCACGTGCAGGTAGGCCAGACCGAGGGGTTCGAGCTCGTCGACGAGCGCGGTGTAGACCGCGTCGGGCTCGGGCTCCTCGATGCCGTTGTACGGGTTTCCGGGCGAGATCCGCAGCGCGGTGCGCTCGGCGCCGATCTCGGCGGCGACCGCCTTGACCACCTCGACGGCGAAGCGGATGCGGGCCTGGCCGGAACCGCCCCACCCGTCGGTGCGCAGGTTGGTGTTGGGCGCCAGGAACTGCTGGATCAGGTAGCCGTTGGCGCCGTGCAGCTCGACGCCGTCGAAACCGGCCTCCACCGCATTGCGGGAGGCGGTGGCGAAGTCACGGACGGTCTCGCGGATCTCGGCGTCGGTCAGCTCGTGCGGCTCCACGAAGTCCTTCGGCCCCACATGGGTGTAGACCTGTCCGGGCGCCGCGACCGGGGAGGGCGCCACGGGGGTCAGCCCGTCCGGCAGCAGGACGGGGTGGCCGATCCGGCCGGCGTGCATGATCTGGGCGAAGATCCGGCCGCCCGCCGCGTGGACGGCATCGGTGACCTTGCGCCAGGAGGCGACCTGCTCGGCACTGTGCAGGCCGGGGGTCGACGGGTACCCCTGGCCCACCACGGACGGCTGGATGCCCTCGGTGATGATCAGACCGGCCGAGGCGCGCTGGGTGTAGTACTCGACGACGAGGTCGGTGGCCGTGCCTCCTTCACCGGCCCGGCTGCGGGTCATCGGCGCCAGGGCTATGCGGTTGGAGAGCTGCGCGCCGGCGAGATCGATGGGGTCGAACACGGTGGTCATGAGAACCTCCAGAGCTTTATGTGGTCGGCCAAGTAATCGGCGTCCGGGCCACTGTAACCTATTGATTGGCCGACCAATGTAAAGTTCATGAGGACGTCATGAACGCGGCCCCGCACCGGGCGGCGGCACGGCCCCGAGGAGTCACGATGAACGCCGACGACAGCGCCCCCGCCGATCGCGCCTGTGCCGGCGGGCTGCCGAGCGCGGCTCTCGGGGGCCCCGTCAGCCACGCCGTGTCGCGGGTCGCCAGGCTGCACCGGTACACGGCGGGCCGGCTGCTGAAGGGGCTGGGCCTCTACCCGGGGCAGGAGTTCCTGCTGATGCACCTGTGGGACACAGGAGGGGTCCGCCAGGCCGAG
The DNA here is from genome assembly GCF_042270185.1 of Streptomyces sp. NPDC055962. Taxonomy (NCBI): domain Bacteria; kingdom Bacillati; phylum Actinomycetota; class Actinomycetes; order Kitasatosporales; family Streptomycetaceae; genus Streptomyces; species Streptomyces sp. NPDC055962. Next base: position 85,349 of record NZ_JBHJYN010000003.1, read on the forward strand.
CTGATCAAGGCCATGGACCTCGACCCGTCCACCGTCACCAAGATGCTCCAGCGCCTCGAACTCTCCGGCCATGTGCGCCGCCGCCCCGACCCGGACGACCGCCGGGCCGTGCTGGTCGAGGCGACGGAGAAGAGCTGCGCCCTGCGCGCCGAGGTGCGCGACGCCTGGTCGGACCTGGAGGAGCACACGCTCGCCGGACTCGGACCGGCCGAACGCGCGGAGCTGACCCGGCTGCTCGCCAAGGTCGAGGAGAACCTGTGCCACGAGGCCGGGGGCTGCCCCGCGCCGTGACCCCGGGCGGGGCCGCCCGACGCCTCGGGCCCTACCCGGGCCCGCGCCCCGGACCGGAGGTGCCCCGTACCGTGGCGCGGAGCCGGGCTCAGCCGGACAGCACGTCCAGGGCCCGGTCCACGTCGGCCTCGGTGTTGTACAGGTGGAAGGCGGCCCGCAGGTTCCCCGCCCGGGCGGAGACCATCACCCCGCCCGCGGCCAGATCGGGCTCCCGGCCGCCCAGTCCGGGCACGGCGACGATCGCGGAGGAGCCGGGCACCGCCTCGTGCCCGATCGACGCCAGCCCCTCCCTGAAGCGGGCGGCGAGCCCGGTCGCACGCGCGTACACCGCGTCCACCCCGACCTCGTTCAGCAGGTCCAGGGACTGCTCGGCCCCGTGGTAGGCGAGGAACGCCACCGGCTCGTCGAGGCGCCGGGCGTCGCCGGCGAGCTTCTCGACCGGCCCGTAGGTGCTGTTCCAGCGGTCCTCGGCCGCGACCCAGCCCGCGTAGAGCGGCGGCAGGGTCTCCTGCGCCTCCTCCGTCACGGTCAGGAACGACGCGCCCCGGGGGCACATGAGGAACTTGTACGCGCCGGTGACCGTGTAGTCGTACGCCCCGGCGTCCAGCGGGAGCCATCCGGCCGACTGGCTGGCGTCGAGCATCGTGCGGGCCCCGTGCGCGGCCGCGGCGGCGCGGACCGCCTCCACGTCGGCGACCCGGCCGTCGGACGACTGGACGGCCGAGAAGGCGACGAGCGCGGTCCCGGGCCGCACGGAGTCGGCGAGCTCGGCCAGTGGGACGTAGCGCATCCTGAGATCACCGCGCACGGCGAAGGGGCTGACGACGGAGCTGAACTCCCCCGTGGGTGCCAGGACTTCCGCGCCCACCGGGAGGGACGCCGCGACGATCCCCACATGGGCGGCGACGGAACCCCCCACGGCCACCCGGGCCGGTGCGGCCCCGGCGATCCGCGCGAAGCCCGCACGGGCGGCGTCCACCGAGTCGAAGCTCCCCACGCCGCCCCGGACGCCCACCGCGCTGTCGCCGGCCAGCTTCTGGACGGCCTCGACGGCACGGCGGGGCAGCAGCCCGCAGGTCGAGGTGTTGAGATAGGTGGACTCGGACGCGAATTCGGTGGCCCTGACCTGGTCGATCGCAGATTTCTCCATACGGGCAGCCTGACGGCCGCTCAACTCCACGTCAATCACGCGAATCCGAGCGGCACGCCCAAGACATCCTTATAGGAGCCGGTCGGCGGCGTCCTACCGGGGCACTTCGCAGGACCCGTCGGGGTCACAGGCCGCGGCATCCCCGCCGACCTGGGTGAGCCCGGTGACCTCGCGGTCCTTCCATGCCTGCTCCAGGGCCTGCACGAAGACCTCGGCGGGCTGACCGCCGGAGATGCCGTAGCGCCGGTCGAGGACGAAGAACGGCACGGCGTTGGCGCCCAGTTCGGCGGCCTCGCGCTCGTCGGCCCGCACGTCGTCGGCGTACGCCTCGGGGTCGGCCAGCACCGCACGCGCCTCGACGGCGTCGAGCCCCGCCTCGACGGCCAGGTCGGCCAGGACCGCGTCGTCGAAGACCGAGCGCTCCTCGGCGAAGTTCGCCCGGTAGACGCGGGTCAGCAGTTCGTCCTGGCGCCCGCGGGCCTTGGCGAGGTGGAGCAGCCGGTGGATGTCGAAGGTGTTGCCGTGGTCGCGCCCCTCGGTGCGATAGCCGAGCCCCTCGGCCTGCGCGTTCGCGGCGACGTTCGCCTCCATGCCGCGGGCCTCCTCGGGGGTGCGCCCGTACTTCCGGGCCAGCATGTCGATGACCTGCTCGGTCTCACCCTTGGCCCGGCCGGGGTCGAGCTCGAAGGAGCGGTGGACGACCTCGACCTCGTCACGGTGGGCGAACTCGGCGAGCCCCTTCTCGAAGCGGGCCTTTCCGACATAGCACCACGGGCAGGCGATGTCGCTCCATATCTCGACGCGCATGACTCTTCTACTCTCCAGCTCTGCAGTACCGGTGCGGAGAGAGCCTCCGCCGCCGGTTCAACACGGTGCCCGACCAGGTGATTCCCGGCGGCCCGCGCGCCCGCGTCACGCGCCGGCGCACGGGCGGGCGGGGACGGATCCGGTGACGGCCACCACTCTGCCGAAGGAGGCGCGGTACGCGCTCGGGGTCACTCCGAGGCGGCGCTGGATGTGCTGGCGCATCGAGTCGGCGGAGCCGAGCCCACTGGCACCGGCCACCTGGTCCATCTCCTCGTCGGCGAGGACACCCCCCGCTCCTGCTGACGGCGGTCCTGCTCGTCCCCCTGTCCGCGGGCGCGGGCCTCGCCCTGCCGCCCCTGACCGCACTCATGATGGACGCCGTACCGGCGGATCGCGCGGGGGTCGCCGCGGGCGTGCTCAACGGTGCCCGTCAGGTGTCCGGCGGCCTGGGAGTGGCGGCCTTCGGCGCCCTGGTCGCGAACGGCTTCGAGGCCGGGCTCCGGGCAAGCCTGGTGATCAGCGCGGCCCTGCTGACCGTGACCGCGCTGGCGACGGCCCGTCCGGGGAGGGGTGCTCCCACCACGTGAGGGCGTCGGGGCGTGGGGCCCGGACTCACCGGGCCGGGATGTGTGCCGCTCCGAAGCGGTGCTTGGCCATGCCGAGGCGTTCGTACGTGGCTATGGCCGGTGCGTTGGTGGCGAGCACCATGAGCGCGGCGCGGCCGTGGCGGCGGACGAGGGCGTCCAGGACGAAGCCGGACACGGCGCGGGCAAGCCCGCGGGCGGCGGGGTGGGTGACCACCCCTCCCATGAACCCGCACCCGGCCGCGGACCACGCGTCCGCCGCGACCGCCAGCGGCTCCGCCCCGGTGCTGCCGACCGCCTCACCGACGACCCCGGCCCAGCGGGCCACGCCCGCGCGGCCCGGCTGCGCGTAGGAGTCGGGGAAGAAACGGTCGAAGAGCGACCTCACCTCCGTCTCCTCGCGGGCGTCCAGCCACCGCACGCCGTCGGGGGCGGCACCGGGAGAGGACGTGGTCTCCATCCAGAAGAACTCGTGGACCGGCACGAGACCGGGGACCTCCCGCACCAGCGCACCGATCAACGCGGCCTCCCCCAACAGCCGGTAGGACGCGCCGATCTCCTCCAGGACCCGCCGCACCAGTACGGCCGCGTCGGCGCTGTCACCGTGGACCGCGAGCCGGTCCTGCTGCCGGCCCGGGCCGGCCACGGCCACCGCCGCGCCGTGGCGCCAGGCGCGTACCCCCGGGCCCAGGCTCTCGCCCTCCTGCCCCTGGGCGGTCCAGATCAGCTGCCCGTGGCCGGCCGCGATCCGCTCGATGTCGCCGAGTCGTGCGAGTTCCTCCATACGACGTGCTTACCAGGTGCGCCCGCGACCCCGCCGCGGAGATCACACTCCGGTCCTCCGGTGACCCGGAGCCGTACAGGTCGGACGCAGGATCCAGCCGCACCTCCTCCAGGAGACGGCCCCAGCACACCCGGCACGCGGGCATCGTCCGGGAGCGATCGACGGCGCGAACAGCACGGCGCTGCGAGGCTGGGCCTCCGGTCCCGCAGCAGTCCGCCGACCGTCACCGCGAAGGAGAACAGGCCATGCCCCCCTACGACGTCAAACGCGAACTCAGGCAGTGCTACGCGCCGAGGAACACCGGCTGGGAGCTGGTCGACGTACCGGCCCAGCAGTTCATCGCCGTGGACGGCCGGGGCGACCCCAACACCAGCGAGGACTACACGCACGCCGTCGAAGCGCTCTACTCCGTCGCCTACACGCTCAAGTTCACCGGCAGGCGCACCGGCGAACGGGACTTCGTCGTCGGGCCGCTCGAAGGGCTGTGGTGGTCCGACCGCATGGAGGTGTTCACCTCCCGCGACAAGGACGTCTGGCAGTGGCGCATGCTCATCAGCCGGCCCGACTGGATCACCGAGGCCCTCGTCGACGACGCCAAGGAGGCCGCGCTGGCGAAGAAGGGCCTCCCCGCGATCGCGGGCGTCCGCCACGAGACCCTGCACGAGGGGACGGGCGCCCAGCTCCTGCACGTCGGGCCCTACGACGACGAAGGACCCGTGCTCGCCGCGCTCCATGACGAGTACCTCGCCGCGCACGGCCTGCGGATGACCGGGCTCCACCACGAGATCTACCTCAGCGACCCGCGCCGGACCGAGCCGGCGAAGCTCCGGACCGTCCTCCGGCAGCCCGTACGGAGCGCGAGCCGATGAGGACGGACCTGTGCCTCGCCGCGTGCGCCGCCGCCTTTCCCCAGCTGCCCGCCCGGCGGGCGGGAGGCGCGACTCGAAGGACGTCACCCGCACCCACCTGGCCGTCGTCCCCGGCCTGTGGGCACTTCGTGCCCTACGCCGCCGGGTCCTGATGCCCGCCCCGCGAGGCGCCGGTCGTCACGTGCGGGCAGCGTCACGCGTTTCCGGCCAAACCGTCGGGAACGGAGGCACTCGTTCCCATCTTGGCCTTCGCGTGTCCTTCCAGGTCGAGGGCTCGGCAGCGGCGTGCCGGTCGGCTGTGACGGCGTCCCTTTTCAGCTGTGCCCCGCCGGCCGAACAGCGGACCGTGCGTATGTTGCTCCCGCCGGAGGGGGCGCGAGTGACGCATGGGGCGGTTGAGGCGGGTGGGCATTGCCGGGACGGTGTGTTCCGTCCCGTCGGCTCGACCTGACAGGGGCCGGAGACAGAGGTGTTCGGAGGGGTGCGCCTCAGCAGCCGTCGACCCGCGGCTGAGCACTCCTGCGCGGACACCGGCTTCCGGCAGTAATCGTCCCAGCCATCACCGACCGGTGGGCCGTGCCCCCGCACAGACCGACTCGTCGAAGGGCTCATCCCGTGCCATTGCTCAGACGTCCGAGCGGACGGCGCAGATCCGCCGGCCGTGCCCGGACCACGGCCCACCTCATAGCCGTGTGTTCCCTCGCCCTGCTCGCCGGGACGCTCCCGGGCACCGCTCTGGCCGCCGGCTCCCCGCCGCCCGGTGCGGCGAACGGCTGGTCGGCGAAGACGCTCCGCGACGCCGCCGGCCAGGACGCACCCGACCGCGTTCCCGCCGCCGACCGCGAGAAGACCCTCGGGGCCGGGTACAAGGCGTCCAAGGACCGCGCGTGGACCACCTCGGGGGACGCCCGGGGATTCCACCTCATGGTGGCCGACGCCAAGGACGGCTACGCCTGGAAGACGGCCGCCACGCTGTCCGAGCCCGGATTCGAGGCGGACGCCTGGATCGGCAATGCCTGCGTGACCCGCTCCGGCAAGCGGGCGGCGGTCGCCTACGCGCCCCGTACCTTCACCAACAAGCCCGAGCTGATGGTCCGCGGTGCCTTCGCGGCGGTCGTCGACCTGACGACCGGCAAGGTCACCAAGCTGGCGAACACGGCGTCGCTGGCCTACTTCTCCCCCGGCTGCGGATCGGGCGAGAAGACGGTCTTCACGCAGCTCACCACCGACGGGGACAAGCAGTCCGGTACCCGGCTGATCAGCGTCGATGCCGCCAGCGGCAGGAGCGCCGCACCGCTGCACCTGGACGGTCAGGTCACGTCCGCCGTCCCCACCGAACAGGGCATCGTCGCCGCCCACGGCAAGCGGCTGGTCCGTATCGGCGCCGACGGCGGTGAGAAGGAGATCGCCCGCACCCGTACGGTTCCCTTCCAGCTCCGCCCGGACCGGTCCGGCGGTGTCACCTTCATCGAGCGCCTTCCTGTCGCGGCCGGTGGCAAGGGTTCCGACGCGGCCGTCGAGAGCGCGGCCCGCCGGGTCAGTGCCGAGCAGATCGGCCGGGGCCGGGCGACCCCCGCGACACTGGCGCGGGGCCCGCTCACCGACTGGGACCTGTCCGCCTCCGCGGACTCACGGTGTACGTCACCGGGAAGGCCAGGACCCGGGGCACGCTGCCGGACAGTGTGAAGAACCCCGGCACGCTGGCCAAGGACGACCGCATCTCCACCCAGTCCGACGCCGCCGTGGGCACCTCCTGGGTGCCCGACGCCGATTCCCCGGTCACCACCACGGGAACGGGCGACGAGGCACGGCCCGTACGGACGCGGCTCCGCCTCCTGGACACGGGCGCCGAGACCACGCTCGAAGCCCTGCCGGGCGGTACGCCCCTTGCCCCGGCGCAGACGGGAACGGGCGCCGCGAGCTCACCGGCCCTGGCCGTCCCCTCCGGCGGTACGGCGAAGTCCGGCGGTACGGCGAAGTCCGCCGTGGCCGCCGCGGGTTCACCGTCCGACCCGGTGGAAGCCGAGCGCACGTGCGCCGTGCCCCGCAACGACCCGCGCAAGCAGGCACTGCAGCCGACGCCGCGCCAGGCGGAGTGGGCCGTGGACCAGGCGGTGATCGACGGTCTGTACATGTGGGTGAACCGGCCTGCCAACTGGAACAACACCGGCATGTCCGCGTACACCCCGCAGGTCCTCTTCCCGCTCCCCGTCCTCTCCGGGGACCCGAACGGGGTGGTCGACCGCGCGGACGAGTGGCACATCCCGGCGCAGATCCTGCTCGGTGTCACCGCGCAGGAGTCGAACATGTGGCAGGCCACCCGGACGGTGGTCCCGGGTGTCACCGGCAACTCCCTGATCGGCAACTACTACGGGATCAAGTACTCCGCCGACGGCGACCAGGCCGATCCCTGGGCAGTCAACTGGGCCAAGGCCGACTGCGGCTACGGCATCACCCAGGTCACGGACGGCATGCGCAAGTCCGACACGGCGCTGACCACCGCGCAGAAGGAGGCCGCGGCCCTCGACTACACGGCGAACATCGCCTACGGGGCTCAGATCCTCTCCTCCAAGTGGAACGAGACCAGGGCCGCCGGCATGACCGTCAACGGCGGCAAGCCGAAGTACATCGAGAACTGGTTCTTCGCGCTGTGGGCCTACAACTCCGGCTTCCACCCGCAGTCCCAGGCCGGGAGCAACGGCGGCAAGTGGGGTGTGGGCTGGACCAACAACCCGGCCAACCCGCTGTGGAAGGAGAACCGCCTCCCGTTCCTGGAGAGCTCCAGCGGCGGTGACGACTACTCGCACGCGGCGACCCCGCAGTACTGGCCGTACCAGGAGAAGGTGATCGGCTGGGCCGCCCGCCCCATCTCTGCGATGTTCAAGCCGGGTGACATGCAGGCCGGTTACCGCGCCGCCTGGTGGAACAACAACGCGGCCCGCACGCGGGCGAAGCCGCCGAACATGATCTTCTGCACGGCGTCGAACGACTGCGACGACGACAAGATCCTCGACGGCTCGTCCAACCAGACCGGCAAGGGCCCGTGTCTGCTGCCCGGCGACCCGGACGAGACGAACCCGCTCTATCTCAAGTGCTGGTGGCACGAGTCGGTCAAGTGGAAGGACTGTGAGGCCGCCGCGGAGTGCGGCAACCCCGTGCACCGGTTCAACAACGCGGACTACCCGGAACAGCCCAACGAGAACTCCTCGTACCCGCCGCGCTGTGCGTCCGCCTCCGGCAACCCGCCGTCCGGATCGCTGGTCATCGACGACGTCCCGAACGGCGTGACCCCGACGGGGCAGTCGGGCCACACATGTGGCCAGGTGGCGTCCGCCGGCACGTTCGCGTTCAACTTCGCCGAGTCCAACGGCACCTATCCCGGCAAGATCGACCTGCACCAGATCGGAGCCGGATACGGCGACCACTTCTGGTTCACCCACACCCGTAAGGCGACCGACACGGACGGCGCCCGGCTGCGGACGACCGGGACCTGGACCCTGGGCAAGAGCCTGAACCAGTGGTCCCGCATCCTGGTCCACGTCCCCGACCACGGCGCCCACACCCAGCAGGCCGACTACGAGATCGACACGGGCTCCGGGACGTTCACCCGACACCGTGCCCTGGGCCAGGAACGCGGGGCCAACACCTGGGTCTCGCTCGGCACCTACAAGATCTCCGGCACCCCGCGGGTGAGACTCGCCAGCACCACCCTGGACGGCACGGGGGACGAGGACGTGGCCTGGGACGCCGTGGCCTTCCAGCCGCTGGCAGCCAAGCCGAAGCACATCGTCGCGGTCCTGGGTGACTCCTTCACCTCGGGCGAAGGGGCGGGATCGTACTCCCCCGAGAGCAACAAGGACCACGGCGAGGCCGGGTGGAACGCCTGCCGGCGCAGCGCCAACGCGTGGCCCCGCAAGCTGGTCCTGCCCGGCACCACCGACTCGCTCGGCAAGATCGCCGACACCTGGGGCACCTCCGCCGAGCTGGGTTTCGTCGCCTGCTCGGGAGCGATGTCGAAGAACGTCGCGTACCAGCCGAACTACAACAACGACCCGCAGAACCACCTGGAGGGCCAGTTCAAGGAGGTCCTGCAGACCGAGTCCGGTGTCCTCAGCCCTGACACGACCCTGGTCATGCTGACGCTCGGGGGCAACGACGAGGGCGGTTTCGCCTCCGCCATGCAGGAGTGCGGCGGGCTGGGCGACTGCTCCAACGACGCGGACTTCCTGCCCGGGTACAAGGCGGTCGTGGACCGTATGACCGAGCGGGTGCAGGCCGCGCTGGAGGACGTGGCGACCAGGGCGCCCAACGCGCGGATCGTCCTCATGGGCTATCCGGAACTGCTCAGCCGCTCGGTCAAGTGCGGCGGTTCGCTGTACTACGACATGACGGAGGTCAAGGCACTCGCAGAGCTCGTGAACTACGCCGACGACAAGCAGAAGGCGATGGTCGACACGCTTCGTACGGGGACGGCCAAGCTCAAGGTGGACTACGCCAACCCTGTCAGCGCCTTCGTCGGTCACAGCGGCTGCGACGACCCCGAGTGGATCAACAAGTTCGTCCTCGGCCCCAACGGCGACGGCGACTTCCACCTGGGCGACGCGGCGGCCGTGCCGGCCTCCTGCCTGTGGGGGGTGCTGGGCGGCAAGTGCCTCAGCCGTGAGTCCTTCCACCCCAAGGACGCCGGCACCACCGGGTACGCCGAGGTGATGCGGCTCCGTCTGAACGCGATCGGCTACACGGGTACGCCCTGACATGCCGGACGATTCCAGCAGAGGCACCCGCCTGTTCGCAGGCGGGTGCCTCTGCGCCCTCGTCATCGGGGGCGTCCTGTTCGCGGTGGTCTCCCTGCTGCTCTCGACGGCGGTGACGGGGTTCTTCGACCGTCCCGCGGAACCGGCCGGGGAACCGCCCGGGGCGGCGGAGGCGACGAGGCACTATCTGGAGAGCTACGCCACCGACGGCACCCTGACCGAGAAGGAGATCACCTTCGCCGCCCGCGGCGGCCGGTGGGACAGGGAGACCGGCGACACCGCCCTGCGGATCACGGTCGTCTACCCGCAGGACGGGGCCGGCTGCTACGTCTTCATCGTTCCGCTCCCGCTGGACACGCACACCCGGGTGGCGCCACCCCGGCAGGGCGAGGGATGCGGGGCGGCGGACGGAGGGTGACCGGCGAGGTCGCCCGCCGGCCGGCTCAGGAGATGCCGTCCGGGAGGTGAGGTGCCGGGCCCGAGGCGGCCTCCGTGTGCCTCGGCGTCGCCGTCGCCGTCCTCGTACGAGCCGGCTGCGCGGGGAGCGTGGGGGCCACGCACGGAGGGCCCGGATCCTCGCGGATCCGGGCCCTCCGTGCGTGCGTGCGCGGGATGTCAGCTGCCGTCGCGCAGATCGCCGAGGCCGGTGGGCCGGAAGACGATCCGGTCGAACGACGCGGTGCACCCGTCGCCCGTGGGCGACTGGACGAGGAAGCCGATGCGGGCCGCCGCACGCTCCTCCTCCGTGCCGAGGGTGAAGACCCGGACGAAGGTCCACCGCTCACCGTCCGCCGAGGCGTGGAAGGCGAAGCTGCTGCCGACGCGGCTGAGGCGCATCCAGTGGCTGTTCCCGTCCACGACGGCGGAGTTCACGTCGTCGGAGTGGCCCCGGGTGACCACGGTGCAGACCGTGGGGCGCTCCGGGGAGAGCTCCAGGCAGAGCTTCGCCCAGTCCCGCTCCCCGACGTGGAGGTAGAGGACCCCCGCGTCGAAGGCGGCGGCGAAGCCGACGTCCACCCGGGCGATCAGCTGGAAGTCGCCCTCGGGCGCCGCTCCCAGCAGGCGCGGCGCGTCGGAGGCGGGCTCCGTACTGTCGCCGCCGGGCGGGACGAAACGGTCCTGCTTCGCGCCGGCCGAGCCCGTCAGCAGGCCGTCGGCGTACGTCCACCCGCCCTCGGGACCGGCCGGTTCGAGGGCGAAGGGGAGTTCGGGGAGCCGCATCGCCGCCGTCATGCGCGCCGCCCGTCGACCCGTCGCGGGAGGCCCTGCGGGTTGTCCTCGCGGAGCTCCGGGGGCAGCAGGGCCTCGGGCGTCGACTGGTAGCTGACCGGCCGCAGCCAGCGCTCGATCGCGGTGGCGCCGACCGACGTGGAGGTGGAGGTGGTGGCCGGGTAGGGGCCGCCGTGGTGCTGGGCGGGCGCGACGGCGACGCCGGTCGGCCAGCCGTTGACCAGGACGCGTCCGGCCACCGGGGTGAGCTCGGCCAGCAGGCCGGCCGCGCTGCCGTCGGCCTCCTCCGTGGCGATCTGGAGGGTGGCGGTGAGGTTGCCGGGCAGCCGGGAGAGCACGGCGGTGATCTCGTCCGGCGAGTCGTACCGCGCGACGACGGTGACCGGACCGAAGCACTCCTCCAGGAGCGCGTCGTGCGGCCCCTCCTGGGCCAGGCGCTGCGCCGGCACGGTGAGGAAGCCCGGGGAGACCGTGTGCTCGCCGCCAGCGCCCGGGGTGACCGGGGCCTCGACGTCGGGGAGCTCGGCCCGTTCGGCCACCCCCCGCACGAAGGCGTCCCGCATGCGGTGGTCGAGCATGACTCCGGCGCCCGTGCCGCTGACCGTCTCCGTCAGCGACTTGAGCAGCTGGTCGCCCGCCTCACCGGAGGGGGCGAACACGAAGCCGGGCTTGGTGCAGAACTGTCCGGCACCCATGGTCATCGAGCCGCCGAGTCCGGCGCCGATCTGCTCGCCGCGTTCGGCGGCGGCCGCCTCGGTGACGACCACGGGGTTGAGTGAGCCGAGCTCGCCGTGGAAGGGGATCGGGGTGGGCCGGGCCGCCGCCGCGTCGAAGAGGGCGCGGCCGCCGCGGACCGATCCGGTGAAACCGGCGGCGGAGACGAGCGGATGCTTCACCAGCTCGACACCCGCGTCGAAGCCGTGGACCACGGTCAGGACGTCCTCGGGAAGGCCGTTCTGCGCGGCGGCCCTGCGCAGCAGCGAGGCGCAGATCTCCGACGTCGCGGGGTGGTCGGGGTGCGCCTTGACGACGACCGGGCAGCCCGCGGCGAGCGCGCTCGCGGTGTCGCCGCCGGGGACGGAGAAGGCGAGCGGGAAGTTGCTGGCGGCGTACACGGCGACGACGCCGAGCGGGATCTTGTAGCGGCGCAGGTCCGGCCAGGGCGGCGTCCGGCTGCCGTCCTCGTGGTCGATGTGGATGTCGAGGTAGGCACCCTCGTCGACGACCTCGGCGAAGGCCCTCAGCTGGGCGGCCGTGCGCGCGAGTTCACCGGTCAGCCGGGCCGGGCCCAGCGCGGTCTCCGCGTCGGCCGCCTCGACGACGCGGTCCTGGGCCTCTGCGAGGAGGTCGGCCGCGGTGCGGAGGAACGCGGCGCGCACGGTGCGGTCGGCCAGCGCCCCGCGAACGGCGTGCGCCGCCCGGACCGCACGGTCGACCTCCTCCGCTGTAGCCTCCACCGCAACCTGCTCACGCGGGTTCCCCGTACGGGGGTCGACGCTCCAGACTGGTGCTGCTGCCACCGTGATTCCTTCCGGTTCCACTGCCACACAGGAGAAGTTGTTCGGTATTCTGAACAGCGTTCCTGAACGTGAATACACGGGAACTCTATTTCCGGGCGCTCCGTGTTGGCAAGAAGTCGCAGGGTCGTACAAGAAGGCTGGAAGGGGCATAAGGGATGTCGGTCGGTGAGCCCGGTGGGGCACAGGTCAAGTCCGCGGTACGGACGGTGGAACTCCTCGAATACTTCGCGGGGCGCCCCGGGATGCACTCGCTGGCAGCTGTGCAGGAGGCCGTCGGCTACCCGAAGTCCAGCCTCTACATGCTGCTGCGCACCCTGGTGGAGCTCGGCTGGGTGGAGACCGACGCCACGGGCACGCGGTACGGGATCGGCGTGCGGGCCCTGCTCGTCGGCACCTCGTACATCGACGGCGACGAGGTCGTCGCCGCCGCCCGACCCACCCTGGACCGGCTCTCCGACGACACCACGGAGACCATCCACCTGGCCCGGCTGGACGGGACGAACGTGGTGTACCTCGCCACCCGGCAGTCCCAGCACTACCTGCGCCCCTTCACCCGCGTGGGCCGCAGGCTGCCCGCCCACTCCACCTCGCTCGGCAAGGCGCTCCTGGCGACCCACAGCGACGAGCAGGTCCGCAAGATGCTGCCGGAGACCCTGCCGGCCCTGACCGAGCACACCCTCACCGACCGCGAGAAGCTGATCGAGGAGCTGCACGTCATCCGCGAGCAGGGATACGCGGTGGACCGCGAGGAGAACACCCTGGGGCTGCGCTGCTTCGGTGTCGCGATCCCGTACCGCACCCCGTCGCGCGACGCGATCAGCTGCTCGGTGCCGGTAGCCCGGCTCACCCCGGCGCACGAGCAGATGGTCAAGGACGCCCTGTTCGACGCCCGCGACCGGCTCACCCTCGCGACCCGCAGGCTCTGACCGCCCGGCACGCCGCACCGGTCCCGGCGCGGCGTGCCTGAGAAAGCGGTGAGAAGGAACACGAACGGGAACGCCCCAGGTGTCCCCGTTCGTCCCTCCAGCGGGATGAACAAGACGATCAGGCGCGCCTCGGTCTTCTGTCTGCTCATGGTCCTCGCCCTGCTGGTGCGGGCGACCTGGGTGCAGGCGTACGACGGCCGGGCCCTCGCAGACGACGAACACAACCGGCGGAACACGATCGCGCAGTACGCGCAGCCGCTCGGCGACATCATCGTGGCCGGCTCACCGGTCACCGGTTCGAAGGAGACGGACGGCGACGACCTCCGCTACAAGCGCACCTACACCCAGGGCGATCTGTACGCGTCGGTCACCGGCTACAGCTCGCAGGCCTACGGGGCCACCCAGCTCGAAGGCATCTACAGCGACGTCCTCGACGGCACCGACGACCGGCTCAAGAATCCCGCGGATCTGATCACCGGCAAGCAGACGGCCCCGGGCGACGTGCTGACGACCATCGACCCGGGCGTCCAGAAGGCGGCCTACGAGGCGCTCGGCGACGACCGGGGCGCGGCCGTCGCGATGGACCCGGAGACCGGGCGGATCCTGGGGATGGTCTCCTCCCCCTCGTACGACCCCTCCGACATCAGCGGGACGGGGGACGCCGACGCCTGGCAGAAGCTGCTCGGCGACACGAGCAAGCCGCTGGTCAACCGGGCGCTGCGGCAGCCGCTGCCGCCCGGTTCCACGTTCAAGCTGGTGGTGGCCGCGGCGGCCCTGGAGAACGGCCTGTACGGCTCGGTCGACGAGGCCACGGACAGCCCCGACCCCTACACCCTGCCGGGCACGAGCACGGTCCTGAAGAACGAGAACCTCTCGGCGCCCTGCGAGAACGCCACGCTGCGCACCGCGCTCCAGTACTCCTGCAACAACGTGTTCGCGAAGGTCGCGGCCGATCTGGGCCAGGACAAGCTGAAGGCGATGGCGGACGCCTTCGGTTTCGACACGAAGGAGCTGGACGTGCCCGTGCGGGCGTCCGAGAGCGTCTATCCGAAGGACATGGACAAGGCGCAGACCGCGCTGACGGGCATCGGGCAGTTCGAGGTGACCGCCACCCCGATGCAGATGGCCATGGTCTCCGCGGCCCTCAGCAACGGCGGTGAGCTGGCCTCGCCGCACATGGTCTCCAAGGTGACGGACGCCGACGGCTCCACGCTGCAGGAGTACCCGGACGGCGACACCGAGCGGGTCGTGAAGGAGTCGACGGCGGAGCAGCTGCGCAGTGCGATGGTCACCGTCGTGGACGAGGGCACCGGAAGCAACGCCAGGATCGACGGCGCCGAGGTGGGCGGCAAGACGGGGACCGCGCAGAACGGCGTGGACAACAGCAACACCCCGTACGCCTGGTTCACCTCGTACGCGAAGGACGACTCCACCGGCAAGCAGGTGGCTGTCGCGGTGGTCGTCGAGGACTCCGGGGCGGCCCGCTCCGAGGTCAGCGGCAACGGCCTTGCCGCGCCGATCGCGCAGAAGATGATGAAGGCGGCGCTCAAGGGGTGAGCCCGTCCGCCACCGCCCGGCCGGGCGGTGGCGGACGGACCGTCCTCGGGCCGGGGGCCTACTTCGCCCCGAGGAGCTGCTCGACCGGGTCGATGGCGAAGTACACCGCGAACAGGGCCGCGGTGGCCCAGAGCAGCCAGTGGACCTCCCTCGCCTTGCCGATGACGGCCTTGATCACGACGTAGGCGACGAAGCCCGCGCCGATGCCGTTGGTCATCGAGTACGTGAACGGCATCACCGCGATGGTGAGGAAGGCCGGGATGGCGATCTCGTACTTCTCCCAGTCGATGTGCCGCACCTGCGCCATCAGCAGGAAGCCGACCGCGACCAGCGCGGGTGCCGCGGCCTGGGAGGGCACGATCGTGGCCAGCGGCGTGAGGAACAGCGCCACGGCGAAGAGTCCGCCGGTGACCAGCGAGGCGAAGCCCGTACGGGCGCCTTCGCCGACACCCGCGGCGGACTCGACGTAGGACGTGGCGGAGGAGGCGGAGGCAGCGCCGCCCGCGACGGCCGCCGCGCCGTCGATGAGGAGGACCCGGCCCAGATGCGGCACCTTGCCGTCCTCGTCGAGGAGTCCAGCCTCCTGGGAGACGCCGAGCACGGTGCCCATGGTGTCGAAGAAGTCACTGAGCAGCAGGGTGAAGACGAGCAGCACGAGGGTGACGACGCCGACGTGCTCGAACGCCCCGAAGAGGCTGAACGAGCCGATCAGGCCGAAGTCCGGCGCGGCCACCAGGTCCTCGGGGACGGTGGGCACCGTCAGGCCCCAGGCGGTGGGAGCGATGTCGGCGATCCTGTCGACGACCACGGCCACGACGGTCGTCACCACGATGCCGATGAGGATGGCGCCCTTCACCTTGCGGGCGAGGAGCGCGACGGTCAGCAGCACACCGAGGCAGAAGACCAGGACCGGCCACCCGGAGAGCTGCCCGGTGGCACCGAGCTGGACGGGGACGGAACCGGTCTCGCCGGGGATGCGGGTGACGAAGCCGGCGTCGACGAAGCCGATGAACGCGATGAAGAGCCCGATGCCGACGCCGATGGCCTGCTTCAGGGACGAGGGGATCGCGTGCATGATCGCCTCGCGCAGCCCGGTGACCACGAGGACGCAGATCAGCAGGCCCTCGATGACGATGAGCCCCATCGCGTCGGGCCAGCTCATCAGGGGCGCGAGCTGGAAGGCGACGACGGCGTTGAGACCGAGCCCCGCGGCGAGGGCGAGCGGCAGATTGCCGCCGACGCCCATGGCGACGGTCATCACCGCGGCCACCAGGGCGGTCGCGGTGACGAGTTGGGGCCCCGAGAGGTGGTTGCCGAACTTGTCCTCGGCCGAGCCGAGGATGATCGGGTTGAGCACCAGGATGTAGGCCATCGTGAAGAAGGTGGCGAAGCCGCCGCGTATCTCGCGCCCGAAGTCCGAGCCGCGTGCGCTGATGGCGAAGTAGCGGTCGACCGCGCCGCGCGGCCCTGCCGGGGACACGGCCTCCGGGGACACGGCGGGCGCCGGGACGGTGGGGGTCGGGCCCACGGGGTCCTCGGTCCTGCTCACGGGCGGGGTGGGATCAGGTCTGTCAGGCATGGCACTCCTCCTTGCGTACGGGTGTACGGGGGTACGGGCTACGGGCTACGGGCTACGGGCTACGGGCTACGGGCTGTACGGCTGTACGGCTGTACGGATCACGCGGCGGTCAGCCGGATTGTTCACCGGCCGGAGCGATTTCAGGTTTTCCCCGTGTTACGTCTTGCGTGGTCCCGCACGCGCGTCCCGCCTCCGCGCCGCCGGCACCGGAGGTCCATGGAGGGGCCGGATCCGGCCGGTCCGGACCCCCTCCGGGACTTCCTCCCGGCGCAGGGGGGTTCAGGTTTTCGCCCTGGTGCGCCTTACTGGAGGCGCACACGCGTCGAAGCGCTTCCGGGGGCACGCATTGGTACGCTCTCGCCCCGCGAACGGAACTGGGAACGTACACAGTCCGTTCGGGCGCGCAGGGATCCCGTCCGGAGGAGAGGTACCCGTGGGCACAGTCGTGGATGATGCTGCTGCTGCCGAGTTCCGTGCGTTCTTCGAGGCGCACTACGCCGAACTCGCCCGGCTCGCCCATCTGCTGACGGGCGAGGCCGATGCGGCGGACGACCTGGCCGCCGACGCGCTCATGGCGCTCTGGCACCGCTGGGACCGGGTCAGGGGCGCCGACCACCCGGCGGCCTACGCGCGAGGGGTCGTCGCCAACCTGGCCCGCACGCGCATCCGCAGCGCGGTGCGGGAGCGCCGGAGGATCGCCCTGTTCTGGGCACCCCGCGGGTCCGGCGACGGCTGGGCGGCGGACGGACCCGACGTGTCGGCGGTGGTGGACGTCCAGGGCGCCCTGCGGCGGCTGCCGTTCCGCAAGCGCGCGTGCGTGGTGCTGCGGCACGCCTTCGACCTGTCCGAACGGGACACCGCTCTGGTCCTCGGGATCTCGGTCGGTACGGTGAAGAGCCAGACCTCGCGCGGTGTGGCGGAACTCCAGCGGCTGCTCGGTCCCGAGACCCCCGCGGCACAGGTACAGGTGGCGGCCGCCGGGCAGCGCACCGGAGGAAGGCAGTGATGGACGAGGACCTGCGGGAGCGGCTGCGCACGGCCGCCGCTTCGCACCGCCCCGACCGGGCGCGGATGCTGGCCCGGATCGAGCGCGGCATGGCCGAGGAACCGCCCGCCCGTGCCGCGCGCGCCCCGCGCTCCCCCATGCCGTGGCTGCGGGTCGCCGGAGCTACGGCTGCGGTGTGCGGGATCCTGACGGCTGGTGCCTTCGCGGTCACGTCGGCGGGCCGGGAGGAGCCGGCGGGCGGGCAGCGGGTGGCCGCCGGGCCGGCGCAGCCCCGCACGGAGTCCCCCTCGGCCGGCCGGGGCGGCGAACTGCCCTCGGGGAGCGGCCCGCTGTGGTCGGACGGTTCGCTGAACCCGAACAGCAACGCCTACTGGGCGCAGAGCGAGGTGCTGGTCAAGACGACCCGGCCGCTGTCGGAGCTCACCGTGGAGCTGAGGATCGCCCTGAACGGCGGGGTGAACACCACCGGTTCCTGGCGCTCCCTGCCGGAGACGGACTTCGTGGCGTCGGCCCGCGAGGAGGACGGTTTCCTCGTCTACCGCTGGACGCTCAAGCCGGGCCGGGACGTGCCGGCCGGTACGCACACCTTCGCCGGGCAGTACAACCACGCGGAGGGGACCCGCGACACGGGGCGGGACGACTACACGGCGCGGGGGCGCACGGCGGACCGACTGACCTCGGTGGGCGGCGACTTCACGGAGACCCGCTGAGCTCACGGCGCGGGCGGCGGGTCACGGGGTACCGGACGTCACACGGACGGACCCGTGGAAACACTTCCTCTATACGGCAACCCTTTCGCGGGCGGTGGCGACCCAGGAGCGCACCACCATCCCCCACCCCCTAGGAAACGGGACCGACGACCATGAACGAACGAGCGCACACGCATCGGCGCAGGCCCGGCAAGCGCCGCATGGCGACCGCACTGACCGCCGCCCTGGTTCTCACCGGCGCCGCCCTGGCCACGAACCTGATGGTGCAGCCCGCGGGTGCCGCCACGGCAGCGGTGCCCGCCTGGCCCAGCGCCACCGGCACCCAGGCCGTCTCGAAGACCATCGAGGTCTCGGGGACGTACGACGGCTCGCTGAAGCGCTTCTACGGGAGCGGCGACCTCGGCGGGGACGGACAGGACGAAGGACAGGACCCGATCTTCGAGCTGGCCGACGGGGCGACGCTCAAGAACGTCATCCTGGGCTCGCCCGCCGCCGACGGTGTCCACTGCTCCGGCAGCTGCACGATCCAGAACGTCTGGTGGGAGGACGTCGGCGAGGACGCCGCGTCCTTCAAGGGCACGTCGACCGGCTCCGTCTACACGGTGTACGGCGGCGGCGCGAAGAAGGCCTCGGACAAGGTCTTCCAGTTCAACGGCGCGGGCAAGCTGGTCGTCACGAAGTTCCAGGTCGCCGACTTCGGCAAGCTCGTCCGGTCCTGCGGCAACTGCTCCAAGCAGTACAAGCGCGAGATCATCGTGACCGACGTGGACGTCACCGCGCCGGGCAAGTCCCTGGTCGGCATCAACACCAACTACGGGGACACCGCCGCACTGCGTTCGGTGCGGATCCACGGCGACAGCAGCAAGAAGATCAAGCCCTGCGTCCGCTACACCGGCAACAACACGGGCGCCGAGCCGAAGGAGACGGGCAGCGGCCCGGACGGCACGTACTGCCGCTACACGGCGTCGGACCTCAGCTACGACTAGGGAACCGGCGGGCGTCACCTGAGTACGGTCCGCCTCCGCCGGCCCGGTGCACCCGGGCCGGCGGGGGCGGGCGCGCTGCACCGGTACCGGCACCGGCGATTGCGTCATGGTTTCCGCCGGTCGACACTGGGACAGGAGAAGCAGGCTCGGGGAACCGACCGAGGATGTGCGCACGCCATGCCCAGCTCCGACAGCACCGGCAGCGAAGCCCGGGACCCGGATGCAGAGATCGTCGTCCCGGGGGACGAGGACCCCGATGAGGGCCCGTCAGATGTCTTCCTGGACGTTCCCTCCCTCCACGTGGACGAGCTGGGGCTGGAGGTCGACGACCTGGAGGCCCACGTCTCCCTCCAGGCGGAGGTGCTGGACCTCCTCAAACTGAACGTCGGGGCGGACGTGAAGCTCGGACGGGTCCAGCTGGACATCGAGGGAGTGGACGTCCAGGCGCAGCTCAAGGTGCGGCTCCACCACATCGCCGCCGTCGTCACCCGGCTGCTGGCCACGGTGGACCGCAACCCGCAGATCCTCGAACAGCTGACCCGCGGGGTGGGCGCGGCGGTCCAGGACGTCGGGGCCGGCACCGGCCGGGCCGCGGGAGAGCTGGGCGCGGGCGCGGGCGCGGCCGTGAGCGAGGTGGGCCGGGGAGCCGGGACGGCGGTCGAATCCGTCGGCAGCGGTGCGGGCAGCGCGGTGGAGGGCGTCGGCGAGAAAGCGGGCACGGCCGTCGGCGACGTGGGCCGGAGCGCCGCGGACGCGGTCGAGGAGGCCGGCGGGATCGCCGGGGACCGGAACACGGAGGACGAGGCGGAGAGGGCACGCGAGCGCCCGGTCGCCCGCCGTCGGCGCCGGGCCCCGGAGGGTGACGACACCACGCCGGACCGGCCACGCCGCCCGGCCCCCGCGAAGAGGACGAGCCCGGCCAGGAAGAAGGCCTCCGGCGCCACGGCCCCGGAGAGCAGGAGGGCCTCCGGCAGGAAGACCGTGAAGAAGACCGCGGCCAGGAAGGCGTCCTCGGCGGAAGCCGACGTGGAGAAGGAGGACGGCGTGCCGGGGTCGCCGAGAACCAGGGCCGCCAGGAAGGCCGCCGCCCGCCCTCGGCACAGCAGCTAGCACAGCGGCGCGCTGGGCAGGACCGGACCCGCCCGGTGCGGGGCGGTGTCCCAGGCCGGAGTCCTCGGCCCGACCGGTCCCGTCTCGTCCTCACCCTTCGGTGGTCCGGCGGCCGAGATACCGGTCCAGCCACCCGAACACCGCCTCCTGCATGCCCCTCCCGAACGCGTGCCCCTGGCCCGGCCAGATCTCGGTGGTGAGGCGGTCGCCCGCGCCCTGGGACTCCCAGACCGCGCGCAGTGTCCGGTAGGCGGCGGTGACCCCGGTGGGCCGGAAGAGACGGTCCGCGCCGCCCGCCAGGAACAGCGCGGGTTTCGGGACGGCGAGGGAGGCCACGTCCGGGATGTCGAGGAGGCGGTTGAGGCCCGGGTGGAGCATGAAGTACGCGGACTGGCCGCGCAGGGTGTGGTCGCCCGGGACCAGCATCTCGCGCAGGCTCGTCATCCAGCAGACGGCGGCCGCCGCGCGGATGTGGCCGGACAGGGCGGACAGCTGCCAGGCGCGGTAGGCGCCCATGGAGAACCCCAGGGCGCCCACGCGCCGTTCGTCGACCTCGGGCAGCGAGGCGAGGAAGGCCGCGGCGCGGATGTCCTCGTGGGCGGCGAGGCCGGCGGGTGAGGTGCCCAGCTGGAGGAGGTTGGCGGCCAGGGCCTGCTGGTCCTCGTACGCGAGCGGCCCCCGGTCTCCCCAGCCGAGGGTGTCCACGGCGAGTACGGCGTAGCCGCGGGCGGCCAGTGCGTCCCCGGTGAACCGGCCGCCGTAGTGCCGGGCCGCCCATGCGGTGGCGCGCGCGAGGCGGTCCGGGTCCGACCACGGCCGTACGGCCTTCTCGCGGCCGATCGCGAACTCCGAGCCGTGGTCGTGCAGGACCAGGACCGCCGGGAAGGGGCCCGGCCCGTGCGGCACGAGGAGGGAGCCCCGCGCCCTGCCGTACCTGCTGAGGGCGAACTCCACGGTGCGGGCGGTGTACGGTCCGGCGTCACGGGCGTCGGCGGTCACCGGATCGAAGGGTTCGGGTCCGGGGCCCGGCGGCTGGAGCAGGGCCTCGCCGACCGCGGCGCGCGCCTCCGCGCGCCACGCCGGGAAGTCGCGCGTCCCGGAGCGCTCCCAGGAGAGCGGGAAGGTCAGTTCGTCCTTCAGCCGCTCGTAGAAGTCCGGGAGCACGCCCCGGGTGATCCCGGACGTCACGCGTACGGGCGCCAGTCGCCGAGGTGGTCCGCCGCGGTGCGGGCGCGGGCCTCGGAGCGGCTCAGCTGCGGCCGGTTGGCGGGGACGGTGACACGCGCGCCGGGGCCGGCGTTGCGGTACTCGGCGAAGCGCTGCTCCTGCCAGGGGAAGCCGGAGGACATCGTGCCGTACGGCTCGTCGGTGTCGATGCCCGCGCCGAGGACGCTCTCGCGGACGGTCAGCATGGGGTGCGCGGTGAGGTCCGATGAGGGCACCCAGGGTCGGGCCAGCTTGTAGTGGCCGTCGGGAGCGGTGCTGGTGACGACGGAGCGCTGGACCAGGTAGCCGTGCGGGTTGGCCCCGGCGGTGCTGGGTGCGAAGACGAAGCCGTACGGGGCCCCGGCCAGGTCGGTGCGGGTCAGGGTGCGGAAGTGGCAGCGGTCGAAGACCGCGGTGGCGCGGCCGAAGACGAAGTCGACGTCGCCCTCGACGTAGCAGTCGCTGTAGTACTGGCGGGCGAAGGCGGTGAGGGCGAGGGTGTCGGCGTAGAGGGTGTCCTGGTGGCCGAGGAAGCGGCAGCCGTGGAACGCCGAGCGGTCGCCCTGGACCTTGACGGCGACGGCCTGGGTGCCGGTGTACTCCGGGTTGTCGGAGCGCAGCCAGTCGTTGGCGAAGGTCACGTCGCGGGCCGTGAAGCCGGCGGCCTGGACGGTGACGGAGGCGGATCCGCTGGTGCCCAGGGTGCCGGAGCCGTCGGGCTTCGGGGTGCCGGCGGCGTCGTCGTGGACGAGGACGGTGTCGCGGGGGTCGCCGCTCGCCCCGATCAGCGTCAGGTCCGTGCGCTCGGCGGGGACCGAGAGTTTGCCCCGGTAGGTGCCGGGGGCGATCACCAGGGTCCGGCCGGTGCCGGTGGCCGCGCCGAGCGCGGACCGTACGTCGGTGAAGTCGCCCCTGCCGTGCGGATCGACGTACAGCGTCAGGGCGTTCAGGCGGCGCGCCGGCGAGCCGTGGCGGCCGAAGGGGCGGGGGTGCGCGGGCCGGGCGTGGGCGCCGGGGGTGCCGAGGGCCAGGGCGGCGCCCGCCCCCGCGAAGAGGGTCAGCGCGCTGCGTCTGCTGGGCATTGCGTACTCCTTGCGAAGGGAGGCATGGCGAGGAGAGGCAGGCCGGAGCGGCGCCTTCCGGGGTGGTGGAAGGGTGCGGTGCCGCTCCGGCCGGTTCTTGGTGGGGCGGTGGGGCGGGTGGGTCAGCGGACCAGCGGCTTGCCGGCCCCGGCGCCGAGTCCCACCAGGAGCGGGACGACGAGCGGGTGGTTCACCTTGGTGCGCAGCGTCGGGGTCCAGCCGGCGCCCGAGGTGAGCTGTTCGGCGGGCACACCCGCGTTGTGCACGGCGATCAGGTCGGTCTTGCGTCCGTTGACGTAGTTGTCGCCCGCCGTGAGGGAGGACTCGGACCACTTCTTCAGGATCTTGGCCTGGTCGAAGCCGGAGCCGAGGGTGAAGGCGTTGGACTCGGCGACCAGCGCGGACTCCTTCCCGATGCCGTAGCTGTAGCCGTAGACGCTGCCTGTGGTGGCGACGAAGTGGTTGTTGTAGGAGTCGACCTGTCCGAAGCGGACGCGCGGCGCGCGCTCGTTGACGTCCTTGAACAGGTTGTGGTGGAGCGTCACCCGCAGGTGACCGCTGTCGGTGGCCCCGGCGCTGTCGCTGTTGCCGATGAGCATCGTCTTGTCGTGGTCCTTGAGGACGTTCCACGAGACGGTGACGAGGTCGGCGCCGCGCACGATGTCGAAGAGGCCGTCGTGCTGCTGGTAGAGCTCACCGAAGTAGCGGGGCTGCTCGGAGTCGGGGCGGTCGCCGTCACTGAAGGTGTTGTGGTCGACCCAGACGTGGGTGGAGCCGTGGACGACCAGGTTGTCGTACTCGGAGTTCCAGTGGCCGGTCTCGCCGTCGGTGGGGTCCCACTGCGGGAAGCAGTCGTAGGTGTCCTCGAAGGAGATGTTGCGGACGATGACGTCGGAGACGCCCTTGACCTGGAGGCTTGCGCCGATGACCGTGGCGTCCTTGCCCACCCCGACGAGGGTGGTGTGGGAGGGGACGTTCACGTTGACCGCGGCGGCCTGCAGCGCGGCGGAGGCCACCCGGGCGTCCTCGAGGGGACCCGAGGGAACCTCGTCCGTGCCCCAGACGGCCGGGTCGTAGGCCGCGAGGTACTTGTCCAGGGTGTAGCCGTCCTGCTGGTACGCCTCGCAGCCGATCGGGGTGCCCTCGGCGTCGGAGTTGCCGTGGATGGTGCCGGCGATCCTGATGATCTTCGGTGCGTCGCCCGCCTCCTCGAAGGCCGCGATGAGCTCGGCCCGGTTGGTGACGGTGTAGACGTGGTCGGGGGTGGCGTTCGCTCCGCCGGTGGTCGACCCCTCGGCGGAGGCCCAGCCGTCACCGGCCGGGAGCACGGAACGCTCGATGCCCCTTCCGTGGCCGGTCGCCTGGGCGGGGACGCTCACGGCGAGGGCGAGCGAGGCGGCGCCGAGGACCACGGCGATGGCGCGGGTGTGTCTCATACGTGCGGGCATGGCTGATCCCTAACTGTCGTACGTGGAAGAAGTGGAGGAGATCCGGGTCGGGCGGGCGGCCGGGGACGCCGGCCGCGAGGGGCGCAGGATCAGGCCTGCGGCCAGGTGATCCGTTCCGCGGGGACCTCGGCGTCGAGGCGCCGCAGGTCGCGAGGAGCGAGCACACGCCGGTCGAGCAGGGCGCGGGCCGTCATCCTGGCCACCTCGATCGCGCCCTCGGGGCGGAAGTGGGTGTTGTCCTGGCGGCCGTCGGGGTAGTTCGGCGACTCGCCGGGCTCCAGCCAGTTGAAGTACGCCTCGGTCCCGTCGGGGCCGAGTTCCTGCCAGCGGGCGAGCGAGATCGCCTGCATGTCGATCAGGGCCACGCGGTCCTCGGATGCCAGGGCGCGCATCGCCGCGGGGTACTCCCCGTGGGTGGGTTTCGCCGTGCCGTCCTCGGCGAAGCGCCGCCGTTCCACCGGAGTGATCAGCACGGGCTCGGCGCGCCGGGCGCGGGCGCCCTTGACGTACTGGCGCAGGTACTCCTGGTACGTGGTGTACGGGTCGGTGCCGCGGGCCGGGTCCTCGGTCTTCTCGTCGTTGTGGCCGAACTGGATGAGGACGAGGTCGCCCGGGCGGACGCCGTCGAGGAGGGCGGTGAGGCGCCCCTCGTCGATGAAGCTCTTGGAACTGCGGCCGTTCATCGCGTGGTTGGCGATGGTGAGGCCGTGTCCGAGGAAGAACGGGAGGGCCATGCCCCACCCGGTCTCGGGAGCGGCGTCGGCGTACTTCTGCGCCGCCGTCGAGTCGCCTGCGATGTGGAGCGTACGGGGCCGGGGCCCGCCGCCGTGGGCGAATGCGGGGGTGGCGCTGAGGGCGAGGGGCAGCGCGAGGAGCGCGGCCGCCGTCCGTCTGCGGGTGAGTGACACAGGTCCACTGCCTCTCTCGGGGGACGAACTGAGGTGGTGCCCGGGGGGGGTGGGGAACCGGCGGCGGGGTGCGACCCGGACCGCCGCCGGTCCCCCGGTCAGGGGGTCCGTCCGTGAAGGACGGAAGGTGTCGTCCCCGGGGGGACGACGGCCGGGTCAGCCGTTGCCCAGTTCCTTCCATTCCTTCTGGGCGGCGTTCAGCTCTTCGGCCATCTTGTCCAGGAAGGCCTTGGCCGTGACCTTGCCGAGGAGCAGCTTCTGGAACTCCGGCTCGTTGTCGGCCTTGCTGATGTTGTTCCAGTCGGGCAGGTAGTACGGGAGGTCGACGATCTTGGTGGAGCCGTCGGTGAGGGCCTTCGCCGCGAGGGCGGTCGGCTCGGTCTCACCGATCCACGGGTCCTTGGCCGCCTCGGTGTTGGCGGGGATGGCTCCGGCCGACTCGTTCCACTTGCTGTTCGACTCGTGGGAGGCCGCGAACTCGATGAACTTCCAGGCCGCGTTCTTGTTCTTGCTGGAGCGGAACAGGCCGAGACCGTCGACGGGGTTGGAGACCTGGACGCGCGTGCCGCCCTCCCCGATGGGGGCGGGTATCCCGGCGAACTTGTCCTCGCCGAGGGCCTTCACGTGGTCCTGGTAGGAACCGAGGTTGTGGCTGAGCATCCCGATGGTGCCGGAGTCCCACTGGGCGACCATCTTGGTGAAGTCGTTGTTGACGTCGGCGGAGGGCGTCGTCTTCTTGAAGAGAGCGGCGTACTTCTCCAGCGCGGCGACGTTCTTCGGGTCGTTCAGGGTCGTCGTGTCGCCGTCCCAGAACTCCGTGATGCCGGTCTGGCCGTAGATCGCGTCCAGGGCCTGGGCGATGGAGCCCGCGCCGCCGCGGATGGTGTAGCCGAACTTGTTGTTCTTCGCGTCCGTCAGCTTGTCGGCGGCCTCGTAGAACTTGGGCCAGGTCGTGGGCGCGTCCAGGCCGGCCTTCTCGAACAGGTCGGTGCGGTACCAGAGCGCGCCGTTGTTCGCGGAGGTGGGCACGGAGTACAGGTCGTCGCCCCGCCCGGCCGCGGCTCTGACGCTCTCGACCATGCCCTCGACGAGCTTGCCCTTCAGCGGTGACCCGTCCAGCCGGTCGTTGACCGGCTCCAGGGCCTCCTGGGAGACCATGCTCGCCAGGTACGCGGTGCCGACGCCGCCGACGTCGGGCAGCCCGCCGCCCGCGATGGCCGTGTCGTACTTCGACTGGACGTCGGCGATCGGGATCGGGACGTACGTGACCTCGATGTCCGGGTTCTTCTTCTCGAAGTCCTTGATGATCTCGGTCCAGATCGCGGTGCGCGGGCCACCGTTGTTGTCCCAGAAGGTGATCTCGCCCTTCCCGCTGCCCTCCGTGCCGGAGTCGCTGCCGTCGTCTCCGCAGGCGGTGGCCCCGAGGGCCAGGACCGCCGTGAGGGACACCGCGGTCGCGGCACGCCCCCGGAGCGTCTTCGAGATGTTCATGTCGGCTCTTCTCTCTCGGAATCTGTACGCGTGAGTGGGGGGAGGTCAGTGGTGTGCGCGGTGCGGCACCGGCCCGGCCCGGTCGACGTGCCGACCCGGCGGGTCTGCCGGACGCCCCCGTGGCGGCTGTTTCCGACGGCCGCCGCCATGGCTCCGCTCACACGGGAGGGCGGCGGGAGTGAAGACGGTGAACGGTGCTCTCGCTCTGGTGCGCTCGGTACGGAGGTGCGTCATTGCGGCTCCCATACAGCGGTGCGGGGTTCAGACGGTCCGGGGTCTTCCGGTGGTGCGGAATGCGGTGAAGCCGGCTGTTCCGGAAGGCTCCGAGCCGGCCGGTGCGGTGGCGAAGAGACCCAGGAGCGCGCCGACCCACCGCCAGGGGGTGGCGGCGAAGACCTGGCCGGACGCCCGGAATCCGGACCCGTCGCCGGTGTCGGCGAGGAAGCGGCAGCGGGCGCCCCGGGTGACCTCGATCCGTACGCGTACGGATGCGCCGGGTGCGGGGCGGGGGTGCTCGGCGTCCCGCTCGTGCTCGGCGACGGTCTCGGCGTACCGGTGCACGAGCTGTGCCGTCCCGTCGGCCGCGGCCTCCAGGCCGATCCACGAGAAGGCGTCGCCGAGCACGGCGAGCCCGGCCTTCGCGCCCGGTTCGCCGGTGTC
Organism: Streptomyces sp. NPDC055962; assembly: GCF_042270185.1. NCBI lineage: Bacteria > Bacillati > Actinomycetota > Actinomycetes > Kitasatosporales > Streptomycetaceae > Streptomyces > Streptomyces sp. NPDC055962. Next base: position 112,007 of record NZ_JBHJYN010000003.1, read on the forward strand.
GAGCGTGATGCCCGTCTCGACGGTGAACTCCTCGGCCGGCAGCCGCTGCACCAGGACGTTGGGCAGGGCCCGCAGATCGTGCGCGTACGCGGTCCGTACGCAGCTGAGGCGCAGCCCGTCGCCCCCGTGGCGGACCGTCCAGCCGGGCCGCGGGGCGGCCGTCCACTGCCACTGGCGGCCGTACCGGCCGCCGGGGAAGTCGTCGCTGGAGACCGGGGCCTCGGCGACCTGTTCCGGGGCCTTCGGGCTGCGGTGCGTGAGAACGGGTTCGCCCTCGTCGCCGATGACCGGCCAGCCTTCCTCGTCCCAGCGCATCGGCTGGAGGTGCACGACCCGGCCGTACGCCCCGCGGGCCTGGAAGTGCAGGAACCAGTCCTCTCCCGCGGCGGTCCTGACCCAGCCGCCCTGGTGCGGGCCGTTGACCTCGGTGCGGCCCTGGGCGAGGACGACCCGCTCCTCGTAGGGGCCGGCGAACGTCCGCGAGCGGAAGGCGCCCTGCCAGCCGGTCTCCACTCCCCCGGCGGGTGCGAAGATCCAGAACCAGCCGCCGTGCCGGTAGAGCTTGGGGCCTTCGAGGGTGAACCAGCCGGGGATCGTGTCGGCGTCGACCAGGGTGGTGCCCTCGTCGAGGAGCTCGCGGCCGTCGGGGCTCATCCGGTGGCCGGTGAGCCGGTTCTTGACGCCGGAGCGCGACTTCGCCCACGCGTGGACGAGATAGGCCTCGCCGGTCTCCTCGTCCCACAGGGGGCAGGCGTCGATCAGGCCCTTGCCCGCCTTGACGAGGTGCGGGGCGCTCCAGGGGCCGCGGATGTCCTCGGCGTTGATCTGCTGGATGCCGTGGTCGGGGTCACCCCAGAAGATCCAGAAGCGTCCGGCGTGGTGGCGCAGCGACGGCGCCCACACCCCGCAGTCGTGGCGCGGCACGGCGAAGTCGGCCTCCGGCAGGAGCCGGTCGAGGGCGTGGCCGATCAGGGTCCAGTTCACCAGGTCGCGGGAGTGCAGCAGGGGCAGCCCGGGGACCCTGCCGAAGCTGGACGCCGTGAGGTAGTGGTCGTCGCCGACGCGGACGACGTCGGGGTCGGACCAGTCGGCGTTGAGGACCGGGTTGCGGTAGGTACCGTCCCCGAGGTCGGCTCTCCAGGGCATGGTCATGCGGCGACCGCCTTGCGGACGAGGGCGCCGGCGGCGTCCCGGCCGAGGCGTCCGTCGGCGACGACCGTGACGACCCTGCGTACGACGGTGGCTCCGGCGGCGACGGGAAGCCGCCGGTCGGCGGCGAGGGAGGAGCCGACCCCCGGGTACTCGGTGGTCCGTACGAACCACGGGTCGCGCCGCGTCTCGTCGGTCGCGCCGGCGAAGACGAGGGTCCAGCCGTCCCCGGCGAGTGCCAGCCAGTCGGCGGCCCTCCCGTGCACGGCCTCCTCGCCGTCGAGCGTCCCGCTGAACACGGCGGGCGGCGCGGCCTCCTTGGGGGCGCGCCAGAAGAATCCGCCGTATCCGGCGCCGGGGCGGCCGTTGGTGGCGGGGCTGCCGATGGAGAGGTCCGTGGAGCCGCGGTTGGTCAAGGAGAAGGAGAAGTCCAGCGCCCACGCGCTGTCGGAGAGTCCGACGGCGGCGACGGTGCGGTGCTCGCGCAGCAGTTCGGTGCCGTCGGCCTCCCAGCTGAGCTCCTCCACGAAGCCGTCCGGGTCGCGGAGCTTCCAGCCGAGGTGGCGCTGCGTCCCGTGGTTGTCGAGCACGGTGGGCCCCTGGTCGCGGACGAAGGTGCGCCCGCCCCAGAAGTTGTGGCCGGCCACGTCGGGCACCGCGACGGAGGCGCCCAGGTGGTGGAGGTGGTCGGCGGGCCGCTCCTCGGTGACGGGGGTGCCGGCGAGCGTGGTGACGGGGTGCAGGTAGGGCCGGCCGTCCGTCTCCGGCCGGTAGCTGTAGCGGCCGACGGGGCGTCCGGCGCAGCTGAGGAGTGCGGTGGTCATGGTGTGCTCACCTCGCTCGGGCGCGCCCAGGAGGCGCCCAGTTCGGAGAAGAGGGTGAGGGTGTCGGCCGCGGCGGCGACGGTGCCGTCGATGCCGCGCACGATGCGCCGTACGCCGTCGCCCTGGTCGGCGGGCCGGGTGTGCCAGGCGGTGGCGGGCAGCGCGGCAGGCTCGGGGGCGGTGCGCACGGCCTCCAGGACCCGCATGAACGCACCGGCGCGCTCCGGGGGTACGAGGAGCGGGGTGCCGTGCTCCAGGTGTCCGACGAGGTTCTCCAGCAGGTCGGTCCGTCCGTGCACGGTCTCCTCCGGGCCGTGTCCGGCGCGCTGGACCAGGACGCGGTCCTGCTTGTACCAGAAGGTGATGCGTCCGCGGTCGCCGTGGACGATCACGTACGGCTCGCCGGCCTCCTCCGCGCAGAGGGTGACCGCGACGATGACCGGGGTCCCGTCGGCGGTGGTGACCCGGACGCAGCTGGTGTCGTCGGACTCGATGTCGTGGGCGCGGAAGAGCTCGGTCTCGATGGACGCGACGTCGTCGGCCGTTCCCCGGCCGGCGAGTTCGAGTGCCGTGGCGACGGCGTGCGCCAGGGGGTTGGTGAGCACCCCGTCGACCACGTCGGCCCCGTCCATCCTGCGGCGCCCGGCCCAGGGCGCCCGCCGGAAGTAGGCGTCGTCGCGGACCCAGGCACCGGCGGCGCCGACGCCGCGTACGGCGCCGATCGCCCCGGAGCGTACGAGGTCCTTGATGGCCGGGACGGCGTGCGAGCCGAGGGACTGGAAGCCGATCTGGCAGGCGACGCCCGCCTCCCGCACCCCTTGCGCCATGCGGGCGTAGTCGTCCCAGGTCGCGGCGGGGGGCTTCTCCAGGAGGAGGTGGACGCCCCGGGCCGCCGCCGTCAGGGCCAGCGTGGTGTGGGTCGGGATCGGGGTGCAGACGACGGCGGCGCGTGCGCCGGTGAGGTCCAGGAGGGCCCCGAAGTCGGCGGACTGCTCGGGCATGTCGTCCGCGAACAGGTCGAGTTCGCCGTCGGTCAGCGGGGTCAGCTCGCAGACCCCGGCCAGCCGGACCAGCCCCCGGTGCTGGAGCCGGCGGATGTTGGCGAGGTGCCAGCGGCCGTGGCCGCGGGCGCCGGCCAGGACGACGGGGACGGGGACGGTGTCGCTCATCGGCCCGTCCTCCTCTCTCCGGCCCCGCGGGCCGCCTCGGCGGCGGGGCGGGGGTGGAGCTTCCAGGTCATGTCCGTCATCCCTTCACGGCGCCGGCGCTGAAGCCGGTGATGAGCCACTTCTGGATGAAGGCGAAGACGATGACCACCGGTACGGCGGCGATGACTCCGCCCGCGGCCAGCGCCCCGAGGTCGACGCTGTCGGCGCCGATGAGGGTGTTGAGGCCGACCGGGATCGTCTGCTTGTCCTGTTCGCTGAGGAACATCAGGGCGAAGAGGAAGTGGTTCCAGCTGTGGACGAAGGCGAAGGAGCCGACGGCGATCAGTCCGGGGCGCAGCAGCGGCAGCACGACCGCGCAGAAGGCCTTGAAGCGCGAGCAGCCGTCCACCCAGGCGGCCTCCTCGAGGGAGACCGGGACGTTCTTGATGAACCCGCTGATCAGGATGATCGACAGGGGCAGCTGGAAGACGGTCTCCGCGATGACGACGCTCCCCAGGGAGTTGATCATCTGGAGGTTCTTGAAGATCTCGAAGAGCGGCACGAGCATCAGGGCGCCGGGGATGAACTGCGAGCAGAGCAGCGCCAGCATGAAGGCGCCCTTGATCTTGAAGTCGAACCGGGCCAGGGCGTAGCCGCCGGCCAGCGCGACCAGGGTCGTGGCGATCAGCGTCGCGACGCCGACGATCATGCTGTTCTGGAAGAAGACGGCGAAGCTTCGCTCGTTCCAGACCTTGGAGAAGTGGTCCCCCGTCATGGGCCACGGCACCAGGGAGGTGGAGCCGGCGGGCCGTACGGCGAAGAGGAACATCCAGTAGAACGGGATGAGCGTGAAGAGCAGGTAGATGCCGAGCGGCACGTAGATCTGCCAGCGCGGTACGTCGTCGAAGGCGCGCTCGCGCTTGGTCCTGCGGTGCGAGGAGGGCGGCGGGGTGTCGTCCCCCCGGGAGAGCCCGGGCGTGCGGGCGTCGTTCTTCTCTACGAGTGCGGCAGTCACTTGTGGTCGCCTCCGAACTTGCTCAGGCGCAGGTAGACGATCGAGCAGAACAGGAGGATCACGAAGGCGACGGTGGTCAGCGCGGACGCGTATCCGAAGTCATGGCCCTCGATGCCCGTGTTGGCGACGTAGAGCGGGAGGGTGGTGGTCTCTCCCGCAGGCCCGCCGCCGGTGAGGGTGTAGAGGAGGTCGACGTTGTTGAACTCCCAGACCCCGCGGAGCAGGGTGGCCAGGATGATCGCGTCGCGCAGGTGCGGGAGCGTGATGTGGAAGAACTGCCGCAGACGGCCCGCTCCGTCCACCGACGCCGCCTCGTACAGCTCCTTGGAGACGGACTGGAGGTCGGCGAGGATGAGGATGGCGAAGAAGGGGACCCCGCGCCAGAGTTCGGAGACGGTGGCCGCCCAGAAGACGGTCCCGGTGTCGGAGAGGACCGAGGTGCCGTACTCACCGATCCCGGCGTCCGCGAGGTAGCGGCTGAAGCCGGTCGAGGAGTTGTACAGCAGGATCCAGATGGTGCTGGTGAGCACACCGGAGACGGCCCAGGGCGAGAAGACCATGGCGCGGGAGATGCCGCGGCCGATGAAGCTCTGGTTGACGATGAGCGCGAGCGCGAGGCCGAGCGCCAGTTGCAGGGTCACCTGGGTGAAGACCCACTGGGCGCTGAAGCCGAGCGTCGACCAGAACTGGTCGTCCTCGGTGAAGATCCGGGTGAAGTTGTCGAAGCCGGCGAAGCCGTTCCGCCACGGCTTGGTGACGTTGTAGTCCTGCAGGCTGTAGTAGAAGACGCTGATCACCGGATAGGCGATGAAGCCCAGCATCAGCAGGCCCGCGGGCGCGATCAGCAGGTACGGAAGGCGGCGGGGGCCGGCCGAGCGGCGTTTGGGCGCCTGCCCCTTGGGGGGCGGTGTGGCCACGGCTGCGGATTGGGCCATGACGCGTCTCCGATCTCTGGGAAGTGCTGGATGTGCCGTGCGGTCGGTGCATGGTGCAAGCGCTTACCGCATGCCGTTCGGTATCCCGGACGAGGCGGTGCGCGGAATTCTTCGCCCGGGTTCAGCCCGCGTACGGGTCGGGCACTTCTCCCTGCCGGGCCAGGAACGTGAAGTCGCAGCCGGTGTCGGCCTGGGTGATCTGGTCCTGGTAGAGCGCCCCGTAGCCGCGCCCGTAGCGGGCGGGCGGCTCGGTCCACCGCGACCTGCGGAGCTCCAGCTCCTCGTCGGTGACGTCGAGGTGGAGCAGCCGCGCCTCGACGTCCAGGGTGATCAGGTCGCCGGTGCGGACCAGGGCCAGCGGCCCGCCGACGAAGGACTCGGGAGCGATGTGCAGCACGCAGGCTCCGTAACTGGTGCCGCTCATCCGGGCGTCGGAGAGCCGCACCATGTCCCGTACGCCCTGCTTCAGCAGGTAGTCGGGGATCGGCAGCATGCCGTACTCCGGCATCCCGGGACCGCCCTTGGGGCCGGCGTTGCGGAGCACCAGCACATGGTCCGGGGTGAGGGCCAGGGCCGGGTCGTTGATGGTGCGCTGCATCTCCTTGTAGTCGTCGAAGACGACCGCGGGTCCGGTGTGGCGCAGCAGGTGGGGCTCGGCGGCGATGTGCTTGATGACCGCGCCGTCCGGACACAGGTTGCCGCGCAGTACGGCCACCCCGCCCTCCTCGGCCAGCGGTTCGTCCCGTTCGCGGATGACGTCGGAGTTGTGGACGAGCGCTCCGTCGAGCTGTTCGCGCAGCGTGGCGTGCGTGACGGTGGGCCGGTCCAGGTGGAGCACGTCGGTGAGCCGGGCCAGGAATCCGGGGAGCCCTCCGGCGAAGTGGAAGTCCTCCATCAGGTACTTTCCGCCGGGGCGGAGGTTGGCGAGGACGGGCACGGTGCGGGCGATGCGGTCGAAGTCGTCCAGGGTGAGCTTCACGCCGGAGCGGCCGGCCATCGCGATCAGGTGGATGACGGCGTTGGTGGAGCCGCCGAGCGCGAGGACCGTGGCGACCGCGTCCTCGTAGGCGTCCGCCGTGAGGATGTGCGACAGCTTCAGCTGCTGCCACACCAGTTCGACGATCCGGATGCCGGAGTGGGCCGCCATCCGGTCGTGACCGGAGTCCACGGCCGGGATGGACGAGGCGCCCGGCACCGTGACGCCCAGCGCCTCGGCGGCGGCCGTCAGGGTCGAGGCGGTACCCATCGTCATGCAGTGGCCGGGCGAGCGGGCGAGGCCGCTCTCCAGCTCGGCCATCTCGCAGTCGCCGATGAGGCCGGCCCGCTTGTCGTCCCAGTACTTCCACATGTCCGTGCCGGAGCCCAGGACCTCGTCGCGCCAGTGGCCCGGCAGCATCGGCCCGGCGGGCACGAAGACCGTCGGCAGGTCGACGGAGGCGGCGCCCATCAGCAGTGCGGGCGTCGACTTGTCGCAGCCGCCCAGCAGCACGGCGCCGTCGACGGGGTAGGAGCGCAGCAGCTCCTCCGTCTCCATCGCCAGCATGTTGCGGTAGAGCATCGGGGTGGGCTTCTGGAACGTCTCGGAGAGCGTGGAGACCGGGAACTCCAGCGGGAAGCCGCCCGCCTGCCAGACGCCCCGCTTGACCGCCTGCGCGCGCTCGCGCAGATGGACGTGGCAGGGGTTGATGTCGGACCACGTGTTGAGGATGGCGATGACCGGCTTGCCCAGGTGCTCCTCGGGGAGGTAGCCCAGCTGCCGGGTGCGGGCGCGGTGGCTGAACGAGCGGAGCCCGTCCGTGCCGTACCACTGGTGGCTGCGCAGCTCCTCGGGAGCGATGCGGCGGCCCTCCGGCGACGCGCTCGTCATATGGACCACCCGGCGACCAGGGTGGCGACCTCGGCGCGCTGCGCCTCCGGCAGCACCCGGCTGGGTGCGCGGACGTCGCGGCGGCAGAGCCCGAGGGAGGCCAGGGCCTCCTTGACGACCGTCACGTTGTTCGCGGACTGCCGGTCGGCGCGCAGGTCCTCGAAGCGGCGGATCTGCTCCCAGACCTTCATCGCGGCGAGGTAGTCGCCCGCACGGAGCGCCTCGAGCATGGCGATCGAGACGCCTGGGGCCACGTTGACCAGTCCGGAGGTGAATCCCGTGGCGCCGGTGGCGAAGTAGGAGGGGGCGTACAGCTCGGCGAGCCCGGCGATCCACACGAAGCGCTCCAGGCCGGCGTCGCGGGCGAACGCGCCGAAGCGGGCGGCGTCCGGGACGGCGTACTTCACGCCGATCACGTTGGGGCAGCTGTCGGCGAGCTCGGCGAGGCGCTCACCGGCGAGCAGCGGGTTGCGGACGTACGGGACGACGCCCAGCCCGGGGACGGCCTCGGCGATGGCCCGGTGGTAGTCGATCCAGCCTTCCTGCGAGACGTAGGGGTGCACCGGCTGGTGCACCATCACCATCTCGGCTCCGCGGTCCCTGGCGTGCTCGGCGGCGGCCACGGCGGTCGGCACGTCGTGGCCGACCCCGACCAGGACGGTGGCACGGCCGACCGTCTCCTCGACGGTGAGCTCGGTGACGGTACGCCGCTCGTCGGGGGTGAGCGCGTAGAACTCACCGGTGTTGCCGTTGGGGGTGACGATGCGGACGCCCCCGTCGAGCAGCCGTCGCAGCAGGGCGCGGTGCGCCGGGATGTCGATGCCGCCTTCCTCGGTGAACGGGGTCACCGGGATCGCCACAACGTCTGCGAGGGCCGCCTTCAGCGGGGAGAAGTCCATGCGGACTGACCTTTCGTCGAGGTGCTGGTGATCCATGTCCAGCTGGTGGTTCACGTCGTGTCACCCCCGTCTTCGTCGTCGGGGAAGGCACGGCGCACGAACGATGCGATGTGGTCGTGCAGGGCCCCCGCCGCGGCGTCCGCGTCGTCGGCCAGGGCGAGCCGCAGGATCTCGCGGTGCTCGGCCGCCTCGCGCTCCCAGGACGGGATCGCCGACCAGGCGACGGTCGACACCAGTGCGGCCTGGTCGCGGATCTCGTCGAGCATCCGGGCGAGCAGCGGGTTGCCGCAGGGCAGGTAGAGCGCCCGGTGGAAGTCCCGGTTGGCGAGCGACCTGTCCGCCTTGTCGACCGCGGAGTCGGAGCGCTCCAGGGCCTCCTGGGCCGCTTCCAGCGAGACCTTGCGGGTGATGGAGCGGCGCAGCGCCTCCGGCTCCAGGAGCAGGCGGACGTCGTACACCTCCCGGGCCATCGTCGCGTCGACGAGCCGCACGGTGGCACCCTTGTACTGGCTCATGACCACGAGCCCGGTACCGGCGAGCGTCTTCAGCGCCTCACGTACGGGGGTCTTCGACACCCCGAACTGTGCGGCGAGTTCGGTCTCCACCAGTGCCTGTCCCGGCTTCAGCTGTGCGGTGAGGATGGCGTGCTTGATCGCCTCCAGCACGTACTGGGTCCTGGACGGGATGGGGGCAGGCGCAAAGGTCATGGGTGAAGAGCTCTCGCATCTCGCGTATCGCGTCTCATATATGACGTACGAAGTACGACGCGGATGAAGCTAGAGCGGTGGGAATGTTTCGTCAACGCTTCTGGCAAAAGAAGTTCACCGACAGCCTGACGGCGCCGGCTCCGCTCCCGGCCGGCGCGGCTCCTCCGGCCGGGGACGGAGAACAGCGCAGGCCCCCGGCCGCACGCCGGGGACCTGCGCTTCGAGGGTGGGAGACGGTCCGCGGTCAGCCGCCGCGGACCGCGGAGAGGGCGTCGCCGACGGCGGCGAGATCGGGTCCGGAGGCGAGACCCGCGTGGTAAAGCCGGAGCTGGTCCGCGCCGAGCGAGGCCGCGTGCGCGGCGTCGCGCTCCAGCGTGCCGGGGCTGCCGCCCATGCCGCTCACCACGTTGAAGTTCGCGGCGACGATCCCGGACAGCCCGGCGAACGGGCCGAGCACCGCCTCGCGCGCCGCGTCGCCGCCGGTGCAGGGCAGCACGACACCGTCCGCCGCGGACAGGATGTGGGAGGGGTCGGTCCCCACGTTGGCACCGGTGCGGTGGGGGGCCGGGTCGGCGTGGAGCAGGACCTGGAAGTCCCGCCCCGGCGCGGCGCCCCGCACGGCGGCGACAGCCGCCTCCTGGAGGCCTCCGGCGACCCGGACGCGCCAGCGCAGGGTGGCGTCCGCGAGGCCGGCGCCGAGCAGCTTCTCCACCCCGGCCCAGCCCTGCTCCCCCGAACCCGGCCCGGCCCAGACGGGTTCCAGGGCGCGGCGTACGGCGGCGCGCAGTTCGTCGGGGTCCAGGCCCATTGACGCGTAGCCCGCGCGGCAGTCGGCGCAGAAGCAGAGCGACATCAGGTACTGCGCCGCGTCCCCGAGCGCGACCCCGGAGACCTTGTCGTGGGCGTGCAGATGGGCGAAGCCGTACCAGCCGCAGGACTCCAGCTCGGTGCCCGATGTCCCGGGGCGTACGGCCGCCTCCGCCGCCAGATCCACCAGGTAGGCGTGGACGGCGGGCCGCGCGATGCACGGCGCCCAGGGGTAGCGGTCGCCGTAGGCGTTGACCACGGAGGTGTCCGGGTGCTCGGCGCCCAGGCGGGAGTTGTGCGCGAGCACCACCCAGGAGTGCACCTGGAGCCCCGCGTCGGCCAGCGCGTCGGCCGCCTCGGCGTAGGGGTCGTCGCCCGGCACCCAGGACTGCCGGTAGGGGCGCAGCCCCCGGCCCGTCCACCGCGCGGCATCCGGCGGGTAGAGCACGGCCGCGTGTTCCGCGGTGACGATCCGGCGGCCGGGGTGGCGCGGGGTCAGGGCCCGGGTGGAGTGGTAGGCGGAGGCGAGCGTCACCTGCTGGACGCCGAGGTCGGCCAGGCGGGCGGCGGCGTCCGGGTCCCCCACGACGTCCCAGGGGTAGAGGAAGGCGGAGGCCTTCACTTCGCCTCCTCCTCGCGGTACTTCTCCAGCAGCGCACGGCCGTTCGCGATGATCGAGGCCAGCTCCTCGACGTGCGCGGCCGGCGGCTCGGTGAGCGGGGTGCGCACCGGGCCGACGTCCAGGCCCTCCAGCCGGACCGCCGCCTTCACCAGCGACACCGCGTAGCCGTGCCCCTTGGCCCGCAGTTCGACGAGCGGCCGGTAGAAATGGTCGAGCAGCGCGTCGGCCAGGCCGTCGTCGCCGGAGTCCAGCGCCCGGTAGAAGGCCAGGGCGATGTCGGGCGCGAAGGCGAAGACGGCGGAGGAGTAGAGCGTGACACCGATGCCCCGGTAGGCGAGCCCGGTGAGTTCGGCGGTGGGCAGCCCGTTGAAGTACAGGAAGTCCTCGCCGGGCAGGCCGGTGCGTACGGCGCTGACGATGCGCTGCATCAGGTCGAGGTCGCCCAGGCCGTCCTTGAGGCCGATGATCCCGGGGGTCTTCGCCAGGGCGACGACGGTCTCGGGGGTGAAGACGGCGTTGTCCCGCTGGTAGACGATCGTCTCCAGGGAGGTGGCGGCGGCGAGCGCGGCGTAGTGGGCGAGCAGCCCCTCCTGGCCGGCGACGACGAGGTAGGGCGGCATGGCCAGGAGCCCGTCCGCGCCCGCCTCCTCGGCGAGCTTCGCGTACTGGACCGCGAGGGCCGTGCCGTACCCGGCTCCCGCGACGACGGGCACCCGGCCCGCGGTCTCCTCGACGGCGGCGGCCACGAGGAGGCGGAACTCCTCGGGGGCCAGCGCGTGGAACTCACCGGTGCCGCAGCAGGCGAAGACGGCCGCCGCACCGGCGTCCACCCCCGCGCGCACATGCGCGCGGAAGGCGTCCGGGTCGACGGCGCCGTCCGGTCCGTAGGCGGTGACGGGGAAGAAGAGCGGCCCGGCGACATCGGTGAGTCGGGCGGCAAGGGGGGCTGAGGTCACGGGCGCTCCCTGAGCAGATTCAGGCGTGCACAATTATGATCGACGTCCATATTTCTGAACGCCGCCACGCTAAGGCAGCCACGCGGCGCTGGTCAAGACGCGAACACCCGACCCCGGGACGAACCGGCCGACACCGAGCGACACTTGACGTGGTCCGTCGCAAGTTCTTAGCGTGTCCACGCATGTGAATGCCGTCCATGAATTTGACGCACCGGGCGGTCGCGTGACATCCGCGTGCCCCACAGACCCCGCAGTTCGCACGTCCGGCCACACGCAGCACAGCACCGCACCGTCCGCGCCCACCGCGCCCGCGCCCTGCGCCCGCACCGAGGAGATCGTCATATGCCAGCTCCCCGCACCGTCCTTCTCACCGGCGCCGCCGGCGGCCTCGGCACCCTGATGCGCGGGCTGCTCCCCGCGTACGGATACGACCTCCGGCTCCTGGACCTCACCCCCATCGAGGGCGAACCGAACGCCGTCACCGCCGACCTCGGCGACAAGGCCGCTCTGCGGGAGGCCGTGCGGGGCGTCGACGCCGTCATCCACCTCGCGGGCATCTCCCTCGAGGCGTCGTTCGACAAGATTCTGCACTCCAACATCGAGGGCACCTACAACCTCTACGAGGCGGCGCGCGAGGAGGGGGTGAAGCGCATCGTGTTCGCCTCCTCCAACCACGCCATCGGCTACACCCCGCGCCCGCTCCCCGGTGACCCGCTGATCCCGGTCGACACCCCCCGCCGGCCCGACACCTTCTACGGCCTGTCGAAGTCCTTCGGGGAGGACCTCGCGCAGTTCTACTGGGACAAGCACGGCATCGAGACCGTCTCGGTGCGCATCGGCTCCTGCTTCATGGAGCCGACCTCGGTACGGATGCTCTCGGTCTGGATGAGCCCCGGCGACGGCGCCCGGCTCTTCCACGCGGCCCTGACCGCCGAGGACGTGCGGCACACCGTGGTGTACGGATCCTCGGCCAACACCCGCCTGTGGTGGGACCTGACGACGGCGCGCGCCCTCGGCTACGACCCGCAGGACGACTCCGAGCAGTACGCGGAGAAGCTCGTCGCCGAGCACGGGGAGCTGGACCCGGAGAACCCCGACCACGCCCACCTCGGCGGCCACTTCGTCACCGACCCCCCGATCTGGCCCTACTGAGCCGGTCCCCGGCCGGTGATCCGTCCGCGGGGCGGCGGATCACCGGGTTCCCGGAACGCGGCACGCGCAGGCCGATGAGTTCTCCCCCGCCCCGCGGTCATGGATGACGAACGGTGCGGCGAACGGCGCGAGAGCGGTCGTAGCATGCACCGGGCGAATGCACCGGCAGCACGACACGGACACGGGGAACACGATGCGCACTCTGATCAGCACCGCCTTCATCTCGCTCGACGGAGTCGTGGAGGGACCCGGCGGCGAACCCGGTTACCGGAACTCCGGATGGACCTTCAAGGACATCGAGTTCCTCCCCGAGGCGTTCGAGATCAAGGGCAGGGAGCAGGAGGAAGCGGCCGCGATGCTGCTGGGCCGCAGCAGCTACGAGGCGTTCAGCCGGGTTTGGCCCGGCATGGAGGACTTCGCGGACTACAAGCTGATGCCGAAGTACGTCGTCTCCACCACGCTCGACGACGGCGACCTGGTGTCCGGCTGGGGCGAGACCACCATCCTGCGCTCGCTCGACGACGTCGCCGCGCTGAAGCGGACCGAGGGCGGCCCGATCATCGTCCACGGCAGCGCGGCCCTCAACCGGAGCCTCTCGGACGCGGGTCTCGTCGACCGCTACCACCTGCTGGTCTTCCCCCTCCTCCTCGGAGCGGGCAAGCGGCTCTTCAGCACCACGGACAAGGACACCCAGCACCTGAGGCTCGTCGAGCACGAGGCCTACGCCAACGGGCTCCAGAAGAACGTCTTCGACGTCGTCCGCTGACCGTCTCCGGGGAGGACCGGACTCCGGCGCGGGAGCCCGACCGGAAAACCGGGCGACACGACGCAGGGGGTCGGGCACCATACGCCCATGCCGAGACCTTCCGGATTCCAGTACGAGCAGCACGGCGACGCGAGCGTCACCCTCACCCACCACGGCCGCCCCGCGGGAACGCTGCGCGGCGGCCGGGCGGAGAAGTTCCTGGCGGAGGTGGAGTCCGGCGACGCCCAGCTCGTCATGGCGCGCTGGACGGGCGCGTACCGGCACGGCAACGAGCGCACCGCCCGGGACCACCCCCGCAACCGGGCGCGCGGCGGCCGCTGAGCCGTCCGGATCACACACGCGAAGGTAAGGGAACGGCAAAGAGGGGTCGTTCGTTACCCCGTGCATGACCGCAATGACCCCCGGCTCGAACATCCCTCTCTCCGCCGCCCGCGTGGCGGTGGACGTCGCCGCCCCGGTGCGGCTCGACGTCTCGGGCCTGCTGCTCACCGCCGACGGCAAGGTGCGCTCCGACGACGACTTCATCTTCTACAACCAGCCCTCGGGCCCCGGCGTGACCTACCGCTCGGGCGGCGGCTCCGCCCCCGACGCGATCGTCGTGGACACCACGGCGGTCCCCCCGGGCATCGAGAAGATCGTGGTCACGGCGAGCCCCGACGCCGCGGGCCAGACCTTCCGCGGCATCGAGCCCACGGCCACCGTGCGCAACGCGGACGACGGCAGCGCGCTCGCCACCTTCACCCCGCCGCAGCTGGGCGGCGAGACGGCGCTGGTGGTCATCGAGATCTACCTGCGCAACGGCGCCTGGAAGGCCCGCGCGGTCGGCCAGGGCTACGCGGACGGGCTGGCCGGCATCGCCACGGACTTCGGCGTCTCGGTGGAGGAGCCCGCCGCGGCGGCCCCGCCCGCCCCGGTGGCGGCACCCGCGGCACCGCCCGCCGCTCCCCCGGCCGCGGCGCCCGTGGACCCCCGCATCGCTCCGCCTGCGCCCGCGGCTCCGCCCGCGCCGCCCGCACCGTCCGCCGGCTCCGGCAAGATCAACCTCGACAAGGGCAAGGTCAGCCTCCAGAAGAACCAGACGGTCTCCCTGGTCAAGGGCGGCAGGCCGCTGCTCTCGCAGGTCAAGATGGGCCTCGGCTGGGAGCCCGCGTTCCGCGGCAAGGACATCGACCTCGACGCCTCGGTGATCGCCTTCGGCCCCGACCGCAATCACCTGGACAGCTGCTACTTCGGCAAGCTCTCCATCCTCGGCGGAGCGATCAAGCACTCCGGCGACAACCTCACGGGTGAGGGCGCGGGCGACGACGAGGTGATCGTCGTGGACCTCGGCCGGATCCCCGCCGACGCGACGGGTCTGGTCTTCACGGTGAACTCCTTCACCGGGCAGAAGTTCACCGAGGTCGCCAAGGCCTACTGCCGGCTGATCGACGCGGCCACCGGCGAGGAACTGGTCCGCTTCGACCTGACCGGCGCGGAGCCGCAGACCGGCGTGATGATGGCCAAGCTGATCAAGCAGTTCTCCGGCGAGTGGGAGATGACCGCCGTGGGTGAGTTCGTGAAGTCGCGGACCGTTCGCGGCATGGTCAAGCCCGCCGCGAAGGCCCTCTAGCGGTCCCGGTCCCTCCCGGCGCGCTCCGGCGCGTGGCAGCACCCCGGAACGGCTTCCGGGGCACCCGACGGGTCTCCCCTCAGGTGCCCCGGATCCGGAGAGTCTCCGGTGGGACGCGTTGCGTACTCGTCCGCTCTCTCAGAGCTTGGTCAGCTTGGAATACGGGCTCAGGATCCTCCCCTGTCGCCCCGAGAAGTCGATGAGCACTGCGTCGTTGTCGCCCTCTACAGCGAGGACTCGTCCGAGTCCGAACTGGTCGTGCGACACCCTGTCGCCCACATCGAAGCATTCGACCGGTGGGGCCGCCTGGGCCGGGCGGTTGAAGGGACTGGAAGGCAGGTGACGCCGGGAACCGGCTGACTGTTTCATTACGGTCGAGTATGCGCCCTGTAAGCGCCCGACGCCATGCCCGACCGCTCCGGAGCGGGCAGTAGTGCCGGATTCGTAATCAGCGGTTCCAGGGCCGGTCCGCGTTCCCGCCCGCTTCCAGCAGGGGCATCATGCGGAACGCCGCGTCGGAAAGACCCCCGAAGGTGTGGCGGTTCTCGCTTCCCGACGACGCGTGCCCGACCCGGTGACCGGCGAGGTTCCAGGTGTGTACGGGCACCCTCGCCGGGATGCCCCCGGTGACGTCCCCGTAGTGGGTGGACGACGCCTGCTCGTCCGTGACGATCAGCACCCGGTCGTGGGCGCGGAAGTGCTTGCGCACCGCCTGCACCGTGTTGGTGCCGCCCAGGCTGCCGAAGCGCTCGTTGACCCTCAGCACGGACTCGCCCCGGCGGTACGGCACCACCGCGCTGCCCGTGCCGAACTCCACCAGATCGGCGTCGGCGGCCCGCAGCGCCGGCGCCGCGCCGAAGACGGCCGCCGCGTCGGCCCGGTTCAGCAGGGACCGGTCCGAGAGCGGCGCCCCGCAGCGCCCTGCCGTTGCAGAGGCGGCGCACGGCGTCGGCGATCCCCCGCTCGACCGGCTTGGGCACGGCGCGTCCGTACGGCGGGGTCCGGTACCGAGCAGTTCTCCGGGCTCGTCCGGACGCAGCAGAACGGAGTCCACGACCTGCCGGCTGGACGGGCACCCCGTCACTCGTGCCTCCCGAGGTCAGAACGGCTGCGGCGGTTTCGGGAAAGAGAAGGAGCCGCTGCCTTCGCACCGGGAGGTGCACGGCCATGACTCCAGGAGGACACCTGTGCGGTGTGCGAGGGAGCTTTCCCCCGCACACCGCACCGTGCCGCGTCCGGGGACGTCAGTGCTTGTCGGGCTGGCGCTTCCACGGCCCCGTGATGGCGAGCATGATGCCCGGGGTCTGGATGTTGGCGAAGAGCGTCTTTCCGTCCGGTGAGAAGGTGACGCCGGTGAATTCGCTGTAGGAGGGGTCCTCCTCCGTGCCGCCGTTCAGTTCGTTGCGCGCGATCGGATAGGTGCGACCGCTGTCCGTGGCGCCGAAGAGGTGCTGGATGCCTTCGCCGTCCTCGGCGATGACGAGACCGCCGTAGGGCGAGACGGTGATGTTGTCCGGGCCGTCGAAGGCGCCGTCCACGGACGGGTCGGCGTTGACGCCGAGAAGCACCTTCAGGGTCAGCGTGCGGCGCTTGGGGTCGTAGAACCAGACCTGGCCGTCGTGGGCGACGGGGCTCTCGTCGCGGGCGAACGAGGAGACGATGTAGGCGCCGCCGTCGCTCCACCACATGCCTTCGAGCTTGCGGGCGCGGGTGACCTGGCCGTCGGTGAACTGCTTGCGGACGGAGACGCTCTTCGCGTCCCGGTCGGGCACGTCCACCCAGTCCACGCCGTAGACCGTGCCGACCTTCGTGGCGCGGGACAGGTCGTCGACGAACGCGCCGTTCCGGTCGAAGCACTTCGTGGCCTGGAGGACACCGGCGTCGTCGGCGAGGGTGCGCAGCTTGCCGCGGCCGTGCCTGAAGCCGTGCGGCGGGACCCAGCGGTAGAGCAGGCCGTTGGGGCCGGACGCGTCCTCGGTCAGGTAGGCGTGACCCTGCTTCGGGTCGATGACGACGGCCTCGTGGGCGTACCGCCCGAACGCCTTGACCGGTCGCGGGTCGCGGTTGGCGCGCTTGTCGTACGGGTCGACCTCGAAGACGTAGCCGTGGTCCTTGAGGAGACCGTTCTTGCCGGCCCTGTCCTCGGTCTCCTCGCATGTGAGCCAGGTTCCCCACGCGGTGCTGCCGCCCGCGCAGTTGGTCGAGGTGCCCGCGATGCCGACCCACTCGGCGGTTCGTCCGTCCCGCCGGGTCTCCACGACCGTGCACCCACCGGCCGCGA
Organism: Streptomyces sp. NPDC055962; assembly: GCF_042270185.1. Taxonomy (NCBI): domain Bacteria; kingdom Bacillati; phylum Actinomycetota; class Actinomycetes; order Kitasatosporales; family Streptomycetaceae; genus Streptomyces; species Streptomyces sp. NPDC055962. Next base: position 128,744 of record NZ_JBHJYN010000003.1, read on the forward strand.
CCGGGTCGTAGACGAGGCCCTCGGTGAGCGGTACGGGGTGCTCCCAGCCGGCCCGGGTACCGCTCAGCTCGTGGTTGTTGACGAGGAGGGTGACACCGCGGGGTCCCTCGAACGCGGCGGTGCCGTCGTGGTTGGAGGGGGTCGACTCGCCGGTCTCCAGCTTGGTGACGCCGCTGTGGGTGATCACGCGGTAGGAGAATCCGGCGGGCAGCGCGAGGATGCCCTTCGGGTCGGGGAGCAGCGGGCCGTAGCCGAGCTCCTTGCCGTGGCCGTGGCCGTTCCCGTGGCCGTGGCCGTCGTCACCGTGGCCGTGCCGCGCGTCGTCGGCCGCCAGGGCCCCGGGCGCGGTGGCCAGTGCGCCGACGGCACCGGTGAGGGCGATGCCGGCGCCGGTGAGGGCGGACTGTCTGCTGAATTCCCTGCGCGTGATCGACATCGCGGACTCCTGGTGTGGCCGGGTGGGCTGGCGCGATCACGCTCCCTCCCCCACACCAACGGGAGTTGAACGAGGTACGACGTCGAGCGGGCCCTCACGTCAAGCCGTGCCGCGTTCGGTGACAAAACGGGTCACCGGACGCGGCACGGCCGGGCGCGCCTGGCCGGAAATGCCGCCCGTCGTGCGGGCGGCGCGCGGCTCCCGCAGCTCAGCCCTTCGCGCGGGAGCGGGCCTTGAAGGCGGCCTTGCGTGCGTCCTTCGCGATCTTCCGGTCCCGGTGCAGCCGGCCCACCGCCTCCAGCACCTCTTCCGTCGCGGGGTGCTCCACCCGCCACGCCTCGTCGAAGAAGCCGCTGTGCTGACCGGAGAGCCCCTCGACCAGTTCCTGGAGTTCGTCGAGGTCGCCGTCGGCGTCCAGCTGTGCGGCGATCGTGTCCACGGCGAGCCAGAAGATCATCGACTCCGGCGGTGCCGGAACGTCCGCCGCGCCGCGCTCCGCGAGCCAGACCCGCGCCAGCCCGCCGAGCTCGGGGTCACCGAGCACCGCGCGGACCGCGGACTCCGCCTCGGGGCCGACCAGGGCGAGGGCCTGCTGGCAGTGGAGCCTGCGCAGCGGGGCGCGCCGGTCGGCCCCGCGTGCCGCGCCGAGGAGCTCCGCCGCGGCGGCCTCCGCCCCGTGCGCGCCGTGCCGGCCGAGCCAGAGCCCGACCTCGGTGCGCGCGGCCTCCTCGGGGTAGTAGGCGATGCCGTCGAGCAGGGCGTCGGCCCCCTTGTCCCCGAGGTCACCGACGGCGGGCGCATCCACACCGGCTTCCAGCATCCGTTCCCGGATGCCGTAGAGGCCGAGGGGGGTCAGCTTCACCATGCCGTAGCGGGTGACGTCCTCGTCGTCGGCGGGGGGTGCCGCCTCCTCGCCCTCCTCGGTCAGCAGCGTCTCGTCCACCGGCCGGTACTCGACGATCCCGATGGGTTCGAGGACCCGGAACTGGTCGTCCAGTCGCATCATCGCCTCCGACACCTGTTCCAGGATGTCGTCGGTGGGCTCGCCCATGTCCTCGGGCACCACGACGGACGCGGCGAGCGCGGGAAGCGGCACGGTGGCGTCGGCGGGACCGGCCTCCGAGAGGGTCAGCAGGTAGAGGTTGCCGAGCACCCCGTCGAGGAATTCGGCCTCCTCCTCCGGATCCCAGTCCAGGGCGTCGAAGTCGACACTGCCGTCCTCCCCGATGAGGTCGGCGAAGTCGTCGAACGCCGGGGCGGTGGCGTCCGCGTGCACGGCCTCCAGGCCGTCCAGCCAGATCGCGAGGACGTCGGCGGGGGAACCGGAGGTCAGCAGGGCCAGGTTCTCGCCGGCCGTGGCGGTGCCCTCCGCGTCGTCGCCCTCGGCCTCCTCCACGTCCTGCGGGTCCTCGATGTCGACGAGGCCCGTGTCGACGGCGAGGCGCCACGCCTCGCTGGCGGAGGCGGCGCCCTCCTCGTCGTCCTCCAGCCCCAGATGCCGCGCGGCGGCGGGCAGCTGCGCGTCGACGAGTTCGCCGCCGGCACCCACCCTGGTACCGGGTCCCGCCCAGCGGGCGAGGCGGGCGGCGCGGGCGAGCAGCGGAGCGGCCAGCGCGTCCCGTGCCAGCTCGGCCTCGGTGTGCAGCCGCACCGGCGGCAGGGAGGGGCGCTCTGCGGACATCAGGGGGTCTCCTCGGGGCGTTGCGCGGGCTGTGTCACGGTGGCGCCGTCCCGGTACGCACGGGTTCGCGGCCACCGTCCCAGCGTAGACGTATTCAGTCCCCTGCCGCCCGGTTCCACCGCTCGCCCGGCGCGAAGCCGAGGGCGGGCGTCCAGCGGCGCACGGTGCTGCTCGTGGGGCCGGTGTGGTTCCGGACGCGCCGCCACTGCGGTGTCGGCGATCCGACGCCGTCGCCGGCCGCGGCGAGCGCGTCGACGTGCGCCCTCGCGGTCTCCCACTCGGCGTAGTTGAGGACCCGGGTGCCGTCCGTACCGGCATGGAAGTGGGCGGAGATCCTTCCGGGCGCCGGCACCGGGTCGCTGTCCAGCGCCTCGAACACCGTTTCCACCCAGTCCCGTTGGCGCGCGGGGTCCGGTCCGTCGAGCCGGATGTCGACGGTCACGACGCAGCCCGGCCGGGGGCGCCGTCCTTCCGGTTCGCGGAGCGGTACGGCTCGAAGGTGTCCGGGCCCAGCCGCTCGACGCCGGGGACGGCGGCGTCGATGTCCGCGTTGCGCGCGTCGCGGCCGTTCCGCACGAAGTCCTGGTAGGCGTCCTCGGAGGACCACTGCGAGTAGTGGAGCAGCGTCCTTCCGTCCTCCCCGGTGCAGACGGTGTACGACAGGAGCCCGGCGTGCGGCCACGGGCGGCTGCCCCACGCCGCGCGGAGCGCGTCGACCGTACGCCGCTGACGATCCGGGGTACCGGTGTCCCACGTGCCGGCCTTGACGATCCCCACGTCGGCACGGGTGAGGTCGGGAAGGGGGTGGCGCTCTGCGGACGACATGGCTCGGTCCTCTCCGGGCCCACCCCGTGGTGGGCCTCCGACGACCCCCCTCGTACGTCAAGCTCACTTGAGGTCAAGGGCGTTCATCCCGCCGCCGGCACCCGGGCCGTCCCCCTCACCCCGCCTCGGGCACCCGCCAGGCCGTCGTGTTCAGCTCGTCCATCAGACGGATGTCGTGCCCCTCCAGCGGGAAGACCCGCGCGCCGGCGTCCGGGGCCGCGGCGATCTCCAGGGCGTCCCCCTCGATGAGGTCCCCGCCCTCCTTGGTGGAGACCCAGGCCAGTGTGGACGTGACGCCGGCGCCGGGCTTCAGCAGGATCTCCTGCGGCCCCTCGTCGTTGCCGAACATCGACCCGCCCGGGTTCACGGGGACGGGTATGCGCGCACCGTCGTCGCCCAGCGCGCGGACGGAGGGATAGCCGTGGACGCGGTAGGGCTTCGCACCGCAGTTGGTGAGCGTGAGCGTGACGGCGCGGTGGAACATCGCCGTCTGGACGGGGCCCATCTCCACGGCCGCACCCGAGGCCGGACAGCCGTCGCCCGAGGCCTCGGGGGCGGGGGCGCCCTGGGCGGGCGCGTCCGTCGTCGACGCGGGGGCCGGCGCGGGCGCGGCGTCCGCCGGCCGTGTCGTGCGTACGGGGCCGGGCTCGCCCTCCCCCGCCGGGACGAGGAACCCGGCACAGCCGGAGAGGGACAGCACGGCCGCCGTGAGGACCGCGGCCGTGATCGTCTTCCGTACGCGCATGCCGTGTACCCCACCCCTGGAACGGTTTGTCGCCACTCTGTTCGATCATGCCAGACCGGGCCCACCGTTCAGCGTCTCTTGCCCCTCACCCCCAGCAGATCTAAGTGGACCGGCACGCGCCGGGCGCCGAGACTGCGGGAATGAGATCCCACACGGGCGGACCCTTCGGCCGCACCCTCTGCGCCATGATCACACCGTTCACCGCCACAGGTGACCTGGACCTGGACGCCGCCCGCCGCCATGCCCGCGGTCTCGTCGCGGACGGCTGCGACGGTCTCGTGCTCAGCGGGACCACCGGCGAGTCACCGACCACGACGGACGAGGAGAAGACGGCGCTGCTGCGGGCGGTCCGGGAGGCGGTCGGCGACGCGGTCCCGATCGTCGCGGGGGTCGGCAGTGCCGACACCCGGCACACGGTCCGGCTGGCGCGGGAGGCCGAGGCCGCAGGCGCCGACGGGCTGCTGCTGGTGACCCCCTACTACAGCCGGCCCCCGCAGGCCGCGGTGGAGGCGCACTTCCTCCGGGTCGCGGAGGCGACCGGCCTCGGGCTGATGCTGTACGACATCCCGGGCCGCACCGGGACGAGGATCGAACCGGCGACCCTGCTCCGCCTGGCGGAGCACCCCCGCGTCCTGGCGGTCAAGGACTGCTCGTACGACCTGCTCGCGGCCGCCAAGGTGATGGCGCGGACCTCGCTGGCCTACTACTCGGGCTGCGAGGAGCTGAACCTTCCGCTGTACGCGCTCGGCGGGGCGGGCTACGTCAGCACGGTCGCCAACGCGGCACCGCGTCAGATGCGGGCCGTGCTGGAGGCGTTCGACGCCGGTGACACCGCGGGGGCCGCCCGTCTCAACGGGCTCACCATCGGGCTGGTGGAGGCGATGATGGCCTCAGGACTGCCCGGCACCGTCACGGCGAAGGCACTGCTGGACGCCGGCCCGGTCCGCGAACCGCTGCAGCCCGCCGGCCGCGAGGCGACCGACGGGCTGCGCGGGCTGTACGAGGAACTCCTCGCCGCCACGTGTTAGTCGTTGCTGTGAAGGACGTCGTTGAGCCCGTCCCAGACGGCGTTGTTCGGGCGGGCCTCGACGGCGCCGGTCACCGAGTTGCGGCGGAAGAGGATGTTCGAGGCGCCGGAGAGCTCGCGCGCCTTGACGACCTGTCCGTCGGGCATCGTGACCCGGGTGCCGGCCGTGACGTAGAGCCCGGCTTCGACGACGCACTCGTCGCCGAGCGCGATACCGACGCCGGCCTCGGCGCCGATCAGGCAGCGCTGCCCGATGACGATGCGCTCCTTGCCGCCGCCGGAGAGCGTGCCCATGGTGGACGCGCCGCCGCCGATGTCGGAGCCGTCGCCCACGACGACACCCGCGGAGATGCGGCCCTCGACCATGGACGTACCGAGGGTGCCCGCGTTGAAGTTGACGAAGCCCTCGTGCATCACGGTCGTGCCCGAGGCCAGGTGGGCGCCGAGCCGGACCCGGTCGGCGTCCGCGATCCGCACACCCTTGGGCGCGACGTAGTCCGTCATACGGGGGAACTTGTCCACGGAGGTGACCTGGAGGTGCAGGCCCTCGGCGCGGGCGTTGAGCCGGACCTTCTCCAGGTCGTCGACGGCCACGGGGCCCAGCGAGGTCCAGGCGACGTTGGCGAGGAGGCCGAAGACACCGTCGAGGTTCTGCCCGTGGGGCTGGACCAGGCGGTGCGAGAGCAGGTGCAGCCGCAGGTAGGCGTCGTGCGCGTCGAGCGGCTTGTCGTCCAGCGAGGAGATGACCGTGGACACGGCGACGACCTCCACACCGCGGCGGGCGTCCACGCCGACGGCCCTGGCCGCGCCCTCACCGAGCCGGTTCACCGCCTCGTCGGGGCTCAGGCGCTGCGTGCCGGCGGGACCGGGCTCGGCTGTGAGCTCGGGGGCGGGGAACCAGGTGTCGAGGACGGTGCCGTCACCCGCGATGGTGGCGAGGCCGGCGGCGACGGCGCCGGTGGTGCGGGCGGAGCCCTGGGAAGTCGTGTCGGTCATGGACAGAACCTAACCGCCCGAGGCCCGCACGGGCGAACCGGTCTCAGGTGCCGGAGCGTGTTCTCCCCCGGCAGCCCCCGGGGAAGCCGGGGCCGGTCCGCCGCCGTACCGGTGCGACGAGGGCCCGCGCAGCCGTCGCGCCGCCAGCACGGCCGCTCCCGCCCCTCCGGCGAGGACCGCGCACAACGGCCAGAGCAGGGCGGGGGCGGCGGCGTACAGCGCACCGCCCAGGGGCGGGGCAAGGACCTGGCCGCTGATCGAGGCGCCCGCGTACAGGCTCTGGAAGCGCCCCTGCGCGTGGGCCGGCGCCTCGTCGGCGACGTACGCGGTGGCCGTGGTCTTGTAGAGGATCTCGCCCAGGGTCAGCGAGACCATCATCGTGACGGCGAAGAGCACCCCCGCGCCCGGGATCAGCGCCGCGTACCCGAGGCCGACGAGGAGGAGCCCGGTGCCGACGACCGGCAGCGGTGCCCGCCGTCGCAGGGCGTGGGCGGCGGGCAGTTCGAGGCAGAGGATGACCCCTCCGTTGACCGCGATCAGCCAGCCGTAGAACTGGGTGCCGTAGCCGTGGTCGGCGAGGAAGACGGGCAGGGTGGAGTACTGCTGGCGGTAGACGAGGTCGACGCAGACGATCGCCGCGAGCAGGACCAGCACGGCGGGTCTGGCCCGGAGTTCGGACCACAGCCCCTGCGCCCGGGCACCGTGTGCGGACGGAGCTCGGGCGCCGGCGGCACGGGCCGGCAGGATCGCGGCCGCGTAGCCGGCGAAGAGCAGGGTGCCCGCCCCGTCGGCGAGGAAGAGCCAGTCGTAGGACCAGGCCGAGGCGATCAGCGCGCCGAGCGGCGGCCCCAGCGTGAAGCCGCCGTTGGACGCGAGGCGGGTGAGGGCGAAGCCCTGGCGGCGCCCGCCCTGCGGGACGGAGACCGCGACGAGTGCGGCGTTCGCCGCGCGTACGACCCCCGAGGCGTACTGGGCGAGCGGCAGCACCGCGTACAGGGCGGGGAGGGGCAGCACGGGGAGCGTGACGAGCGCGGCGCCGCTCACACAGGCGCCGGTCAGGAGCATCCGCCGGTGGCCGTACCGGTCCCCGAACCAGCCGCCGGTGAAGTTGCCCGCGACGAGGCCGATCCCGCCGACCCCGCTGATCACGCCCGCCTGGGCGACGGAGAGTCCGCGCGGTCCGGTGAGGTAGACGAAGAGGTAGACGAAGGTGAAGCTGACGACGGCGTTGAGGAAGGCGCCGAACGCCAGGAGCCGCACCGTCCTCGGTACCCCGCGGAGCATGTCCATCCCGTCCCCCCGGACAGTGAGTTCCTTTTGGGAACGGACTATGGCAGCCTGGCATCCGCAGGTCAACCGAGCAAGGAGACGGACATCGTGCCGCAGCGCACCAGCCTGGCCGACGCGGACTGCGCGATCGCCCAGGCCCTCGACGTGGTGGGCGACTGGTGGACGCTGCTGATCGTGCGGGACACCGCGCGCGGCGTGCACCGCTTCGACGCGCTCCAGCAGGAGCTGGGCGTGTCCCGGAAGGTGCTCGCGGAGCGGCTGCGCCTGCTGACCGACGCGGGAGTGCTGGCCCGGCAGCCCTACCAGGACCGCCCGGTCCGCCACGAGTACCGGCTCACCCCGCGCGGCCGCGCCCTGCTGCCGGCGCTGATCGCACTCCAGGACTGGGGCGACACCTGGGTCCTGGGAGAAGGGGAGACGATGGCCACGACGGCGGAGGGCTCCAGGGAGGCGGAGCGGGTGCACGCCCTGGTGGGCACCCGGCTGCCCGCACTGGAACTGCTCGGCCACGACGGCGGATCGCGCGATCCCGTCGCTGCCACCCCGTACACCGTCCTGTACTGCTTCCCCGGCGCGTACGCGCGCAAGGACGCCTATCCGCCGGGGTGGGCGGGGATCCCGGGGGCCCGCGGCTGCACGCTGGAGTCGTGCACCTACCGCGACCAGCTGGCCGCGTTCACCGCGGCGGGCGCGACCGTGCACGGCGTGTCCACCCAACGCCCGGACGAGCAGGCGGCGTTCGCCGAGAAGGAGGGGCTGCGCTTCCTGCTGCTCTCCGACGCCGGGCTGGCCATGACGGCGGCCCTGCGGCTCCCGACGTTCCGCGCGGCGGGCGTCACCCGGCTGAAGCGGCTGACGCTGGTGGTGGACCGGGACCGGACGGTCGTCGAGGCGCTGTACCCGGTCACGGACATCGAGGCGAGCGTGCAGGCCGCACTGGCGGCCGTACGCCGGGGCACGGCCTGACCGGGGGTCAGCGGTCCGCCCCGCCGGCGACCCTGGCCAGCATCTCCCTGGTGTACTCCGGGTCGAACTCGGCGCCGGTGAGCAGCACCTGGAGGCTGATGCCGTCCAGCAGCGCCGTGAGCGCCCGGGCGGTGGCCCGGTCGGTGCGGTGGGCGATCAGCACGGCCAGGGCGTCGGCCCACTCGGCGGCGACCGGCTGGAGCGCGGGCCGCCGCAGGGCGGCGAGGTACAGCTCGTACTCCAGCGCCAGCGGCCCGCGCCCCTGCGCGAACCACTGCCCCAGCAGCCGGGTGAGCTCGTCGGCGAGCGGGACGGAGGGGTCCGCGAAGTACGGGCTCTCCCGCACCGTCCGGGCGAAGCTCTCGTTGCAGCGGCGCAGCGCGGCGACGAGCAGTTCGTCCAGCGAGGCGAAGTGGTAGGTGGTCGAGCCGAGCGGGACGTCGGCCTCGGCGGCCACGGTGCGGTGGCTGAGCCCGCCGATGCCCCGGTCCGCGACGACGCGGATGGCCGCGTCGATGATGCGCTCGCGCCGCTCGGGGTCGTACCGCCGGACCATCAGTGGGCCCCTCCGAGATTGAGGACCACGACCCCCGCGATGACCAGCGCGATGCCGGCCAGCTTGGCGAGGCCGGCGGACTCCCCCATCCAGAGGATGCCGATGGCGGCGACGGCCGCGGTGCCCGCCCCGGCCCAGATCGCGTAGGCCGTGCCGATCGAGAGGGTCTTGAGGGTCTGGGCGAGCAGCGCGAAGGCCACGACGTAGCCCACGACGGTGACGAGCGAAGGCCACAGCCGGGTGAACCCCTCGCTGTACTTCATGGCCGTCGTCCCGGCCACCTCCGCCGCGATGGCGGCGGCCAGCAATCCGTATCCCATGCGTACAAGCGTACACAACGTTGCGTACGGACGTACACATCGCCTGTGCGGCCATGTCGTGACCGGCCGGGGCGGGATTCACGGCCGGCCCGGGGCGCTACGGTGTCGGCACCGGTAGGACAGGATGACCACCGGACGATACGAACAACGGAGTTGTGGTGGCGCAGGACGCAGGGTGGGGCGGGGGCGCCTACGGGGGCGCACCGTACGGCGGGAGCCCGTACGGAGGACCTCCGGGCTGGGGTGGCTGGGTCCCGCCGCCGAAGCCGGGGGTGATACCGCTCGCCCCGCTGAGACTGGGGGACGTGCTGGGCGGGGCGTTCTCGACGATCGGCCGGTACTGGAAGCAGCTGTTCGGACTGGCCGCCGCCCTCTACGGCGGCGCCGCGCTCCTGATGACCGCGGCGGTGGTCGTCGCCTACTCCGCCGTCTCCGCCCACCTGGAGCGGGTGGTCTCCCTCGACCACGGCGAGAGCGCCTCGTCCGCGGACGTCGTTCCCCTGGTGATCGCGGGCTGCGTCCTCGTCCTGCTCGGCGTGGTCACCCTGGCGGTCGTCTCCGGCCTGATGTACGCGGCGGTCCCCGCCGTGCTCCAGGACGCGGTCCTGGGCAGGCCCGTTTCCTTCCCGGCGGTCTGGCACAGGGCCTGGGCGCACCTCTTCCCCGTGATCGGCACCCTGATCCTCACGGCCCTCGTCGCGATCGTGCCCGTGCTGCTCCTCATGACCGTCTTCACCGGGGCGGTCATCGGCCTCGTCACCATGGACAGCGGCGGGGGTACGCCCGCCGCCGTCACCCTGGGCGTCGTGGGCGTGCTGGTGACCGGGCCGCTGGCGGTCTGGCTCTGGATCAAGGTCTGCCTGGCCCCGGCCGCCGTGGTCTTCGAGGGCCGCCGGCCCGTCGCCGCGCTGCGCCGCTCGTCCCAGCTGGTGCGCGGCGACTGGTGGCGGATCTTCGGCATCACCCTGCTGGCCGGGCTGATGGCAGGTGTCGCCGGCTACGTCGTCCAGATGCCGTTCTCGATCCTCGGCATCTTCCCCGGCATGATCGGGGGCGCGTCGCTGGACGAGGACCCCAGCCCCGCCGCCGTGGTCGTCGCGATGAGCGGCTACCTGGTCGCGACCCTGCTGGGCCAGCTGGTGAGCCAGATCATCTCGGCGACGTTCCCGCAGCTGGTCACCGGCCTGCTCTACGTCGACCGGCGCATCCGGACGGAGGACCTGGGCCCGGCACTGGCCGAGGCCGCCGGTGTCCCCGCGCACGGCGTCCCCCCGTACGGCGCGCCTCCGTACGGCGGCATGCACCGCTGACGCCCGTTCCCCGGCCTCCCGGCGTGCCCCCGCCGGGGGCCGGGAACGAGCGACGGGCGGCGGATCCTCAGTCCAGCAGCGAGTCCTTCGGCCTCAGCACGCAGAACTCGTTGCCCTCCGGGTCGGCCAGCACCACCCATGTCGCGTCGCCGCCCTGGCCGACGTCCGCACGCCGGGCGCCGAGCGCCACGATCCGCTCGACCTCCGCGTCGCGGTCGTCCGGGGACAGGTCCATGTGGAGCCGGTTCTTGACCGTCTTCCCCTCCGGTACGGAGAGGAAGCACATGCCCGGCAGCGCGGACGCGTCCGCACCGATCACGGTCTCGTCGTCGTCCTCGTAGAGGACCTTCCAGTCCAGTACCCCGCACCAGAAGCGGGCGAGGGACTGCGGATCGTGGGCGTCGACGGTGAGTTGGTAGAAACGGGAAGCCATGGCCGCAGTCTGCTGGCGGCTCCCCCTGCCCGCAAGAGCAGGGGGAGGCCACGGGCGGGTCAGCCGCCCACGGTGAACCAGGTGGCGCGGGACTTCTTCCACTCGGCGTGGTCCAGGTCCTTCGCCTCCGTGCCGTCGCCGTACAGGTCGGCGGCGCCGGCGTCCGTGATCACCTGTGCCCGGGTCCCCGCCGCCGTCAGGTCCGGCACCGAGACGACGGCCTCCCAGCCGCCGGGGTCGGTGGTGGGCAGCGTGGCCCGCTTCACCGGGGCGTGCCCGGCGACACCGTCCCAGCCGTACAGGGCGTACGGGTCGGAGTTGTCGTCCGCCTCCCAGGAACCGGCGACGATCAGGTACTGGTTCGCGGCGTTCTTCCGGATGTCCCGGATGGCCAGCCCGCCGAGGTTCAGCTCGATCGGCGTACCGAAGACGGCCTTCGACCCGCTGCCGACCACCTTGTCGAAGTTGGTCACGGGCACGATGAGCGCCTTGCCGCCGGACGCCGGCGGCACGAGGGGCGCGCGGAAGCCGACGTAGGCGGTGCTCGTCGAACCGGGCGCGAACTCCAGCCCCTCCACGTTGAAGCCGTCGATCTGCTTCGGCGCCTCACCGTCCTCGGTGCCTGCGGCGAAACCGTAGCGGTCGTCGTTGTCCTCGTCCCACGCGACGAGGTCGTCCCGCAGCTTGCCGTACTTCCCGCCGACGGTGAGCTGGGTGGAGGCGCCCGAACCGGTCACGGTCGTGGTGAAGACGGTGTTGCGGTCGGCCTTGTACTCGCCGTCCTTGTTGTTGCCGAGCGAGCCGGTCCAGTAGACGGTGTTGCCGACCCGGGCCGCCCCCTCGATGTCGATCTCCTTGCTCACCCCGAGCTTCGAGGCGACGTCCCAGGTCCGCACGGGCGCGCCGGAGACCGCGAGGTCGTAGAGCCGCAGGGTGTTGGACTCGTCGTCCGCGACCACCGCGTAGCCGCCGCCGACGTCGACGGCCGCCGAGGCGTCCGAGGAACCCGTCACGTAGCGGGTGTCGGCGGAGTTCTGCACGGCCGCGGAGGCGGCGTAGGAGAGCTTCTTGGTGGCGGTCTTCCCGCCGAGCCCGGTGACCTTGATCGTGAGATCGGTGTACCCGCGGGCGTGCGCGGCGACGGAGAGCGTACGGGTGGCCCCGGTTCCCGTGACCGTGACGTCGGAGGTGCCGGCGACGGAGGACTTCGAGCTGGCGGAGGCCGCCACCGTGAGCGCGGAGACGTCGGCGCCGCTCTGTGCGACGGTCACGCTCACCACGGGGTCACCCGTCGCGCCGACCGCGCCGGAGAGGTAGGAGGCCGACAGGCTGATCGTCGGCGTCCCGTAACTCGCCGCGTGCGCCGGGGCGTTGCCCCCCAGGGCGGCCAGGGCGAGGATCCCGGCAGCGGCAGCGGCCGCCCGGCGGTTCTGGACTGAAAGCTGATGCAGCACTGCGTGCCTCTCGTCGGCGTGGTGTCGAGAAGCAGGCTCCGGCCCCCGCCCCAACGGCGGGCACACGGCGCGGGTACGGCGGGCGAACAACGCCGTACGGCCCCCGGCGCATCGCCGGGGGCCGTACGGGGACGTGCGGGATCAGACGTTGAAGCCGAGCGCGCGAAGCTGCTCACGGCCGTCGTCGGTGATCTTGTCGGGGCCCCACGGCGGCATCCAGACCCAGTTGATCCGCAGCTCGCTGACGATGCCGTCGGTGGCCGACTTCGCCTGGTCCTCGATGACGTCGGTCAGCGGACAGGCCGCCGACGTCAGCGTCATGTCGAGCGTCGCGATGTTGGCGTCGTCGATGTGGATGCCGTAGATCAGGCCCAGGTTGACGACGTCGATCCCCAGCTCGGGGTCGACCACGTCGTACAGCGCCTCGCGGACCTCCTCCTCGGAGGCCGGCTTGGTGGTAAGAGTCTCGTTCTCGCTCATGCCGTCTTCCCTTCGGACAGCGCCTGCGCCGTCGCGTCCTTCCACGCCATCCAGCTCAGCAGCGCGCACTTGACCCGGGCCGGGTACTTGGAGACACCGGCGAACGCGACGGCGTCCTCCAGCACCTCCTCCATCGCGTCGTCCGGCTCCAGCTGCCCCTTGGACTGCATCAGTTCCAGGAAGGTCTCCTGGATCTTCCGCGCCTCGCCGAGCTGCTTGCCGACGAGCAGTTCGTTGAGCACGGAGGCGCTGGCCTGGCTGATGGAGCAGCCCTGGCCCTCGTAACTGACGTCGGCGATCGTCTCGCCTTCGTACTTCACGCGGAGCGTGATCTCGTCGCCGCACGTCGGGTTGACGTGGTGCACCTCGGCGTCGCCGTCCCGCAGGCCACGCCCGTGGGGGTGCTTGTAGTGGTCCAGGATCACTTCCTGGTACATGGAATCAAGCTTCACCAGTCAACCCTCTGCCGTCTAACCGAAAAAGTTCCGCACGTGCTCCAGCCCGTCCACCAGGGCGTCGACCTCGGCCGGCGTGGAGTACAGGTAGAACGACGCCCGCGTCGTCGCAGGAATTCCGTACCGCAGGCAGACGGGCCGGGCGCAGTGGTGTCCGACCCGTACGGCGATGCCCTGCTCGTCGAGCACCTGGCCCACGTCGTGGGGGTGGATGTCGCCGAGCGTGAAGGAGATCGTCGCACCGCGGTCCTCGGCCGTCGCCGGGCCGATGATCCGGAGGTCGGGGACCTCGAGGAGCCGGCGGACCGCGTACCCGGTGATCGCCTGCTCGTGCCGGTGGATGTTCTCCATGCCGATCGAGGAGAGGTAGTCCACGGCCGCGCCGAGGCCGACGGCCTGCGCGATCGGGGGCGTGCCCGCCTCGAACTTGTGCGGCGCCGGAGCGTACGTCGACGAGTGCATCGACACGGTCTCGATCATCTCGCCGCCGCCGAGGAACGGCGGCAGGTCCTCCAGGAGCTCCTGCCGTCCCCAGAGCACGCCGATGCCGGTCGGGCCGACCATCTTGTGGCCGGTGAAGGCCACGAAGTCCGCCTGCAGCGCCTGCACGTCGAGCACCATGTGCGGGGCGGCCTGCGAGGCGTCGATGCAGACCAGCGCGCCGACCTGCTGGGCGCGGCGGATGATCTTCTCGACCGGGTTGACCGTGCCCATGATGTTGGAGACCAGCGTGAAGGAGACGATCTTCGTCTTCTCCGTGATGATCTCGTCGATGTTCGACAGGTCGAGCCGGCCGTCGTCCGTGATGCCGAACCACTTCAGCTTCGCGCCGGTGCGCTGCGAGAGCAGCTGCCACGGCACGATGTTGGAGTGGTGCTCCATCTCCGTGGTGACGATCTCGGTGTCGCTGTCCACCCGATAGGGCTCGTCCGCCCAGCCGAGCATGTTCGCGACGAGGTTGAGCGACTCCGAGGCGTTCTTGGTGAAGATCACCTCGTTGCGGCTGGGAGCGTTGATGAAGGCCGCGACCTTGTCGCGAGCGCCTTCGTACAGCGCGGTGGCCTCCTCCGCGATGGTGTACACACCGCGGTGGACGTTGGCGTTGTGCCGCTCGTAGTACGCACTGAGAGCGTCGAGCACCTGGCGCGGCTTCTGCGAGGTGGCCGCGCTGTCCAGGTACACGATCTTCTTCCCGTCGTGGACCGTGCGGTCCAGGATCGGGAAGTCCTTGCGGATCGCCTCGGTGTCGAGGAGGCCGGAGAGCCCCTGTCGGGCGTCAGTCACGCGGAAGCGCCACCCTTCACATATGCCTCGTAGCCCTCGTTCTCCAGCTTGTCGGCCAGCTCGGCGCCGCCGGACTCGGCGATGCGGCCGTTGGCGAAGACGTGCACGAAGTCGGGCTTGATGTAGCGGAGGATCCGCGTGTAGTGCGTGATCAGCAGGGTGCCGACCTCGCCGCCCTCACGGACCCGGTTGACACCCTCGGAGACGACGCGCAGGGCGTCGACGTCCAGACCGGAGTCGGTCTCGTCGAGGATGGCGACCTTCGGCTTGAGGAGCTCCAGCTGGAGGATCTCGTGGCGCTTCTTCTCACCGCCGGAGAAGCCCTCGTTGACGTTGCGCTCAGCGAAGGACGGGTCCATCTGGAGCTCGGCCATCGTCTCCTTGACCTCCTTCACCCACGTACGCAGCTTGGGGGCCTCGCCGCGCACGGCGGTGGCGGAGGTGCGCAGGAAGTTGGAGACCGAGACACCGGGGATCTCGACCGGGTACTGCATGGCGAGGAACAGGCCGGCGCGGGCCCGCTCGTCGACGGACATCTCCAGGACGTCCTCGCCGTCCAGGGTCACCGTGCCACTCGTGATCGTGTACTTGGGGTGACCCGCCAGCGAGTAGGCGAGGGTGGACTTGCCGGACCCGTTCGGGCCCATGATGGCGTGCGTCTCGCCCTGCTTCACGGTCAGGTCGACGCCCTTGAGGATCTCCTTCGTGGCGTTGTCGGCCTCGACGGAGACGTGCAGGTCGCGGATTTCAAGCGTTGCCATGGGTGACTCAGGACTCCTGGGTGACGGAGACGAGCACATCGTCCCCTTCGATCTTTACGGGGTATACGGGGACGGGGCGCGTCGCGGGAAGACCGGACGGCTTGCCGGTGCGGAGGTCGAAGCTCGATCCGTGCAGCCAGCACTCGATCGCGCAGTCCTCCACCTCGCCCTCCGACAGCGAGACGTTCGCGTGCGAACAGATGTCGTTGATCGCGAACACCTCGCCCTCGGTGCGGACGACGGATACCGGCGTGCCGTCGAGCTCCACCCTCTTGGGGGTGTCGTCCTCCAGCTCGCTCAGCGCACAGGCTTTGACGAAGGCCATCTCAGACCGACGCCTTCAGCTCGGCCTCGATCTTGTCGAGGAGCCTGTCCTCGACGTCCGGCAGGCCGATCTGCTGGACCAGCTCGGCGAAGAAGCCGCGCACGACGAGCCGGCGGGCCTCCTCGGCCGGGATGCCGCGGGACTGGAGGTAGAACAGCTGCTCGTCGTCGAAGCGGCCGGTCGCCGAGGCGTGGCCGGCGCCGACGATCTCGCCGGTCTCGATCTCCAGGTTCGGCACGGAGTCGACCCGGGCGCCGTCGGTGAGAACCAGGTTGCGGTTCATCTCGTAGGTGTCGGTGCCCTCGGCGGCGGCCTGGATGAGCACGTCACCGATCCACACGGCGTGGGCGTCGTCGCCCTGGAGCGCGCCCTTGTACACCGCGTTGGACTTGCAGTGCGGGGTGTTGTGGTCGACCAGGAGGCGGTGCTCCTGGTGCTGGCCCTTGTCGGTGAAGTACAGGCCGAAGAGCTCCGCCTCGCCGCCGGGGGCGGCGTAGGCGACCCGCGGGTGGAGACGGACGAGGTCCCCGCCGAAGGTGACGATGATCGACTTGAAGGAGGCGTCGCGGCCGACCAGCGCGTTGTGCTGGCCGACGTGGACGGCCGTGTCGTCCCAGTCCTGGACGGAGACGACGGTCAGCTTCGCACCGTCGCCCAGGACGTAGTCGACGTTGGCCGCGAGCACGGCGTCGCCGGTGTGGTCGATGACGACGACGGCCTCGGCGAAGGCTTCCAGCTCGATGACCTGGTGGCCGTAGGCCACACCGCCCTCGCCGTGCACGGTGATCCGGACCGGCTCGCTGAGCACGGCCTCCTTGGCGACCGTGACGACCGAGGCCTGCTGGAAGGACGAGTACGCCTGGGCGGCGACCCGGTCCACCGGGGTGCCCGCCCGGCCGAGCCGCGCGTCGTCGCGGCCGACGGTCTCGACCGTGACGCCCGAGGGCGCCTCGACGACGACCTTGACACCCTCGCCGGTGGCGACGGCCGTGCCGTCGTGCAGGCCGCGCAGGCGCTCCAGCGGGGTGAACCGCCACTCCTCCTCGCGGCCGTGCGGGACGGGGAAGTCCGCGACGTCGAAGGACGGGGGCGCGCTCATGCGCGTGGCGACGGTGGACTCGGCCGCCACCGCGATGGACCCGGCGGTGGTGGAGCCCGCAGGGATGTTCTGAGCCTCAGCCATGGCTGTCGTAGTGCTCGCTTTCTCAGTCAAGAACTCTCGGGGACGATCGGCGGACGGCGGGGCCGTACTAGCCGACCGAACCCTCCATCTGCAGCTCGATCAGCCGGTTGAGCTCAAGGGCGTACTCCATCGGCAGCTCCTTGGCGATCGGCTCGACGAAGCCGCGCACGATCATCGCCATGGCCTCGAACTCGGTCATGCCGCGGCTCATCAGGTAGAAGAGCTGGTCCTCGGAGACCTTGGAGACGGTCGCCTCGTGACCCATCGACACGTCGTCCTCACGGACGTCGACGTACGGGTAGGTGTCGGAGCGGGAGATGGTGTCCACGAGCAGCGCGTCGCACAGCACGTTGGACTTGGCGCCCGGAGCACCCTCGCCGATCTCGATGAGACCGCGGTAGGAGGTGCGGCCACCGCCTCGCGCCACCGACTTGGAGACGATGTTGGAGGAGGTGTTCGGTGCCATGTGGACCATCTTGGCGCCGGCGTCCTGGTGCTGGCCCTCGCCCGCGAAGGCGATGGACAGGGTCTCGCCCTTGGCGTGCTCGCCCATCAGGTAGACGGCCGGGTACTTCATGGTGACCTTGGAGCCGATGTTGCCGTCGACCCACTCCATGGTCGCGCCCTCGTACGCCACGGCGCGCTTGGTGACCAGGTTGTAGACGTTGTTCGACCAGTTCTGGATGGTCGTGTAGCGGCAGCGGCCGCCCTTCTTCACGATGATCTCGACGACCGCGGAGTGCAGCGAGTCGGAGGAGTAGATCGGCGCGGTGCAGCCCTCGACGTAGTGGACGTAGGCGTCCTCGTCGACGATGATCAGCGTCCGCTCGAACTGGCCCATGTTCTCCGTGTTGATACGGAAGTAGGCCTGGAGCGGGATCTCGACGTGCACGCCCTTCGGCACGTAGATGAAGGAGCCGCCGGACCACACGGCGGAGTTCAGCGAGGCGAACTTGTTGTCACCGACGGGGATGACGGTGCCGAAGTACTCCTTGAAGAGCTCCGGGTGCTCCTTGAGCGCGGTGTCGGTGTCCATGAAGATGACACCCTGCGACTCGAGTTCCTCGTTGATCTGGTGGTAGACCACCTCGGACTCGTACTGCGCGGCGACACCGGCGACGAGGCGCTGCTTCTCCGCCTCGGGGATGCCGAGCTTGTCGTACGTGTTCTTGATGTCCTCGGGCAGGTCCTCCCAGGACTCCGCCTGCTTCTCCGTGGACCGCACGAAGTACTTGATGTTGTCGAAGTCGATGCCCGACAGGTCGGAGCCCCAGTTCGGCATGGGCTTCTTGCCGAAGAGCTTCAGGCCCTTGAGGCGGAGCTTCAGCATCCACTCCGGCTCGTTCTTCTTCTCCGAGATGTCGCGGACGACAGCTTCGGACAGGCCGCGCTTCGCCGCCGCGCCTGCCGCGTCGGAGTCGGCCCAGCCGAATTCGTACGTGCCCAGGCCTTCGAGCTCAGGGTGGGCAGTCTCCGTAGGGAGCGTCATGCGGGGTTCCTCCCGGCCGTACTTGCAGATGCTGAATGAGTGGTCTGTGAAGGCTGTGGTGCTGCGGGGCTGCTGCGCGGAACGAACGTCGTGCACACACCGTCGCCGTGGGCGAGGGTGGCGAGACGCTGCACATGGGTCCCGAGCAGGCTGGAGAAGAATTCCGTCTCCGCCTCGCACAGCTGCGGGAACTGCTCGGCGACGTGCGCGACCGGGCAGTGGTGCTGGCACAGCTGCTCGCCCTGCTGAGGGCCCGGCGCGCTGCGCGCCGTAGCAGCGTACCCGTCGGCGGACAAGGCCTTGGCCAAGGCTTCGGTGCGCGCCTCGGGGTCCGCGGCCTCGATCACGGCGCGGTACGTCTCGGACTGTGCGGCCATCCTGGCGCGGGCGAAGGCGACGAGCGCCTCGTCCCCCGCCGTCTCGGCGATCCAGCGCAGGGCGTCGGCGGCCAGCTTGTCGTAGGACTGGTCGAAGGCGTCCCGGCCGCAGTCGGTGAGCGCGAAGACCTTGGCCGGACGGCCACGGGTCCGCGTCCCGTAGACCCGCTGCTCGCGGGCCTCGACCACGTCGTCGGAGACGAGGGCGTCGAGGTGACGGCGCACGGCGGCCTGGGTGAGGCCGACGCGCAGTGCCAGGTCGGCGGCGGTGGAGGGGCCGTGGTCCAGGATGGAGCGCGCGACCCGGTTGCGCGTCGAGCGCTCACCGGTCGCGAGTTCCTCCTGGGGAGCCTCGCCCACGTATTTCACAACGCCATTGTTGCGTAATTCCTTGGGGTGTGACAACCCACCCCGGGACCGGGCGCGGTGCCCTTCATCACTTAGGCAGACCTAAGTTGACCTGCGGAAACAGACGATCACCCAGGCCGCCGCAGGTGGGCGCCGTACGGGCGGGACCGCCGCCCGGCCGCCGGAGAGACTCCGGAACGACGGGTGAACCCGGCGCGCCGGACCCCTCACCCACCAGCCTAGACTTGCCCGCCATGAGCAGCGAGCCCGTCGTACAGGCCAGGGGCCTTGTCAAGCGGTACGGCACGAAGACCGCGGTCGACGGCCTCGATCTGGAGGTCGCGGCGGGCGCGGTGACCGCGGTCCTGGGGCCCAACGGCGCCGGCAAGACCACCACGATCGAGATCTGCGAGGGATACCGCCGCCCGGACGGCGGGACCGTACGGGTCCTCGGTCTCGACCCCGTCGCGGACGCCGCCGCGCTCCGGCCCCGCATCGGCGTGATGCTCCAGTCCGGAGGCGTCTACCCGGGTGCCCGCGCCGACGAGATGCTGCGCCACATGGCGAAGCTGCACGCCCACCCGCTGGACGTCGGTGCCCTCGTCGAACGCCTGGGGCTCGGCGGCTGCGGCCGCACCGCCTACCGCCGGCTCTCCGGCGGGCAGCAGCAGCGCCTCGCCCTGGCCATGGCCGTCGTGGGCCGCCCCGAGCTGGTCTTCCTGGACGAGCCGACGGCGGGCCTCGACCCGCAGGCACGGCGCTCGACCTGGGAGCTGATCCGGGAGCTGCGCGCCGACGGGGTGTCGATCATCCTGACCACGCACTTCATGGACGAGGCCGAGGAGCTCGCCGACGACGTCGCCGTCATCGACGCCGGCCGGGTCATCGCCCAGGGCAGCCCGGAGCGGCTGTGCCGCGGAGGCGCCGAGAACACCCTGCGCTTCACCGGCCGCCCCGGCCTCGACCTCGCCTCGCTGCTGAAGGCGCTGCCCGACGGCAGCGAGGCGGCGGAGCTGACCACCGGCGCCTACCGCATCACCGGGCGGATCGACCCGGAGCTGCTGGCGACCGTCACCTCCTGGTGCGCCCAGCACGGCGTGATGCCGGACGGCATCGCGGTGGAGCGGCACACCCTCGAGGACGTCTTCCTGGAACTGACCGGCAAGGAGCTGCGCGCATGAGCGCCGGTACGTACACCCCGCGCCCCGGCGCCGCCCCGCTGTCCCGCATGATCGCCGCGCAGGCCGCACTGGAGACGCGGATGCTGCTGCGCAACGGCGAGCAGCTGCTGCTGACGGTGGTCATCCCGGCGCTGCTGCTCGTCCTGTTCAGCGCGGTCGACGTCGTCGACACGGGCGCGGGCGATCCGGTCGACTTCCTGGCCCCCGGTGTCCTGGCGCTCGCGGTGATGTCCACGGCCTTCACCGGCCAGGCCATCGCGACCGGCTTCGAGCGGCGCTACGGGGTGCTCAAGCGCCTCGGCGCCTCCCCCCTGCCCCGCTGGGGCCTGATGGCGGCGAAGACGCTCTCGGTGCTGGTCACCGAGGTGCTCCAGATCGTCCTGCTGACCGTGATCGCCTTCGCCCTGGGCTGGTCGCCGCAGGGCGGTCCGTTCTCCGTGCTCCTGCTCCTGGTGCTGGGCACCGCGGCCTTCTCCGGGCTCGGGCTGCTGATGGCCGGCACGCTGAAGGCCGAGGCGACGCTCGCCGCCGCCAACCTGGTCTTCCTGCTGCTGCTGGTCGGCGGCGGGGTCGTCGTGCCGCTGGACAGGTTCCCGGACGCTGCGCAGACGGTCCTCGGCCTGCTCCCGATCTCCGCGCTCTCGGACGGGCTGAGGGAGGTCCTGCAGCACGGCGCCGCGATGCCCTGGGGCGACGCGGCGGTCCTCGCCGTCTGGGCGGTCCTGGGGCTGGGCGCCGCGGCGAAATGCTTCCGCTGGGAGTGAGCGGCCGGTGACCCACCGCCGATGTCCCGGGTCATCCGGGAATGCCCCCACCCCTCGTGAAAAGTTGCACAAGCCGTTGCCTACGATGGTTCGCGTGGAAACCCCCCTCTCCTACATCGCCAAGCGCTGGACACCGTCGGCGGAGACGGCCAAGCGAGCCGCCCTCATCGCGGTCGTGATGAGCGTCTTCATCATCATCACCGGTGGTGCGGTCCGGCTGACCGGTTCCGGGCTGGGCTGCGACACCTGGCCCAAGTGCACCGACGACAGCCTCTTCGCCACGCCGGAGCAGGGCCTGCACGGCGCCATCGAGTTCGGCAACCGCATGCTGACGTACGTCCTGTGTGCGGCGGTCGGCTGGGCGATCATCGCGGCGCGGTCCCTGAAGCCCCGGCGGCGCGGTCTCACCCGCCTGGCCTGGTCGCAGTTCTGGCTCGTGATGGGGAACGCCGTCATCGGCGGGATCACGGTCTGGGCGGGCCTGAACCCGTGGTCGGTGGCCGGGCACTTCCTGCTGGCCAACTGCCTGCTCACGGTGACCGTCGTCACCTGGGTGCGGATCGGTGAGGGTGACGGCGCTCCGCGCCCGCGTGCCCCGAAGCCGGTGCGGCGGCTCGCCTGGGCGATCGCCGCCGTCACCGTGGTCCTGATCGCACTGGGCACGACCGTGACCGGCTCCGGCAAGCACGCCGGGGACAGCAGCGACGTCCCGCGCATGCCCTGGGACTGGAGCTCCGCCGCCCATGTGCACGCCATCGCCGCCTGGGTCGTCTGCG
Organism: Streptomyces sp. NPDC055962; assembly: GCF_042270185.1. Lineage (NCBI taxonomy): Bacteria > Bacillati > Actinomycetota > Actinomycetes > Kitasatosporales > Streptomycetaceae > Streptomyces > Streptomyces sp. NPDC055962. Next base: position 150,206 of record NZ_JBHJYN010000003.1, read on the forward strand.
CCCTGGCCGTCGCGATGTGGTTCGCCCTGCGCGTCGTCGACGCCCCGGCCGACACCCGGAGCCGTGCCCGCGACCTCCTGGTCGTGCTGCTGGCCCAGGGCCTCATCGGCTACGTCCAGTACGTCAACGACGTGCCGGAGATCCTGGTCGGCCTCCACATGCTGGGTTCGTCCCTGATGTGGATCGCGGTGCTGCGCCTGCTGCTGTCGATGCGCGAGCGTCCGGCGGGCGCGGGCCCGGTGCCCGGCCAGGCGGCCGGACTGCCCGAGCCCGCGACCGCGAACGCGGCCGGCTGAGCCGTTCCCCCCTGCCGGGCGGTGACCCCGCCCGGCTTCAGCTCTCCGCGGCCCACTCCCGCACCGTCGCGTCCAACAGCCCGGCGATCCGGGCGGGGTCCGGCAGCGGACCGTGGTCGCCGGTGACGCCCAGCGCGGCTCCGGCGGTGAGGTGCCCGAGCCGCAGCGCCCGGACGGTGGACTCCCCGCGGATCAGCCCGGCGAGGAACCCGGCGGCGAACGCGTCGCCGGCGCCCACCGGCTCGACCACGTCGACCCTCCGCGCGGGGACCCGGTGCACCCCGGTCCCGTCGAAGGCGGTGGCGTCCGTCCCGCCGTCCTTGACGACCAGGACGCCCGGCTCGGGCAGCAGCTCCCGCACGGCCTCGGCGTCCTTCAGCTCCCCGCCCCACAGGGCCTGGGCCTCGTCCAGGCCGACGAAGACGATGTCGGCCCGGCGGGCGAAGCCCAGCAGCACCTCCGGCGCGGTGCCGTCCGTCCAGAGGGCAGGGCGGTGGTTGACGTCGAAGCTCACCGGGCGGGGCCGCTGGGAGGGCGAGGGGTCCAGCAGCGCGGCGACCAGCGCACGGCACCCCGGCGAAAGGGCCGGGGTGATGCCGCTGAGGTGGACGAGCCCGGCGGTGCGCACGGCGTCCTCCTCCAGCACGTCCGCCGTCAGGGCCGACGCCGCGGAGCCGCGGCGGTAGTAGTGGACCCGCGTCGCGTCGGGGGCGGGGTCCTTGACGAGGAGCCCGGTGGGCCGGTGCGGGTCGGTGCGGACCCCGCTGACGTCGACTCCGGCCGCGGCCACCTCGCCGAGGATCCGCCGGCCGAACGGGTCGTCTCCGAGGGCGGAGACCCAGCGCGCCGGAACCCCGTGGTCCGCGAGGTACACCGCCACGTTGGACTCGGCGCCCGCGATCCGCACGCCGAGCCCGGCGGCCTCCTCCAGCGGGGCGGCGGGATCCGGCACCAGCGCGGCCATGGTCTCTCCGACGCAGACCACCGGAGGCCGCACGCGGGACGCCGCGGTCATGCGGGACCTCCCCGCCGGCGGGTGGCGGCGCTCATCGCCCGGCGTCCGGGGCGGGGCGGACGGCGTCGAGGAAGGCGCGGGCGCGCTCGCGCAGGGCGTCGAGGCCGCCCCCGTCCGCGGCGTCGCCGATCAGCGGCGACCCGACGCCCACGGCGGTGGCCCCGTGCGCCAGGTAGGTGCGCGCCAGTTCGGCGTCCACTCCCCCGACGGGCACGAACGGCAGGTCGGGGAAGGGCCCGCGCAGCGCCTTCAGGAAGCCGGGACCGCCGGCCTGGGCGGCCGGGAAGATCTTGTAGCCGTCGGCGCCGAGCCGCTGTGCGGCGACGATGTCGGTGGGGGTCATCACTCCGGCGAGCACCGGAAGTCCCAGGCGCTTCGACTCCGTGACGCCTTCGCAGACGGCGGGGGTGACGACGAAGTCGGCGCCGGCGTCCGCGACCGTCCGCGCGTCGTGTGCGGTCAGGACGGTGCCCGCGCCGAGCGGGGCGGCCGGGCCGAGTTCGGCGCGGGCCCGGCGGATGACGCCGGGGGCGTCCTCGCCGCTCAGGGAGACCTCGATGAGCGCGATGCCCTCCTCGGCCAGGGTGAGGACGGTCCTGAGTGCGGCGTCCGCGTCGGCGCCGCGCACGATGGCGACGATCCGGTGGGTACGCAGCGCGGTCAGCAGTTCCACGTCCGGGTTCCCTCCTTCTTCTGGTGTGCGTCTGTTGCTGCCTCCATGGTGGTCCCCGCCGTTCCGCGGGCCGATGGGGGGTACCCGCAGGGCGCGCACGGCCGTGGCCGGACACACGGAACCGCCCCGCGGCTCGGAGCTGCGGGGCGGACGGGTGGGGAGGCTCAGCGCTTGCCGGACGGACCGCCGACCTGGATCCCGGCCATCCGGGACCACTCGTACGGGCCGGTGCGGACCTTCGCGGCGAACTCGCCGTCGAAGTCCTCGTGCACGGTGATCCCGGCCTTCTCCGCGGCGCTCTCGGCGACCGCGTACGACGGGGCGACCAGGTCGCCCCAGCCTCCGTCCTCGCCGACGAGGACGATGCGGGTGCCGGCCTGGCCGATGTGGGCCAGCTGCCCCTCGGCGCCGCCGTGCGCCTTCGCGAAGGCGCCGATCTGCTTGGCCAGCCGGGCCGCCCTGCGCTCCGCGCGCGCCGCCTGCTTGCCGTCCACCTGCTGGGTCTCAGCCGTCTCTGCCATGGACAGGATGCTACCGACGGGTAGAAGACGTGGCGACGGGCGGGGTGCGTGGCGTGGGCCACGCACCCCGCCCGTCGGCGGAGCTCCGGTCGTGCGGGACTACCTGAGGAAGGGGTCCACGGCCACGGCGACGAAGAGGAGCGAGACATAGGTGATGGACCAGTGGAACAGCCGCATCTCCTTGAGCTTGGCGCCGGTCACGCCCGCCTTCGCCCGGTTCTGGAGGCCGTGCGCCTCCCAGAGCCAGAAGCCGCCGGTCAGCAGGGCCACGGCCGTGTAGAACCAGCCGGTGTAGCCCAGTGGGGTGAGCAGCAGCGAGACCCCGACCATCACCCAGCTGTAGACGACGATCTGGCGGGCCACCACCCGGTTGGAGGCGACCACCGGGAGCATCGGGACGCCGACGCGGGCGTAGTCGTCCTTGACCTTCATCGACAGCGGCCAGTAGTGCGGCGGTGTCCAGAAGAAGATCACGGCGAAAAGAATGACCGCGGCCCAGCTCATCGAATTGGTCACGGCGGACCAGCCGATGAGCACCGGCATGCAGCCGGCGATTCCGCCCCAGACGATGTTCTGCGAGGTGCGGCGCTTCAGCAGCATCGTGTAGACGACGACGTAGAACAGAAGTGCGCCGAGTGACAGCGCGGCGGAGAGCCAGTTGACGAGCAGTCCGAAGAAGACCGTGGAAATCACCGCGAGGGCGATTCCGAAGGCGAGGCACTCCCTGGGGCTCACCATGCCGGTGACCAGCGGACGCTGGGACGTACGGTCCATCAGCGCGTCGATGTCGCGGTCGATATACATGTTGAGCGCATTGGCACCACCCGCGGAGAGATATCCGCCGATGGTGGTGGTCACTACGAGCCAAAGATCGGGCACGCCCTGAGCGGCGAGGAACATCACCGGAACGGTGGTGATCAGCAGCAGCTCGATGATGCGCGGCTTGGTAAGAGCCACGAATGCCTTGATGCGGGCCCCGAACGGGCGATGGCCCACTGGGCTCGGAGTCAAGGCGACCCCTGCGGGTCGGGACTCGACGGCCGTCACGCACACCCCTGACAGAGAAATCCCAGCAAGCTCCGGGCATGAAGGCCCGGTAAAGACTTGCGCGAACCAGACCACTGTAGACGTTGGGCATACGCCGCTCTTCGCGGGGGTGGGGTCGTGTTGGGGTGGCGCAGAAGTGAACGGGAGCGCTCATACGGGAGGCGAACTCCGCAGGTCGCCCGCACTGTGGAAAGGGCAGAAGTGCGGCCTTGGGACGGGGGTAGGCTCGACAATGCCCGGTGCGGTAACCAGCCACCGGTTTACGAACAGTGGAGAGGAGCCCTGACTCAGGGTGAGCACCAAGCCGACCACCACAGACCTCCAGTGGACCGAATTGGACCAGCGGGCCGTGGACACCGTCCGCGTCCTCGCCGCGGACGCCGTACAGAAGGTCGGAAACGGCCACCCGGGTACGGCGATGAGCCTCGCTCCTGCCGCGTACACCCTCTTCCAGAAGGTGATGCGCCACGACCCGGCGGACGCGGAGTGGACCGGACGCGACCGGTTCGTACTCTCCGCGGGCCACTCCAGCCTGACGCTGTACATCCAGCTCTACCTCGCCGGATACGGCCTCGAGCTGGACGACCTCAAGGCGTTCCGCACCTGGGGCTCCAGGACGCCGGGCCACCCGGAGTACGGCCACACCACGGGTGTCGAGACGACGACCGGCCCGCTGGGCCAGGGTGTCGCCAACGCCGTGGGCATGGCGATGGCCTCGCGCTACGAGCGCGGTCTCTTCGACCCGCAGGCGGCCCCCGGGACCTCCCCGTTCGACCACACCGTCTGGGTCATCGCCGGTGACGGCTGCCTCCAGGAGGGCATCTCGGCCGAGGCGTCCTCGCTGGCCGGCCACCAGAAGCTCGGCAACCTGGTGCTGCTGTGGGACGACAACCACATCTCGATCGAGGGCGACACGGAGACCGCGGTCTCCGAGGACACCCTGAAGCGCTACGAGTCCTACGGCTGGCACGTCCAGCGCGTGGACCAGCTGCCCAACGGCGACCTGGACCCCGAGGGTCTGCACCTCGCGCTGCTGGCCGCCAAGGCAGAGACGGAGCGCCCCTCGTTCATCGCGGCCCGCTCGATCATCGCCTGGCCCGCCCCGAACGCCCAGAACACCGAGGCCGCGCACGGCTCGGCGCTCGGCGACGACGAGATCGCGGCCACCAAGCGGGTCCTCGGCTTCGACCCGGAGAAGACCTTCGAGGTCTCCGACGAGGTCATCGCGCACACCCGTGAGGCGCTGGACCGCGGCCGTGAGGCCAAGGCCGAGTGGGAGAAGGCCTTCGCCGCGTGGCGCACCGCCGACCCGGAGCGCGCCGCCGACTTCGACCGGATCGCCGCGGGCGAGCTGCCGGCGGGCTGGGAGGACGAGCTCCCCGTCTTCGAGGCGGGCCACGGCGTCGCCACGCGTGCCGCCTCCGGCAAGGTCCTCCAGGCGCTCGGCGGTGTCATCCCCGAGCTGTGGGGCGGCTCCGCCGACCTCGCCGGCTCGAACAACACCACGATCGACAAGACGTCGTCGTTCCTCCCGGCCGGCAACCCGCTGCCCGAGGCCGACCCGTACGGCCGGACGATCCACTTCGGCATCCGCGAGCACTCCATGGCCGCGGCCATGAACGGCATCGCGCTGCACGGCAACACCCGCGTCTACGGTGGCACCTTCCTGGTGTTCTCCGACTACATGCGCAACGCCGTGCGCCTCTCCGCGCTGATGCACCTCCCGGTCACGTACGTGTGGACGCACGACTCGGTCGGCCTCGGCGAGGACGGCCCGACGCACCAGCCCGTCGAGCACCTCGCCTCCCTGCGCGCCATCCCGGGCCTGAACGTCGTCCGCCCGGCCGACGCCAACGAGACGGTCATCGCCTGGCGCGAGATCCTCAAGCGCGGCAAGAAGGACTTCGGGAAGAGCGCCCCGCACGGTCTGGCGCTGTCCCGCCAGGGCCTGCCCACCTACGCGGCGAACGAGAACACCGCCAAGGGCGGTTACGTGCTCCTCGACGCCGAGGGCGGCGAGGCGCAGGCCGTCCTGATCGCCACGGGCTCCGAGGTCCAGCTGGCCGTCGAGGCCCGCGACGAGCTCCAGGCGGCCGGTGTGCCGACCCGTGTGGTCTCCATGCCGTGTGTCGAGTGGTTCGAGGAGCAGGACCAGGCGTACAAGGACAGCGTGCTGCCGCCGTCCGTGAAGGCCAGGGTCGCCGTCGAGGCGGGCATCGGACTCACCTGGCACCGGTACGTGGGTGACGCCGGCCGGATCGTCTCGCTGGAGCACTTCGGTGCGTCGGCCGACGCCAAGGTCCTCTTCCGTGAGTTCGGCTTCACCGCCGCGCACGTGGCGGAAGCCGCCCGGGAATCTCTCGCCGCCGCCGCGCGCTGACGCGGACATACGACTAGTAGGAGATGCAATTCTCATGACAGACGCACTCAAGCGCCTCTCCGACGAGGGCGTGGCGATCTGGCTGGACGACCTGTCGCGCAAGCGGATCACGTCCGGCAACCTCGCCGAGCTGATCGACCAGAACCACGTCGTGGGTGTCACGACCAACCCGTCGATCTTCCAGAAGGCGATCTCCCAGGGCGACGGTTACGACCAGCAGCTCACCGACCTCGCCGCCCGCAAGGTGACGGTCGAGGAGGCGATCCGCATGATCACGACGGCCGACGTCCGTGACGCCGCCGACATCCTGCGTCCGGTCTTCGACGCCACCGGCGGCCAGGACGGCCGGGTCTCCATCGAGGTCGACCCGCGCCTGGCCCACAACACCCTGGCCACGGTCGCCGAGGCCAAGCAGCTGGCGTGGCTGGTGGACCGGCCGAACACCCTCATCAAGATCCCGGCGACCAAGGCGGGCCTCCCGGCGATCACGGAGACCATCGGGCGGGGCATCAGCGTCAACGTCACGCTGATCTTCTCGCTGGAGCGGTACCGCGAGGTCATGGACGCCTACCTGGCGGGCCTGGAGAAGGCGAAGGCCGCGGGCCTCGACCTCTCCAAGATCCACTCTGTGGCGTCCTTCTTCGTGTCCCGCGTGGACACCGAGATCGACAAGCGCCTGGACGCCGTCGGCACCGACGAGGCGAAGGCCGCGAAGGGCAAGTCCGCCCTCGCCAACGCCCGTCTGGCCTACGAGGCGTACGAGGAGGTCTTCGCGAGCGACCGCTGGGCCGCCCTGGACAAGGCGCAGGCCAACAAGCAGCGCCCGCTGTGGGCCTCGACCGGCGTGAAGGACCCGTCCCTCAAGGACACCCTGTACGTCGACGACCTCGTCGCCCCCAACACGGTCAACACCATGCCGGAGGCGACGCTGGACGCCGTGGCCGACCATGGTGAGATCACCGGCAACACCGTCGCCGGACGTTACGACCAGGCTCGTGCCGACCTCGATGCCGTCAAGAAGCTCGGGGTCAGCTACGACGACGTCGTCCAGGTTCTGGAGGACGAGGGCGTCGAGAAGTTCGAAGCCGCCTGGATCGACCTGCTCAACTCGACCGAGGCCGAGCTCAAGCGCCTCGCTCCTTCGGAGGGCTGACCACCTTGTCTGGTGTTCCCGGAGCCAACCCGCTCCGTGACGCCCAGGACCGACGGCTCCCGCGTATCGCGGGGCCGTCGGGCCTGGTGATCTTTGGCGTCACGGGCGATTTGTCCCGTAAAAAGCTGATGCCCGCCGTCTACGACCTGGCCAACCGCGGTCTGCTGCCACCGGGCTTCTCGCTCATCGGCTTCGCACGCCGCGACTGGGAGGACGAGGACTTCGCCCAGGTCGTCCACGACGCGGTCAAAGAGCATTCCCGCACCCCGTTCCGCGAAGAGGTCTGGCAGCAGCTCAGCCAGGGCATGCGGTTCGTCCAGGGCAACTTCGACGACGACGTCGCGTTCGAGACCCTCAGGGCCACGATCGAGGAGCTCGACAAGGCGCAGGGCACGGGCGGCAACTTCGCCTTCTACCTGTCCGTGCCGCCGAAGTTCTTCCCCAAGGTCGTCCAGCAGCTGAAGAAGCACGGGCTGGCCGACCAGAAGGAAGGCAGCTGGCGACGGGCCGTCATCGAGAAGCCGTTCGGCCACGACCTGGAGAGCGCGCAGGAGCTGAACCAGCTCGTGCACGACGTCTTCCCGCCGAACGAGGTCTTCCGCATCGACCACTACCTCGGCAAGGAGACCGTCCAGAACATCCTGGCGCTCCGCTTCGCCAACACGATGTGGGAGCCGATCTGGAACAGGTCGTACGTCGACCACGTCCAGATCACGATGGCCGAGGACATCGGCATCGGCGGCCGCGCCGGCTACTACGACGGCATCGGCGCCGCCCGTGACGTCATCCAGAACCACCTGCTCCAGCTTCTGGCGCTGACGGCGATGGAGGAGCCCGGCTCCTTCCACCCCAAGGCCCTGGTCGCCGAGAAGCTGAAGGTGCTCACGGCGGTGGAACTGCCCGAGGACCTGGGCAAGCACACGGTGCGCGGCCAGTACGCGCACGCCTGGCAGGGCGGCGAGGAAGCGCTCGGCTATCTGGAGGAGGACGGCATCGACCCCAAGTCGAAGACCGACACCTTCGCCGCGATCAAGCTGACGATCAACAACCGCCGCTGGGCGGGTGTGCCGTTCTACCTCCGCACCGGCAAGCGCCTCGGCCGCCGGGTCACCGAGATCGCGGTCGTCTTCAAGCGCGCCCCCTACCTGCCCTTCGAGTCCGGTGCGACGGAGGAGCTCGGCGGCAACGCCCTGGTCATCCGTGTGCAGCCGGACGAGGGGGTCACGGTCCGGTTCGGCTCCAAGGTGCCCGGCACCTCCATGGAGGTGCGGGACGTCACGATGGACTTCGCCTACGGCGAGTCCTTCACGGAGTCCAGTCCGGAGGCGTACGAGCGGCTCATCCTCGACGTGCTGCTCGGCGACGCCAACCTCTTCCCGCGCCACCAGGAGGTCGAGCTCTCCTGGAACATCCTCGACCCGATCGAGGAGTACTGGGACAAGCACGGCAAGCCCGCCCAGTACGCGGCCGGCACGTGGGGCCCGGCCGAGGCCGACGAGATGCTCGCACGCGACGGACGGAGCTGGCGCCGGCCATGAAGATCGATCTCACGGAAACCACGTCCAGCAAGATCAACCAGGCCCTCGTCTCGGCCCGCCGTGACATCGGCTCCCCGGCCGTCGGCATGGTGCTGACCCTGGTGATCGTCACGGACGAGGAGAACGCGTACGACGCCCTCAAGGCGGCGAACGACTCCTCGCGCGAGCACCCCTCGCGGATCATCGTGGTGATCAAGAGGATCAGCCGTTCGCCGCGGGCCCGCCGCGACGCACGGCTCGACGCCGAGATCCGGGTCGGTTCCGACGCGGGCTCGGGCGAGACCGTGGTACTGCGTCTGCACGGCGAGCTGGCCAACCACGCCCAGTCGGTCGTCCTGCCGCTGCTGCTGCCGGACGCCCCGGTGGTGGCGTGGTGGCCCGAGGACGCCCCGGCGGACCCGGCCAAGGACCCGCTGGGCGCGCTCGCCCAGCGCCGCATCACCGACACCTACTCGGCCGAGCACCCGCTCGACGAGCTGTCGGTGCGCGCGGCGACGTACCGGCCCGGCGACACCGACCTGGCGTGGACGCGCATCACACCGTGGCGCTCCATGCTGGCGGCGGCGCTCGACCAGCAGCCCGCGCAGGTCGTCTCGGCGACGGTCGAGGGCGAGTCCGACAACCCGAGCTGCGAGCTGCTGGCCATGTGGCTCGCCGACCGGCTCGGCGTGCCGGTGGAGCGCACGCTCTCCGGCGGTCCCGGCCTGACCGCCGTGCGGTTGGAGACCAAGAGCGGCCCGATCGTGCTAGACAGGCCCGACGGCTCGCTGGCGACGCTCTGCATGACGGGCCAGCCGGACCGTGCGGTCGCGCTCAAGCGGCGGGAGACCGCCGAGCTCCTCGCGGAGGAGCTGCGCCGCCTGGATCCGGACAACATCTACGAGGCCACGGTGAAGTTCGGTGTGGAGCGCCTCGGCGGTCCCACCGAGCCGTCGTCCGTCGGTTCGGGGCAGAAGCGGGCGGAGCCCACGGGTTCCGCCGCCCCTGCCGCGAAGAAGGCGGCTGCCAAGAAGGCGGCGTCGAAGTGAGCACTCCGCAGCTCGTCGTGCACCGCGACAAGGAGCTGATGGCCCAGGCCGCGGCGGCCAGGCTGATCACGAAGATCGTGGACGCCCAGGCCGCCCGGGGCTCCGCCTCGGTGGTCCTCACCGGCGGGCGCAACGGCAACGGCCTGCTGGCCGCGCTCGCCGGGTCACCCGCGCGGGACGCGATCGACTGGTCGCGGCTCGACCTCTGGTGGGGCGACGAGCGGTTCCTCCCCGAGGGCGACCCCGAGCGCAACGTCACGCAGGCCCGCGAGGCCCTGCTGGACAGGGTGGCGCTGGACCCCTCCCGGGTCCACGCGATGCCCGCGTCGGACGGGCCGTACGGCGGCGACGCCGACGCAGCCGCAGCGGGGTACGCGACGGAGCTCGCCGCCGCCGCAGGACCCGAGGACCACGGGTCCGTACCGGCGTTCGACGTGCTGATGCTGGGCGTAGGCCCGGACACCCACGTCGCGTCGCTCTTCCCCGAACTGCCCGCGGTGCGGGAGACCGAGCGCACCGTCGTCGGTGTGCACGGCGCCCCCAAGCCGCCGCCCACCCGCGTCTCGCTCACGCTGCCGGCCATCCGGGCGGCTCGTGAGGTGTGGCTGCTGGCCGCGGGCGAGGACAAGGCTCAGGCGGCGGAGATCGCGCTGTCGGGTGCCGGGGAGATCCAGGCCCCGGCGGCGGGAGCGTACGGCCGCAGCCGCACGCTCTGGCTGCTGGACGCGGCGGCGGCGTCGAAGCTGCCGCGCGCGCTCTATCCGCCCGCCTCGGCGTAGCGGAAACGCGAGAGGCCCGGCCCGCTCCTCGGAGCGGGCCGGGCCTCTGCCGTGTCGGCAGCCCGTTGTCACGGGCTCAGTCGCGTTCGAGGAAGGGCTCCAGCAGCCCCGGGACCGCCTCCGCGGCGAAGGCGAGCCCCTCGGAGGCGCCGGTGTCGTGGGCCGTGTAGGCACCGCCTCCCGCGGCCGTCGTGGCGGTGACGCTCAGCAGCCCGGCCCGCCGCTGGAAGAAGGACTGCTTCACCGTCCAGCCGACGACGCCGGCCCGCTGGAGGGCCGCCGTGGAGCGACGGACGCTGCCGGAGCGGGTCACGAGGTAGCCGCCGCTGAGTGTGTGCCCCAGCGACCGGTACGCGTCGAGGGCCAGGAGCACCCCGACGGGCACGGTCACCACGCCGCAGGCCAGCGCCGTCCACCACAGCACCGGGGTGAGCAGGACGCCCAGGACGGCCTGGACCAGCACGGGCAGCAGCGTCACGAGGAGGGCACGGCGCAGCCGCCGGCCCCGGGCCGCGCGGGGATGGGCCCTCAGGGGTGCGCCGGTCGGGGCGGCCGTCTCCCGCAGCACCTCGGCGGCGATCGTGTCGGCCAGTGCCCGGGGGGCGACCGGCAGCAGGGTGTCGTGCTCGGCACCCCGCGACTCCTCGTCCTTGGCGAGCCCGGTGGTGATCGCGTCCACCCGGGCGGCGCCCAGCAGCCGGACGCCCAGCGGCTCGACCAGGTCCACGCCTCTCAGGCGCCGCTCCTCGACGGAGAGGGAGCGCGCGGTCAGGAGGCCGCGCCTGACCCGCAGGGTGCCGCCCGGCTCGCGTTCCAGGCGGTAGTTCCACCACATCTCGATCCAGAGCCCCAGTGCTCCGACGACACCGGCGACCAGCGCGGCCAGGACGAGGACGGTGATCGCCCAGACCAGCGGGGTGTCCCGGAAGCGGTCGGCGACCCAGTCGACGACCTCGCCCTGCGCGCCGACCCAGTCGCTGACCTGCAGCACCCCGCCGACCGCCGCGCCGGCGAGCGCGGGTGCCACGAAGGAGACCGGTGCGTAGCGGATCCAGCGGGGGTCGAGGGTGGCCAGCTCGCCCTCACGGTGCGCGCCCCTGGCCGTCGTGGCACCGCGGTCGAGGAGGTCCCTTCGCAGCCTCTCGCCCTCCGCCCGGGAGACGGGGTCGAGCTCCAGGGCGGAGTCGCCGCCGGTGTGCTCGCCGGTGCCGATGCGGACGGTGACCAGCCCCAGGACCCGCAGCAGGGGGTGCGCGGTGAGGTCGACGCTGCGGATCCGCTCGCGGGCGAGCGAACGGCGCTTCACCAGGAGGAGTCCGCTGTGCAGATCGACGCGCTCGGCGCCGATCCGGTAGCGGGTGCGCTTCCACCGCACGTAGTCGCCGCCGGCCGCGCAGCCGATCAGGAGGGCCGCTCCGGCCAGTACCCAGCCGACCGCCCGCGCGTACCCGACCGGGGCGGCGAGGGCCACGGTGACCGGCACGGCTGCGCCGGCCGCGACCCCCGCCACGACCAGCGCGGTGACCAGGACCGTGCGGGGGTGGAGCCGCCGCCAGCCGGGGCCGCTGTCGGCGGCGGTGCTCACGTGGCGTCCCCGGGGGTGTCCTGGGTGATGCGGGTCAGCCGCTCCGCGAGCTCGGCCGCCGTCCTGTGGGCCAGCCCTTCGATCCGCAGGGCGCCCTTGGCGGAGGCGGTGGTGACGGTGACCGTGGCCAGTCCGAAGAGCTGTTCCAGGGGGCCGCGCACGGTGTCGACGGTCTGGATGCGGGACATCGGCGCGATCCGCCACTCCCGCAGGAGGAGGCCGGTGCTGACGTAGACAGCCTCCTCGGTGACCTCCCAGCGGTGGGTGCGGAACCACCACGGGGGGAGGACGACGGCGCACAGGAGCCCGGCGGCCGCCACCACGGCCGCCGCGGACAGCAGCCAGAACCTGGCGGGGGCGATGAGCGCCCCCAGCAGGCCCAGGACCGCACCCGGTGCCGCCGTCAGCAGCAGACACCGGGCCCGCCACCAGCCGACGGCCCTGCGGGCCGGCGCGTCGCGCGGCGGCCGCAGCCGTATCGTCCCCTCCCCCGCGGTCATCGCTCAGCGGCCGCGCAGCGACCGGTACGTCGAGACGAGCGCGGCGGTGGAGCTGTCCAGCTGCTCCCCTCCGGTGCCCTCGGTCAGGACGGGCTCGATCTTCTTGGCGAGGACCTTGCCCAGCTCGACGCCCCACTGGTCGAAGGAATCGATGTTCCAGACGGCGCCCTGGACGAAGACCTTGTGCTCGTAGAGCGCGATGAGCTGACCGAGCACCGACGGGGTGAGGCGGTCGGCGAGGATCGTCGTCGTCGGGTGGTTGCCGAGGAACGTCTTGTGCGGCACGAGCTCCTCCGCGACGCCTTCCGAGCGGACCTCGTCCGGCGTCTTGCCGAAGGCGAGGGCCTGGGTCTGGGCGAAGAAGTTGGCCATCAGCAGGTCGTGCTGCGCGATCAGTCCGGGCAGCAGGTCCTGGACCGGCGAGGCGAAGCCGATGAAGTCGGCCGGGATGACCTTCGTGCCCTGGTGGATCAGCTGGTAGTAGGCGTGCTGCCCGTTGGTTCCGGGGGTGCCCCAGACGACCGGGCCCGTCTCCCACTCGACCGGATTGCCGTCGCGGTCCACGGACTTGCCGTTGGACTCCATGTCCAGCTGCTGCAAGTAGGCGGTGAACTTGGACAGATAGTGGCTGTAGGGCAGGACCGCGTGGGACTGGGCGCCGAAGAACTGGCCGTACCAGACGCCCAGGAGGCCCAGCAGCAGCGGGGCGTTCTCCTCGGCGGGGGCGGTGCGGAAGTGCTCGTCGACGAGGTGGAAGCCGTCGAGCATCTCGCGGAAGCGCTCGGGTCCGATGGCGATCATCAGCGAGAGGCCGATCGCCGAGTCGTAGGAGTAGCGGCCGCCGACCCAGTCCCAGAACTCGAACATGTTGGCCGTGTCGATGCCGAAGTCCGTGACCTTGCCGGCGTTGGTCGAGAGCGCCACGAAGTGCTTGGCGACGGCCTCCTGACCCGCCCTCAGGCCGGTGAGGAGCCAGTCACGGGCGGAGGTGGCGTTGGTGATGGTCTCGATCGTCGTGAAGGTCTTGGACGCGACGATGAAGAGCGTCTCGGCCGGGTCCAGGTCGTGCACGGCCTCGTGGAGGTCGGCGCCGTCGACGTTGGACACGAAGCGGACGGTGAGCGAGCGGTCCGTGAAGGAGCGCAGCACCTCGTAGGCCATGGCCGGTCCGAGGTCGGAGCCGCCGATGCCGATGTTCACGATGTTCTTGACCGGCTTGCCGGTGTGCCCGGTCCACTCCCCGGCCCTGACCCGGTCGGCGAAGGACGCCATCCGGTCCAGGACGGCGTGCACGGCCGGCACGACGTTCTCGCCGTCGACCTCGATCACCGCGTCGCGGGGGGCCCGCAGCGCGGTGTGCAGGACGGCGCGGTCCTCGGTGGTGTTGATCTTCTCGCCGCGGAACATCGCGTCCCGCAGCCCGGCCACTCCGGTGGCGTCCGCGAGGTCACGCAGCAGACGAAGGGTCTCGTCGGTGACCAGGTGCTTGGAGTAGTCGATGTGGAGGTCGCCGACCCGGAGGGTGTACGCCGTCCCGCGGTCCGGCGCGTCGGCGAACAGCCGGCGCAGATGGGTGTCGCCGAACTCCTCACGGTGCTTGCCGAGAGCCGCCCACTCGGGCGTCTGGTTCAGCTTGGTTCGGCTTTGTGCGTTCATCCCGGAAATCGCCCACTTCTTCTCGTACCTGCAACCTTCCCCGCTGCCCCTCCAACCTAATTGATCTGGAGGGTGCTGCGGGGCAACGGCGGGCTGCGAGGGGGCATACGGATTCCGGCCGGGCACCCAGAGGGTGACCGGCCGGTGAACAACGTCTAGATCTCGCCGCGGAGTTTCGCGAGGGCCTCGGCGAGGATCGCCTCGCCGTCCGCGTCGCTGCGCCGCTCTCGCACGTACGCGAGGTGGGTCTTGTACGGCTCGGTGCGGGGCGGAGCCGGCGGACTGTCCTTGTCCTGTCCGGCCGGGAAGCCGCAGCGCGGGCAGTCCCAGGTCTCCGGTACCTGCGCGTCATGGGCGAAGCTCGGCTGCGTCTCGTGCCCGTTCGAGCACCAGAAGGAGATGCGGAGGCGCGGCGCCGACTCGCCTCGCTCGGCCTCCCCCATCGGCCCCGCTCCGACCCGGCTTCCCCGGATCGCGTTGCCACTTGCCACGGTCGTAACTCCCTGCGTGATGGTGCTCGAAGATGCCCCAGTCTACGTAAGGCCCAACGCGCGTCCAGTGAAAGGAGTTACACCCTCACCGGGATACGCGGACGCGGGGTCAGCTGTCCAGCTTGATGAGCAGAGCCAGGACGACGATGCACGCGAACCAGGCCAGACCGACCACGACGGTGATGCGGTCGAGGTTCCGCTCGGCGACCGACGAGCCGCCGACGGACGACTGCATCCCGCCACCGAACATGTCGGACAGACCGCCGCCCTTTCCCTTGTGCATCAGCACCAGCAGCATCAGCAGCAGGCTGAAGACGATCAGGGCGATCTCGAACGCCAAAACCACGGCTGGTCCCTACTTTCCGGAATTCCTAGGACTGCATGTACGAACAGCGGGGGCCCGGGGGATACACCCCCCTGGCCCCCGCAAGGGTACGACGGATCGGCGCCACCGCATACTCACCGGTCGCGGAAGCGGACGATCCTACTGGTCGCGGAAGCGGACGATCTTGACGAACTCGTCGGCGTCCAGCGCGGCGCCGCCGATCAGGGCGCCGTCCACGTCGGGCTGCGCCATGATGGCCGCGACGTTGCCGGACTTGACCGAACCGCCGTACTGGATGCGGACGGCGTCGGCGAGCTCCTGCGAGTAGAGCTCGGCGAGCCGGCGGCGGATCGCGCCGCAGACCTCCTGGGCGTCCTCGGGGGTCGCGACCTCACCGGTGCCGATGGCCCAGACCGGCTCGTAGGCGATCACGATGGACTCGGCCTGCTCGGCCGGGATGTCCTTGAGCGCGCCGTCGAGCTGCGCCAGCGTGTAGGAGACCTGGTCACCGGCCTTGCGGACGTCCAGTCCCTCGCCGACGCAGAGGATCGGGGTCAGGCCGTGCTTGTAGGCGGCCTTCACCTTGGCGTTGCAGATCTCGTCGTTCTCGCCGTGGTACTGGCGGCGCTCGCTGTGACCGACGGCGACGAAGGTGCACTTCAGCTTGGCGAGCATCGGGCCGGAGATCTCACCGGTGTACGCGCCGGAGTCCTGCGCGGAGATGTCCTGGGCGCCGTACTTGATCTTCAGCTTGTCGCCGTCGACCAGCGTCTGCACGGACCGCAGGTCCGTGAAGGGGGGCAGGACGGCGACCTCGACCGCGTCGTAGTCCTTGTCGGCCAGGGCGAAGGCGAGCTTCTGGACGTGCGCGATGGCCTCGAGGTGGTTGAGGTTCATCTTCCAGTTGCCCGCCATGAGCGGGGTGCGGGTGGTCATGAAAGGTCAGTCCTCCAGTGCGGCGAGGCCGGGAAGCGTCTTGCCCTCGAGGTATTCGAGGCTGGCGCCGCCACCGGTCGAGATGTGGCCGAATGCGTTCTCGTCGAAGCCCAGGATGCGTACGGCGGCGGCGGAGTCCCCGCCTCCGACGACGCTGAAGGCCGGGGAGTCGACGAGGGCCTGGGCGACCGCCTTGGTGCCCTCGGCGTAGTCGGGGTGCTCGAAGACGCCCATCGGACCGTTCCAGAAGACGGTGGCCGCGTCGGCGAGCTTCGCTGCGTACAGCTTGCGGGTCTCGGGGCCGATGTCCAGGCCCTCCTGGTCGGCCGGGATGGCGTCGGCGGCAACCGTGGTGGGGTTGGCCGGGGCCTTGGTCTTCAGGTCCGGGAACTCGCCCGCGACGAGGACGTCGACGGGGAGCACGAACTCCACGCCGAGCTCCTCGGCCCGCTTGAGGTAGCCCTGGACGGCCGGGACCTGGTCCTCCTGGAGCAGGGAGATGCCGACCTCGTACCCCTTGGCCTTGAGGAAGGTGTACGCCATGCCGCCGCCGATCAGGATGCGGTCGGCCTTCTCCAGCAGGTGGTCGATGACCCCCAGCTTGTCGGAGACCTTGGCACCGCCGAGGACCACGGCGTACGGGCGCGCGACGTCCTCGGTGAGCTTCTTCAGGACGCCGACCTCGGTGGCGATCAGGCCGCCGGCCGCGTGCGGCAGCCGGGCCGGGAGGTCGAAGACCGAGGCGTGCTTGCGGTGGACGGCACCGAAGCCGTCGCCCACGTACACGTCGGCGAGCTCGGCGAGCCGGTCGGCGAAGGCGCCGCGCTCGGCGTCGTCCTTCGACGTCTCACCGGCGTTGAAGCGGAGGTTCTCGATGACGGCGACCTGGCCGTCGGTGAGGCCGGCGACCGTGGCGCGGGCGGACTCGCCGACGGTGTCGGTCGCGAAGGCGACCTCGCTGCCGAGCAGTTCACCCAGGCGGGCGGCGGCCGGGGCCAGCGAGAAGGCCGGGTCAGGGGCCCCCTTGGGGCGGCCGAGGTGCGAGGCGACGACGACCCGGGCGCCGGCGTCGGCGAGCCGGGCGACCGTCGGCCGTACGGCGCGGATGCGGCCGTCGTCGGTGATCGTGGTGCCGTCCAGCGGCACATTGAGGTCGGCGCGGACGAATACCCGCTTGCCCGCGACCCCTTCGGCGAGAAGTTCGTCGATCGTCTTCATCTGTTCCCATACTCCTTGGAAGGACGGATGAGCATGCGAGGGGGCTCGGACGGCGCCCCGTCGCGCCGTCCGAGCCCCTCACATCACACCTGGATGCCTGCCGATCCTAGGATCAGAGCTGGCCGCCGACGAAGACGGTCAGGTCGACGAGGCGGTTGGAGTAGCCCCACTCGTTGTCGTACCAGCCGAGGATCTTCACCGAGTTGCCCTCCTGGACCATGGTCAGGGAGGAGTCGAAGGTGCAGGACGACGGGTCGCCGACGATGTCCGAGGACACGATCGGGTCCTCGGTGTAGGTCAGGAAGCCCTTGAGGTCGCCGTCGTCGGACGCCTTCTTGAACGCGGCGTTGACCTCGTCCTTGGTGACCTCGCGCTGGAGCGTCACGACGAGGTCGGTGGCGGAGCCGGTCGGGACCGGGACGCGCATCGCGATGCCGTCGAGCTTGCCCTTGAGCTGCGGGAGGACCAGGGCGGTCGCCTTGGCGGCGCCCGTCGTGGTCGGGATGATGTTCTCGGCGGCGGCGCGGGCGCGGCGCAGGTCCGAGTGCGGGAAGTCCAGGATGCGCTGGTCGTTCGTGTACGCGTGGACCGTCGTCATCAGGCCCTTGACGATGCCGAAGTTCTCGTCGAGAACCTTGGCCATCGGCGCCACACAGTTGGTGGTGCAGGAAGCGTTGGAGATGACGTGGTGGTTGGCCGCGTCGTACTTGTCCTGGTTGACGCCCATCACGATGGTGATGTCCTCGTCCTTGGCCGGAGCCGAGATGAGGACCTTCTTGGCGCCACCGGCGATGTGCTTCGCGGCGTCGGCCTTCTTGGTGAAGATGCCGGTCGACTCGATGACGATGTCGACGCCCAGCTCACCCCAGGGGATGTCGGCCGGGTTGCGCTCGGAGAGCACCTTGATGGTGTGACCGTCGACGGTGATGGTGTCGGCGGTGTGGCTGACCTCGGCCTTGAGACGACCCAGAATGGTGTCGTACTTCAGCAGGTGAGCCGTGGTCGCAGTGTCACCCAGGTCGTTGACAGCCACGATCTCGATGTCCGCACCCTGCTCCAGCAGCGCGCGGAAGTAGTTACGACCGATGCGGCCAAAGCCGTTGATGCCTACGCGGATCGTCACGAACCGATCTCCTCGTTAGGAACGCCGGTTTCGATGCCGGCGAGTTTTATTAGGGATGTCCCCGACCGCCTCCGACCCTACCTCTCCGAAGCCCCCGGAGTGACATCGAGAGGCGCGGTACGAAGAGGGATGCCCTTACTCCCGAGTAGGAGCAGGGGATTCCGGCCGGGCCGCACCGCGGGAACGCCGACCGCGCACCCCGCGGTCACCAAGCGTCAACACGCGCCACGGCCGCCCCCCTTGCGGGGAAGGGGCGGGACCCGGCCCCTGCCGGGGCGACGTCACCGCGCGTCACCGGCACGGACTCGGTTCTCGCCGTTCCGTCCATGGACGGACCTGGCCGGCAACCCCCGCGATGCGCATCCGGAGCGCTTACGCGGGACATCGCGAGGAGGTGCGCTCAATTGTGCGGAGTAGCACTCAATCGATGAAAGTGCCGGGCCGTCCGCGTATTTCCGGGCGCGCGGGCACGGAACTACGGAAGCCCGCACCGCTCATTCGTGCGGGGTCGCACTCGAACTATTCCGAAAACACTCCTCGGCCAATTCAGGAATGGCCGGCGTCCCCGGCGCGAACATTCCGTCGGCCGGCGCGGCTGCTTCCGGAGCCCGGCGGCGGGGCCCGGAAGGCCGTGGCGGGGGCGACGGGCAGCCCGGCGAGGGAGGCACGGGCGGTATGGCAGGGGGCGACGGGCAGCATGGCGGGGGCGACGGACGACAGGCAGCGTGGCGCGGCGGCGGACGACGGACGACAGGCTGCGTGCGGGGGCGGACGACAGGCTGCGTGCGGGGGCGGACGACAGGCTGCGTGCGGGGGCGGACGACGGCAGAGCCCCGGCCGCGCCGGAGGGCGGGGCCGGGGCTCTGCGCGGTTCTCTGTTCTCAGCCCACGAGGCCGTCGGCCAGCTCCTCGCTGAGGGTCGACTCCGTACCGGGGATACCCAGGTCCTGGGCGCGCTTGTCGGCCATCGCCAGCAGGCGCCTGATCCTGCCCGCGACCGCGTCCTTGGTCAGCGGCGGGTCGGCGAGCGCTCCCAGCTCCTCCAGGGAGGCCTGCTTGTGCTCCATGCGCAGCCTCCCGGCAGCCGCGAGGTGCTCCGGGACCTCCTCGCCCAGGATCTCCAGCGCGCGGCCCACCCGGGCGCCCGCCGCCACCGCGGCACGGGCGGAGCGGCGGAGGTTGGCGTCGTCGAAGTTGGCGAGCCGGTTCGCCGTCGCGCGGACCTCGCGCCGCATACGGCGCTCCTCCCAGGCCAGCACCGACTCATGGGCGCCGAGGCGGGTCAGCAGGGCCCCGATGGCGTCTCCGTCGCGCACGACGACACGGTCGACCCCGCGCACCTCCCGGGCCTTCGCCGCGATGGAGAGCCTGCGGGCGGCACCGACGAGGGCGAGAGCCGCCTCGGGACCGGGGCAGGTCACCTCGAGCGAGGAGGAGCGGCCGGGCTCGGTGAGCGAGCCGTGGGCCAGGAAGGCGCCCCTCCAGGCCGCCTCCGCATCGCAGGTGGCCCCCGAGACCACCTGCGGGGGCAGGCCGCGGATGGGGCGGCCGCGGCCGTCCACCAGGCCGGTCTGGCGCGCCAGCTGGTCACCGCCCGCCACGACGCGTACGACGTAGCGCGAGCCCCGGCGGAGCCCGCCGGGCGCCATCACGATCAGCTCCGAGCTGTGCCCGAAGATCTCGAGGATGTCCCGCTTGAGCCGGCGGGCGGCCATCGCCGTGTCCAGCTCGGCCTCGATCACGATCCGGCCGCTCACCAGGTGCAGCCCGCCCGCGAACCGGAGAATCGCCGAGACCTCTGCCTTTCTGCAGCAGGTCCGGGTCACGGGAAGCCGAGAAACTTCGTCCTTCACCGCTGGCGTCATCGCCATGGGCCGATCCTTCCATGCATCCGAAAAATACGGTCGTACGCGGCGGCCAACAGCTCCGGATCATGAATCGGAACGCCGTCGGGTGAGGCCACGGGGGCCAGCTCGACCGCGGCTCCGAGCCGCTCTGCGGCGTCGGCGAGGGACTCGCGGTCGGGCACGGCGGCCTCGTCGGCCAGCACCACGTCCATGGCGAGTTTAGGGGCGTGTCGTCCCAAAACCTCCAAATGACGCTGCGGTGAGAAGCCTTCTGTTTCACCGGGCTGCGGAGCGAGGTTCAGCGAGAGGACCTTACGGGCCTTCGTGGTCACGAGTGCGTCGAGCAGCTCGGGCACCAGCAGATGCGGAATCACCGAGGAGAACCACGACCCCGGACCGAGCACCACCCAGTCGGCGTCGAGCACCGCGGCCACCGCTTCGGGAACCGCCGGCGGATCGGCCGGGACGACGTGGACGGACTGCACCTCCCCGGGGGTCAGCGCCACCGTCGCCTGCCCCCGCACGGTGACGACGTCCTCGGGGCGCAACGGGTCGTGCCCCCGCACCAGCGCCTGGAGCTCCAGGGGGACGGCGGACATCGGCAGCACCCTGCCGTGCGCCCCGAGCAGCTTGCCGACCAGGTCCAGGGCCTGGACGTGGTCGCCCAGCTGCTCCCAGAGGGCGACGATGAGCAGATTGCCCACCGCGTGCTCGTGCAGGTCGCCCTTGGACTCGAAACGGTGCTGGATGACCTGGGCCCAGGTCCGGCCCCACTCGTCGTCCCCGCAGAGCGCGGCGAGCGCCTTGCGCAAGTCGCCCGGCGGGAGGACGCCGAGCTCCTCCCGGAGACGGCCGCTGGAGCCGCCGTCGTCGGCGACGGTGACCACGGCGGTGAGGTCGCCGGTGATCCGGCGCAGCGCAGTGAGCGAGGCGGACAGCCCCATGCCGCCGCCGAGGGCGACGACCTTGGGCTGTGCGCCGCGCTTGCGCCCGGAGAGCGCGGCCGTGGCCCTGCTCAGCCGGCGCTGACGCAGAGGGCGACTGGTCACTCGCGCCCCATGTCCCGGTGGACGAGGACGGTCTCGATCCCTTCGGTGGCCAGCCGCGCGGCCAGCTTCTCCGACATCGCGACGGACCGGTGCTTGCCGCCGGTGCAGCCGACGGCGATGGTGACGTACCGCTTGCCCTCGCGGCGGTAGCCGGCGGCGATCAGCTGGAGCAGCTCCGTGTACTGGTTGAGGAACTCCTTGGCGCCCGGCTGGTCGAAGACGTAGTCGGACACCTCCTCGTTGAGGCCCGTGAAGGGACGGAGTTCCGGGACCCAGTGCGGGTTGGGCAGGAAGCGGCAGTCGACGACGAGATCGGCGTCGACCGGCAGCCCGTACTTGAAGCCGAAGGACATCACCGTCGCCCGCAGCTCCGGCTCCTCGTCGCCGGCGAACTGGGCGTCCATCTTGGCCCGCAGCTCGTGCACGTTGAGGCTGGAGGTGTCGATGACCAGGTCGGCGTCGCCCCGCAGCTCACGCAGCAGGTCGCGCTCGGCCGCGATGCCGTCGACGATGCGGCCGTCCCCCTGGAGCGGGTGCGGGCGGCGGACCGATTCGAAACGGCGTACGAGGGCGTCGTCGGAGGACTCCAGGAAGACGATCCGCCGGGTGACATGCTTGGCCGCCAGGTCCGCGAGGGATTCCCTGAGGTTGTCGAAGAAGCGCCGGCCGCGCACGTCGACGACGACGGCGATCCGGGCGACGTTGCCCTGGGACCGGGCGCCGAGCTCCACCATGGTGGGGATCAGCGCGGGCGGCAGGTTGTCCACGACGAACCAGCCGAGGTCCTCCAGACACTTGGCGGCGGTGCTGCGCCCGGCGCCGGACATCCCGGAGATGATCACCAGCTCGGGAATGGCGGGCGTGGTGGCCTCGGCCTTCTCCGTGGTGCTTCCCGTACTCACGTGTGCTGCTCCGTCTGCTCGGCCGCGTTCGCTGCTGGGTTCGTGCGCGTGCTCGGTCATGTCCTGCTGCCCCCGTCGTCCTCGTCGATGATCTCTCCTGTGGCGGTGTTCACGGCGGGCGCGGCCGGGGCGGCCGCGGCGAAGGCGGCGGCCACCGATTCCGCGGTCCTGCGCCCTATCCCCGGCACCTCACAGATCTCCTCGATTGTCGCCTGCCTCAGCTTCTTCACGGAGCCGAAATGCTTGATCAACGCCTGCTTGCGGGTCTCGCCGAGCCCGGGGACGTCGTCCAGGGGGCTGCTGCGGATCCGCTTGGCCCGCTTGGCGCGCTGGTAGGTGATGGCGAAGCGGTGGGCCTCGTCCCGGATGCGCTGCAGGAGGTAGAGGCCCTCGCTGGAGCGGGGCAGGACCACCGGGTCGTCGTCGTCGGGCAGCCAGACCTCTTCGAGGCGCTTGGCGAGGCCGCAGACGGCGATGTCGTCGATGCCCAGCTCGTCCAGGGCCCGCTTGGCGGCGGCGACCTGGGGCTGCCCGCCGTCCACGACGACGAGCTGCGGCGGGTAGGCGAAGCGCTTGGGGCGGCCGTCGTCCTCGCGGGCCCTCTCCCCGGGCTCCTCCGGGGACTCCTCCCGGAGGGCCGCGGAGGCCGGCGCGGCGGAAGCGGCCGCGGGCTCCCCGGTGGCGGCGGGCGCCGGGGCCGGCACGGGGCCCGTGGGCGCCGGGGTCTCCTCCCACTCCCCCGTGCGCTCCTTCTCCTGGAGGTAGCGCTTGAAGCGGCGCCCGATGACCTCGTGCATCGAGCGGACGTCGTCCTGGCCCTCGAAGCCCTTGATCTGGAAGCGGCGGTACTCGCTCTTGCGTGCGAGGCCGTCCTCGAAGACCACCATGGACGCGACGACGTCGTCGCCCTGGAGGTGCGAGATGTCGAAGCACTCGACGCGCAGCGGCGCGGTGTCGAGGCCGAGTGCCTCGGCGATCTCCTCCAGGGCGCGGGAGCGTGTCGTGAGGTCCGAGGCGCGCTTGGTCTTGTGGAGCCCCAGCGCCTGCTGGGCGTTGCGCTGGACCGTGACCATCAGGTCCTTCTTGTCGCCCCGCTGCGGGATGCGGAGGCTGACCTGGGATCCCCTGCGGTCCGCGAGCCACTGGGACACGGCCTCGGGATCCTCGGGAAGGGCAGGCACCAGCACCTCCTTGGGGACGGAGTCGCCCGACTCCTCCCCGTACAGCTGCTGGAGCGCGTGCTCGACCAGGCCTGCCGTGTCCACGGCCTCGACCTTGTCGGTGACCCAGCCGCGCTGGCCCCGCACCCGTCCGCCACGGACGTGGAAGATCTGGACCGCCGCCTCCAGCTCGTCCTCGGCGACGGCGATCAGGTCGGCGTCCGTGGCGTCGGCCAGGACGACGGCGCTCTTCTCCATGGCCCGCCTGAGCGCCTCCGCGTCGTCCCGCAGCCGCGCCGCCCGCTCGTACTCCATCTCCTCGGCCGCCTGCACCATGTCCTTCTCCAGGCGGCGGATGTACGTCCCGGTGCGGCCCGCCATGAAGTCGCAGAAGTCCTCGGCGAGATCCCGGTGTTCCTCCGGGGTGACCCGTCCGACGCAGGGGGCGGAGCACTTGCCGATGTAGCCGAGGAGGCAGGGCCGGCCGGTCCGTTCGGCGTTCTTGAAGACGCCCGCGGAGCAGGTGCGCACGGGGAAGACCCGGAGCATCAGGTCGACGGTCTCGCGGATCGCCCAGGCATGCCCGTACGGGCCGAAGTAGCGCACGCCCTTCTTCTTGGCGCCGCGCATGACCTGGACGCGCGGGAAATCCTCGTTGAGCGTGACCGCGAGGTAGGGATAGCTCTTGTCGTCGCGGTACTTGACGTTGAACCGGGGGTCGAACTCCTTGATCCAGGAGTACTCCAGCTGGAGCGCCTCGACCTCGGTGGAGACCACGGTCCACTCCACGGAGGCGGCCGTGGTGACCATCGTGCGGGTGCGCGGGTGCAGCCCGGCGAGGTCCTGGAAGTAGTTGGCCAGGCGCTGGCGGAGGTTCTTGGCCTTCCCGACGTAGATCACCCGGCGGTGCTCGTCGCGGAACTTGTAGACCCCCGGGGAGTCGGGGATCTGTCCCGGCTTGGGGCGGTAGCTGGAGGGGTCTGCCATGTCTCACACCCTACTGGCGGGCGGTGACAGAGCGGGATCTCCGGGCCCCCCGGGGCCGGTGACGGACTTCTCCGCCGGGCCCCGGTGCCCCGGTGGGGTTCAGGCCCCGGGACCGGCGACGAGCTTGCCGTTCTCGAGCTTCACCGGGACGGAGGGAAGCGGCACGGTGGCCGGTCCCTGTACCGCCTTGCCCGTGGTCACGTCGAAGCGGCTCCCGTGGCAGGGGCAGTTGCCCTCGTTCTCCTCGACCTTGTCGAGGAGGCAGCCGGCGTGGGTGCACTGGGCGCTGAACGCCTTGTACTGACCGGCGGCCGGGCAGCTCACGACGACCCGCTGCTCCCGGTAGAGCTTGGCCCCGCCGACCGGGACCTCGTCCGCGGCACCGAGCTCCACGGGTGCGGTGGGCGTGGGCGTCCGGGCGTGGCCGAGCTTCGACTCGGTCGAGCAGGCCGCCGCTCCGAGCCCGGCGGCTCCGGCGAGAGCGGCGCCCTTCAGGACGGTACGGCGGGCGGCGGGCAGGCCGGACATGCGGTCTCCACGGGGGCTGGAGGGACAGAGAGCCGCCGTCACCGTCCGGGGCACCGGGTGCCACGGACGTGGGGCACGGGCCGCACCGGAGGGCATGGGCGACAGACCCGACGATACCGGCGGAGAACGCCGGGCCGTCGACCGGCCCCGGGGAGTACGCCGCCGGGGGAACGACGACGACTGCGCTGTTCCTCTCCGGAGGCGCGCCGCCGGGAAGGGACAGCCCCCGCGGCGGACGGGGCGGCCCCGCGCACCGGGCCGCCACGTCCGTCCTGCTGTCAGGCCTTCCGCGTGCGGGCCGCCTTCTTCGCCTTCGTCGCAGGCTCGGCCGCCGCGGCCTTTCCTGCCGTCCTGGCCGTGGCCGTCCTGCGGGCCGTGGGCGCCTTCGCGGCGACGGCCTTCTTCGCGGGCGCCTTACGCGCCTTGCGGGCAGCGGGCACCGCCGCCTCACCGATCCGGTCCGCGCCCAGGATCTCCTGGAGGAACTTCCCGGTGTGGCTGGCCGGCACCGAGGCGATGTGCTCCGGGGTGCCCTCGGCGACGACGAGACCGCCGCCGTTGCCGCCCTCGGGGCCCATGTCGACGACCCAGTCCGCGGTCTTGACGACATCGAGGTTGTGCTCGATGACGATCACCGTGTTGCCCTTGTCGACCAGGCCCGACAGCACCGAGATCAGCTTGCTGATGTCCTCGAAGTGCAGACCGGTCGTGGGCTCGTCCAGGACGTAGACCGTGCGGCCGGTGGAGCGCTTCTGCAGCTCGCTCGCCAGCTTCACCCGCTGCGCCTCACCGCCGGAGAGCGTCGGCGCGGACTGGCCGAGCCTGACGTATCCGAGGCCCACCTCGTTGAGCGTGCGGAGGTGGCGGGCGATCGTCGGGACGGCCTCGAAGAAGTCGAGACCCTCCTCGATCGGCATGTCCAGCACCTCGGCGATGGACTTGCCCTTGTAGTGGACCTCCAGCGTCTCCCGGTTGTAGCGCGCGCCGTGGCAGACCTCGCACGGGACGTACACGTCGGGCAGGAAGTTCATCTCGATCTTGATCGTGCCGTCGCCGGAGCAGTTCTCGCAGCGGCCGCCCTTGACGTTGAAGGAGAAGCGGCCCGGCAGGTAGCCGCGGACCTTCGCCTCCATCGTCTCCGCGAACAGCCTGCGGACGTGGTCGAAGACGCCCGTGTACGTCGCCGGGTTGGACCGGGGTGTCCGCCCGATCGGCGACTGGTCGACATGGACGACCTTGTCGACGAGGTCGTCGCCGTCGACGCGGGTGTGCCGTCCGGGGACCGACTTGGCGCCGTTGAGCTCGCGCGCCAGGTGGGTGTAGAGGATGTCGTTGACCAGGGTCGACTTCCCCGAGCCGGAGACTCCGGTGACGGCCGTGAGCACACCGAGCGGGAAGGAGACGTCGATGTCCTGGAGGTTGTTCTCCCGGGCACCGTGCACCGTGAGCCGGCGCTTCGGGTCGACGGGGCGCCGGACGTCCGGCAGCTCGATCGCCCGCTTGCCCGAGAGGTACTGCCCGGTGATGGACTCCTTGTTGCCGAGCAGCTCCTCGAGCGAGCCGGAGTGGACGACCTTGCCGCCGTGCTCACCCGCACCGGGGCCGATGTCGACGACCCAGTCGGCGACCTTGATGGTGTCCTCGTCGTGCTCGACGACGATGAGCGTGTTGCCCATGTCCCGGAGCCGCACCAGGGTCTCGATCAGCCGGTGGTTGTCGCGCTGGTGCAGGCCGATGGACGGCTCGTCCAGCACGTACAGCACACCGACGAGCCCGGAACCGATCTGGGTGGCCAGCCGGATGCGCTGGGCCTCGCCGCCGGACAGGGTGCCCGCGGCGCGGTTCAGCGAGAGGTAGTCCAGGCCGACGTCCACGAGGAACTTCAGCCGCTCGTTGACCTCCTTGAGGACCCGCTCGGCGATCTTCTTGTCCCGGGCGTTCAGCTTGAGGCGGCCGAGGAACTCGGCGCACTCGCTGATCGACATCGCGGCGACCTCGGCGATGGACTTCTCCACCACCGTCACCGCGAGGACCAGCGGCTTGAGCCGGGTGCCCTCGCAGGTGGGGCAGGCCACCTCACGCATGTACCCCTCGAAGCGCTCCCGGCTGGAGTCGCTCTCGGCCTCGGAGTGCCGCCGCTTGACGAACTGGACGGCGCCCTCGAAGCGCGGGGTGGTGTAGGCGCGCTCGCGCCCGTACCTGTTGCGGTAGCGGACCTCGGTCTGGATCTTGTGCCCGTGGAGCAGTGCCTTCCTGGCGCGCTGCGGCAGGCCGGCCCAAGGGATGTCCGTACGGAATCCGAGGGCGTCGGCCAGGGCGTTGATCTGGCGCCCGAAGTACTCCTTGGTGTGCCCGTGCGACCAGGGGTGGATCGCGCCCTCGTCCAGGGACTTCTCCTCGTCCGGGACGATCAGCTCCGGGTCGACCTCCATGCGCGTACCGATGCCCGTGCAGTCGGGGCAGGCGCCGAACGGGGAGTTGAAGGAGAAGGAGCGGGGCTCCAGCTCCTCGAAGGAGAGGTCGTCGTACGGGCAGTAGAGGTGCTCGGAGTACATCCGCTCACGCTCGGGGTCGTCCGCCTCGAGGTCGACGAAGTCGAGCACGACCATCCCGCCGGAGAGACCCAGCGCCGTCTCGACGGAGTCGGTCAGCCGGCGCTTGGCGCCCTCCTTCACCGTGAGGCGGTCGATGACCACCTCGATGGTGTGCTTCTCCTGCTTCTTCAGCGTGGGGGGCTCGGAGAGCTGGATCGTCTCCCCGTCGACCCGGGCCCTGCTGTAGCCCTTGGTCTGGAGGTCGGCGAAGAGGTCGACGAACTCTCCCTTGCGCTCGCGGACGAGCGGGGAGAGGACCTGGAAGCGGCTGCCCTCGGGCAGGCCGAGCACCTTGTCGACGATGGCCTGCGGCGACTGGCGCGCGATGGGCCTGGAGCACTCGGGACAGTGCGGCTTGCCGATCCTGGCGAAGAGCAGCCGGAGGTAGTCGTAGACCTCGGTGATGGTGCCGACCGTCGAGCGCGGGTTGCGCGAGGTCGACTTCTGGTCGATGGAGACGGCGGGCGAGAGGCCTTCGATGAAGTCCACGTCCGGCTTGTCCATCTGGCCGAGGAACTGCCGGGCGTACGAGGAGAGCGACTCCACGTAGCGCCGCTGCCCCTCGGCGAAGATCGTGTCGAACGCGAGCGAGGACTTGCCCGATCCGGAGAGCCCGGTGAAGACGATGAGGGAGTCACGGGGGAGATCGAGCGAGACGTTCTTCAGGTTGTGCTCGCGCGCGCCACGGACGATGAGACGGTCGGCCACGCCGGTCCGCACCTTTCTGGAGAGAAGTGGGGGAACTGAGCCCCTGTCCCAGGGTATGGGGGGCGCCACAGCGATGTACGAAGCTTTCGACTCCGAGCGTATAGCACGCGCATTCGATTTAACGTCGGCCGAAGACTCCATCACCCGAATGGGTGGCGGGGGCTACGCTCGGCCCATGACTGATCATGCGCACGACCTGGAAGCTGTACGTGAAGCGACCGATCGACTGCTCAGTGCCATGGGCAAGCTGGACGACGGCGCCGTTGCCGAGCCGTCGCTCCTGCCGGGCTGGAGCCGCGGCCATGTTCTTGCCCACCTGTCACGTAACGCCGACGCCCTCGTAAATGTTCTCCGGGGACTCCCGATGTACGCGAACAGCGAAACCCGGGACGCCGACATCGAGCGTGACGCGCCCCGGCCCCTGGCCGGACACCTCGCCGACCTGCGTACGAGCAGGGACGCCCTCCTCTCCGCGGCCGAGGCACCCGCCGACTGGTCGCGCACGGTCACGTTGCGCAACGGGGTGACGGACTCCGCGTCCCGGATCCCCTTCCGCCGCCTGGCCGAGGTCGAGCTGCACCACGTCGACCTCGGGGTGGGCTACGAGCTGGAGGACCTTCCCGAGGATTTCGTGACCCGGGAGAACGACTTCCTGGCCGAGCGGTTCGCCGGGCACCCCGCCGTGGTCGCCACGACCGCAGTCACCCCGGACGGCCGTCTGTGGACCACGGGCGGGGGCGCCGAGGGCGCTCCGGTCACCGTCCGGGGCACGGCGCCCGGCATCCTCGGCTGGCTCAGCGGACGCCGCGACGGCTCGGCTCTCACCGCCGAAGGCGGCAGCCTTCCCGCACTGCCCCCGCTATAGGCTGCGTCACATGACGTACAGCGGAACGGTCAGGGTCGGCGGCCCTGCGGATGTGCACGAACTGACGGATCTGATGATCTCCAAGGTCGCCGTCGGTCCGATGAACAACAACGCGTACCTGCTGCGCTGCCGGGCCACCGGCGAGCAGCTCCTGATCGACGCGGCGGACGAGGCCGGGACCCTGCTCCGGCTGATCGGCCCGGACGGCATCGCCTCCGTCGTCACGACGCACCGCCACCCCGACCACTGGCAGGCGCTCGGCGAGGTCGTGGCGGCCACCGGGGCACGGACGTACGCGGGGAAGTACGACGCCGAGGGCATCCCGGTCCCCACCGACGAGCTCGTCGAGGACGGCGGCACGATCCGGGTGGGCCGCGTCACGCTGTCCGCGCGGCACCTGACCGGCCACACCCCGGGGTCCGTCGCCCTGGTCTACGACGACCCGCACGGGGCGCCGCACGTGTTCACCGGCGACTGCCTCTTCCCCGGCGGCCTGGGCAAGACGCGCAACGACCCCAAGGCCTTCGCGAGCCTGTTCCACGACGTGGAGACCAAGCTCTTCGACCGGCTGCCGGACGAGACGTGGGTCTACCCGGGACACGGTCACGACACCACGCTGGGCGCCGAGCGCCCCCACCTGCCGGAGTGGCGCGAGCGCGGCTGGTGAACGGTCGACGGCCGACGGCCGGGTGCCCCCTTCCGGGGCCCCGGCCGTCGGTCCGTCGGTCCGCGCTACTTCTCCGCGGTGACGTTCTCGCTGTCGCTCTTCCCCTCCTCGGCCTCCCGGGCCGCCGTCTTCTTGTTGGCGATCAGGCTGGTGATCGTGGTGACCACCAGGACGCCGCAGATGAAGGAGAGGGAGAACGGGATGGAGATCTCCGGGACGTGCACCCCGGACTCGTGCAGGGCGTGCAGCACGAGCTTGACGCCGATGAACCCGAGGATCACCGAGAGCCCGTAGCTGAGGTGGACCAGCTTCTTCAGCAGACCGCCGATGAGGAAGTACAGCTGACGCAGGCCCATCAGGGCGAAGGCGTTGGCGGTGAAGACGATGTACGGGTCCTGGGTCAGACCGAAGATCGCCGGGATGGAGTCCAGCGCGAACAGCACATCGGTCGTGCCGATGGCGAGCATGACCACCATGAGGGGGGTCATGACGCGCTTGCCGTTCTTCTGGATGAAGAGCTTCGTCCCGTGGTAGCGGTCGGCGACACCGAAGCGGTGCTCGATCGACTTCAGGAGGCGGTTCTCCTCCCAGTCCTCCTCGTCCTCGTCGGCCCTGGCCTCCTGGATGAGCTTCCAGGCGGTGTAGATCAGGAACGCGCCGAAGATGTAGAAGATCCACGAGAAGTTGGCGATGACCGCGGCACCGGCCGCGATGAAGATCGCACGCAGCACCAGGGCGATCAGCACACCGACGAGCAGCACCCGCTGCTGGAGGTGGGAGGGCACCGAGAACTTCGCCATGATCAGGACGAAGACGAAGAGGTTGTCCACACTGAGGGACTTCTCGGTGATGAAGCCGGCGAAGAACTCGCCCGAGGCCTGGCTTTCGCCGAAGACCAGCAGACCGAGCCCGAAGAGCGCGGCCAGCGCGATCCAGACGATGGTCCAGATACCGGCTTCCTTGGTCGACACGTCATGGGGCTTGCGCCCGATGAAGAAGTCGACGGAGATGAGGGCGACGAGACCGAGAATGGTCAGCGTCCAGAGAGTCCATGAAACGTCCACTGCGCCTCCGGCAGTTCGCTACGGCTATAGATCAGCGTCGTCGCTGCCGGAGGTCTCTTCCACCCGGGGGCGCGGGATGCGCGCCGGGCCGACGCCCCGGGACCGGTCACAGTCCGTACTGACGGGAACGCCGCGATCGGGAGTACTCCCCTCCGCACCAAGAACAGTACATGAAGCACCAAGAAACGGTAAAGTCCGTGCCAAGGTGTGATCAAAATGCCTGGTCAGGGCCTATTCGGGCCGAATCTGAAGTGCCGTCACCGGCGTCAGCGGTAGCCCGCGCGCCGGGCCGCCGCCACCAGGGCGAGGACCTGCTCCAGGACGTTGCTGCCGCGCGGGGCCCTCAGCGGCTCGTACGTCCAGGCGTGCCCCACCCACGGGTCGGCGAGGTGGTCGTCCGCCACGGGTGTGATCCGCAGGAGGGACCTCCACAGCGGGTCGAGCACGGGCCCGTAGGCCCGGGCGTCCTCCCGGTCGGCCACCATCAGCAGGTGCACACCGACGGAAGGACCCTCGTCCGCCAGATAGCGCAACTGGGTGACGGCCCTGTCGTCGAAGCCGTGCGGGAAGTCGTTGACGATCAGCAGGTGCTCCCCCGGGTCGAGGTCCGGGGGCAGCGCGTCCGCCGCACCGGCCCTGACCGCCATCTGCACCAGATCGACGCGCCGGGTGAGATGGGCGAGGACCGCGGACACCCCGTCCGCCCCCGCGGCGGGCGGCCCGGCGAGCACCCCGGAGCGCACGAGGGGCGCGAGGGAGCCGGCGGCGGCACCGGCCGGATCGATGACGTGCACGGAGAACTCGTCCGCGGGATAGACGGCGAGCAGCCGCGCGGCCAGGGCGACGGCGGTCTCCATGGCCAGCACCCGCAGCTGGTCCCCGGACGTCGCCGCGGCGGCCTCGGAGGCCGTACGGCCGCTGTCCACCCAGATCCCCCGCTCCAGGGGCAGCCGCACCAGCAGCGGGATGCGCAGGCCGGCGCTCTCGGGCAGCCGCAGGTCGCCGATGCGCAGGGCCATCGGGATCTCCATGGGGACGCGGTAGCCGTGCCAGACGGGGTTGTCCCAGCCCGCGTAGGAGGCGGGCAGGGCCGGCTCCACGACGGCGGACTCGGCGACGAGCTGGGCGAGATCCCGCTCCAGCGCCTCCCGCGCCCGGCCGGTGAGCTCGTCGCGCTTCGCCCGCGCCTCCTCGCGGGCGCGGTCGCCCGTACCGCCGATGCGGCTGCGCGGGTCGGAGAGGGTCCGGTCGAGCTCCTGGTCCATCCGGGACTCGGCGAAGTCGACGGCGCTGCGGTAGGCGGCGACGGCCCGGGCGAAGTCCTCGAACATGCCCCAGATCTGGTTGTAGAGGCGCTCGTCCATGGACCAGCCGGTGGCGTCACCGGCGACGGGCTGCGCCGGGCGGCCGGGCTCGGCGGGCGGGGCCGCCGGAGGGGGCGGGGGCGGTGCCGAGGTCTGACGGCGCGGGTGCGCGTAGTCGATGGGCCCGCCCGGAGCGACGTCGGGGGGCGGAGGGGTCCGGTCACGGAGCGGTTCGGTGGCCGGCTCGGGGACCTGCGGGGCGGCGGGCGGGCGGCTGCCGTCACCGGGGGCTCCGGGGCCCGCCGGGTGCCCCACCCGCTCGCTGTCCGGGGTGCGGGGCGGGGGCGTCACCGAGCGGGCGAGCCCGGAGGCGACGGCCTCCTGTATCGCGGCGGCCAGCTCGGCCGCCTCCGCCACCCCCTGGTCGGCGAGCATCCCGGCGAGGCCCGCGGCGTACCCCTGGCCCACGGCGCGGACCTTCCAGGCGCCCTGGCGGCGGTAGAGCTCCAGAGCCGACACGGCGGACTCGGAGTCGAGTCCGGTCAGCGTGAAGGTGGCGATCTCGGCACCGTCGAGGCCGGTGACGGCGACGAAGGGCGCGGCCACCGCACCGAACGTGGCAGGCCGCCCGGCCCCCGCGGGCAGGGCGAGGAGCACGGTGACGCGGTGCACCGTGGCGGGCAGGGCGTCGAGGTCCACGGCCAGCCGGTGGTCGGCCGCCGCCTGCCTGGACACCTCCAGGCCGGGCAGCCGGTGCGCTCCCGGATGGGCGATCCACTCGACGCCGCGGACCGTGCCCCGCTCGTCCCCGAGCGTGGCCCCGGCCACGACGGGTGAGCCCGCCGACACCCTGATCTCCAGACGGGTCTGGGGCAAGGTGTGGTTCTGCCCCCGGACCAGCTCGGCCGTCATCGCCCTGTCCCCTCGACGTTCGGTGTGGTGCCCTGCCATGGACGCAGCTCCCGGCGGCGGGTGCCTCCGGGAGCTGCTCGTACAGTTCTGCGGACCGGGTCTCGCCCGTGTCCTGCTCTCGCCTACAGGTGCGGCAGGATCGCCGGCATCAGGTCCTGGAAGGTCCGGCCGTTGGCCGGGTTGCCGAGCGCGGTCATCTGCCAGCCGTTGCCCGAGCGGTGCACCTTCGCCATGATCTGCGCCGTGTACTGGCCGCCGCCGTCCAGCGTGTAGCGGGCGAGCTCCTGGCCGTTGGTCTCGTCGACGATGCGGCAGAAGGCGTTCTGCACCTCCTGGAACGTCTGGCCGGTGAACGAGTTCACCGTGAAGACGATCTGGTCGATGTGGACCGGGACCCGCTGCAGGTCGACCAGGATCGCCTCGTCGTCGCCGCCCGAACCGGCACCGCCGACCAGGTTGTCACCGGTGTGCTTGACCGAGCCGTCGTCGCTGACGAGGTGGCGGAAGAACACGACGTCCACGGGCTGCTTGTCGGCGAAGAGCACCGCCGAGGCGTCCAGGTCGATCTCCCGCGTACGCGAGCCGAACAGCCCACGTCGCGGGGCCGCCTGCCAGCCGAGCCCCATCCGTACCGCGGTCAGGGTCCCCCCGTCGCTCTTCTGCAGGCTGATGGCCTGGCCCTTGGTCATGTTGACCGTCACGCGCTGTCCCCTCTCCGCTGCCCCGCAACCGTCCGTGTGCGGTTTCCCCGCACCCTACGCAGTCCCAGGAGCCGGTAAGGAGTGGTGGGCCGTTTTTGTGTCGGTCCTGCAACACTGCGGCACCCCAGGGGTCAGGCGAGCCCCGCCTCCCTCATCTGACGCAGCTCCTTCTTCAGCTCGCCGACCTCGTCGCGCAGCCGCGCGGCCACCTCGAACTGCAGGTCGGCGGCGGCGGCCCGCATGCGGTCCGTCATCTCCTCGATGATCCCCGCGAGCTCCGCGGCGGGCCGGTCGGTGACCACCGGGGCGCCCTTCTTCGCCTTGCCCCCCGGGGCCGCCTTGCCGCCCAGCGAGGGGACGGGCGCCTTGGTGTCCTTGGACTGCCGGTAGCCGGTACCGAGCAGCTGCTCGGTGTCGACCTCCTCGCGCGCGATGGACGCGACGATGTCGTTGATCTTCTTGCGGAGCGGCTGGGGATCGACCCCGCGCTCCGTGTTGTAGGCGATCTGCTTCTCGCGGCGGCGGTTGGTCTCGTCGATGGCCTGCGCCATCGCCGGGGTGACCTTGTCGGCGTACATGTGGACCTGCCCCGAGACGTTACGGGCGGCACGGCCGATGGTCTGGATCAGTGACGTGCCGGAGCGCAGGAAGCCCTGCTTGTCCGCGTCGAGGATGGCCACCAGCGACACCTCGGGCAGGTCGAGGCCCTCCCGCAGGAGGTTGATGCCGACCAGGACGTCGTACTCGCCGGAGCGCAGCTCACGCAGGAGCTCGATGCGGCGCAGCGTGTCGACGTCGCTGTGGAGGTAGCGGACCTGGATGCCCAGCTCCAGGAAGTAGTCGGTGAGGTCCTCGGACATCTTCTTGGTGAGGGTGGTGACCAGGACGCGCTCGTCCTTCGCGGTCCGCTCGCGGATCTCGTGGACCAGGTCGTCGATCTGGCCCTCCGTGGGCTTGACGACGACCTCCGGGTCGACGAGCCCGGTGGGCCGGATGATCTGCTCGACGAATCCGTCGCCCCGGGACAGCTCGTACTTCCCGGGGGTGGCGGAGAGGTAGACCGTCTGGTTGATCCGGCCAAGGAACTCCTCCCACTTCAGCGGTCGGTTGTCCAGGGCGGAGGGAAGCCTGAAACCGTGGTCGACGAGGGTCCGCTTGCGGGAGGCGTCGCCCTCGTACATCGCGCCGATCTGCGGGACGGTGACGTGCGACTCGTCCAGGACGAGGAGGAAGTCCTCGGGGAAGTAGTCCAGGAGGGTGTTCGGGGCGGTGCCGGGCGAGCGGCCGTCGAAGTGCATCGAGTAGTTCTCGACGCCGGAGCAGGTGCCGATCTGGCGGAGCATCTCGATGTCGTACGTCGTGCGCATCCGCAGCCGTTGGGCCTCCAGCATCTTGCCCTGCTTCTCCAGCTCGGCGAGGCGCTCCCCCAGCTCCTGCTCGATGCCGGTGACCGCCTTCTCCATGCGCTCGGGACCCGCCACGTAGTGGCTGGCGGGGAAGACGTGGAGCGAGGTGTCCTCACTGATCACCTCGCCGGTGAGCGGGTGGAGGGTCGAGAGCGCCTCGATCTCGTCGCCGAACATCTCGATGCGGACGGCGAGCTCCTCGTAGACCGGGAAGATCTCGATGGTGTCGCCCCGCACCCGGAACGTGCCGCGGGTGAACGCGAGGTCGTTGCGGGTGTACTGGATCTCGACGAAGCGGCGCAGCAGCTGGTCGCGGTCGACCTCGTCGCCGACCTTGAGCTGGACCATGCGGTCCACGTACTCCTGCGGGGTGCCCAGGCCGTAGATGCAGGAGACGGAGGCGACCACGACGACGTCGCGACGGGTGAGCAGCGAGTTCGTGGCGGAGTGCCGGAGCCGCTCGACCTCCTCGTTGATCGAGGAGTCCTTCTCGATGTAGGTGTCCGACTGCGGAACGTACGCCTCGGGCTGGTAGTAGTCGTAGTACGAGACGAAGTACTCGACGGCGTTGTTCGGGAGGAGCTCGCGGAACTCGTTGGCCAGCTGGGCGGCGAGTGTCTTGTTCGGCGCCATCACGAGGGTGGGCCGCTGCAGCTTCTCGATCATCCAGGCGGTCGTCGCCGACTTGCCCGTGCCGGTCGCGCCGAGCAGCACGACGTCCTTCTCACCTGCCCGGACGCGCCGGTCCAGCTCCGCGATGGCCGCGGGCTGGTCACCGCTGGGCTGGTAGGGACTGACGACCTCGAAAGGCGCCACCGAACGTTCGATCTCCGAGACTGGCCGCATGCAACCACCGTACGACCCCGCACTGACAACGGCGGAGGATCAGCGGTTCCGCGACTGCCGGTACGCCCTGCGGGAGGCGGTCTGGTAGGCGGGTGTGCGGGGGTGCCGGACGGGGATCGAGGTCATCGGTGCGCCGCGCCGCGGCTGGTGCCCGAGCGGCCGGCCCGCCCCCTCCGGGGTGCCGGTCACGACCAGGGGGTCGATCATCACGACGACCGCCGCGAGCAGCAGGAAGCAGCCGGGCCCGATCATCATCGGCAGGAGCAGCGAGGTGGGGTCCTCACCGGGGGGCGCGGGTGCGGCGTCGGGGTGGATGTGCACCTGGAGCGCGGCCATGCCCGTGTAGTGCATCCCGCTGACGGCCACTCCCATGACCACGCTCGCGCAGAGGCTCGGCAGGAAGCCGTGGACGGAGACGGCCGCCCAGAGCGAGGCGGTCGCGGCCACCACGGCGATGACGACGGAGAGCGACACCGTGAGCGTGTCGTACTCGAACACCCCCCCGAAGTTCATTCCGGCCATGCCGAGGTAGTGCATGGAGGCGACCCCGAGACCGGTGATCGTCCCGCCGGTGACCAGTGCCATGCGGGTCGCGCCCCGGTAGCCGACGAGGAAGATGCCGATCCCGACCATCCCGACGCCCACGGCGAGGCTGGCGTAGGTGAGGGGCCTGTCGTAGCTGACCGGCGCCTCCCGGACGCTGAAGCCCAGCATCGCGATGAAGTGCATCGTCCAGATGCCGGACCCGATGGAGGTCGCACCGAGGGCCAGCCAGCCGGCTCTGGCCACGCCTCGCGTGCGCAGGGACCGCGTGGTGCACCGGAGACCGAGCGCGGCGCCGAGGCACGCCATGAGGAACGCCGTGACGGGGGTCACGGCGCCGTAGGTGAATCCGTCAACTGTGCCCTGCATGCTGGTACGCCCTTCGCGGTGTGCCCGGGTTCGGGGTGACCCTAAAGGGCAAGGCCCGGCAAGCAAACATAAGAACGGCATTTTATCCGCCTCCGGGACCTCCGCGGATTCGGTGCCTGACAATCCGTTCACAACACGGCCACCATCGTCCTCCCCTCCGTTGGGGGTCGGATGCGAGTCTCTGCATGTCCGCATCCCGACGCGAGGAGTACACGTGTCCGCACGCACAGCAACCGCCTCCGGTGCCGTCGCCGCCCTGCTCGGCGCCTGCGCCCTGCTGCCCGCCGGCCCCGCCCAGGCCTCCGGCACCCAGGACGCCCCGGTCGTCTACGCCCACCGGGGCGCGTCCGCCTACGCCCCGGAGAACACCCTGGCCGCCGTGGACGCGGCCGACCGCCTGGGCATCGGCTGGGTGGAGAACGACGTGCAGCTCACCAAGGACGGTGTGCTGGTCGTCGTCCACGACACCACGCTGAGCAGGACCACGGACGCCGAGGAGGTCTTCCCGGGCCGCGCGCCCTGGGCGGTCAAGGACTTCACCGCGGCGGAGATCGCGAAGCTGGACGCCGGCAGCTGGTTCGGCGCCGGTTTCGCGGGGGCCCGGGTGCCGACGCTCACGCAGTACCTGCACCGTCTGGAGCGCAACCGGCAGAAGCTGCTCCTGGAGATCAAGAGCCCGGAGATCTACCCGGGGATCGAGAAGGAGACCCTGCGTGTCCTGGGTGAGGAGGGGTGGCTCGACCGCGGCCACGTCAGGCACCGGCTGATCATCCAGAGCTTCGGTGCAGAGAGTGTGAAAAATGTTCATGTTCAGCGGCCGGACGTCGTCACCGGCTTCCTGGGCACCCCCGCGGTGGCCGATCTCCCGTCGTACGCCGCGTTCACCGACCAGATCAATCCGTCGTACACGACCATCGGCGCGGACTACGTCGCCGCGGTGCAGAAGCTGAAGGGCGCCCACGGCAAGCCGCTCCAGGTGAACACCTGGACGGTGAACGACGCGGCGAAGGCGGCGGAGGTGGCCGGCTTCGGCGTGGACGGCATCATCACGAACAACCCCGACACGGTCCGGGACGCCACCCGCCGGTAGCCCGGCGGGACGGCGTTGTCGGTGGCCGGCCGTACCGTGGTCGCATGGACAGCAACGAGCGGGTCGTGGAGTGGTCCGTCGTGCCGAGCGGCATCGGCCCCCTGCTGCTCGCGGCGACCCCCGCGGGCCTGGTGACCGTGGCCTTCCACGCCCGCCCCGCGGTCCGGGACGCGACGCTCGGACAGCTGCGGGCGCGGCTGGGCGCGGAGCCCGTGGAGGCCCCGGACTCCGCGCGGCTGGCCGGTCCGGTGCGCCAGCTCACGGCGTATTTCGCCGGGGAGCTGCGGGAGTTCTCCCTCGGTCTGGACTGGTCGCTGAGCTCGGGCTTCCACCGCGAGGTGCTGCGCGAGCTGGCCTCCGGAGTGCCGTGGGGGACGGTCGTGGGGTACGGGGACCTGGCGCGCCGCGTCGGTCAGCCCGGGGCCGCGCAGGCCGTGGGGGCGGCCATGGGCTCCAACCCGCTGCCGGTGGTGGTTCCGTGCCACCGCGTGGTGGAGAGCGGCGGAGGGCTCGGCGGTTTCGGTGGCGGGCTGGAGACGAAGCGGCAGCTGCTGGCGCTCGAAGGGATACTCCCGCAGCCGCTGTTCTGAGGTCTCCGGCCGCGGCCGAGGGCCTGCCGGCCTCCGGGTGCGGGGAGCGGCGGCCGATCTCCCGGGCGGCCGGGCGGGTTTGCGGGCCCGGCAGCCGCGACAGGGATGGGGCATGCCTCTGAATCCATCGGCACCTCCGTCGCAGGAAGACCCGTCGGCATCCCTCGCCCGCCGGACCGCCGGCCCCGCCCTCGTGCTCGCCGAGGAGGTGCGGGAGGCCCTCGCCGTCCACCGCCCCGTGGTGGCCCTGGAATCGACGATCATCGCGCACGGGCTGCCGCGCCCGCGCAACCTCCGGGTGGGCCGGGAGCTGGAGGAGCTCGTGCGGAAGGCAGGCGCGGTCCCCGCGACCGTCGCGGTGCTGGACGGGCGGGCCCGGGTGGGCCTGGACGACGCCCAGCTGGAGCGGATCGCGGGTGATCCGGGCGTACGCAAGCTGGGCCACCGCGATCTCGCGCCCGCGCTCGCCCTGGGTGCCACGGGGGCCACCACGGTGTCCGCGACGGCCTTCCTCGCGGCGCGGGCCGGTGTGGCCGTCTTCGCCACCGGAGGGCTCGGCGGCGTGCACCGCGCGTGGACGCGGACGCAGGACGAGTCCGCGGACCTCCGGCTGCTCGCCAGGACCGGGATCACCGTGGTCTGCGCCGGTGTGAAGTCGATCCTGGACGTGCCCGCCACCCTGCAGCGCCTGGAGACCCTGGGCGTCGGTGTGCTCGGTTACGGCACGGAGTGGTTCCCCGGCTTCTACCTGAGCAGTTCCGGCGAGCCGGTCGACTGGACGGTCCGCACCCCGCAGGAGGTCGCGGCCGTGATGGAGGCCCGGGAGGCGCTGGGCGGGCCGGCGGCGGCGCTGGTCGTCGCCAACCCCGTACCGGAGGAGGAGCAGTTGGACCCCGCGCTGCACGACCGGGTGCTCGCGGAGGCCCTGGAGTCCTGCCGGAGGCAAGGGATCACGGGGCAGGCCGTCACCCCGTTCCTGCTGGAGTTCCTGATGCGGGAGACGGGCGGCGCGTCGCTGGAGGCCAACCTCGCGGCCGTACGCGGGAATGTGCGGCTGGCCGCGCGGATCGCCGTCGCGGCCTCGCGGTGAGCGGGGGCGGCGGTCCGGGGAGCGGGGGGCACGGCAGCGCGGCGGGCGGCCTGCTCGTCGTCGGGGAGGTCGTCACCGACATCGTCGTACGGCACGGGCCTGCGCCGCTCCGCGGCACGGACACGCCTGCGCGGATCACCACTCTGCCGGGCGGGGCCGGGGCCAACGCCGCCTGCTGGACGGCGCGTTCGGGCTGCCGTGACGTACGGCTGCTCGCCCGGGCGGGGGCGGACTCCGCGGCCTGGCACCGGGAGGCGCTGCGGCGGGCGGGGGTGCGGCCGCTCCTCTCCGTGGACGAGGGGGCTCCGACCGACACGGTGGTGGCACTGGTGGACTCCTCGGCCGAGCGCACCTTCCTCACCGACAGCGGGGCGGTGCACCGCCTGTCCCCCGGCGACTGGTCCTCCTCGCTGCTCGACGGCGCCGCCCGGCTCCATGTGTCCGGCTATCTCCTCTTCGCGCCGACGAGCAGGGCGACCGCGGTGCTCGCCCTGCGGGACGCACGGCGCCGGGGTGTCCCGGTGAGTGTGGACCCCGCCTCCGCCGGCTTCCTCGCCGTCCTGGGAGCCGGAGCCTTCCTCGATCTCGTCGAGGGGACCGACCTGCTGCTGCCCAACGCGGACGAGGCCCGCGAGCTGACCGGGCTGCCGGACCCTTCCGACGCCGCGGCCAAGCTGAGCCGTCATGTCGGGCGGGTCGCCGTGACCGTCGGGGACCGGGGCGTCGTGCTGGCGGCCGGAGGCGAGGTGACCGCGCGGGTGCCCGCCGCGGCGGTCCGCACCCCGGTCGACTCGACGGGCGCGGGAGACGCCTTCACCGGCGGCTTCCTCGCCGCCCTCATCGCCGGGGCGGACGACGTCGCGGCGGCCGCGGCGGGCTGCCGGGCCGGGGCCGAGGCGGTCGCGACGGTCGGAGGCCGCCCCGCGTGACGCCCCGGCCGTCCTCCCGGGGCGTCACCGCGGAGCGCCTCAGCCGCCGAGCCCCGTCCAGGCGGGGTGGTGCGGGTCGTCGGCCCGGACGACCGCGTCCGCCCGCTCGGCGGGCGCGGTCTCGTCCTCGTACCGCGCGAAGGCGGGCAGCGTCCACCGCTCGCCCTCCTCCGTACGCCGTCGCAGCGCCCCCGGGGAGAGGCTCAGATGGAGTGCGAGGTCGAAGGGGAACCAGTGACCGAGGAGCATCGGGCCGTGCAGGATCAGCGCCCCGCCCTCGGGGAGCACCGCGTAGGGGCTGCGGGTCGCCCGGTCCGTCTCCGGGTTCCAGAGGTCGGGCAGGACACGGCCGCTGCCGCCCGGCTCCAGAGGGCGGAAGACCTCGCGCCAGAGCGCCCCGGTGTCGAACCAGCTGTCGGCGTAGGAGTCCGGGTCCTGCTTGCCGTATTCGTAGCGCAGGCTGGCCGGGCGCAGGAATCCGCCGGTGGAGACGGTGAGCGCCGGGCGCCCGCGGGCGCGCAGCGCCTCGGCGAGGTGGCCGGCGGCCTCCTCGGGGCGGGCGGCCGGGGCGCCGTCGACGCCGATCCTCAGCCAGGGCCCCCCGTCGGCCGGCTGGACTCCGTCGGCGTGGGCGGCGAGGATGCGGGCCAGCCGCTCCCAAGTGATGGGTTTAAAGTGCACGCATCCATCATCGTCCTGTCGCAGGATGTTCCGTATGGATCTCACCTTCGCCCGTCGTTTCGCCGCCCGTTGGCAGGACGACTGGAACTCCCACGACCTCGACCGCATCCTCGCGCACTACCACGACGACGTGACCTTCAGCTCGCCCATGATCGCCCGGTTGACGGGTGACCCGGCCGGGACCGTGTACGGCAAGGACGCGCTGCGCGCGTACTGGGCGGCGGGGCTGGAGCGGATCCCCGATCTGAGGTTCGAGGTGATGGACGTGCGGGCGAGCGTCGACGCGCTCGTGATCGACTACCTCAACCAGATCGGCGGCAGGGTGAGCGAGGTGCTGACCTTCCGGGACGGCCTGGTCGTGGCGGGCTTCGGCGCCTACGGCGAGACGCCCGCCAACTGACCTGCCGCTCCGGCTAGGTCGCCGCCGGGCAGTCCACCGCGTCGGCGTCGTAGGAGAGTTCGCTGCCCTCGGGGAGGAGGTAGGTCACCCACAGCACGACGGGTTCGGTCCCGAGATTGCGCCCGATGTGCCGGTGCCGGGCTCCGGACGGCTCGATGAAAGACGTTCCGGCGGGTGTCGCCTCGACCGTGCAGTCGTCGAGGGTCCGGGTGAGCATCCCCGACTTGACGACGACGATCAGCTGTCCGCTGTGGGTGTGCCAGCCGGTGGAGCCGCCGGGTGCCACGGTGATCTCCCGGAAGGTGACGTCCGTCCGGCCTTTGGGGGTCTTGATCTTGAGCTTGCCCTCGGACGTGCCCTTGGCCACGACGGTGGCGGTCACCCCGCTTCCCGGCGTGGCGACCGCCACCGCCGGCACGAGACCGAGCGCCGCCACGCAGACCCCCACGAGGGGCACCTTGCGCAGCGCTCTCCGCCGTCCCGCGCTCTTCCCGTCCCTCACACCGGCCGCGCCGTCGATCCCCATGAACGCCTCCTCAGCATCCGATCACCGAACGGGCTTACGTTACCGCCGAGTTGGCTGAAAAGCGTCAGATGTGCACGAGCCGGATACGTCAGGTTCGAGCGGGCCGGCCGCCGCGGAGTCCGTCGGCGAGCGGGCCCTCGCCGAGCACCTCGGCCCGGCCGTCCGCGACAGCCTCCGCGAGGGTGCACGCACCGCGGGCGAGATCCAGGGCGGCCTCCCCGCCGAGCACCAGGCACGCGTCAGGGCGGTCGGCCGGACCGTAGCCGTACACCGCGCCCCCCTCCGCCTCCGCGCCCGTACGGATGTGGAACTCACCCTCCGGGAGCCTGACGTCGAGCAGTCCGCCGTGGGCGAGGCCGCCCAGGACCCGGAGGAGCGGCAGGGCGAACCAGTGGGCCCGGACCGCGTCCGTGGGGCGATGTTCGCCGAGCGCCGGCGCACCCCACTCCGCGAGTGCGGCGAGGACCGGGAGCAGGCCGCGGCCGCGCTCGGTGAGTTCGTAGACGGCTGCCGCCGCCGGGGGCGGCAGCCGGCGGCGCACGGCCAGACCGCCCTGCTCCATGTCCCTCAGCCGGGAGGCCAGCACATCCGTGCTGACTCCGGGCAGATCGGCGTGCAGATCCGT
The DNA here is from genome assembly GCF_042270185.1 of Streptomyces sp. NPDC055962. Lineage (NCBI taxonomy): Bacteria > Bacillati > Actinomycetota > Actinomycetes > Kitasatosporales > Streptomycetaceae > Streptomyces > Streptomyces sp. NPDC055962. The sequence goes on from NZ_JBHJYN010000003.1 coordinate 192,853, forward strand.
GTAGCGGCGCGGACCGGCCAGCAGTTCACGGACGATCAGCAGGGTCCACCGGTCGCCGACGGAGTCGAGGGCGCGGGCGGCGGGGCAGAACTGGTCGTAGCTCCGACGGCGGGCGGGGCGGGCGGGCTGCTGCTGACGTGGCATGCGACGCAGTCTAGACATGTTGTTGGACTTTCCAAGCCCGAGCTTGGTAAAACCAAGTATCGCAATTCGCGGCGGGGAGGCACCACATGGAGTTCCGGCAGTCCAGCAAGCTCAACGACGTCTGTTACGAGATCAGGGGGCCGGTCATCGAGCAGGCCGACGCCCTGGAGGAGGCGGGCCACAGCGTGCTCCGCCTCAACACGGGCAATCCGGCGCTCTTCGGCTTCGAGGCTCCGGAGGAGATCGTCCAGGACATGATCCGGATGCTCCCCCGGGCGCACGGCTACACCGACTCGCGCGGCATCCTGTCCGCCCGCCGCGCCGTCGCGCAGCGCTACCAGGCGATGGGGCTGGACGATGTCGGCGTGGACGACGTCTTCCTCGGCAACGGGGTGTCCGAGCTGATCTCCATGGCCGTGCAGGGGCTGCTGGAGGACGGCGACGAGGTGCTGATCCCGAGCCCCGACTATCCGCTCTGGACCGCCGTCACCACGCTCGCGGGCGGGAAGGCCGTCCACTACACCTGCGACGAGGGCGCGGACTGGAACCCCGACCTCGCCGACATGGCCTCGAAGATCACCGACCGCACCCGGGCCATGGTGATCATCAACCCGAACAACCCGACGGGCGCGGTCTACCCCCGCGAGGTCCTCGACGGCATGCTCGACCTGGCGCGCCGGCACGGGCTGATGGTGTTCGCCGACGAGATCTACGACCAGATCCTGTACGACGACGCCGAGCACCACAGCGTCGCGGTCCTCGCCCCCGACCTGCTCTGCCTCACCTTCAGCGGGCTGTCCAAGACGTACCGCGTCGCGGGCTTCCGCTCGGGCTGGATGGTGGTCTCGGGCCCGCGGCAGCACGCCAGCAGCTATCTGGAGGGGCTCACGATGCTGGCCTCCATGCGGCTCTGCCCCAACGCCCCCGCGCAGTACGCGATCCAGGCGGCGCTCGGCGGCCGGCAGTCGATCAAGGAGCTCACCGCTCCGGGCGGCAGGCTCCACGAGCAGCGGAACCGGGCCTGGGAGCGGCTCAACGAGATCCCCGGCGTGTCGTGCGTGAAGCCGAAGGGCGCCCTGTACGCCTTCCCCCGCATCGATCCGAAGGTCCACGACATCGTCGACGACGAGCGGTTCGTGCTGGATCTGCTGCTGCGGGAGAAGATCCAGGTGGTGCAGGGCACCGGCTTCAACTGGCCGCGCCCGGACCACTTCCGCATCCTCACCCTTCCGCACGCCGACGACCTGGACGCGGCGATCAGCCGCATCGGCCGCTTCCTGAACGGATACCGCCAGTGACCTGCCCGGCCTGCCTGACCCCCGTGCACACCCAGTTCGCCTCACCCGGCCTGGTGGAGGCGATCGTGGAGGGCGGGCTCGATCCGGCCGAGGACCCCGGCTGGGCCGGTTCGGGCGCCGCGTCGCCCGCCGAGTACGCCCGCTGGGCAGGTCATCTGTGCGGTGTGACCTGCCTGCGCATGGCGCTCGGCGACGGGGCGCCGTCCCTGTTCGCCCTGCGGGACGGGGCGCTGGAGTACGGCGCGTACACCGAGGACGCCCACGGGGTGATCAAGGGGCTGGTGTACGCCCCCTTCGCCCGGTACGCCTCCGAGGTCCACGGCCTCGACGCGGTCGTCCACCGGCACCTCTCCCCCGCCGGGATCCTGGACCTGCTGGACGAGGGCCGCACGGTGATGGCCTCCGTGCACTACGGGATCCGGCACCCGGACCGGCCCGCTCCGGGGCGCGGGGGCCATCTCGTGCTGCTGACCTCCCGTACGGCCGACGGGACCGGCGTGCACCTCCACAACCCGTCGGGGACGACGGCCACGACACGCGCGGCCGACCTTCCGGTGCCCGTGTTCGAGCGCTTCTTCGCGGGCCGCGGGGTCTCCCTGCCCGGCGTCCCGGTGACGCGCGCGTAGCGGCTCACCCTTACGGATGGTCCGGCCGGATTCCACATGTCCCGCCGCACGGATGCCGGGGTCCCGTGCCACGGTGGGCCGGACCCGTCCGCGCCCTCCCTGGAGACCACCGTGCCGCGTACGCCCGTACCGCCGGAGCCGCGCCCAGGGCGCCCCGCCCGGCGCACCGTCCTCGTGGCGGCCGTCGCTGCCTGCGCCGTGGCGGCCGGTGGAGCACCCCTCGCGTACGCCACCCTCAGCGACGACGTGCCACGGTCCGCGGCCGCGCGGGGCACGGCCTACGTCGAGACGCGCCTCCTCTTCGGCACCGAACGCCCGGACGGCAGTCCCGCCGTGACCGGCGGTCAGTTCCGTTCGTTCATCGACCGGCAGGTCACCCCGTCCTTCCCGGAGGGGCTCACGGTCCAGGAAGGGCGCGGGCAGTGGCGTGACTCCCGCGGAGTGATCGAGCGGGAGCGTTCGTACGAACTGATCCTGCTGTACCCCGCGTCGGAGGCCCGTCTGCGGGACCCGCGGATCGAGCGGATCCGCGCCGCGTACGAGAAGGCGTACGCGCAGGACTCGGTGGCCCGACTGGACGCGCACACCCTCGCCGACTTCTGAGGGGCCCGGCCGCACCGCGTCTGTCCGGCGGGCGGGCGGCTCGTGGACCGGGCCGGCCTCGCGGGGTCAGCCGCGCAGGGCGATGAGAGCGGCGACCGGGTCGGGGTCCGGTGCGGACCGGGGCCACCAGTCGTCCTCCCCCGGGTCCGACTCGTAGCCGTACCAGCGGCTGTCGTGGCCGAAGCGGAGCTGGAGGGTGCCCCCCGCGTTGGTGAGGTGGTTCCGCCAGGGCTGGAAGCGCGGGAAGTCGGCCGCCGCGAGAGCGGGCCGGGCACGGTCGAACGGGCCTGCCGGAGGGTCCCAGGGGGTCTCCAGGACGTCCAGCCCCTCGGCGCCGCCCTGCCGCCAGGCGGCGACGGCGCGTGCCAGGTCGGTGGTGCTGCGGCCGGTGGCGAAGGCCAGCTCGCGGTAGAGCGCCCTCGTCGTGCCGGTGAGTCCGGCGGTGGGGCGGGACGCGGCGATCCGCACGGCGTCCTGCCAGGTGCTGAGCCCGGCGAGCGGGTCCTCCCCGGTGGTGAGCAGGGTGTGGGCGCGGGCGGCGGCATCCGTGGCGAGGTGGTCGAGGCCGAGCGGATCGCGTGCGCCGGGCAGCTCCGGGTAGGACGGCGGCTCGCCGGGGCACGGCGGCACGGGCAGGGGTGCGGGCAGGGGAGGCAGGAACCGTCCGGCCAAGGCCTCGTCGGCCGCGACCGAAGGCATGGCGGGGGCCTCGGGGCGCTCACGCGCGGAGTGCTCGGCGTTGCGGCGGCCCAGCTCGTCGAGGAGCTCCCGCTCGCCCCTCCCGCGCATCAGCAGCAGGACGAACGGATCGCTGTCCAGCAGCCGTGCCGTCTGGTAGCAGAGAGCCGCGACGTGCTTGCAGGGCCAGCCCCGGTCGGGGCAGGAGCAGTCCGGGTCGAGGTCCCCGGCGGTGGGCAGCAGGCGGATACCGGCCTCGCCCGCCGTGTCGACCAGGGAGTGCGGCATCTCCTTGTCGAGCAGCGCGGACAGGTGCCCCGGCCGGGACGCTACGGCGTCCAGCAGGGTGTCCCAGTCGGCCGCCGGGAACGTGCGCAGGCGCAGCTCCGCGCGGTAGGGGCGGGGGCGGCTGCCGTGGACGTAGGCGATGACCCGGCCGGGAGTGACGGTGACCGCGGCGACATGGCCGCCGTCCGCGTACGTACGGCCGCGGGCGAGCCGCCCCTCGTCCATCGACAGGGCTTCCAGGGCGTCCACCCAGGCCCGGCCCCACCAGCTCTCGGCGAACGGCCCGTCGGCGTCGGAGGTGCGGGCGGGCACTGCTTCGAAGGTGCGCCGCAGGTCGTCGGGGCCCGGCCGGGCCGCGGGGCCCGTGCCGGGGCTCATGACGCCCTCCGGAGGGAGACGAGGTCGGCCAGGTCGCGGTCGCTGAGCTCGGTCAGGGCGGCCTCGCCGGAACCGAGCACCGCGTCGGCGAGGACCCTCTTGGACGCGAGCAGTTCGCCGATCCGGTCCTCGACGGTGCCCTCGGCGATCAGCCGGTGGACCTGCACGGGCTGGGTCTGGCCGATGCGGTACGCGCGGTCGGTGGCCTGTTCCTCCACCGCCGGGTTCCACCACCGGTCGTAGTGGATGACATGGGCGGCCCGGGTGAGGTTGAGTCCCGTGCCGGCCGCCTTGAGGGAGAGCAGGAAGACGGGGACCTCGCCCGACTGGAAGCCGTCCACCATCCGCTCCCGCTCGGGAACCGGGGTGCCGCCGTGCAGCAGCTGGGACGGGATGGCGCGGGAGGCGAGGTGGGCGGAGAGGAGCCTGGCCATCGACACGTACTGGGTGAAGATCAGGACCGAGCCGTCCTCGGACAGGATGGTGTCGAGGAGTTCGTCGAGCAGGGCGAGCTTGCCGGAGCGCCCGGTGAGCCGGGTCGGCTCCTCCTTCAGGTACTGCGCCGGGTGGTTGCAGATCTGCTTGAGCGAGCCCAGCAGCTTCATGACCAGCCCGCGCCGCGCGATGCCCTCCGCCTGTTCGATGAAGGCCATCGTCTCGCGGACGGCCGCCTCGTAGAGCGTGGCCTGTTCCCGGGTGAGGAAGACGGGGTGGTCGGTCTCGGTCTTGGGCGGCAGCTCCGGGGCGATGCCCGGGTCGGACTTCCTGCGGCGCAGCAGGAAGGGGCGGACCAGCCGGGAGAGCCGCTCGACCGCGTCCTCGTTGCCCAGCCCGGCCGCGGTGCCGGTGTTCTCGACGATCCTGGCGTGCCGGGCGCGGAACGCCTTCAGCGGGCCGAGCAGCCCGGGGGTGGTCCAGTCGAGCAGCGCCCACAGCTCGGAGAGGTTGTTCTCGACGGGGGTGCCGGTCAGGGCGACCCGGGCCGGGGCGGGGATGGTGCGCAGCGCCCGGGCCGTCGAGGAGTGCGGATTCTTCACGTGCTGTGCCTCGTCGGCGACGACCAGCCCCCAGGTGTGGCCGGCGAGCTGCTCGGCGCCGGAGCGCATCGTGCCGTACGTCGTCAGGACGAAACCCCCGTCGGCGCCGTCCAGGGTGCGGTCGGTGCCGTGGAAGCGGCGCACGGGGACTCCGGGGGCGAAGCGGTTGATCTCGCGGTGCCAGTTGCCGAGGAGGGAGGCGGGACAGACGACCAGGGTGGGGGCGGCGTGGGCGCGGTGCAGGTGCAGCGCGATGACGGTGATCGTCTTGCCGAGCCCCATGTCGTCGGCGAGGCAGCCGCCGAGGCCGAGCGAGGTCATCCGGTCCAGCCAGGCCAGGCCGCGCAGCTGGTAGTCGCGGAGTGTGGCGTCGAGACCGGGCGGCGCCGGGAGGGTGGCTTCCTCGTCGAGGATCCGCTCGCGGAGCGCGGCAAGGGCCCCGGCCGGCACGGCGTCGACCTGTTCCCCGTCGACCTCGGCGCTGCCGGTCAGGGCGACGGCGAGGGCGTCCACCGGGTCCAGGAGGCCGAGCTGTCGCTTGCGCGCCTTGCGGACGAGCGCGGGATCCACGACGACCCACTGGTCACGCAGCCGCACCACCGGGCGGTGCGCCTCCGCCAGGGTGTCCATCTCGGCCTCGGTGAGCCGGTCGTCGCCCAGGGAGAGCTGCCAGTCGAACGCGAAGAGCTGCTCGGCGTCGAAGAAGGAGGTGCCGTCGGTGGCCGAGCCCGGCGCCGGCCGGACGACGGCCGCCGCCGTGAGCGACCTGGCGAGCTCCCGGGGCCAGTGGACCGCCACCCCCGCCGCCGCGAGCCGCGCCCCGGCCGCGCCGATCAGCTCGCCGAGCTCCTCCTCGGTGACGGCGAGCACGTCGGGGACGGGCTGGTCCAGCAGCCGCTCCAGCGGGGGCCAGATGCGGGCGGCGCGGCGCAGGGCGAGCACGGCGTCGATCCGGGCCCTCGGCCCGAAGGGCTCGCCCGCACCGCCGGCCCACAGCGTGGCCGCGTCGGTGACGTAGGTCGGATCGGCCAGGCTGTGCACCTGGGTGACGGCGGCGGCGGCGTGCCGGGCCCCCGCCGTCCTGGGCGCTTCCTGCTCGCTGTCCGTACCGTCCGCGCCGTCCCCGCCGGACGCGTCGAAGAGGTCGTACGCGGAGAGGTCGAGCCGGAGCGAGACGCGCACCCCCGCGTCGAGTCCGGCGGCCACCTCGACGGCCCAGGCCCGGGCCTCCGGCAGGTGCTGCGCCTCGGGGGCGGCGAAGGGGGCTCCCAGGGCGTGCGCGGCTGCGGGGGTCCGGGGGAGGGTGTCGGCGACGGCGTCGAGGAACGCGCCGATCAGCGCACGGGGTTCGGGGACCCGCAAGGGTGTGCCGTCCAGCGGGACCGCGTACCCCTCGAACGGCATGGCGGCGGCGACGGCCCTGAGGTGGGCCATGTCCTCGGCGTCACGCGGCCCGGCCCGCCAGGCGTCGTGGTCCCCCGCCGTCAGCCCGGGCAGGAGTCTGCCCCGCGCCACCAGGGTGAGGGCGTGCAGGGCCGCCGCTCCCCACGCACGGGTGGCGGGGTGGGCGACGGCGCGGTGCCGGGCCCGGGCGAGGAGGGGCAGCGCCTCACCGACGGAGAGCACCACGGCCGGGACGGTCAGGGTGCCGGCTCCCCCGGCGCCGTACGGGCGGCCGGCGACGGTGAGCTCGACGACCGGGTACGCGGAACCCGCGGACACGGGGTCGGGGCCCGTGAGGTCCACGGTCCCTTCGGGGTCCCAGAAGGCGATCCGGCCGTCCCTGGGCAGAGCTCCGGGCACGAAGACCGCGGCGCACCGCAGCAGCCGCTCGACGGGTACGTCCTGCACCTGCCGCTCCATGTCCACCGCCCCTCCCGATCCGCCGGGTCGCACTTCTCCTGTCCTGCGAGTTTAGGCGGGGGGTGTGACAGCGCCCGCCCCGGCCGTGTTCCCCGGCGGAGCGGGCGGACCGCACGTTCAGTGACGGGTGAACCGCTCGCTGCGGGACCGGCCGGCTCCCTTCGCCGGATCGAACTCGGGGAGGAGCTCCGGGTCGAACTCCGGCACGCCGTCCGGCTCCGGCTCCGCGTCCCTGAGCGGGGTGTCCGGAAGGGGCTGGTCCGTGAAGGTCTGCTCCGTGACGGACGGGTCCACGGCCGACGGGTCTCCGTCGGACGGCGTGAGCGGGTCCACGGCCGACGGGTCCGCGGTCCCGGCCGGCTGCTCGGGTCCGGTCCGCTGCTCGCCCGCCCCCACGGGCTGCGGCTGCTGCCCCTGCTGCGCGCGCTCCAGGAAGCGGAGCAGCTCCACCGGGAAGGGCAGGACCAGGGTGGAGTTCTTCTCGGCCGCGACCGCGACGACCGTCTGGAGGAGCCGGAGCTGCAGCGCCGCCGGCTGTGTGGACATCTGCTGGGCGGCCTGGGCGAGCTTCTTCGACGCCTGCAGCTCGGCGTCGGCGTTGATGACCCTCGCCCGCCGCTCACGGTCGGCCTCCGCCTGCCGGGCCATGGACCGCTTCATCGTCTCCGGCAGCGACACGTCCTTGATCTCCACGCGGTCGATCTGCACCCCCCAGCCCACGGCGGGGCTGTCGATCATGAGCTCCAGACCCTGGTTGAGCTTCTCGCGGTCGGACAGCAGGTCGTCCAGGTCGCTCTTGCCGATGATCGACCGAAGGGAGGTCTGCGCCATCTGGGAGACCGCGAAGCGGTAGTCCTCCACCTGGATGACCGCACTGGCCGCGTCCACCACCTTGAAGTAGATGACGGCGTCCACGCGCACCGTGACGTTGTCCCGGGTGATCCCGTCCTGGGCGGGGACCGGCATCGTCACGATCTGCATGTTCACCTTACGGAGCCGGTCGACACCGGGGACGATCATGGTGAGTCCCGGCGAGCGCACCTCTTCGTGGAGCCGGCCGAGCCGGAGCACCACGCCCCGTTCGTACTGCTTGACCACCCGGGCCGCGGCCATGGCGTACATCAGGCCGCCGGCGAGCACTGCCACCAATGCGATCAACAGAATCTGGACCATCACGGCCCCCTGCCTCCGGGGGTGCGTTCGTCACCGCACCCACCCATCACGCCCTATTAACACGATATGCCCGATTCCTCCATATACGAACCTCTGTCCGGGTGCCCGGGGCCCCGGCCGGCCGCGCACGGGATGCCGGCGCTCACGGGACCGGGCAGGGTGGCCAGCGCCAGCACGTCCCTGTGACGTACCGATGAGCCGGACGAGCAGACGAGGACCCCGCCCATGTCGGTCACCGCGCCCCCCACCGTTCTCCGCCGACGCACCCGCATCGCCGCCGGTGCGGCCCTCCTCGCCCTGACCGTCACCGGCTGCTCCGGTCTCGGGCGCACGGCGGTCGGACCGGTCGAGTACACGACCGGCGAGGACCAGGTCGTCAGCGTGAACAGCCCGTCGGTCAAGGGCTGCCACGAGATCGAGGCCGGTGGCACGCGCGAGATCACCAACGAGACCAGGATCGACATGATCCTCTACCCCACCCGCGACTGCTCCGGGGGCGGGACCACCTATGTGGCCACGACGTTCACCGACGTCAACGCGCCGCGCAACCTCCCCTGGCGCAGCTACCGCTTCGTCCACTGACCGGCGCGGGGCGCACGGTCCCGCCCGCCCAGCAGCGCGAACAGCTCCCGGGTCCGCTCCCTACGGTCCCGGGCGATCAGGACCACCAGCACGACGAGCAGGGCGGGCATGACCGCGTTCGGCGGGTCGAGCAGCGTCAGCTGGACCACCGCCGCACCGGCCAGCAGTCCCGCGAGGGCGATGGCGGCCACCCCCGCGAGCGGCGGGACCAGCAGGGCCAGCGCTCCGGCGAGCTCCAGCGCGCCGATCGTGTACATCGCGCCGCTGCCCCAGCCCATCCTGTCGAACGACTCGACGGCCGACGCATGGGCGACCAGCTTGGCCACCGCGCTGAAGCCGAGGAACAGGGCGAGGACCACACGGGCACCGGTCAGCGCGGCGGAGGCGGCGCGACGGCGGGGCGCGGGGGTGCTGTCCGGCGCGGCTCCGGACACCGCAGGGGCGGCTCCGGAAGCGGCGGGCGTGGTCGCGGTGGTTTCGGACATGGCAGTCCCCTCCGAGGGAGTCGTGGATCACGTGCGCCGGTGCGGGAGGCGGCTCCTGCCGCCCCGCTCCACGGCGCTTTCAGAGAGGTAGACCGCGCCCCGCCCCGGAACTCATCGCCCCGGGAGCCCCCGGCTCGGCTTCCTCAGGGCTTCTCGGGCGGCCGCAGTTCGAGCACGGCCGCCCCCGGCCGCAGCACCGATCCGATCACCTCCGGCTCGGTGCCGGCGGACGGACGGGCGGGAGACCGACCGCGCAGTACCGGGCCCGGACGTTCCGGGGGTATGAGCGGACAACTGGTACGTGAGGGACGTGGCGTTCCCGTCACTGCCACAGGTTGTGACGGTCAGTGAGGGGGGTAGCGGCCCTCGGGCCACGCCACCGGCTGCTCCAGCTCCATGGACAGGTCGTCGGCGAGCTCGGTGATCACGGACCGCCCCTCGGTACGGGCCAGCCAGGCCGGGGGCAGTCCCACGTCGCCGTGGTGCGCGCCGAGCAGATTGCCGCAGACCGAGCCCGTGGAGTCGCTGTCCCCCGAGTGGTTGACGGACAGGAGCAGCGCCTCCGCGACGTCCCCGGCCCCCGGGAGCACGAGCACGCAGTACACGGCGACGGCCAGGGCCTCCTCGGCGACCCAGCCCGCCCCCAGGCTCTCGACCCGCTCGGCGGACGGATGCCCGTGGGCCGCGAGGTCGACGGCCGCACACAGCGCGGCCGTCGTCTCCTCGTGTCCGCGCCGGCGGGCCAGGAGGTCCATGGCGCGCAGCACGGCGCCTTCCGGGGAGTCGCCCTCCAGCAGATGGGTGATGATCGCGGCGAGCGCACCCGCCGCGTACGCACCCGTGGGATGGCCGTGGGTGATCAGCGCGCACCTGGCGGCCAGCGAGAACGCCTCCGCCGCGTCCGTGCCCAGGAGACCGAAGGGGGCCGACCTCATCACCGTGCCGCAGCCCTTGGAATGCGGATTGACGGGACCCGGCAGCACGAGCTCCACGCCGGGAGCCGGCGTCAGGCCGGACGCCAGGCCCGTCAGGCACGCGTTCCCCGGCGCACGGCGTGCGTACAGCCAGGGCTGCTGCCTGAGCCAGCCGGTCCGTACGGGGTCGTCGCCGGCGCGCGGGGGCGGGGCGGGGTGGTCCTGGGTGTCGAGCCAGCGCAGATAGGCATGGCGCACGGTCCCGGTCTCCGCGCCCCCGATGCCCTTGGCGGCGGCCCGGGAGCGGGCCCTGATCAGCCCCTCGACCGTGAACAGCGTCATCTGGGTGTCGTCCGTGATCCGCCCGGCGACCCCGTCGGCATCCGCGACGAGGCCGCGTACGCCCCGCTCCCCGTGGGTGCGGCGGATGCCGTCCAGGGAGAGGAACTCGACGGGGTTGCCCAGGGCGTCCCCGATCGCGCCGCCCAGCAGGGTGCCGCGCACCCTGGACCTGCGGGCGGCACCGGGACTCCATGACTCCGTACCCCGCATCGCGTGCCCCTGCCCTGTCGCCGTCACTGCACGCGCCCCTCGGCCGTCCGCCGGTTTCCGTACGCCGTACCGCGGGGTCATGCTGGAGGAGAGGCGATGGTGATGCGTACCGGAAGTGAACCGTCCACCGCTCGCAGCCCCCTGCGGATGCGACTGTGGCTGAGTGTATGGGGCATGATCTGGGCGGTGCTCGGGGTGGTGGCCTTCGTGGCGACCGGACGGGCCGGCTGGGCGGCGGCCTGCGCCGTCCTGCTGGTGGTGACGGTCACGGACCTCTGCGTCATCGTCCGCCATATGCGGCAGGGTCCGCACTACCAGCCCGGACGGGACGTCCCCCCGTACGAACCCGACCGGGGCGGGCGGGGCGGAGGGGGCCGCTACGCCCCCTGAGTCCCGCCCGAGCGGCCGTGCCCGGGCGCCGTCAGGGGCGGTCGTCGAAGCGGGCGGCCCGCAGGTACTCCGGGTTGGGGTCGAGGGCGGCGGCCAGGCGGAAGTGGCGGGTGGCCTGTTCGGGCCGGCCCGCCCGCTGGAAGGTGCGGGCCAAGGCGAAGTGCGCGAAGGCGTTGTCCGGCTCCCGCTCCAGGACCAGCTCGAACTCGAGCTCGGCCGGGCGCAGTTGGGCGGCGGCGAAGAAGGCCCGCGCGCGCAGCAGCCGCGCCGCGGTGTTCTCCGGATGGGCGGCTATCACGGAGTCGAGCAGCTTGACCGCGCCCCGTGGGTCCCGGGCGGCGAGCAGCTGCTCCGCCGCGCGGAAGTCGATGACATGGGTTTCGGGGTTTCTCTCGGGCACGACACCATCCTTCCCCTCGCCTGCCGCACTTCAACGTCCGGGCGGGCGCCCGTATTCCGGCCGGACGCCGGGTCAGCCCGCGGCGGCCCGGGCGGTGAGCTCCGACCACAGGGCCCGGACCTGCGGTTCCAGGTCCTCCAGCGGTCCGTCGTTGTCCACGACGAGCCCGGCGACGGCCAGCCGCTCCTCGCGGGTGGCCTGCGCCGCCATCCGGGCGCGGGCGTCGGCCTCCGTCATGCCGCGCAGCCGCACGAGCCGGTCGAGCTGGGTCGCGGGGGCGGCGTCCACGACCACCACCACGTCGTAGAGAGGGGCGAGACCGTTCTCGGTGAGCAGCGGGACGTCGTGGACGACGACCGCGCCGTCTCCGGCGGCCCGCTCCAGTTCGGCGGAACGGGCCCCGACGAGGGGGTGGACGAGGGCGTTGAGCGTGGCCAGCCGCTCGGGGTCGGCGAAGACGACCGCGCCGAGCGCCGACCGGTCCAGGGAGCCGTCGGGCCTCAGGATCGAGGGACCGAAGGCCTCGACGACGGCCGTGAGCCCCGGAGTCCCGGGCTCGACGACCTCCCGGGCGATCCGGTCGGCGTCGATCAGTACGGCCCCGTACTGCGCGAGCAGCCGTGACACTTCGCTCTTGCCGGCGCCGATCCCGCCGGTCAGGCCCACTTTCAGCATGGGCCGAGCCTAACCTCCGGCCGGTGCGCGGCCGGAGGTCCCCTCAGGAATCGCCTTCGCGCTCCGCGAGGAAACGCTCGAATTCGAGGCCGATCTCGTCGGCCGAGGGCAGATCGACCGGTTCCGCGACGAGGTTGCCCCTCGTCTCGGCTCCCGCGACCGCGTCGTACTGGTGCTCCAGGCCCTCGACGAGCGAGACGAGCTCCTCGTCCCCCTGGCCGACCTGCCGGGCGATCTCGGTCTGGGTGCGGTGCGCCTCCGTGCGCAGGGTGTGCGCGAGGCTCGGCAGGACCAGCCCGGTCGCCGCGGTGATCGCCTCCAGGGCGGTGAGCGCGGCGTCCGGGTAGGCGGACCGGGCGACGTAGTGCGGCACGTGGGTGGCGACACCGAGGACGTCGTGCCCGGCCTCCATCAGCCGGTACTCGACGAGCGCCTCGGCCGAGCCGGGGACCTGGGCCTCGTCGAAGAGGCTGCGGTGCCCGGGCATCAGGTCGGTGCGGTTGCCGTGCGGGGTGATGCCGACAGGACGGGTGTGCGGTACGCCCATCGGGATGCCGTGGAAGTTGACCGCGAGGCGGACACCCAGCCGCTCCACGACCTGCTCCACGGCGGCTGCGAACCGCTCCCACTCCACGTCCGGCTCGGGTCCGGACAGGAGGAGGAAGGGTGCGCCCGTGGCGTCCTGCACGACCCGGACGTCCAGGGTGGGCGCCTCGAACGCCTCCCACCGGTCGCGCTTGAAGGTGAGCAGCGGGCGGCGTGCCCGGTAGTCGACGAGCCGGTCGTGGTCGAAGCGGGCCACGATCTGGTGCGGCAGTGTGTCGAGCAGGCCGTCGACGATCTGCTCGCCGGTCTCGCCCGCGTCGATGTATCCGTCGAAGTGGTAGAGCATGACCAGGCCGGCCGACTCCTGGGCGAGCGCCATGTCGACGACGGCCAGGCCCTTCGGCTCCCATTCGTACAAACTCTGCGGATCAGGCACGGTTACCGCTCCTCCTCGTGTTCCTGGACAAGAACACCCCGCCCGGCCGTCGCATTCCCGCCCGCGACGGTGTCCTCGCGGTCAGGCGAGGACGCGGCTGTGCAGTGCCGTCACCGCCTTCCGCGCGGAGGTGAACGCCCCGTGCTGCCAGGCGTCGGTGTGGCTGAGGTAGTCACCGGCGAAGTACACATGTCCGGCGGGGCTGTTGAGCGGGGCGAAGGCCGGGGCGTCGGGGCCGCCGGACAGGGAGTGCCAGGACGCCTCCAGGTAGGGGGTCTGGCGCCAGTGGTGGGAGAAGGACGTGGCGAGCTCCGTGCGGTACTTGGCGCCGTGGATCTTCACACCCTGGGCGACGGCCCGTGCCTCCCTCTCGCGGGGCGTGAGGGCGGCGTAGGCGTCGGCGTTGGAACCGGTGTTGTAGTAGCCGATGATGGTGCCGCGCTCGCCGAGGTGGCCGTAGGACGGGTACCAGATGTGGGAGAGGTCCATGTCCGTCTCCGTGATGCCGCCGAAGATCCGGTGGTCGCTCTCCCACCAGCGGCTCCGGTACTCGAGCCCTATCTTGCCCGCCGAGGACGGCTTGCATGCCTCCAGGGCGCTCTGGACGGCCGGGCCGAGGTTGTGGGCGGTCCTCGCCAGGATGTTGGGCGGCAGCGCGGCGACGCAGTAGTCGGCTTCGATGCGGCGGGTGCGGCCCGCCTGCGTGTAGGTGACGGTGACGCCGTGGGCGGTGTCGGTGATGTCGCTGACGGCCGCTCCGGTGCGGATCCTGCGCTCCCCCACCGCCCGGCTGAGCGCCGCGGGTATCCGGTCCATGCCGCCCACCGGTTGGAACATCAGCATGGCCTGGTCATACTCGAACTCGAAGGAGAAGTAGCGCCCGACACCGCTGGCGAAGACCTCGGAGGCGGTCGGTGCAGGGCCGAGCACCTCACCCGGGGTTCCGGCGGCGGCAGGGTCGACGCGGTAGCCGCGCCGGGTGCTGCCGGTGTAGTCGAGCGTGTCGCCGAGGTCGCCGAACTCCTTGAGGAACTCGACGAGCCGCTCCTTGTCGTCGGCGGTGATCTCCCGGTCCAGGGCGCCCTTGCCCTCGGCCTTGGCGAGGAGCTCGGCGACGTAGCCGTACATGTCGGCCTTGGCGGTGCGGTAGCGCACCGGCTCCTTCATGCCCGCCTTCTCGTTGAAGAGGTAGGCATGGGCGTTCTCGTTCGTGAACACCTCGACGGGCACACCGAGTTCACGACAGTAGTCGAGGGTGACCATCCACTGCGGGATCCGGCCCGGCCCCGCGTTCATGTACTGGCCGTCGCTGAAGCGGGCGGTCTGCCTGTTGCCGTAGGTGTCGGTGGTCGAATCGCCGCCCCGCACGGTGAAGTTGCGTCCGCCGGTGCGGCCACGCGCCTCCAGGACCGTGCAGTCGTACCCCGCCTTGCCCAGCTCGTACGCGGCGGTCAGTCCGGCGATGCCCCCGCCCACGACGACGACCTTCGCCGCCGCCCTGCCCTTCAGCGAGAAGTCACCGGGGCTCGGCGCCCGGAAGGCCGGTTCGCGGGACGCGGCCTCGGCGGTGGGGGCGAGGCCGAGCGCCCCCATGGTGGCGAACATGGCGCCGGCGCCGCCGGAGATGCCCACGTTGCGCAGAAAGCTTCGGCGGCTGGCGCCCGCCGCAGCCGGAGAGACCTGTGAGACGCGTGAGGTGTTCGACGTGTATGTCATTTCCCTGGCTCCCCTGGTGATCCTGGCGTTGCGGCGGATCCTGGCAAGCGGTTGTTACGGGCCGTCAGCGACTCGTGTATCCCACACGTTTCCTCTGCACGGCGACGGCTCGGGCATATTGGTCCAGACCTTGACATGCCCACACAGTCCACTTAGCGTCACGGGCAGATTCAGAGCCTCGCCCCACATTCACGTACGAGAACTTCTGGCATCCCCGACGGGAAGGCACCCCCATGCGCACCCGCACACTGATCCCCGCCCTGCTGACCGCCGCGCTCGCTTCGGGCGCCCCCTCCCCCGCCGCGGCCGACGGGACACGGGCGGCAGCGGTCGTCGACGTGAGCACCGCGGCCCAGCTCAAGGCGGCACTGGCCGCCGTGGCCCCCGGTGACACGATCCGGCTCGCCGACGGCACGTACACCGGCAACTTCAAGGCGACCGTCCCCGCCACCTCGTCCGCGCGGATCACCCTCACGGGATCGCCGGGGGCGGTCCTCACCGCGGGCGGCGGATACGGGCTGCACCTGAACGGCGCCTCGTACTGGACGGTGTACGGCCTGACCGTGACCGGTGGCCAGAAGGGCATCGTGACGGACGCGGCGAACGGCGTCGTCATCGACTCGGTGACCGTGCACGACCTCGACATGGAGGGCGTGCACTTCCGCACGTCCAGCCGGGACGGCGTCCTGAGGAACTCCCGGATCCACGACACCGGTCATAACGGCCGAGGCATGGGCGAGGGCGTGTACGTCGGCTCGGCGGGCGACCTCACCGACCGGAGCGACGGGGTGCTGATAGAGGGCAACACCATCGGTCCGGGGGTCGGCGGCGAGAACGTCGACATCAAGGAGGGCACCACGGGCGCCAGGATCATCGGGAACACCTTCGACGGCAGCGGCCTGACCGGCGCCAACTACGACGACTCCTGGGTCGACGTGAAGGGCAACGACGTGCTGGTGGAGAACAACAAGGGAGTCCGCACCACGAACAACGGATACGAGACCCACACCCAGCAGAGCGGCTGGGGCTGCGGCACGGTCTTCCGCGGCAACGCCTCGGACCTGACCGGCGCCACCGGCGGCGGGCAGCTCGCCGTGAACGTCACCAACCAGAGTGCCGCCTGTCGCACCACCGTGTACGCCGGCAACACGGTGACCGGCGGCAAGGGGCTGACGAACATCGCCGTGACGCCCTGAGGCCGCCCGGCCGCACGGGGCGCGCCCGCCCCCGGACATGAGTGAGGCCCGCCCCCCGAAGGGGACGGGCCTCACCTACAGCTCTCCAGCTGCTGCAGCCGATGAGCGGCTGGGGTCAGAGCGTCAGCTCTGGCCGCCGGCCAGCTTCTCGCGCAGGGCGGCCAGGGCCTCGTCCGACGCCAGGGCGCCGGAGTTGTCCGCGGACTCCGAGGAGTACGAGCCGCCGCCACCGCTGCCGCCGGAGGCAGCCGGGGCAGCGCCGGCCGGGGCGGCAGCGCCCTCGGCAGCGGCAGCCTCGTCGGCCTCGCGGGACTTGATGACCTGGGCCTGGTGCTGCTCGAAGCGCTGCTGCGCCTCGGCGTACTGCGTCTCCCAGACCTCACGCTGCGACTCGAAGCCCTCGAGCCAGTCGTTGGTCTCGGGGTCGAAGCCCTCGGGGTAGATGTAGTTGCCCTGGTCGTCGTAGGACGCGGCCATGCCGTACAGGGTCGGGTCGAACTCGACCGACGCCGGGTCGCCGCCGAAGGCCTCGTTGGCCTGCTTCAGCGAGAGGCTGATGCGACGGCGCTCGAGGTCGATGTCGATGACCTTGACGAAGATCTCGTCGTTGACCTGGACGACCTGCTCCGGGATCTCCACGTGGCGCTCGGCCAACTCGGAGATGTGGACCAGGCCCTCGATGCCCTCGTCGACGCGCACGAACGCACCGAACGGAACGAGCTTGGTGACCTTACCGGGAACGACCTGCCCGATCTGGTGCGTACGGGCGAACTGCTGCCACGGGTCTTCCTGCGTCGCCTTGAGCGACAGCGAGACGCGCTCGCGGTCCATGTCGACGTCGAGGACCTCGACGGTGACTTCCTGGCCGACCTCGACAACCTCGGAGGGGTGGTCGATGTGCTTCCAGGACAGCTCGGAGACGTGCACGAGACCGTCGACGCCACCCAGGTCCACGAAGGCACCGAAGTTGACGATGGAGGAGACGACGCCGGAGCGGACCTGACCCTTCTGCAGGGTCGTGAGGAACGTCTGGCGGACCTCGGACTGGGTCTGCTCGAGCCAGGCACGGCGGGACAGGACCACGTTGTTGCGGTTCTTGTCCAGCTCGATGATCTTGGCCTCGAGCTCCTTGCCCACGTAGGGCTGGAGGTCGCGGACGCGACGCATCTCGACGAGCGACGCCGGGAGGAAGCCACGGAGGCCGATGTCGAGGATGAGACCACCCTTGACGACCTCGATGACGGTACCGGTGACGATGCCGTCTTCTTCCTTGATCTTCTCGATGGTGCCCCAGGCACGCTCGTACTGAGCGCGCTTCTTCGAGAGGATCAGGCGGCCTTCCTTGTCCTCCTTCTGGAGAACCAGGGCCTCGATCTCGTCGCCGACCTTGACGACCTCGTTCGGGTCGACGTCGTGCTTGATCGAGAGCTCGCGGCTCGGGATGACGCCTTCGGTCTTGTAACCGATGTCGAGGAGGACCTCGTCGCGGTCGACCTTGACGATGACACCGTCAACGATGTCGCCGTCGTTGAAGTACTTGATCGTCTCGTCGATCGCCGCGAGGAACGCGTCCGCGTCGCCGATGTCGTTGACCGCAACCTGCGGAGTGGTGGCGGTGGTCTCGGTGCTGCTCGTCATGTGGGAAAGGGCTCCGGTACGGACAGTGAGTCGTAGGTACTGCTACGCCGAAAGCCCGTATCGCCTCTGCAGACGCCGGACAGCCTGGAGGGCACCCAACCTGTACCGGGTAGGCACCTCGACAACCGAGGGGACATGCAACAGACGCGAGCGCGGCCTGCTAGGTCTGAGGCGCGCAGGCTCGCAGCGCAACTTGTAGCATACGGGGGCAGCCGGACAGGGTCAATGCGCGAAGGCGCACACCCGGGGCACACCACCCCAATCCCGGCACAACTCACGTTCGCCGAGGCCACATCGGGTCACAGCGGTGTGTCGCGCGCACACGGGCGTACCGGCCCGTACGGCCCGGGGAGGCACCCGCGCGAGGCGGGTGAAGGCAAACTACAACGACGGGCACGATGAGCCAAGAGATCTACGAGTCCGAACCCGAGGCGACCCGGCGCGAGGCCGGTGAGTCGGAGAGCAGCCGGGCGAGCCGCGGCTGGTGGGACCGGAACGCCGACGAGTACCAGAACGACCACGGGGCCTTCCTCGGGGACGACCGCTTCGTCTGGGGCCCGGAGGGCCTCGACGAGGCCGAGGCCGCCCTGCTGGGCCCGGCCGCCGGGCTGGAGGGCCTCGACGTCCTGGAGATCGGCGCGGGCGCGGCCCAGTGCTCGCGCTGGCTGGCCGCGCGGGGCGCCCGGCCGGTGGCCCTGGACCTCTCGCACCGCCAGCTCCAGCACGCCCTGCGCATCGGCGGGGGCGTCCCGCTCGTGCAGGCGGACGCGGGGCGGCTCCCCTTCCGCGACGGCTCCTTCGACCTGGCCTGCTCCGCCTACGGCGCGGTGCCCTTCGTCGCCGACCCCGTCCAGGTCTTCCGCGAGGTGCACCGCGTGCTGCGGCCGGGGGGCCGCTGGGTCTTCTCGGTGACCCACCCGATCCGCTGGGCGTTCCCCGACGAGCCGGGGCCGGAGGGGCTCTCCGTCTCCGCGTCCTACTTCGACCGCGTCCCGTACGTGGAGCAGGACGAGAACGGCGACGCGGTCTACGTGGAGCACCACAGGACCCTGGGCGACCGGGTGCGGGACGTCGTGGCGGGCGGGTTCCGGCTGGCGGACCTCGTCGAGCCGGAGTGGCCGGCCTGGAACGACCAGGAGTGGGGCGGCTGGTCACCGCTGCGCGGCAACCTGATCCCCGGCACCGCGATCTTCGTGTGCGAGCGGGACCACCGCCCGTCGTGAGGGGGCGGGACCACCGCCCGTCGTGAGGGGGCGGGACCACCGCCCGTCGTGAGGGGGCGGCGTACGAGACTGGGGGCGTGATCCGTACCGATGCCCTGGACCAGCTGCCCGTCCGCACCGCCGTGCCCGCCCTGGAGCGGGCGCTCGCCGAGCGGGGGGCGGCCGTGCTCTGCGCACCGCCCGGGACCGGCAAGACGACCCTCGTACCCCTGGTGCTGGCCGGGCTGACCGGCGGCGGGCCGGTGCGCCGGGTGCTCGTCGCCGAGCCCCGGCGGATCGCCGCGCGGGCGGCGGCACGGCGCATGGCATGGCTCCTCGGCGAGCGGACCGGTGACCGGGTCGGCTTCACGGTGCGCGGGGAGCGGGCCGTGGGGCCGGGGACGGTGGTGGAGGTCGTGACCACCGGGGTGCTGCTCCAGCGGCTGCAGCGCGACCAGGAACTGGCCGGTGTCGACGTGGTCGTCATCGACGAGTGCCACGAGCGCCATCTGGACGCGGACACGGCCGCGGCGTTCCTCCTCGACGTCCGCGGGACGCTCAGGCCCGAGCTGCGTCTGGTCGCGGCGTCGGCGACGACGGACGCCGAGGGCTGGGCGCGGCTGCTCGGTGACGCCCCGGTGGTCGAGGCGCACGACGTGTCCCATCCGGTCGGGACGGTGTGGGCGCCACCGCCCGGGACCGTGCGGCCGCCGCACGGGTTGCGGGTGGACCCGGCCCTGCTGACCCATGTGGCGGCCGTGGTGCGCCGGGCGCTCGCCGAGCGGGACGGCGACGTGCTGTGCTTCCTGCCCGGCGTCGGCGAGATCGGCCGGGTCGCGGGACAGCTCGCGGGTGTGGACGCCGAGGTGCTCCAGGTGCACGGGCGGGCTCCGGCGGCCGTCCAGGACGCGGTGCTGGCGGGGTCCTCGGAGGGCCGCCGGGTGGTGCTGGCGACCTCCGTGGCCGAGTCGTCCCTGACGGTGCCCGGGGTGCGGGTCGTCGTGGACTCGGGCCTCGCCAGGGAGCCGCGTACGGACCATGCCCGGGGGCTGAGCGCCCTGACGACGGTACGGGCGTCCCGGGCTGCGGGCCGTCAGCGGGCGGGGCGCGCCGGGCGTGAGGCCCCGGGCACGGTGTACCGCTGCTGGGAGGAGGCCGAGGACGGGCGGCTGGCCGCGTTCCCCTCCCCGGAGATCAAGGTGGCCGACCTCGCGGCGTTCGCCCTGCAGACCGCGTGCTGGGGCGATCCGGACGCGTCCGGGCTCGCCCTCCTGGATCCTCCCCCGGCCGGCGCGATGGGCGCGGCACGCGAAGTGCTGGGCGCGGTCGGCGCGGTCGACGGCGCGGGGCGCGCGACGGCACGGGGCGTACGGATGTCCCGGCTCGGCCTGCACCCCCGGCTGGCCCGTGCCCTCCTGGACGGCGCGGACGAGGTCGGCGGGCGCCGTGCGGCGGAGGTGGTGGCGCTGCTGAGCGAGGAGCCGCCGCGAGAGTACGGGGACGACCTGGCGCACGCGCTGCGCACGGCGCGGCGCGGTGGCGACGGCTACGCGGCGCGCTGGCGGCAGGAGGTGCGGCGGCTCACTCTGTCTCTCGGATCGTCGAAGCGGCAGGAGGACACGGGCGCCGGCCACGACGACGCCGCCGTGGGGCTGGTGGCGGCCCTGGCGTTCCCGGAGCGGGTGGCACGGGCCAGGGGCGAGGGGGCGTTCCTCATGGCGTCGGGGACGGGCGCGGAGCTCCGGGACGGCTCACGGCTGCGCAGCGCGCCCTGGCTGGCGGTCGCGGTCGCGGACCGGCCCGCCCACGCGGCGTCCGCCCGGGTGCGGCTCGCGGCCGTCATCGACGAGGGCACGGCGCTGCTGGCCGCCGGACACCTGCGCTTCTCCGGCGAGGAGGTCCGCTGGGCGGACGGCGACGTGGTGGCACGCTCCGTGGACCGTCTGGGCGCGGTCGAGCTGTCGGTCCGCGCCCTGCGCGGGCCCGCTCCCGACCTGGTGCGCGGGGCCCTGCTGGAGGGGCTGCGCCGTGAGGGCCCGGGGCTGCTGCGGTGGACCCGGGACAGCGCGCAGCTGCGGCTGCGGCTCGCGTTCCTGCACCGGGTCCTGGGGGCGCCGTGGCCGGACGTGTCGGACGGCGCGCTGCTGGCACGCGCCGACGAGTGGCTGGAGCCGGAGCTGTCGCGGGCGGCCCGCCGCTCGGATCTGGCGCGGATCGACGCGGGCCAGGCGGTGCGGCGGCTGCTGCCGTGGGCGACGGGCGAGGCCGGCCGCCTCGACGAGCTCGCCCCGGAGCGGATCGAGGTGCCGAGCGGCTCCAGGGTCCGGGTGGAGTACGGCGGTGAACAGCCGGTGCTCGCGGTGAAGCTCCAGGAGCTCTTCGGGCTGCGCGAGACGCCCCGGGTGGCGGGGGTGCCGGTCCTGGTCCACCTGCTGTCCCCGGCCGGGCGCCCGGCGGCGGTGACCGCGGACCTGGCGTCGTTCTGGCGGGAGGGCTACAAGGGGGTGCGCGCCGAGCTGCGGGGCCGTTATCCGAAGCACCCGTGGCCGGAGGATCCGACGACGATGGAGGCCACCCGCTTCACCTCGGCGCGGCTGCGCAGGGACCAGGGCCCCTCTTGAAGCGGAGGAGGGGGTGTCCGGCGCACGCCGGACACCCCCTCCTCCGCTTGTCCCGTGCGGCTCAGGCCGCGGGTGCCTCGACCTTCAGCTCGACGGTCAGCGTGGCGCCGCTCGCGGTGGTGAGCCGCAGCGTGAAGGTGCCCGCCGTGTCGTCGGCGTGGATCGTCGGGAGTTCGAGCAGCCCGTCGGCGCCGGTCGTCAGGTCCAGGGTGCGGACGGCCTTGCCGTCGGCGTCCTTGAAGTACGGACCCTTGTCGTTCTCGGCGGGCGTCTCCGCGTCGGTGATCATCGTGGCGGTGACGGCGGTGTCCGCCACCCCGGTGCCCTTGTACGCCGCCTCGACCTGGACCCGGTCGGCGAACGCGGCACCGGGGGCGGCCGTGAGCACCTTGTCGTCGGTGCGGGTGAGGGTGTCCGCCACCCGGGCGGTGACGTTCGCGGTGAAGGTGAGGGTGCGCAGCTTGGCGGTGCCGGCCACGGCCGTCACCCTGAAGGAGCCCGTCTTCTCCCCCGCGGTCAGGGCGGGCGCGGTGACGGTGCCGTCGGAGCCGGTGGTCACGGTCACGGTGCTCTTCCCCCCGGCGAATCGGGTGTCCGTGTCACCGACGACGGCGAAGGTGACCGGGGCCTTGGCGAACGGGGTGCCGGTCGTGCTCCTCGCCCGGACCGTGACGCGCTCGGCGAACGTCTCGCCTGCGGTGGCGGTGAGGGTGCCGGTGCCGGCGTTCTCGAGCGTGCCGAGCGTCGCGGGCGGTGTGGGCGGCGTCGTCGGGGGCTTGGGCGGCTTCGGGGTGGGAGGAGGCGTGGGGTCGGGGCTGGGCGACGGGCTCTGGCCGGGCGGTGTCGGAACGGGGCTCGGCGAGGCGGTGCCGGGAGGTGTCGGCGTGGGGGTGGGCGACGGGGAGGACGTGCCTCCGCCCGTGCCCGCCGGGAGGACGCCCGTACCGTCCGGGACCTCGTGCGTGCCGCGCTTGTAGTAGTCGAACCAGGAGCGCACCGTGCGCAGGTACTCGGTCGAGTGGTTGTAGCTCAGCACCGCCCGGTCGAGGTCGGCGGCGAGCGACAGGTCGCGGGTGCCGGCGCAGAGGTAGCGGCCGGCGGCCAGCGCCGCGTCGTAGACGTTGTTGGGGTCCTTGCGCCCGTCACCGTTGCCGTCCTGGCCCCAGGTGGCCCAGGTGGACGGGATGAACTGCATCGGGCCGACCGCGCGGTCGTGGGTCGCGTCGTTGTCGTACGCCCCGCCGTCGGTGTCCTTGATCAGCGCGAACCCCTGCCCGTTGAGGGCGGGGCCGAGGATCGGGGAGAGGGTGGTGCCGTCCGCGTCGACCTTGCCGCCGCGGGCCTGGCCCGACTCGACCTTGCCGATCGCGGCGAGGAGCTGCCACGGCAGCCGGCAGGCGGCGTCGGTGCCCGCGAGCTCCTGCTCTGCCTTCTTGTACGCGGCCAGGACGGACGCGGGTATGCCCGCTTCGGCACTGCCGGTCACCGGCAGGTTCACGGAGGCGCCGGGCCTGTTGGGCGTGGTGAGCGGCGGAAGGTCCGTGTGGTACGGCGAGTTGCCCGTGGCCGCGCTGTCCTCGGACGGGGTCGCACCGGCCGCCGTGCGGTCGTCGGCCGCGCCGTCGGTCTGCGGTGCGGCGGGGGCCTGCGATGCCGCGAGGGCTGCGACGGCGGCCGCCGCCACGGCCGTGGTGGTGGCCCCCCTGCGAAGCCTGCGGCCGAATTGCGCTGCCATACGTGTCGGTCCCTCCCCGTCGACGGCGCTCGCGCTCCCCAGCGCGAGGACTCAGGCGACCCTACGGCAACTCCTCGCGCCCGAACACCGGCCCCTGACCGGTTCTTACGGATTTTTCAGCTTCACCGTCGTCAAGTCACCAAGGTGCCCGGGAGGGGTGACACGGGCTCACGCATACTTGCCGCCATGCCGTTCACCCTCAGCCATGCCGCAGCCGTGCTCCCGGGGATCCGCAGGTCGGGTGCGGGCCGCGGGCCTCTCGTCGCCTCGGCGCTCGTCGCGGGATCGTTCGCCCCGGACCTCACGTACTACGCCGACACGGTCGTCCCCGGGGCGATGGAGTTCGGCGAGGTCACGCACGGCGTGTGGGGGGTGCTGACCGTGGACGTCCTCATCACGGGCGCCCTGGTGGCGCTCTGGCTGATGCTGCGCGAACCGCTCGTCGCGCTGCTGCCCGGCGAGGCGCGGGGCCGCGTGCACACCTTCGTGCGAGGACGGCGCCGGGAGCCCGGTGGCCCGGCCCTCACCGAGGCGGCGTGGTTCGTCGTGTCGGCCGTCATCGGCTCGGGCACCCACGTCGTGTGGGACGCGTTCACCCACCACGGCCGGTGGGGCACGGAGCTGATCCCCGTCCTCGGCCGCAGTGTCGGCGGCCACCCGGTCTTCCAGCTGGTGCAGTACGGCAGTTCGGCCGTGGCGCTGGTGGTCCTGGCCTGGTTCACGTACACGGCTCTGCGGCGCATCGGGCCCGTCCCGGCGCCGGGGTGCGTGCCGGTGCTCGGCCGCGCCGAACGTTGGTGGGCTGGTGCGCTCCTCGCCCTGTGCGCCGTGCTGGGCACCGTCCACCGGTGCGCCCGCTGGTACGCCTGGTTCGGGCACGCCGACACGCCGCTCGACATCATCCCGACGGCGTGCTTCGGCGCCGGGGCCGGCCTCGCGGCGGGCCTGGTGCTGTACGGGGTGTGGATGCGGCTGCTGCGGAAGCCCTCCGGCCGCCGGCCACCGGAGGGACCCCGCGCGGACACCGCGCGGAGCCGCCCCGCCGGCCGCTGAGCCCGGCGGGGAGCCCCGCCGGGCCGGCCCTCTAGTGGGCGGCCGTCTCCCAGTCCTTGCCGACGCCGACGGAGACGTCCAGCGGCGCACGGAGCTCCACCGCCGCGGACATCTCCCGGCGCAGGATCTCCTCGACCTGCTTCCGCTCGCCCTTCGCGATCTCCAGGACGATTTCGTCGTGGACCTGGAGGAGCATCCGTGACGTCAGCCCCGCCTCCGTCAGCGCACGGTCCACCTTGAGCATCGCGACCTTGACGATGTCGGCAGCCGTCCCCTGGATCGGCGCGTTGAGCGCCATCCGCTCGGCGGCCTCGCGCCGCTGGCGGTTGTCGCTGTTGAGGTCCGGGAGGTAGCGGCGGCGGCCGAGGATCGTCTCGGTGTACCCGGTGGCCCTGGCCTCCTCCACGACCCGGTGGAGGTAGTCGCGCACCCCTCCGAACCGCAGGAAGTAGGTGTCCATCAGCCCGCGCGCCTCGCCGGCCTCGATGTTCAGCTGCTGCGAGAGGCCGAACGCGGAGAGCCCGTAGGCCAGTCCGTACGACATCGCCTTGATCTTGCGGCGCATCTCGGCGTCGACGGCCGTCTTCTCGACGCCGAACACCTGCGAGGCGACCGTCGTGTGGAGGTCCTCCCCGGAGGTGAACGCCTCGATGAGACCGGCGTCCTCGGAGAGGTGGGCCATGACGCGCAGCTCGATCTGGCTGTAGTCGGCCGTCATCAGCGTCTCGAAGCCCTCGCCGACGACGAAGCCCCGTCGGATCGCCCGCCCCTCGTCCGTGCGGACGGGAATGTTCTGCAGGTTGGGGTCGGTCGAGGAGAGCCGGCCCGTCGCCGCGACCGTCTGGTTGAAGGTGGTGTGGATACGGCCGTCCGCGCCGATCGTCTTGATCAGCCCCTCGACGGTGACCCGCAGCTTCGCCTGCTCCCGGTGGCGCAGCATGATCACGGGCAGTTCGTGCTCGGTCTGCGCGGCCAGCCACGCCAGCGCGTCCGCGTCGGTCGTCCAGCCCGTCTTCGTCTTCTTCGTCTTCGGCAGGGCCAGCTCGCCGAAGAGGACCTCCTGGAGCTGCTTGGGCGAGCCGAGGTTGAACTCACGGCCCACCGCGGCGTGCGCCTCCTTCACCGCCTGCTGCACCGCACCGGCGAACTGCTGCTCCATGCCCTCCAGATGCGCCCGGTCGGCGGCGATGCCGTGCCGCTCCAGCCGGGCCAGCATGATCGAGGTGGGCAGCTCCATGTCGTACAGCAGCTCGGTGGCGCCGACCTCCTTGAGGCGCGCCGTGAAGGCCTCGCCGAGGTCCAGCACCGCGCGGGCCTGCGCCATCAGCGCGTCGGCCTCCGCGCGGTCCTCCGCGCCGAAGGCCAGCTGCCCGTCGGAGGCGGGGGCGGGCGCCAGCTCCCGGCCGAGGTACTCCACGGCCAGCGCGTCCAGGGCGAAGGAACGGCGCCCCGGCTTGACGAGATAGGCGGCGAGCGCGGTGTCCATCGCGATGCCCTCCAGCCGCCAGCCCTGCTCGGGGAAGACCCGCAGGGCGTTCTTGGCGTTGTGGAGGACCTTGGGCCGCGCCGGGTCGGCGAGCCAGGCCGCCAGGGCCTGCTCGTCGGCCTCGTCGAGCTCGGCCGGGTCCAGCCAGGCGGCGGCCCCGCCGGCGGCGGCGAGCGCGACCTCGGTGACCGTGCCGGTGCCCAGCGACCACGTGTCGACGGTCATCACACCGAGGGGCTGCCCGCCGTGGGCCTCCAGCCAGGGGGCGACCTCGCCGGAACCCAGCACCGCACCGTCCAGCTCGATCCCGGCCAGGGGCTCCGGCGGACCGGCCTCCTCCGCACCCGGGTCGACGGCGAGCAGCCGCTCGCGCAGGCTCGGGTTGCGGATCTCCAGGACGTCCAGCACACCGGTGACCGCCGTGCGGTCGTACGGGGCGCGCTCCAGCTCGGCCGGGCCCTTGGGCAGCTCGACGTCCCGGACCATCTCGGTCAGCACGCGGTTCATCTTCACCGCGTCCAGGTGGTCCCGGAAGTTCTGGCCGGCCTTGCCCTTGACCTCGTCGGCCCGCTCGACCAGTTCCGCGAACGAACCGAACTGGGTGATCCACTTCGCCGCCGTCTTCTCACCCACACCGGGGATGCCCGGAAGGTTGTCCGACGGGTCACCCCGCAGCGCCGCGAAGTCCGGATACTGCCCCGGGGTGAGCCCGTACTTCTCCTGGACCTTCTCCGGGGTGAACCGCGTCAGCTCCGAGACGCCCTTCGTCGGGTAGAGGACCGTCACGTTGTCCGTGATCAGCTGGAAGGAATCCCGGTCGCCGGTGACGATCAGCACCTCGAAGCCGGCCGCCTCGGCCTGTGTGGCCAGCGTCGCGATGACGTCGTCCGCCTCGAAGCCGTCCACCGCGAACCGGTCCGCGTGCATCGCGTCCAGCAGCTCGCCGATCAGCTCGACCTGCCCCTTGAACTCGTCGGGGGTCTTGGAGCGGTTCGCCTTGTACTCCGGGAACTCCTGCGCGCGCCACGTCTTGCGGGACACGTCGAAAGCCACCGCGAAGTGCGTGGGCGCCTCGTCGCGCAGCGTGTTCGCCAGCATCGACATGAAGCCGTACACGGCATTCGTCGGCTGCCCCGTCGCCGTCGTGAAATTCTCCGCGGGCAGGGCGAAGAACGCCCGGTACGCCAGGGAGTGCCCGTCCATGAGGAGCAGGCGCGGTCGGTTGTCTGCCGTCTTCTTCGATGCCGTCTCAGCCACGCCCCCGATCCTGCCACGGACCACCGACAATCCGGACCGGCCACCGCCCCGCACCGGCCCGTCCCCTTCCACCACGCCCGCGGGAACCGGGCCGGGACCTCCCCGCTTCCCGCGGGACACCCGGGCACGCGTGCATGACAGGATCGAAAGACAGTGAAGGCGTAAGAAGACGCGACAGGACGCCACGGCACACGGACGCGACGCGCGCCCGCCCGCACCACGGCGCCCGCAGGCTCGAAGGGGAGCACCATGGCCACCAAGCCCCCGACCGGTGACCCGGTCCAGGACGCGCCGCAGATCGACGAGGTCCAGCACGCCGCCGCCGGACTGCCCGCCGTCGCCCACACCCTGCGCATCGCGCAGCAGCAGATGGGCGTCCGGCGCACCGCGCAGACCCTCCTCAAGGTCAACCAGAAGGACGGCTTCGACTGCCCCGGCTGCGCCTGGCCCGAGGGCGACAAGCGGCACACCGCCGAATTCTGCGAGAACGGCGCCAAGGCCGTCGCCGAGGAGGCGACCCTGCGCCGCGTCACCCCCGACTTCTTCGCCGCCCACCCCGTCACGGACCTGGCCGGCCGCAGCGGCTACTGGCTCGGCCAGCAGGGACGCATCACGCAGCCCGTGTATCTGCCCGAGGGCGCCGACCGGTACGAGGCGGTGACCTGGGAGCGCGCCTTCGAGATCGTCGCCGAGGAGCTCACCGCGCTCGCCTCGCCCGACGAGGCGCTCTTCTACACCTCGGGCCGCACCAGCAACGAGGCCGCCTTCCTGCTCCAGCTCTTCGCCCGGGAGTTCGGCACCAACAACCTGCCCGACTGCTCCAACATGTGCCACGAGTCCTCGGGCTCCGCACTCACCGAGACCATCGGGATCGGCAAGGGCAGCGTCAGTCTCGAAGACCTCCACCGGGCCGACCTGATCATCGTCGCCGGACAGAACCCCGGCACCAACCACCCACGGATGCTCTCCGCACTGGAACAGGCAAAGTCCGCCGGAGCGAAGATCATCTCGGTGAACCCGCTGCCCGAAGCCGGCCTCGAACGGTTCAAGAACCCGCAGACGGCCCGCGGCATGCTCAAGGGCGCCGCCCTCACCGATCTCTTCCTCCAGATCCGCATCGGCGGCGACCAGGCGCTCTTCCGCCTCCTCAACAAGATGATCATCGAGGCCGACGGAGCCGTCGACACCGCCTTCGTCGCCGAGCACACCCACGGCTACGAGGAGTTCGCCGAGACCGCACGCGGTGCCGACTGGGACGAGACCCTCGCCGCCACCGGCCTCGACCGCGACAGCATCGAGCAGGCGCTCGCCATGATCCTCGCCTCGGAGCGCACCATCGTCTGCTGGGCCATGGGCCTCACCCAGCACAAGCACTCCGTGCCGACCATCCGCGAGGTCGTCAACCTCCTCCTCCTGCGCGGCAACATCGGCAGGCCCGGCGCCGGCGTCTGCCCCGTACGCGGCCACTCCAACGTCCAGGGCGACCGCACGATGGGCATCTTCGAACGTCCCGCCCCCGCCTTCCTCGACGCGCTGGACCGGGAATTCGGCATCACCTCACCCCGCCACCACGGTTACGACGTCGTACGGTCCATCCAGGCGCTGCGCGACGGCGACGCCAAGGTCTTCTTCGCCATGGGCGGCAACTTCGTCGGCGCCACCCCCGACACCGCCGTCACCGAGGCCGCCATGCGCCGCGCCCGCCTCACCGTGCACGTCTCCACCAAGCTCAACCGCTCGCACGCCGTCACCGGCACCCGCGCCCTGATCCTGCCCACCCTCGGCCGCACCGACAAGGACGTCCAGACCGGCGGGAAGCAGTTCGTCACCGTCGAGGACTCCATGGGCATGGTCCACTCCTCCCGCGGCAACCTCACCCCCGCGAGCCCCCACCTGCTCTCCGAGCCCGCCATCGTCGCCCGCCTGGCCCGCGCCGTCCTCGGACCCGCCTCCACCACCCCCTGGGAGGACTTCGAGAAGGACTACGGCACGATCCGCGACCGGATCTCCCGCGTCGTCCCCGGCTTCGAGGACTTCAACGCCCGCGTCGCACGCCCCGGCGGTTTCACCCTGCCCCATGCTCCCCGCGACGAACGCCGCTTCCCCACCGCGACCGGCAAGGCCAACTTCACCGCCGCGCCCGTCGAGTTCCCCGAACTCCCCGAAGGCCGGCTGCTCCTCCAGACCCTGCGCTCCCACGACCAGTACAACACCACGATCTACGGCCTGGACGACCGCTACCGCGGCATCAGGGGCGGCCGCCGCGTCGTCATGGTCAACCCCGAGGACGCCCACGCCCTCGGCCTCGCCGACGGCTCCTACACCGACCTCGTCAGCGAATGGAAGGACGGCGTGGAGCGCCGCGCCCCCGGCTTCCGCGTCGTCCACTACCCCACCGCCCGGGGCTGCGCCGCCGCGTACTACCCGGAGACCAACGTCCTGGTCCCCCTCGGCTCCACGGCGGACACCAGCAACACCCCGGCCAGCAAGTCGGTCGTCGTACGCTTCGAGCCGGCCTGAGCCCTAAGCGCACGCTCAGTCGTCTGATAAGAACAGTGCACTGCACCCAGCAACGAACGACCGCACAGGATCGGAGCCGGACCCCATGGGCGAGCACACCGCACCCACGTTCCCCCAGGAGATCATCGACGAGTACGCGGCACTCGGCGTCGACCTCCCGGCACTCTTCTCCGCCGGACACCTCGGCGAGCGCATGGGCGTGACGATCGTCGAGGCCTCCGCCGACCGCGTCGTGGGCACCATGCCCGTCGAGGGCAACACCCAGCCCTACGGACTCCTCCACGGCGGCGCCTCCGCCGTCCTGGCCGAGACCCTCGGCTCCATCGGCTCCATGCTCCACGGCGGAGCCACCAAGATCGCCGTCGGCGTCGACCTGAACTGCACCCACCACCGCGGCGTCCGCAGCGGACTGGTCACCGGCACCGCCACCCCCGTGCACCGCGGCCGCTCCACCGCCACGTACGAGATCGTCATCACGGACGAGCACGACAAGCGGGTCTGCACCGCTCGCCTCACCTGCCTGCTCCGCGACGCCGCCGGCCCCGCCGGAGGCTGACCACCCCGCCCAACACCCCACTGCCCGGCCGGAACGCACACCGCATTCCGGACCGGGCAGACCCATATCCGGGACTTTTCAGAGAAGTTGGCGGACACGCACGGTCAACACCCTTGACCGCCAATCCCGTTCCATGAGCCACTTCAACAGCCACACCACCTGGCGGCACATCAAACACTTCGCGCGGATGTAACACTGCGTAACACGTGTGCAATACACGCAAAACGCCACGGACCCCGGCCCCACCCACCCCGCCGGCCACCCCGCGCGCCCGTTGCGCCCCGATTCGGGCGACAGCACCAAGATCACCCCAAGCCCCTTAGCAGAGCTGCGGGTTCTCACCATGCGGTCACTTCACCGCCCGGGCAAATGCCCTACATCTCCACACTGCGGCCAACAAGTCTTCCCCACGGCATAACAAGACAGTCACATCATCACCGGACCCATCCCGCACCCCCTCACCTGCCCATAGAGTCACGGCCAGTCACCGCGCCGCCGGGCGTGTCTGCTGCACGGCCCTGTATCCACCAGTACAGCCCGGCGTAGTCACGGCACCTCACGCAGAGGAGGCCGCGCCAGGGAAAGGACCTTTCGTGCGACACCGTTCTTTGATCATCCTCACCACCGTGCTCACCACCGGTGCACTCACCCTCACCGCCTGCGGATCGCGCGACGACGACAGCAAGAGCGACGGCAAGGACAGCGGCGCCAAGACCACCGTCGTCATCGGCGTGGACGCCCCGCTCACCGGATCCCTCTCCGCACTCGGCCAGGGCATCAAGAACTCCGTGGACCTCGCGGCCAAGACCGCGAACAAGAACAACGAGGTCCCCGGCATCGAGTTCAAGATCGAAGGCCTCGACGACCAGGCCGTGCCCGCCTCCGGACAGGCCAACGCCACCAAGCTCGTCGGCATGAAGGAAGTCCTCGGAGCCGTCGGCCCCCTCAACTCCGGCGTCGCCCAGTCCATGCAGGGCGTCTTCGAGAAGGCCGGCCTCGTCCAGGTCTCCCCCGCCAACACCAACCCCGCCCTCAGCCAGGGCGACGACTGGGCCAGCGGCAACGGCAAGCGCGTCTTCAACACCTACTTCCGCACCTGCGCCACCGACGTCGTGCAGGGCAAGTTCGCCGCCCAGTACCTCTACAACGACGCCAAGAAGAAGAAGGTCTACGTCGTCGACGACAAGCAGACCTACGGCGCCGGCCTCGCCTCCATCTTCTCCGCGGAGTTCAAGCGCCTCGGCGGCAAGGTCGTCGGCACCGACCACGTCACCGTCAAGGAGACCGACTTCTCCAGCACCGCCGACAAGGTGAAGAGCTCGGGCGCCGACTCCGTCTACTACGGCGGCCAGTACCCCGAGGGCGGCCTGCTCTCCGACCAGATCAAGAAGACCGGCGCCAAGATCCCCACCATGGGCGGCGACGGCATCTACGACCCCGCGTTCATCAGCGCCTCCGGCGAAGCCAACGACGGCGACTATGCCACCTCCATCGGCTACCCCGTCCAGGCCCTCCCGACCGCGAAGCAGTTCATCGCGGACTACGAGGCCGAGAAGTACAAGGACCCTTACGCCGCATACGGCGGCTACTCCTACGACGCCGGATGGGCCATCATCCAGGCCGTCAAGGCCGTCGTCGCCGACAACGACGGCAAGCTCCCCGAGGACGCCCGCGCCAAGGTCACCGAGGCCATGTCCAAGGTCTCCTTCGACGGCGTGACCGGCAAGGTCTCCTTCGACGAGTTCGGCGACACCACCAACAAGCAGCTCACCGTCTACGAGGTCCAGAAGGGTGCCTGGAAGGACGTCAAGAGCGCCACGTTCGAGGACTGACCCCCCAGCACCACCACAGCACACGCTCCTGACCGCGCGAGGGCGCAAACAGCGCCCTCGCGCGGTGTCATATCCGACAAGCTCATCGGAGGCACTGCGGTGAACGAACTGCCGCAACAGCTGGCCAACGGCCTCGCACTCGGCGCGCTCTATGGCCTCATAGCCATCGGGTACACCATGGTGTACGGCATCGTCCAGCTCATCAATTTCGCCCACGGCGAGATCTTCATGATCGGGGGCTTCGGCGCCCTCACCACCTACCTCGCGCTCCCCAGCGGAACCTCGCTCATGGTGGCCATACCCCTCATGATCGTCGGCGGCGCAATCGCCTCCGTCGCCGTAGCCACAGCCGCGGAACGCTTCGCCTACCGCCCCCTGCGCGGCGCACCCCGGCTGGCCCCGCTCATCACCGCGATCGGCCTCTCGATCGTCCTCCAGCAGCTTGTCTGGGGCTTCTACCCCGAGGCGAAGAAACCGCGCAGCTTCCCCGAGTTCAAGGGCGAGTCGTTCAAGATCTTCGACAACCTCTACCTCCAGCGCGCCGACGCCTTCATCCTCGTCCTCGCACCCCTCTGCATGCTCGCCCTCGGCCTCTTCGTCGCCAAGAGCCGCAGCGGCCGCGCCATGCAGGCCACCGCCCAGGACCCCGACACCGCCAAGCTCATGGGCATCAACACCGACCGCATCATCGTCATGGCCTTCGCCATCGGAGCCGCGTTCGCCGCCGTCGCCTCCGTCGCCTACGGACTCGACAAGGGCCAGATCAACTTCGAGATGGGCTTCATCCTCGGCCTCAAAGCCTTCACCGCCGCAGTCCTCGGCGGCATCGGCAACATCTACGGCGCCATGGTCGGCGGAGTCGTCCTCGGCCTCGCCGAAGCCCTCTCCATCGCCTACATCGAGGAAATCCCCGGCATGCAGCAGCTCGGCGGCGGCGCCTGGGCCAACGTCTGGGCATTCGTACTTCTCATCGTCGTCCTCCTCGTCAGGCCACAAGGCCTGCTCGGCGAGCGCGTCGCGGATCGGGCGTGAGAGCCATGACAACCGACACCACCACCGCCGCCACCCCGGCCACCACCGAATCCCGGACCACGGCGCTCCGCGGCCTCACCGCCCTCGGCGGCATCGCGACCATCGCCAGCACCCTGCTGTCCTGGACCTACACCGACGAGTTCCCCGGCGACCTCACCGTCTACGGCTACCCCGGCGGTCTCCAGGTCCTCACCCTCGTCGCAGGGATCCTCGTCCTCCTCCACGCACTCGCCGCCTTCGGCATCCGCGGCCTCCGCTGGCTCGCCCCCACCGGCACCACCAAAGCCCTCCAGTTCCTGGCACTCGGCGCCTTCGGCACCACCTGGTTCACCATCATCGCCATCACCGTCGAACTCGGCGGCGTCGTCAACCTGGAGCCCGGCGGCTTCGTCGCAGCAGTCGCCTCCGCCATCCCGCTGACGGCGTTCCTCCTCCCCGACGACACCCACAAGGCCGCACGCCCCAAGGAACTCCCCTCCTGGGCCGAGATCCTCATCATCGTCGCCGCCTTCGGCACCGGCCTCTTCGTCGTCACCTACGGCATCGACACCGAATACGCCGAACTCTTCACCGGCTACATGATCACCGCCGGCTTCGCCGTCGGCGCCCTGTTCAAGTCCGGCCTCATGGCCCGGCTCTCAGGCCTCACCACCAAATACCGCTCCATCGCCGTCGCCGCCGCCTTCGTCGCCGCCGCAGCATTCCCCTTCACCCAGAGCACCGACCAGTACACCCTCATCGCCGTCAACATCCTCATCTTCGCGACCGTCGCACTCGGACTGAACATCGTCGTCGGCCTCGCCGGACTCCTCGACCTCGGATACGTCGCCTTCCTCGGCGTCGGCGCCTACACCGCCGCACTCGTCTCCGGCACCACCGCCTCCGCCTTCGACGTCCACTTCCCCTTCTGGGCAGCCGTCCTCACCGGCGCAGCCGTCTCCCTCATCTTCGGCGTCGTCATCGGCGCACCCACCCTGCGCCTCCGCGGCGACTACCTCGCCATCGTCACCCTCGGCTTCGGCGAGATCTTCCGCATCACCGTCGGCAACCTCGACGGCGTCTCCGGACCCCAGGTCACCAACGGCCCCAACGGCGTACCCAACATCCCCGACCTCGTCTTCTTCGGATACGACTTCGGCGAGTCCCACACCGTCCTCGGCGTCGAACTCGGCGGATACGCCAACTACTACCTGCTCATGCTGCTCGCGATGATCCTCGTGGTCCTCGTCTTCAGCCGCGCCGGCAGCTCCCGCATCGGCCGCGCCTGGGTCGCCATCCGCGAGGACGAGACCGCCGCCACCGCCATGGGCATCAACGGCTTCCGCGTGAAGCTCATCGCCTTCGCGCTCGGCGCCACCCTCGCCGGCCTGGCCGGCACCGTCCAGGCCCATGTGCAGAGCACGGTCGTCCCGGAGATGTACGTCTTCGCCGGACCCGTGCCGCCCAACTCCGCATTCCTCCTCGCCGCAGTCATCCTCGGCGGCATGGGAACGATCAGCGGACCCCTGATCGGCGCCACACTCCTGTACATGATCCCCGCGAAGCTGCAGTTCCTCCAGGACTACCAGCTCCTCGGCTTCGGCCTCGCACTCATCCTGCTGATGCGCTTCCGCCCCGAAGGCCTCATCGCCAACCGGCGGGCCCAGCTCGAGTTCCACGAGACCGGCCAACTCGACACACCCGAGGGCACCCTGCCCGGATCCGGCGTCGGCACCGTGAAGGCGGGGGCGTGAACACCATGACGACCACCACCGAGACCACCACGCCCGTCCTGGACGCGAGCGGCGTCACCATGCGCTTCGGCGGCCTCACCGCCGTGCGCGAGGTCGACCTCACCGTCAACGCCGGCGAGATCGTCGGCCTCATCGGCCCCAACGGCGCGGGCAAGACCACCTTCTTCAACTGCCTCACCGGCCTCTACGTCCCCACCGAGGGAACGGTCCGCTACAAGGGCACGGTCCTGCCCCCCAAGCCCCACCTGGTCACCCAGGCGGGCATCGCCCGCACCTTCCAGAACATCCGGCTCTTCGCCAACATGACCGTCCTGGAGAACGTCCTCGTCGGACGCCACACCAGGACCAAGGAAGGCCTCTGGTCCGCCCTCCTGCGCGGCCCCGGGTTCAAGAAGGCCGAAGCCGCCTCCCACGCACGCGCCATGGAGCTGCTGGAGTTCATCGGCCTGCAGGACAAGGCCGACCACCTCGCGCGGAACCTCCCCTACGGGGACCAGCGCAAGCTGGAGATCGCCCGCGCCCTGGCCAGCGACCCGGGCCTCCTCCTGCTGGACGAGCCCACCGCCGGCATGAACCCGCAGGAAACCCGCGTCACCGAAGAACTCATCTTCGCCATCCGCGACATGGGCATCGCCGTACTCGTCATCGAGCACGACATGCGCTTCATCTTCAACCTCTGCGACCGCGTCGCCTGCCTCGTCCAGGGCGAGAAGCTCGTCGAAGGCACACCGGACGTCGTGCAGAGCGACGAACGCGTCGTCGCCGCCTACCTCGGCACGCCCTTCGAGGGCGACGCCCCCAAGCAGGCCGGCGCACCCGCGAAGGCCGACGTCCCGAAGCAGGCCGACGCACCCGCGGCGGCCGGCGCACCGGAGCCGCAGCCGGCCCCCGCGACCGGCACCGCACCCGAAGCCGAAGCCCCCGGAACGGACAAGGCGGACCGCACCACCAGCACAGAAGGGGAAGGCCAGTGACCGCACTGCTCGAGGTCGAGGACCTCAGGGTCGCCTACGGCAAGATCGAAGCCGTCAAGGGAATCTCCTTCAGCGTCGAGGCCGGCCAGGTCGTCACCCTCATCGGCACCAACGGCGCCGGCAAGACCACCACCCTGCGCACCCTCTCCGGCCTCCTCAAGCCCTCCGGCGGCCGGATCCTCTTCGACGGGAAGCCGCTCGGCGGGGTCCCCGCCCACAAGATCGTGGCACTGGGCCTGGCCCACTCCCCCGAGGGCCGCCACATCTTCCCCCGCCTCACCATCACGGAGAACCTCCAGCTCGGCGCGTTCCTCCGCACCGACAAGGCGGGCATCGAGAAGGACATCCAGCGCGCCTACGACCTCTTCCCCATCCTCGGGGAACGCCGCAAGCAGGCCGCCGGAACCCTCTCGGGCGGCGAACAGCAGATGCTCGCCATGGGACGCGCCCTCATGTCCCAACCCAAGCTCCTCATGCTCGACGAACCCTCCATGGGCCTCTCCCCGATCATGATGCAGAAGATCATGGAGACCATCGTCGAGCTCAAGGCGTCGGGCACCACGATCCTCCTCGTCGAGCAGAACGCCCAGGCGGCCCTCTCCCTCGCGGACCAGGGCCACGTCATGGAGGTCGGCAAGGTCGTCCTCTCCGGCACCGGCGCCGACCTGCTCCACGACGAGTCGGTCCGCAAGGCCTACCTCGGCGAGGACTGAGCACCACCCCACGCCCCACGAGAAGGGCCCGCTCCCGGAACACCCCGGGAGCGGGCCCTTCTCCTGTACGGCTGCCTACTCGGCGGCCTTCTTCTTCTCGTCGGCATCCTCGATCAGCGCCTCGGCCAGCTGCTGCATCGACATCCGCCGGTCCATCGACGTCTTCTGGATCCAGCGGAACGCGGCCGGCTCCGACAGCCCGTAGTCCGTCTGCAGAATGCTCTTCGCCCGGTCCACCAGCTTCCGGGTCTCCAGCCGCTGCGACAGGTCCGCGATCTCGCTCTCCAGCGCCTTCAGCTCCGCGAACCGGGACACGGCCATCTCGATGGCCGGAACCACATCGCTCTTGCTGAACGGCTTCACCAGATACGCCATCGCCCCGGCGTCCCGCGCCCGCTCGACCAGATCCCGCTGCGAGAACGCCGTCAGCATCAGAACCGGGGCGATCGACTCCTCGGTGATCTTCTCAGCGGCGGAGATCCCGTCGAGGACCGGCATCTTCACATCGAGGATCACGAGGTCGGGACGGTGCTCCCGGGCCAGCTCGACGGCCTGCTGCCCGTCCCCGGCCTCGCCGACGACCGAGTAGCCCTCTTCCTCCAGCATCTCTTTGAGGTCGAGGCGGATCAGCGCCTCGTCCTCGGCGATGACGACGCGGGTCGTCAGCGGCGGGACGTGCGACTTGTCGTCGTCGACGGCGTCTACGGGCTGGGGCGACTCGGGCGTGGTCACGGGGCTCCTTGGTATGGGGCATGTACTGCTGCGGAGCAGCCTACCTACCTGCCGTGCCCCACGGTCACCAGGTACACTTCTGTCCGGCTAGCGAGCCGGGTTGGCGCAATTGGCGGACGCGGAGGTCTCAAACACCTCTGCCCGAAAGGGCATGTGGGTTCGAATCCCATACCCGGCACATCATGAATGCGGATGCTCACGTTCTCGTGAACATCCGCATTCTGCTGCCCATTACGTCGCGATGTCACACAGAGTGGCGACATGATCTTCCATGGAATGAAAGTGCGCCAGAAGGCGCTCGACCTTCTCAATACCGGGACGTCAGGCGCTGAAGTCGCTCGACGACTGAATGTGCCGCGCGGCACGGTCTCGTATTGGCTCCACATGGAGCGCTCCAAGCTCGGCTCCTGCCCGGGTGCCCGGACACCCTCTTGCCACCGGTGCGACGGCGTCGGGCTCGCTGAGTCCGCCTACGTCTACCTCTTGGGCCTGTACCTGGGAGACGGCCACATCAGCCAGCACGCCCAGCACCGGACGCCGAACCTGATGATCACCCTTGACGACTGCTGGCCGGGCATCCAGGACGAGGCAGAGGCGGCACTGCGCGGGGTATTCCCCGACAACGCCACATGCCGGGTCCGCAAGCCCGGCTGCCACAACATCAAGGTCTACTCCAAGCACCTTCTGTGCCTGTTCCCGCAGCACGGTCCAGGCAGGAAGCACGAGCGTGAGATCACGTTGGAGGCCTGGCAACAAGAGCTCGTCGATGCGAACCCCTGGGCCTTCGTTCGTGGACTCATCCACTCCGACGGCTGCCGTATCACCAATTGGACCACCCGCATGGTCGGCGGAATCCGTAAGCGCTACGAGTACCCCCGGTACTGGTTCACCAACGTCTCCGACGACATCCGCCGGCTCTACACCGACACCCTGGACAAGCTCGGTATCGAGTGGACGCACTGCACCCGCGCGGGCAAGGAGTACAACATCTCCGTAGCCCGACGGGCGTCCGTCGCCCTCATGGACGCTCACGTCGGGCCGAAGTACTGACGACCGTTACTTCGGGCTGTCGTCCTCGCCGATGTGGTGCACCCGTACCAGGTTCGTCGAGCCCGCGACCCCGGGCGGGGAACCGGCCGTGATGACGACGATGTCGCCCTTCTGGCAGCGGCCGATCCGCAGCAGTTCCTCGTCGACCTGCGCCACCATCGCGTCCGTCGACTCCACGTGCGGCCCCAGGAACGTCTCCACGCCCCACGTGAGGTTCAGCTGCGCGCGGGTGGCCGGGTCCGGGGTGAAGGCGAGGAGCGGGATCGGGGAGCGGTAGCGGGAGAGGCGCTTGACCGTGTCGCCGCTCTGGGTGAAGGCCACCAGGAACTTAGCGCCCAGGAAGTCGCCCATCTCGGCTGCCGCGCGGGCGACGGCGCCGCCCTGGGTGCGGGGCTTGTTGCGGTCGGTGAGGGGCGGGAGGCCCTTGGCGAGGATGTCCTCCTCGGCGGCTTCGACGATGCGGGCCATGGTGCGGACGGTCTCGACGGGGTACTTGCCGACGCTGGTCTCGCCGGAGAGCATCACGGCGTCGGTGCCGTCGATGACGGCGTTGGCGACGTCGGAGGCCTCGGCGCGGGTGGGGCGGGAGTTGTCGATCATCGAGTCGAGCATCTGGGTGGCGACGATGACCGGCTTGGCGTTGCGTTTGGCGAGCTTGATGGCGCGCTTCTGGACGATGGGGACCTGTTCCAGGGGCATTTCGACGCCGAGGTCGCCGCGGGCGACCATGATGCCGTCGAAGGCGGCGACGATGTCGTCGATGTTGTCGACGGCCTGGGGCTTCTCGACCTTGGCGATGACGGGGAGGCGGCGGCCCTCCTCGTCCATGATGCGGTGGACGTCGTCGATGTCGCGTCCGGTGCGTACGAAGGAGAGGGCGATGACGTCGGCGCCGGTGCGGAGGGCCCAGCGGAGGTCGTCGATGTCCTTCTCGGAGAGGGCGGGGACGGAGACGGCGACGCCGGGGAGGTTGAGTCCTTTGTGGTCGGAGACCATGCCGCCTTCGATGACGGTGGTGTGGACGCGGGGTCCGTCGACGTCGGTGACTTCGAGGGTGACGCGGCCGTCGTCGATCAGGATGCGTTCGCCGGCGGTGACGTCGGCGGCGAGTCCGTCGTAGGTGGTGCCGCAGGTGGTGCGGTCGCCTTCCATGGGTTCGACGGTGATGGTGAAGTCGTCGCCGCGTTCAAGGAGTACGGGGCCTTCTGCGAAGCGGCCGAGGCGGATCTTCGGGCCTTGAAGGTCGGCGAGGATTCCTACGCTGCGGCCGGTTTCTTCGGATGCTTTGCGTACGTGGTGGTAGCGCTCTTCGTGTTCGGCGTAGGTGCCGTGGCTGAGGTTGAGGCGGGCGATGTCCATTCCCGCTTCGACGAGTGCCTTGATCTGCTCGTATGTGTCGGTTGCGGGTCCCAGGGTACAAACGATTTTCGCTCGGCGCATGGTTCGAGCCTAGACCTTACCTGCGGGTAGGTAATTGTCTCTGCATGACTGTCCAACAGCCTTTGGGTGAAGGGCTATTGACAACTGTTGAATTGTGCGGCGGCGCGCTCCGATGAGCGTGCGCCGGGTCGCCTCGGTGGGGGCGTGGGGGTCGCCTCGGCGGGGCGTGGGGGTCGCCTCGGCGGGGGCCTGGGGGTCGCCGGTCACCAGATCGAAACCTGCGCGGGGTGTTGCGGGTGAGGTCGTGCGGGTCAGAATCTACGCGCGTTGTTCGCTCGAACGAGGAGTCAAGGATGCCGTTGAACCGTAGGACGTTTCTGGGCCGTTCGGCTGTCGCCGGTGCGGGTGTGGCGCTGGCGGGAGGGGTCGGGGCGGTGCCGGCGGTGGCCTCGGGGCCGGAGGGGCACGGTCATGGGCGTCCGCCGAAGCGGTACTCGTTCACGGTGATGGGGACGACGGATCTGCACGGGAACGTCTTCAACTGGGACTACTTCACGGACAAGGAGTTCGACGACAAGGCGCACAACGATGTCGGTCTGGCGAAGATCTCGACGCTGGTGAACGAGATCCGGGAGGACCGGGGCCGGCGGAACACGCTGCTGATCGACGCGGGTGACACGATCCAGGGCACGCAGTTGTCGTACTACTACGCGAAGATCGACCCGATCACGGCGAAGCGCGGTCCGGTGCATCCGATGGCGCAGGCGATGAACAGGATCGGCTACGACGCTGCCGCGTTGGGGAATCACGAGTTCAACTACGGGATTCCGGTCCTGCGGAAGTTCGAGGAGCAGTGTGATTTTCCGCTGCTGGGTGCGAATGCGCTGGACGCGAAGACGTTGCGGCCGGCGTTCGCTCCGTATGTGATCAAGCGGATGCGGACGCCGCACGGCCGTGATGTGCGGGTGGCGGTGCTGGGGTTGACGAATCCGGGGATCGCGATCTGGGACAAGGCGAACGTGGGCGGGAAGATGGTGTTCCCGGGGCTTGAGGAGCAGGCGGCGAAGTGGGTGCCGAAGCTTCGTTCGATGGGTGCGGATGTGGTGATCGTGTCGGCGCATTCGGGTTCGTCGGGTACGTCGTCGTACGGGGATCAGCTGCCGTATGTGGAGAACGCGGCGGGTCTGGTGGCGGAGCAGGTGCCGGGGATCGACGCGATCCTGGTGGGTCACGCGCACTCGGAGATCCCTGAGTACTTCGTGACGAACAAGGAGACGGGGAAGCGGGTCGTTCTCTCGGAGCCGTTGAAGTGGGGGCAGCGTCTGACGCTGTTCGACTTCGACCTGGTGTGGGAGAAGGGGCGTTGGGTGGTCGAGAAGGTCGGCGCTTCGGTGCTGAATTCGAACACCGTGGAGGAGGACTCGCGGATCACGTCGTTGCTCGGGGACGAGCACACCAAGGTGGTGGCGTATGTGAACCAGGTGATCGGTACGTCGGTGGCGGCGATGTCGACGGCGGATGCGCCGTGGAAGGACGAGCCGGTCATCGATCTGATCAACCTGGTGCAGGCGGAGACGGTCAAGGGGGCGCTTGAGGGTGGGGAGTACGGGGCGTTGCCGGTGCTGTCGCAGGCGGCGTGTTTCTCGCGTACGGCGGCGATTCCCGCGGGCGAGGTGACGATCAAGGATGCGGCGGGGCTGTATCCGTTCGAGAACACGTTGGAGGCGCGGCTTCTGACGGGTGCGCAGTTGAAGGATTATCTGGAGTATTCGGCGAAGTACTACGTGCAGACGGCTGCGGGGGTGCCGGTGGACACGTCGAAGTTGACGAATGCGGAGAGTATTCCGGATTACAACTACGACGTGGTGTCGGGGGTGACGTACGACGTCGATATCGCGAAGCCGGTCGGTTCGCGGATCGTGGGATTGTCGTTCGAGGGGGCGCCGGTGGATCCGGCGGCGCAGTTCGTGTTCGCGGTGAACAACTACCGGGCGAGCGGTGGGGGCAATTTCCCGCATGTGCCGGGTGCGAAGCAGTTGTGGGCGAATTCGGATGAGATCCGGAACACGATCATCGGGTGGGTGCAGGCGAAGGGTTCGGTGGATCCGGCGGAGTTCGCGTCGGTGGACTGGCGTCTGACGCGGGACGGTGTGCCGGTGTTCTGACCGGTCAGCGGTCCGCCGGCGGGCCGGCGGGTGCGGGGCGGCGGCCGCTCTCCTTCGGGAGGGCGGCCGCCTCCGTCTCTCTGGTGCGGGTGACGGGGCCGGGGTGGGTCTGCGGCGGGGTTCCGGGTGGCCGGGGCATGGTGCCTGTCCGTGGTGGTGCCCCGGTGTGTCGGCCTTCTGCGGGTGGACGGGCCCCGTCGTGGCCCTGGCCGGAAACGGCGCTTGTCCTGGAGTGCTGTCCAGCACCTAGCGTCTGGGTCATGACTACACATCAGCGTGGGATCGGTTCGGGTTTCGGTGCCCGGAGCACGGTGGACGACGTCCTGGACGGGATCGACCTGTCCGGGAGAACGGCGATCGTGACGGGTGGCTACTCGGGTCTCGGTCTCGAGACGA
This sequence comes from Streptomyces sp. NPDC055962, assembly GCF_042270185.1. Taxonomy (NCBI): domain Bacteria; kingdom Bacillati; phylum Actinomycetota; class Actinomycetes; order Kitasatosporales; family Streptomycetaceae; genus Streptomyces; species Streptomyces sp. NPDC055962. The sequence continues at coordinate 234,908 of NZ_JBHJYN010000003.1, forward strand.
CGCGTGCTCTGGCGAGTGCGGGGGCGCGGGTCGTGGTGCCGGCGCGGCGGCGGTCGGTCGCCGAGGAGGCGGTCGGGGGCATCGACGGTGTCGAGACCGAGATCCTCGATCTGGCGGATCTGGAGAGCGTGCGGGGCTTCGCCGAGCGCTTCCTGGCCTCGGGGCGCACGGCCGACATCGTGATCAACAGCGCGGGGATCATGGCGTGCCCGGAGACCAGGGTGGGTCCGGGCTGGGAGGCGCAGTTCGCGACGAATCACCTCGGTCACTTCGCCTTGGTCAACCGGCTCTGGCCGGCGATCGTCCGGGGTGGTGGCCGTGTGGTCGCGGTGTCCTCGAGTGCCCACGGTGCCGGGATGCGGTGGGACGACGTGCAGTTCGAGCGCGGCTACGACAGGTTGCTGGCGTACGGGCAGGCGAAGGCGGCGAACGTGCTGTTCGCAGTGTGGCTCGATGTGCTGGGCCGTGACGTGGGGGTGAGGGCGTTCTCGGTGCATCCGGGCAGTATTCTCACGCCGTTGCAGCGTCATCTCACGAAGGCGGAGATGGTCGGTGCCGGGTGGATCGACGAGGACGGCATCGGGGCCGACCCGACGTTCAAGTCGCCGGCACAGGGTGCGGCGACGCAGGTGTGGGCGGCTGTTTCCCCTCGGTTGGAGGGGATGGGCGGGGTGTACTGCGAGGACTGTGAGGTGGCCGGACCGGCGGTCGGGGGTGTGGAGGGCGGGGTGCACGCGCATGCGACGGATCTCGGGGAGGCGGAGCGCTTGTGGGCGCTGTCGGCCGGGCTGACGGGTGTCGACGCGTTTGCCGCGGCGGCCCGGTAGGCAGACCGTTCGTGCGGTGCGGGGTGCCGGGAAGGGTGCCCGGTAGGCAGACCGTTCGTGCGGTGCGGGGTGCCGGGAAGGGTGCCCGGGAGGAGGGACGGCGGTGGGTCTGCAGCGTCATGAGATCTGGGTGGATCTCGGGCTGAGTGGTCTGACGAAGTGGTTGGGTGGTCCGTGGTTTCCGGGGACGACCCTGCGCGGGATGCTCGTCGACATCGCGGACTGGGGCGACGGCGGTTTCGCGCCGCTCCTGCTCGACGATGTTCTTCGGGTGCTGGGTTCGCCGCTGCCTGTCCGGACGGTGGACACGGTGCTGTGTGCGGCGTTGGGCCGTGGGTACGGCCCTGACGTCGACGGTCCGGGACTGCTGCGGGAGATCGCGGATGTCTGTGTGGAGCGTCTGCGCCGGGACGATCCGTCGTTCGTGCCGGCGCTGCCGGGGCCTTCCGTGTACGGGGTGTTCGAGGGCGAGGTGCTGGGCCGGCTGGCGGAGGTGGCTCCTGCGGTGCGGGAGGCCGTCGCACGGGCTCCGTTCCGGGACGTGCCGGACGTGGTGGGGTCGTTGGAGCGGTTCGTCACCGAGGTCGATCCGGAGCTCGGGTTCCGGCTCTTTCTGCGTGTCCTGAAGGTGTACGCCGTCCCGGTCGGCGCATCCCGGCGGGAGGGTTACCTCTCTCTGGGTGAGAGGTTCGGCTGGCACGAGGACGTCGTCGACGACGGCAACCTCGCTGTCCTGGGCTGACCTCCTGCCGCGCGTGTCCGGTCCCTGTGCGGCGTGGGGTTGCCTTCGGCGGCCGTTCCTTTCCTTCGGGTGGGGGCGGCCGCCTCTGTCGTGTCAGCGGCCGTGTGCGAGGGGGGTCAGTGTGGGGCCCTGTCCGGGGACGGCGGGGGCGGTGTGGGGGGTGAGGCCGAAGGTGGTGAAGGCGGTGCGTTGCGGGAGGGGGTAGGGCGTGGTGCCGGTGAGGTCGTTGAGGATGGTGGCGCTGCGCCAGGCGGCGAGGCCGAGGTCGGGGGCGCCGACTCCGTGGGTGTGGCGTTCGGCGTTCTGTACGTAGATGTTGCCGGTGAGGGCGGGGTCGAGGTCGAGGCGGAAGTCGGTGTGGATGCGGGGGCGTCCCCGGGTGTCGCGGCGGATGTGGGGGGCGATGCCGGTGAGGAGGGTGTCCAGGGGGCGTTCGCGGTAGCCGGTGGCGAGGACGACGGCGTCGGTGGTGAGGCGGCTGCGGGTGGCCTGCTGGGTGTGTTCGAGGTGGAGTTCGATGCGGCTGCCGCTGCCGGAGAGGCGGCCTGCGGTGCGGACGCCGACGCCGGGGGTCAGGGTGGCGTCGGGCCAGCCGCCGTGGAGGGTGCGGCGGTAGAGCTCGTCGTGGATGGCGGCGATGGTGTCGGTGTCGATGCCTTTGTGGAGCTGCCACTGCTGGGGGACGAGGGCGTCGCGTACGTGTTCGGGGAGTGCGTGGAAGTAGTGGGTGTAGTCGGGGGTGAAGTGTTCGAGGCCGAGCTTCGAGTACTCCATGGGGGCGAAGGCCTGGGTGCGGGCGAGCCAGTGGATCTTCTCGATGCCGCGGGGGCGGGCGCGGAGGAGGTCGAGGAAGATCTCGGCACCGGACTGGCCCGAGCCGATGACGGTGATGTGGTCGGCCCGGAGGATCTCCTCGCGGTGGTGGAGGTAGTCGGCGGAGTGGATGACGGGGACGCCGGGGGCCTCGGCGAGGGGGCGGAGGGGTTCGGGGATGAAGGGTGCGGTGCCGACGCCGAGGGCGATGTGGCGGGTGTGGGTGCGGCCGGGTGCCTGGGCTTCGCCGTCGGGGCCGAGCCGGGTGTGGTCGACCTCGAAGAGGGAGCGGTCGGTGTTCCAGCGGATGGCGTCGACCTGGTGGTTGAAGTGGATCGTGGGGAGTTGTTCGCTGACCCAGCGGCAGTAGGCGTCGTATTCGGCGCGGTGGATGTGGAACTGCTCGGCGAAGTAGAAGGGGTAGAGGCGGTCGCGGGTGCGGAGGTAGTTGAGGAAGGTCCAGGGGCTGGTGGGGTCGGCGAGGGTCGTGAGGTCGGCGAGGAAGGGGACCTGGAGGGTGGCGCCGTCGATGAGGAGGCCGGGGTGCCAGTGGAAGGCGGGGCGTTGTTCGTAGAAGGCGGTGGTGAGGGGGCGGCCGTGGCGGGTGGGGATGCCGTGGGCGAGGGCGGCGAGGGAGAGGTTGAAGGGGCCCAGGCCGATGCCGATGAGGTCGTGGGTCCGGTCGCCTTCGGGGGTGGTCCGGTCGGTCATCGGAGGGTGCTGCCTTCCGTGGTGGCGTCTGCGTGGGCGTGGGTGACGAGGGTGAGGAGGCGGCGGAGGTCGTCGGGGGTGGTGTGGGGGTTGAGCAGGGTGGCTTTGAGCCAGAGCCCGTTGTGGGTGCGGGCGCGGCCGAGGACGGCGTGTCCGCGGGTGAGGAGGGTGCGGCGGATGGTGGCGACGGTGGTGTCGTCGGTGTGGGTGGGGCGGAAGAGGACGGTGCTGATGGTGGGGCGTTCGTAGAGCTGGAGGCCGGGGTTGTCGTCGACGAGGTCGGCGAGGTGGTGGGCGGCGGCGATGGTGCGGTCGATGAGGTCGGCGAGTCCGTCGCGGCCGAGTGCCTGGAGGGTGACGGCGATCTTGAGGGCGTCGGGGCGGCGGGTGGTGCGCAGGGAGCGGCCGAGGAGGTCGGGGAGGCCGGCGTCGGTGTCGTCGTCGGCGTTGAGGTAGGGGGCGTGGTGGTGGAGGACGTCGAGGTCGTGGTGGTCGGGGACGGCGAGGATGCCGGCGGACGCGGGTTGCCAGCCGAGTTTGTGCAGGTCGAGGGTGACGCTGTGGGCGCGGTGGAGGCTGCGTAGGGCGTGGCGGTGGGTGGGGCTGAAGAGGAGGGGGCCGCCGTAGGCGGCGTCGATGTGGAGTTCGGCGTTGTGGGTGGTGGTGAGGTCGGCGATGTCGGTGAGGGGGTCGATCCGGCCGGTGTCGGTGGTGCCCGCGGTGGCGGTGACGAGGAGGGGGCCGTCGTGGCGGGTGAGGGCCTCGCGGAGGGCGTCCGTGTCCATGACGCCGGTGGGGGCGGGGATGACGACGGGTCGGGGGAGGCCGAGGAGCCAGGCGGCGCGGGTGATGCTGTGGTGGGCGTTGGCCGCGCAGATGGTCTGGACGGGGCCGTGGCGTTCGCGGGCGAGGAGGAGGGCGAGCTGGTTGGCCTCGGTGCCGCCGGTGGTGACGAGGGCGTCGGGGTTCCGGGTCTGGGGGTAGATCTCGGCGGCGAGTGCCGTGGTGAGGGCGGCTTCGAGGGCGGAGGCGGCGGGGGCCTGGTCCCAGGAGTCCATGGAGGGGTTGAGGGCGGACGCGGCGAGGTCGGCTGCCGCGGCGAGGGCGAGGGGTGGGGTGTGGAGGTGGGCGGCGCAGTGGGGGTGGGCGGGGTCGGCGGCTCCTTCGGCGAGTGCGGTGACGAGCGTGCGGAGGGCGTGGTGTGCGCCGGTGCCGTGGTCGGGGATGAGGGGGCCGGTTCTCTCGTGGAGCTCGAGGGTGGTGGTGTCGGGGCCGCCGGCGGGGAGGGGGCCGCCTCGGCGGGTGGCTCCGTCGTGGAGTGCGGCGAGGACGGTGTCGAGGAGGGGGCGCAGGTGGGTGGGGCCTGCGGTGCCTCCGGCGAGGGGCGGGGTGGGCATGGGTGGTGTGGTCCTTCGGGTGCGCGGGGGCGGTCGTGCCAGCTTGTCCGGTTTGCGGAGGGGGCAGCCGAAGAGCCCAACGATTCGGACCCGAAAGGGGTACTGCGGTGCAGTGCGGGGGCGTGGGGGGCGGTGAGGCTGGTATAGGCGTTCGCCGTTCGCATGGCTGTGCCCGGCCTCCTTCGGTGAGGGGGCCGGGCACGGGGGCGGGGCGGGTGGTGCCGCCCGGGGTCAGAGCGTGTCGCGTACGGCGAGGGCGCGGCGGAGGTCGTCGATCTGGTCGGTGAGCTTGCGGCGCAGGGCGGGGGTGAGCGCGGGGTCGTCGAGGGCCTGTTCGCCGAGGCGGATGCTGTCCTGGTCGACGGCGTGGACGGGGAAGGCGTACCGTCCGGCGGCTTCGGCGATGGCGGGGCCGCGGCGGGCGGCGAGCGCGATGGCGTCGGGGTAGTAGCGGGCGGTGTAGGGGCGCAGGAGTTCGGCCTGTTCGGGCTGCCAGAAGCCTTGGGCGGTGGCGGTGAAGAGGTAGTTGGACAGGGTGTCGGCGGTGAACATGGCGTGCCAGGCCGCTGCTTTGGCGTCGGTGGTGGGGAGGGCGGCGCGGCAGCGGGCGGCGCCTTCCTGTCCGGTGGCGCTGGGGTCGTGGTCGAGTTCGCGGGCGATGGCGGCCTCGTCGGTGGCGCCGAGGACGGCGAGGCGGGTGAGGATGCGCCAGCGGAGTTCGGGGTCGAGTTCGGGGCCGCCGGGGACGGTGCCTTCGCCGAGCCAGTCCTGGATGGTGTCGGGCTGGGTGGCGGCGTCGATGAAGTGGCGTACGGCGGTGAGGCGGAGGCCGGGGTCGGGGCTGCCGGGTGCGGTGGTGGCGGGGCCCTGTTCCCAGTCCTTGGCGGTGAGTCCTTCGGTGCGGCGCAGGAGGTCGCGGCAGAGGGAGGTGAGGGTGGCGAGGGCGGTGGGGCGGTCCTGCGGCGGGAGGTAGCGGTCGGCGATCTGGGTGGAGGCGAAGCCGAGGACGCCTTGGACGAGGGCGAGGTCGGTTTCGTAGGGGAGGTGGGTGCGCGCCGCGGTGAGGTGGGCGGTGGGGTGGAGCAGGCCGTCGCGGACGAGGTCGCGGGCGGTGTTCCAGAGGAGGGCGCGGGTGAGGGCGTCGGGGATGCCGGAGAGATGGGTGAGGGCGGTGTTCCAGGAGTCGGGGTCGAGGCGGATCTTGGCGTAGGTGAGGTCGTTGTCGTTGAGGACGACGAGGTCGGGGCGGCTTCCGGGCTGGGTGGCGGGGGTGCCGTCCTGGGGGATGTCGAGTTCGAAGCGGTTGCGCAGGACGAGTTGTTCGGTGCCGGTCTGGGTGTCGAGGCTGTGGTCGTAGGTGCCGACGGCGATGCGGTGGGGGCGGGTGCCTGCGTGGTCGACGGTGAGGTTCCAGCTGTGGCCGGTGTTCTCGACGTGGGCGGTGAGGGTGTCGATGCCGGTGGTGCGGAGCCAGGCGGCGGCCCAGGTGTGGACGTCGCGGTCGGTGGCGGTGGCGAGGTTGTCGATGAAGTCGGCGAGGGTGGCGTTGCCGAACTTGTGGCGGGCGAAGTGGGTGTTGATGCCGGCGAGGAAGTCCTTCTCGCCGAGCCAGGCGACGAGTTGGCGGAGTGCGGAGGCGCCCTTGGCGTAGGAGATGCCGTCGAAGTTGAGGAGGGCGGAGGCGGTGTCGGGGACGGCGTCGGGGTCGGGGGCGACGGGGTGGGTGGTGGGGCGCTGGTCGGCGTCGTAGCCCCAGCCCTTGCGGGAGACTCCGAATTCGACCCAGGTGTCGGGGTATGGGGTCTCCCCTGCTCGAGCGGAGTTGAGAGCTCGGGGAAGGGTGGCTTCGGTGAGGGTCTGGTAGCCCATGTACTCGGCGAAGGACTCGTTGAGCCAGATGTCGTCCCACCAGGTGAGGGTCACGAGGTCGCCGAACCACATGTGGGCCATCTCGTGCGCGATGACCATGGCGCGGGTCTGGCGCTCGGTGTCGGTGACGGCGGAGCGGTAGACGAATTCGTCGCGGAAGGTGACGAGTCCGGGGTTCTCCATGGCGCCGGCGTTGAATTCGGGGACGAAGGCCTGGTCGTAGGAGTCGAAGGGGTAGGGCTCGTCGAACTTCTCGTGGTAGCGGTCGTAGCAGGCGCGGGTGATGTCGAGGATCTCGTCGGCGTCGGCGTCGAGGTGGGGGGCGAGGGAGCGGCGGCAGTGGATGCCGAAGGGGAGGCCGGCGTGGGTGGTGGTGACCGAGTGCCAGGGGCCCGCGGCGACGGCGACGAGGTAGGTGGAGACGGGCGGGGTGGGGGCGATGGTCCAGCGGCCGTCGCCGGCCTGGGTGGCGGTGCCGTTGCCGAGGACGGTCCAGCCGGTGGGCGCGGTGACGGTGATGTCGAAGACGGACTTGAGGTCGGGCTGGTCGAAGGCGGCGAAGACGCGTTGGACGTCCTCCATGAAGAGCTGGGTGTAGACGTAGGTCTCGCCGTCGGCGGGGTCGGTGAAGCGGTGCATGCCCTCGCCCGTGCGGGAGTAGCGCATGGTGGCGTCGACGGTGAGTTCGTGGGGGCCGGCGGTGAGGCGGTCCAGGGGGTAGCGGTTGCCGTCGAGGCGTTCGGGGTCGAGGGGGTGTCCGTCGAGGCTGAGCGAGCGCAGGGTTTCCGGCTTGATCTCGACGAAGGTGTCCCCGGCCGTGTGCACGGTGAACCGGATGGCGGTGCGGGAGCCGAAGGTCTCGTCACCGGTGGTGAGGTCGAGGTCGACGGTGTAGCGGTGCACGTCGAGGAGCTGGGCGCGGGTCTGCGCTTCGTTGCGCGTCAGTACGGACATGGCGCCCATGCTGCCGTACGGCTCCTGGGCTGTGCAGTGGGGTTCTCGCAGGGCTGACGCGGGCGGTTGTGTGCCCGGCCCGGTGTCCGGCGGGCCGTGGGTCCCGTGAGGGGGACGGCCGGGGCGCGGGTCGGGAGGGGCGGCTGCCGCGGGGCCCCGGGGCCGGTGCCGGCAGGGGGCTGCGCGGCTCCCGGGCCGGTGCCTCGGGGCGACGGGGTCAGGCGTCGGGGGTGGCGGATTCCTCCGCGATGCGTTCGTGGTGGCGGATGACCTCGGCCACGATGAAGTTCAGGAGCTTCTCGGCGAAGGCGGGGTCCAGTCTGGCGCTCTCGGCGAGCTGGCGGAGGCGGGCGATCTGGCGTGCCTCGCGGGCCGGGTCGGCGGGCGGCAGGTGGTGCTCGGCCTTGAGGTGGCCCACCTGCTGGGTGGCCTTGAAACGCTCGGCGAGCATGTGGACGACTGCGGCATCGATGTTGTCGATGCTCTCGCGGAGCCGGTTCAGTTCGGCGGTGACGTACTCGTCGGTGTCGCTCGTGGTCATGGTCGTCGAGCTTAGACGCACCGGTCGTGGGCCGCCCGACGGAGGGGTGGGCCGCGGACCTCCCACCTGGGAGTCCTGCCCGGGTACCCCTCCCGGGGCGCCGGGTGGGGCCTCCCCCGCCCTGCTCGGGGCCTGTCCGTCGCCGCCCCTCCCCGAGCGGGGCGGGGGGGGCACCCGTCGGTGCGACGGGTGCCCCCGGGAGCGGTCAGGGTGTGGGCCGGGTCAGAGGGTCGAGGCGGCCGAGGCGATCGCCGAGGCGAAGGTCGAGACCTGGGTGTAGACGCCGGGGTAGCCGGGCCGTGCGCAGCCCTCGCCCCAGCTGACGATGCCGACCTGGATCCACGCTCCGGCGTTGTCCTTGCGGAACATGGGGCCGCCGGAGTCGCCCTGGCAGGTGTCGACGCCGCCGGTGCTGACGTATCCGGCGCAGATCTCCTCGCTGGGCACGAGGTCGCTGCCGTAGGCCTGGCGGCAGGTGGTGTCGGAGACGAAGGGGACGGTGGCCTTGAGGAGGTAGCGCTGCTGGCCGCCGCCCTCGGTGGCGGCGCCCCAGCCGGCGATGGTGAAGGTGCCGGAGTCGTAGGCGGTGGTGGTGGCGATCTTCAGGGTGGGCTGGTTGATGGGCTGGGCGAGCTTGATCAGCGCCCAGTCCTTGCCGACGCCGTTGTAGCCGGGCGCCTGGAGGACCTTGGTGGAGCGGACCTTGACGGCGGAGGACGACTGGAGGTCGACGGTTCCGGCGGTGGCGGTGATGGAGGTGTTGTTGCCGGATCCGCTGACGCAGTGGGCGGCCGTGAGGACGACGGTCGGGCTGTAGAGGGCGCCGCCGCAGCCCATGGAGAGCCGGACCATGAAGGGGAACTCGCCCTGGGCGGCGCGGGTTCCGCCGACGACGGGTGCAGGGGCGGCGGAGGCGCCGGACGGCTGGAGGCTGAGGGTCGCGAGGGCGACCGCGGCGATGACGGAGCATCTCTTGAGGGTGCGCAGCAGCTGCTTCACGGGCTGTGCCTGCTTTCGGTGGGGGGTGGAGGTGGGGGGTGCAGGTGCAGGCGTGCGGGCGTGCGTGTCCTGGTCAGGAGCACGAGCTTGTCAATTCTCAGCATGCTCTCGACAAGAACGCTCCGATTATCGGGAAGCGATCACCGCTGTCACAAGGCAGGGTTTCCGGCCAGGGCCACCCGTCGCATCCCGGCCGTTCTCCCCCGGACCGGCTTAGAGTGAAGGTCCGTTGGGCGCCGTCGATGGGGGTTCGGACGTGAGCGACGTGAGCGACGTGAGCGACGTGAGCGGCGGAGGGGGGCCGGTGGTCCACGGGTTCCCGCACCTGGACGCCGTACGGTCCGCGATCACCGCGCTCTACCGGCGTATCTCCCCCGACGGCGTACGGGCGTACGCCACGAGCCTCGCCCCGGTGGACGCCGCCTTCTCCGACGTGGACGACCTGCACCTCGGCGCCCAGCGGGTGGCGGGCGCCCTGGTGCGGCACCTGCGGCTGCCTCAGGCCCGTGTCGTCGTGGGATTCCGGCGGATGGAACACGCCGCGAGCGTCGAACTGACTGCGGGCCCGGAGTACTTCATCGAGCTCAACGACCGCTTCCGCACGCACCGCAGGGACATCGGCGCCGCGCTGGCGCACGAGATCACCCATGTGCTGCTGCACCGGCTGGGGCTCGAACTCCCCGGCACCCGCGACAACGAGATCCTCACGGACACGGTGACCGCGTATCTCGGCGCGGGCTGGCTGCTGCTGGACGCCTTCCGCCAGGACGCCGTCTCCAGCCAGAAGCTCGGCTATCTCACCCCCGAGGAGTTCGGGTACGTGCTGGCCAAGCGGGCGCTCGTGTTCGACGAGGACCCCTCCGTGTGGTTCACCAGCCCCCAGGCGTACACGGCCTACACCGAGGGCCGCGCCGAGGCCCTGCGCGATCTGCGGCGGCCACCGCTGACGGCCGCGGGCCGGGCGGGCAGGCGCCGTTACGCCAGGGACCGCCGCCACGCCGGGGACCACCCGGGATCCGTCGCCGACCCGTCCGTCCCGTACGCCTTCGAGAGCGGCGCGGACGGGCTCCGGGTCTCGTTCACCTGTCCCACCTGCCACCAGCGCGTCCGCGTCCCGGTCCGGGGGCGGACACGGGCCCGGTGCGGTCTGTGCCGCACGGTCCTGGACTGCGACACCTGAGGAGCCGCCACGCCCCGGGGTGGCCGTAGGGTCGGTGTATGACAAACGGTCAGGTTGGGGGTGCAAGGGCCCTTTTCGAGGCGTTGTACGAGGATGAGAACGCCGTGGTGCAAGCGCTGCGTGCGGGCGCCTCCGCCGAGTCGGCCGACGAGGAGGGGACGACGGCGCTGTATCTGGCGTCGGTGCAGGACCTGCCCGGTGCGGTCCGGCTGCTCCTCGCGGCGGGTGCGGACCCGGACAGGGCGAGCGGGCCGGAGGCGGGCGACCTGCCGCTCTGCGGGGCGGCGTGCGGCGGCCACACCGAGGTCGCCGAGGCGCTCCTGTCGGCGGGGGCCGACCCGGATCTCAGCGAGGAGTTCGGCTTCACCGCGCTGCGCTGGGCGGCGGGTCTCGGTCACGCACGGGTCGCGGAGGCCCTCCTGGCCCACGGCGCCGACCCGGATCTGCCCGGCCCGCAGGGTGAGGTCCCGCTGGTGGTGGCGGCACGGCGGGGATCGGTGCACACCGTGCGGGCGCTGCTGCTCCGGGGCGCCCGGGGCCGCTCCCCCGCACTGGAGGAGGCGCGGCGGATGCTGACGCTGGACGTGGAGCAGGAGCTGCGCGCCGCGCTGCGGGAGGCGTACGGGGACACGGGCCCCGAGAGCGCGGTGCGCCGGGCACGCGTGGACGGCGGAGTGACCGTCACCGTCGAACTGCTGCGCGGCGGGGAGCCGTTCGCTTCGCAGGACCTGCAGACGGGCCACGGGGCGATCGCGACGCTGCTGGAGACCGAGCTGGGCCTGCGGGCCCCGTTCGAGGAGCTGGCCGTCCGGGCCCTGCGGGGAGGGGACCCCGGCCTGGACAACTGGCTGGTGGCGGTGGAGGCGCTCAGGCTGCGCGGCGACGAGGAGACGTTCCAGGCGGCGGCGGCCTGGACGGCGAGCGGGGAGCCGCTGCGGCAGGCGTTCGGTGCGGACGTGCTGGCGCGGCTCGGATTCCGTGCCGGCGGCAAGCCGTTCGCCGCGCGGGCGGTCCCGCTGCTGCGGGAGCTGGCCCGGACCGGGGCTCCCGTGCCGGCCGAAGCGGCGGTGCGGGCGCTCGGCGGGTACGAGGACGCGCCCGCGGAATGAGAACGGGCGCGGTGCCCGGCCGGAGCCGGTCACCGCGCCCGGTGGTCATGCCGCCCGGCGTCCGCGGCCGGGGGCGCTGCCGCGTCCCGTGCCGGCGGCCCGGCCGGCCCCGGCCCCACGGGCGGATCCGCCCGCGCCGCCCGCACCACCGCGGGCCGCGCCCCCGCCCGCAGCACCGCGGGAAGCGCCACCGCCGGCGCCGCCACGCGCGCCGCCACCGGTGCCACCGCGGGAGGCGCCACCTGCGCCGCCCTGTGCGGCGGCCGGGCCCGCGCCCGTCCCGCCGCGGCGGCCGCGGCCCCGGCTGCCCGAGCGGAAGGAGCCGCCCGCCGCCGAGCCGGAGCCCTGGCCGCCGCCGCGCGTACGCGGCTTGGGCTGCACCGGCTGAGGCACCTCGATGACGACGGCGACGCCGGAGGGTTCACGGGCGCCCGTGATCCGGCTGAGCTCCTCGTCGCCGGACTTGATGCGGGTGGTGCGCGGCGCGATGCCGGCGTCCTGCATCAGCCTGGTCATGTCGCGCTTCTCCTCGGGAAGCACGAGCGTGACGACGCTGCCCGACTCCCCGGCGCGCGCCGTGCGCCCGCCGCGGTGGAGGTAGTCCTTGTGGTCGGTCGGCGGGTCCACGTTGACGACGAGGTCCAGGTCGTCGATGTGGATGCCGCGCGCCGCCACGTTCGTCGCGACGAGGGCGGTGACCTGGCCGTTCTTGAACTGGTCGAGCGTGCGGTTGCGCTGCGGCTGGGACCGCCCGCCGTGCAGGGCCGCGGCCCGTACACCGCTGGCCAGAAGCCGCTTGGCGAAGCGGTCGGCGGCGCGCTTGGTGTCGACGAACATGATCACCCGGCCCTCGCGGGCGGCGATCTTCGTGGCGACGGCCTTCTTGTCCGTCTCGTCCAGGACGTGGAGGACGTGGTGCTCCATCGTGGTGACCGCACCGGCGGACGGGTCGACGGAGTGCACGACCGGGTCGGTGAGGAACATCTTGACCAGGCGGTCGATGTTCTTGTCGAGGGTCGCGGAGAACAGCATCCGCTGCCCGTCGGGCTCGACCTGCTTGAGCAGCCCGACGACCTGCGGCATGAAGCCCATGTCGGCCATCTGGTCGGCCTCGTCGAGGACGGTGATCGCGACCTCGTCGAGCCGGCAGTCACCGCGCTCGATGAGGTCCTTGAGGCGGCCGGGCGTCGCGACGAGCACCTCGGCACCTCGGCGCAGCGCGCCGGACTGCCTGCTGATCGACATGCCGCCGACGACGGTGGCGACCCGCAGGTTCACGGAGGTGGCGTACGGGGTCAGCGCGTCGGTGACCTGCTGGGCGAGCTCGCGGGTGGGCACGAGGACGAGCGCGAGCGGGGCGTGCGGCTCGGAACGGCGTCCCGCGGTGCGGGCGAGCAGCGCGAGGCCGAAGGCGAGGGTCTTGCCGGAGCCGGTGCGGCCGCGGCCGAGGATGTCCCGGCCGGCCAGCGAGTTCGGCAGGGTGGCGCCCTGGATGGGGAAGGGGTCGGTCACGCCCTGTGCGGCGAGGGTCTTCAGCAGCGCGGCGGGCATGTCCAGCTCGGCGAACGCGTCGACGGCGGGCAGTGCGGGGGTGAGGGTCTCGGGCAGGGCGAACTCGCCGCCCTGGGCGGGCGCGGGCCTGCGCCGGGCCGGTGCCTTGCCGGATCCTCGGGTGGTCGCCTGTGCCCGGTCCGTGCCGCGGCCCCTTATCGGGCGGTTGCGGGTCGGACGGTCCTGGCGTTCGGAGCGGGTCATACGGAATTGCCCTCCTGGGGGATTCCTGGGGTTACTGCCGGCTGCTGAGGTCTGCTGGATGTGCGCCCCAGGATGCAAGCACAGAGCAGATGTCCCGGTGGCGGAGCCTGACCGAGGACGGGACGAGCCGGAAACAGCACAAACCGGGGCCCGCACCTTCACGGTGCGGGCCCCGGCTGCGAGGTACGCGTCCGGCAATTAGGCCGGGACGATGTTCTCCGCCTGCGGGCCCTTCTGGCCCTGCGTGACGTCGAAGGAGACCTTCTGGCCCTCCTGGAGCTCACGGAAGCCCTGGGTGGCGATGTTGGAGTAGTGGGCGAAGACGTCGGCGCCGCCGCCGTCCTGCTCGATGAAGCCGAAGCCCTTTTCCGAGTTGAACCACTTCACGGTTCCAGTAGCCATGTCATTCTCCTAAAAGAGGTGCAGTGCCGGAAATCCGCACTTTACGAATTCCAAGTCGCCGCATTGAGCCCCATCCGGAGAAAGCCGGAAAACAATAAAGCGCCTGAGGAAAGTTCCCGTCAGGCGCACATAAAGTTCATGGGTACCAAAACTGCAACTCGGCAACCGTAGCACGTTCTGTCGTCGGGCGGCAGATCGGACCGTGTCGGCGCGCCGGAAAACCTGTCGGGCGGGACGCCGGCGGAGGTCGTTCAGGGCGGGTTCCGAAATCGTTCCCGGCTGCTTCCCGCTCTGTTCCCCCAAGGGTTGCGCCCGCTTCGAAGGCTGCCGGAATCCCTCGTTCCGATGGGGATGCCGAGCCCGCCGGATCCCTGCGCCGGAGCCGTCGTTCGGGAGTCCGTTTCACCCGGATGCCATAGCGGCGCCCGTGCGGGGCGCCGGCGGGGAGGACGGACGGTTTCCCGGCCGGGTTGGGCCGATCGGGTGCCACCGGGCGCCCCCGCCCAGCCGGATCCGCCGCCGCGGCACCTTCCAGCGGGTGGCGTGCCGGCCACCCGTACGGAGGTCGGGCGCGGGGCGCGAGGCCGTCCAGCAGGAGGGCGGGATACGGGCCTGCGAGATCCCCCGGATCGGGCACGCCTCCACAGGCCGGGCGGCGGCGCCCCGTACCGCGTCATGGACGAGGCGCCCGGCGGCTCCGGTGCCCAGGTCCGCGGGACCCCCCTTCTCGTCGACGCCGCGCTCCAGCGTGCGTGTCAGGGCCTGCGCGATCGACGGCCGGGCGTCGGCGAGGTGCTGGAAACCGGGCCGGGCGGCGAGGCGCACTCCGTGCGGTAGATCGCGGCGGCGGCGCGGTGGCGCCCGATGTGGCGGAGGGACTCGGTGACCAGCGCTTCGAGGGTCTCCCGGGGGCCGAGACCGGCGCCCAGGACGGTGTCGCGGGCGGTGCGCAGCCCGGCGAGGAAGTGGGAGAGGATCTCGTCGACCATCGATTCCTTCGAATCGACGTGGCGGTAGAGGCTGCCGGCGAGCATCCCGGCCCCGTCCGCGATCCCGCGGACGGTGGTGGCGTCGTACCCCTGTGCGGCGAAGACCTCCGCGGCGACGGCCGGCAGCTCGGGGCGGCGCCCGGGACGGGAGGCCGCCGTGGACTTATTCCTGGTGGGCACTCCCCCCTCGTCCGTCCGGCCACGCGGCACCCGGCACCGCGTGGCCCCAGGTCAGGGCGTCAGGACTCGCGGACGGGGGTGTCGTCGGCCCCCCGGCGCAGGGTGCGCAGCGGGTGGCCGGGCCGCCAGACCCGTACGACGAGGTCGTCGCCGTCGAGCCCGGTCCGGACCACCTCGGCGGGGTCGGCGCGGAAGAGGAGGAAGGGCTCCGGCGGTGTCACCTCCTCGACGAAGCGGGCCAGCACCTCGGGGTCGGTGATCTCCACGGCCCGTCCGGAGACACGGACGTCCCCGTCGGCCATCTCCGCGTCCGGCCCCGGGTTGGCCTGGATCGCGAAGCGGGGGTCGCGCCGCAGGTCGAGCGCCTTGCGGGAGTTCGGCATCATGCCGAACCACATCGCGTCCATCCGGAACTCCACCTCCAGGCCGGTGACCCGGGGGGAGCCGTCCGCGCGCAGGGTCGCGAGGACGTGGTGCTTGTACTGCTGGAACCGCTTCCGCACGGTGTCGGCGAGAGCGGGCTCCGCCGCGCGGAAGTCCTGCCACGTACTCGGTGTCACGTTCGATGCCATGGGACCCATCGAACCCCGAATACACGACATCCTGTGTCGTGATGCGTGGCGCGTCATCGGATCGGGCTCCGCCTCGTGGTGACCGGGCCGGGCCGGAAGACCTGCGTGCCAGGCCGCCGTCCGGGCCGGGACATGGGGCCGGCACGTCGGCCGCGGCGGGCCGGCCGCCGTGGCGGTCCTCCGATCCGGGCGGGGCGCTTCTGCCCAGGTGGCCGCGGGAGTTCCGCGTGCAGGGCGCCCCGGCACCCAGGTGCGCCGCTCCCGGCCGTGTTCGCTATCTTGAGCGCCGCCGCCCCCGGCGGCCCTTCTCCCCGTCCACGAATGAAGGAGCCGGCCATGGAGGCCGCCGCCACCACGTGTTACCGCCATCCCGCGTACGAGACGTATGTGCGGTGCACGCGCTGCGACCGGTACATCTGCCCCGACTGCATGCGTGAGGCGTCGGTCGGACACCACTGCGTGGAGTGCGTGAAGGAGGGGCAGCGTTCGGTCCGCCGGGCCCGCTCGCTGTTCGGCGGCGAGGTGCCGGGTGCCTCGGCGCCGGTGGTGACGTACGTGCTGATGGCGCTGAACATCGCGGCGTACGTCGTCCAGGTCGTACGGTCCGGGACGGTAGACCGGTTCGGGATGGTCGGGACGGCGCTGATCGGGCCCCACGGCAAGCTGTACGTGTACGACGGCTGGACCGGACCCGGTTACGAGCCGGCGGGGGTGGCCTACGGGGAGTGGTACCGGCTGCTGACGGGGGCGTTCCTGCATCTTCCGCCCGACGCGTCGTTCGGTGTGATGCACCTGGTCTTCAACATGCTCGCCCTGTGGAACCTGGGCCGGATCGTGGAGGGCCAGCTCGGCCGGGTGCGCTACCTCGCTCTGTACCTGCTGTCCGCGGTGGGCGGTTCGGTCCTGGTGTACCTGGTGTCGCCGGAGACACCGGCGGTCGGCGCGTCCGGGGCGATCTTCGGCCTGGCGGCGTCCTTCTACGTCATCAACCGCCGGCTGGGCCGGGACATGGGGCCGGTCAACCGCTTCATGGCGGGCTTCCTGCTCTGGATGGTGATCTCCGCCGTGTTCACCTCCTGGGAGGGCCACCTCGGCGGTCTGGTGACCGGCGGCCTGGTGACGTACGGACTCGCGTACGCCCCGGCGAGGCTCCGGACGTCCGCGGCCCAGCTGGCCGGCGGGGCGCTCCTGGTGCTGCTGCTGGCCGCTGTGGTCGCCGTACGGACGGCTTCCCTGACGGGTGCGGCCTGACAGGTTTCCCGGGCGTGCGGGGGGACTCGGGGGTGGCAGGGGTCCTGCCCGGTGAACTACGTTGTGGCGCGATGACTACCGGGACGGCCTCGTGCCACACACGGATCGGTGACCCGGCGCTCCCCTGAGCGCCGTACGGGCCGACGCCGGCCCGCACCATGACGAAGAGTCCCGCGCCGCGGCGCGGGCTCCGCCTCCTGTCGTGCCGACCCCGGCTCGACACGTCGACCACGACAGGAGAACTCATGCGCACCGAGACACGGACCCTGCTCATTCCCACCGCGGACGGCCGGGCAGACGCCTTCGCCGCTTTCCCCGACGACGGTGAGCGGCACCCGGGGGTACTGATGTATCCGGACGGCTTCGGGCTCCGGCCCGTGCTGCGGGACATGGCCCGCGAGCTGGCGGGACACGGGTACCACGTGCTCGTCCCCAACCTCTTCTACCGGGAGGGCCCGGCACCGGTGGTCGAGCTGCCCGACCACATCGGGCAGGAGGCCAGGCCGGGGATCTTCGCCCGGGTGATGCCCCTGATCGAGGCGCACACGGCGGAACGCACCCTGAGCGACGCCGACGCCTACCTCCGGTTCCTCGCCGGCCGGCCCGAGGTCGGTGCCGGACCGGTCGGGGTGACCGGCTACTGCATCGGCGGGCTCCTCGCGGTCCGCACCGCCGCGGCCCACCCCGGGCGGGTGGCCGCCGTCGCCGCGTTCCACGCCCCCGTGGGCGCCGACGGGCCCGGCGGCCTCGCCGGGCTGACCGCCCAGGTCCACTTCGGCCACGCCGAGGGCGACATGACGCCCGAATCCCTCGGCGAGATCGACCGGGCCCTGGAGAAGGCGGGTACCGGTCACACCTCCGAGGTGTATCCCGGCACCGTGCACGGCTTCACCATGTCCGACACCGACGCCTTCGACCCTGCCGCCCTGCGGCGCCACTGGGACCGCCTGCTGCCCCTCCTGGGACGCACGCTGTCCGCCGGCTGAGGCCCCGGGACCGTCCCCCTCCGCGCCCTGGAGGGGGACGGCGAACTCGCCGGTCCACGGCGTGAGTCCGCCTTCTGGGATCATCGTCCCATGGCAAGAGATCTCTCGGCGGGGGAACCCGGGGCCGGCGGGCCCGGTGAGGGGCCGCGCGGCCTTCTCCGGCGACTGCACCCGCTCGACTGGACGGCGGGGGTCCTGCTGGTCCTGGGACTGCTCGCGGTGGTGACCGGGCTGCTGCCCCCGGAACCCGCCGCTGCGGAGATGCGGCGCGTCGGCCCGCTGCTGGTGTTCCTGGGGACCGTGATCGTGATGGCCGAACTGACGGGCCGTGCGCAGGTCTTCGACGTGGTGGCGGCCTGGGTGGCGCGCGCGGGACGGGGGCGGTATCCACTGCTCTTCGGCCTGTGCGTGCTGTTCGCCTCGCTCACCACGATCACGCTGAACCTGGACACCACGGCGGTGCTGCTCACCCCGGTCATGCTGGCGCTGGCCGGCCGGGTGGGGATCGCCGCGGTGCCGCTGGCGATGACGACGGTCTGGCTCGCCAACACCGCGAGCCTGCTGCTGCCCGTCTCGAATCTGACCAATCTCCTGGCCGCGGACCGGGTGGCGCTCTCGCCGTCCGGTCTCGCCGCGGTGATGTGGCTGCCCCAGCTCGCGGCGATCGCCGTGACGGCGGTGTGCCTGTGGGTCTTCTACTGGCGGCGCGGCCGGCGCGGCTCCGACCGGTACACCCCGCCGGGCGCTCCGGTGCCGGGGGATCCGGTCCTGCTGCGGATCTGCGCGGTGGCGTGCGCGGGTTTCCTTCTGGCGATCCTGGTCGCGGACGTTCCGCTCTGGTCGGCGTCGCTCACGGCGATGGTGGTGGTCGTGGTGGCGTTCGCCGTGCGGCGCAGGCAGGAGCTGCGGCTGTCGCTGGTGCCGTGGCGGCTGCTGGTCCTGGTCCCGGGGATGTTCCTGGTGGTGCAGACGGTCGACGCGCAGGGCCTGCACGAGCTGCTGGAGTCGCTGCTGGGCACGGACGACGGCTTCGTGGGGATGCTGCGGACGGCGGCGGTGGGGGCGGGGCTGTCGAACGTCCTGAACAACCTGCCGGCGTATCTGGCGGGCGAGGCGGTCGTGCCTGCGGGGAACCAGCAGCAGTTGCTGGCCCTGCTGATCGGCGTCAATGTGGGGCCGCTCGTCACCCCGTGGGCGTCGCTGGCGACGCTGCTGTGGTTCGAGCGGTGCCGCTGGCAGGGGACGCGGATCGCCATGGGCCGGTTCATGGGGACCGGTCTGGTGCTCGCGGTGACGGGCACGCTGGCCGCCGTGGGCGCGCTGGCGCTGGTCGGCTGAGCCCGCACGGGGCCGCCATGGGCGCGCTGGCGCTGGTCGGCTGAGCCCGCACGGGCCCGGACGCGCCGCGGCGCTCGCCTTGTCCGGTCGGGGACGGGGCGAGCGCCGCGTTCAGTTCCGTACGCCGTTGTACGGGACGTCTGTGTGCCGTGGTCAGACCATCAGGGAACGGTCCGTCGGGCGGATCGGGGCGGGCAGTGCGCTCGCCCCGGTCAGGAAGCGGTCCACGCCGCGTGCCGCGGAGCGGCCCTCGGCGATGGCCCACACGATGAGGGACTGGCCGCGGCCGGCGTCACCGGCGACGTAGACGCCGTCGACGTTGGTCGCGTAGTTCTCGTCGCGCGCGATGTTGCCCCGCTCGTCGAGGTCGAGGCCGAACTGCTGGACGAGGCCGTTGGCCTGGTCCGTGCCGGTGAAGCCCATGGCCAGGGTGACGAGCTGGGCCGGGATGACCCGCTCGGTGCCGGGCTTCTGCTCCAGCTTGCCGTCCTTGAACTCCACCTCGATGAGGTGGAGCGACTGGACGTTGCCGTCTTCGTCGCCCTCGAAGTGGGTGGTGGAGACGGAGTACAGCCGCTCGCCGCCCTCCTCGTGCGCGGAGGTGACCTTGTAGAGCATGGGGAAGGTCGGCCAGGGCTGGTTGGCGTTACGCTCCGCGCCCGGCTGCGGCATGATCTCCAGCTGGGTGACGGAGGCCGCACCCTGCCGGTGGGCGGTGCCGACGCAGTCGGCGCCGGTGTCGCCGCCGCCGATGACGACGACGTGCTTGCCCTCGGCGGTGATCGGGGAGACCGTCAGGTCGCCCTCCTGCACCTTGTTGGCGAGCGGCAGGTACTCCATGGCGAAGTGGATGCCGTTCAGCTCACGGCCCGGGGCGGGCAGGTCGCGGGAGACGGTGGCGCCGGCCGCGATGACGACCGCGTCGTAGCGGCGGCGGAGCTTGGCGGCGTCGATGTCCTTGCCGATCTCCACCTCCGTGCGGAACTTGGTGCCTTCCGCGCGCATCTGCTCGATGCGGCGGTTGATGTGCGACTTCTCCATCTTGAACTCGGGGATGCCGTAGCGGAGGAGTCCTCCGATGCGGTCCGCGCGCTCGAAGACGGCGACGGTGTGGCCGGCCCGGGTCAGCTGCTGGGCGGCGGCGAGACCCGCCGGGCCCGAGCCGATGACGGCGACGGTCTTGCCGGAGAGCCGCTCGGGCGGCTGCGGGGTGACGTCGCCGCTGTCCCACGCCTTGTCAATGATGCTGACTTCGACGTTCTTGATGGTGACGGCCGGCTGGTTGATGCCGAGGACGCACGCCGACTCGCACGGAGCGGGGCACAGGCGGCCCGTGAACTCCGGGAAGTTGTTCGTGGCGTGCAGACGCTCGGACGCCGCCGACCAGTCCTCGCGGTAGGCGTAGTCGTTCCACTCGGGGATGAGGTTTCCGAGCGGGCAGCCGTTGTGGCAGAACGGGATGCCGCAGTCCATGCAGCGGCCGGCCTGCTTGCTGATGATCGGGAGCAGTGATCCCGGAACGTAGACCTCGTTCCAGTCCTTGACGCGCTCGCCGACGGGGCGGGTCTGGGCGACCTCGCGTCCGGTGGTCAGGAAGCCCTTGGGGTCAGCCATTGGTCGCCGCCTCCATCATCTTCTCGGTGGTCTCCTGCTCGGAGAGACCGGCGAGCTCAGCGGCGTCCTTGGCGGCGAGCACTGCCTTGTAGGTGGACGGGATGATCTTGCTGAAGCGGGCGACCGCGGAGTCCCATTCGGCCAGCAGCTTCTCGGCGACCGTGGATCCGGTCTCCTCCTGGTGGCGGCGCACGACGTCGTGCAGCCACTGCTTGTCGGTGTCGTCGAGGGTCTCGACGGCGCCGACGTTGCCGGTGTTGACGTTGTCGAGGTCGAGGTCGATGACGTACGCGATGCCGCCGGACATGCCCGCGGCGAAGTTGCGCCCGGTCTCGCCCAGGACGACGGCGTGACCGCCGGTCATGTACTCGCAGCCGTGGTCGCCCACGCCTTCCGAGACGACCGTGGCACCGGAGTTGCGGACGCAGAAGCGCTCGCCGGTCCGGCCGCGGAGGAACAGCTCGCCGCCGGTCGCACCGTAGCCGATGGTGTTGCCGGCGATGGTGGAGTACTCGGCGAGGTGGTCCGCGCCGCGGTCCGGGCGGACGATGACGCGGCCGCCGGAAAGGCCCTTGCCGACGTAGTCGTTGGCGTCGCCCTCCAGGCGCAGCGTCACACCGCGCGGCACGAACGCGCCGAAGGACTGGCCTGCGGAGCCGGTGAAGGTGATGTCGATGGTGTCGTCGGGCAGGCCCGCACCACCGAACTTCTTGGTCACCTCGTGGCCGAGCATGGTGCCGACCGTCCGGTTGATGTTGCGGATCGCGATCTGCGCGCGGACGGGCTGGGCCGCCTCGGCGCTGTCGGCCTCCAGGGCGTCGGCGGCGAGCTTGATCAGCTCGTTGTCGAGGGCCTTGGCCAGTCCGTGGTCCTGCTCGTTGACGCGGTGGCGCACCGCGTCGTCGGCGAGCTCGGGCACGTAGAAGAGGGGCTCGAGGTCGAGGCCCTGTGCCTTCCAGTGGGTGACGGCCCGCTCGGTGTCGAGGAGTTCGGCGTGGCCGACGGCCTCCTCGATCGTGCGGAAGCCGAGCTCGGCGAGGATCTCGCGGACTTCTTCGGCGATGAACTCGAAGAAGTTGACGATGTACTCGGCCTTGCCGGAGAACCGCTCGCGCAGGACGGGGTTCTGGGTGGCGATGCCGACCGGGCAGGTGTCGAGGTGGCAGACACGCATCATGACGCAGCCGGAGACGACGAGCGGCGCGGTCGCGAAACCGAACTCCTCGGCGCCCAGCAGTGCGGCGATGACGACGTCGCGGCCGGTCTTGAGCTGGCCGTCGGTCTGGACCACGATGCGGTCGCGCAGGCCGTTGAGCAGCAGGGTCTGCTGGGTCTCGGCGAGGCCGAGCTCCCAGGGGCCGCCCGCGTGCTTGAGCGAGGTGAGCGGCGAGGCGCCCGTTCCGCCGTCGTGGCCGGAGATGAGGACGACGTCCGCGTGGGCCTTGGAGACACCCGCGGCGACCGTGCCCACGCCGACCTCGGAGACCAGCTTCACGTGGATGCGGGCCGCCGGGTTGGCGTTCTTGAGGTCGTGGATCAGCTGAGCCAGGTCCTCGATGGAGTAGATGTCGTGGTGCGGCGGGGGCGAGATCAGGCCGACACCCGGGGTGGAGTGCCGGGTCTTGGCGACCCACGGGTAGACCTTGTGGCCGGGCAGCTGACCGCCCTCGCCGGGCTTGGCACCCTGCGCCATCTTGATCTGGATGTCGTCCGCGTTGACCAGGTACTCGCTGGTCACACCGAAGCGGCCGGAGGCGACCTGCTTGATGGACGAGCGGCGTGCCGGGTCGTAGAGACGCTCGGCGTCCTCGCCGCCCTCACCGGTGTTGGACTTGCCGCCCAGCTGGTTCATGGCGATGGCGAGGGTCTCGTGCGCCTCCTGGGAGATGGAGCCGTACGACATGGCGCCGGTGGAGAAGCGCTTGACGATCTCGGCTGCGGACTCGACCTCGTCGATGGAGATCGGCTCGCGGCCGCTCTTGAAGCCGAACAGGCCGCGGAGCGTCATGAGGCGCTCGGACTGCTCGTTGACCCGGCCGGTGTACTTCTTGAAGATGTCGTACCGGCGGTTGCGGGTGGCGTGCTGGAGGCGGAAGACCGTCTCGGGGTCGAACAGGTGCGGCTCGCCCTCGCGGCGCCACTGGTACTCGCCGCCGATCTCCAGCGCGCGGTGCGACGCGGAGATGCCGGAGGCGGGGTACGCCTTGGCGTGCCGGGCGGCGACCTCCTTGGCGACGACGTCGAGTCCGGCGCCGCCGATCTTGGTGGCGGTGCCGTTGAAGTACTGGGCGACGAAGGCGTCGTCGAGGCCGACGGCCTCGAAGACCTGGGCGCCGCGGTAGGACGCGACGGTCGAGATGCCCATCTTGGACATGACCTTCAGGACACCCTTGCCGAGGGCGTAGATCAGGTTGCGGATGGCCAGCTCGGCGTCGATGCCCTCGATGAACGTACCGGCGCGGACGAGGTCCTCGACGGACTCCATGGCGAGGTACGGGTTGACGGCGGCGGCGCCGTAACCGATGAGGAGCGCGACGTGGTGGACCTCGCGGACGTCGCCGGCCTCGACCAGCAGGCCCACCTGGGTGCGCTGCTTGGTGCGGATGAGGTGGTGGTGGACGGCCGAGGTGAGCAGCAGCGACGGGATCGGCGCGTGCTCGGCGTCGGAGTGCCGGTCGGACAGGACGATGAGGCGGGCGCCGTCCTCTATGGCGGCGTCGACCTCGTCGCAGATCTGCTCGATGCGGGCCGCGAGGGCCTCGCCACCGCCGCTGACGCGGTAGAGGCCGGCCAGGGTGGCGGCCTTCATTCCCGGCATGTCGCCGTCGGCGTTGATGTGTATGAGCTTGGCCAGCTCGTCGTTGTCGATCACCGGGAAGGGCAGCGTGACGGCGCGGCACGCCGCGGGCGACGGCTCCAGGATGTTGCCCTGGGGGCCGAGGGTGGAGCGCAGCGAGGTGACGAGCTCCTCGCGGATGGCGTCCAGCGGCGGGTTGGTGACCTGCGCGAACAGCTGGGTGAAGTAGTCGAAGAGCAGTCGGGGGCGCTCGGAGAGCGCGGCGATCGGCGAGTCGGTGCCCATGGAGCCGAGGGGCTCGCCGGCGGTGCGGGCCATCGGGGCGAGGAGGACGCGGAGCTCTTCCTCGGTGTAGCCGAAGGTCTGCTGGCGGCGGGTGACCGAGGCGTGGGTGTGGACGATGTGCTCGCGCTCGGGGAGGTCCTCGAGCTCGATCTCGCCGGTTTCCAGCCACTCCTCGTACGGGTTCTCGGCGGCCAGGGACGCCTTGATCTCGTCGTCCTCGATGATGCGGTGCTCGGCGGTGTCGACGAGGAACATCCTGCCGGGCTGGAGGCGGCCCTTGCGGACGACCTTGGCCGGGTCGATGTCCAGGACGCCGACCTCGGAGGACAGGACGACGAGGCCGTCGTCGGTGACCCAGTAGCGGCCGGGGCGCAGACCGTTGCGGTCGAGGACCGCGCCGACCTGGGTGCCGTCGGTGAAGGTGACGCACGCAGGGCCGTCCCAGGGCTCCATCATCGTGGAGTGGTACTGGTAGAAGGCGCGGCGGGCCGGGTCCATGGAGGCGTGGTTCTCCCATGCCTCCGGGACCATCATCAGCACCGAGTGGGGCAGGGAGCGGCCGCCGAGGTGGAGCAGTTCCAGGACCTCGTCGAAGGACGCCGAGTCGGAGGCGTCGGGGGTGCAGACGGGGAAGATCCGGTCGAGGCTCCCGGCACCGAAGAGGCCGGAGGCGAGCTGGGACTCGCGGGCCTTCATCCAGTTGCGGTTGCCCTTGACCGTGTTGATCTCGCCGTTGTGCGCGACGAAGCGGTACGGGTGGGCGAGCGGCCAGCTCGGGAAGGTGTTGGTGGAGAAGCGGGAGTGGACCAGAGCGACCGCGGTGGCGAAGCGGCTGTCGGAGAGGTCCGGGAAGAACGGCTCCAGCTGCCCGGTGGTGAGCATGCCCTTGTAGACGATCGTGCGTGCGGAGAGCGAGGGGAAGTACACCCCGGCCTCGCGCTCGGCGCGCTTGCGCAGGACGAAGGCCTTGCGGTCCAGCGCGATGCCGGTGCTCGTCCCGTCGGCGACGACCAGCTGGCGGAAATCGGGCATGACGGCGCGGGCGCCGTTGCCGAGGATGTCCGGCGTGACCGGGACCTCGCGCCAGCCGAGGACGTCGAGGCCCTCCTCGGCGGCGATCTTCTCGATCCGCTGGACGGCTCCGGTGGAGTCGTCCGCGGGGAGGAAGGCGATGCCGACGGCGTAGGAGCCGGCCTCGGGGAGCTCGAACGCGGCCTCTTCGCGGAGGAAGGCGTCCGGGACCTGCAGGAGAATGCCGGCGCCGTCACCCGAGTCGGGCTCGGATCCTGTGGCGCCGCGGTGTTCGAGGTTGCGCAGTACGGTCAGCGCCTGCTCGACCAGCTCATGGCTGGCCACACCGGTCAGAGTGGCCACGAACCCGACACCACAGGCGTCGTGCTCGTTACGGGGGTCGTACATCCCCTGCTGGACAGGGCGACCGTCCATGGGCGACCAGGCGTCGGAACGCATCGGCTCTCCCGTCGTCGTCGTGGCATGTGCTGTGCCGAGGGACGACGCTGGCCCTCTGCGAAATTTCGTGCAGGTTACATGATGGAACGCTTCTCAAAAAGCGAATAGTCCGTTCCAACATGCGGACACCACGGAGTCGTGGTGCGGGTGGGTCACGATCGGAGGGACCCTTGTGGATCACTGCCCGGGGAGACCGCAGAGTGCAGGCGTCGTTGCCCGCGAGTGTCTGAGGCTCTTGCCCGGCGGCCACGCAATCGAAACCGCCGAGTAACGGCTACTTATGTGTAGCGCTGCATAGCGTCTCACTTTACGGCGGGCCTACGCCGTAGGCCCAGTGACGTGCGTCAAGACGTACGTCACACCGGTGCAACACCGAGGGGCGCCCGGTAAGTCCCGCCGGCCGGGACCGGGGGCGCCGTGGACGCCCCCGTGGGCCTCAGCCTGCGGCGACGCCGAAGAGCGTGCCCAGAGCGTACGTGATCGCCGCCGCGGCCCCGCCGAGCACGAGCTGCCGCAGTCCGCTGAACCACCAGGTGCGCGCCGTCACCCGGGCGACCACCGCGCCGCAGCCGAACAGGCCGGCCAGGGCGAGCAGCACGGCGGGCCAGAGCGCGTCGGAGCCGAGCAGGTAGGACAGGACGGGCAGCAGGGCACCCAGGGCGAAGGCGCCGAAGGAGGACACGGCAGCGACGAGCGGTGAGGGCAGGTCGGACGGGTCGATGCCCAGTTCCTCGCGGGCGTGTATCTCCAGGGCCTGCTCCGGGTCCCTGGAGAGCTGCCGGGCGACCTCGCGGGCGAGGGCGGGCTCGACGCCGCGGGACTCGTAGAGCGCGGCGAGCTCCTCCATCTCGTCCTTGGGGTGTTTGCGCAGCTCACGCCGCTCGACGTCGAGCTCGGCCTCGACGAGCTCACGCTGCGAGGCGACCGAGGTGTACTCCCCCGCGGCCATGGAGAACGCTCCGGCGGCGAGGCCGGCCAGGCCCGTGATGACGATGGTCTGCTGGGAGACGGCGCCCCCGGCGACACCCGTCATCAGGGCCAGGTTGGAGACGAGGCCGTCCATGGCGCCGAACACCGCGGGCCGCAGCCAGCCGCCGTTGACGTCACGGTGGGTGTGGTTGTCGCGGTGGGCCTCGTGCAGGACGGCGTCGGTCTCGATGATGGACACAGCTCTCCCCATTTCCGGGAGCGGACCCCGTGGACTCTCTCCCGCTCCGCACCGTCGAAAATACGCACGAAAAATGGCTCCCGCCAGCAAGGAAGGCCGAACTTACCTGGCACGGGAGCCTCACCCGGGCGGACGATTTGTACGAAATAAGGGCCTCTCTTCGCCTCGATCGGGGAAACCTCGCACATCCGGTTGTTCCGGGTGGGAGCGGAGGGTCGAGACGATGGAGCTCACGGCGGAGAGCCCGGTGGCGGACACGGCTGACCGGGCGCGGGGGGCCTTGCTGGGACTCGCGGTGGGGGACGCCCTCGGCGCCCCCGCCGAGAACCTGCGCCCGTCCGAGATCCGCAGCCGCTGGGGCCGGATCGAGGGCTTCGTCAGCGACGATCCGGCGGGGACCGACGACACCGAGTACGCGATCTTCTCGGGACTGCTGCTGGCCAGGCACGGTTCGGCCCTGACCGTCTCGCATGTCGAGCGGGCCTGGCACCACTGGATCGCCGATCTGGACGAGGGTCCTTTCCGGGGTGCCGGTTTCAGCGAGCGCGGCACGCTGGAGAATCTGCGGCGCGGTCTCGCCGCGCCGATCTCGGCCCAGCACCGGCACGCCTGGAGCGACGGTCTCGCCATGCGGGCGGCACCGTTCGGGGTGTTCGCCGCGGGCCGGCCCGCCGAGGCCGCCCGGCTCGTGGCGGTGGACGGGCGGGTCAGCCATGACGGCGAGGGCATCTACGGCGGCCAGGCCGTCGCGGCGGGGGTCGCCGCCGCGATGGTGGGGGCGGGACTCGCCTCCGTGATCGCCGCGGCGCTCTCGGTCGTGCCGATGGACTCCTGGACGGCCCGCTCCCTGCGCCGCGCGGTCTCCGCGGCGCAGCGCCCGTACCCCGACCGGCTGACGGCGGAGCGCGCGGTGCGCTCCGCCGTGGTGATCGGCGGCTACCCCTGGACGGACCTGGCCCCCGAGGCGGTGGGCCTGGCCTTCGGGGCCCTGACAGCGGCGCGGGGCGACTTCCGGGCTGCGGTGCTCACCGCCGTGAACATGGGCCGGGACGCCGACACGACCGCGGCGGTGGCGGGGGCGCTGGCCGGTGCTCTGCACGGGGCGTCGGCGATCCCCCGGGAGTGGGCGTCGGCGATCGGCCCGGTGCGGGGCAGCTGCCTGCCGTCGATGCGGGGGTACCACGTCCTGGACATCGCGGAGCTCCTCACCCCGGACGACGGGGAGGAACCGCCGGAGGCGTCGGCGGCGGGCCGGGAGCACACCGCTGCACCCTGCTCCCCGCGGCACGAGATGACCGGTCCACCGTCCGGCGGGCAGCCGTCCGGGGTGCGGTCACCCGCCTGGCACACACCCGTCCATGCCGGACCCGGTGCGGACACCGGCGCACGGCAGGACGCCCGGTGACCGGCGACCGCGCCTCCCGGGGCGCCCCCACGGCACCGGCGGACTCCGCCCCGCACCTGGCCATCCGGATCACCGCCGAGCCCGCACCCGGGAGCCGCGCAGCCCTGGGCAGACAGGCCAGGATCGAGGGGCTGCTGCTCGGGCTGGCGGCCGGCGACGCCGCCGGGTGGCCGGCCGCGCGCCACCGGGCCGCACGGATGCCCGAGTGGACGAGGCGGCTCACCCGGGAGCTGGACACCTTCGCGGAGCAGAACGCGACGACGACGCTTCCGGTGCCGATCGCCCTCAACCAGCCGCCGGAACCCCTGCGGCTCGGCCCGTCCGACGACGCCGAATGGGCGGCGTTCGCCGCGCGCACGGTGCTGTCCGCGGCCGCCGACCACGCCCCGGACCTCTCCCCCGGCCACCGGATGCGGGACGCGGTCGACCGGGCGTGGAACGCACTGGCCGCGAAGGTGGCCGCCGCGAGCGCCAGCGCCCCCGAGGTCGAGTCGGCCGTCCTCCCGCTCCGGGCCCGGATCTCCGTGCGCGCCGGGCTCGGCAATCTCGCCGCCGGGCTGCGCCCGCCCGCCACCGGGCACGACAATCCGCACTACTTCGACGACGCCGCCTGTGTGCGGGCCGCCGTGCTGGCGGTCGTGCACCCGGGCGATCCGGCGGCGGCGGCCGAGCTCGCCGAGTTCGACGCCCGGTACACCCAGGACGGTGACGGGGTGCACGGCGCGCGCGCCGTGGCCGCCGCCGTCTCCGAGGCGCTGGCGGGCGCGGACGTCGACGCGGCGGTGAACGCCGCGCTCGCCCAGCTGCCCGACGGCACGGAGATCGCCCGCAACGCCGCCCACGCCGTACGGCTGGCCCGTGAGTTCGCCGGGGAGCCGGCGGGTGCCTTCGCGCTCGTCCCCGTGCTGGAGCATCAGATCGTCGACCACGTCTACAGCTACGGGATCGCCGCGGCCGAGACGGTGCCGGTGGCCCTGGCCCTGGCGACGGCCGCCCGGGGCGAGATCGCGCAGGCCGTGCCGGCCGCAGCCTGCCTCTCCCGGGTCGCGGATTCCGCGCCCGCCCTGGCGGGGGCGCTGACCGGTGCGCTGGGTGGTTCGGTCACCGTGCCGGCGGGCTGGCGGGAGGCCTGCCGCACGCTGGCCGGGTGCGCGCTGCCCCGGCTGGCGGGGACCGATCTCATCGAACTCGCCGGGCTGCTCGCAGCCACGGAACCGGCCACCCCGGGTGGACAATTCCGGCATGGCACACAAAACATCCGAACCGCTCGCGGCCGGCACGACCACCACGGCACTCACCCTGGATGAACGCGTCACCGGAGCGCTCGTCGGCGCGGCCGTCGGGGACGCACTCGGCGGCCCCGTCGAGGGCTGGACGCCCGAGCAGATCGCGGAGCGCCACGGCGGCCGGGTGACCGGCATCGTCGGCACCTGGTACGGCGACGACTGGCGCACGGCGCGCCCCATCGCCCCGTACCACAAGGGCGACGGGCACGTCACCGACGACACCCTGATGACCCATGCGCTGATCCGCGTCTACGAGACCGTGCGCGGCCATCTCGACGCGTACGCGGTCGCCGACCACCTCGTACCGGACCTGATGTCCCGCCCCCGCTGGATCCCGGAGCTGGAGGCCGAGGCGCTCCCCCTGCAGCGGATCTTCCTCGCCGAGAAGTGGATCGTCACGCGGCTGCACTACGGGCACGCCGACCCCCGGGAGGCGGGGTCGGGCAACATCGTCAACTGCGGCGCGGCGATGTACATGGCCCCGGTCGGCCTGGTGAACGCCGCGCACCCGCAGGCCGCGTACGCGGAGGCCCTGGACGTCGCGGGGGCGCACCAGTCGTCGTACGGCAGGGAGGCGGCAGGGGTGCTGGCCGGCGCCGTCGCCGCCGCGTGCGTCCCGGGGGCCACGCCCTCCTCCGTCGTCGAGGCGGCTCTGGCCCTGGCCAAGGACGGCACCCGGTCGGCGATCGAGGCGGTCTGCGAAGTGGCCTGCCGGCACGACGACTTCGAGTCCGCGCTGGTGCCGCTGCGCGCCGCCGTCGCACCGTTCGACACGGTGGGCCCCCACTACCGGGACCCCTCGCTGGGTGCCCGGCGGCCGTCCCGGCTGCACTCGGTCGAGGAGCTTCCGGTCGCGCTCGGCATGCTGCTCGTCGGCGGCGGCGACTACCGGCGCACGGTGCTCGGCTCGGTCAACTACGGCCGGGACTGCGATTCGATCGCCACGATGAGCGGCGCGCTCGCGGGCGCGCTCCACGGCGAGCAGTCCATCCCCGTCGACTGGGTGAAGACGGTGTCCGAGGCCAGCCGTCTCGATCTGCACGCCCCCGCGCGGGTCCTGGCCGAGGTCGCCCGTGAGGTGTTCGCGCGGGACACCGCGCGGCGCCGCACGCACGAGGCGGCGTTCGCCGAGCTGGCCGGCGAGGGCCGGTGACCCTCCGCCTGACCTGGGTCCAGCCCGAGGACCTGGTCGGTCACGAGCTGCGTCAGGCCGCGCAGGACGGCCGGGACACGGGCGACGTCGCACAGCGGTGGTACGCGGCGGGTGGCGCCCCGGCCCCCGAGCGCGCGGGCGCCTCGGAGCCGGCCGCCCCGGCCGGGCTGCGCGCGCTGGCCGAGCAGCTCCTGGACGAACTCCAGGCCATGGAGAGCCCGCTGGAGGGGGACGAGCCGACGGAGCTGCCGGCGATCCGGGCCGCGTGCCCGCGCTGGCCGGCACCGCCCGGCGCACCGGTCTCCCTCGACAGCGACCGCCTGCACGCGGCCTGGCTTGGCCGGGCCGCCGGCTGCCTGCTCGGCAAGCCGGTCGAGAAGCTGCCGCTGACGGGCATCCGGGCCCTGGCCCGCGCCACCGGCAACTGGCCGCTCACCACCTGGTTCACCGCCCGGGGAGTACCGGCCGACCTGGCCGCCGCCCACCCGTGGAACCGCCGCTCGGCGGCCACCTCCCTCGCCGAGAACATCGACGGGATGCCGGAGGACGACGACCTCGACCACCCCGTCCTGGCCCTGCTGCTGCTCCAGCGGTACGGCCCTTGCTTCACCACCTCGGACCTGGCCCGGCTCTGGCTGGACGAGCTTCCGGCGGGCCGTGTCTTCACCGCGGAACGCATCGCGTACCGCAACCTGCTCGACGGCGTCGAGCCCCCGGCCACGGCCCGCCACCGCAATCCCTTCCGGGAGTGGATCGGCGCCCAGATCCGGGCCGACGTGCACGGCTGGACCCACCCGGGCGATCCCGGGGCCGCCGCCGCGCAGGCCCACCGGGACGCGGTCCTCACCCACACGGCCAACGGGGTGTACGGGGCGATGTTCACCGCCGCCGCCCTCGCCGAGGCCGCGGGCGGTGAGACGGACGTGCACGGCTGCCTGGCGGCCGGGCTCCGTGTGGTGCCGCCCCGGTCCCGGTACGCGCGGGCGGTGCGGCTGGGCATCGGGACGGCCCGCGCGGAACCGGACTTCGACACCGTGGTGGACCGGCTCCACGACGCCTACGGGGCCACCCATCACTGGGTCCACGTCCTGCCCAACGCGGCGCTCCTCGCCGCCGCCCTCACCCACGCGGAGGGCGACTTCTCGCGCTCCATCGGCTGCGCGGTGTCCGGGGGCTGGGACACCGACTCCAACGGCGCGACCGCCGGCTCGCTCGCGGGCCTGCTGGCCGGGCGGGCGGCCGCGCTCCCCGACCGCTGGACCGCTCCCCTCAAGAACCGTCTCGCCACCTCCGTCGCCGGCTTCGGCTCCATCGGCTTCGACACCCTCGCGGAACTGACCTACCAGGAGGTACACCGCCCATGACAGCGATCGCGGTGCTCGGCAGCACCAACATGGACCTGGTCGCCTACGTCGACCGGGCACCCGGGCGCGGGGAGACCGTCACCGGACGGGAGTTCAGGACCGTCCCCGGCGGCAAGGGCGCCAACCAGGCCGTCGCCGCGGCCCGCGCGGGGGGCGAGGTCGTGATGATCGGCGCGGTCGGCACCGACGAGTACGGCTCGCTCCTCCGGTCGAACCTGGAGCACGCCGGTGTGGACACCGACCTGCTGCACACCGTCGCGGGCCCCAGCGGCACCGCGCACATCGTCGTCGACGACGAGGGGTCCAACGCGATCGTGGTGGTTCCCGGCGCGAACGGCACGGTGACCGCGCTCGGACCGGGCGAGAGGGCCGCCGTCTCCGCGGCCGGCCTGCTCCTCCTCCAGCTGGAACTCCCCCTGTCGGCCGTGACCGAGGCGGCGCGCACGGCGAAGGCCCACGGGGTGCGGACGATCCTCACCCCCTCCCCCGTCCAGCCGCTGCCGCCGGGGCTCCTGGACGCCGTCGACCTGCTGATCCCCAACGAGCACGAGGCCGCCCGGCTCACCGGGCAGACGGAACCGCACGCGGCCGCGCAGGTCCTGCTCCAGCAGGTCCCCGAGGTCGTGATCACCCTCGGCGGGAAGGGCTGCCTGTACGTGGCGCGGGGCGGCGAACCACCGGTCCTCTTCCCGGCCCCCGAGGTCACCGCCGTCGACACGACCGGCGCCGGTGACACCTTCGTCGGCACGCTCGCCGTCGCGCTCGGCGAGGGCCGGTCCGTCCCCGAGGCGCTGGGCTGGGCGTCCTCGGCGGCCGCCCTCTGCGTACAGCGTCACGGCGCGTCGACATCCATGCCCTACCGCAGCGAGATCGATGCCGCATGAGCACTCCCGCGACGACGCCCACGCCGTCGGCGGCCCCGCTCTCCGGTCTGCGGGTCCTGGACCTCGCCACCCTCTTCGCCGGGCCGCTCGCGGCCACGATGCTGGGGGACTTCGGTGCGGAGGTCATCAAGGTCGAGCATCCGCGCAAGCCCGATCCCTCGCGCGGGCACGGCCCGTCGAAGGACGGGATCGGGCTGTGGTGGAAGCTGCTCGGCCGCAACAAGCGCACGCTCACCCTGGACCTCTCCTCCCCGGGCGGCCGGGACGTGCTGCTGCGGCTGGCCGCGGAGACCGATGTGGTCGTGGAGAACTTCCGGCCCGGCACGCTGGAGCGCTGGGGACTGGGCTGGGAGGAGCTGCGGGCCGTGAACCCGCGGCTGGTCCTCGCCCGGGTCACGGGCTTCGGCCAGTCGGGCCCCTACGCGCACCGGCCCGGCTTCGGCACGCTGGCCGAGGCGATGAGCGGCTTCGCCGCCGTCACCGGCGAGCCGGACGGGCCGCCGACCCTGCCGCCGTTCGGGCTCGCCGACTCGATCGCGGCGCTCGCCACGGCGTACGCGGTGATGACGGCGCTGGCCGGACGCGACCGGACCGGGGGCGGGCAGGTGGTGGACATGGCGATCATCGAGCCGATCCTGACCGTGCTGGGACCGCAGCCGCTCTGGTACGACCAGCTCGGGTACGTCCAGCCGCGGACCGGCAACCGCTCCCGCAACAACGCGCCCCGCAACACCTACCGGACCGCGGACGGCCACTGGGTCGCCGTCTCGACCTCCGCCCAGTCGGTCGCGGAGCGCGTGATGCGGCTGGTCGGCCGCCCCGAGCTGATCGAGGAGCCGTGGTTCTCCGCCGGGAGCACCCGCGCCGAGCACGCCGACGAGCTGGACGAGGCGGTGGGCCACTGGATCGCCCGGCGGACCCGGGAGGAGGCGGTTGACGCGTTCGAGAAGGCCGAGGCGGCGATCGCGCCGATCCATGACGTACGGGACGTGATGGAGGATCCCCAGTACCGGGCGCTGGGCACGATCACCGAGGTCGACGACCCCGAGCTGGGGCCCCTGCGCATGCAGAACGTGCTCTTCCGGCTCTCGGAGACACCGGGGGCGATCCGCTGGGCCGGGAGACCCCACGGAGCGGACACCGAGGAGATCCTGGCGGAGCTCGGCCTCTCCGCCCCGGTGATCGCGTCGCTGCGGGACGAGGGTGCGCTGTGACCGGCCCGGCAGTGGCGCTGACCTGGCTGTACGTCCCCGGGGACCGGCCCGAGGTGGTCCGCAAGGCGCTCGGCTCGGGCGCACACGTCGTGATCGTCGACCTGGAGGACGCCGTCGCCCCGGACCGCAAGGAGTACGCCCGGTCGGCGACGGCCGAGCTCCTCTCGGACCCGGTGACGGCGGACCCGAGGGCGGTGCCGGTCCATGTCCGGGTCCACGGCGAGGACGACGTGAAGGCGCTGGCAGGGCTGCCGGGACTGTCCGGGATGCGGCTCCCCAAGATCACGCATGCGGCGTCGGTGCACCACGTCGCGGCGCTGGCGCCCGGGGTGGCGCTGTATCCGCTGCTGGAGTCGGCGCTGGCGATCGAGCACGCGTACTCGATCGCCGGGGCGCATCCCGCCGTACGGGGGGTTGCGCTGGGCGAGGCGGACCTCCGCGCGGACCTGGGGGTGCGGGACGACGCAGGCCTCGACTGGCCGCGCAGCCGTGTGGTGATCGCGGCGCGGGCGGCCGGACTCGACCCGCCCGTGATGTCGGTCTACCCCGACGTCCGTGACCTGTCCGGGCTGCGGTCCTCGTGTGCGCACGGGCGGGATCTCGGCCTGCTCGGCCGGGCGGCGATCCACCCCCGGCAGCTGCCGGTCATCGAACGCGCCTTCCGCCCCACGGCGCGCGAGGTGGAGGCGGCGGAACAGGTCCTGGAGGCGTCCAGGACCGAGGCGGGGGCGCAGGCCCTCCCGGACGGGAGGTTCGTCGACGCAGCGGTGGTGGCGACCGCGCGGCGCACGCTCTCGCTGGCCGGCCGCCGCTGAGGCCCGCGCACATGCGAAGGGGCCGCCGGGCCTCGGAGGTCCGGCGGCCCCTACCAGGGTCTGCGGTGTGTCAGCTCCGGTCGGCCTTCTGCGGCGACCCGTCGGATTCCGGGGCCTCCGCCTCCGGGGCCTCCGCCTCCGGGGCCTCCGCCTCCGGGGTGACGTCCTCGGCGGCCTCGTCCGAGGATCCGGCCGTCCCCTCGGCGGAGCCGTCCTTCCCGGCATCCCCGGCCGTTTCCTGGGCGGCGGGCTCGACGATCTCCTCGCGGCCGGGGCGGACCTTCGCCGAGACCACGATGTACGTCACGGCGAGGACGAACACCACGATCGCGGTCCACACGTTGAGCCGGAGGCCCAGCACGTGGTGCGCCTCGTCGACACGCATGTACTCGATCCAGCCGCGGCCCGCGCAGTAGGCGGCGACGTACAGCGCGAAGGCGCGGCCGTGTCCGAGCTTGAAGCGGCGGTCGGCCCAGATGACCAGGAGCGCCACACCGACGCACCACAGCGACTCGTACAGGAAGGTCGGGTGGTAGGTGCCCGCGACGCGGTTCGTGCCCTCGCTGATCTTCAGTGCCCAGGGCACGTCCGTCGGCTTGCCGTACAGCTCCTGGTTGAACCAGTTGCCCCAGCGCCCGATCGCCTGGGCGAAGGCGATGCCGGGGGCCAGCGCGTCCGCCCAGGCCGGGAGCGGGATCCCGCGCCGTCGGCAGCCGATCCAGGCGCCGACCGCGCCGAGGGCGATCGCGCCCCAGATACCGAGGCCGCCCTCCCAGATCTTGAAGGCGTCGACCCAGTCCTCACCGTCGCTGAAGTACAGCTGGTAGTCGGTGATGACGTGGTAGAGCCTGCCGCCGACCAGGCCGAAGGGCACGGCCCACACGGCGATGTCGGCGACGGTGCCGGCTCTGCCGCCCCTGGCGATCCAGCGCTTGTTGCCGAACCAGACGGCGACGAAGACACCGATGATGATGCAGAACGCGTAGCCGCGGAGCGGGATCGGGCCGAGCTCGATCACGCCGGTCGACGGGCTGGGAATGAAGGCAAGGTTCATGACGGGGTCGACGCTACCCTGCCGGACGGGACGTACGGCAAGCCGTCCGGCAACTTCTGGGTAACGGGACCCCCGGCGGAGTACCCGCCGGGGTGCTCCGCCGGTCCTACGAGGCCGACGGTGTGGCGCCGACGGTGCCCGGCTTCTTGCCCTTGTTCGCCTCCGCCACCCACTTCTTGATGTTGGCCTCGGAGATCTGCTCGTTCCCCTTCTTCGGGAAGATCGACTCGCCGTTGAGCAGCGCCGTGGGGGTCCCCTGGAAACCCCCCTCGCCGAACGCCTTGTTGGACTTCTCCACCCAGCTGTCGTGCGTGCCGTCCTCCACGCAGCTGCGGAAGGCGGGGGTGTCCAGGCCGTCCACCTTGCCGGCGAGGTCGATCAGCTTGCCGTTGTCGCCGAAGGCGTCGTCGGTCTCGGCGGGCTGGTTGCGGTAGAGGACGTCGTGGTACGGGGCGAACTTGCCGACGTCCTGGGCGCAGGCCGCGGCGTTGGCCGCGCGCAGGGAGCCGCTGCCGCCGAGGTTGCCGTCGATGATCGTGGCCAGGTGGTACTCCACCTTGAGCTGCCCGCTGTCCGTCAGCTCCGTGAACGTGTCGCGGAAGGCGTTCTCGAACTGGGCGCAGACCGGGCAGCGGAAGTCCTCCCAGATCGTGAGCGTGGACGGTGCGTCGTCGGCCCCGACCTGGAGGGCCAGGCCGTCCTCCCCCATAGCCCCGGACGGGGTGACGGCGGGTCCGGCCTCGCTGTCCTTGTCGTTCTTCCCGGCGTTGGCGGCGATCACTCCGATCACCGCGGCGAGCGCCAGCACCCCCACCACGGCGGTCGCGACGATCAGCGTGCGGCGGCGGCGCTCGCGCGCCCGGTCCTGCTCACGCTGCTGGACGAGCCGGTCGCGCGCGGCTCTGCTTCGGTCTCGGTTCTTCTCGCTCACACCGCGCAAACGAACCGGGGAGGCGCGTGAGCGCCTCCCCGGTCCCAGGTCCACCCGTACGGATGACGACGGGTGTCAGCGCTTTCGAACGCCTTCGGCCAGTTCGGCCGCGAGGGCGCGTACGGCGGCGAGACCGGCGGCCTCGTCGGGCGCGTCGAGCATCCGCTTGACGAAGGCGGAGCCGACGATCACCCCGTCGGCGAAGCCGGCGACCTCCCGGGCGTGCTCGGCGGTGGAGACGCCGATGCCCACGCAGACGGGCAGGTCCGTGGTGGCCTTGGTGCGCCGCACCAGGTCCTGGGCCTGCTCGCCGACCGACTCGCGGGTGCCGGTGACGCCCATCAGGGAGGCGGCGTACACGAAGCCGGAGCCCGCCGCGGTGATCGTGGCGAGCCGTGCGTCCTGGCTGCTCGGGGCGACGACGAAGACGGTGGCGAGGGAGTGCTTCTCCGCGTGCTCCCTCCACAGTCCCGACTCCTGGACCGGCAGGTCGGGCAGGATGCACCCGGCGCCGCCCGCGTCGGCGAGCTCGGCGGTGAAGCGCTCCACGCCGTACCGGTCGATCGGGTTCCAGTACGTCATGACGAGGATCGGCGCGCCGGTTGCCTCGTGGGCCTCCCGGACCGTGCGCATGATGTCGGCGATCCTGACCCCGCCGCGCAGCGCGATGTCGTCGGCGGTCTGGATGACCGGCCCGTCGAGCACCGGGTCGCTGTGCGGGAGGCCCACCTCGATGACGTCGGCGCCGCCGGCGACGGCCGCCTTGACGGCCTCGATGCCGCCGTCGACGGTCGGGAAGCCTCCGGGCAGGTAGGCGATGAGCGCCGCCCGGTCCTCGGATGCCGTCCGGGCCAGCGTCGATGCGAGAAGCTCTCGGTTGCCGCTCACTTGGTGACCTCTTCCTCTCCGTCGGCCACATCGGCCTCGACGACGGCGTCGGCGCCGTCGTACAGCCCGAAGTAGCGCGCCGCCGTGTCCATGTCCTTGTCGCCGCGGCCGGACAGGTTGATCAGGATCAGCCCGTCCTCGCCGAGCTCCCGCCCGATCTCCAGGGCCCCGGCCAGCGCGTGCGCGCTCTCGATGGCCGGGATGATCCCCTCGGTGCGGGAGAGGAGGCGCAGCGCCTGCATGGCGGCGTCGTCGGTGACCGCGCGGTACTCGCCGCGGCCGACGTCCTTGAGGTAGGCGTGCTCGGGTCCGATGCCCGGGTAGTCGAGCCCGGCGGAGATGGAGTAGGGCTCGGTGATCTGGCCCTCGTCGTCCTGGAGGACGTAGCTGCGTGAGCCGTGCAGGATGCCGGGCTCACCCGCGGTCAGGGTCGCCGCGTGCTCGCCGGTCTCCACCCCGTGGCCGGCCGGTTCGCAGCCGATCAGGCGGACGCCCTCGTCGGGGATGAAGGCGTGGAAGAGGCCGATGGCGTTGGATCCGCCGCCGACGCAGGCGACCGCGGCGTCGGGCAGGCGGCCGGTGCGCTCCAGGATCTGGCGGCGGGCCTCGACGCCGATCACCCGGTGGAAGTCACGGACCATCGCCGGGAAGGGATGCGGCCCGGCGACGGTGCCGAACAGGTAGTGGGTGCGGTCCACGTTGGCGACCCAGTCGCGGAACGCCTCGTTGATGGCGTCCTTGAGGGTCCTGGAGCCGGACTTCACGGCGACGACCTCGGCGCCGAGCATCCGCATCCGCGCGACGTTCAGCGCCTGCCGCTCGGTGTCGATCTCACCCATGTAGATGGTGCACTCGAGCCCGAACAGGGCGCAGGCGGTCGCGGTGGCGACGCCGTGCTGGCCCGCTCCGGTCTCCGCGATGATGCGGGTCTTGCCCATGCGCTTGGTGAGGAGCGCCTGGCCCAGCACGTTGTTGATCTTGTGCGAGCCGGTGTGGTTGAGGTCCTCGCGCTTGAGGAAGACGCGGGCGCCGCCCGCGTGCTCGGCGAAGCGCGCGACCTCGGTGAGCGCGCTGGGGCGGCCGGTGTAGTCGACCATGAGCTGGTTGAGCTCGACGGCGAAGGCCGGGTCCGCCTTGGCCTTGTCGTATTCGACGGCCACCTCGTCCACGGCGGCGACGAGCGCCTCCGGGATGAACTTGCCACCGTAGGCGCCGAAGTACCCCTCGGCGCTGGGGATCAGACCCTCGGGGTCCGGGATGAAGAAGTCGGACGACATGCGATGTGCTCCTCGAATCGCAACGGGTGGTGTCACCGTATGCGCCGTGGGCGGAGCGCCGCGCCGACCGGTGGACGGTCGGTGCGGTGGGTCGTGCGGATCCCCCTGTACGGGGGGCGACGGCCGGGGCTCGCTACGGCGCGGACCCCGTGCGCCATCGCATGCCGTTGACCTGTCCCGGCTCGTCGCCGATCACGTACCGCACGCGCCGGCCGTGCACACGCCGGGCGGGCGCGCGGCAGCCGCGGGGGCGGCAGCCGCGTGCCAGCGGCGCGTGCGGGTCCCGGGCGCTCGCCGCGGCGGGGCGCAGGCCCGGCCGGACGCGGGCGGCGGGACGGTCGGCGGACACGGGCCGGTTCAGCCCCGTCCGTGCCGGAGTGCCGGGTGGGCGCCCGCGGCGACCAGGTCGGCCACGGCGGCCCGGGGGTCGCGGCCGGTGACCAGGGACTCGCCGACGAGCACCGCGTCCGCGCCGGCGTTGGCGTAGGCGATGAGGTCGTGCGGGCCCCGGACGCCGGACTCGGCGACCTTGACGATGTGGTCGGGGATCTCGGGGGCGACGCGTTCGAAGGTGGAACGGTCGACCTTGAGGTCCTTCAGGTTGCGCGCGTTGACACCGATGATCTTCGCTCCGGCGTCCACGGCGCGCTCCGCCTCCTCCTCGTCGTGCGCCTCGACGATCGGCGTCAGGCCGATCGACTCGGCCCGCTCGATCAGCGAGACGAGGGCCTCCTGGTCGAGGGCGGCGACGATCAGCAGGGCGAGGTCGGCGCCGTAGGCCCGTGCCTCCCACAGCTGGTACGAGGTGACGATGAAGTCCTTGCGCAGGACCGGGATGTCGACCTTGGCGCGTACGGCCTCCAGGTCGGCGAGCGAGCCGCCGAAACGGCGCTCCTCGGTGAGCACCGAGATGACGGACGCCCCGCCGGCCTCGTAGTCCGCGGCGAGCGCGGCCGGGTCGGCGATGGCGGCAAGGGCCCCCTTGGAGGGGCTGGAGCGCTTGACCTCGCAGATGACGGTCACACCCTCGCCGCGCAGGGCGGCGACTCCGTCCTTGGCCTGGGGAGCGCGCGCGGCGCGTTCCTTCAGCTCGTCGAGGCTGACACGCGCCTGCCGCTCCGCGAGGTCGGCGCGAACGCCGTCAATGATCTCGTCGAGCACACTCACGCGAGCGGCCCCCTTCCGAAGCGGTGGTGGAACAGGATCAGCCATGTCGATGGTATCCGCAGGAGGGCCCTGGGCCCGCATCCGGCGGCCCCGCGTCCCACTCCCTGGTCATTCACGGCGCCAGCGCCGATCCGAAGGGCAGGTTCCTGACCACGGAGAACACGAGCAGGACCGCGCCGACGCCCCACCAGTGGACCGGCGCGAGGCCGATCCTCATCGGCCTTCCCCGGGCCGCGCGGACCGTCCAGAGCAGCCAGACCACGGCGAAGACGGCGTAGCCGGCGACGGCCAGGGCGTTGGCGCCGAGCGCGGTGGCGAGATCTCCGTGGGCGAAGGCGTACGCGCTGCGGAGACCGCCGCAGCCGGGGCAGAGCAGCCCGGTGAACCGGAGCATGGGGCAGACCGGGTAGTGACCGGCTTCGTTGGGGTCGACCGCGGCGACGTAGCCGAAGGCTCCGACGACGGCTGCCATGACCCCGGCGGGGACGGCGAGCCGGCGGATCAGGGAGGCCCGTGCGGGGGCCGGCGGAGGCCCGGGCACGGGGCCGGGGGCGGCGGGAGAGGGAGAGGCTGAGGCGTCCACGCGGTGATTGTCCCCGCTCATGCGGAGAGGCGCAGCCCGGTCCGGGCTGCGCCTCGCGTCGTGTCCTGGGGCACCGGCACCCGCCGGTGCGCCGTCCCAGGCCGTGATCCGGCCTCAGGCCGTGATCTGGGCCTGCGAGGCGCGGGCCCTGGCGGCCGCCATCTCGTCGGACTCCTTCGGCATGCCGAGACCGGCCAGCTTCATGGCGAAACCGACGACACCCCCGAGGAGGACGACGACGATCCCGGCCCAGAAGCCGAGCTG
Source organism: Streptomyces sp. NPDC055962 (assembly GCF_042270185.1). Lineage (NCBI taxonomy): Bacteria > Bacillati > Actinomycetota > Actinomycetes > Kitasatosporales > Streptomycetaceae > Streptomyces > Streptomyces sp. NPDC055962. Next base: position 275,142 of record NZ_JBHJYN010000003.1, read on the forward strand.
GTTCGCCGCGACCATGAAGAGGCCCGCGATGCAGAAGCCGATGAAGGAGATGATGACACCGGTCCAGGCGGCCGGGGTGTGTCCGTGGCTGCTGCCCGCCATGAGTTGCTCCTTGTTGGTGTTGCGCTGAAGGTGTCGCTGTGGGAAAAGCCCGCTGCCATTGTCCCGTACGCGCCGGTGGACGTGAGGCTCGGGGGTCACGCGTCGCGCGTCGGGTCCTCGCCGCGGTCCAGGGCCTTCCAGAGTTCCTCGGGCCGTTCGGGGTCCGGGGCGGTGCGGGGGGCCTTGCGGGGGCGGGGGGTGCCGTCGCGTTCGTACCGCCCCGACATGGCGGGCCAGCGGCTGCCGAAGCGCAGGGCGAGGAGCCCCGCGAGCAGGATCAGCAGGCCGCCGGCCGCGGTGACGTAGGGCCACGCGGTGTGGCTGAGTGCGTCGACGGTGGCCGCGGTGTCGCCGGTGGTCCGCGCGGCCTGTTCGTCCAGGGCCGCGCTGTCGGAGGCGCCCGCCCAGGCGCTCAGTCCGGCGCCGAGGCCGCTGAGGGCCAGCAGGCCGGCGACGAGCAGCCGTCCGCCGCCGCGGACGGCGAAGACGGCGACCAGAGCGGCCAGGCCGACGACGGCCAGGGCCGCCGGGAGGCCGGTGACGTCCTGGCCGTCGGCGCTCAGCGGCAGGACGCCGCCGCCGACGGCCGCCTCGCCCTCGGCCCAGGTCTGCCCGGAGGCGAGGAGTACGACGGTGGCACCGGCCGCACCGAGGAGCAGGCCGGCGGCCAGACTTCGGCGGTTCCCCGCGCTGTCGGGCGCGGAGACGGCTCGGGAACGGGGCTGGGGTACGGGGACGGCACTCACGCCTTCCACTATCCCCTACCCGGCCGGACCCGTCGGGGACAGGGGGCGGCAGGAAGCCCTCACGGCGCCGGGAGCGGCGTGAGAACTGTCTCGCCGGGCGGCTCCGTCCAGGTCTCCGTGCAGGTGGCGCTGTCCCGGCGGGCCCCTCTCAGTGGGCCCCGAGGCGGTTCGCCGTGTGCACGGCGCGCAGGACCGCGGCGGCCTTGTTGCGGCACTCGGTGTCCTCGGCGACCGGGTCGGAGTCCGCGACGATGCCGGCGCCCGCCTGGACGTAGGCGGTGCCGTCACGGAGCAGGGCGGTCCGGATGGCGATGGCGGTGTCGGAGTCCCCCGCGAAGTCGAGGTAGCCGACGCACCCGCCGTACAGGCCGCGCCGGGTGGGTTCGAGTTCCTCGATGATCTGCAGGGCGCGGGGCTTGGGCGCGCCGGAGAGGGTGCCCGCGGGGAAGCAGGCGGTGAGGACGTCGAAGGCGCTGCGGCCCTCGGCGACGCGTCCGGTGACGGTGGACACGATGTGCATCACGTGCGAGTAGCGCTCGACCGACATGAAGTCGACGACCTCGACGCTGCCGGGCGCGCAGACCCGTCCCAGGTCGTTGCGGCCGAGGTCGACGAGCATCAGGTGCTCGGCGCGTTCCTTCGGGTCGGCGAGGAGCTCGTCGGCGAGCGCCTGGTCCTCCTGCGGGGTGGCACCGCGGTGCCGGGTCCCGGCGATCGGGTGGACCATGGCCCGGCCGTCCTCGACCTTGACGAGCGCCTCGGGGCTGGAGCCGACGACGTCGAAGCCGTCGAAGCGGAAGAGGTACATGTACGGCGACGGGTTGGTGGCGCGCAGCACCCGGTAGACGTCCAGCGCGCTCGCCGTGCACGGCGTCTCGAAACGCTGGGAGGGGACGACCTGGAAGGCCTCACCGGCCCTGATGCGTTCCTTGACGTCCTCGACGGCGTCCATGAAGGCCTGGCCGCCCCAGAGGGCGGTGTAGGGCGGGAGCTCGGAGGGCGGCAGGACGGCGGGTGTGTTCTCCACCGGCCGGGACAGGTCGCGCTCCATGGCGTCGAGCCGGGCGACCGCGTCCGCGTACGCCTCGTCGACCCCGGTGTCCAGGTCGTTGTGGTTGATCGCGTTGGCGATCAGCAGGACGGTGCCGTTGCCGTGGTCGAGCACGGCGAGGTCCGAGGTGAGCAGCATCGTCAGCTCGGGGAGCTTCAGGTCGTCGCCGCCGTGCTCGGCGATCCGCTCCAGCCGGCGCACGACGTCGTAGCCGAGGTAGCCGACCATGCCGCCGGTGAACGGGGGCAGGCCGTCGTCGGCGACCAGGTCGCGCGGGGTGTGCAGGGTCTCGACCGTGGCCCGCAGCGCCTCCAGCGGGTCCCCGTCGGCGGGGACGCCGACGGGCGGGGTGCCGAGCCAGTGGGCCTGTCCGTCGCGTGCGGTCAGGGTGGCGGCGCTGCGTACCCCGATGAAGGAGTAGCGGGACCAGGTGCGGCCGTTCTCCGCGGACTCGAGGAGGAACGTGCCGGTGCGCTCGGCCGCGAGCTTGCGGTAGAGCCCGACCGGGGTGTCGCCGTCCGCGAGGAGCCGGCGGCTGACGGGGATGACACGCCGGTCGACGGCGAGCTTGCGGAAGATCTCGAGATCCATGGCGGCTGACCTTATCGGGGCGCGGTGAGCGGGAGGACGTCCTTGTCGAAGCAGGTGCGGTCGCCGGTGTGGCAGGCGGCACCCGTCTGGTCGACCTTCACCAGGACGGTGTCGGCGTCGCAGTCCAGGGCGACGGACTTGACCTGCTGGACGTGTCCGGAGGTGTCGCCCTTGACCCAGTACTCCTGGCGGCTGCGGGACCAGTAGGTGCAGCGGCCGGTGGTGAGGGTGCGGTGCAGCGCCTCGTCGTCCATCCAGCCGAGCATGAGCACCTCGCCCGTGTCGTACTGCTGGGCGATGGCCGGGACGAGGCCGTCGGGGCCGCGCTTGAGGCGGGCGGCGACGGCCGGGTCGAGATTGCTGGCGGGCGTGGAGCCGGGCGTGCTGGTCATGGGCCCCATTGTGCCGCGCCGGGCGGGGCCTTCCGGTCGTCCGTCCACTGGGCGGACCGGGGGCGGCGGCCGTACGCTGGCGGGCATGTCGACCCATGCGAAGCGTGAACGTCTTCTGCTCGCCGACCTGTTGGAAGCGGCGGGCCCCGAGGCCCAGACCCTGTGCAACGGCTGGAAGACCCGGGACCTGGCCGCCCATGTCGTGGTGCGTGAGCGCCGTGCGGACGCCGCGGGCGGGCTCCTGCTGGGCGCCCTGAAGAACCGGCTGGAGCGGGTCCAGGCCGAGTTCGCCGCCAAGCCGTACGAGGAGCTGATCCAGCTCATCCGTACGGGGCCGCCCCGGATGTCACCCTTCGGGCTGAAGCAGCTGGACGAGGCGGCGAACACCGTCGAGTTCTACATCCACGCGGAGGACGTGCGCCGGGCGCAGGCCGACTGGTCGCAGCGGGACCTCGATCCGGTGTTCGCGGACGTGCTGTGGTCGCGCACGGAGAAGACCGCCCGGATGATGGGCCGCCGCTCGCCGGTGGGTCTGGTGCTGCGCCGCCCCGACGGCCAGACGGCGGTGGCCCACAAGGGCACCCCGGTGGTGACGGTCACCGGGGAGCCGGGGGAGCTGCTGCTGTTCGCGGCGGGGCGGCAGGACGCGGCGCGGGTGGAGCTGGACGGCGACAAGGACGCGCTGGCCAGGCTGCACACGGCCGAGCTCGGGCTGTAGCCCGGGCCGGCGCGGTCCGTGGCGGGCCCCGGGGAACCGGGGCCCGCCGCTGTGCGGCCGCTCAGGCGCCGTCGCGGGCGCGTACGGGCGTCCAGGGGGCCCTGTGGCGGTTCCGCTCGTCGGGGGCGGCGCCTGGGCCCCGTCGCGAACCGAGCACGCCGAGGAGGAACCCCGCCGGGATCGTGACGATGCCCGGGGTCTGGAGCGGGAACACGGCGAAGTCCCACTCCGGGAAGAGGGCGACGGGCGTGCCGGAGAACGCCGGTGACAGGACCATCAGGACACCGGTCAGCGGCAGCGTCCCGTAGACGGTCCACCGCACCCCGCGGGCGTCGAAGCCCGGCCGGAAGAGGGCGTACAGCAGGACGGGCGGCAGGATCGAGGCCGCCGCCGCGAACGACAGGGAGAGCAGCACCTGGGGGTTGCGGTCGTGGGTGTACGCCGAGAGGAGCACGGCGAGCGCCCCGATCCCTGCGACGGCCCAGCGGGCGCGCCGGATCTCCCTCGATGAGGCCTTGCCCTCGCCCTGGGCCCCCGACGTGAGGGTGAAGTCGCGGGCCACGGACGACGCGGCGGCCAGGGTGATCCCGGCGACCGCGGCCAGGGTGGTCGCGAACGCGGCGCAGGCCACGAGGGCGAAGAGCGGGCTGTCCCGAGGACCGGTCGCACCGGGGTCCAGGGCGCCGGTCACCATCAGGAGGGCGGTGCCGCCGGCCGGGTCAGCGGCGTGCAGCAGGTCCCGGCCGATCAGGGCCGAGGCACCGAGCCCGACGACGGCGATGCCGGCGCACAGCAGGGCGACGGGGGCCACGGCCCAGACGCCGGCCCGGCGGGCGGTCCAGGCGTCGCGGATCGGGTGGAGCCGCATCATGATGTGGGGCATGCACGCGGCGCCGAGCACCAGGGTGATCTGGAAGCCGATCAGGTCGAGCCCCCCGGCGAGCCCGTGGCCGAACTGCAGCCCCGGGCGCGCGTAGTCGCCGCCCGCCTTGCTGCCCGCCTGCGCGGCGTCGAAGAGGGCGAACGGCGACCAGTCGAAGCGCGCGAGGACGAGCCCCGCGAGCAGGGTGACGGCGCCGAGGACGACGGCCACCTTGAGGATCTGGATGTAGCCGGTGCCGCGCATCCCTCCGAATGCCGAGTAGCAGACCATCAGCGCGCCGCTGGCGACGGTGCAGCCGGTGAGCGCGCCGTCGGGCAGTCCGAACATGGCGGTCATGACGCGGCCGGCGGTGGTGAGCTGCACGAGCAGCAGCGGGGCCAGCACGACGAGAGTGGCGACGCCGAGCGCCCGGCGTACGGACCCGTCACCCAGGCGGTCGGCGAGGAAGTCGCCCAGGGTGAACACGCCCTTGCGGCGCAGGCGTTCCGCGAAGAGGCGCATGACCAGGGCGAGCGAGGCGACCGTGGCCAGGGCGAAGAGCAGGCCGTCGAACCCGGCGAGCGCGACGGAGCCGGTGGTGGAGAGCAGCGTCGCGGCGGAGACGTAGTCCCCGGCGATGGCCAGTCCTCCGCCGACGGGGCCGAGCGTGGATCCGCCGGCGTAGAAGTGCTCCGGGTCGTCCTGGTCGGCCGCGGCGAGTCCGCACAGCAGCAGGGACACGGCGACGAAGGCGAGGAAGATGACCACGGCCAGGGACCGGGCGTCGATCGCGCCGCTCACCGGGTTCGCTCCGCCGGTACGGCTCTGCAAGGGGCAGCTGAAGGCATGCGCGCCATGGCACCAGCCGGTGCGCGCGGGGCACAGGGCACCGGGGCGCGGCGCGGCGCGGGTACAGCTCTCCCGGCTCAGGACTGTGCGTCCGCACAAGCTCCTCCGGCCGGGGGAATCCGTCCGGCGGGAGGGTCTCCGCCCGGCGGCCCGTGCTCCCTCGCGGGGGGGAAGCGTCGTAGGGACCGCCGGTCCGCGAAGGTGGCCGGGGGGCGTCGCACGGGCCATCCGTCCGCGCCGGTCCGGGACGGCGGACGGCCGGGCGCTCTCCCGCCTCCGGCACGGCCCGGCGGGAAGCACCCGGCCGGCAGGGCACGGGGGGACGGGTTCAGCCCGTCAGCAGCCGTCGCGCGGCGAGCGCCAGGGACACCTCGACCGCGTCGGAGGGCCGCGTCAGGCAACGCCCCGTCAGCTGCTCGAACCTGCGCAGCCTGTTCAGCACCGTGTTGCGGTGGCAGTACAGCTTCGCTCCGGCCCGCTGGGCGGAGCCGTCCGAGTCGAGCCATGCCGTCAGCGTCTCGATGAGCACGTCCCGGTCCGCCGGGTCGAGCCGGTCCAGCGGCCCGAGGACCCGGCCGGCGAGCGCCGTGCCGAGGGCGGGCGAGGACACGACGAGCGCGGCGGGGAGGTGCTCGTCGAGCAGGACGGTGCCGCCGGACGCCGGGCATGCCCTGAGCGCCGTCTCGGCGAGCCGCCGGGCGTCCCCGACCGACGCCAGCCCGTCGACGACGGAACTGACGCCGACCCGCGTACCCAAAGGCGCCGTCAGCCCTTCGGCGAGCGCACCGAGTTCGTCGTCGGAGGTGAGGCCGTCGGGAACCGCGGGCCCGTCCTCCTCGCACCGCGGCTCCTCCTCGGACACGGCCGGGGCCGCCCCCAGGGGAAGGATCGCCAGCTCCACGTCGCCCGCGGAGTGCCAGAGCGCGGGAGTCTCCCCGGCGAGTTCGAGGGGCGGACGCCCCGTGGCGTGCGGGGAGCGGCGGGCGCCGGCGACCGCGAGGACGGCGTACCGCCCCTGCACCGGCAGCCCCAGCATCGCGGCGGCGTCCGGCAGGTCCGCGATCCGCGCGGTGCCGTCCAGCAGGGCCGCCGTCATCAGGCGCTGCTGGTTCTCCCGGCGCCAGGAGAGCCGCCGCTCCGCCTGCCGGTACGCCTCGGCCACCACCGCGCAGTGCTCGTCGACGAAGTTCCAGACGTCCGCGGCGACATGGACGAGCAGACGGGTGTCCTCGGGGTGGCGGCGGGCCGTGTCGTCGACCAGGTCCTGCCAGACCATCGCGCCGCCCATCCGGAAGGCGTGCATGACCGCGTCGAGGGGGACGCCCTGTTCGGCCCGGTTCTCGCCGATCCACCGGGAGGTGCGGTGGGCGGCCTCCCTGAACTCCCGGGGCTGGATGAGGGAGGCGACGTTGTGCCGCAGCGAGTGGTGGACCTCCTGCCAGATCTCCGCAGGCTCGTTCTCGATCGCGGCGCGGTAGGCGGGCTCCTGCTCCCGCAGCGCCTCGACCAGCCGGTCCGTGAGCTCCGGCAGCGCCTCCAGCAGCACGCGGGCCGCCCGGTGGAGCACCGCCACGGCCTCCCGGTCGGCCAGGGAGCGGGCGCGGTGCGGCATGGGTGCGACGGGGGGCGGTCCGTGCAGTGCCCTGATCCGTGAACGTACGACCTGCGGCATGGCGGCCTCCACCGGGAATCGGCCGGCTGCGGTGCGGCCGGCCCCGGTGTGCGCCCGGCCCGGCACGGGCCGGGCGCACACCGATTGATCCTGACGGACGCAGAATGGCATACCGCCCGGTCGGTACCTAGAGGTCTGCGCGGTTCTTCTCATCACGGTCCTGCAACCTCGCCCCGCCCCCGCGGTCCAGCAGCCGCGCGAGCTCGGTCCGCGACCGCACGCCGAGCGCCGCGAAGACGTTGCGGAGATGGTGGTCGACGGTCCGCGGGCTCACCGAGAGGCGCACCGCGACCTCGCGGTTGGTGCCCCCCTCGGCGACGCAGCGGGCGATGCGCTGCTGCTGCGGGGTCAGTCCGGCCAGCGGGCCGGGGCCGCTCTGCTCGGGCGCGTCCACCGCCTCTCCGGCGGCCCGCAGCTCCCCTCCCGCCCGGTCGGCCCAGACGCGGGCCGAGCAGCGTTCGAAGGCGACCAGCGCGTCGCGCAGCGGGCCCCGGGCCTCGCGGGTGCGGCGCAGACGGCGCAGCAGCTGGCCGTGGAGCAGCTGGGTGCGGGCGCGCTCGAAGTCACCGCCCGCGCGGTCGTGGTGGGCCAGCGCCTCCTCGTACCGTGCGGCCGCCTCCTCGGGCGGTGCCAGCAGGGCGCGGCAGCGGGCCAGCTGGGCGGGCACCTGGGGGTCGGTCGTCCGCGCCGTCCACAGAGCGAACTCCTCCACGGCGAAGGCGAGTTCGGAGGCCCCTTCGTCAGCGCGGCCGGAGAGCACCGTCGCCTCGACGTAGCACGGCACGGCGAGCATCCGGGTGGCGAAGTGCCCTGTTCCCGGTCCCGGCCTGACCAGCGGCCCCAGCCGGGCCGCCGCCTCACCGGGCCGGCCGGCCGCCAGATCGGCGCGGGCGACCGCCCAGGTGGCGAGCATGGCGGCCTGGGCCAGGCCGTGCGGCCCCGCCCCGGCCAGCGCGGCGTCCGCGTGGGCGGCGCACGCCTCGGCGGGCCCCTCCACCGAGGCGGCGAGCGCGAGCACGGCGTGCAGATGCGTGGCGGAGTTCTGCTGCCCGGTGCGCCGCGCGGCGTGCAGCCCCTCCAGCGCGTGGGCCCGGGCCCTGGCGTGCTGCCCGGCGCGCAGCTCGGCGTACGCGAGCTGTTCCAGGGCGTGCGGCAGCAGGGCCTCGGGGCCGCGGGTGCGTACGACCGCGAGGGCGCGGGCCCCCGCGCGGCAGGCGGCGTCGACCTCGCCGAGCACCAGCGCCGAGGCGGCCGCCCGCAGGAGTTCGCCCGCGTCCTCGGCGCGGTCGGCGGAGTCGAGGCAGCACCGCAGGAGGGCGTGGCCCCGGTCGGGGTGCCCGGCGAGCACCGCGCACATCCCGGCACGGTACTGCGCCATGGACCGGTCGGCCGCGGTGACGGGGATGCGGTTCATGGCGTCCAGGTACGCGATGGCGTCCCCCATGGCCCACGCCGCCTCCGCCGCGCCGAACAGCGCGTCCAGGGTGCGGCGCGGGTCGTGCGGGGCGAGTAGCTCCGCCGCCGCCAGGAGCGCCTCACGGGCGTCGGCCACCGGTCCGTCGCGCAGGGCCAGCATGCCGCGCACGTAGGGCGCGGCGCCCCCGGCGAGGTGGGGTCCGACGCGGGCCAGCATGGCGCGGGCCCGGCCGGTGTCGCCCGCCAGCCGCGCCTGCTCGGCGGCCTCGGTGAACCGCGCTGCGCGCAGGGTGTCGTCGGTGGAGAGCGCGGCGGCGCGGGCCAGCGCGGCCGAGCGTTCGCCGTGCGGCCGGGGTGCGGTGGCCGCCGCTTCCAGCTGTCCTGCGAGGCCCGCGTCCGGCCCGGGTGCGGCACAGGCGCGCTGGACGAGTGCGGGAAGCGGCGCCGGGCCCGGGCCGCTGAGGAGTCCGGCCAGCAGTTCGTGCACGGCCCTGCGGCGGCCCGGGGGCGCCCGGTGCAGGACCGCCCGGCGCAGCAGCGGATGGCTGAAGTGCACGCGGCTGCCTGCCCGCTGGAGGGCTCCGGCGGTGCCGGCGGGCGCGAAGAGCACCCGGTCGAGGTAAGCGGTGGCCAGTCCGGCCCGGGCCCCGGCCCGCAGGAGCAGAGCCGCGTCGGCCCCCGCCCCGTCGGGCTCGTGCTCCTCCGCCGCCGCGGCCAGCAGGAGCAGGGTGTGGGTGTCGGGGGAGAGCCCGTCCAGGTGCTCGGCGTGGGCGTCGAGGACGCTCTCGGCCCCGGGCAGCGGATACGGCAGCGCGCTGCGCCCGGCGAGCTGGCCGGGGGTGAGGCGGCCCGCGAGTCCGGCCATGAGGCGCGGGTTCCCGGCCGCCTCGCGCAGGAGTTCGCTGCGTACGACGGGGTCGACCTCGGCCGTGCCGTCGGTGAGGCGGTCCAGCAGGGCGGTCGCCGCGTCGTCGTCGAGCGGGCCGAGGCGCAGCGCGGGCAGTCCGGCGAAGGCGGTCTCGTCGGCCGCGCCGATGACCACCGCGACCCGGCTGCCCGCGCCGAGTCTGCGGGCCGCGAAGCCGAGCGCCGCGCGGGAGTCCGGGTCCCAGGCGTGCGCGTCGTCCACGCAGACCAGCAGGGGCTGTTCGGCGCCCAGGATCCGCAGCAGGCCGAGCAGCCCGCCCGGGGTGATGCCGGAGCGCAGGACGGTGTCGGGGGCGAGGGGCAGCGGACCGGGCGCCGAGCAGAGCAGGGCGTGCAGTCCGCTGAAGGGCAGTCTCTGTTCGGCGGGGGCCGCGGCGGCGAAGAGCACGGGGCCGCCGTGTCCGGCGAGGTAGCGGGAGGCGGTCTGCCGCAGCAGTGCGGTGCGGCCGAGGCCGGGCGGCGAGGTCAGCACGAGCGCTCCGCCGTCCCCTGCCCGCAGCCGCCCCGACAGGGTTTCCAGGATGGCCAGTTCACCGCTGCGGCCGTACAGCCGGAGCGGACTGTGCACGGTCGTCGTTGGGGTCACGCTCTTCACGTTACTTCCGCGTAAACAGCGTCGGAAGGCTCGCGTCCGCTCCCTGTTCCCGGTCGGCCCGGAGCGGTGCGGGCTCCCAACGGAACGGCGTGCGCACTGTGCGGAGGCACAGTCCCGGCCCGATCGGCGGCGGCCGCCCGTAACGTCGGTGCATGACTGATGAATTGCGTACACACGACGGTTTGACCCTGCGTTACTGGTCCTGGTCGCGGAAGCCGGACACCTCCCTGCCCCCGGTGGTGCTGCTGCACGGTTTCGCGGCGAACGCCCGGCTGAACTGGGAGGGGCCCGGTGTCGTCGAGGCGCTCGTCGCACGGGGACGCCGGGTGTACGCCCTGGACGCGCGCGGCCACGGCGAGTCGGACCGGCCGCACGACGACACGCACTACGGCGAGTCGCTGATGGCCCGTGACGTCCGTCTGCTCATCGACCGGATCGGCGAGGAACGGGTGCACCTCGCGGGCTACTCGATGGGCGCCGTGGTGGCGCTCCTCGCCGCGGCGCGGGATCCCCGGATCAGCCGTCTGGTGGCCGGAGGGATCGGCGCCGGGGCGGTCGAGGTCGGCGGACTGGACACCCGGGTGATGCCTCCGGAGCTGGTGTCGGCGGCGCTGACGGCGCAGGACGCGGCGGACGCACCCGAGCGGACCCGGGCCTTCAGGGTCCTGGCCGACACGGCGGGCGGCGACCGGCTGGCGCTGGCCGCGCAGATCCGGGCGGTGCACCGGGACGCGCTGCCGCTCGACCGGGTCGTCGTCCCGACGCTGGTCCTCGCCGGCGAGGACGATCCCCTGGCGACCCGGCCCGAGGTGCTGGCCTCGGCGATAGCGGGGGCGGAGCTGACCGTGCTCCCGGGGGACCACCTCACCGCCGTACGCGATCCGGGCTTCGCCGAGGCCATCAGCTCGTTCCTCGCCCGGGGCTGAACGGCGGGCCGGGCCGGAGCGGCCGGGACGGGGAGCGGGAAGGGGCCGGGCCAGGAGCGGCCGGGACGGGGAGCGGGAAGGGGCCGGGCCCGGAGCGGAGGACGCGGGCAGCAGGAAGGGGCCGGGCCGCGGTGTCCGCGGCCCGGCCCCCGGCGCGGCTCCCCCGGCAACCGGAGCCGTGCCTTCCCCGGGGTGCGGCGCTCAGCCGTGTACCGGGCAGTCCTCCTTCGCGGGTCGGTGGGCGGCCTCGGTGGCCGGCCCCAGCGGGACGGGGAGGGTGAACTCCGTGCAGGACGCGGGTTCGTCGGCCAGGGCCGGGACCGTCGTGACGACGATGCGCACGGCACCGCCGTCCGGCCGGTCCACCCGCCAGGGATCGGCCCGCGCGATGCGGCCGATCTCGGCGTCCGAGAGCTCCCCGTCGTGGGCGGCGTCCGCCAGCTGCCGGGCGAGGCCCGCCACCTGGAGGCGCTGGTTCTCCGTACGTGTGCGGTCGGCCCCCTCGGGCAGCCGGTCGCCCAGCCACCACAGGAGCGTGCCCACGGCCGCCAGGACGAGCACGGCCAGGGCGGCCGGTACGGCGAGGGCGACGACGCCGGCCGGCCGGCGCGCCTTCGCGCGTCCGGCCGGCCGGCCCGTCGGATGGTGTTCCGTGTGATCGGTCATGTCACCGACGGTCGTACCGCATCACGAGCCCGTGTATCCCAGTGCCGTCAGTCTCGACTTCATCACGTTCGCGTACCCCGTGGTGCCGTCGGACTTCGGGTGGAAGGACTCGCGGCTCAGGCACTCCTCGGGCAGCCAGTCCGCCGTGCAGGAACCGCTGACCTTGGTGACCGGGTCACCCTGGTGGAAGTCGCCGTCGCCGTTGGGGCCGATGACGATCTTGTTGATCCATTCGGGGTCGTCGCAGCCCGCGTGGCCGACGAAGGCGTCGACCGGGTTCGCGTACGCGATCTTCATGCCCCCGGACTTGAGCTGGCCGACCAGCTTCTCCTGCTCGGTGTCCGCGTGGTTGACCAGCTCGGCCAGCGCCGCGACCTCGGGCATCATGTAGTAGAGCGAACCGGAGCACTTGACCGTGCGGCTGAGCAGTTCCGGATAGCCCATGAGCACGATCTGCGCGTTCGGTGCCTTGAGCGAGATGTCGCTCAGGGTGCTCGACAGGTTGGGGATCATCGTCTGGTCGACGATGCCCTTGTACTTGGGCAGGAAGTTCGGGTCCTCGTTGCAGTTGGTCCCGATCCCCGCGCAGTCCATCATGGCGTTGGTGAAGCCGCCGCCGTCGTTGCCGCCGAGCGTGAGCATCACCAGGGTGGTCTCGGGGGTGAGCACCCCGGAGTTGACCTGGTTGATCTCCTTGAACTGCCCCTCGCCGAAACTCTGCGACTCCGCGTCGAAGGGCCCGTTCCAGACGTTCCTGGTCATCGCCCCGGAGCAGGCCACGAAGCCGAGTTCGGCGGTGGTGCTCCAGTCGTCGGAGAGCTGGCCCAGCGCGGTCGATGTGCCCGGCAGGACGACCTTCCGGGACCATGCGTTGTCGCTGCGCCGGCAGGCGTTCCAGCGGTCGGTGCCGTGGTCGGCGTCGGACTCGGGGCTGTAGTCGCCGGCGCCCTCACCCGAGGTGTACGAGTCGCCGAGGACGGCCACGATGTGCTTCGGCTTGGCCGGCAGCGGCTGGAAGGCCACCGCGTCCCAGGCCACGTCCTCACTGCCGTCCCCGTCCTCGGTCTGGCTGCCGAGGCGGACCCGGGGCGTGCCGCTCATGTTGTACACGCCCAGCGAGACCCAGGTGTTGGCCTTGATCTTCTGGTTGACGTAGCGGGTACGGGTGAACGACCCGGTCCCGGTGTCGATCTCGTACTTGGCCTGCTGGGTGTGCGCCCCGTGGTCGGGGATGTGCACCATCACCCGGGACCAGCCGTTGAGCGCCTTGCCCAGCTTCCAGGTCCCCGTGGTGCTGAGGCGGTTGGCCTCCGCGGTGCCGCTCTCGCGGCTGTGGGTGAACCAGAAGTGGTTGCTGTACCCGGCTCCGATCTGGTGCAGGTCGATCTTGCCCGGGTAGAAGCCGCCCGACGCGGCGAAGGTGAACTCGAAGCTGCCCGCGGAGGACACCGCCGACGGGCAGCGGTTGGCCGACCCGGACGGCCGGATGCCGTTGGCCACGTCGTCGATGACCAGGGCACCGCTCGGAACGCCTCCCGAGCAGCGCGGCGCGTAGGAGTTCTCGTCCGGCTGTTCGGGGTAGGTGTCGTCGAACCGGTGGATCGCGTTGCCGCAGACCCCTGAGGCACAGTTCTTCCAGGTGGTCGCCGGGATCGACTTGTTCCACCAGCAGTACAGGTCGGTGCGGGTGCAGGCGCCCATGCCGGGGTCGTTGGAGTCGTTCGGGCCGATCTTGCTCGGGTCGCACTCGTTGGCGCTGGTGCAGAACAGCGACTCCGGCGGCTTCAGCGCCGTACGGTCGAGAGTGGTCGTCCACCAGGCGGGGCGGTACCCGGCCTGCATGTCACCGGGCTTGAAGAGCGCCGAGATGGGACGGGCGGCCCAGCCGAGGACCTTCTCCTGGTAGGGCCAGTCCTGCGGGTGCGCGGCGTGCGAGTAGTCGTCGGTACCGCTCGCGTTCTCCAGGAACGGGGTGCGGTTGGCCTTCCACAGCGGGTTGGCCGGGTTGTTGGTGAAGCCGAGGCCCCACTTGCCCTTGTTCTTGCTCGCGTCGGCCTCGGGGTAGTAGCCCGAGTTGTACGCCCACAGCGCGAAGAACCAGCTCTCCAGGTACTTCGGGTCGCCGTTGGCGATGGTCATCCCGCCGGCCTTGGTCTGGTTCCACTTCTCGATCAGGATGTTGACGCCGGCCGCGATGTTCGCGGTGTAGTCGACGGCCACGGCCTTCTGCTGGAGCGAGGACCACCCGGTGTCACCCTTGCGCATGTTGTCGGTGACCTGCGTGATGCCGTAGCCGCAGTCCGAGTCGGACCAGTCGATCGCCCACGGGTCGGGGATCCCGCCGTCGGAGTTGTACTTCGTGCCGTAGTAGTTGCCGATCAGGGAGTTGGCGGTCACCCCGGGCACGGCGTACCGGGTGGCCTGCCACATGTTGGATTCCTGCGCGGTGATCCCGAGCATGACCTGCGCCGGGATCTGGCCGCCGCCGGTCAGCGAGTCCCGCGGGAACAGCTGCTGGGGCGCGTAGGAGCCGACCCCGGTGTCCTTCCAGTTGGCCGGACGGGACACCAGCTTGTTCAGGTTGTTGCTGATCGCCTGGTCCACCGCCCACTCCACCTGACGGGGCGTCGGCTGGAACGCCTGCTGGCGGACGTCACCACGGGCGACGGCGCAGGTGCGCTCCTCCTCCACCGGGTTGTGCGGGTCGGCCGCGGCCGCGAGTGACGCGGAGCGGGTGCCGGGCGCGGTGGTGGAGACCCCTGCCAGCGCCGGGGAGAGCTTCTGGCCGGCGTCCTCGTGGGGGGCGCCGCCGGGGCTGGTCTCCAGGGCGACCGTCTTGCCGGTGCCCAGGTCCTTGAGGTCGATCAGCGCGTTGCGCTCGGCGCCGGTGTCCCCGGCGCGGGCCGGGTTCTTGCCGTCGCCGCTCCAGCCGGCGTCGGTCACCAGGACCTTGCCGTCGGTGGAGGCGTGCGCGTCCTTGGGGGCGGATGCCGGGCGGCGCACCACCGAGGGCAGGGCGGAGACGGCCTGCCGGGACTCGCCGGTCACCAGCACGGTGCCGTCGGCGCTGGACGTGAGGTCCATCTTGGTGAGGGTGCCGGTGGCGAGCGTGCTCGGGGCGCCCTTCCCGGTCTTCACCGCGGCCGCACCGACCCGCATGACGGCGCCGTCCGCGGGATCGGCCGCCTTCGCCTTCGCCGCAGCGGTGGTCCGGTCGAGGTAGACGAGGCCGCCGTCCCGGTCGGCCTTGAGCTGGAAGGGGATGCGCCGGGCGAGGGCGACGGTGCTGCGGACGCCCTTCCCGTCGATCCGGACGATCCGGTTCCCGTCGGCTGCGACGACGTCGTCGCCGTACGGCACGGCCGAGGTCACCTGACCTGCCAGCGCCTGGGGTGCGGATGCCTTGCCGGTCGCCGCGTCCACCCGGACGATGCGCGTCTCGTTGCGCGCGGAACGGTCATCGGCGAACTGCGAGAACACCGCCGTCTCGTCCGTGCCGCAGCCCGGCGAGAAGTAGGCCAGGGACGCCTGGAAGGGGAGCTTGGTGACCTTCCCCGTGGCCAGCTCGACGACGGCGGTGAACGCACCGCGCGACATGAGCTGCTGGTCGTTGGTGAAGGTGCGGGGGGCGTACGCGACCACGGCGCGCTCGCCGGAGCCGGTGACGCAGACGTTGCCGATCCAGCTGTCGGCCTCGAAGCCCGGCTCGGCCAGGGTGGCCGCCGTGCGCCAGGCGTAGCCGTCCTCACGTGCGGCGGTCAGCAGGTGGAACCCGGTGGCGTCACCGGAGGTGCTCCACGCGAGGTCGTCGGACGCGGTGTACGACGTGCCGAGCACCGCGGCACGTTGTTCCTCCGGTACGGCGGCCGGCCGTGCGGAGTCGCCGGACGCGGCCTTCCCGCCGGTCGGGCCCTGGGCTGCTCCCGGGGGCGCCTTCGGCTCCGGCGCGGCGTTCGCCCCCGCGGGGAGCGCGGCGATCAGGGCTGCGGCGGTGGCGAGTACGACGGTGGTGCGGACGGCTTTGCTGCGGTGCCGGCGGCCCGCTCTCTGCCTGGGTCTCATACGTGCGGCCTCCCGTTGTGGTGCATGGTGTGCGCGCAGATGATGACTCACGCGCATCTCGCGCCGCTCTCGGCGCACGTGTCGCGAGACGGCTGCTCCAACTCCGGTTCCCCGCAGGGGAGGACGGGCAGCTCAAGGGACGGTCCAGGACGTGGTCCGCGGCGGTGACCGGCGGGGGCGGTCCGGGACACGCCCCCGCCGGTCCGTGGTCAGGAGGTGTGCGGGCAGTTGCCCCTGTACTCCGCGATGGTCAGGCTGGTCGACGGCAGGGGGCAGAGGAACTGCTCGTAGCGGGTGTCGTTGTCGATGAAGCGCTTCAGCCAGCTGATGCTGTACTTCGCGATCGTCGTGTTGGAGCTGTTCGGGGTGAAGTGCGTGGCGCCCCGCAGCTCCAGGTACGCCTTGTCCAGCGAGCTCGGCAAGGAGGTGTAGAACGGCTTGGAGTGGGTGGCGACGGGAGCGATCGTGTCGCCGTCGGCGCCGATGACCAGGGTCGGGGTCTTGACCTCGGGCCACGTCTTGTCCGTGTTCCACCCCGTCAGCGGGATCGCCGCCTGGAGCGACGGACGGTCCTTCGCCGCTTCGAGCGTGCCGCCACCACCCATCGAGTGGCCCATCACACCCAGTCGCGAGGAGTCGACCCGGTTGCGCACCGAGCTGTCGTCGGTCAGGTAGTCGAGTGCGGCGAGCAGTTGGTCACCGCGGCTGGCCGGCTGGTCGACCGTGGTGTTGGTGTCGATGGTGAACACGACGAACCCCTGCGAGGCCAGCCGCGGGCCCAGCCACGCGATGCTCGACTCGTAGGCCGTGAAACCGGGCGAGATGACGACCGCGCCGAAGGTGCCGTCCGAGGTGGACGTCGGATAGTAGATCGTCCCGCCGCCGAAGCCTCTGACACTCAGCGAGGACACGGAGGTCTGGGAGGTGGAGTAGGAGCCGCGGAGCGCCTCGATGCTCGAGTTGCTCGGCGCGGGGCCGCGCTCGTACGGGTTGTCCGCGGCCTGTGCTCCGCCGGGGACGAGCGCGGTGAGCAGACCGGCGGTCGCCGCCGCGGCCGCCAGGGCGCCCTTGACTGTGCGGGAGCGGCTCTGCGACGTCCGGTGGCGGCGCGGGGAGATGTCGCCGGAGGGGAGGTGCTGCTGCACGGGGGTTCCTCTCGGTTGTGGCGGCACCGCATCACGGCAGCCGGGGCCCGTCGTCCTGGGCCTGCGGGGTGCGGTGTGGAGTGGTGCCGTCGATTCACTGGCCTGTCGCCACTGTCGTGGTGCGCCCCCGTACGGACATCGGCGAGATCGCCGGTCTTCGCGCCCGGTCCGGCCTTCCTCGGGGAGTGACGACACGGGTGCCGGGCCACGGGACCCGACAGCGCGAGGGGCCGGACCGCGGTACGCGCGGCCCGGCCCCTGCTCCCCCTGTGGTCAGGAGGTGTGCGGGCAGTTGCCCCTGTACTCCGCGATCGTGGTGCTGGTCGACGGCAGGGGGCAGAGGAACTGCTCGTAGCGGGTGTCGTTGTCGATGAAGCGCTTCAGCCAGCTGATGCTGTACTTCGCGATCGTCGTGTTCGACGAGTTCGGGGTGAAGTGCGTGGCGCCCCGCAGCTCCAGGTACGCCTTGTCCAGCGAGCTCGGCAGCGAGGTGTAGAAGGGCTCCGAGTGCGAGGCGACGGGAGCGACGGTGTCGCCGTCGGCGCCGATGACCAGGGTCGGGGTCTTGACCTCGGGCCACGTCTTGTCCGTGTTCCACCCCGTCAGCGGGATCGCCGCCTGGAGCGACGGACGGTCCTTCGCCGCTTCCAGGGTGCCGCCACCACCCATGGAATGGCCCATCACCCCGAGCCGGCTGGAGTCGATCCGGCTCTTCACGGAGCTGTCGTCGGTCAGGTAGTCGAGTGCGGCGAGCAGTTGGTCACCGCGGCTCGCCGGCTGGTCCGACGTGGTGTTGGTGTCGATGGTGAACACGACGAACCCCTGCGAGGCCAGCCGCGGGCCCAGCCACGCGATGCTCGACTGGTAGGCGGTGAAGCCCGGCGAGATGACGACCGCGCCGAAGGTGCCGTCCGAGGTGGACGTCGGGTAGTAGATCGTCCCGCCGCCGAAGCCCCTGACACTCAGCGAGGACACGGTCGTCTGGGACGTGGCGTACGAACCGCGGCTCGCCTCGATGCTCGAGTTGCTCGGCGCCGGGCCGCGCTCGTACGGGTTGTCCGCGGCCTGCGCGCCCGGCATCAGCGCCGTGACGAGGCCGGCCGTGGCGGCCGCGGCCGCCATGGCGAGTGTGACGGTGCGGGAGCGGCTCTTCGACATCCGGTGCCTGCGGGGGGCGATGCCGCCGGAGGGGAGGTGCTGCTGCACGAGGGGGGATCCTCTCGGTCGAGGCGGACCACACCGCGGCAGCCGGCGCCCGTCGTCCGGGGGCCTTCCGGGGAGCACCGCGTGGTGGCGCCGTCATGCGTTGACGGCGCCACTCTGGCGGCGCGCGCTCCCCGAGGACATCGGCGAGATCGCCGGTCCTCGGGGCGGGACCGCTCCCCCGCCGTGGTCAGCGGACCGGGTGCCCGGCCTCGCGCAGAGCGCCCTTGACCTCGGAGATCCGCAGGTCACCGAAGTGGAAGACGGATGCGGCGAGCACCGCGTCGGCTCCCGCACCCACGGCGGGCGCGAAGTCCTCGAGCCTGCCGGCGCCGCCGGACGCGATGACGGGGACCGTGACGTGCGCCCGTACCGCCTCGATCATCTCGGTGTCGTAGCCGTCCTTGGTGCCGTCGGCGTCCATCGAGTTGAGCAGGATCTCGCCGGCGCCGAGCTCGGCCGCCCGGTGCGCCCACTCGACGGCGTCGATGCCGGTGCCCTTGCGGCCGCCGTGGGTCGTCACCTCGAAGGTGCCCTCGGGGGTGCGGCGGGCATCGACGGAGAGGACGAGCACCTGGCGCCCGAACCGTTCCGCGATCTCGCGGATGAGGTCGGGGCGTGCGATGGCCGCGGTGTTGACCCCGACCTTGTCGGCCCCGGCCCGCAGCAGCTTGTCGACGTCGTCGGGGGTACGGACCCCGCCGCCGACGGTGAGCGGGATGAAGACCTGCTCGGCGGTGCGGCGCACCACGTCGTACGTCGTCTCGCGGTCACCGCTGGAGGCGGTGATGTCGAGGAAGGTCAGCTCGTCGGCGCCTTCGGCGTCGTACAGCTTCGCCATTTCGACGGGGTCGCCCGCGTCGCGCAGGTTCTGGAAGTTGACCCCCTTGACGACACGGCCCTTGTCGACGTCCAGGCAGGGGATGACACGTACGGCGAGAGTCATCGCTCACCTGCCCGGTAGGCCTCGACCTCGACCTCGACGACCAGGGAGGGGTCGACGAAACCGGACACGATGATCATGGAAGCGGCGGGCCGGACGTCGTCGAAGAGCTCCTTGTGGGCGCGGCCCACCTCGTCGACGTCCCGGGCGTGGGTGATGTACATCCGGGTGCGGACGACGTCCTCACGGCCGAGGCCCAGCTCCTTCAGCGCGGAGAAGGCGACCTCGAAGGAGGTGACGGCCTGTTCGTACGGGCTGCCCGCGGAGATCTGCCCGTTGACGACGGAGGTACAGCCGGCCACCAGGACGAGCCCGTTGGGGAGTTCGACCGCGCGGGAGTAGCCGAACTTCTCCTCGAACGGCACGTCCGAGGAGATGCGGCGTACGGAGTCCGTCATGCGGCGACCGCCTTGAGGGCCTCCTCGAGGGTGAACGCCTTCGCGTACAGCGCCTTGCCCACGATCGCGCCCTCGACGCCTTCGGGGACGAGGAGGGAGATCGCGCGCAGGTCGGCGAGCGAGGAGACACCGCCGGAGGCCACGACCGGCTTGTCGGTGGCGGCGCAGACGTCCCGCAGCAGTCCCAGGTTGGGGCCCTCCAGCGTGCCGTCCTTGGCGATGTCGGTCACGACGTAGCGGGCGCACCCCTCGGAGTCGAGGCGGGCGAGCGTCTCGTAGAGGTCGCCGCCGTCGCGGGTCCAGCCGCGGCCGCGCAGCGTCGTGCCGCGCACGTCGAGGCCGACGGCGATCTTGTCGCCGTGCTGGGCGATGACCTTGGCGACCCACTCGGGGGTCTCCAGGGCGGCGGTGCCGAGGTTGACGCGGCGGCAGCCGGTCGCGAGGGCGGCCTCCAGCGAGGCGTCGTCGCGGATGCCCCCGGAGAGCTCGACCTTGATGTCCATGGCGCCTGCCACCTCGGCGATCAGCGCACGGTTGTCACCGGTGCCGAAGGCCGCGTCCAGGTCGACGAGGTGCAGCCACTCGGCGCCGGAGCTCTGCCAGGCGAGGGCCGCCTCCAGGGGCGAGCCGTAGGAGGTCTCGGAGCCGGATTCGCCGTGCACGAGGCGTACGGCCTGGCCGTCGCGGACGTCGACGGCGGGGAGCAGTTCAAGCTTCGGCATTACAGCGTCTCGATCCAGTTGGTCAGCAGCTGGGCGCCGGCATCGCCGGACTTCTCGGGGTGGAACTGGGTGGCCCACAGCGCGCCGTTCTCCACGGCGGCCACGAACCGCTCTCCGTGCGTGGCCCAGGTGACCTTGGGGGCACGGATCTTGGCGTTGGTCACTTCGAGGGACCAGTCGTGCGCCGCGTAGGAGTGCACGAAGTAGTAGCGGGACTCGGGGTCCAGGCCTGCGAAGAGCCGGGAGTCCTCCGGGGCTTCGACGGTGTTCCACCCCATGTGCGGGACGACGTCGGCCTTCAGCGGTCCGACGGTGCCGGGCCACTCGTCGAGGCCCTCCGTCTCGACGCCGTGCTCGATGCCGCGCTCGAACAGGATCTGCATGCCCACGCAGATGCCCATGACGGGACGGCCGCCGGACAGCCTGCGCCCGATGATCCACTCACCGCGCGCCTCCTTCAGGCCGGCCATGCAGGCCGAGAAGGCACCGACGCCGGGGACGAGCAGCCCGTCGGCGTTCATCGCGGTGTCGAAGTCGCGGGTGATCTCGACGTCCCCGCCGACGTGGGCGAGGGCCCGCTCGGCGGAACGGACGTTGCCGAAGCCGTAGTCGAAGACGACGATCTTCTTCTTGTCGCTCACAGATTCCTCAGTCCCAGAGTCCCTGGATCCGCATGACGCCTGCCACCAGGCACATCACGGAGCCGATTCCGAGCAGCACGACGACGCCCTTGGGCATGCCCTGCTTCCAGAAGGAGTAGACGCCGCCGGCCAGGAAGAGGCCGACGAGGATCAGTACGGTGTTGAGGCCGGTCACAGGGCGCCCTTCGTGGACGGAAGGATGCCGGCGGCGCGCGGGTCGTGTTCGCTGGCGTAGCGCAGGGCGCGGGCCAGGGCCTTGAACTGGCACTCCACGATGTGGTGGGCGTTGCGCCCGTACGGGACGTGGACGTGCAGGGCGATCTGCGCCTGGGCGACGAAGGACTCCAGGATGTGCCGGGTCATCGTCGTGTCGTACTCGCCGATCATCGGCGCCATCTTCTCGGGCTCGGTGTGCACCAGGTACGGGCGGCCGGAGAGGTCGACGGTGACCTGGGCGAGCGACTCGTCCAGCGGGACGGTGCAGTTGCCGAAGCGGTAGATGCCGACCTTGTCGCCGAGGGCCTGCTTGAAGGCGGCGCCGAGTGCGAGGGCGGTGTCCTCGATGGTGTGGTGCGAGTCGATGTACAGATCGCCCTCGGTCTTGACCGTGAGGTCGAAGAGGCCGTGGCGGCCGAGCTGGTCGAGCATGTGGTCGTAGAACCCGACCCCGGTCGCGACATCGACCTTGCCGGTGCCGTCGAGGTTGATCTCGACGAGCACGGAGGTCTCCTTGGTGGTCCGCTCCACCCTGCCTACGCGGCTCATGCGTCGTGCTCCTTCTTCAGTTCGCGCACCGCATCGAGGAACGCGTCGTTCTCTGCCGGGGTGCCCGCGGAGACCCGCAGCCACCCCGGTACACCGTTGTCCCGCACCAGGACGCCCCGGTCGAGGATCTGCTGCCAGGCGGCGCGGCTGTCGGCGAAGCGGCCGAACTGGACGAAGTTGGCGTCCGAGTCGGTGACGGCGAAGCCGAGTTCCCGCAGTTCGTCGACCAGCCGGTCGCGCTCGCTCTTGAGCTGCGCGACGTACCCGAGCAGCGTATCCGTGTGCTCCAGGGCGGCGAGCGCGGTGGCCTGGGTGACGGAGGAGAGGTGGTACGGCAGCCGCACCAGCTGGACCGCGTCGACGACGGCGGGGGCCGCGGCCAGGTAGCCGAGGCGCAGACCGGCGGCGCCGAACGCCTTGGACATGGTGCGCGAGATCACCAGGTGGGGGCGGCCCTCGATGAGCGGCAGCAGCGAGGGGTGGTGGCTGAACTCGCCGTACGCCTCGTCCACGACGACCATCGAGGGCCGGGCGGCCTGGGCGGCGTCGTACAGCGCGCGGACGGTACCGGCGTCCACGGCGGTACCGGTGGGGTTGTTGGGCGAGGTGATGAAGACGACCTCGGGCCGGTGCTCGGCGATGGCCTTCTTCGCGGCCTCCACGTCGATGGTGAAGTCCTCGTTGCGCGGTCCGGAGATCCAGCCGGTTCCGGTGCCGCGCGCGATGAGGGCGTGCATCGAGTACGAGGGCTCGAAGCCGATCGCGGTGCGCCCGGGGCCGCCGAAGGTCTGCAGCAGCTGCTGGAGGACCTCGTTGGAGCCGTTGGCCGCCCAGACGCCGGCGGTACCGACCTCGTGCCCGGCGGTGCGGGTGAGGTAGCGGGCGAGTTCGGTGCGGAGCTCCACGGCGTCGCGGTCGGGGTAGCGGTTGAGGTCGCGGGCGGCCTCGCGGACCCGCTCGGCGATGCGCTCGACGAGCGCGTCGGGCAGCGGGTAGGGGTTCTCGTTGGTGTTCAACCGGACCGGTACGTCGAGCTGGGGCGCCCCGTACGGGGACTGGCCGCGCAGTTCGTCGCGGATCGGGAGCGCGTCCCACGCGTTCGGGGTGGTGCTGCTGTTCGTCACGCTTGCGGAACCTTCCAGCCGAACCTGGCCTTGAGCGCGGCGCCGTGGGCGGGGAGGTCCTCCGCCTCGGCCAGGGTCACGACGTGGTGGGTGACCTCGGCGAGGGCGTCGCGGGTGTAGTCGACGATGTGGATGCCGCGCAGGAAGGACTGCACGGACAGGCCCGAGGAGTGGCAGGCGCAGCCGCCGGTGGGCAGGACGTGGTTGGAGCCGGCGCAGTAGTCGCCGAGGGAGACGGGCGACCAGGGGCCGACGAAGACCGCTCCCGCGTTGCGGACGCGGTCCGCGACGGCGGCGGCGTTCTCGGTCTGGATCTCCAGGTGCTCCGCGGCGTAGGCGTCGACGACCTTCAGGCCGTCCTCGACGGAGGAGACGAGGACGATCGCCGACTGCCGGCCGGCCAGGGCGGGCGCGATCCGGTCCGTGACGTGTCTGGTCGCGGCGACCTGGGGTTCGAGCTCGGCCTCGGTGGCGGCGGCGAGCTCCTCGGAGTCGGTCACGAGGACGGCGGCGGCCATCGGGTCGTGCTCGGCCTGGCTGATCAGGTCGGCGGCGACGTGCACCGGGTCGGCGCTCGCGTCGGCGAGGATCGCGATCTCGGTGGGGCCCGCCTCGGCGTCGATGCCGACACGGCCCTTGAGGAGGCGCTTGGCCGCGGCGACGTAGATGTTGCCGGGGCCGGTGACGAGGTTCACGGGGAGGCAGTCCTCGGTGCCGTACGCGAACATCGCGACGGCCTGGGCCCCGCCGGCGGCGTACACCTCGTCGACACCGAGAAGGGCGCAGGCGGCGAGGATCGTGGGGTGCGGCAGACCGCCGAACTCCTTCTGCGGCGGGGACGCCACGGCGATGCCCTCGACGCCGGCCTCCTGGGCCGGGACGACGTTCATGACGACGGAGGAGGGGTAGACCGAGCGGCCGCCCGGGACGTAGAGCCCGACGCGCTCGACGGGCACCCACTTCTCGGTGACCGTGCCGCCGGGGACGACCTGGGTGGTGTGCGTGGTGCGGCGCTGCTCGCGGTGGACGAGGCGGGCGCGGCGGACGGACTCCTCCAGTGCGGCCCGCACGGCGGGGTCGAGGTCCTCCAGGGCGCCGGTGATCGCGTCGGCGGGGACCCGGATCGAGTCGATCCGGACGCCGTCGAATTTCTCCCCCCACTCGATCACTGCCGCCGAGCCACGATGGCGCACGTCCTCGCAGATGGGCCGCACCGTCTCCAGGGCGGCTTCCACGTCGAACTCGGCACGGGGCAGCAGGTCGCGCAGGGCGCCGCCCTCGGGGAGGGCGGAACCGCGCAGATCGATTCGAGAGATCACACCGCAATTCTCTCAGACCGGTTCCGGCGTCCGGTCGCCCGTATCACTGGCTGATACATGTCCCGGCCGTCACTACTGACCGTCGGCGTTCACGTCGTCACAGAGAGGGAAGAACGACTGTACGAGGCGCGGGACGGACCGCGCGTCCGGAGGTGATGCAGTGACCGAACCGTACGACGGCGAGATCCCCGACGGGCTCAGCGCGGCGGAGCTGGGCATGTGGCAGTCGTTCCGGAACGGCACCACCTACGATCTCCGCTCGCACGACCCGGTGCGCGACGATCCGTTCGCCCCGCACAGCTGGGGGCCCGAGCGCAGCGTGGGCGCCCGGACGGTGGCGCGGCTGCTGCTGAGCGGGCCGGCCGCACGGCCCGGGCGGGTGGCCGCGCTGAAGCTCCGGGGCCTCCGCATCACGGGGAAGCTGGATCTGGCGGGCGGCCGCGTCTCGCCCTACGTGGAGCTGACGGGGTGCCGCTTCGAGCAGGAGGTGGTGCTGCCCGAGTGCCACTTCACGACGCTGCGGATGGTGGGGTGCGCGGTGCCGAGGCTGGACGCGGCCCGCCTCCACACGGAGGGGGACCTGCATCTGCCGCGCTGCCGGATCGAGCGGGGCATCCGGCTGACCGACGCGCAGATCGGCACGGATCTGCTGATCAACCAGATGCGCGTCGGGCCCGACCGGCGCGGCCGCTCCTTCGTGGGCGACGGGATGTCGGTGGCGCAGGACCTCCAGGCCGAGATGATCGAGACGCGCGGCGAGCTGAGCCTGCGCGGGGCGAAGGTCGGCGGCTCGCTGAGCCTGCGCGGCAGCCGGCTCCGCGCCTCGGACGGACGGCGGGCGCTCAACGCCCCGCAGCTGAGCGTGGAGCGCACGCTCTACATGACCGAGGCGTGGGTGAGCATCGACACGGGCAACCAGGGCACCACTCCCCCGTTCGGCGTGGCGCGCGGCGGGGGCCCGGCGCGTGGGACGCGCGCGCAGCCCTTCGAGTGCCGGGGCGCGGTGCGGCTGGACGACGGGCGGTTCGGGGACGCCGTGGATCTGCACAAGGCCCGGTTCGTGCTCGCCGACCGCGAGGAGCTGTCGCTGCGCCGGATCGTCACACCCGAGCTGCGGTTCAACGCGGAGCGCCCCCGGGAGGGCCGGGTCGTGCTGAACGGCGCGAAGGTCGTCACGCTGATCGACGTGTCGACGAGCTGGCCGGGACCCGGCGGCCTGGCGATGGGCGGGTTCGTGTACGAGAACCTCGTGCCGTACGGCCACTTCCCGCTCTCCCGGCGCCTGGAGTGGGTGCTGGCCGCGACCCCGGAGTACGTACCGGAGCCGTACGAGCGCCTCGCGACGGTGCTCCGCAGCTGCGGGGAGGACGCTGACGCCCGCGAGGTGCTGCTGGCCAAGCAGCGCCGGCGCCGGGAGACGCTGCCGCCGGCGGGGAGGATCTGGGGCTATCTGCAGGACTGGACGGTGGCGTACGGCTACCGGCCGGGGCGGGCCCTGGTGTGGATGGCCGTGCTGTGGGCGGCGGGGGCGATCGCGTTCTCGCAGTACCGGCCGGAGTCGATCAAGGGGAGCGAGCATCCCCAGTGGAATCCCGCCCTGTACGCGCTGGATCTGCTGGTCCCCGTGATCGATCTCGGGCAGGACGGCTACTGGCTGCTGGAGGGCGGCTGGCAGTGGACGGCCGCGGCCCTCGTGCTGCTGGGATGGATACTGGCCACGACGGTGGCGGCGGGCGCGTCCCGGCTGCTGCGGCGCGGCTGACCGGGGACGGGGCGGGGCGGCACCCCGCCCCGCCGGATCCCTGCCGGCACACCGGCCGCAAGGCCGGCCGGGGTCCGGGAGGACGGGCGGTTATCGGCAACCGGAAGGGCGGAATCCAGCCAGTCACGGTCGATTGTTTTGCTTTTTCTTGACCTCGCCCAGGGCAACCCTCCCACTCGCTACAGAAGCTTCACAGAGCCCCTCTGGCGCAGCCCTCACCAGGGCTTTTCAATGGTCTGCACCATGTCTTTCCTCCGCGCACTGCTGAGCACCACGCGCGTCTTCCGGTACGGCTCCGGGCTGTCCGCCGGGCTGCCGGCGGACGACGCGGTGATGCTCGACGCTCCCGACGAGCAGCTGTCCCCCGCGCTGGTGGCGGCGGCCCTGGGAGACTTCGAACCCGCGGCCAAGCTCCTCGCCACCACCCGGGACGCCGCCGACTGGGAGTCCCGGGACCGGACCCTGGGCCGGCTGGTCGCCTTCGCCCGCAACCGCGACGGCTGGCTCACCGACTGGCTGGCGGCCGCGCCCCGCGACCCGGACGCCCTGCTCGTCAAGGCCGCGCTGGCGGTGCGCCGCGCGTGGGAGTCACCCGCACATGCCGAGCTCCTGCGCGAGGTGGGCCCGCAGATCACGGCGGCGGCGCGGGCCGACGTCCGCGACCCCGTGCCGTGGCGCCTCGCCCTCGACCACGCCCGTGGCACGCACGCCCCGCACACCGTCTTCGAGTCCCTGTGGGAGCAGGCCGTACGCCGCTGCCCGCACCACTACGGCAGCCATGTCGCGGCGCTCCGCTATCTGTCGGCCGAGTGGTACGGCTCGCACCGCGAGTGCTTCGACTTCGCCGAGCGGGCCGCCGAGGACGCCGCCGGGGACTCCCTGGTGCAGGCGCTCCCGGTGCGGGCCGCCTTCGCCCTGCTGCGGGACGAGAAGGCACTCGCACGGGCGACCTCGGTGCAGGGGGACCGGATCGACGCGGCGGCCGACCTCGCGATCAGGCTCTCGGCCGGATTCCCCGCCGGTGACCCGTGGCCGGCGGAGGTCCGCAACCTCCTCGCCTACGTCCTGGTCGCACGCGGCCGCGCGGCCGAGGCCCTGGAGCAGTTCCGGCTGATCGGGCCGTACGCGACGTCGTTCCCCTGGGCGCATGTGACCGGCGAGGCGCTCGGGGGGTTCCTCGACGCGCGGGCGGATGCCCGGCTCCGGGTGGCCTCTTCCACGCCCCTGTGCGGCAGGCCGGAACACGGCGGGCCCCGCGCCCATTAGGCTTGGCCGTTGTGACCACCGCTCGCCTGCCACTCTTCCCGCTGAACGCGGTGCTGTTCCCCGGCCTCGTACTGCCGCTCAACGTCTTCGAGGAGCGTTATCGCGCCATGATGCGCGAGCTGCTCGAGATCGACGAGGAGGAACCGCGCCGCTTCGTGGTGGTCGCGATCCGCGACGGCCGCGAGACCGCCCCGACGGCCACCGGAATGCCGGACACGGTCGCCGCCGCGCCCCCCGCGGAGCGCGCCCCGGGCGACGGCTTCGGCCCCGATCCCATCCAGACCTTCCACCGGGTCGGCTGTGTCGCGGACGCGGCGAAGATCCGTGAGCGCGCCGACGGCAGCTACGAGGTCCTGGCGACCGGCACCACACGGGTCCGGCTGCTCTCCGTCGACGCGAGCGGTCCCCACCTGACGGCGGAGGTCGAGGAGCTGCCCGAGGACCCGGGTGCCGCCGAGGACGGCGACGCCTCCCCCACCGACGAGGCGGGGGCACTCGCAGAAGGTGTCCTACGGGCCTTCCGCAGCTACCAGAAGCGGCTGGCCGGAGCCAGCGAGCGTTCCCTGACGACCGGTGCGGACCTGCCGGACGACCCGTCCGTCGTCTCGTACCTCGTGGCGGCCGCCGCCGTGCTCGACATCCCGACGAAGCAACGGCTGCTCCAGGCCCCGGACACCGCGACCCGGCTGCGCGAGGAGCTGGCGCTCCTGCGCAAGGAGACCGCCGTCATCCGGCACCTCCCGTCCCTGCCGGCCGCCGACCTGACCCGCGACCCGACGCACCCCAACTGACCTGAGGACCTGCCAGGTGGCGAAGAAGTCCAGGAAGCAGCAGCCCGGCGGCACCCCGGCGACGGTCGCCCTGACCGCCGCCGGCACGGCGTTCACGGTGCACGCGTACGAACACGACCCCGCCTCGCCGTCCTACGGCGAGGAGGCGGCCGAGGCCCTCGGCGTCTCCGCGGGCCGGGTGTTCAAGACCCTGGTGGCGGACGTCGACGGTGAGCTGGTCGTCGCCGTCGTCCCGGTCGCGGGATCGCTGGACCTGAAGGCCCTGGCCTCGGCGGTGGGCGGCAAGCGTGCGGCGATGGCCGACCCCGCGGCGGCGGAACGCACCACGGGCTACGTACGGGGCGGCATCTCCCCGCTGGGCCAGCGCAAGCGCCTGCGCACGGTGCTGGACGCGTCGGCGGGGTCCCACACGACGATCTGCGTCTCGGCGGGCCGCCGCGGGCTGGAGGTCGAGCTCGCCCCGGCGGACCTGGCCGCCCTGACGGAGGCCTCCCTGGCCCCGATCGGCCGCGGCTGAGACCTGCGCCGAAGGGCCGGCCCCGCGGACACCCACCGCAGGCGCCGCCCTGCCGCTACGACCGTTCCGGCCACTCCCCGGAGCCCTTGGCGTCCCCGGCCACCGGGCCCGGCCCGAACGCCGACTCCGCCCCGGCCGTGGAGGACCCGGCGGAGCCGGGCGGAGCCGGGTAGGGAGCCCCGTACGGAACGTCCCACTCCGGCTCGGGGTCCCGAGGACCGAACAGAGCCGTCAGACCCAGGTGGACGATCATCGCCGCGATGGGCCAGGCCAGCATCGCCGCCCCCACCGCGTGCAGTTCCAGCGGCGCGTCGAAGGTGACACCCTTGCCGACCTCCTTGGCGTGGGCCACCACATCGGACGTCGGCCCGAACCAGGTACCGATCCCCCACGCCAGCAGTGAGCCGAGCAGCCCGCCGAGGGCGAGCCCGACCACGAGCGGGATGCCCCCGCGCCGGCGGAGGAGGAAGACGGCGATCCCCGAGACGAGGCCGAAGGCCAGCCCCAGGAGCACGAAGGTGCCGTCGGCCCCGATGGCCTCCTCGCCCTCGCTGTTCTTGAGGAAGACGGCGGTGTCGTCGGAAACCAGCGGCACACGCGGCGAGAGCCAGAGCCAGAGCAGACCGAGCACGAGACCCGCCACCGTCAGGACCGCGGCGATCACCGCGCCCTGCCTCAGCTCCGTACGCCGCTCGTCCGCGCCCGGCTGATCGCCGGGCACGGCATGCGACCCGGACGGCGGGGCCTGCCAGGGGTCGTTCGGCTGGGGCTGGTGCGGCGGCGTCAACGGTGCGGTCACGGTGCCATCGTGCCAGGCCCGGACACGCGCCGCCTCACCGGACCGCCGCGCGACGGTACGCCCAGGTGGCCACGGCGAGGGACAGCACACCGACCGCCGCGCACACGGCGAGGTCCAGGGCGACGACCACCCAGTCGGGGTGGGCGTCGAAGGACCGGGACAGCGCCTCGACGCCGTACGTCGAGGGGAGCAGGTCGCGCGCCCACCCCACGGGGCCCGGCAGCCGCTCGGCCGGCAGCACACCCAGCAGCAGCGCGGCCGACATGCCCAGCTGACCGAGCAGCGTCGCCAGTTCCTGCCGCGGCGCCAGCAGCCCGAGCGCGGCGCCCAGACCGGAGAGTGCGGCCCCGGAGAGCGGGATGACCGCGACGAGCACCCACAGATGGGTCATGGGCAGCCCGAACAGGGCGCTGCCCGCCACCGCCGTGACGATCGTGCCGGGCACGGTGAAGGAGGCGTACGCCCCCGCCGCTCCCAGCACCACCGCGGCGGGGGGAACCGGCAGCGTCGCGTAGTGGTCGAGACCGCCGCCGGCCCTGAGCTGGCCGAAGTACTGGGCGAGCAGATTGAGCGCGACGAAGGCCACGACCAGCACGCTGGAGCCGGCCACGACGGCCCGGGCCTCCGCGCCGCCGTCGACCACTCCGCGCATCAGCACCATGATCCCGACGGACTGGAAGGTCGCGACGAAGAGGAGCGGGATCCGTGCGACCCTCGCCCGCGACAGCTGCGCCCGGTACACCGCCGCCAGCGACGGCAGCAGCCTGGCCCGTGGGGCGAGGGCCGCCGGAGCGGTGCGGGCGGACCGGCCTTCGCGCACCGCGGAGGCACGCACCTTCGGTGTGGACACCTTCGCGGACTCCGTGGGAAGGATGCTCGTCACCTGGCAGTGCTCCCGTTCGACTCCGACACGTATCCCGACACGTTCACCGTTCCGTTCACGCCTTGACCAGCCCCTCGGTGGCCCCGGCCGCGTCGCCGCCGAGCGCGAGGTAGACGTCCTCCAGGCTGGGGGTGGCCAGCGTGAAGTCGTCGAGCGAGGAGAAGGCCGCCCCGCCGGTCACGGCGGCCACCGCGGCGCGCGCCTCGTCCGGCCCGAGCCGCAGCACCCACTTGCGCCCCGACTCCTGGGCGGACCCGCGCAGCGCGGCGACCTCCGGGACGTCCAGCGGCGCGCGTTCGCGCCACACCAGCTCGACCCTGACCTCGCCGGCCACCCTCTCCTTGAGCCCGGAGGGGGTGTCGCAGGCGATGACCTTGCCGCGTTCCATGACGGCCACCCGGTCCAGGACGGTCTCCGCCTCGATGACGTTGTGGGTCACGAGCAGCACCGTCGCGCCGTTCTCCGCCCGGCGCCGGTCGACGGCCGACCACACGGAACGCCGCGCGACGGGGTCCATGCCGGTCGTGGGCTCGTCCAGCACCAGGACCGGGCGCTCACCGACCAGCGCCGCGGCGAAGCAGGCGAGCCGCCGCTGTCCGCCGGAGAGCTTCTTCAGCGGGCGCCCGGCGAGCTCGGTGAGCCCGAGCTCCTCCAGTACGTCGTCGCGCGCGGCCCGCGCGGCCCGTACCGGCAGTCCCCGGAGCCGCCCGGTGGTCTCCGCGGCGAGCGACACGGTCAGCTCGTCGAGAGCGGTGGACTCCTGACCGAGGTAGCCGATGAGCCGGGAGGCCCGCTCGGGATGGCGCACGAGATCGTGCCCCAGCACCTCGACGCTTCCGGAGTCGGGACGCATCAGTCCGGTGAGCTGGCGCACGAGCGTGGACTTGCCGGCGCCGTTGGGGCCGAGGAGTCCGAAGATCTCCCCGCGCCGGACGTCGAAACGGACCCCGTCGGTGGCGCGCACCTCGGGGGTCGCGGCCCGGCCGCGTCGGCCGCGGACGGCCGGGTAGGTCTTGACCAGATCACGCACCGCGCACACGGACTGTTCCTGTGCCGTGCCCCTGGCCTGTGCTGTGCCCGTACTCACGAGGTATGAGACTACGGGGTCGGATGCCCCGTATTGCGTCCGGGGCGGGCAGGGCAGCCCGGCTCACTCCCCCACGGGGGCGTGCTCGGCGGCGGCCCGTACGTCGATCTCCCGCCAGAACCCCGCCCGGATGGCATACCTGTCGTGCTCGTCGATCTGGTCGTCCTTGTGCGCGAGCAGCCCGAAGCGGGCGGCGTACCTCAGGAGTTCCCCGTCGATGCGGTGCGGGATGCGGGGGTACATCGTGGACAGCTTCTGCAGGTGGACGGTCTCCGGCAGCCGCTCCATCCAGCGCCGGGCGAAGACCTGGCCGACCTCGAAGGGGTCGCCGCCGACGGTGGTGATGTCCTCCTCCCGGTCCGCCCAGCGCTGTTCCGCGCTGGTGAGCTGCGCCAGGGTCGGCAGGGACGCGGTCTCGGCCGGTTCGCCGAGCGGTCCGCCGCGCTCGACCCAGCCCCGGTCGGAGGACCAGCGCAGCGTCGCGTTGGCTGCGGGCGGCGGGGCGTGGTGGGTGGCCTGGGCCCCCGGCGCGCGCAGGCTCGCCAGGTCCTTGGGGGTGGGGACGCCCTTGTGACCGGGGGCCTGCGGGACGCCCGGGGTGTCCTCCACGGTCCGGGTGCCGTTGCGGGCCGCTGCGGCCTGGGCGGCCTCCGAGGCCCGCTCGGCCGAGGCGGCGAGGGCGGCCTCGGGCAGCGGGGCGGAGAGGATCGCGGCGATCTCCGGGCGCGGCACGGGCGGGGGCGCGCACACGCCGCCCGTGTCCTTGGCCCGTACCGCCTTGGTGATCCAGGCCCGGTCGAGCACGCGCCGTTCGTCCGCCTCGGCGACCAGGTCCTCGGACTGGTTGTAGTCCCCGTCGGCGGCCTGGACCGCCCAGAGGTGGACGGCGACGCCGTGCTCCTTGGCCGACATCAGTCCGGGCAGCAGGTCGCCGTCGCCGGTCACGAGCACCACGTCGGAGCAGGCGCGGTTCCGGGCCAGTTCGGTCAGCTCGGCGTGCATGGCCGCGTCGACGCCCTTCTGCGCCCACCGGCCGTCACTGCGCGTGAGGGCGCCGAGCCGGACGGTCACCCGGGGCATGACGCGGAGCCTGCGGTGCTCGGGCTGCGGCACGCGGTCGGGGGCGCCGTCGAACCAGTAGATGCGCAGCAGAGGCTGTTCCGTGTCGGCCTCCGCGCGCTCGCGCAGGCCCTGGATCAGGGCCGCGTGGTCCACGGTGATGCGGGAACGGGCGGGCTCCCCGGCCAGCAGGCTCGCGGCTGCGCCCAGCAGGTAGCCGGCGTCCACCAGGACGACGCAACGGTCCACGCGTTCCACCCTCTTCCAACTCGGGAGAGGGTCAGCGGGCCCGGACACGAGGGAGGGTCCGCCGACCCGGGGTTCGCTTACTCAGGGTTTCCTTCGAGTCTGCCCGACGGCACGGTCGTTAAGGTCCGGAACTCGATCATCGGCGTGGCGGATCCGGGAAGCGGCGCATGATACCTCGCTTACTACGCTCGGTAATGATCCAACATGCGGCTTTTATGCCGCTATGTGAGTCTGACAGCGGTTCTGGACCCCCAGATCCCACTGTCAGGAGGCAGCACGATGGCGAAGAACAAGAACCGCAAGCAGGGCGGCCAGCACGACCGCGCGTCGGCCGCGGAGCGTGGCGCGGAGGAGGCGAAGTCGACGGCGTACGAGTCGCAGACCCAGGCGCAGTCGCAGGCGCAGGGCAGCCCGTCCGACGTCGCGCGCAAGCACCAGAAGCGCTTCGGCCACAACTGACGGCCCACCGGGCCGGCAGGCCGAGAGGGGCGCCCCCCGGGCGCGGGGCGCCCCCCGCGCGGGGGGCGGGCGCGCTGCTGCCGGGGCGCCCCCCCCCCCCCGGCATTTCCGGACGTCCCGTCAGATCTGGGCGGCCCGGAAGCCGCGGACCTGCTCCCACAGCATGCGCGGGGTGCGGAACATGTCGACGATCTGGAAGTCGTCGGGGATGACGAGGTCGTAGAGCTGCTCGATCGCCACCATGAGACCGACCGTGGCCATCGAGCTGAGGCCCGCGTCGGCCAGGGGCACATCAGGATCGAGCGCGGTGTCCTGGGGCACATCGGTCAGCACTCCGCGCAGCAGCTCCTCGAAGTCGGCGTCCCAGGGCGCCTGTTCCTGCATGGCTGGCACCTGGGCCGGGCCGGTCACGGTGCCGGGCGGCTCGGGAAGCCGGTCCGGATCGACGGTTCCGGCCCCGGTCAGCGGCCACTCGTCCACCACCACCAGGACGTCCGGGATCAGGTGGCGCGGCAGCCGGCGGCCGGCCAGCGCCCGGCGGATCTCGTCCGGGGAGAACTCCTCGGCGGGCACCGTACGCAGGTAACCCACCAGCAGCCGCCCGCCCGGGGCGGTGTCCGGCCGCTCGACCACGCGGCAGTCCAGCACCGCGGGATGGAGCCCGAGCAGTTCCCGGGTCCGGTGGACGGAGGCCGGGCCCATGGGCTCCAGCCGCCCGGACCGGTGGACCCGTGCCGTCCGGCCGGTGCGGTGCGGCCCTTCGGCGCCGTCGACCCGCAGCTCCGCGACCACACCGACGGGCACGGAGCGGCCCCGGGTGTCGACCACGTCGAGGGCCAGACCGCGTGGCGGCACTCCGTCGTAGGCGACCGGACCGACGAGTCCGTCGGCGGCGACGGTCTCGATCACCCGGGCCCGGCCTCGCAGGACGGCGGGCAGGGCGGGCCCCGCCTCGTCGTCACCCCCGAGGACCACGGTCAGGGGACGGGGCGGATCGACGACCACCCGCTCCGCCACCAGCGGCGTCGTCCCGAGGTGGGTCACCCGGCCCTCGGAGATCAGGCGCCTCATCTCGGGGACCGCCTCCGGCAGCGGGGCGGGCAGCAGGACGACGGCGGCTCCGGACGTCAGCGCCGTGAGGATCTCGACCAGACCGGTGGGAGTGACGGCGGGGCCGACGCAGAGCCAGGACGATCCCGGTCCGGATCCGGCGCCGCGTGACGCCAGTTCGTCGCGGAACCGGGCGACGGCGCGGGCGAGGGCGTGGTGCGTCACCGGGGTCCCCGGCTCCCCGGGCAGGACACAGGCCGCACCGGCGGGCAGCGCCTCCGGGCGGGTGACGGCGGCCCGGGCCGCGGCGCCGGGCGCCGCGAGGGCGAAGACGGCTCCGGCGCGTACCGCGGCGAGCAGCGTGGCGACGGTGTCCGGGCCCCGGTCCGGTGAGAGGGCTCCGAGCGTGACGGGGTCGCCCGGTCCGACGCCTCGCTCCCGCAGTTCCCGGGTGGTCCGGTCCACCGCCGCGTCGAGTTCCCGGTAGCTGAGCTCGCTCCCCCCGCAGCGCACCGCGACCGCGTCGGGGTGCGCGGCCACCACCGCGGCGAAGGCCTCGGCGACGGCCTGTGGTTCGGGTACGGGCTCCGTGGCGCGGTCCCGTCCCTCGGGCACGGCGGCGGGGAGGCAGCCGGCCCGGGAGTCGCCCTCCGGGCCGAGGGACATCCGCTCCAGGACCGTCCGGTACAGGGCGGTGAGCCGGGCCGCGGCCTCGCGGTCGAGGCGGTGGCTGGTCGTGTTGAGCTTGAGGACCCCGGAGATCGTGAAGACGTGCAGCGCGAACTCGTTGTCGTTGTCGTTGTACGTCGCGTCCTCGTCGATCAGTGACGCGTCGACCTGCCGGAAGTCGAGGTAGTTGAAGAAGACGTCCAGCAGCCGGCCGCCGGGGCCGAACTCCTGCTGGATGACCTGCATGGGGAAGACGCGGTGCGGCCACATCTCCGTCAGGCCGTCGTAGACCGCCCTGACGAGATCGCCCCAGGTATCCGCCTCCGTGGGCATGGCGAACGGCAGGGTGTTCAGGTACATGCCGAGCACCCGGTCCGCACCCAGGACCTCGGGCCTCGCGTCGCACACCAGCCCGGTGTAGAAGTCCTCCGTGGCGACGACCATGCTCATCACCTTCATGTGCGCGGCCAGCAGCACCGCCTTCATCGAGGTGCCGGTCGCGGTCGCCAGCCGGCGCAGATCGTCCTCCAGGTCCCGGAAGTCCAGCGTGTGCTGGTACCGCTCGCGGACCAGCGCCCTGTCGCCCTGCCAGGCGGAGGGCAGCGCCGTGCCTGTCCTGCCCTCGACGACGCCCCTCCAGAACGCACGGTCCTCCTGCGACTCCCGGGCCGCCGCCTCGGCCGCGACGTAGTCCGCGTACCGGAAGGGCACCGGCTCCGGCTCGGCGGGCGTGCGGCCCTCCCGGATCTCGGCGTAGCCGGTGAGGATCTCCATCAGCATCGTGTGGAAGCTGAACCCCTCGAGAATCGGATGGCACTCCGTGATCGTGATCCACCACTCGGGGGAGTCCTGCGCGGTGTGGGCGTGCACCCGGATCAGCGGAAAGGTCGTGATGGCCATCGGTGACCGGCGCTCGGACGCCGCGTACTCCTCCAGCGCGGGCCGCCAGCCGCCCGGGCCGAGCGTGCCGTGTCCGGTCGCACCGACCTCGATCCGGGCGGAGCGGTGCACCAGCTGCAACGGCTCGGTGTAGCGGTTGAGTTCGAAGCTGGTGCGGAGCACCTCATGGCGGTCGACGACGAGCTGGGCCGCGAGCTGGAGTGCCGCGACGTCCGGTGCCAGGCCGTCGCGGACGAGGTAGGAGGTGGTGTCCTGGTAGGTGTTGACGTCCGGTCGGGCCCGCAGCTCGATGATCATCCCGAGCTGGGTCGCGGTGAGCGGGTAGGCGTCCACCACGTCCGTGGGCAGTGCCGCCCGGTCCTGGGCGTTCAGCAGGGCGAAGGGTTCCAGGGCCGCGGGCAGGGCGGCGCCGTCCGGTGCCGCGTCGAGGGCCTGCCGAGCGCACCAGGCGGCCAGTTCCTCGACGGTCTGGTGGGCGAAGACATCGGTGGCCGACACCTCCAGGCCCTCCGCGCGCAGCCGGCCGGCGAGGGCCACGGCCCGCAGCGAGTCCCCTCCGACGTCGAAGAAGTTGTCCTGGAGGCCGATGTGGTCCGTTTCCAGGACCTCGGTCCAGAGGCGGTGCATCATCTCGGTCGGCACGGTGGCGGACGGGACGGCGGCCGGGACGGGCTCACCCGCGGTTTCCCCGTATGCCGGACGGCCGGCGGGCCGCGCCGGAGCCGGGCCGACCGGCTCGTACGGGCGGCCGACGAGGCCGGCGAGCAGCGCCTCCCACTCCGCGGCCCAGGTCAGCGCCGTCTTCTCGTCGATCACCGCGGCCGCGTACTCCAGGCGGGCGTGGAGCCGTCCGCCAGGGGCGGTGACCGTGTGCAGGGTCAGATCGAACTTGGCGTCGGGCACCGCGTCCGTCGCGATCCGCTCGACCCGCAGGCCGGGGAGCCGGAACCGGCCGTCCTCGTCGGCCTCCTCCATGTCGAAGGCCGCCTGGAACAAGGGGTTCCCGTCGAGGCCGCGCGCGGGGTTCACCGCGTCGACCACGCGCTTGAAGGGGACGAAGCGGTGGTCGAACGCGTCCAGTACGCCTTCCCTGACCTGGACCAGGACATCGGCGAAGGGCAGGCCGGCGGTGCGCCGTGACCGGACGGCGACCGTGTTCACCGTGTAGCCGACGAGCCCGTCCAGGTCGGGGGTCCGGGTGGAGACGGGTATCCCCACCGTCACGTCCTCGCTCCCGGTGAGCTGGGCGAGCATGACGTGGTAGGCCGCCAGCAGCACCATGTACGGCGTGGCGCGGTGCGCCGACGCCAGGGCGTGGACGGCCGCGGCGGTCTCGGGGCCGATCGTCAGCTCGACGAGTCCGCCGCGCCGGTCGGGACGCGCCGGGCGCGGGCGGTCCAGCGGCAGCGGCAGGTCCGACACGCCGTCGAGTGCGGCGCGCCAGTAGTCCAGGTGCGGGCGCAGCGCGGCGTCCGTGGTCCGGGTCCTCTCCCGGGCGGCGAAGTCGGCGTACTGGACAGGCGGTGCGCCGGGGACCGGGGAGTCCCCCTCGGTGCGGGCCGCGTAGAGCGCCGCCAGTTCGGCGGAGATGACCTGGTAGGAGTCCTCGTCGCACGCGATGTGGTGGATGTTGACGACCATGAGGTGCAGTTCGGGCCCGGTGCGGATCAGCGTGACGCGCAGCGGCTGGTGCCGGGTGAGGTCGAAGGGCCGGCTCCGCTCCCAGTCGGCGATCTGTCCGGCCCGCGTCCCGCGGTTCCCGGTCGGCTCGTCCGCCAGGTCGACGACGCGGAAGTCGACGGCCCCGGGCGGGTCGATGATCTGGTGGGGTACGTCGTCGATCTGCCGGTAGCGGGTGCGGAGGATCTCGTGACGTTCGACGAGGGTCTCCCACGCCCCGCGCAGGGCGTCGGTGTCCAGCAGGCCGGAGAGCCGGAGCGTCCAGGTCATCAGATAGGCGCGGCCGGCCGGGGCGAGCTGGTGCAGCAGCCACATCTGCTGCTGGCCGGAGGAGAGCGGAAGCGGTCCTGTCCGGTCCACCCGCTCGATCGTCCGTGTCTCCTGGGTACGGGCGGCCGGCATCAGGCGTCCCTCTCTGTCGCTTCACGGTGCGCTGTCGGATCGCCGTCCGGGACCTGGGTGTCCGGTGGCGGCTGGAGTCTCGTGACCTCACGGGCGAGGGCCGCCGCCGTGGGCAGGTCGAAGAAGGAACGCATGGACACCTCCACGCCGAAGGCGCTCTGGACGTTCCACAGCAGGCGGGCCGCGAGCAGCGAGGTGCCGCCCCGGGCCATGAAGTCGTCGTCGGGTCCCACGTCCGGCTGGGTGAGCAGGTCACGGACGAAGCCGAGGACGATGTCCGGACGGGAGGCCGGCACGTCGGCCGGCGGCGGCGCGGCCGGGGCCTCGTCGGTCCTGATGTCGTGGTGCACGTCGTCGCTCCCGTCCCCGTCGTCGTCCGTGTCCTCGTCCGTGTCCGTGTCGTCGTCCGTGTCCAGGCGGGTCGCGCCGACCGTCAGGCCGGGATCGGCGGCGAACCGTTCGGCCAGGCGGCGCATGCGCTCGGCGAGACCCGCCGCCAGCGTCCGGTCGTAGAGCGCCGAGGAGTACTCGAGCGCGCCCCCGTACCCTCCGTCGGGCCGGGGCCACAGAGTGAGCGCCAGGTCGGTCCTGGAGACCGTCCAGGCCCGGCCCAGCAGTTCGAGATCGCGTTCGCGCGGTACCTGCCCGACCGTCTCGTCACCGGTGAGCGTGAACAGGTTCTGGAACAGGGCGGTACGGGAGGGGTCGCGCTCCGGTGCGACCGCGTCGGCCACCGCTTCGAAGGGCACGGCGTGCCGGGCGAAGCCCTCGCGGCAGGTGCGCTCGACGGCGGCGAGTGCCTCGGCGAAGCTCAGGTCCGGTGTCAGCCCGGGGCGCAGGACGACGGTGTTGAGGAACAGCCCGACCAGGTCGTGGAGTTCCGGACGGGTGCGGCCTGCGTGCGGGGAGCCGACCCCGAAGTCCCACTGCCCGGCCGCTCGGGCGAGCGTGACCGTCCAGAGGGTCAGCAGGACCACGTAGGGGGTCGCTCCGGCCCGGCGGCCGAGGGCGGTCAGGGCCTCGGCCGCCGGGGCGGGCACCTCCACGACGATCCCCGCACCGTCGATGCTGCGCCGGGCCGCGCGTTCGCGGTTCGTGGGGAGTTCGAGCGGGGGAAGTCCCTCCAGCTGCCGGCTCCAGTAGGCGAGCTGCTCGGCGGACTGCGCCTCGGTGATCTGGTCCCTCTGCCAGGCGACCGCGTCGACGTAGCGCAGGGCGGCTTCCGGGAGGACCGGTTCGCGGCCTTCCCGGATCGCCGTGACCGTCTCACGCAGCTCCTGTTCGAGCAGCCGGGAGGACCAGCCGTCGCCGATGATGTGATGGCACACCAGGAGCAGCAGCTGCTCGTGCCCGCCGTCCCGGACCAGGGCGGCCCGGAACATCGGGGCGACCGCCAGGTCGAAGCCCTCCGCGAGTTCCCCGGCGAGGGTGTCGGCCATCCGCCCGGGAGTGGTCTCCAGGGTCCGCAGGGCGTCGGGGACATGGGGCTCGACGACGGCGGCCAGGCCCTGCGCGTCCATGCCGTAGCGGGTACGCAGCACCTCGTGCCGTTCCACGAGCCGGGCCAGTGCCTCCCGGACCACCTGTGCGGGCACCTCGGACGGCAGCCAGACGAGGATCGGAAGCAGGTACTCCCGGTTTCCCGGGTCCATCCGGTCCAGGACCCAGAACCGCTCCTGGGCGTGGGAGAGGGGCAGCCGGGAGCCGGGCGGCAGCTGGTCGATCGGCTGTGCCTTCGAGGCCCGGCCCAGCAGCTCGGCCTGCCGGCGGACGGTCGAGGCGTACTGCAGGTCGCGCAGTGTCACCGCGAGCCCCGAGTCCCCGGTGAGCCGGGCCGAGAGCCGGGTCAGCATCAGGGAGTGGCCGCCCAGGCGGAAGAAGTCGTCGTCGAGGCCGATCTCGTCGGTGCCGAGCAGCTGTCTCCAGGCGCCCAGGACGATGCGCTCCTCGGCGGTACGCGGCGCTGCGAGCGTACCGGGCGCGCGCGACCAGTCGGGGTCCGGCAGCCGCGCGCGGTCGGTCTTGCCGCTGCTGGTCCGGGGCAGCGTGTCGATCTCGGCGACGACGGCCGGCACGAGCGCCGGGGGCAGCCGGTCGCGGAGGTAGGCGGTCAGGCGTTCGGCCGCCCCGGGCCGTGTGGTGACCGCCCAGGCCGCCAGCCGGCGTGCGCCGCCGGGGCCTTCGGGGCCGTCGACCGCCCGGACGACGGCCTCGACGACCTCGGGATGGGTCTCCAGCGCGGCCTCCACCTCGCCGGGTTCGACGCGCACACCGTTGATCTTCACCTGGCTGTCGGCCCGGCCGACGAACTCCAGTGCTCCGTCGGGACGACGGCGTACGAGGTCCCCGGTGCGGAACATCCGGGAGCCGGGCGGGCCGTCGGCGTCCGGCACGAATCGCTCGGCGGTGCGCGCGGCGTCCTGGTGGTAGCCGCGGGCGACACCCGGTCCGCACAGGTAGAGCTCCAGCAGGGCGTCGTCGGCGGTGCCGTCGCCGTCGGCGGGAAGGGCCAGGACACGGGCGTTGTCGATGGGCCGGCCGATCGGCACGGCGCCGGTGAGCTGGGCGGGGTCGAAACGATGGGCCAGCGCGTCGATGGAGCACTCGGTCGGGCCGTAGGTGTTCCAGATCTCCACGTCGACCTGGGCGAGCACGCGCCCGCACAGTTCGGCGTGCAGCGGTTCGCCCGCGGAGCAGACCGTCCGCAGGCTCTTGCACGAAGCGAGGTCCGGCTGGGCGGCGAGCAGGCGCAGCATGGTGGGCACGACCTGCACCACCGTGGCCTCCTGTTCGCGGAGCGAGGCGAGGAGTTCGGCCGGATCGCGTCCCGCGTCGGCGCGGCCGAAGGTGACCGGCGCACCGCAGACCAACGGGCCGAATATCTCCCAGCCCGCGGCGTCGAAGGTGAGCGGCGTCTTCTGCAGCACCCGGTCACGGGGCGTCAGTTCCAGTGCGCGTACACCCCACAGCACCCGGTTGGCGATGCCCGCGTGTTCGACGACGACGCCCTTGGGGACGCCCGTGGAGCCCGAGGTGAAGATCATGTAGGCGGCCTGGCGCGCTTCGGTGGCGCACGCCGGGGTGTCCGGGTCGCCCGCCGTCAGGAGCCGGTCGATCCGGTGCGCGGTGGTCGTCGGGGCGAGTTCGGCGCCCCGGGCGGCCCACGTCCCGTCCACCACGGCCAGGCGGGCACCCGCCGCCTCGACCGTCTGCCGCAGCCGGGCGGGAGGGGCGTAGGGGTCGAGAGGGAGGTAGCACCCTCCGGCCAGCCAGATGCCGAGCAGCGCCGCCACGAGGTCGGGGCCCGGTGTCATCAGGACGGCGACGACGGACTCGCGCCCCGCTCCGAGCCCGGTGAGGGCGCCCGCGACACGGCGCGCCGAGCCCTCCAGCTCGCGGTAGGACACCTCGTCGGAGCCGGCGACGACCGCGGGTGCGTCGGGGTGCTCACGTGCCCGGTCCAGGAAGAGTTCCGGCAGCAGCGCGGTCATCGGCCACCTCGCTCCGGTCCGCGCGGGGCGCTCCCGCCGCGGACGCTGAGCGGACGCATGTCCGACCAGACGGAGGCGATGTGGTCCAGGCACTGCTGACGGTCGCCGGTGAACCCCTCCGCGCGCCAGCCCGCCGGCGGCTCACGGTGCGCGTTCCAGATCGAGTACTGCTCCTCGTGGTTCACGACTACTCGGTACGCCGTGTCCGCGGCCGTATCACTCACCGGGTCCTGCTTTCCTGAGGTCTTCGGATGCCTGGGTCGGGTCGAGCGCGATGGTCACAGCCGGGTACGCAGTGCGCGGGTGTCGACCTTGCCGTTCGCGGTCAACGGGATCTCCCGGACGGTGCGGAGGTCGGCGGGGACCATGTAGTCGGGCAGGTCCTGTGCCAGTTCGGCCCGTACGCGGGAGAGGTCGGGGCCGGCTCCGGCGGCGGGGACGACGAACGCGGCGAGCCGTTGTGCCCCGGACGGCCCCGGATAGGCGGTGACGACCGCGTCGCCGACGCCCGGGCACCGCAGGATCGCGGCCCTGATCTCCCCCGGCTCCACCCGGTAGCCGCGGATCTTCACCTGGTGGTCGGTGCGGCCCATGAACTCCAGCCGGCCCTGGCGCCAGCGGCCTCGGTCACCGGTGCGGTAGAGCCGGGATCCCGGGTCCCCGTAGGGATCGGGAACGAAGCGCTCCGCGGTGAGCGCGGGGGCGCCGAGGTAGCCGCGGGCCACCCCCGCCCCGCCGACGT
Source organism: Streptomyces sp. NPDC055962 (assembly GCF_042270185.1). Classification (NCBI taxonomy): domain Bacteria; kingdom Bacillati; phylum Actinomycetota; class Actinomycetes; order Kitasatosporales; family Streptomycetaceae; genus Streptomyces; species Streptomyces sp. NPDC055962. The sequence continues at coordinate 316,783 of NZ_JBHJYN010000003.1, forward strand.
ACACCTCGCCGGGAACACCGTCGGGGACGGGTTCGAGGCTGTCGTCGAGGACGTACATCGCGGTGTTCGGGATGGGCAGGCCGAGCGGGACGAGACCGTCGGCCGGCAGACGGGTGACCACCTGGCCGGAGTTGCCGACGGTGATCTCCGTCGGGCCGTACTCGGTGGCGACCGGGGTACCGCCGGGCCCGGTCAGTTCGCCCCAGCGCCGGGCCAGTTCCACCGGGAAGGCGTCACCGGCGGCGATGACAAGTCCGGCGAGGCCGTGGGCCTCCTCCGGTTCGAGGTCCGTGGTGAGCAGGTTCAGGTGGCCGGGCGTCATCTTGATGAAGCTGTACGGAGCGCCCGCGAGCAGGTGCACACCGAGATCGGCGGCGTCCAGCGGGTCGGGCAGCAGGTCCACCCGCTGGCCGACCACCAGGGGCGCGAACAGGCTCGGGACGCCCAGGTCGAAGCCGATCGAGCTGAAGTGCGGGGACCCGCCGATCCCGCGGGCCGCGTACTCCAGGGCGGTCCACAGCACGTAGTTGGCCAGGCCGCCGTGGTGCACCATGACGCCCTTGGGCGCCCCGGTGGACCCGGAGGTGTAGATGACGTAGGCGAGGTGCGCGGGGCCGACCGGGACGTCGACGGGGTCGAGGCCGGCCGCGTCGATCGCGTCGCGGTCACGGTCCAGCAGGACGTAGTCGCCCTGGTCGAAGGGGCCGAGCGAGGGCAGGAGTTCCGAGCGGGTGACGATGAGGCCGCAGCCCGCGGTGGAGACCATGTGGCGGAGCCGGACCTGGGGCAGGTCCGCGTCCAGCGGCAGGTAGGGCGCGCCGCACTTCCAGACGCCCAGCAGCGTCGGCAGCAGGTCCGGGCCGCGGCGCAGACCGACGCCGACGGGCACCTCGGGGCGCGCGCCGTGTGCGAGGAGGTGGCGGGCGAGCCGGGTGGAGGCCTCGTCCAGCTGGCGGTAGCTGAGGGTCCGTCCGTCGGCCCGGACGGCGGGTGCGTCCGGGGTCCTGGCCGCCTGGTTCCTGAAGAGTTCCAGGACGTCGGCGGGTTCACGGGTGACGGTGCGCCCGACCGCCCAGCGACGCAGCACGGCCTCGCGCTCGCCGTCGGGCAGGACGGTGGTCACCGCGTCGCCGTCCGGCGCCGCGGCCATCGCCTCCAGCACGCGGCGGTACATGGCCGCCAGCCGGTCGAGTCCGGCGGCGCCGACGGCACCGTCGGCACGCAGGGTCAGGGTGTGCACGCCGGCCCCGACGCACAGGCCGTGGCGGCCCGTGACGGGCGGGGTGTCCGGTGCGGCGGCGAGGAGCACGCGGTCGGCACGCGGGGCTCCTCCGTCCGGCCCGGGTGCCGGTGGCATGGCCCGCAGGGCGTGACCGGCATGTGCGACCAGGTCCCGCCAGGTGCGCGCGGCGCCCGGCCGCACCGTCATGCCGCGTGCCTCACGGCCTCCGGCCGGCAGCACGTCCGTACGGAACTCCCGCTCCTCGACCAGGGTGTTCAGCACCTTGATGTGCGCGGCGGCCGGCACGGCGAAGGGCTCGGCGCCGGCGGAGACCGCCAGCGCGTCCAGCGCGGGGGCGAGGTCCGCGTAGTCCACCTCGACGCGGTGGCCCGCCTCCTCGGGTGCCGCGCACAGCCACGCGCCCGGCAGTGTGAAGTCTCCCGTGCTCACCCGTCGCCCCCTCTCTCCAGCAGCCGTCGTGCGATCCGTCCCATCCGTTCCCCCGCCTCGTCGAGGATGTAGTGGCCCGCGTCCAGCAGGTGCAGGGTGAATTCCCCGGTCGTGGCGGTGCTCCACGCGGCCATGGCTCCGGCGCCGACGAACGCGTCCCGGCGGCCGCCGATGACGGTGACGGGCATCTCCAGCGGGGCGTCCGAGGAGTACGCGAGCGTTTCGACGACCTGGTAGTCCGCCCGCAGGATCCGTTCGAACAGGGTCATCAGGTCGGGGTCGGCCAGGACTTGTTCCGCCATGCCCCCGTATCCGACGACCCGGGTGATCAGCTCGCCGTCCGGCAGCCGGTGCAGGGGAGGTTCCTCCACCGTGCGCATCGACGGCCCCTCGGAGGACGAGACCACCAGCTCGACCGGGAGCGGACCTCCCGCGGTACTGAGCCGACGGGTGAACTCGTAGGCCAGCACGCTGCCGGAGCAGTGGCCGACCACGACGAAGGGCACGTCGAGCAGGGGTGCCAGGTGCGGGCCGGCTTCGTCCAGCAGGGTGTGCCCGTCGGTGAGCAGGGCTTCGCCCATCCGGTTCTCGCGGCCGGGCGGCCGGACCACGCACAGGTCGGTCCCGGCCGGCAGGTGCTCCAGCCAGGGCCGGAAGACGCCGGCGCCCGCTCCGACGTGCGGGAAGCACACGATCCGCAGCCTCGCGTCGTCGTCGGGACGCAGCCGCGCGATCCACCGGCTGGTGACCGGCCGTGTCGCGGCCTCGGTCGTGGGGGCGCCGTTCATGCGGCGAGCACCTTCCTCATCAGGTCGGCCACGTGCGGGTCGTTGACGACGGGCAGGGGGGAGGCGAGCGCGAGGTCCAGCCGGTGGACGGTCAGCCGCTCCGGGGCCTCGCTCCATGCCTGCTCGGCCGGGTGGGCGGTGCGGCTGCCGGCGACCAGCACGGCCCGTCCGTCGTAGGGCGGGTAGCCGTACTCCTGGACCGCCAGGGCGACACCGGCCCAGGCGCGCTGGAGTCCGGGCAGGTCCTGCGGCCGCGACACGTCCTCGTACCAGCCTGCGTCGTGGAACCTGGCGAGGATGTCCTCGATGCTCTCGTCGCCGGTGAGCGCGAACCGCCCGGCGAGCATCGCCAGCCTGCGGCTCAGCAGATCGCCCAGGTCCGCGGGTTCCTCGCCGGGAGCGGGGCCTGCGGGCGGGGCGATCAGGGCCAGCAGCGCGGCCTCGGCGCCGAGGCCGCGGAGGCGGCGGGCCACCTCGAGGGCGACGACCGCCCCGTGTCCGAATCCGGCCAGCCGGTAGGGGCCGGCCGGCTGTCGCCGCCGCAGAGCGGCCAGGTACCGGTCCGCGAGCTGCTCGACGGATCCGGCCGTCGGGGTGGAGCCGCCCGGGCCGGTCAGCCTGAGCCCCACGGCCGCGCGCCCGTCCGCCCACGCCGCGACGGCGTCCCGTTCGGCCCGGACATGGCTCTGGGAGTGGATGACGTGGAGCGGTTCGGCCGCGTCGCCGTCGGCGATGGTCACCGCCCGGACCTCCGCCGGTCCCGGGTCGGGGTCCGGCCCCGCGTCTCCGGGGTCCAGGGCGGGCGGCCGCACCCTCGGCACGCTGTCGCGCGGGAGGGTCAGGTGCTCGGCGAGCAGCGCAGGAACCGGGGACCGCAGGACCTCGGAACTGCGGAGGGACAGGCCGTGCACACGCGCCGCGGTGGCGATCTGGATGATCGAGAGGGAGTCTCCTCCCAACTCGAAGAAGTCGTCGTACGGCGAGACCGCACGCCCGAGTTGAGCGCCACTGATCTCGCACAGCAGGCGCTCGACTGCCTGGCAGGTGAGCGGTATTCGATTCCGCGGGTTCGAGTGCACGGCGGGCTCCGTCTCATGGATCGAGCTTCTCGGAAAGCTTCGTTTCCGGGCCCCCCGCGGTACAGGCATCCCGCAGGCAAATTGCCAGGAACCAATTGCCGGTCCGCTGCCTGGAGATGCCCCCACGTGGCCGTGAAGACTTCCCCGGGGTCGCCGAGACGGGGCTCCGTGCAATTGCCTCAGCGATGGGGAGAAACGCGGAAGAGGAGAGGCAGGCGTGACAACGATGGCGGGCGCGAACGCCGACTACGGCAAGGAATCCTCACTGCTCGAACTCACCGGTGAGGAGCGGACCGCACTGGAGGAACTGGCGGAGCGGCTCGCTCTCGTCGGACCCGCCCTGATCGACGATCCGGACTGGCGGACCCTCGCCCGGCGGGAGAGCTGCCGGGTTCCGGTCCGGCTGAGCCGGGCCCTGCGGGACTTCGCCTACGACGCGGGTCCGGACGGGACCCTCACCATCAGCAACCTGCCCCTGCCGGCCGCGGGGCTCCCGCCCACGCCCACCGTGCGGGACTCCGTGGAGCGCGCCGCCACGACGCCGGCGACGCTGGCGATGCTCCTGGGCAGCGAACTCGGGGCGGTCATCGCGTACCGCGAGGAGAAGCAGGGCGCGCTCGTGCAGAACGTGGTCCCCGTCCCGGCACTCGCCGACTCGCAGAGCAACGGCGGTTCGGTGCGCCTGGAGTTCCACACGGAAAACGCCTTCCACCCGCACCGGCCGGACGTCGTGGGCCTGTTGTGCCTGCGGCCCGCGCACGAGGACCAGGTGGGCACGCAGGTCGCTTCGATCCGGCGGGCCCTGCCCCTGATCGACGACGAGATCCGCACGGTCCTGCACGAGCCGCGCTTCCTCACCGAGGCGCCGCCCTCCTTCCGCTCGAACGGCCGGTCCGACCCGAAGCCGGTGCTCGACGGCGCTCCCGAGGACCCTGACATCTGCGTCGACTTCCACGCGACCGGCGGGCTCGACGAGGGGGCGGAGAAGGCCCTGGTGCAACTGCGGGAAGCACTGTGGGCGGTGCGTTCCGACGTGGTGCTGGGGCCCGGGGACATGATCTTCGTGGACAACCGGATCGTGGTGCACGGGCGGGTGGCGTTCTCACCCCGCTACGACGGCAACGACCGCTGGCTGCACCGGGTCTTCGTCCACCTCGACCACCGCCGCAGCCGCGGCTTCCGGCCGGGCAACGGCGCCGTGCTGACCTGACCGGGCCGGGCCGGCGGCGGGACGGGTGTGTCCCCGGATCCCGGCGCCCGGCCCCCGGATCCACCGCCCCCGACCTGCGGCCGTCTCCGTGTCCGGCAGTTCCGCGACCGGGCCCGCCGGTGGTGGGCGAACAGCGAAACCATACCGCCGCCGTACCGTCCTCGAACCGGGCCTTCCTAGCTTTGGGGCCGTCGGCGCCCCTCCCCTCGCGGCATCACCTCGACCGGACAGGAAGTGTGCCTCTCCCATGCCCCTTCTGCGCATCCCCCTGGGCCGAAGGCCGAAGATCCCCCCGACCGTCCACGGAATCGTCACCCTCCTGGGCCTGCTCCCCCGCATCAGCCGGAGCAAGGCGGTGTTCGGCCTGTTCGGTGTGCTGGTGGCCGCGGTCCTCCCGATGGCCGGCGCAGTGGTGACCGGGCTGCTCATCGGATCGATCGAGGAGGCCCTCGACGGCGGGTTGTCCTCGCCGGCCGGGCGGCACACCTTCGTCCTGCTGGCCGTGGCCGGGGGGCTGGTCCTGGTGCAGCAGACCCTCGCGCCGCTCCTGAGGGCGCTCGGTGAGACCCTCGGCCGCGAGGTGGACCGGGATCTGCAGCAGCGGGTCATGGCGGCCACGGGCCGCCCCGAGGGCACGGCCCACCTGACGGACCCCCATGTACTGGACGCCCTCAGGGTGGTGCGCGGCCTGGGGACCACGGAGACCGACCGCCCGAGCCACGCCGTGGCCGCCCTGTCGGTGGTGCTCCCGGCCTGGCTGCGGGCGCTGGCCGCGGCGGCCCTGCTGCTGGCCTTCCACTGGTGGCTGGGTCTGATCTGGCTGCTGGCCTGGCCGGTGATCGTGCATTTCATGCAGCGGGAGTACTTCCGGGTCGGCCAGGTGGGCGGCGAGCACAGCACGGCCCTGCGCCGGGCGGAGTACCTGCGCGATCTGGTGCTGACCCGGCCCGCGGCCAAGGAGGTACGGATCTGGGGCCTGCTGGATTGGCTCATCGACCGGTTCGGCCGGTCCTGGAGCGAGGCGACGGAGCCGGTCCGGCAGGAGCGCAGACCGCGCGCCCGGGTCGTGCTGGGTGCCACCGGGTCGGTCGCCCTGATCAACCTGCTCTCGTACGGCGTGCTGGCGTGGGCTGCCGTCCACCAGGAGATCGGGATCGGCGCGGTCGCCGTCTACACCCAGGCGCTCGGACTGGCCAACAACTACACGGCGTTCGACGACAACAACGCCTACCTGTCCTTCGCCGGTGCCGCGGTCCCCCGCGTCCTGAACCTGGACGCGCGCCTGTCCGCCGAGGCGCGGGACAGGCCGCGGCTCACCGAGCTGCCCGCCGGGTTCCCCACGGCGCGGATCGACTTCGAAGGGGTCCGCTTCCGCTATCCCGCGAACGACCGCGAGGCGCTGAGCGGGATCGACCTCCACATCGCCGCGGGCCGTTCACTGGCCGTCGTCGGGGACAACGGGGCGGGAAAGAGCTCGCTGGTGAAGCTGCTGTGCGGCCTGCACACCCCGACATCCGGCGTCATCCGCGTCGACGGCCACGATCTGGCGGACCTGGAGCCTGCGGCCTGGCGTGAGCGCATCGGCGTGCTGTTCCAGGACTTCGCGCGCTACCACCTGACCGCGGCGGAGAACATCTCCATGGGCGCGCCGCAGTGGGCCGGCGACCGGGACAGACTGCGTGAGGCGGCACACCGGGCGGGGGCGCTGCCGCTGATCGAGGGGCTGCCGGGCGGCTGGGACACCGTGCTCTCGCCGGAGTACACCGGGGGCACGGACCTGTCGGGCGGCCAGTGGCAGCGCATCGCGCTCGCCCGTGCCCTGTTCGCCGTGGACGCCGGAGCACGGGTCCTGATCCTCGACGAGCCGACCGCCGCACTCGACGTGCGGGCCGAGGCGGAGATCTACGAACGCTTCCTGGAACTGACGGCCGGACTCACCACGATCCTGATCTCGCACCGCTTCTCCACCGTACGGCGCGCGGAGCGCATCGTCGTACTCGAGAAGGGGGTGGTCGTGGAGGACGGCGGACACGAGGAACTGCTCGCCCGGCAGGGGCGGTACGCGGCGATGTTCGACCTCCAGGCGGCTCGCTTCGTCGAGCCCCGGAGCGGTGGGAGTGCGGCCGCGGCGCCGCGGGCGGCGGCGGAGGCGGGACATGCGTAAGACACTGCGGGGCTACCGGGAACTGATGCGGATCGGTGTGGGGGCTGCCCCCTTCCACGCGACGATGCAGTTCCTGACCGGCATCCTCTTCGAGGTCTCCGTGCCACTCGGCGGGCTCGGCGCCAAGCTGATCATCGACGCGGCGGTCTCGGGCGACACCGGCCTCGGCCTCGGCGCCGCCGTGCTGCTGGCCCTCGCCGTCGGGGTCGCGCTGGGCTCGGTCTTCTACTACGTGCACTGCCTGTTCACCGTCCAGGAACGTGCCACGGCGGCGGCCAGCAGGCGGCTGATGAGGCTGCTCGGCGGCGCCGAGGGACTGACGCACTACGAGTTCCCGGCCTACCTGGACCAGGTGCAGCGCATCCGTGAGCAGCAGGGCCAGCTGTCCGGCATGGTGAACGCGACGGCCGGTGTGCTGCGGGTCGGGGCGACGCTGATCGTCACCGCGGTCCTGCTGGCGGGTGTGGACCCGCTGCTGCTGTGCCTGCCCGTGCTCGCCCTGGTGTCCTTCTGGCTCGGCAAGCTCAGCCGTGATCTGACCGTACGGGCGCAGGAGGCGACGAGCGAGCAGGAACGCCTCCGCCGGCACCTGTTCGAACTGGGCACGTCGACCGACGCGGCGGGCGAGCTGCGCGTCTACGGTCTGACGGACCTGCTCGGCGACCGCCACCGGAAGGTGTCGGGCGGGGTGATCGGGCAGCGCAACCGGGCGAGTTGGCGGGGGGCGTGCCTGCAGGCGCTCGACGCGGTGGTCACCACCCTCGGGTACATCGCCGCGATCACGCTCGTCGTGGTGCTCGCCGTGCGTGGTGAGGCCACGGCCGGCGACGTCGTCCTGGTGCTGGGCCTGGCCGCCCAGCTCACCATGACGGTCAGCACGGCGGTGCAGTACGGCACCTACTTCCTGGTGGTTCTTCGGGTGGGCCGCATCCTGGTGTGGCTCCAGGACTACGTGGCCGAGGAGCGGGGCGCCCGGAAGGTCTCCGCCTCCTTGCCCGAGACCCTCGGACAGGGCATCGAGCTGCGCGATGTCGGCTTCGCCTATCCGGGTGCGGAGGACGGCCGCGGCGTGCTCGCCGGAGTGGACCTGCACCTGCCGCCGGGTGCGGTCGTCGCCCTGGTCGGGGACAACGGGGCGGGCAAGACCACACTGATCAAGCTGCTCTGCGGCTTCTACCGGCCGGACTCCGGCAAGATCCTCGTGGACGGCGTGGACCTGGCGACGTGCGACACCGCCGAGTGGCGGTCCCGATGTTCCGCGGCCTTCCAGGACCATGCCCGGCTGGAGTTCCCCGTCCTGGAGACGGTGGGGGTCGGCGACCTGCCGCGGATCGAGGACCGGGCCGCCGTGGGAGCCGCCCTGGAGCGGGCCGACGCCTCGGGTGTCGTGGACAGCCTGCCGCAGGGGCTGGACACCCAGCTCGGGAACCGCTGGGACGACGGGGCGGAGCTGTCCGGCGGCCAGTGGCAGCGGCTGGCGCTGGGCCGCGGACTGATGCGTACCGATCCCCTCATCGCCGTGTTCGACGAGCCGACGGCCGCGCTGGACGCCCACACCGAGAACGCCCTGTTCGAGCGCTTCGCCGCGGCGGCGCGCGAGGGCCGGCAGCGCAGCACCGTCACCCTGCTGGTCTCGCACCGGTTCTCCACCGTGGGGATGGCCGACCTGATCGTCGTCCTGGACGACGGAAGGATCAGGGAGCAGGGCAGCCACCAGGAGCTGATGGCCCTGGGCGGCCTCTACGCCGAGCTGTTCGAACTTCAATCCCAGGGGTACCGATGACGCTCGACTACACCGACGGATTCGCCCTGCTGGGCGGGCACCTGCCCGTCTGGAACTCCCGGCGGTTCGCGGCACTGAGAATGCAGCGCGGCTGGACCCAGGAAGAACTCGCGGAGTACTCGGGCCTGAGCGTGCGCACCATCAGGAACCTGGAGCTGGGCCGGGTGCAGAACCCGCGCCGCTCCTCGGTGGACCTGCTGGTGAACGCGCTCGGCGTCACGGACGAGCAGCAGCAGTGCGCCGAGAGCCCTGAGCCCGCGCGGTGGCGCGGGCTCCAGGCGCCCGACTCCGCCCTGGTCGGCAGCCCTTCCGCGCACCAGCAGCTCGTGCACACCGTCCGGACGCACCGGCTGACGACGTTCCTGGGCCCGGGAGGGGTCGGCAAGACCAGGATGGCCCTGGACGTGGCCGCGCAGGTCAGCCACCTGTTCCGGGACGGCGTCGAGGCGGTGGAGCTCGGCGATCTCGATCCCGAGGACGGCCGGCGCGGGGAGCAGACGGCCGCGGTGCTGGAGCGGGTGCGCCGGCAGATGGCGCGGGGCCTCGCCCCGGGCCGGCCCGGCACCGGCACTCCGGAGATCGGGCCGGACACCGACATGCTGCTGGTGCTGGACAACGCGGAGCACATCCCGGCCGGAGTGATGGCGGCCACCAGGGAGCTCCAGGCCGCGTTCCCCGCCGTCCACATCCTCATCACGACCCGTCGCAGGCTGACCGAGCGGATGGGTGCGAACCGGGAGATCCAGCCGCTGCCCCTCGAACACCCGCCCGGTGAGCCGCTGTCCCGTGCGCCGGCCGTGGAGCTCTTCCTGCGCCATGTCGGCAGCGGGACCCCCGCGGCCACGGAACTGGAGAAGGACCTGCCGCTGGTCGCCGAGCTGTGCCGCCGGCTCGGCGGCCTGCCGCGCTACATCGAGTTCGCGGCGGAGTGCCTGCGGGCGATACCCATCCGGCTGATGCTCTCGTACGGGCCGACACCGGAGATGCTCTGGTCCAACGACCACGCGCTGCTGCGCCACCAGCGGTCGGTGACGGACAGCATCCTGTGGAGCGTCGACCTCCTGAGCAAGGACCACCGGCTGCTGCTGGAGCGCATCGCGGCCCTGCCCTCGCGCCGTTTCGTGCTGGACGAGATCAGTGCCGGCTACGACCGGTCGGGGCGGCCCGAGGGGCCCAACCCCCTGACGCTCGTCTCGGACCTCCTGGACACCTCGCTGCTGCTGCCCGATCCGGCACACCCCTACCACTACCGGCTGGCGCCCTTCGGGGCCGAGGTCCTGCTGCGCTCGGGCCGTCCGACGCCTGAGCCCGGCGGTCCAGCACTCGGCTGAACCACCGGGCCCGGTCGGCCCGCGGACCGGCTCAGCCGATCTCGGGCCAGTCGTCGAGGTTGTCGCCGTGTGCGTGGATCAGGGCGGAGACGGTGCGTTCGAGACCGAACGCCATGCAGGAGCTGTGTGCCGGTCCCTGGCCGGCGAAACCGATGGCGAACCGCTCGCCGAGATGGTCCTTGTGACAGTTGGCCGAGGCGATCGCGGTGCCCGGGTCACCGTCGTGGACCTGGGTGTGGAACTCGTACTTGAGGTCCTGCTGGATCTGGCTCGTGCGCATGAAGCGGTCGCCGGGACCGAAGAAGGGGTCGCTGGCCTGCTGGACGGAGATCTTCAGCCCCAGCCGGGTGAAGAGCTCCTCCGTGCGCGCGATCCAGGCGTCCCTCCACTGCCAGGCCTCCTCCTGGCCGGCGACCACGACGAACTCGCGCATGCGGAAGGCACGGAAGCGGCCGTACTCGCTGGTCGCCTCGTGGCGGTAGCAGTGCCCGACCGCGTCGAAGAACTGCGCCTCCCCGACGGTGCTGTCCGCGATCTGCGGATAGACGCTGTAGCAGACGGCCGGGGCGAGCACCACGTCCGTCCCGGACCGGGCGGCCTCGGGGTCCTGGGCGTCCGGGGTCTCGCCGGTCCGCAGCGCGTGCACCGAGCCCAGCAGTTGCGGGAAGGACTCGGCGTACTGCGCGCGGTCGATGTGGGTACGCGGGACGACCGGTGCGTACCAGGTCGGGCCGGGCGAGGGGGAGGGGTCCACGGCGGTGAGGGCCGTCTGCAGCTTCGCCAGGACCTGCTCGAACTTCGGGGTGAAGCTCAGCAGCCCGGGTACCCCGGTGGGCAGCACCCAGCCGGCCTTCGTCGTTGTCATCGGGACAGTCACGCTCCTTGGGGAATGCGGGATGGGTGAGAGGTGGACGGACACGCGGCGCGGTGTGCCCGGGGAGCCCGGGAGGTCCGGCGGACGCGGATGCCCGGCGCGGGCGTCTACCAGCCGGCGGTCTCGGCGACCGTGTCGTAGGCACCGTCGAGGCCCGCCATGAGCGCGGGGATCTGATCGACGTGCAGGGGAACTCCCAGCACGCTCTCCAGCTCGACGACGAACTCCACGGCGAGCAGGGAGTCGACGTCCAGGTCCTTCTCGAAGTCCGTGGCCGCCTCGACCGCGGCGGGCTCGACGGAGAAGATCGCGACCGCGACGTCGCGGATGAGCGCACGGCGGGTGGCCCGGTCGGTGTCGGTTCTCATGTCGTCCATCGATTCACTCTCGCTTCTGGGGTCAGCTCGCGCAGAGCAGGGGGAAGGGTGTCGCCGACGGCCGCGCGCAGCAGCTCCAGGTAGTCCCCGGCCAGCCGTCGGGCCGTGCGTTCGGTGAACAGGGAGGTGTTGTACTTGAGCTTGGCCTGCATGCTGCGGGCGCGCCGCGTCATCTGGAGGGACAGCTCGAACTGCCCCTGCTGCTGCGGCAGGTAGTACTCGGCCGTGCGCAGCCCGGCATGCTCCACCTCGCGGCCGGGTTCCATGGCCGCGGCGATGGGGTCGTCCTCGTCGAGCTCGTTGAGTGCGAACAGGACCGTGACCGGCCCCGGCCGGCCCGGGTCGCGCGGCAGCTCGACGAGTCCGGAAAGCAGCGCGAACGGGTAGTCGCGGTGCATCAGACTGCGCCAGAGTGCGGCGGAGGTGCGGCGGACCAGGGCGTCGAAGCCCTCCTCGGGGTCCAGCTCCGCCCGCAGCGCCAGGGTGTTGACGAAGTATCCGATCGCGTCGCGTGCTCCCGGCCCCTGCCGCTGGGTGACCGGGTATCCGACCACGAACGTCGTCCGGCCGCTGAACCGGTGGACGAGCAGCTCGAAGACCGAGAGGAGATAGGCGAACAGAGTGACGTTCCGCGCAGCGACCGCGCCGTCCACCCCCGCCACCAGGTCCGCGGGCAGTTCGAGGTCGATCTCCGCGCCCTCGGGACGGTAGAGCGGCGGCCGCGGCAGGTCGACGGGCAGGGCGATGTGCTCCGACACGCCCTGGAGTTCACGCTTCCAGTGCTCTCGTGCACGGTCGGCGCGCGGCGAGTCCAGGTACGCACGCTGACGGGCCACGAACCGGTCGAACACGGCGCCGGAGTCCCGGGGCTCGTACCGGCGGCCCGCTCGCAGTGCCGCGTACCGCGAGAGGATCTCCCGGCAGATCACCAGTTGCGAGATGTTGTCCGCCACGATGTGGTGGGCGGTGATCAGCAGGACGTCCGGACGGCCGCGGGGCCGCAGGAGCGCGGCCCTGACGGGCGGTTCGCGGTCGAGGCCGAACGGGCGCCGGGTCAGGCCCAGCGCGAAGTCGCGGAACTCCTCCGTGCCGAGGTCCGGCTCGTGCCGCTCGAAGACCGGGGCCGTGGCCGGCGCCGGGTGGCGGCGGACGCGGCCGGTGTCGTCGCAGGCGAACACCGAGCCGAGCAGGGTGTGGTCCAGGATCGTGGCCCGGACTGCCGACTCCAGCACCGCGGCGTCGACAGGGAAATGCAGGCTGAGCGCCGCCGTGACGTTGTAGGCGACGCAATCGGGGTCGAGATTCTGGATTAGCCAGAGAGCTTCCTGCCCAGGAGTCAGCTCTCCGCCGACCGCGGGTGCGGAATTCCTCTTCATCATGGGTCAAGTACGGCATGCGGCTTCGGGACTCGACAAGGAATCGGAACGGCAACTTTGCTGCCTGTACCAAACTGCCGGGCACTTGCCTGTCCCCCGCCGGAAACCCCTCCCTACGCTGTGCTCGTGATAATCGTCCTTGAATTCTCCGATGCGGGGTTGACGAGAATTGATATATGAAAACGCGTACGAGATGGTCCAGGACGATGTCTTCCTTCATCTCGACGACGCTGCCGCGAATATCGATCTCTATCTGAAGATAGAGGGCCTCAACCCTGCCGGGTCCATCAAGCTGAAGACGGCACGGAGCATGGTGGAGGACGCCGAGCGCCGGGGCGTCCTGCGCCGGGGCTCCCGGCTCATCGAGTCGTCCTCGGGCAGCCTCGGCATCGCCCTGGCAGTGGTCTCAGCCGCCAAGGGGTACCGCTTCCTGTGCGTCACCGACCCCAGCACCTCGGCGCTGAGCGTCGAGATCATCAGGGCCCTCGGTGCCGAGGTGGTGACGGTGAACCGGCTGGACGCCAGCGGCGGCTACCTGGGCACCCGGATCGGCTACATCCACGAGCAGCTGGCCGAGGACCAGGACCTCGTCTGGCTCAACCAGTACGCGAACCCGGCGAACTGGGCCGTGCACGACCGGTGCACGGCGGCGGCGATCACTGCCGCCGTCCCGGACCTGGACTACCTGTTCGTGGGCACCGGCACCTCCGGGACCCTGATGGGCTGCATCCACCACTTCAGCCGGCACTCGCCGGGGACCCGGATCATCGCGGTCGACGCGGTCGGCTCGGTCAACTTCGGCCATCCGGCGGCACGGCGGTACATCCCGGGGATCGGGACGAGCAGACGCCCGGAGATCCTGCGTACGGACCTGGTGGACGACACCGAGCTGGTCGCGGAGACCGACACCGTGCGCACCTGCCGATGGCTCGCCCGGCGCTACGGCCTCTTCGCCGGCGGATCGACCGGATCGGTGGTGCGGGCGGTACTGCAGCGTGCCCCCGAACTCCCGGAGGGATCGCGGGTGGTCGCCGTCTCGCCCGACCTGGGCGAGCGCTACGTCCAGACGATCTACAACGACGACTGGGTGACCGGCACCTTCGGCCCCGAGTGTCTCAAAGAGTCCGACGACGAGCTGTTCGAGCTGACGAGGGCGAGGAACTGACCCATGTTCTCCTTCCAGGTGATGGGCGGAAAAAGCGTCCGCGCCGTGATCGAGGCCTCCCGACCGGAGATCTTCGCCCGGGTCAGGGAGACCTATCTGGCCCATCAGCGGGGCGCGACGATCAACCCCGACAGCTACTTCCTGCGCTTCCCCGACAGACCCGACGCGAGGATCATCGCCCTGCCCGCGGCCCTGCCGGCGGACGCGGCGGCCGGCGGGACGGAGGGGCTGGCGGGCATCAAGTGGATCGGCAGCTTCCCGGGCAACATCGCGCGGAACGTCCCGCGCGCCTCGGCGGTACTGCTGCTCAACGACCTGGAGACGGGCTACCCCTTCGCCTGCCTGGAGGCCGCCCAGATCAGCGCGGCGCGCACCGCGGCCTCCGCCGTGCTGGGGGCCGAGCATCTGCACGGTTCCCGGGAGGCGTCGAAGGTGGCCGTCATCGGCGCGGGCGTCATCTCCCGCAACATCATCGAGTTCTTCCACGCGCTCGACTGGTCCTTCGGCGAGATCACGGTGCACGACAGGGTGGAGGAGTACGCGAGGAGGTCGGCCGGGCACGCCGGGGCACTCGGCTACCGGGCGCGCACCTCGGGCACGCTCGAAGAGGCGGTGGACGGCGCCGACCTCGTGGTGCTGGCGACGACCGCCGCCACGCCGTACATCCTGGACCCGGGTGCCCTGGCTCCCGGCCAGTCGGTACTCAACATCTCGCTGCGCGACATCGGCCCGGAGCTGATCGCCGCCTCCCACAACGTCCTCGACGACATCGACCACTGCCTGAAGGCCGGCACCTCGCCCCACCTGGCGGTGCAGAAGTTCGGCCACCGCGACTTCATCGACGGGACGGTCGCGCAGCTCGTCCTCGGGGAGCTGCGCCTGGGGCAGGACCGGCCGCGGATCTTCTCCCCCTTCGGCCTCGGGGTGCTCGACCTCGCGGTGGGCCGGGAGATCCTGCGGGCCGGCCGGGAGTCCGGCCAGGTCCAGCAGGTGCCCGACTTCTTCGCCGAGGTCGAACGATGGTGAGGCCCCGCATCCACCGCAGCGAACGGAGGCACGCTCCATGACGAAGCACCCCAGCAGGCACCTGATCTCTCTCGACGACCTCGCGGACTCGGAGGTGCGGGACATCGTCGAACACGGCGCGGCACTGGCCCGCAGGTCGGCCCAGGGGCACCGCGCCACCGGCACGGCCCTGGCCGGCGACGTCGTCGGTGTCTACTTCCGCAAGACCTCGACCCGTACGCGTACGGCGTTCTCGTCCGGCGCCCTGCGCCTCGGGGCGGGTGTGGTCACCTACGGACCCGACGACCTCCAGCTCAACACCGGGGAGACCACCGAGGACACCGGCCGGGTGATGGCGGGGATGCTCGACGTCCTGGTGGCGCGCACCGCCGGGGACATGGGCGAGATGCGCGCCTGGGCGGCGCAGCAGCGGATGGCCGTGGTCAACGCGATGAGCGCCGAGGAGCACCCCACCCAGGGGCTGACCGACCTGACCACCCTGACCCAGCGGTTCGGTGCGGTGGACGGCCTGAGCGTCGTGTACGTCGGCGAGGGGAACAACTCCGCCGCGGCGCTCGCGCTCGGTCTGAGCCGGTACCGCGGGGTCCGCCTCGAACTGCGCACGCCGCCGGGGTACGGCCTGGACGGGTCGGTGCTCGCCCGCGCACGGCGGTCGGCGGCCGCGCACGGCTCCGACGTGAGCGAACGGCACGACATGGACCGGCTGCCGGTCGATTTCGACGTCGCCTACACCACGCGCTGGCAGACCACCGGGACCAGCAAGCCGGACCCGGACTGGCGCAGCGTGTTCGCCCCCTTCCAGGTCACGGACGCGCTGATGGGGGGCTCCCCCAAGGCCGTGTTCATGCACGACCTTCCGGCGCACCGGGGCGAGGAGGTCACCGCGGAGGTGCTGGACGGCCCCGTGAGCATCGCGTTCGACCAGGCCGAGAACAAGCTCTACAGTGCCATGGCCGTCCTGGAGTGGTCCCGTGCTCTATCTGCGTAGGATCGTGCCCTTCGTCCCCCCGCACAGCACGGCCATCTCCGATCTGCGCGAGCGTCTGGACCTGTCCCGGACCGAGCTCAGGCTGCTGACCCGGTTCCTGGGGCTCGACCGGATCGTCGTCGCCGAGGGGCTCTCCACGCTGGACATGCTGCTGTCGATCGGGCAGGAGGCGCTGGCGGACCTGGACCGTTCCCGGATGCGCTGCCTGATCCACGCCCACACGGTGCAGCACGTCGCGCCGCCGGGCCTGCGCTGGATGGACGTGCTGCGCACGAAGCTGGGACTGGACGGTGCCACCGCGTTCTCGATGTCCCACCAGGGCTGCGCCGTCGGCCTGAACGTGCTGAAGGTGGCGGAGACCCTGCTGGCGGCGGAGCCGGCCGGGAGCACGGCGCTGGTCCTCGTCGGCGAGAAGGCACTGTCCTCGGTGATGCAGCACCTGCCGGGGACGTCGGTCCTCGGGGACGCGACCGTCGGCCTGGTGGTCGGGCTGGAGGGTCCGGGCGACGCACTGCTGAGCGTGGCGCACCACACCCGCGGAGAGTTCCACCAGGCCATGAACATGCCGGAGGAGATGCAGCACCACTACACCCTGGCCTACGCGCCGGAGCTGGCCTCGGTGATGCTCGACGCGGTGCACGCGGCGGGCCTCGGTCTCGACGGGATCGACCTGGTGCTGCCGCACAACGTGAACCGCTACTCGTGGACGACCACCGCGCGGAGGCTGGGTCTCCCCCTCGACCGGATCTATCTGAAGAACGTACCGAAGACCGGCCACTGCTTCTGCGCGGACCCCTTCATCAACCTCTCGACCGCGCGCGCCGAGGGAGCGGTGCGGCCGGGAGCGACCGTGCTCCTGGTCTCCGCCGGCCAGGGCGGGACCTTCACCGCCGCGGTGGCCAGAACCTCTACCGGACAGGAGTGACATGTCTTCCCCACCCGCGTCGTCGCCACCCGCGCCGTCGCCATCCGCCTCCCAGCACGCGCCGTCGCCGTCCGCGTCCCAGCACGCGCCGTCGCCGCAACAGCCGCCGACGGCCGCCGGGTTCACCGCACGCCTGAAGAACGCCCTGGTCGCGGACCCGGCCGCCCGCTTCGTCTACGTGAACAACTTCGAGGTCGAGCGTGTCTGGGGCCTCGACGAGCCGAGGCTGCCCGGCACCGGGCTGTCCTTCTCGTCGGCCACGGTGAACCGGATCGAGGAGGTCGGCGTCCTGCTGGCCGACGAACACGACGCCGTGGTGCTCAAGAGCGCGGTCGATCCCGGCTACGCCGAGTATCTGGACGCACTCGGCGCGGCCGAGGGCGAGCACCTGACGGTGGACCACAACGTCCCGGACCGGTCGGTCACCGTCGACGCGCTGGAGTCGCCGCGGCTGCTGGAGGCGCTGCGCGCGCTCGCCGACGGCCGTACGTATCTGATGCCGCTCGGCATCTCCCCGGACGAGGAGCGCCTGGCCGAGGCCGCCGGGCTGCCGCTGGCCGGTCCCGGCGCCGCGGTCTGCAAGGAGGTGAACGGGAAGATCTTCAGCCGGGAGCTGGTGGACGCGGCCGGGCTGACCGCCGTCCCGGGCGCCGTGTGCCGGACGGTGGAGGAGCTGGCCGCGGCGCTCGACACCCATCTGGTCCGGGCGGGCACTCCCGTGGTGGTCAAGGAGTCACTGGGCGTCTCGGGGCGCGGCATGGTCGTCCTGGAGGACGCGGGACGCGGTGAACGCCTGCTGCGGATGATCGAGCGGCGGGCCGGCGCCGACCGGCGCGTCTCGGTCGTCGTCGAGCGCTGGATCGACAAACAGGCCGATCTGAACTACCAGTTCGTCGTAGGCCGCGACGGCGGGGTCACGTTCGAGACCGTGAAGACCGCGCTCACGGAGAACGGCGTGCACCGCGGGCACCTCTTCCCCCCGGACCTGCGGCCCGACCAGATCGGGGAACTGCGGGTGGCCGCCGATGTGATCGGCAAGGAGCTGGCGGCCGCGGGCTACTTCGGTCTCGTCGGGGTCGACGCGCTGCTCGCCGCGGACGGCACGCTCTACCCCTGTCTGGAGATCAACGCGCGCTTCAACATGGCGACCTACCAGAACCGGGTCTCGGAGCGCCTGATCCAGGACGGGCAGTACGCCCTCGCCACGACCTTCGACCTCAGGCCGAGCCGTGCGTACGGCTTCGGCGAGGTCCGCGCCGCGCTCGGCGACCTGCTCCTGGACAGCGTCCCCGAGGCCGGGGCCCGGGGCCGGGGCGGTGTGCTGGTCAACAACTTCGCCACGCTGAACGCCATGCTCCTGGCCGAGGGAAAGCCCTATGGGCGCCTCTACGCGATCTGTGTCGGTGAGGACGAGCAGGACGTGCGGCGTACGAGAGAACGGGCCGAGACCCTGCTGAACGAAATGGTGGCCACGCCGTGAGTGAAGAGACCGACTGGAACGCGCTCGCCGAGCAGTACGGAACCCCGACCTACGTGTACGACGGCGACTGGCTCGCCGCCAACCTCAAGGCGCTGCGCTCGGCGCTTCACCCGTCGCTGGAGATCTTCTACTCGCTCAAGTCGAACCCGAACCGGGGCGTCTACGACGTCCTGCACACGGCGGGGGCACGCGCCGAGGTCTCCTCCCTCGCCGAACTCCGCCTCGTCCTCGACGCGGGGACGGATCCGGCCGACATCATCTTCCTCGGCCCCGGCAAGAGCCAGGAGGAGATCGACGCCTGCGTGGAGGCGGGCATCTACGCGATCGTCTGCGAGTCTTTCGACGAGCTCGGGAAGATCGACGGGACGGCCCGCGTGCGAGGCGTGCGCCAGCGGGTGCTGCTACGCGTCAACCCCGCCCTGTCCATCGCCGGTTCGCGTCTGACCATGGGGGGCAAGCCGCGCCAGTTCGGCATGGACGAGGCGCAGATCCTGGCGGCGGGGCCGGCGCTGGCCGCGTACCGGCACGCCGACGTGGCCGGGGTCCAGGTGTATCTGGGCACGCGCATCCTCGACGCCGGGGTGGTCGTCAAGAACACCGCGTACATCCTGGACCTCGCCGAGCGCATCGCGGCGGCCACCGGCATCAGCCTCGCGGCGGTGGACATCGGGGGCGGTCTGGGCGCGGCCTACTTCGACGGTGAGCAGGAGCTGGACACGGCCGTGCTGGCCAAGGACCTCAATCCGCTGCTGGACGGGTTCGCCTCGGCGCACCCGGAGACCCGTCTCATGATGGAAGCCGGCAGGTACCTCACGGCGCTCGGTGGCACCTACCTGATGCGGGTGCGCTACACCAAGGAGTCCATGGGCGAGAAGTTCGCGGTCGCGGACGGAGGCACCCACCACCACATGGCCGCCGTGGGCATCGGGTCCTTCGTCAAGCGCAACTTCCCGGTCGAGCTGCTCTCCCGGACCGCAGAGCCGTCCGAGGAGCCCGGCCCCTGGAACATCGCGGGCCCGCTGTGCACCCCGAACGACACCGTGGCCAAGGGGGTGGCCCTGCCCGGACTGCGTCCCGGCGACCTCATCGGTGTGCTGCGCTCCGGCGCCTACGGGCCGTCGGCCTCGCCGGTGTACTTCCTCAGCCACGGCTACCCGGCGGAGGTCGTCCTGCGGGGCGGCCGCTCGTACCTGGTGCGCCGCCGGGACACCGTCGAGGACGTCCTCGGCAGACAGGAGACCCATCCCGAACTGCGCGACGCCGATCACCTCGGCTGAACCCGACCCCCGCCCCGCCCCGTATGGGAGAAGAGACCATGGTGAACACCGACAACACCACGACGGCCGGCACGCTCCAGGAGGCCCTCGCCGCCGTACTGAACAAGGAGCTGCCGGAACTGACGCCGCAGACACGGATCTTCAGTGATCTGGGGCTGGACTCCACCAGCGTGATCGAGCTGCTGATGGAGCTCGAGGACACCCTCGGGCTCCAGATCGATCCGGACGAGCTGACGCCGGACGTCTTCGAGACGGTCGGCAGCCTGACCGCGTACGTCGAGGCTCGCCTGCCGGAACAAGAGCAGGCGTCCTGACCGATGCGGCAGACGACGCGGACGACGGACGTGCCGCCGCGTGGCACCGCGCGTCCGGACGCCACCAGGACCCTGCGGCTCGGCCGCCCGGCCGCCCGGGACTTCCCCGGGCGGCCGGCCGCGCTGGCCGGGGTCGATCTCACGTTCATGACCCAGTTCCTCGCCGCCTTCGGCGAGGAACCCGACCACGCGCGCTACGAGGGCGGCGGCGGCAACAGCTTCATCGGCATGGCGGGGCAGCTCCTCGACGGCCTGGACCGGCCGCTGCCCCCGCTGGACAAGGTCGTGCTCGCCTACCACGTGCCCGACATGAGCGTCGTCGAGGTGGCCGGCTGCTATCTGGCCGAGAGGTGTCCGGGGAACCCGGAGGTGTTCTCGTTGTCGGGGCAGGGCGTGGGCGCGCCGTTCACGGCGCTGCGCGTCCTGTCCGGTCTGCACGCGGCCCGGCAGCTGGACGAGGGCGCCGTCCTCGTGATGGACCAGTCGACCCTCCCCTACTACGACGCCGACACCCACACCGGGCTGAGCACCGACTGCGCGGTCCTGCTGGGCGCGGGGAGCGCGGGCGGGCCGGGGAGCATGGAGCTCGACTTCGTGGACGAGCGGGCCGTCGGCCCGGACGCGGCGGCGGGGCTGCTCCTCGGGCAGGGACCCGGCCCGCGGACCATGACGGTGGTGGGCCGGATGCTCGCCGACCTGCTCGATCCGCTGCCGGGTGCCGGGGGCGACCTGGTCCAGGGGGCGTCCGACCTGCTGTGCACCAGTGCGTGGGCGGCGCTCGCCGAGCACTGGGCACCTGACCGCCACACCGTGGTCGCCGACTACGATCCGCACTCCGGCCGGCTGTTCCGGGCCGGGCTGCGACCGGGGGCGGCCTCGTGAAGGGCAGCGCCGGGGCCGACCTGAGGCGCTGCCGGGACCTGGGACGCGAGGGCGGTCTGGCCGCCGGTCTGGCAGCGGTGCTGGAGGGCCTCGACGTCGCCGCCGAGGCACCGGGCGGCTCGGCGCTCCTGCCGTCGGCCTCGCTGGAGCCGGGCGGGGCGGCCGGAGGCGCGCAGGTGCTTCCGCACCCCTTCGCCGCGCTCGAGGGGCTCGCCCTCGTCCGCTTCACCGCGGGGGGTGCCGGCGCCGGAGCGGGGCTCACCGCGCTGCGCGCCGCCCGCCTCGCCGCCGTACGGGTCGGTGTGCTCTCCGCCCTGCTGGATGCGGCCGTGGAACGGCTGGGCGCCCGGCGCTTCGGCGGGGTCCCGCTGATCGAGCACCAGCTGGTGGGCGGGGCGCTGGCCGACGTCGTCACCGAGATCGAGATCGCCTCGGTGGAGCCCGTGAGCGGGTCGGCCGAGGCCGTGTGGGACCGGCACGAGCGGCTGACCGAGGCCGGCTGGGCGACGACGCGGCTGTTCGGCGCGGAGGGCTACATCACCGGCCATCCGGTACGCGCCCTGTATCTGTCCTCACTCGCCTCGGACCTGTGGCTCGCCCGGCCGGACGTCCCGGAAGGAGCACGATGACCGTGGACGGACTCGACGACCGGCGGGTGGCGCTGCGCGGCGCCGCCGCCGAGTGCGCGGGTGAACTGCGTGACCACGCGGCGGCGCTCGACGCGGCCCCGTCGGAGATGAAACCGCACCTGGGTGTGCCGGGGTTCGACCTGGTGCGCCGGTGCACGACACCGGAGCGCTACGGCGACCCGCTGCGCGTCGGCCGTTTCACGTACGCCTCCGGGTCGTCCCTGGACACCGTGGTGTGGATGACCGAACTCGCCTACGGGGACGCGGGGATGGTGCTCGCCGCCCCGGGCCCGAGCCTGGCCGGCATCCTCGTCGACCAGCTCGGCGACGAGCGGCAGCGCGAGTACTTCTACCGCGCGGTCGCCGGTGAGGACGTCTGGGCGTTCTTCGCCGTGACCGAACCCGCCCACGGCAGTGACGCCGGTGGCATGGAGTGCGCCCTGAGCACCGGCGCTCCCGGTCCGCACCGGCTGGACGGCACGAAGAAGTACGTCGGCAACGGCGCCCGCGGCAGCGTCGGCGTGGTCTTCGCCCGGACGGGCGCCGGGCCGTTGTCGATCCGTGCCGCACTCGTGGAGGCAGGGGCTCCCGGCTTCGACGCCCAGGGGCTGGACATGGTGGGCCTGCGCGGCGCCGCCCTGGGGGAGATCCGGCTCGACGGCGTCGCCGTACCGGACGAGCGGCTGCTCGCCCGGCATCTGCCGCCCACCAGGCGCGGTCTGTGGGGCGCGGTCCGCGTGTTCAACACCGTACGGCCCCAGGTCGCCGCGCTCGCGGTGGGCACGGGGCTGGCCTGCGTGGACCTCGTGCGCGCCGAGCGCCCACGGGCGCCGGGCCTGGAAGCCGTCCGGGCCCGCCTGGAAAGCTGCCGTCGCCTGGTCTACGAGGCGGGTGCGGCCCTGGACCTCGACCGTGACGCCGGTGCGCTGTCCAGCACGGCCAAGATCGCCGCCGTGGCAGCGGCGCGCGAGGCGTCCCGCTGGGCGGTACGGTCGCTCGGTCCGGCGGCGCTGACGGACCATCCGCTGCTGGAGAAGTGGACGCGCGACGTGTGCTCGTTCGAGTTCATGGAGGGCACCAGCGACATCCAGCGCCTGCACGTCTCGCGTGCGTGGGTGCGGGGGCGGGTCCGGACCGGAGGGCCGCGGTGAGGGTGGGCGTGGACCTGCTGGAGATCGCCCGGTTCGCGAAGGTCGCCGCCCACCCGGGTGGCCGGCGGATCGTGTTCTCGGCGGCGGAGCTCGCCCACGCCGAGACCCTGGGCGCGCCCCGGCGCGCGGAGTACCTGGCGGGGCGGTTCTGCGCGAAGGAGGCCAGCGCGAAGGCGCTCGGCCGGGGCCTGGGACAGGGCCTGGTCTGGCACGAGATCGAGGTACTCACCGACGCCCACGGGGCGCCGCGGGTCCGGCTCGGCGGTGGCGCCCTGGCGGTCGCCGAGCGGGCCGGCGTCGAGCGGATCGACCTGTCGCTCAGTCACCACGGCGGCCTGGTGGTCTGCGTGGCCATTGCAACCTGAATCCGAGGGATGGACCGATGGACCTGAGTCTCTTCTTCTTCGCCGACACCGCGGCCGACAGCTCCGCGGACGGTGACGGCGACCTGTACCGCCTCCTGATGGAGAGCGCGCGCTTCGCGGACACGCATGGTTTCCGCGCCGTGTGGACGCCCGAACGGCACTTCCACAGCTTCGGTGGGCAGTATCCGAACCCGTCGCTGACCGCGGCCGCCCTGGCCGCAGTGACGGAGCGGGTGGCGATCCGCGCGGGCAGTGTGGTGGCCCCTCTGCACCATCCGGTCCGGATCGCCGAGGAGTGGTCCGTCGTCGACAACCTCTCCGGAGGCCGTGCGGGCGTCTCCTTCGCCTCCGGGTGGCACGAGGGGGACTTCCTGCTCCAGCCCGGGAACTACAAGGACCGCAAGAACATCATGGTCGAGGCGGTCGGCACGGTACAGCGTCTCTGGCGGGGCGAGGAAGCCGAGTTCGACGGGCCGGAGGGCGGGAGGCGCCGGGTACGGCTCTTCCCCCGCCCCGTCCAGGCGGAACTGCCGGTGTGGATCACGGCGGCGGGATCGCCGCAGAGCTTCCGGATCGCGGGCACACTCGGCGCGGGCATCCTGACCCACCAGCTGGGACAGGCGGACGACGCCCTGGAGCGCAACATCGCCACCTACCGGGAGGCGCTGGCCGAGGAGCACGGTGCCGACGCCCCCGGCCATGTGGTGCTGATGCTGCACACCTTGATCGGCGAGGACCGCGCGCGGATACGCGACATGGTGCGCGAACCGCTCACCGGGTACCTGCGCAGCTCGATGGAGCTGATCGCGGCCTCCCCGGCCGCTCCCGGTGCCGACGGCTTCGACCTGAACCGGGTCTCCGCCCAGGACAAGGAGTTCATGCTCACCAGGCAGTTCGACCGGCTGTTCACCAGCGCGGGCCTGTTCGGCACCGTCGAGGACGGCGTCGAGGTGGTGCGCAGACTCGCCGCCATGGGCGTGGACGAGATCGCGTGCCTCGTCGACTTCGGCGTGGACCGGGAAGAGGTGCTGGGCTCCCTGCACCACCTCGACTCGCTGCGGGCCAGGGTCGCCGCGGGCAGCGGGGGTCCCGGCACGGAAGCCTGACGTCCGGGGCCGGGCGGCGGCGTTCACGGGCGCCGTCCGGCTCCGGCGTCCGCGTGTGCGGCAGTCGTCCGGCGGAGGCGTCCACGGACCGTACTCCCCGGGTCGGCCCACAGGTCCCCTCCCGTTCCCCGCCGCAGGAGGCCCCGGCGGTGAACGCGCGGATCACGGCCACCCGTCGGCCCGCCCTCCAGGACGCAGGCCCGTACGTTCGCACATCGGTACCGCGCGACCTCTTTACGGGCCTGTCATGCACCGGTAACTTCCTGACCGCAAGAGATTGCAGAAAGCTTCCGACGGTTCTTTCCGTCAGGAGGTACTGCTCGCCCGAACCCCGAGGCGCGTCCGGGTTCTCCGGCGGGATCCTCGCGGCCGCTCGCTGAACGGCCGTGCTGTCGGCAGCCGCGGTCCACCCGCCCGCGGCCCTCCCCTGGAGACACACGAATGAGACGCACCCCTGTCCGGCTGCTCGGGCGCCCGGCGGCCGCGGCCGTCGCGGCGACGGTGATGCTGGGCCTCCTGACCACCCCTGCACCCGGGGCCTCCGGCGCGGAATCGGCCCTTCCGGCGGCCTCCTCGGAGTCCACGGCCACCGTCTTCTACTACACCAAGACCAAGAACTGGTCCTCGTACAAACTGCATTACGCGCCTGACGGCGGATCCTGGACCACCGTGCCCGGGGTGACCATGGTGGCCGCCTGCACGGACTGGGTGAAGCAGACCGTCAGCCTGGGCGGCGCCTCCGGCCTGGCCGCGACGTTCAACAACGGCTCCGGGGTCTGGGACAACAACAACGGGAAGAACTACGCCCTGGGCACCGGGGCCGTCACCGTCAAGGACGGCGTGGTGGCCCACAGCGACCCCTGCGCGGATCCCGGGACGGAGCCCGAGGAGGGCCGCACCGCGTCGGTCTACTACTCGACCGCCACGGTCGGCTGGACGACCACCAATCTGCACTACCAGCCGGCGGGAGGCTCCTGGACCACCGTGCCCGGGGTGGGCATGGAGCCCGCCTGCACCGGCTGGGTGAAGAAGTCGGTCGGTCTCGGCACCGCCACCTCCATGCTGGCCACCTTCAACAACGGCAACGGCGTCTGGGACAACAACAGGGGGAGCAACTACGCCGTTCCCGCCGGCCTCACCACGGTGAAGGACGGGAAGGTCACCGGCGGCGCGAAGGACCCCTGCGCGGCCGAGACACCGGACACCCAGGCCCCCACCGCCCCGTCGAAGGTGTCGGCGAGCGCGGACGGGGTGTCCGTCGTGGTGAGCTGGGAACCCTCCACCGACGACCGCGGCGTGACGAAGTACCAGGTGACCAGGACCGGTGGCACCAAGGGCACGCTGGTCAGCGATGTCGGCTCCACGGTCCTCTCGGACACCGGCCTGGAGGCGAGGACGGCCTACAGCTACACCGTCAAGGCCGTCGACGCCGCCGGGAACGTCTCGGCGGCCTCGGCCGCCGCCACCGCGACCACCGGGGAGAAGCCGGCCACCCCGGCCTCCGGGAAGCCGCTCGGCACCGACCCCCGTAAGGACCCGATCTACTTCGTCCTCACCGCACGCTTCAACGACGGTGACACCACGAACAACCGGGGCGGCAGCCAGCACACCAAGTCGGGCAACGCGGCCAACGACGACCCCATGTTCCGCGGCGACTTCAAGGGCCTGGTCGAGAAGCTCGACTACATCAAGGGCCTCGGCATGTCGGCCGTATGGATCACCCCCGTGGTCCTGAACCGGTCCGACTACGACTACCACGGGTACCACGGCTACGACTTCTACGAGGTCGACTCCCGGCTCGAGTCGGCGGGCGCCTCCTACCAGGACCTCATCGACGCGGCCCACGCCAAGGGCATGAAGATCTACCAGGACGTCGTCTACAACCACTCCTCGCGCTGGGGCGCCAAGGGCCTGTTCACCCCTAAGACGTACGGGGTCCGTGACGCCCAGTGGAGCTGGTACTACGACGAGAGGAACGACGGCTTCGAGTACGACGGGCTGACCGTCGAGACCAAGTCGGGGAAGTCGTACTACAACGGCGACCTCTGGTCGACGGCCGAACCCTCCGGCAACACCTGCGTCAACTGGGGCACGCCCACCCAGTACACCTCGCCGGAGGGCTACCGGATCTACAACTGCCAGTGGCCCAACCCGACGTCCGGCATGTTCCCCAAGGCGTACTACCACAACTGCTGGATCGGCAACTGGGAGGGTGAGGACTCCCGTTCGTGCTGGCTGCACGACGACCTCGCCGACTTCAACACCGAGAGTGCGCCCGTGCAGAACTACCTGATCGGCGCCTACGACAAGTACATCGACATGGGCGTGGACGGCTTCCGCGTGGACACCGCCGTGCACATCCCCCGCACCACCTGGAACCGCCGCTTCCTCCCGGCCGTCCAGGAGCGCGTGACCCAGCGGTTCGGCGCCGAGGCGGCGAAGAACTTCTTCGTCTTCGGTGAGGTCGCGGCCTTCGTCAACGACAAGTGGAACCGCGGCTCGGTCAACCACTCCGCGCAGTTCTACACCTGGAAGGAGCGCAAGGAGTACAGCGCGGACGACGGGAAGGCCGCCCTGGAGATGTACGACTACGAGCAGCAGCAGGGCACCGGCTCCCAGCCGACCTCCACCAACGCCTTCCTGAACGGCAACAGCTACCACGCGCCGGACCACAGCAGGTTCTCCGGGATGAACGTCATCGACATGCGCATGCACATGAACTTCGGTGACGCGAACAACGCCTACAACAACGGCAAGGACTCGGACGACAGTTACAACGACGCCACCTACAACGTCGTGTACGTCGACAGTCACGACTACGGTCCCAACAAGAGCAGCGAGCGGTACGCCGGCGGCACGGACGCCTGGGCGGAGAACATGTCCCTGATGTGGACCTTCCGGGGCATCCCGACGCTGTACTACGGCTCCGAGGTCGAGTTCCAGGCCGGCAAGAAGATCGACTGCGGGCCCACCTGCCCGCTGGCGACGACCGGCCGGGCCTACTTCGGGGACCACGTGGCCGGCACCGTGAAGGCGTCGGACTTCGGCACCGTCTCCTCCGCGTCCGGCGCCGTCGCCGACACCCTGGCCAAGCCGCTGGTCAAGCACGTGCAGCGGCTCAACCAGATCCGCCGGGCAGTGCCCGCCCTGCAGATGGGGCAGTACTCGACCGAGGGCATCACCGGCTCGATGGCGTACAAGCGGCGCTACACCGACACCGCGAGCGGCACGGACAGCTTCGCGCTGGTGACGGTCACCGGAGGCGCCACGTACACCGGCATCCCCGACGGCACCTACAAGGACGCCGTCACCGGAGACACCCAGGTCGTGACGGGCGGGAAGCTGGCCGTCCCGGCACCGGGCAAGGGCAATCTGCGGGTGTACGTCCTCGACCTCGGCGGCAGGAACGCGGCCCCGGGGAAGATCGGTACGGCGGGCCCCTACCTGAAGTGACCCGTCGTGCGGCCGGACACGCTCCGGGCGTGTCCGGCCGCATCCCCGGGCCTCACCGGCCGCCGTCGACCCGCCTCAGGGTGCGCAGGAGGTACTCCTTGCGGTTCAGCGGATCACGGTCGGTCCTGGACCGGTGCGGAACAGGCCCCTCGACCGGCCGGTAGCCGTGGAACGCGGACTCCAGCACCCCTTCCCCACGGGTCGTCCCCGGCAACAGCTGCTGGAGCTCATGGACGCGGGCGGCCGGAACCACCCCCTCCACGGTGCAGACGCCGCCGTCCGTCACCGGGGGCTCCGGAACGGCGTGCAGCCGCGCGAGAACCGGCACGAGCGGACCGAGCGTGTCGGCCGGGAGCTCGGCGCGGAAGCGGTGCATGGGTTCGTACACCGTCGTCCCGGCCCGCCTCAGTGCCTCCATCAGCACCAGGGGCGTCAGATTCCGGAAGTCGCCCGCCGTGCTCGACATGCTCTTGTCGAACACCGCGTGCGCATGGCTCTGCCGGGGCCAGTATCCGGAATGGGTCAGGGTGACCGTGCAGTCGGTGACCCGCCATCCGTGGATTCCCTGGGAGAGCGTTTCCGTCACGGTGTCCTCCACCGCCCGCATCAGGGAGTACGGCATGGACCCCAGCTCCACCTCCCGGCGGAATTCCACCCCGCTGCCGAATGCGGCGGGCTGCACCCGCAGACCGACGGTGGCGAGAAAGGGATTCGGTTCGACGTCGATGAACTCCACGGCCGCGCCCGTTCCCGCGGGCCGCTCCAGACAGATGGTCGTCGTCTCCCGGAAGCCGACCTCGATGCCGTACTCGTCCGCGAGCGTCGCCTGGATGACCTCCTTCTGCACCTCGCCGTAGAGCGACAGGGAGACCTCCTGCCGGACCGCGTCACGGCGCACACCGATCAGCGGGTCCTGCTCCGCCAGGTGTCCGAGCGCGATGTGCAGCGCTCCCCTGTCCTGACGGCGGCACGGGGTGACGACGGTCTCCAGGGTGGGCGGGGCGAAGTGGGACCTGGCCGGCCGCCCACAGGTCTCGCCGATGGTGTCGCCGATCCGGACGGTGTGCAGACCGCGCAGCCTGCCGATCCGGCCCGCCGGGAGCGCGTCGCCGGGCACGTCCGTCCCGTTGTCGAAGACGGTGATGGCGGAGATCTTGCCCTCACGGGCCTCCTGATCGCCGTCGCCCAGCAGCCGGACGCGTTCCCGGATGCGTACCTCCCCGGAGAACATGCGGGCGTACGCGATCTTCTCCCCCGCCGGGCCGCGCTCCACCTTGAACACCGTTCCCGAGGCCGGGCCCGCGGTGCCCTGGCCGGCCCCTGGCAGGAACTCGGTGATTCCCGCGGTCAGTTCGGCCACCCCGGCTCCGGTGGCGGCGGAGCCGAAGTACACGGGGTGCACCAGCGCCCGGCGGGTCTGCGCCGCCAGCCGCTCGCGCAGCCGGCCGTACGGAACACCGGCCGTGCCCTCGACGTACGCGGCCAGGAGGTCGTCGTCGTGAGTGGTGAGCAGGTCGGTCAGCGCGGTGACGAAGGCGGGGTCCCCGGCGGTGAGGGCCCGTGTGCGGGCACTCCTGCTCCCCGCGTCCTCGACCGAGCCCATGGCGACGACCGAGGGCGACAGCCGCCGGGAGATGTCGGCGAGGACGCCTTCGCACCGTGCGCCCCGGCGGTCCGTCTTGTTCACGAACACGAGTGTGGGGATCCGCAGGCGGCGCAGCGCCCGCATCAGGATGCGGGTCTGGGCCTGGACGCCCTCCACGGCGGAGACGACGAGCACAGCGCCGTCGAGCACGCCGAGGACCCGTTCCACCTCGGCGATGAAGTCGGGGTGGCCGGGGGTGTCGATGAGGTCGACCGTGACGCCGTCGACGGCGAAGGACACCACGGCGGACTTGATGGTGATGCCGCGCTGCCGTTCCAGGGCGAGGGAGTCGGTCCGTGTGCTCCCGTCGTCGACGCTCCCGACCGCGTCGATGACTCCGGCGTGGTGGAGCAGCCGTTCGGTCAGGCTCGTCTTACCGGCGTCGACATGCGCCAGAATTCCCAGGTTCACTGTGTGCACTGAGCTTCAGGTCCTCGAGATAGGGGTGAATTCCTGTCTGGGTGGACTGAGAAGCTCGGCGCATGGACATCTCCCGGTCGGGTCGGCTGGTGCCGGAATTACAGCAAACCGTTCACGCCCGGGGCAATCGGTTAATTCCTGAGGTGCGGGAAACGGAGTTCGGTCCGGCTGTGCGCGGTCTCGCCGGGACGCAGCACCGGGCTGGGCAGGTCCGGACGGTTGGGCGAGTCGGGCAGGTGCTGGGTCTCCAGGCAGACGGCGCCGTGCTGTTCGTGGCGGCGGCCGGTGGCGTCGGTGAAGGAGCCGTCGAGCTGGTTGGCGGTGTAGACCTGGATGCCGGGCTCCGTCGTCCACACCTCCAGGACGCGGGCCGCGTCCGGGGCGGTGAGCCGTGCGGCACGGCGCAGGCCGCCGCCGGAGTCGCGAAGCACCCAGCAGTGGTCGAAGCCTCCCGCCGAGCGCAGCTGCTCGTCCTCCTGGCCCAGGCACTCCGCCAGGACGCGGGGTGCGGTGAGGTCGAACGGGGTTCCGCGTACCTCGGCCGGGGGCCCCAGGGGGATGCCGTCGTCGTCGACCGGCAGATAGGTGTCGGCGTCGACCTCCAGGCTGTGGCCGCGGATGTCACCGCGGCCGGCCAGCTCGAAGTAGGCGTGGTTGGTGAGGTTGACGACGGTCGGGCGGTCGGTGACGGAGGTGTACTCGACCGCCAGGGTTCCGGCGGTGTCGAGGGTGTACGTGACCGTGGCGTCCAGGCCCCCGGGGAAGCCCATGTCGCCGTCCGGGCTGTGCAGGGTGAGCCGCACCGACACGCTGTCGTCGTTGCGGTCCGCCTCGGCCTCCCACACCTTGGTGTGGAAGCCGTCCGGTCCTCCGTGCAGGGCGTGGCCGCGGTCGTTGGCGGGGATGTGGTGCTCGGTCCCGTCCAGGACGAAGCGGCCGTGCGCGATGCGGTTGGCGTAGCGGCCGACGACGGCCCCGAAGTAGGGGTGTTTCGCCGTGTAGTCGTCGAGGGTCTCGAGGGACCGGACGACGGAGACGGGGGCGCCGGCGGTGTCGGGCACGGTGAGGCTGTGCAGCGACGCGCCGTAGGTCAGGACCTCGGCACGGACGCCCGTGCCGCTGTCGAGGGTCCACAGGCCGGTCGGGATCCCGTGGGTGGAGCCGAAGGGGGTGCGGTGCACGGTGGGGCGCGGCATCAGAGGTCCTCGGTGTGGCCGGAGTCGGGCCCGGGGGTGGTGGATTCGCGTACGACGAGGCGGTAGCCCGGACGCGGCCTGCGCGGTTCGGCGACGGGTGCGCCGGAGAGCTGTTCGACGAGGCTGTCGACGGCGAGGCGTGCGATGGCCTCCTTGTCGGGGGCGATGGTGGTGAGTGTGACGGTCGTGTAGCGGCTCTCCTCGATGTCGTCGAAGCCGACGACGGCCACGTCCTCCGGGATCCGCAGGCCGCGTTCGGTGAGGGTCCGCATCGCCCCGATGGCGATGAGGTCGTTGTACGCGAACACGGCGTCGGGCCGGTCCTCCCGGTCCAGGAGCCGCGCCATGCCGGCGGCCCCGTCCTCGCGGCCGTAGCCGTCGGTGACCACGACGAGGGACTCGTCGGGGGTGATGCCGGAAGCCGCGAGCTCCTCGCGCCAGCCCCTCAGACGCAGATGGGCGGGCTGGCGTTCCCGCCCCGTACGCGATCCGAGGAAGGCGATGCGCCGGTTGCCCTGGCCGACGAGGTGGCGCACGGCCGCGCGGGCCGCGGCGACGTTGTCGATGGCGATGTGGTCGTAGGGCGCCTCGTACTCGCGTTCGCCCAGCAGGACCAGCGGCGCCGTCTCGGTGCGCGCCATGAGGTCCTCGGTCTCCAGGTGGATCGGGCTGAGGATGAGGCCGTCGATCACATGGGACCGGAAGCCCTGGCTGACCAGGAGCTCCTTCTCCCTGAGGCCGGCGGTGTGGTCGACCAGGACCGTGTAGTCGTGCCGGGCGGCCGCGTCGATGACCGCTCCGGCCAGCTCGGCGAAGTACGGGTTGCCGAATTCGGGGACGGCGAGGGCGATGATGCCCGTGCGGCCCTTGCGCAGGTGGCGGGCGGTGAGGTTCGGCCGGTAGCCGAGCTCGTCGATCGCCTTCTGCACCTTGGCGCGCATGGCCGGTGTGACGTGCTGGTAGTTGTTCACCACGTTCGACACGGTCTTGATGGACACGCCTGCCCGATGTGCAACGTCCTTGAGGCTGACGCCCACGGCACTCCTTGGTTCGGCTCGGCTCGGCTCGGTTCTGAGGTCCGGCCCGGTGGGGCCGGCTCGTCGTCAGGTGCTTCTGCGACTGCGCGCGAGATAGCGCTGGGCCACCACGACAACGATAAGGAAGCCGCCGCTCACCACCGACTGGTACGAGGAGTTGAGCGAGCCGATCTGGTTGATCAGGTTCTGGATGACGGCCAGCAGCAGCACACCCCAGAGGGTTCCGCTGATGGATCCGGCGCCTCCGACGAGGAGCGTGCCGCCGATGACGACGGCGGAGATCGCGTCGAGTTCCATCCCCACGCCGACGATGGTGACGCCGGAGGACAGCCGGGCGGCGTTCAGGGCGCCGGCGAGACCGGCGAGGAGGCCGCTGAGGGTGTAGACGAGGATCTTCGTCCGGGCGACGGGGAGGCCCATCAGGGTCGCCGCGTCACTGCTGCCGCCGACCGCGAAGAGCGTCTGTCCGAACGAGGTGCGCTGCAGGACGAGTCCGCCGGCCCCGAAGAGCACCAGGGCGATGAGGATCGGGTATCCGAAGCCCCAGACGCTGCCCTGGCCGAGCTCGCCGAAGGCGGAGTCCTTGGGCACGAGGTAGGTGGTGGCACCCTCGTCGGTGAGCGCGAGCAGGAGCCCTCGGGCGCCCAGCAGGGTGGCGAGGGTGACGATGAAGGGGGCCATGTTGCCCCGGGCGATGAGGAGGCCGTTGAGCAGGCCGATCCCCCCGCACACCACGAGGGGGAGCAGCAGCGCCGCGAGGAAGCCGTACTGAGAGGCCCAGGCGGCGAGGACTCCCCCGAGGGCGAAGACCGATCCGACGGACAGGTCGATGCCGCCGGTGATGATGACCATCGTCATGCCGAGCGCGACCACGGCGAGGAAGGACGCCTGGATGGTGACACCGCGGGCGTTGTCCAGGGACGCGAAGGTCGGGTAGATGAACGACGCGGCGATCACGACGGTCAGCAGGACCGCGAGGACCCCCTGGCGTTGCAGGAGTTCGGCGGCGCGCTGCCGGCCGGTCTGCTCGGGGCGGGCGGCCGGGCGGGCCGCGGGCGTCTTCGTCGGCACCGGGGCCGGGGCGACGGTGATGGGCTTGGTTTCGTTCATCGGGACCGACGCTCCCGGGCGACGTAGACGGCGGCGATGATGATGGCCGCCTGGGCGATCTGTGCGGTGGAGTCGGGCAGGTCGTGCT
Source organism: Streptomyces sp. NPDC055962 (assembly GCF_042270185.1). Lineage (NCBI taxonomy): Bacteria > Bacillati > Actinomycetota > Actinomycetes > Kitasatosporales > Streptomycetaceae > Streptomyces > Streptomyces sp. NPDC055962. Next base: position 349,694 of record NZ_JBHJYN010000003.1, read on the forward strand.
TGACGAGGGTGGCGCGCAGCAGCTGCATGAGCAGGGCGCCTGCGACGGTGCCGAGCACCCGGACGGATCCCCCGTTGAGGGGGGTGCCGCCGACCACGACCGCCGTGATGGCGGAGAGTTCCATGAGGGTGCCGAGCGAGGACGGGTCGCTCGCGGTGAGCCGGGCCGTGGCGAGGATGCCGGCGAGCGCGGCGAGCACGCCGCAGAGCACGTACACGCCGATGAGGACCCGTTTGACGGGCAGTCCGGCGAGCGCGGCGGCGGAGCGGTTGCCGCCCACGGCGACGATCTGCCGGCCGAAGGTGGTGCGCTGCACCAGGAAGGCGACGGCGACGGCGAGCACGCCCGCGATCCAGACGACCAGCGGGACTCCGAGGAAGGAGCCGGTGCCCAGCGACAGCAGGTCCGGGTTGACGATCTGCTTGAGCTGGCCGTCGGCCATGACCAGGGCGAGTCCCCGGCCTCCCACGAAGAGGGCGAGCGTGGCCACGATGGGCTGGAGCCCGACGAGTGAGACGAGGGCCCCGTTGACGGCTCCGACGACCGCGCCGGCCAGGAGCGAGACGACGAGCGCGGGTACGAGTCCGTAGCCGAGGTACAGCGGGAGGAACGCGGCGGCGAGCGCCATGGTCGAGCCGACGGACAGGTCGACGCCCTCGGTCCCGATGACCAGGGCCATGCCCAGGGCGACGATGACGATGGGGGCGACCTGGACGAGCTGGGTGCGGAAGTTGTCGGCGGTCATGAAGTGTTCGGTGAACAGCGCGTTGAAGAGCAGCACCACCGCCACGGCGACGTACACGCCGTACCGCTGGTACCAGGCGGGGTCGCGCAGCCGGGCCAGGTGGCTCGCGGGGGTGCGGGGCGGGTCGCTCTTCGTGGGCGGGGCCACGGCGGTGTCGGTCATCGGGGGTCCTCCTGGGCGGCCGGGTCCCTGTCCGGCTCCGGTGCGTGGTCGGCGAGCACTTCGAGCAGCCTGTCCTCGGCCACGTCGTCGCCCGACAGTTCGCCCGCGACCGCCCCGCCGCGCAGGACGACGATCCGGTCGGCGCCTTCGATGAGCTCCTCGATGTCGGAGGAGATGAGCAGGACGGCGAGGCCTTCGCGGGCGAGGTCGTCGATGAGGCTCTGCACCTCGGCCTTGGCCCCGACGTCGATGCCGCGGGTGGGTTCGTCGAGCAGGAGGACCTTGGGTTCCAGGCAGAGCCAGCGGGCGAGCAGGACCTTCTGCTGGTTGCCGCCGGAGAGCTCCCCGACCTTCTGCTCGGGGCTCGACGCCTTGATCCGCAGGCGCTTCATGAAGATGTCGACGATCCGGTCCTGCTTGGCGCGCGAGACGACGCCGGCCCTGGAGAGGCGGGGCATGGCGGCCAGCACGATGTTCTCGCGGACGGAGAGGCCGGGCACGATGCCTTCGGCCTTGCGGTCCTCGGGCAGCAGGCTGATGCCGGCGCGGATCGCGGCGGCCGGGGTGAGGCGCTTCAGGGTGGTGCCGTCGACGGTGAGTTCGCCCGCGTCCAGGGGCAGCGCACCGGACAGGGCCTTCGCCGTCTCGCTGCGGCCGGAGCCGAGGAGGCCGCCGAGGCCGAGCACCTCTCCCGCGTACAGGGACACGGATATGTCGTGGAGCTGGAGCCGGCTGGAGAGGCCGGTCGCGGTGAGGACGGGCGTACGGGCCGCCTCGTGCCCCTCCGCGGCGAAGTTCGTGACGCCGGAGCGCCGCACCTCGGAGAGGTCGCGGCCGAGCATCATGGACACGAGCTGCATCCGGTCGAGATCGGCGAGGTCGCCGGTGTGGATGTGCCGGCCGTCGCGCAGCACGGTGACCCGGTCGCAGATCCGGTAGAGCTCGTCCATGCGGTGGCTGACGTAGAGGACGGCGATGCCCTGGCCGCGCAGGCGTTCGATGACGCGGAAGAGGGTCTCCACCTCACGCGGTTCGAGCGAGGAGGTGGGCTCGTCCATGATGACGACCTGGGCGTTGACGGAGACCGCGCGCGCGAGGGCGACCATCTGCTGGGTGCCGACACCGAGGGTGTGCAGCGGGCGGCGGGGGTCCACGCGTACGCCGAAGCCGTCGAGCAGTTCGCCGGTCTCCCGGTGCATGCGCCCGAAGTCGATGAGGCCGAAGCGGTTGCGGGGCTCACGCCCCAGGAAGATGTTCCGCGCCACGCTCATCAGCGGGACGAGGTTGACCTCCTGGTAGATCGTGGAGATACCGGCCTGCTGTGCCTCGAACGGCCGGGCGAACCTGACGGGTCCACCCGTCATCCGCAGTTCGCCCCCGTCCGGCCGGTAGACACCGGTCAGCACCTTGATGAGGGTGGACTTGCCGGCGCCGTTCTCCCCGACCAGGGCGTGGGTCTCCCCCGCGCGCAGGGAGAAGCTGACGTCGTCGAGGGCGACGACGCCGGGGAACCGTTTGCTCACCGAGCGGGCTTCGAGCACGGCGGGGGCCGTCGGCACGGCCGCCTCCGGTGCCTGAGGTACTGCTTCGGGTGGTGCCATGGGTGTTCTCGGCCTTCCGCTGTCCAAGGAGGAGGGCCCGGGGGCCGCCGTGGCCCGGTCAGGGTGCCGCGGCGGCCGGGGCCGTTGGGTTCAGGAGCGGATCAGTACGCCCCGCCGAGCGATTCCTTGGCGTTGGTCTCGTCGTAGGCGCGGTCGCTGATGATGACGTTCTCGGGGATCTCCTCGCCGCCGTAGAACTTCTGGGCGGTCGCGAAGGCCAGCGGTCCGAAGCGCGGGTTGGACTCGATGACGGCGTTGTACTCGCCGTTGACCAGGGCCTGCACGGCGTTGCGGGTGCCGTCGACCGAGACGATCTTGACGTCCTTGCCGGGCTTCTTGCCTGCGGCCTTCAGCGCGGTGACGGCGCCGAGGCCCATCTCGTCGTTCTCGGCGTAGACGGCGGTGATGTCGGGCTTGGACTGGATCAGCTGCTCCATGACCTGCTGGCCCTTGTCACGGGCGAACTCACCGGTCTGCTGGGCGACGATCTCGATCCCGGGGGCCTCGGCCTTGATCTGGTCGACGAAGCCCTTGGTCCGGTCGGTGGTCACGTTGTTGCCGGAGGCGCCGAGGAGGATCGCGACCTTGCCCTTGCCGTCGGTCGCCTTGATCATCGCGTCGGCGGCGCGCTTGCCCTGCTCGACGAAGTCGGAGCCGAGGAAGGCCACGTAGTCCTTGCACGCCTGGGAGTTGACCTTGCGGTCGATGGTGAGGACGGGCACCTTCTTCGCCGCCGCGGCCTTGAGCGCCGGCTCGAGGCCGTCGGAGTTCAGCGGGGCGATGATGAGGAACTGGGCACCCTGCGACAGCATGTCCTGGATGTCGCTGATCTGCTTGGACAGCTGCGACTGCGCGTTGGTGGTGAGCAGCTTCTTGACGCCGACCTTGGCGGCCTCGTCCTTGATGGACTGGGTCTCCGCGATACGGAAGGGGTTGGCCTCCTTCTCCGACTGGGAGAAGCCGACCACCGCGTCCTTGAGGTCGATCTTGGGCGCGCCGTAGGTCTGCAGCGAGCAGCCGGGGCCGGAGGCGGCCTCGGGGGACTTGGCCGCCTGTGCTCCCTGGCTGCTGTCACCGCCCGCGTTGTCCGAGGTCTCCGACTTGGAGCAGCCGGAAACGGCCAGCGTGGCGGTGGCGGCGAGCAGGCAGGCCGCTGCGAGGGTACGGGATCGACGCTGGGTCATCATGCGCGGGACGCTCCTTGGCGAGGTGACGGCACGCCGTTCGGCGTGCGGTCGGGCATGGCGGGACGGTGCATCGGCCGCTCGGCGGCAGATGACTACGTATCCCTCACGAACCCGCTTCCAGCTGCGGAAACGGGGGGCCGTGAGGGCTTTTTCGGCCTCTCGGCGGCTCGGTTTACAACGTTATATAGGCGCGGCGGCGCAGGCGGCAAGAGAGTTGTCGATGCGTTTCCAAAATGTGTCGGCACGGGGCGGGCCGCTCGGCGGGGCGGTACGGCACCAGGTACTGCGCTCCCTCTGGACACCGGCTTGACCGCGTGCTGTCATACCGCCGACATCAATTTTCCAACGTTGCAGAGAGGTTGTCGCTCCATCAGCTCCGGGCGCGACGGCCTCCTTCGCCATGCACCGGTCCCGTCCGGGCCGGTCACCCCACCCCTGTCCGGCAGAGCAGAAGCGGAGTCCCCACACGATGCCCCTGAACCGCAGACAACTCATGACCGGTGCCCTGGCCACCGCCGCCGCGGTCACCGCGGGCGGCCGCTGGTCCTCCACCGCGACGGCGGCCGACGGCGTGATGGCCGCGGCGCCCGGCGGCCACTACTCCCCCAACGCCGCGCCGCTGCACCCGACGGCCTTCCTGAAGCTGCCGCCCGGGCGGGTCGCCGCCAGGGGATGGCTGGCCGGCCAGCTCCGGATGCAGCTGGACGGCCTCTGCGGCCGGTACGAGGAGTTCTCCCACTTCCTCGACTTCGCCGGGTCCGGCTGGGTCAGGCCCGACAAGGGCGGCTGGGAGGAAGTCCCCTACTGGCTGCGCGGATACACGGACCTGGCCATCGTCACCGGTGACGCGAAGGCCCTGGCCGGCGCCCGGAAGTGGATCGACGCGATCCTCGCGACCCAGCAGTCCGACGGTTTCTTCGGCCCGAAGGCCCTGCGGACCTCGCTCAACGGCGGCCCCGACTTCTGGCCCTTCCTGCCCCTGGTCCAGGCGCTGCGCTCCTGGCAGGAGTACAACGGCGACAGCCGGATCATCCCGTTCCTCAGCAGGTTCTTCCGCTACATGAACGCCCAGGGCCCCGGAGCCTTCAACACCAGCTGGATCGCGCTGCGCTGGGGCGACGGCCTGGACAGCGTGTACTGGCTGTTCAACCGCACCGGTGACACCTTCCTGCTCGACCTCGCCGACAAGATCCACCGTTACGGGGCCGACTGGGGCGACAACCTGGTCAACCCGCACAACGTCAACATCGCCCAGGGTTTCCGCGAACCCGCCCAGTACGCCCTGCGCAGCGGCGCTCAGCAGGACACCCGGGACACCTACGGGACGTACGCCAAGGCCATGGACCAGTACGGGCAGTTCCCCGGGGGCGGCTTCGCCGGGGACGAGAACGCCCGGCCGGGACACGGGGACCCCCGGCAGGGCTTCGAGACCTGCGGGATCGTCGAGTTCATGGCGAGCCACCAGCTGCTCACCCGGATCACGGGCGACCCGCTGTGGGCGGACCGCTGCGAGGAACTGGCGTTCAACTCGCTGCCCGCCTCCCTGGACCCGTCCGGGAAGGCGATCCACTACGTCACGAGTGCGAACAGCGTCGACCTGGACAACGTCCCCAAGAAGGACCGTCAGTTCCAGAACGGCTTCGCCATGCAGGCGTTCCTGCCGGGCGTCGACCAGTACCGCTGCTGCCCGCACAACTACGGCATGGGCTGGCCCTACTTCACCGAGGAGCTCTGGCTGGCCACCCCGGACAACGGTCTCGCCGCGGCGATGTACGCACCCTGCGAGGTCACCGCGAAGGTCGCGGACGGCACGGAGGTCACCTTCACGGAGGAGACCGGCTACCCCTTCGCGGACACCGTCACCCTCTCCCTCAGGGCTCCGAAGCAACTGCGCTTCCCCCTGGTGCTGCGCGTCCCGGCCTGGTGCGCCGAGCCCGACGTCCGGGTGAACGGGCAGCGGGTCACCGCCCCGGCCGGCCCCGCGTTCACCCGGATCGACCGGACCTGGTCCGACGGCGACAAGGTCACCCTGCGTCTGCCGCAGCGGACCACCGTGCGCACCTGGACGGGCAACCACGGCTCGGTCAGCGTCGACCACGGGCCGCTGACCTACTCCCTGCGCATCGGGGAGACGTACGAGCGCATCGGCGGCACCACGCAGTTCCCGGAGTACGCCGTCCACGCCACCACCCCGTGGAACTACGGCCTCGTCCTGGACAGCGCACGCCCGACGGACTCGCTCCACCACCGATCCACCGGCCGCGCACCCGGTGACAATCCCTTCACCCTGGAGAACACGCCGCTCGTCATGACCGCGCGCGCCCGCCGCATCCCCGAGTGGAGCGCCGACAGCGAGCACGTGGTGGCGCCGCTCCAGGCGAGTCCCGCGCGCAGCACCGAGCCGGTCGAGGAGGTCACGCTCGTGCCGATGGGCGCGGCGCGGCTGCGGATCACGTCCTTCCCGACGGCGAGCCCGGACGCGGCGCCGTGGCTCGCGGACCGCTGGTACCGGATCGCCAACCGGAACTCCGGCAAGGTGCTGGGCGTGGACGGCATGTCGACCGCCAACAGTGCCCACGTCGTCCAGTTCGGTGACACCGGGACGGCCGACCACCTCTGGCGTCTGGTGGCAAACGGGGACGGCTGGTACCGCATCCGCAACCAGCACTCCGGCAAGGTGCTCGGCGTCGACCTGATGTCCACCGCGAACAGCGCCCACGTCGTCCAGTTCGACGACAACGACACGGCGGACCACCTCTGGCAGCTCGTGCCGGACGGCGGTGGCTGGTACCGGGTCCGCAACCGCAACTCGGGCAAGGTGCTGGGCGTGGACGGCATGTCCGGCGCCGACAGCGCCCATGTCGTCCAGTACGACGACAACGGCACCGCGGACCACCTCTGGCGGCTGCTCTGAGGAGCAGCCCGCCTTCCGGACCACTTCTGAGCCACTCCCCGCGCCACTCCGGCGCGGGGAGTCCTTCCCTCCTCAAGGAGATCCTCGGATGAAGCCCGCACCCGCACCACGTCCCCGCACCTGGTGGAGACGGTTAACGGCCGGTACCGGCCTGATGGCACTTCTCGCCACCGCGCTCGTCGGGGCGGCCACCGCCCCGGCGGCCGCCGCGCCCGCCGCCTGGACGCCGAAGCCGGCCCCGATGACGACGCCCTGGACGAACCAGGTGTCCGTCGACAACCCGCTTCCCGAGTACCCGCGCCCCCAGCTCACCCGTCCCGACTGGGCCAATCTCAACGGCATCTGGGACTTCGCGGTGACCGGCCGTGACGCGGGGCAGCCGGCGTCCTTCTCGGAGCAGATCCGGGTCCCGTTCGTCGCGGAGTCCTCGCTCTCCGGGATCAAGCGGAAGATCACCGAGAACGACAAGCTCTGGTACAAGCGCACCTTCACCGTGCCGGCGAACTGGAACGGCCGCCGGACGGTGCTCAACTTCGGCGCCTCCGACTGGCAGAGCACCGTCTGGGTCAACGGCACCCAGGTCGGGGCGCACAAGGGCGGCTTCGACTCGTTCTCGTACGACATCACACCCCAGCTCAACGGGGGCACGAACACGATCGTGGTCTCCGTGTACGACCCGACGCAGACCGGTGGCCAGGCCGTCGGCAAGCAGCGGATCAACGACGTGAACCCCCACGCGGGCGGCGGGATCTTCTACACGGCGGCCTCCGGTATCTGGCAGACGGTCTGGCTGGAGCCCGTCGCGGCGTCGCACGTCACCCGCCTGGACATGACGCCGAACCTGGGCGACAGCACCCTGCGGGTCAAGGTGCAGGTGGCGGCCGGCAGCGGCCGGACCGCCCGGGTCACCGTCTCCAGCGGCGGCACCGTCGTGGGTACGGCGACGGGGGCGCCCGGCTCGGAGATCTCCGTCCCGGTGCCAGGCACCCGGCTGTGGAGCCCGGACGACCCCTTCCTCTACGACGTGCGCGCCGACCTGCTGGACGGCACGACCGTGGTGGACACGGTCGGCAGCTACGCGGGCATGCGGTCGATCGCGATCGCGAAGGTGGACAACATCCTGCGCCCCGTCCTCAACGGGAAGTTCGTCTTCCAGACGGGCACGCTGGACCAGGGCTACTGGCCCGACGGCATCTACACCGCGCCCACCGACGCCGCCCTCAGGTCGGATCTCCAGGCGCACAAGGACCTGGGCTTCAACATGGTCCGCAAGCACATCAAGGTGGAGCCGCAGCGCTGGTTCTACTGGGCGGACAAGCTGGGCCTCCTCGTCTGGCAGGACATGCCGGCGATGGACACCGGCAAGAGCCCCGACAGCGCGGCACGGACGCAGTGGGAGGCCGAGTACCACGCGGTCATCGACCAGCACCGCAGCTCGCCGTCGCTGGTCATGTGGGTGAACCAGAACGAGGGCTGGGGCCAGTACGACCAGGCCCGGATCGCGAACGAGGTCAAGGCGTACGACCCGTCCCGGCTGGTGAACAACATGAGCGGGGTGAACTGCTGCGGTTCCGTGGACGGCGGCAATGGTGACGTGGTCGACAACCACATCTACGTCGGACCGGGCAACACCTCACCCACCGCCACCAGAGCCGCCGTCCTCGGCGAGTTCGGCGGACTGGGCTGGAAGGTGCCGGGCCACGAGTGGTACCCGGGCGGCGGCTTCAGCTACGAGGACCAGGCGAGCGTCGCGGCCCTGAACAACCGCTTCGTCGGACTCCTCGACAGCATCCGTGTCGGGCAGCTCCCGGCCGGGCTCTCGGCCTCCGTCTACACGGAGATCACCGACGTCGAGAACGAGGCGAACGGGCTGCTCACCTACGACCGCCAGGTGGTCAAGGTCGACACCGCCCGGGTGAAGGCCGCCAACCAGGCCCTCATCCAGGCGTCGAAGACGCCCGCCCCGCCCGTCACCCTGCCCACGGGGCAGTACAAGTCGCTCCGGGTCACCACGCCCGGTCACACGAACAAGTACCTGCGGCACTCCGAGGCGCTCGCCTACACCGCGGTCGTCGACGGTGCGAGCAGCGCGCTGCTGAAGAGCGACGCCACCTGGAAGGTCGTCACCGGTCTGGCGAACAGCAACTGCTATTCGCTGGAGTCGCGCAACTACCCCGGTGAGTACCTCCGGCACCGGGACTTCCGGGTCCGCCGCGACGCGAACGACGGCTCGGCCCTCTTCAAGGCCGACGCCACCTGGTGCGCGGTCGCGGGCAGCGGCGGGGTGAGGTTCTCCAGCGCGAACCTGCCCGGCAGCTACATGCGGCACATCGGCTCCGAGGTGTGGCTGGCCACCCCCGGCGGCGGGCATGCGTGGGACAACGCGGCGACCTTCACCGAGGACACGACCTGGTCGGTGGACGCCCCCTGGGCGCCGTGACACCGCTCCGGCACACGCAGTAGCGCACCGGCGGGCCCGGTGGCGGCGCACCCCGCGCCGCCACCGGGCCCGCCCGCACACGTCCGCCGTGGCCCCACAGGGCCGCTCCCCCGGCACCGGGCAGGCCCCGCAGGGCCGTCCGGGACGTCAGGCGTCACCCATCACCAGGCCTTCGATGGTGTGCTTCTGCACGATCGGGGCCAGCACCTCCACGACCGGGCAGTGGAGATGGGCCCGCACCCGCCCGGGCAGCGATGCCCAGTACTCCCTCGTCACCGCCATGTCGTGCTGCGCGTCGTTGCCCGCCCCCGGCGCGTCGACGCCGAGCACCAGGACCGGCCGGGAGTCGGGGGACCGGTTGGCCGTGCCCCGGTGGACCGTCAGGGCGGACCGGGCCGAGATGTCGCCCCTGCGGGGGTGCTTCCGCTCGGCGAGCCCCTCGTAGCGCGGGTAGGTGTCCCGGGTCGGGAACATGCCGTGACCGAAGTCCGCGTCGTCGTCCCACTGGGTGCCGGGCGCGATCTCGAACGGTCCCATGTCCTCCCGTGTGTCGACGGCCGTGAGGTTGAAGGCGAGCGAGGTCAGCCGGCGTTCGCCACGGGTGGCCTCCGGCATGGGGAAGTCCCGGTGCCAGGGCTGGTTCACCGCTCCGGCGAGGGGGACGTCGAAGCCCAGCTCGACGATCCGGTAGTCGGGTCCCAGGACGGCCTCGGACACGGCGCGCACCCACGGATGGTCGACGAGGTCCACGAAGCCCCGGAGCTGCTCGGGGTGGATCTCGACGTAGTAGCGGTGGGGGCCCCTGCCGACCGCTCCGCCCTCCCTGCCGCGCGCCTCGGCGAAGGCCGTCCCGATGTCCTCGCGCATCGCGTCGGCCCACTGCGGGGTGAAGGCGCCCCGGCACGCCGTGATGCCGTCCGTGTACAGGTCCCGTACGGCGGCGTCGAGGCGGGGGGCGGCGGTCGGGGCGTCGGTCATGGCAGTGGTTCCTCTCGTCGGGGCAGCGGGTCGACACGCGGGCCGCACGGGCACGTTCCGCATGCTCCTCGCCTGCCACCCCCATGTTGCAACGTTGCAAACAACGAAGCAAGAGGGAAGGTGCGCCGAGGTGGACAGGGGCTGTTACGGTGCTCACCGCGGAGGTGGCGGCCGAGGTCCGGGCCCCGCGCAGAGCGACAGGAGCGCACCGCCGTGGCAGCGAGACTCAAGGACGTCGCCGCGCTCGCCGGCGTGTCCGTCCGGACCGTCTCCAACGTGGTCAGCAACGCCGCGGCCGTGGCCCCGGCGACACGCGCCCGGGTCATGGCGGCGGTGGAGGAGCTCGGCTACCGCCCCAACCTGGCAGCCCGCAACCTCCGGCAGGGACGCACCGGTCTCATCGGGGTGGTCGTGCCCGAGATCCACTCCCCCTACTTCGGCGCACTGGCGGGTCTTCTCATCGACGCGGCACAGGAGCGCGGGTGGACGGTACTCCTGGAGCGGACCGGGGGGCGGCCCGATCTGGAACGGCGGCTGCTCGACGGTTCCGGGGGGCACCAGGTCGACGGCATGATCATCAGCCCCTGGTCCACCTCGCCGGCCGACCTGGCCTCGCTCGCCGGGGGCCTGCCGCTGGTGGTCCTGGGCGAGCTGGAGCCGCACGGGACCATCGACCATGTCGCCCTGGACAACGTGGAGGCGGCCAGGGACGCCGCCCGTCATCTGGTCGCGCGGGGCCGTCGGCGCATCGCCGCGATCGGCCTCCAGTCCGGACTGGGCCACGGCACGGCCGAACTGCGCGCCGAGGGCTTCCGGCACGGCGTACGGGAGGCCGGCCTGAGCCCGGTGGCCGAGGTGGAGGTGGCCGACCTGCACCGGGCGGAGGGGGCTCGGGCCTTGCGTGAACTGCTGGAACTGCCCGCGCCTCCCGACGCCGTCTTCTGCTTCAGTGACGAACTCGCCCTGGGCGCACTGCGCGTGGCGGCGGAGCAGGGCGTGCGGGTGCCGGAGGATCTGGCGCTGATGGGGTTCGACGACATCGAGGACGGCAGATTCGCCGCCCCCTCCCTCACGACGATCGCCCCGGACCGGGAGCAGATCGCCGAACGCGCGGTGCAGTGCCTGACCGAACGCGTCTTCGGACGCCTCGACACCCTGCCCGCACGGCGGATCGTGGTCCCGCACCGTGTGCTGGCGCGGGAGAGCACCGGAGCCGCGGTCGCCCCGGTGTGACGGAGCAGCCCGCGTGCGGTGTCCGGCGGCGGCCCCGTGGGAGCACCGTCGACGGACAGCGCGGAGCTCCCGGCAGTGCGGCGCGTGCACACACTGCCGGGAGCGGTCCTGCGGGGTGTGCTCCTTACGGCTGTTCGCCGTCGTGGAGCGCGGTCACCTCCTGGTCGGTGAGCGCCTTGTCGAACACCTTCACCTGGTCGACCGAGCCGTTCCAGAAGTCGGTGTTGCCGCCCGACCACTTGGCGCGGCCGACGGAGAGCGCACCGCTGCTGACGTCGGCGCTGCCCGCCTCCGCCGTCTGGGCGAGCTTCCCGTCGACGTACAGCTTGATCTGGTCACCGCTGCGCACGCCGACCAGGTGGTACCACCTGCCGAGTTCGGGCTTGATCTCCAGGCGGGCCCGGTGGGCGCCCGGGGTGGAGAAGGCGAAGCCGCCCTGGCCGTACTGGAGGTAGAACGGGTTCTCCTGGCGCCGGCCGTCCTGGCTGACGACGGTGCCGTAGTTGCCCGGAAGCGCGTCGAGCGAGGCCCAGGCGGAGACGGTGTAGTCACCGGTCGTGTCGACCACCGGGCCGTCGGTCTCGGCGTACTGGCCCTCACCGTTGAACTTCAGCGCCGAGCCCTGCACGCCGGGCGTCCACGACGTCCCCTCCGAGAGGGTGAGGTCCTTGTGGTTCGGGCCGCTGTCGGCCGCCGTGGTCCCCTTGTTCTCGTCGAGTGACCAGGCACCGCCGCCCTTGACCTCGTCGCGCTCACCCGCGGCGGCGCCGGCCGCGATGACCTCCTGGTTGATCTTCCGTACCTTCTTGGGGTCGACCTTGATCTCGCGGCGGTCGTACGTCCAGAGACCGTTGAGCTCGTTCTCGAGGTCGGTCACCTGGGTGTAGATGGAGCCGGAGAGCTCGGCGCGGGCCGCGTCCAGGTAGTACGTACGGGTGTTGTCGACGTACTTGGCGGTCAGCGCGTCCTTGTCGGCGACACCGCTGTAGATCGCGGTGGGGGCACCCGGCCACATGTTTCCGGGCATCCGGAGGGTGAAGCCGCCGTGCTCACCGTCCATCGCCGCACGGTTCCCGTCCGGGAAGGCAGGGTCGGTGTTGTTGTAGTCGTGGTGGTCGATGATGTCGCCCTTGCCGCTGTCACCCTTGGAGTTGCAGCAGTTGACACCACTGTGGGCGTTGACGACCCGGGAGGGGTCGGCGGCCTGGACCTTCTCGGTGATCTTCCCGGTCTCGGTGCGGTCCCACTCGCCCCAGCCCTCGTTGAAGACGATCCAGGCGCCGATCGACGGGTAGTTGTGCAGCTGCTCCATCATCTCGGCACCCTGGTCGAGGAAGGCCTTCTGGCCCTTCTCACCGGTGATGTTGCCGGAGACGAAGTCCTGCCAGACCAGCAGACCGAGCTGGTCGGCGTGGTAGTACCAGCGGGCGGGCTCGACCTTGATGTGCTTGCGCACGGAGTTGAAGCCGAGGTCCTTCTGCGCCTTCAGGTCGAAGAGCAGGGCGGAGTCGCTGGGAGCCGTGTTCAGACCGTCGGGGTAGAAGCCCTGGTCGAGCTGGGCGAGGGAGAAGAACGGCTTCCCGTTGAGCACCAGCTTCTGGTAGCCGCCGACCTTCGCGACGCCGAAGGAACGCATGCCGAAGTAGCTGTCGACGGTGTCCTTGGAGCGGCCGTCCTTGAGGGTGACCTCGAGGTCGTACAGGTACGGGTCGTCCGGCGTCCAGAGGTGCTGCTTGGCGACCGGGAGGCTCAGCTCGCCGTTGGCCGGTCCGGTGACGGTCCCGACGACCTTGCCCTTCTTGTCACGGGCGACGGCGGTGACACGGGCGGACTTCGAGGCGGACTCGGAGTTGACCGTCAGGGCGAGACTGCCCTTGTCGATGTCGGGCGTGGTGGTGAGGGAGTCGACGGCCGCGGGGGCGACGGGCTCCATCCAGACGGTCTGCCAGATACCGGAGGAGGCGGTGTAGAAGATGCCGCTGGGGTTGGCGGACTGCTTGCCCGTGGGCTGGTCGGCACCGGTGGTGTCGGTGACCGCGACCACGATCTCCTGGGGACCGCTGCCCTTGAGGGCGTCCGTGATGTCGGCGCTGAAGGCGGTGTAGCCGCCGGTGTGCTCGGCGACCTGCTTGCCGTTCACCCAGACGCGCGCGTGGTAGTCGACGGCGCCGAAGTTGAGCTTCAGGCGTTCGTCACTGCTCCGCTTGCCGACCGACCAGCTCTTCGGCACGGTGACCAGCTTGCGGTAGAACATGTGGTCCTCGTGGCGTTCCAGCCCGGAGAGCTGGGACTCGACGGGGTACGGCACGGTGATGCGCTCGTCGAGCGACTTGCCGAAGACCGGCTTCTCGTCGGCGGTGGCTCCCGCGAACTCCCAGGGACCGTTGAGGTTCTTCCAGTCGTCGCGCACCTGCTGCGGGCGGGGGTACTCGGGCAGCGGGTTCTTGGGGTTCACCTTCTCGCCCCACGGGGTGAGAAGCCGGTGCGTGGAGAGGTTCTTCGCCCTGCGGCTGATCTCCGGGACGGTCTCGTCGCCGTTCTTCAGGCCGCCCTCACCGTCGTACGCGAACCTGACCTGCTGGTTCTTCTGGACAGCTCCGCCCAGGGTGACGATGAGCGCCTTGCGGTTGTTCGAGGCCCTGACGACCGACTTCACCGGCATCGGCGTGGTGTCCGCCTCGATGCCGAGGTGGCCCTTCACGTCCTGGAGGCCGCTGACCTCGTGGTCGAAGGTCGCCTGCACCTTCAGGCCGTCCTCCGCGACGCTCAGCCCGACCGGGTAGACCTCGAAGTCGGCCGGCGGGGTGAACGCGGACTCGGGGACGATCTGCTTGGCGAGCTTCGCGCTCGACCAGCGCAGGAACATGTTCGCCCCGCCGGTGTCCTGGAACATCTCCAGCCGGAAGGTGTGCTGTTCACCGGCCTTGAGGGTGACGGGCTTGCTGGTCTGCTCCTTGTCCCAGTCCGGCTCCCAGTGGTCGATGACGGCCTTGTCGTCGATGAAGAGGCGGAAGCCGTTGTCCCCGATGGCGGAGAAGGTGTAGTCGCCGTCCTCGGGGGCCGCGATCTGCCCCGTCCAGCGGGCGGTGGTGTTCTCGGTCCTCCCCGTGGCCGACTCGAAGGCACCGGTCAGTCCGGGAAAGTTGATCTCCGGGTCCAGAGCCGTGGCACCGAGCTCGGCGAAGTCGCGGGCACCAGGGGCGGACATCGCGAAGTACTCACCCTTGAGGCCGTGCACCTCGGTGGAGGGGTCCTCCTTCACGAACGCGGAGGCGGTGGGGGCCGCCGCCTCCGCGGCGGGTGCCGCGGCGGCGGCCGGGACCAGGGTCGCCCCCACGGGGAGCAGCAGCGCCGCCGTACAGGCAAGTGTTCTCAAAACGGTGCGGGGGCGGGCAAGTTGTCGTATCAAGGCGTCGTCCTCGTCGAAGAAGCCGGAGTGCTCCGAACCGCGAAGCACTGCACATAGTCGAACATTGAGCCACAGCCTCAAACACCTGACAACGGTCGTGCAGGGAGAATTTTCAACGATAGAAAATTAACGGCCGTCCCGCCCCACCCGCAGGGCGGCTCCGGCCCGGTGAGCGGCGCCGAGCCGCCCACCGGACCGCGGGGCAGGCCCCGTTGGTGCATTACTGCGGAAGACCCGCAGGTCCGGTGGCCCAGGAGGTGTTCGGCCGGTCCGCGAGCCGGAAGGCCAGCACCCCTCCTCGGGTCACCAGCCGGGCGTCCGTCCAGGACCTGTCGGCCGTCCGTCCGTCGACCTTCACCGCGTCGATGTACGGATGTGTCGCATCCGCCTCGGGAGCAGTGAGGGTGATGTCGCCGCCCTGTGCCCGCCGCAGCACCGCGGACGGGAAGAGCGGCGCACCGATCAGCAGGGTCGCGCTGCCCGGAGTCTGCGGGTAGAGCCCCAGGGCCGAGAAGACGTACCAGGCCGACATGGTGCCGAGGTCGTCGTTGCCGGGCAGGCCGCGCGGGCCGGTGCCGTACACCGTGTTCACGATCTCGCGTACGGTCTCCTGGGTCTTCCACGGCTGCCCCATGGCGTTGTAGAGCCAAGGGGCGTGGATACCGGGCTCGTTGGTCGGGTCGTAGCGCAGCGCGTCGCCGCCCTTGACCGACCAGGAACCGTCCGCCTTGTGGAAGAAGCCGTCCAGCCGCGTCGCCGCCGCCTCCCGGCCGCCCATCGCGGCGGCGAGGCCTTGGACGTCCTGGGGGACCATCCAGGTGTAGGTGGCGCTGGTGCCCTGCGCGAAGCCCCGGTCGCTGCCCGGGGCGAAGGGGGTCACCCAGGAGCCGTCGAGGTTGCGCGCCTGGATGTAGCCGGTGGTCCCGGCGCCGTCACCGGCATCGGGGTTGAACACGTTGCGCCACCATCCGCCGCGCTCCTCGAAGGCTGCGGCCTCCTCGTCACGCCCGAGCAGGCGGGCCCAGCGGCCGAGCGCGTCGTCGGCGACCGCGTCCTCCAGTGTCTCCGCCGCACCGCCCCAGCAGTGGCAGACGTCCTGGGCCGCGTAGTGGGACTCCAGGTACTGGGCCAGGTTGGGCCGCTGGCCGGTGCACTGACCGGGGCAGCCCGCGTCGGAGAGGCCGTCCGGCCGGGGGACCGTGGCCTGGCGGGCCAGGGACTCGAAGGCACCCTCGTAGTCGAAGTTGCGCACGCCCATGGCGTAGAAGGTCGCCAGGGTGGCGGCCGTGGGGTCACCCGTCATGACGTGCGTCGCCCCGTTGACGTGCACCCAGCGGTCCCACACCCCGTCGTTCTGCCCGGCGAAGTTGTACAGCGACTGGGCGAAGTCTCCCGCGATCCGGGGCTTGAGGAGCGCCAGCAGCTGGATCTGTGCGCGGTACTGGTCCCAGCCCGAGAAGTTGCTGTACTGCGCCTTCTGACCGTGTGTCACGCGGTGCGGCTTCCCGTCCATGCCGGGGTAGCGGCCGTCGGTGTCGCTGATCAGGTTCGGCTGCATCAGGGAGTGGTACAGGGCGGTGTAGAACGCGGTGCGCTGCGCGTCGCTGCCGCCACCGGTCCGCACGGAGGCGAGCTCACGGTCCCAGGCGGCGGAGCCGGCGCGGGCCACGTCGTCGACGCCCGCCCTCGGCGGGATCTCCTCCTGCAGGTTGGCCTCGGCGCCTGCCTGGCTGACGTAGGAGATACCGATCCGCATCCGGACGTCGTCGTCCCCGGACGTGTCGAAGCCGACCCAGCCGCCGGACCCCCGCCCGGCGCGGTCCGCCCCCGTGGCATACCCCTCGCCGCCGCTCGCGGTGGTGGCGCCCGGCGAGAGCGTGCCGTCGTGCCAGGTGCCGGTGGTCGCGAAGTCGCGGTCGAACGAGGCACTGAAGTACAGCCGGTAGTAGCTCTTTCGGTTGTTGGTCCCGCCGTTGGCACGCCGGCCGCAGAACGCCCCCGTGAGCACCGAACCGGTCACCTTCCGGTGGGCGGTGTCGATCTCGACCCGGGCGTCCTCGCTGCCGTTGAGGGAGTTGGAGACCCGGAAGAGCAGGTTGGCGGACTTGCCGGCCGGGAAACCGAAGTCGGCCACACCCGCGCGCTCACTCACGGCGAGGTCGGCGGTGGCGCCCGAGTCCAGCCCCACCGTGTAGCGGCCGGGCACGGCACGCTCGTCGTCGTGCGAGAAGCCGGAGGCGTAGACGGCGTCCTTCGTGTCCGCGGACGGCGAGGAGCTGACGTCGCCGACGAACGGCATGATCGGCACGTCCCCCGCGGCGCCGGGGTTGCACCCGGCGCCGTTGACATGGGTGAGGCTCAGTCCACGCATCCGGGTCACCCCGTACTCGTATCCGTTGGCCGCCCCGGTGCTCGTCTGGTCGCCCGTGGTGCTGGTCGGCGACCAGGCGATCATGCCGTACGGGCGGACCGCGCCGGGGTACGTGTTGCCCCCGTTCCAGGTGCCGATCATCGGGTCGACCCAGGCGGTGGGACGCGTGACGAGCGCGCCGGCCTGGGCCGCGGGCGGAGTGACGGCACCGGCGAGCGCGCCGGTGAGGAGGATCGCGGCGGTCCGTGCGGCGATACGCCGGGCCGCGGACGGTCTGGAGGGCATGTTCTCGGATACCTCCGGCAGGTTGGACAACGTTGTCAGAGCCGCTCGTACGGCGACGTGACGGCGTGGGTCGATTCGCGGCCGAGCGTAGGTCTCCTGGGCGTGCGAGGGAATGCCGCGGACGGATCCGGGCCGTGAACGAATGGTGAACGCGGCCGTGGACAGCGGCACATGACGCCAGGTCAACCGATGGGCATCGCCGCTCCTCCCCGCCCCAGGGATTCGTGAGAGTTGACTCCCAGATAATATGAGAGAAGACTCTCACGTCATGGAATCCAGTAATCGCCTGGGCGATGTCGAGATCAAGGACCCTCAAGCGATGAGGGCGTTGGCGCATCCTGTGCGTCTGGCGATCCTCGACCGTCTTCAGCGGCACGGGCCCGCCACCGCGACGGAGCTCGCCCCCGACGTCGGTGCGACGCCGTCGGTGACCAGCTGGCATCTGCGCCACCTGGCCGGTTTCGGGCTGGTGCGTGACAGCGAGCCCGGACCGGACCGCCGCCGGCGGAGGTGGGAGGCGGCGGCACGCGGCTTCCGGTTCGGGACGCCGCTGGACGGAGCCGACGAGGAGGGGCGGTCGGCCGCACGGCTGCTGTCGCGGCAGCTGTTCCTCCGCCACGCGGACCTGCCGGGCAGATGGGCGGCCGAGGTGGAGCCCGGGCTCGAACCCGAGTGGACGAGACGGGCGGGACTGGCCAGCACCCGCCTCGTCGTGTCCGCCGACGAACTCGCCGCCATCGAGGACGAGATCGAGCGGGTGCTCGCGCCCTACGTCACCCGTGACGCCGCCGAGCGGCCGGCCGACGGCCGCGGCGTCCAACTGCTGCGCTACGTCCTGCCGGAGGGGCCCGAGGAGCGGCCCGGGGAATCACAGTGAGGGGCTCGAAGCGGACCGCCGGGCCTCCGCCGTGGCGGGACCGGCGGTTCCGCCGCTTCTGGGCGGGCCACGCGATCTCACAGTTCGGCGACCGGATCACCGAGCTGGCCCTGCCCCTGCTCGCGGCCGGTGTTCTCAACGCGTCGGCCGGCCAGGTCGCCCTGCTGACCGCGCTCGTCTGGACCCCGAATCTGCTGGCCGTCCTGCTGGGGGCGTGGGTCGACCACCAGGTCCGCAAGCGCCGCCTGATGATCCTCGCCGACCTGGTGCGCGCCGCCGTCCTGCTCAGCGTCCCGGCGGCGTATCTGCTGGACGCAGTGACACTCCATCAGCTGTACGTCGTGGCGGTGCTCATGGGGACTGCCGGTGTGCTGTTCAACACCGCCTATCCGCCGTTCTTCGCCGGTCTCGTACCACGCGCCTCCTACGTGGACGCGAACAGCAGGCTCAGCGCCGCACGATCGGCGTCGCACGTCGCCGGCCCGGCCGTCGGCGGTGCTCTGATCCAGCTCCTCGCCGCTCCCCTCACCCTCGCCGTCGACGCCCTGACGTTTCTCGTATCGGCGGTCGTGCTCGGCCGCGTCCAGGTCGACGAACACCCCGTCGAGGTCGGCACTGCGACCCCTCCACTCGCTCGGCGTGCCAAGGAGGGACTGGCGTTCGTCATCCGTCACCCCGTGCTGCGGGGCAGCCTCGGGTGCTGTGCGACCGTCAACTTCTTCACCTTCATCGGGGGCAGCGGGCTGATCGTGCTGTTCGCCGACCGGGACCTCGGGCTGTCCGCGGGGCTCATCGGGACGGCGTTCGGCGTCGGCGCGACGGGGTCCCTCCTCGGCGCCGTGGCCGCTCCGGCGGTCTCACGCCGGTTCGGCGTGGGGCGCAGCGTCGTCGTGGGTGCGGTGCTGTTCCCTGCCGCGATCGCGGTCACCGCCGCAGCGGACGGTGCGCCCGGGCTCCGGGCCGGAGCCTTGGCGGCGTCCGTCTTCCTGTCCGGATTCGGCGTCATGCTGTTCGATGTCAACCTCAACGCCCTTCAGACGGCCGTGACCCCGGACGGTGTGCGCAGTCGCGTGGCAGGGGCGTTCAGCACGATCAACTACGGAATACGGCCGGTCGGCGCGCTCACCGGCGGCCTCCTGGCGACCACGGTCGGCTTGCGGGCCACACTCCTCGTCGCCGCCGTCGGCGGGGTCGTCTCGCTGCTGTGGCTGCTGCCCTCGCCGATACCCGGCATCCGCTCCCTGGCACCGGACACCCGCGTGGACACGGCCGCCTGAGCCGGCGTCCACCCGGCCTCCGCACGGCGCCGCGGGACGGCGCCCGTCACCTCCTGCCGAGTCCGAGCCGAACGGGCCCTGGAGACCCTGCGGTGACGCGGACCCGGCGGGGTACCCGAAGGACGTCAGCGTCACCGTCGGTTCCCAGGAGGCACACGCCGTGCACAGCTGGAAGCTCTGGCTCGACCGCAGTCTGACCGCCCAGGCAGTGCTGATCTTCGCCCTCGGCACGGGACTCACCGCACTGTTCCGCCAGGGGTCGCACCCGCTGGTCTGGGTGGTCCAAGGCGCGTTCTACACCGCCATCAGCGTCGGAATCCTGGCCGTTCAGCGCCGCAGAGCCGGGCGGGTGACCGGGAAGGATCCGCGCGGGGTCGCCGAGCTCACCCGTCGGATACGCCGTCGCGACGTGCCGAGCGACCCGGAGGAGCGCGAGGCCATGCGACGGCTCGTCGCCGACCAGCTGGGGAGGCTGGAGCGTGCGGGCCGGTGGCTGCCGTACTGGCTCGGCTTCATGGGCCTGGTCGTGGTCGGCATGCTCGTCCTCGGCGCGGTCAGCGGATCGCTGGTGTTCCCGCTGGTGTTCACCGTCGCCATGGCGGCATTCTGCTACGGCGTCTTCCGCATGCGCCGGTACACGCTCGCCCTGTACCGCCACATGCGCTCAGCCCTGGAGGACCCGAGCTGACGCCTTCGCATCCCGGCCCTTATGCACGCCGACACCTACGAGGGCATCCACGTCGGCAGGGGGCGCCACGGCTCTTCGTCGAGGGCCAGGAGGGCGAGCAGGACGAGAAGCTGCTCACCACCGGCGACGTCGGGTTCGCACCGAGGAACTGCCCGCACACCCGCCGGATCGACCGCCACCGCCCTCCTCCTGCTGCACGGAACCGGCGACGCCCTGGTGTCCAGCAGGCGACGTGTGCGCCTGGCCGAGGCGCTGCGCGAAGCGGGGGCACCGGTGGAGCTGTGCCTCATCGAGAGGGCCCAGCATCGTGGGGTGGGATCCCTGACGAGGACGTGACCGGGTGCTTCGACCGCTCGGTCGAGTTCGCCCGGGCGCTCACCCGCTGACCACCGCTCCGTGCGGTGGGCGGGACAGCCGGGCACGGGGCCGTTGCTGCCGGACTGCGCTCGACCCGGGGCGCTGTCGACGGCCGAAGCAGCAGACGGCAGAACGGCAGCAGGCGCCCGGACCGCCTGACGCCGACGCCGCGGGGTGATGGAATCCCGCCATGCCGACACCGATGTCCCGTGTGCTCCCGGCACTCGACCGTTTCCATGCAGCTCACCCCTGGGACCACAACGCGCACTACCACCGCTGGCTTCTGCGCCGCCTGCCCGAGCACTTCGGCAGGGCGTTGGACGTGGGCTCCGGCAGCGGTGATCCGGCCCGGTGCCTGGCCGCGCGGGCCACGTCGGTCGAGGGCATCGACGCCGACCCGGCCATGGTCGCCTGCACGCGGAGTCTCACGGCGCCCGCCCTCCCCGTCGAGTTCACCGTCCGGGACGCGGCGGCCGGGCTGCCGCAGGGCCCGTTCGACGTCATCACGTGCGTGGCGGCCCTCCACCACCTGCCGTTCTCCGAGACGCTCACCCGCTTCCGCGACCGCCTCACCCCGGGCGGGACGCTGGTCGTCGTGGGAGTCGCCCGTGCGCGGACGCTCGGCGACCATGCTCTCGGGGCTGCGGCGATCCCGATGGACGTGGTGATGGCGCTGCTCAGGAACGGAGGACGCGGGGCGACTCGCCCCGCGTCGATGACCGCTCCGACGCTTCCGCCCGCCATGAGCTTCGCCGAGATCGTGCGACGGGCCCAAGAGGGGCTGCCGGGCGCCCGCTTGCGCCGGCGTCTGTTCTGGCGCTACACGCTTCTCCGGCGCCAGGCCTGACGTCAGTCCGCGGTCTTCGTGAAGTCCAGGTCGGCATGGCGGACGGCGTGGGAGGCGGTGGAGACCGTGGCGCCGAGCATGCTGATGCAACCGAAGAGGAGGAAGGTGGGGCCGGCGCCCCACCCTTCCACCAGGAGGCCGAAGAGCGGGAACATCACCGGGGTGATGCCGACCGCGCTGAGCGCCTGGACCGAGGCGACCCGGCCCTGGAAGGCGAGAGCGGTGTTGGCCTGCATCAGGGCCATGGACAGACCGCCGCAGAGGCCGGAGACCAGACCGGAGACGAACGCCACGGCGACCGCGAGGGCCAGGTTCGGCATGACACCGATGAGGCCGATGCCCGCGGAGGCGACGAGCAGGGCGATGTTGTGCCAGTGGCCGGCCCGGGCGAAGCGTCCGCGCACGACGAGGAGGAGCGAGGTCGTGCAGACGCCGGTGCTGAGGGCGGCGTTCACCCAGGCACCGCCGGAGGGGCCCCAGCCGCGTTCCTCGGCGAGCATGATGACGCCGATCGCCATCGGCGGGATGCAGCCGATCATGGAGAGCAGTCCGGAGAGGACGAGCGGGCCGACGACGGGCTCGTGGCGCAGGTAGACGATGCCGTCGACCAGGTCACGACGGGCGGTGGAGTCCACGGTGGGCCCCTCCCCGGGCGGCAGCGGGGCGAGCCGGACCGCGACCAGGAGGAACAGGGAGAGGGTGAAGAGGATCCCGGTCACGGCGAACGCGGCGGCGGAGCCGCCCAGCCCGATCGAGAACCCGGCGAGCGGCGGACCGGCGATGTGGCCGGACCGTTGCACCAGATTGCGCAGGCTCTGCACCCGCATCAGCTGGTCGCGTCCGGTGAGCCGGGGCGGCAAGGCTCCGACCGCCGGCATGAACAGGGCGTCCACGACGCCGAAGACGAGGGCGAGCGCGACGAGCAGCCAGAGGCCGGGAGTACTGAACGCGAGCGCTGCGGCGGCCGCGAGGATCACCACGGCGCGGACCGCGTCGGAGGAGATGACCACCCTGCGCGGGCCGAACCGGTCGGCGATCACACCGCCGCCGAGCATGAGAATGGCCCGTGGTACCGCGCCGACCGCCATGACCAGACCGACCTGGGCCGGCCCGGCCACCTTCTGCGCGGCCCAGCCGAGTGCCACGAAGTAGGCGGCGTCGCCGACCACGGAGAAGGTGTAGGCGATCAGCCAGCGCAGGACGTTGCCGTCCCGGTGCGCCGGGGTGGAGGGGGTGATGGCCACTACGGGGGCGGGCGGGGCTGCCTTGTGGATCGGTTCATCTGCGCGCGAGGTCACAAGCGCGCATCGTCTCCCACAACGTCGTCCTCGTACAACGGAATTACCTGCCGGATCTCACGCCCCTACGGCGGCCGCCCGGGCCGCTGTCGTCAGCCGCTGTCGTCGCGGGCCGCGCGGTCGGCGGGCACCTGGACCACCGCGAGGAACGGTCTCCGTGAGCAGGGCGGACGACCGGGTCCCGCACTGTTCCTGTGCGGGACCCGGTCCTTCAGGAGCCGTACCACGGAGCCGGCGGCTTCGGGTTTCACTCGACACGCAGGGAACGGGGCCTTCCGCGGCTACGGCGTCGTGATCGTCGGCCGGGGCGCGGTCGCCATCCCGTTGCCGATGGCGAAGCTGGGGTGAGGCGGCTGGTTGTAGGCAGTGTTCTGCCAGGCGAGCGCGGTGCGGTACATCGTGTCGTGGAGCAGTGTGGTGATCCTCGTGCCGGTCTCGAACGGCGTGGAGTAGATCCGCAGCGCCGTGTTGTTGGTGGTCGGCCAGACGACCTCCTCGCGCCAGTCGCCGAAGAGGTCGCCGGACAGCGCGGGGGTGGCCTTGGTGCCGTTGTCGGAGTGGACCGAGTCCCCGGTCAGCAGGCGGGTGTCCGCCGAGGTGCCGTACTTGTCGATGTGGGTGCCGTCGAGGAGTTCACGGGTCGTGTCGCCGTCCCACCAGGACAGGAAGTTCGAGCTGGACGGCTTGCGGCTGGTGACGACGTCGCCCTTCGGCCCGCGGACGCCGGAGACGGCCGAGGACCAGGACTCGGCGCCGGCGCTGCCGGACCAGATGTCGCCGGAGACCCCGCGGCCGTTGTCGCCGCTCGCCGGGGTCGACCACAGGATCTGGCCGGTCTTCGCGTCCGCCATCCAGGAGGACGGCTTCGAGCTGTCCTCGTCGACCTTGAACTCCTCCAGGCCGGCCCGGGAGGGATCGAGGTCGCCCACGTGCATGGCGTCTCCATGGCCGTTCTTCGTCGTCCAGAGCCCGCTGCCGTTGTCGTCGACGGCCATCGAGCCGTACATGATCTCGTCCTTGCCGTCCCCGTCGGCGTCGGCGACGGACAACTGGTGGTTGCCCTGGCCGTCGTACCCCTTGCCGGAGTTGGTCGAGCTGTTCGTGTCGAAGGTCCAGCGCCGGGTGAAGGCGCCGTTGCGCCAGTCCCAGGCGGCGATGACACTGCGCGTGTAGTAGCCGCGCGCCATGATCAGCGACGGCCGGGCGCCGTCCAGATAGGCCGTGCCCGCGAGGAAGCGGTCCACCCGGTTGCCGTAGGAGTCGCCCCACGAGGAGACGGTGCCGCGTGCGGGCACGTAGTCCACGGTGCCCATCGCGGCGCCCGTCCTGCCGTTGAACATCGTCAGGAACTCGGGCCCGGACAGGACGTAGCCGGAGGAGTTGCGGTAGTCGGCGGAGGAGCTGCCGATGACCTTGCCGGTTCCGTCGACGCTGCCGTCGGCGGTCTTCGTCGCCACCTCTGCCTGGCCGTCGCCGTCGTAGTCGTACACCTGGAACTGGGTGTAGTGCGCGCCCGAGCGGATGTTCCGCCCGAGGTCGATCCGCCAGAGCCGGGTGCCGTCGAGGCGGATCCCGTCGATGATCGTGTTGCCCGTGTAGCCGGACTGGGAGTTGTCCTTGGCGTTGGTGGGCTGCCACTTCAGTACGAAGTCGAGGGCACCGTCGCCGTCCAGGTCGCCGACTGAGGCGTCGTTGGCCTCGTAGGTGTAGGCGACGCCGTCGGGTGTCGTCCCTCCGGCGGGCGGGCTGATGGGTACGTCCTTGTATCCCGCGCGGAACTGGATCGCGTGCACGGAGTCGCTCTGCTCCACTCCCCCGACGACCGCGCGCACCGTGTAGTCGGCGATGGCGGGCGCACCCGCATGGAAGTAGTTCGTCGATGCGGTGACCGGTGAGGCGTTGACCTTGGTGCCCGCCCGGTAGACGTTGAACGACACGTTGTCGGGGTCGGTACCCAGCCAGCGCCAGCTGACGAGGTTCCCGCTGTCGGTGTGCACACTCACCACACCGCGGTCGAGCGCCTCGGCCTGCCGCGCGGTGGCGGCATGCGAGGCCGGGCCCAGGGCGACGAGCCCGCCGGCCGCGAGCAGCCCCGCCGCCAGAGCGCTGATCAGTGCGCGGGTGCGGGTGACACGGCGTCCGCGGCGGGGGCGGGGACCGGAGGGGGGAAGCAGAGGCTCCACGGGAGGCACCTTCTGGCAGGGGACGGCTTACGCCCCCTCAGTTGCTCCCCGACGCCGAAAGGTTGCCGCCCGGTTCCTTGTGTGCCGCCGACCGCCGCCCCGCGCCGGCCGCCCGCGCCGCCGAGTGCAGCGAGCGCAGGGCGAGCAGCAGGAAGCCGATGTCGTCGAGATAGACGGGGTCCGGCAGGAGGTCGACGGGCGACACGGTGTAGATCACCGACGCCCACACGAGCGCCTTGTCGCGCAGGGGGATCCCCGCGTCGACGAGCAGTCTCCTGGCCCGGATCACACGGACCAGGAGCACTGCGGCGGCCCCCGCCATGAGCAGGAGCGCCAGTGCGCCGAGGACGAGCCAGACCGAGATGTCCATGGCTCATCATCTCCCCGGGGGGCGGCCGGAGCCAGGAGGCGTCACCCGTGGCTCCTGGCCTGGTGACGGGCGCGGCGGCGCTTCAGGGCACGGCGTTCGTTCTCGTCCATGCCTCCCCACACACCTGCGTCCTGTCCGTTCTCCATCGCCCATTCCAGGCACTGTTCCCGTACGGGGCAGGTCCCGCAGACGGCCTTGGCCTCCTCGGCCTGTACGAGCGCGGGGCCGGTGCTGCCGATGGGGAAGAACAGGTCGGGGTCCTCCTCGCGGCACGCCGCCTGCGTGCGCCAGTTCTCCATGACTCTCACTCCTTCTCGCAGGGAGCGGCGTTGGTCTCCGCTGGATTCCGCTTCGTCGCTGTGACGTCCGTACTGTGCGCGTGACCGTCATCGGGCGTTCGAAACCACAACAGGCAAGACGTTCACGGGTTTCCGGCACGCGCCCCGCCGTCCGGCAGCGGCGAACCCGGGTGCGGGGCGGCCGCGCAGGCGCTGTCCAGGCGGATGCGGTAGTCCATGACCACGACCGGCTCGTCGATGATGTCCGCCCGCGCGCCGGGTGTCTCCACCACTGCACGGTCTCCGACCTCCGGGGCCGGGACGCGCAGCAGGTGCAGCGGCGGGACACCGGTCATGGGGTGCGGCGGGAAGTCGAGGGGGATCACCTGGACGGTGAGGTGCTTCCGGTGCGCGGCCTCCTCGAGGGCCGCCCGCTGTCCTGCCATCACCGCGGGGCCGCCGACCGTCGTGCGGAGGGCGGCTTCGGGGAGCAGCGCCCAGAGGGCCGCTCCCCGCTCCTCGATGCGGCGCTGCCGCTCCGCCAGCAGTTCGAGGTGGCGGTCGCGTCTCGGCGGGGGGTCGGCGGTGAGAGCCCGGCACAGGGCCGCCTCGTAGGCCGGGGTGCGCAGCAGTTCGGGGACGAGGGCGGGGTGCCAGGTCCGGACGAGCGTGGCGGAGGACTCGATGCCGATGACCTCCTGTTGCCACGGCTCCATCGCGTCCCGCCAGCGGTGCCACCAGCCCGGCAGGTTCGCCGCCGTCAGGCCCGTCATGACCGGCTCGGCCTCCTCGGCCGGTACCGCGTAGCGCTCCAGGAGGACGCGGACCTGATGGGCGTCGAGCCCGGTCTCGGCGCGCTCGATACGGCGTACGGTGGCGGGGTGGGCACCCAGTGCCACGGCCGCCGCCTGGAGACTGACGCCGGCACGCTCCCGGAACATCCGCAGGCGTGCCGCCAGGACACGATGCTCGACGGTGGGGCCGGACCGGGGCCTCATCCACGTACCCTTCCGCGCACGGGCCCCGACGCTGTGTGGCTGTCGGAGCGGTCTCAGCGCTGATTCGGAACCATCCGGGCATTCTGCCCCTTGCAAAGTATGCCCTTTGCACGGAGAGTACGTACATGTCGGAAATAGTCGCGTGCGCACGTCAGGCCCCGGAGGGCTCGGGCGGACGGAGCGCACAGAGCTGGTGGATTCCCCGCCTCCCCAGGGGCGTCCCCGTGGCCAGGCACCGCGTGCAGGAAGCCATGCGGAGCTGGGGAGAGCCGGACGAGCGTGTCGAGACCGCGGCCCTCGTCGTGACCGAGCTGGTCACGAACGCGGTGGAGCACACCGCCGGGCGCCGGATCCGGTGCCGCCTCCTGCGGACGCCCGGCCGGGTACGCATCTGTGTGTGGAACCGCGGCCGGCGCCACATCCCGGAGCTGCCGGGTCCACGGGATCCGGACTCCTCCCCCGTACGGGGTGAGGGGCCTCATGGCGCGGACGGCACCGAGGGCCCCGGCCCGGTCGCCCTCACCCGGCCCGTCGGCACGGACGAGGGCTTCAGCCTGGCGTCGGTGGCCGAGGACGGCCGAGGCCTGATGCTCGTGGACGCGCTGGCGACCCGCTGGGGCACCCGCAGCAGCGTGTCCGGCCGGCTCGTCTGGGCCGACGTCTGACCGACCGGACGCCCCTGCGTGCGAACGGCTCGGACGAGGACGCCCCGGGGACGACGGCTCAGGCGAGGGCGGCCCGGCACTCCGGGTGGCCCCAGCCGTCGGGGTTCTTCGCGATCATGTCCTTGGCCGCGTAGGGCTTGCCGCAGTGGCACCGGCCCGCGAATTTCGCCCGGATCGTGCCGCTCGTACGAGGCTTGCCCGCAGAGGTGCCCTTCACCGCCGCACCGGGGGCGCGGCCCTTCGTCGACCGCGCGGGGGCCGGTACGGGCAGGTCGGCGGTGCCGTACGCCGTCCCCGCAGCCTGCTGCGAGACCGCCACCTCGCTCGCGGCCTGGTCGGCCAGCGCGTTGAGGGGGTCGCCGTCCACCTGGTGCGCCGGCACGTAGCGGAAGGTGACGCTGCGCGCGCTCAGCAGCTCGTCGATGCCGACGACCAGCTCACGGTTGGCGACCGGCTTGCCCGCCGACGTCTTCCAGCCGTTGCGCTTCCACCCCGGGAGCCACTTGGTCACCGCGTTCATCGCGTACTGCGAGTCCATGCGCACCTCGACGGGAGCAGCCGGATCGGTCGACCTCAGCAGTTCCAGCAGAGCGGTGAGCTCGGCGACGTTGTTGGTGGCGGTGCCCAGCGGGCCCGCTTCCCACCGCTGGGGACTCCCCTGGCCGTCGGCCACGACCCACGCCCAGGCGGCAGGTCCCGGATTGCCCTTCGATGCCCCGTCACACGCGGCGATGATGCGCTCGTTCATGCCCCGAATCATGCCAGCCCGGAAGATCAGGGCACGATCGAGTCGATGTAGCCGCCGTCCACCCGCACGGCCGCGCCGGTGGTGGCCGACGCCTGCGGGGAGGCGAGATAGACGACGAGGTTGGCGATCTCCTCGGGCTCGATCAGGCGCTGGAGCAGAGACTGCGGGCGGTGGAGCCGCATGAACTCGCGCTGGGCCTCGTCCCACGGCAGGTCCGGGCCCACGAGCTCGTGGACGAAGTCCTCGACACCACCGGTGTGGGTGGGGCCCGCGATGACCGAGTTCACGGTCACCCCCGTCCCGGCAGCCTCCTTGGCGAAGCCGCGGGAGACGGAGAGCAGCGCGGTCTTCGACATGCCGTAGTGGATCATCTCGGCCGGGACGACGATCGCGGAGTCGCTCGCGATGTTCTGCACCCGGCCCCATCCTCGCCCCGTCATGCCGGGCAGGTAGAGGCGGATCAGGCGTACCGCGCTGAGGACGTTGGTGTCGAAGTAGGTCCGCCACTCCTCGTCGGTGATCTCCAGGGCCGGCCGGGAGCCGAAGATGCCGAGGTTGTTGACCAGGATGTCCGCAGCGGGCACGGCCGCGTACAGCTCGGCGGCGCCCTGTTCCGTGGCCAGGTCGCAGGCGGCCGTGGTCACGTCGGCGTCCGGCTCGGCCGCGCGCAGCGTCTCCGCCGCGGCGTCGAGCCGGTCACGGCCTCGTCCGGTGAGCACGACGCGCGCTCCGGCGCCCGCCAGACCTGTCGCGACGGCGAGCCCGATGCCCTGTGAGGATCCGGTCACGACCGCGGTCCTGCCGGCAAGATCGATACGCACCTGGCGCTCCTCTCGTCGGTGTCCGGGCGCACCCTCCACCCTGGCACCCTCCGGCCCGGGACGCCTTCCGGACGCCGCCCGACCCGGCACGGCACGGGGCTCCCGGCCCGTGGAAACGGCCGGGAGCCCCGTCACGTGCGTCAGAGAACGCCGGACTCCGAAACGGCGATCTTCGCCTTCGTCCTGCCGGACGAGGTGCCGTACGACTCGATCTTGCGGACGAGCTCCATGCCGGCGTCGTCGGCGACCTCACCGAACACGACGTGCTTGCCGTCGAGCCACGGGGTGAGGACGGTGGTGATGAAGAACTGCGAACCGTTGGTGTTCGGGCCCGCGTTGGCCATGGAGAGCAGGCCCGGCTTGTTGTGCTTCAGCGTGAAGTTCTCGTCGGCGAACTTCTCGCCGTAGATGCTCTTGCCGCCGGTGCCGTCACCCCGGGTGAAGTCACCGCCCTGGAGCATGAAGTCCGGGATGACCCGGTGGAAGGGCGAGCCGGCGTAGCCGAAGCCCTTCTCACCGGTGGCCAGCGCGCGGAAGTTCTCCGCGGTCTTGGGGGCCACGTCGTCGAAGAGGTTGAACACGATCCGCCCGGCGGGCTGGTCGTCGATGGTGATGTCGAAATACGCCTTGATGGTCATGAGCCCATCCTGACATCATCCGCCACGCCCCGATGCACAGACCCCCGCTCCCCGACGGCCCCCAGCAGCACGAATACGGCGTACCACGGGGTGAGCCGTGGTACGCCGTCGTCAGTCAGGGAGAACGCCGCTTCTCCCTACCGGTTCCGCTCAGTGGTTGCCGCGGTGGCCGCGGTGGCCGCCGTCACGGTGGCCGCCGTCACGGTGACGGCCCCAGGACTCGGAGTCGACCTTGTTCCCGCGGTTGTCGCGGAGCGTGGCCGTGTCCTTGTTGTCCCAGACGTAGTTGCGGCGGTCCTGGTACACGTCGTGGCGGGTGTCGCGGCCGACACCGGTGTGGACGCGGACGGAGGAACGGCCGGGCAGCCGCAGGTCGAACCGGTACGTACGCCGGCTCTCGTCGGAGAGCGTCCAGCCGCGGAGGTTGACGGAGTGGCGGCTGGTGTTGGTGACGGTCACCCACTCGGCGTTCAGGCTGCGGTTCGAGCCGTTGTCGCGGCCGGGGCTGTCGTACTGGATCTCGCCCAGGACGACCGCCGAGCGCTGGGCCGGCCGGTTGTGGCCGTGGTCCCGGCCATCGGCCGTGGCCGGCAGGGCCGCTGCGGCGAGCAGGGCACCCGAGGCGAGAACGGTGGCGGTGATCCGTCGTGCGGAACGGGACATGGAAACCCCTCATCATGCAGGCCCGGATGGAAGCGCCGGGCGTTTTCCGACCCCGGCGTCGTGCCGGGAACGCAAACTTTGTCCGGCTTTCGCGGTGGCCGAAAGGCGCCCTGGTTCGTGTGACGAAGTACGGACATTTCTGTCACACACGGCTGCATTCGACATGGATTCCGTCAGTCGTAGACCTGTCAACCGTTGATCGTTGCACCGACCCTTTCGGGGAGCCGTTCACCTGGTCACGGCGCCCCGTTCACTTCCTCCCCACTCCCCCGGGCGCCCCGGCCGGGACCCCGTGGATCCATGTAACAGAACGGACAGCGCTTTCCTGGACACACATGTCATTACCGCCGGGAAAGGAGTTCGTGCGTTCGAGCCTTCAGCGCCCACCGGGA
Source organism: Streptomyces sp. NPDC055962 (assembly GCF_042270185.1). Classification (NCBI taxonomy): domain Bacteria; kingdom Bacillati; phylum Actinomycetota; class Actinomycetes; order Kitasatosporales; family Streptomycetaceae; genus Streptomyces; species Streptomyces sp. NPDC055962. Next base: position 380,119 of record NZ_JBHJYN010000003.1, read on the forward strand.
AGGGGCGAGACGGGCACGCTGACCACCACTGGTGACCAGCGCGTTCACCGGCGCCATCGGATCCAGGGCCATGGTCCTGGCCAGCAGGATGCCCACGGCGAGCGGGAGCAGGGTCACGGCCAGCGCCGTACCGGCTCCGGCGAGGTTCTGGATACGGGGGCGCGTCGGCGCTGCGGTGGGCATGCCCTCATTCGACCAGCGGGAGCCACGGCAGAAATCGGGTCACGTACTCAGGCGCGAGGATCCGCGTACTCAGCCCGGTGGTCCCCGGCTCCCCCTGGGGCGGCCGAACGCTCCCGGCTCTCCCACGGAGCGGCCGTACGCCACCGGTGCTTAGGTGGAAGGACCGCTCGCAGGCGGTGGAGCACGCGCGGTCGACCTCGAGGAGACGCGGATGGCGGGCGGAGCAGGTCCTCTGGAGGGCCGTGTCGCGGTGGTGACCGGAGCCGCGCGGGGCCTCGGTGCGGCGATGGCACGGGAACTGGCGGGGCGCGGCGCCACGGTCGCCCTGATCGGCCGGGAGGAAGCAACCCTGGCCAGGGTGCGGGACACACTCCCGGGCCGGGCCCGTTGCTGGGAGGTCGACGTCACCGACGACGTGGGGATGGCGGCGGTGGCAGAGGACGTACGGAGGACCCTCGGGCCCGCCTCGGTCGTGATCGCCAACGCAGGGCTGGCCGAGGGCGGACCGTTCGGGGAGTCCGACCCGGCGACCTGGCGGCGTGTGATCGAGGTGAACCTGGTCGGCAGTGCGATCACCGCACGCGCCTTCCTGCCCCAGCTGCGCACGACGCGGGGGTACTTCCTCCAGATCGCGTCGCTGGCCTCGATCGGCGCGGCGCCCATGATGAGCGCCTACTGTGCGTCGAAGGCGGGTGTGGAGTCGTTCGCCCACGCGCTGCGCGCCGAGCTCGCCCACGAGCACGTCGGGGTGGGCATCGGGTACCTGAACTGGACCGACACCGACATGATCCGTGACGCGGACCAGCACCCCGTGCTGCGGGAACTGCGGGCCCACATGCCGAGACCCGCACGCAAGGTCTATCCGGCCCCCACCGTGGCGCGCCGCATGGTGCGCGCGGCGGAGCTGCGCCGGGCCGCCGTGTACGCCCCGGGGTGGCTCCGCGCCACGCAGCTGGTCCGGGCGGCCATGCCCCCGGTGGTCACCGCACTCTCGAAGCGCGAGGTGCCCCGGCTGGAGCGCAAGGCCCGGTTCGAGGCGACAGGGCTCCTGGGGGCGGGCGGGCGCGCCGACTCCGACGCCGCGGGCAGCCACCTGGCGGACGGCTGAGGAGCCCCGGCCCGGCGGACGCGCGAAGGCGCGGCGGGGCGGCCTACTCGGCGGCCTCCGAGGGGCCCCAGTGGGAGAAGCGGGGCAGCCACTTCACCCGGTAGTCGGGGTGTCCGGCGTGCTCGGCGGCCATCTGCCGTACGACGAACCCCAGCCCGACGGCACGGCCCGAGGCGAAGTCCTGGGACGGGCGGTCGGTGTCCAGGGCCGCGATCTCCTCGTACTCGTCCAGGAGGACCCTGGTCGTCTCGATGCGGCGCAGGGTGCGCGCCGGGTCCTGGTAGGCGATGTGCCGGTCGTAGCCTCGCGACCGTACGACGAACGCGATGCCGCTCGTGCGGTCGTGCACCTCACCGGGGGCCTCGGCCGGCATCCGCCAGCCGTCCCCGCCCGCTTCCCGCGCGATCTGCTCCTCCTCGGCGAGGCGTGCCCGCACGAAGGCCAACAGGTCCGTGTTGTCTGCCATCTGCTTCCGAATCCTTCTCCGTCACGGTACGCGGCGGAAGGTCGACCCACCGCCACGGACCGGTTCTGCCCGACCAGCAGAGGATGCCTCACCGGCGCTCCGTCGGCGCAGTCCGGCCCGTCGGCGTTCCGCATGACGGACACCCCGCCCGCCGCGTCGGCGGTGGTCAGCAGGCCGGATCCCGGCGGGCGGCCATGAGCAGCGCGATGTCGTCGGGGCGGTCCTCGTCCTGCTGGGCCTGTCCGATGATCCGGTCCGCGGCCTCGGCGAGCGGCAGGTGGCCGACCTCGGCCAGGGTGCTGCGCAGGCGCTCGATCCCCTCGTCGATGTCCCTGCTCGACTTCTCCACGAGCCCGTCCGTGAAGAGGGCCAGGACGGCTCCCGGGCCGAGGCGCAGCTCGGTGACCGGGTACGAGGCGTCGGGGTCGACGCCGAGCACCACCCCGCCGGGTAGGTCGAGGACGACGGTGCGGCCGTCGGCGTGGCGGACCACCGGCGGGGGGTGTCCGGCGCGTACGGCCCGGCCGGCACCGGTGGCGGGGTCGAGCAGCACGTAGCAGCAGCTCGCGAACTGACCGGGGTCGAGCCCGATGAGCAGCCGGTTGGTCGCGCTCATGATCTCCTGCGGTTCCTGCCCGATGAGCGTGAACGCTCTGACCGCGCTGCGCAGTTGTCCCATGGTGGCGGCCGCCGCGACACCGTGTCCCTGGACGTCACCGATGACGAGGGCCAGTTGGCTGCCGGTCTCGATGACGTCGTACCAGTCGCCGCCGATCTCGATGTCCTGGGTACCCGAGAGGTAGCGCCCGACGGTGTCGACGTGGTCGACGACCGGAAGCCGGTGGGGCAGCAGCACGTCCTGCAGTCCCCGTGCGAGCGCGGCCTCGGTGTCGTAGCGCTGGGCGCGCTGGAGCGCCTGGGCGATGAGCCCTGCCAGCGCGGTGAGCACGGTGCGCTCCTCCGGGCTGAATCCCCGGGGCTGGTCGAAGCCGAGGATGCACGAGCCGACCGGGCGGCCCGAGGCGATCAGGGGCAGGAAGGCGCGGGCACCGACACTGGTGTCCATGGGGATGCCGGGGTATGCCTCGCCCAGCAGCTCCATGGATTCGAAGAACAGGGGCCGCCCGGTCGTGAGCGTCTCGACGCCCGGGATGTGGGTGTCGAGACCGACCCCGTCGAAGCGGTCCAGGAAGCCCCGGGGGAAGCCGGTCTCCCAGGCAAGGTAGAGACGCCTCTCGTTCTGGAGGTAGATGGCCAGCTGTCTGCCGCCGAAGGCGGGCAGCAGTTCCTCCGTGACCACGGCGGAGACCTGGCGCGCCGTGACGGCCTCCGTCAGCGCGATGGCGAGGGCGACCGGCCGGTACAGGACGGCGGAGCGGTCGGCCGGTGAGCCGAGCTCCCCGCCCGGGGTCGCGACGGATTCGGGGGTGCGGCCGGGCCGTCCCGAGGGGCTGAGGGTGATCGTGACCCCGTCGCGGCCGGGGAACATCGCCACGGACAGCCACTGCGTGGGGGCGCGCCGGGCGAGGAAGTACACGGGGTCCTCGGAGAACAGGGCCGCCCGGTGGTGGTCCTCGTAGGCGGTGTCCGCGAGCCAGGGCAGCGCCTCCACGAGGGAGCGTCCGGTCAGTTCCGCCCTGCTGTGACCGAGGATCTCCTCGGCCCGGCCGTTGACGTAGGTGATCCTTCCGAGACGGTCCTGGGAGAGCAGGCCGCGCGGGATCAGGTCGGCGGCGTCCGGGACGACCGGGCCCGCTCCCTGGTCGAGGACGACACCGGTCAGTCGGCCCGCACGGCCGCCGTGCTCCCCGTGGCCGGCGAGCTCGACGAGGAGCGGGCGGCCGCCGGGGCCCCAGATCCGCATCCGGCGCACGTGCGGCTCCGGGGACCGCGCGGCACTGCTTCCCAGTGCCGACAGCCCGTACACGTCCTCCGGGAGCAGCTCGGCCGTCAGCGCCTCCATGGACCGGACCGGCGCGTCCGCAGGTCCGAGACCCAGGATCTCGTGCGCGTCGTCGTCCGCCGTCACTGTTCCGGCGGCCGTGTCCCAGACGAAGTGTCCGACGCGCAGCGGTCGCGCGGTGCGCGAGGGAAGCCGTACGACGGCGGGGTCGCAGTCCCAGAGGGCCGGGAGCTCCTGTGCGGCGATGTCGGAGCCGAGCTGCGCGGCGAGGGTCTCCAGCCGGCGCCGGTCGGCTCCGCCGACCTGCACGCCGCGGGTGGCGTAGCGCAGCACGACGAGCACGCCCACGGGTGTGGTCGCGCCGGGGACGGGCGCGTAGAGCGACGCGAAGGGGAACGGGAGGCCCGCCATCAGCTGCGGGAAGCGGCGCATGGCGTCCTCCGCGTCCCCCAGGTACACCGGCTGGTTCGCGCGATAGGCCTCGGCCACCGGGAACGGCCTGTTCACGTGCATCCGCCACCAGGGACGCAGGAGCGGCCCCGGCAGCCCCGCCAGCACCGCCATCCGGAGGAGGCCGGGGGTCCGGGAGCGCATGTAGACGCCACCGGCGTATCCGCCGACGGCGTCCACCGCACTCACCACGGCCTGGGCGAGCACCAGCGACAGCCCGTCGGGCGTTCGGCTGCCATCGGGGCTCGAGGTCACACAGCCAGGATGCGCACGCCCGGGCGGCGGCGCATGTCCGCCGCCGGTCGGCGGCGTCAGGTTCCGGCGGGGGCGGAGACCTGCGTTCCCGCACACGCGCACACCGAGGCGGCCGCGTCGGTGGCGTGGGACAGCAGGTCCCGCACCTCGTCCGGACCGGGACGCGCCGTGAAGCTGCCGCGGGCGCACATCCGGCTCAGCAGTCCCGCGGTGAACGCGTCGCCCGCGCCGATCGTGTCGACGACCTCGACGGGCCTCGCGGGGACGGACACCGGTGGCCCCGTCGCGGTGTACGCCGTGCTGCCGTGGGCTCCCCTGGTGAGGACCACCAGGCGGCCTCCGGCGGCCAGCTCCCGGCAGGTCTCCTCCGGGGTGCTTCCCGGCCACAGCCGTTCCAGGTCCTCGTCGCTGGCCTTGACGACCTGGGCGAGGCCGCACAGCTCGCGCAGGGCGGCCGCGCCGTGGTCCGGGCCCAGGGTCCGGTCGCGCCGGACGTTGGGGTCCACGACGAGGAGGGACCGGCCGGCGGCCGCCAGGGCGGTGGCCCGGACGGCGGACGCGGCGGGCTCGACGACGGCCGCGAGGCCGCCCACGTACACGGCCCCGAACGCGGCGGTCCGGGCGGAGAGGTCCGGGAGCCGGAACGTCGCCGTGTCCTGGAGGTGGAAGTGGTACCCCGTGCCCCGGGCGTCCGGTTCGGCGACGGCGAGCGCGGTGGGGAGGGCGGAGCGCGCGCAGAGCGAGAGGTCGGCTCCCGCGGCCCGGAGCCGGGCCTCGATCATCGCGGCGAAGCCGTCGTCGCCCAGGCCTCCGGCGAACGAGACCGGGGTGCCGAGCCCCGCCAGTCCGACGGCCACGTTGGCCGGGGCACCGCCGAAACGGGCCGCCCGTACACCGCCGTCCCCGGGCACGGGCACGAGGTCGACGAGGGCCTCGCCGAGCACCAGGACGGCGCCGGGTCCGCCCGTCACGGCTCGACCACGATCTTGCGGCCGATGCCCGCCTTGAAGCGGTCGATCGCCTGCGGGTACCGGTCGAGCGGCAGCCGGTCGCTGATGAAGACCGCCGGGTCGAGCACTCCGGCGGCGAAGAGCGCGGCGGCCCGTTCGTAGCTGTGCAGGACGGCCATCGAGCCGGTGATGGTGATCTCCTGGTTGTAGATGCGGTACGGCTCGATGACCGCCGTCGTGGCGTAGTCGGCCACCCCGAACTGGAGGAAGGTGCCGCCCTTGGCGACGCGTCCCAGACCGTCCTGGATGGCTGCCGCGTTGCCCGTCGCGTCGATGACGACGTCCCAGCCGCCGGGCCGGTCCAGCTCGTCGGCCCCGGCCGCGGACCGGGAGCAGCCCAGGAGGCCGGCCGTGGCGAGGCGTTCGGGGTTGACGTCCAGGACGTCCACACCGGCCGCGCCGGTGCGCTTGGCGAGCTCCAGCATCATCAGGCCCATGGTCCCCGATCCGTAGATCAGGACCTCGGCGCCGAGGGTGCTGTTCAGCACGTCGTAGCCCCGGACCGCGCAGGACAGCGGCTCGATGAGGGCGGCGTCCTTCACGTCGATGTGTTCGGGCAGCCTGACGCAGTTGGCGACGGGGGCCACCGCGTACTCGGCGGCGCCGCCGGAGACGGTCACACCGATGGCGGCCCAGCGTTCGCAGAGGTTGCCGCGTCCGCTGCGGCAGTAGCGGCATTCGTGGCAGTGCAGGGAGGGGTCGACGGCTACCTTGTCGCCGACGGCCAGTTCCGTGACGTCGCGTCCCACACCGACGACCTCCCCGGCGAACTCGTGGCCGGGGACGAGCGGCAGGGTGGGCGCGAACTCGCCCTGCAGGATGTGCAGATCGGTGCCGCACAGCCCGCACGAGGCGACGGACACGACGACCTCTCGGGGCCCGGGCGCCGGGTCGGGAACGGTGGTGACGGAGACCTTGCCGGGGGCTTCGACGATCGCTGCCCGCATTATTTCACTGCTCCGAGAGACAGGCCCTGGACGAGTTTGTCCTGGGCGGCGTAGCCGGCGGCGAGCACCGGCAGGGACACGACGACGGACGCGGCACACAGCTGGGCCAGGAAGAGCCCCTGGCTGGTGACGAATCCGGTGAGGAAGACGGGCGCGGTCTGGGCGACGACGCCGGTGAGCACCCGTGCGAAGAGCAGTTCGTTCCAGCTGAAGATGAAGCAGATGAGCGCGGTGGCCGCGATGCCCGGTGCGGCCATCGGCGCGACCACCCGGGCGAGGACGGTCGGCAGCCTCGCGCCGTCTACCTGGGCCGCCTCGATGACGGACACCGGCACGTCCGCGAGGAAGGACTGCATCATCCAGACCGCGATCGGCAGGTTCATCGAGGTGTAGAGCAGGACGAGGAGCCAGATGTTGTCGAGGAGCCCGGCGTTCTTGGCGAACAGGTAGACGGGCAGGAGCCCCGCGACGACGGGCAGCATCTTCGTGGAGAGGAAGAAGAACATCACGTCCGTCCACTTGCGCACCCTCCGGATGGAGAGGGCGTACGCCGCCGGGAGCGCCAGCAGGAGCACCAGGAGTGTGGAGAAGACGGACGCACCGAGGGAGTTGAGCAGCGGCGGCCACGGGGTGACGCCCGTGTCGGCGCCGAAGAAGGCCCGGTAGCCGTCGAGGGTGAGCGGCGCGAAGAGCGAGGGCGGGTTGGTCGCGGCGTCGGACTCGGCGTGCAGCGAGGTCAGCAGCATCCACAGGGCGGGCAGGCAGAAGGCGAGCCCTGCCGCCCAGGCCAGCAGGCCGAGTGCCGCGGAGCGCCGTCGGGCCCGTCGCAGGACGCGTCGCGTGTACGGGGCGGGCGCGGGGACGGTGGCGGTGGTCATGCGCGGTTCGCCTCCTCACCGAAGAGGGACGAGACGGTCCGGAGCGCGAAGGTGGCGATGACGATCGTGCCGATCACCACCACGACTCCCGCGGCGGACGCCAGTCCGTATTCGTGGGCCTGGTAGAAGGTCTGGTAGATCGTGTAGGGCAGGTTGGCGGTGCCGAGGCCGCCCGCGGTGATCGTGAAGACGGCGTCGAAGTTCTGCACGATGTAGACGGCGCCGAGCAGCACCCCCAGTTCGAGGTACCTGCGCAGGTGCGGCAGGGTCAGGTAGCGGAAGGTCTGCCAGGCGCTCGCCCCGTCGAGGCGCGCCGCCTCGACGACCTCGGCGGGCCGGCTCTGGAGTCCCGCGAGCAGGATGAGCATCATGAACGGCGTCCACTGCCAGACGAGGGCCGCGATGACGGCGAGCAGCGGCATCTCCGCGATCCAGTCCGGCTGGCTCGGGCTCGTGTCGCCGAAGAGCTCACCGATCCAGCTCAGCGCGCCGTTGAGGAGGCCGTACTCCGGGTTGTACAGCGCGTGCTTCCAGAGCAGCGCGGCCGAGACGGGCACGATGAGGAACGGCGTGATGAGCAGGGTGCGGACCAGGCCCCGGCCGAAGAACGTGCGGTCCAGGAGCAGTGCGAGGCCCAGTCCGACGACCACGGTGGCGATGACCACGCCCGCCGTCAGCAGGACGGTGGTGAGGACGGATTCGCGGAGCGCCGCGTCTGTGAAGACGGAGACGTAGTTGTCGAGCCCGTTGAAGGCGCGCTCGTCGGGGCTGAGGGAGTTCCAGTCGAAGAGGGAGATCACCAGGGTCGCCACGAACGGCAGCTGGGTGACGGCGATCAGGAAGACCAGCGCGGGCAGGAGCGGGGCCCTGGTGGCCCAGGCCCGCGGGCCGGTTCTCCTCCCCCGGGGTGGGGCGGGAGGCCGGGGCGGCGACTGCGGGGTGGTGCCGACTGCTGTGGTCATCGGTACTCCTTGGCGACCTGTTCGGCCAGCTTCTGGGAGGTGGCGAGCGCCTCGTCGACGGACTGGCGGCCGGCGACGGCCTCGCTGATCTCCTGCGCGACCCGGGTGCCGAGATCGGTGAACTCGGGTATGCCGACGAACTGGATCCCGGGGACGGGACGCGGCTGGATGCCCGGGTTCTTCGGATCGGCGCCGGAGATGGCCTGCTCGGTGACGTCAGCGAAGGCGCCCGCGGCCTTGAGGTACGCGGGGTTCTCGTACGTGGAAGCCCGTTTGCCGGCCGGGGCGTCGGACCATCCGCTGGTCTCACCGACGAGCGACTCGTACTCCTTGCCGGAGGCCCAGGAGACGAACTTCCACGCGTCGTCGGCCTTCTTGGAGGCCTTCTGGATGCCCCAGGCCCAGGTGTAGAGCCAGCCCGAGCTCCTCGTCTTCTCCACCGGCGCCGGTACGTAGCCGATCTTCCCCTGCACGGGGGATCCGGCCGCCTCCAGCGAGCCGGCACCGGCCGTGGCGTCGTACCACATGGCGGTCTTGCCCTGCGTCATGTTGTTGAGGCATTCGGCGTACCCGGACTGGGAGGCGCCGCGCTCGCCGTGCTTGCGTACGAGGTCCACGTAGAAGCGGGTCGCCTCCTTGAACTCCGGTGAGGTGAGCCGCGGTTCCCAGTCCTCGGTGAACCAGGTGCCGCCCATGGTGTTGACGACGGTGGTGAGCGGGGCGATGATCTCGCCCCAGCCGGGCAGTCCGCGCAGGCAGATGCCTTTCATCCCGGGCTCGGCGCCGTCGGCCCGTGCGGCGAGCGCGGCCACCTCCCGCCAGGTGGGGTGCGGGGGCATCGTCAGCCCTTCGGCCTCGAAGACGTCCTTGCGGTACATGAGGAAGGACGACTCGCCGTAGAAGGGTTCGGCGTAGAGCTTGCCCTCGGCGGTGAGCGACTCCCGCAGGGGTTCGAGGATGTCGTCCTGGTCGAAGGCGGTGTCCTTCGCGGCGTAGTCGTCCAGCGGGTGCAGCCAGTCGTTCCCCGCGAAGAAGGGGACCTCGAAGTTGCTGATGGTGCCGATGTCGTACTGGCCCGCCTGGTTGGAGAAGTCCTGGCTGATCTTGTCGCGGACGTCGTTCTCCGGGAGCACCGTGAAGTGGACCTTGATGCCGGTCTCCTCGGTGAAGTGCTCGGCCGTGAGCTTCTGCAGCTGGAGCATCTGCGGGTTGTTCACCATGAGGACGTTCAGTGCGTCACCCCCGCCGAACGCGGTGCCGCCCGCTCCGGCGCACCCTGCGGCGAGGAGGGCCATCGCCGCCGTGCCCGCGACCGCACGCACGCGGGTCCCACGGCGTCGTTGCTGGTGGGGCATAAGTTCTCCTGATCGGTCGTAGCGGCTCGTGGATCGGTGCCCGTGACCGTCCGGTCCTGCCGGCCGCCGCGGGCACGGCGGGGCCTGCCCCCGGCCTCCCGGCGGGGAGGGGGACGGTGCGGTGGGGGTGGCGGGGCGTTCCCGCCGTCGTGTCAGACGCGGATGACGTTCGGGCCGAGCAGGGAGTAGCGCTGCGCCTCGGCCGAGGGCAGCCCGGTGTCGGTGACGACGGCCTCGAAGTCGCCGACACCGGCGAAGCGGCAGAAGCTCACCGCTCCGAACTTCGAGTGGACGCCGGCGAAGACCCGGCGGCGGGCGCTGCGCATGGCCTGCGCCTTGACCTCGCCGACCGCCGGGTCCGGGGTGGTCAGCCCGTACTGGCGGGAGATGCCGTTCGCACCGACGTACGCGAGGTCGATGACGAAGTCGGCGAGCATGCGGGTCGCCCAGTGGTCGACGGTCGCCATCGTGCTGCCCCGCAGCCGCCCGCCGAGCAGGAGCACCGCCGTCTTCTCCGCGTCCGCGAGGACCGTCGCGACGGCCAGGGACGCGGTGACCACCGTCAGAGGCCGGTCCTGGGGCAGGGCTTCGGCGATGAGCTGCGGGGTGAAGCCCTCGTCGATGAAGACCGTCTCGGCGTCGCCCAGCAGCTCGGCGGCCGCCGTCGCGATCCGTGACTTCTGCGGCACGTGGTGCGTGGTGCGCATGGCGAGCGTGGTCTCGAAGCCCGCGCTCTCGACCGGGTATGCACCTCCGTGCGTACGCCGGACGAGACCGTGTTCCTCGAGGGTGTGCAGATCGCGCCTGATGGTCTCCTTGGCCACCTCGAACCGCTCGGCCAGCCGGTTCACGTCGACCGCGCCGTCCCGCCGGGCGGCTTCGAGAATTCCTCGTCGGCGTTCGTCGGTGCCCACGACATCGTCCTTGCTCTCGTACGGATCCGGTGCGGTCCCGGCGTCCGTTCGGGCCCATGCGTCGTTTCTACAAGCTGAAACGGCACCACGACCAGCTCCTTCGCCCCACGGGCTGTGCCCGTTGCCGCCCGTTTCACGGGAGGACTCCGCGCTGGTCGACCGGGGTGCGCCCCCTGATCCACACGTGGGTCCTGCCCGTTTCGCCTGTCATGGCGCCCGTTTCACGCCCGTCAGCGGTCATGGAGGGGCGTCGGAGGCATCGGCCCCTAGCACGGCCGGGCGGAGACCAGGGCCGGAACGGCAGGAGAATGTCCAATTCAGGGCCAGATCACCTGCTTTAAGCCAACAATTCGTGTCTCATGGCTCTTCGGACAACCTCCGGGACCGGTTGCCGTATCTCCCAGGCAAAGCGACTCCACCGCCCCTCAGGGCACTCGGACATCGGAGAACCATGAGCACCCGAACCCCCCGCAGACGACTGTGGCGCCCGACGGCCTCCGCGGCGGCGGCGATCGTCGTGACCGCCGGCGTCGTCGCCGCCGCCCCTGACGCGCGGCAGGCGCCGCCGTCCGTCCCCCGGCTCGGCCTGGTCACCGCCTCGGCGTCGGTGACGCTCGACTCCTGGAAGGAGGATCCGGGCGTCTACCTCGACCTCGGCACCTATCTCACCTCCTCGGGCGCCCCGTTCGAACTGCGGGTGACCCGGAAGTCCTACAAGGACCCGGTCGTCGCCACCCAGGTCATCCGTACGGGCAGCAGGACGAGCACCCGGGTCCTGCCCGAGGGACTGGTGAAGGACTTCGCGGGGCTCCCCGACTTCATCCGGGTCACGGTGCGGGACAAGGCGGGCAGGAAGGTGGCCGAGCGGTCCGAGCCGTTCTGCCCGAACAACGCGTCCGGCCGGATCCGGCCGGACGCCCCGGCCACCTCGAAGTTCCCCGAGAGCTGCCCCACGAACCCGTTCACGCTGGGCTCGGTGTGGGGCGTGGAGGACGGCTGGGCGTCCAACACGTACGCCGGGTACTACTCCACCCCTGTCGTGCTCCCCGCCGGCACGTACACCGCCGAGGTGGAGGTGACCAAGCGCTACCGCGACCTGTTCAAGATCTCCGGCACGCCGCGGTCGGTCGGCCTGACCGTGCGCGAGCGCAGCTGGGAGGAGGAGAACCCCGCCGCCGCCCCCGGGGCCGCCCGCGCGGCGGCCGGACACGCCGCCCACCACGCCCACCACGGCGCCGGCGGGGACACCCCCCGGACGGCCGCACCGGTATCGGGCACCACGGGTGCGGGCCCTTCGTACAACGTGGGTCACGGGCCTCACCCGCCCGCCCCGGCCGCGGTTCCGTGGGCGGTCGCGCGCCAGGGCCTGCGGGCCTCGGCGGGCGACGGGCCGGGACGCACGGACGGCTCCCGCCAGGCCCCGGCGGCGGCGCCCCGGGCCCAGCGGCCGACGGGCAGGGCCGCCGTACCGGACGTCCCCAAGCCGGACCTGCGCTCCCTGCCCGCCTACGGCATCACGATCGGCGCGGGGGATCCGTCCGCTCCGGGCAGGGACCATCTGGCCTTCAGCGCCAACGTGTGGAACGCGGGTCCGGCCCAGCTCGTGGTGGACGGCTTCCGCAAGCCGGGCAACGCGCTGATGGACGCCTACCAGTACTTCTACGACGCCTCCGGCAAGCAGGTCGGCTACACGCCGACGGGCACCATGGAATGGGACCCGCGCCCCGGCCACGAGCACTGGCACTTCACGGACTTCGCGAGCTACCGGCTGCTGAAGGCGGACCGGAAGGAGACCGTGCGCAGCGGCAAGGAGGCGTTCTGCCTGGCCAACACCGACGCGGTCGACTACACGGTGAAGAACGCCAACTGGCACCCGGGCAACACCGACCTGTCCACCGCCTGCGGCCAGGAGAACTCGATCTCCGTCCGTGAGGTGCTCGACGTGGGTTCCGGTGACACCTACACCCAGGACCTGCCGGGCCAGTCCTTCGACATCACGGGGCTGCCGAACGGCACCTACTTCATCCAGGTCCTGGCCAATCCGGAGAAGCGCCTGAAGGAGACGGACCTGACCAACAACAGCGCCCTGCGGAAGGTGGTGCTGGGCGGTGAGCCCGGCGCCCGCACGGTGACCGTCCCCCGGCACCAGCTGGTCGACGCCCCCTGACCGTCGTGCGGGAAGGGGCCCGGGAGGCCGGGCCCCTTCCCGCGGCGTCTCCCGCGGAGCCAAAGCAGCACCGCGGGAGGGAAGTTGCTGGCAGACTGCGCAGGTGGAGCGGCCACCTCATCTGCAGCGGAGCATGTCATGACGACCGGAACACCCCAGCCCCCCATCGACACCAGCAGGCCCCACTCGGCCCGTGTGTACGACTCGTTGCTCGGCGGCAAGGACAACTATCCGGTGGACCAGGCGGTCGCCGAGCACCTGCCGGCCGAGGCGAAGGCCGGGGCCTTCCAGAACCGCGCCTTCATGAACCGGGCGACGGCCTGGCTGGCCGGGGAGGGCGTGGACCAGTTCCTCGACATCGGCACGGGCATACCCACCGCGCCGAACCTGCACCAGATCGCCCAGGAGATCACGCCGGCGTCGCGCGTCGTCTACTGCGACAACGACCCGATCGTCCTCCGGCACGCCGAGGCGCTCCTCGTCAGCCGTCCGGAGGGAGCCACGGACTACGTCCACGCGGACGTGCTCGAGCCCGCCACGATCGTCGAGGCGGCCCGGAAGGTCCTGGACTTCGACCGCCCCGTCGCCCTCTCGCTCCTCGGGCTCCTCCACTTCCTGCCCGACGACGTCGATCCCGTGGGCATCGTGCGCAGGCTGACGGCCGAACTGTCCCGGGGGAGCTACGTGGTGCTGTCCCAGGGCGCCTCCGACGTGAACCCCGAACGCGGGGAGCAGGGAGCGGCCGAGTACGGCAAGGGCGGCATCCGGCTCGCACTGCGCACCCGCGCGGAGTTCGCCCGCTTCTTCGAGGGCCTGGACATCGTCGAGCCGGGCCTGGTGACGGCCCCCGAGTGGTTCCGCGGCACTCCGGCTCCCCAGCAGGAACTGAGCGGCGTGTACGTCGCCGTCGCCCGTATCCCGTAGCAACGGTCCGGAAGGGACACCCTCGTGGCAGACGGAAACAGGCCCGTGGCAGCCGTGGCCTTCGACGCCATCGGTGACGCCTACGAGCGGGCCTTCGCCGGCTCGGCCGCGCACCGGGCCTCGCTGGCCCGGCTGCTCGGCCGGCTCGCTCCGCACAGCAGGATCCTCGACGTCGGCAGCGGCACGGGCCGGCCGACCGCCGGCACACTGGCGGCCGCCGGGCACGAGGTGCTGGGTGTGGACGTCTCGCCCGTCATGGTCGGGCTCGCGTCCCGCAGGGTTCCGGGGGCGTCCTTCCGGCAGGCCGACATCCGTGACACCCCCCTCGACGAGGAGGCGTACGACGCGGTCTGCGTCTACTTCTCGCTCCTGCAGATGTCCCGTGAGGAGCAGCGCTCCCTCGTGGCCCGGCTGGCGGGCGCGCTCAGGCCGGGCGGGCGTCTCGTCCTGGCGACGGTTCCGCTGGACGTGGAGGGGGTGGACGCCGTCTTCATGGGCCAGGAGGTGCGGGTGACCAGTTTCGGTCCGGAGGCGCTCAGGGAGCTCGTGACCGGCGCCGGGCTCACCGTCGAGGACGAGGACGACACGGTGTTCACCCCGGACCACCCCGGAGCCGTACCCGAGCCGCACCTCTTCCTGCACTGCCGTCGGGAGGCGGTGCCTCCGGGCCACTGACGCGGCCGGCCCGCCTCAGACCGGGCCGTTCACCCCGGGCTGGAGCACCTGCTCCGTCCAGATGACCTTGCCGCCGTCGTCGGTGTAGCGGGTGCCCCATCGCTCGGCCATCTGGGCGACGAGGAAGAGGCCGCGGCCGCCTTCGTCCATGCTGGCCGCCTGGCGCAGGTGCGGGGAGGTGCTGCTGCGGTCGGACACCTCGCAGATCAGCGTCCGGTCGCGGAGCAGCCGTACGCGGATGGGGCCGGTGGCGTAGCGGATGGAGTTGGTGACCAGTTCGCTGAGGATCAGCTCGGTCGTGAACGCCTCCTCGGCCAGGTCCCACTCGGCCAGCTTGCGGGAGACCTGGGCACGGACCTCGGAGACGGCCGAGGGATCCGACGGCACGTCCCATTCGGCCACGTTCTCCGCGGGGAGGCGGAGGGCACGGCCGACGAGCAGGGCGACGTCGTCGCGGGCGCGTGCGGGCACGAGGACGCGGAGGACGGCCTCGCAGGTCTCCTCCGGGGTCCGGTCGGGGTGTCCGGCCAGGGTGCCGCGCAGCAGTTCCAGCCCCTCGTCGATGTCGCGGTGCCGCTCCTCGACGAGCCCGTCGGTGTAGAGCACCAGGCGGCTGTTCTCCGCAAGCTGGATGTCCAGGGTCTCGAAGGGCATGCCGCCCAGCCCCAGGGGCGGGCCGCCGGGCACGTCGGCGAAGGCGGCGCTGCCGTCCGGGCCGACGATCACGGGCTGGAGGTGACCGGCGCGGGCCATGCTGCACCGCCCGGAGACCGGGTCGTAGATCGCGTAGAGGCAGGTGGCCCCGGTGACTCCGCCGCCCTCCGACCCCTCGGCCGACTCGTCCTGGTCGATGCGCGCGACGAGCTCGTCCAGGTGCCACAGCAGCTCGTCGGGCGGCAGGTCCAGGGTCGAGAAGTTGTGGACCGCGGTGCGCAGGCGCCCCATGGTGGCCGCTGCGTGGAGTCCGTGCCCCACGACGTCCCCGACGACGAGCGCGACCCGGGCGCCCGGCAGCGGGATGATGTCGAACCAGTCGCCGCCGACGCCGCCCAGCCCGCCGAGCCCGGCCTGTGCGGGGAGGTAGCGGTAGGCGGCGTCGATGGCGCTCTGGTCGGGGAGTCCCTGCGGCAGCAGGCTGCGCTGCAGGGTGACCGCCACGTTGTGCTCGCGTGAGTAGCGGCGCGCGTTGTCTATGCTCACCGCGGCGCGGGCGACGAGCTCCTCCGCGACGGACAGGTCCTCGTCCTCGAAGGGCTCCGGCCTCTGCGCCCGCCAGAACATGGCCACGCCGAGGACGACGCCCCTGGCCCGCATGGGGACGGCCATCAGCGAGTGCAGCCCGGCCTCCACGATGCGCTCGGCCCGTTCCGGATGCTGCTGCTGCCAGCCTGAGCGCATCGTCAGATCGGTGTCGAGGACGGCGTCCCCCCTGAGCAGACCGGCACCGATCGCCGTGGTGGGCAGGAAGCGGATCACCGATCCCAGGGGGTAGAGGCCCGTGTCCTCGCGGGGCCCGCTGAAGGCCGACCGGCGCAGCCCTTCGGTGCTGGCGCGGACGGCCGTGGGCTCCTCGCCGCGCAGCACGCCCTCCGCGAGGTCCACGGTGGCGTAGTCGGCGAACCTGGCCGTGCCGAAGTCCGCCAGCTCCTCGCACGTCCGTACGACGTCCAGGGCGGTGCCGATCTCCGTGCCCGCGTCGTAGAGGAGCTTCAGCCGGCCCCGTGCGATGGCGGCCTTGCCCGTGAGCGCCTGCAGCTCGGTGGTGTCCCGCAGGGTCGTGACGCTGCCCGGCGGCCCGCCGTACCGGTCCGTGGCCCGCTGGCTGACGGACAGGAGCCGGTCGCCCACGGAGTACACCTCGTCGGTGGCGCTGCGCCCCGAGGTGAGCAGCCCGGTGACGACGGGGTCGAGCCCGAGCTCCGCGACGGGCCTCCCCTCGACGTCCGAGGGCAGTCGGAGCAGTCGTCGGGCCTCGTCGTTGGCCAGCAGCAGCCGGCCGTCCCCGCCGGCGATGAGCACGCCTTCCCGCACGGAGTGGAGGACGGCGTCGTGGTGCTCGTACATCCGGGTCATCTCGGTCGGTCCGAGACCGTGGGTCTGGCGTTTCAGCCGGCGGGTGACGAGCGCCGTGCCGCCCATGGTGAGCAGCAGTATCGCGCCGGCGGACCCGAACAGGAGGGGGAACTGGCCCTCGGTGACACCGCTGACGTTCTGGATGGTGATCCCGGCGGAGACCAAGCCGATCACCTCGCCGTCCGCACCGAGGACGGGGACCACCGCCTGGACGAGCGGGCCGATGGTGCCGTCGATCTCCTCGGTGACGACGTGGCCCTTCAGAGCGGGTCCCACCTCGCCGACGAACTTCTTGCCGATCCGGTCGGGCAGCGGGTGCGTGTAGCGGACGAGGTCGCGGCTGGTGACGACGATGAAGTCGACGCCCGAGCCCTTGCGCGCGGCCTCGGCCTTGGGCTGCAGCACGGCGGTGGGATCGGGGCTCTCCAGTGCGGCTTCCATGCCCGGGGCGTTCGCGAAGGTCTCGGCCACGGCCACGGAGCGGTTGCGCGCCTCGCGTTCGCTGTCGGCGCGGGACTGCAGCACGAGCGCGGCCACGGCGGCAGCGACGATCAGCACCACGATCGCCACCTGCAGGAGAAAGACCTGACCAGCGAGGCTTCTCATCCGGAGAAACGAACGCGGGCGGCCGTAGCGTCCGGCCATGTCCACCTTTTTACACCCTGCCCCTACGCCGGGCGAGCCGTGCGCGGCGGCTTTTCGGGACCGGGCCGCGGGTGAGGGCCGCTCAGAGGGTTCCGGACGGCCGGGCCGCCCCGCCGTCCTCGCGGGCCGTGCGGTGCGGCCACCAGACGCGTGGCCCGATGTCCAGGAAGAGCGAGGTGACCAGCACGGACCGGACGACCAGGGTGTCCAGGAGGACGCCCAGGGCCACCGTGAAGCCGATCTCGGCGAAGGCCACCACCGGAAGGGTACCCAGCGCGGCGAACGTGCCCGCCAGGACCAGGCCGGCCGAGGTGATGACCGCGCCGGTGGCGGCGAGTCCCGTCACCACGCCCGCGCGGGTGCCCCGGTGCAGGGCCTCCTCGCGGATCCGCGTGGTCAGGAAGATGTTGTAGTCGATCCCGAGCGCCACCAGGAACACGAAGACGAACAGCGGGAAGTCCGTCGTCTCGCCCGCGTAGTCGAAGACGTGGCGGAAGGCGAGCGCGCTGACGCCGAGCGCGGCGGCGAAGGACAGCACCACGGTCGCCACCAGGAGCAGGGGTGCCAGCAGGGCGCGCAGCACCAGCGCGAGGATGATCAGGACGACCAGCAGCACCAGCGGGATGATCAGCAGGTTGTCGTGCCGGGTGGCCTCGTCCATGTCGAGTGCCGCTGCGGTGTCGCCCCCCACCTGGGCGTCGGCGCCGGGGATCCGGTGCACGGCGTCGCGGACCCGTTCCACGGTCCGCTCGGCCCGGTCGCTGTCCCCGGCGTCGGTGAGGGTCGCCTCGAAGATGGCCCGGCCCTCGTGCACCGGGCGCGCTCCGGGCGGTACGACGAGGGATCCGGGTACCACTCCTCGGGTCCCCTCGACCGCGCTGCGCACCTGGGCGCTCCGGTCCGCCGCCGCGATGACGACGAGGGGGCTGCCGCTGCCGGCGGGGAAGTACCGGTTCTGGACCTCCTGGCCGGCGACGGAGTCGGGCTTGCCGGGGAAGGAGTCGGCGTTGCTGAGCCCCGCCGCGCGCAACTGGAGGAGCCCCAGCGACAGGACGGCGAGCACCAGCGCGGTGGCCACCCAGACCCTGCGGGGGTGTACGGCGAGCCGCTGTCCGGTCCGGGCCCAGAATCCGTGCTCGGTGGGTTCCGGGGAGCCGGCGTGCGGGACGACGGGCCAGAAGACCCAACGGCCGAAGATCACCAGCAGGGCCGGGAGGAGCGTGAGCATGGCGATCAGGGCGACGGCCACGCCGATGGCCGCGACGGGCCCGAGTCCGCGGGTCGAATTCATCTCGGCGGCCAGCAGGACGAGCATGCTCAGCACCACGGTTCCGCTGCTGGCCAGCACGGCGGGGCCGGCCCGGTGCAGCGCGCGGGCCATGGCCTCGTGCCGGTCCTCGTGGCGCCGTAGCTCCTCGCGGTAGCGGGCGACGAGCAGCAGGGCGTAGTCGGTGCCGGCACCGAAGACCAGCACGGTCAGGATGCCCGCGCTCTGACCGTTCACAGTCAGTCCCGCGTGCGTCGCGAGCAGGTAGATGAGTGCCTGCGCGGCGAGGAGGGCGGCGACGACGGAGACCACGGGCAGCACGAGGAGGGTGGGGCTGCGGTAGGTGATCAGCAGCATGACGATGACCACCGCGAGCGCGGCGAGGAGCAGGGTCGAGTCGATGCCCGAGAAGGCCTCGGAGGAGTCGGCCGCGACCCCGCCGGGGCCGGTGATGTGGACGCTGAGCCCTCCCCCGCCGTCCCCCACGACTTCCCGTACGGAGTCGACGGCGGGGCCGATCCGCTCCCAGCCCTTCTCGTCCATCGTGATGGGGACGAAGATCTGGGCGGCGGCGGGAGCCGTCCTGCTGTCGTAGAGCGGGCCGCGGGTCTCCTCACCCCGTACGCCGTGGGCCCGCAGCGTCAGCAGCTGCTTCTCGTCCGCGGCGATCCGGGCGCGGTCCGCCGCGGTCAGGCCGTCCGTGCGTGCGTAGACGACGACGGCGGTGATGACCTCGGGGCGGAACTCCTTGGACTCCTCCCAGACCTGGGTGGACTCGGCGCTGCTCGGCAGCCAGGACGTGGCGTCGTTGTCCTGGGCGCCGGTGAGTCTCCCCGCGAGGGGGGCCGCGACGACGAGGACGACGAGCCAGAGGACCACGACGAGCC
Organism: Streptomyces sp. NPDC055962; assembly: GCF_042270185.1. Taxonomy (NCBI): domain Bacteria; kingdom Bacillati; phylum Actinomycetota; class Actinomycetes; order Kitasatosporales; family Streptomycetaceae; genus Streptomyces; species Streptomyces sp. NPDC055962. The sequence continues at coordinate 399,188 of NZ_JBHJYN010000003.1, forward strand.
ATTTGGCGCGGCGTCCGCACACCAGCCGGGCCACTTCGCGCATGACGCTCCCGCCCCTTCGTACCGTCCCGTGGCGGAGACAGTAGGACGGGGCGCGCGGGCCGGGTCCGCGACATGCCGTGGTCCCCGGGAGCGGGCCACGGTCGGACCATCGGGGGGGGCGCTACGGGCGGGCCGGGCGGCCGAAGCGCACCGGGACACCGGGTGAGTACAGCACGCTCAGCGGTCCGCCGGCGGGCGCGGGCAAGCCTGCCGCCGTCACCAGGTTCTCGTCGCACTCGATGAGCTCCGCGCGGTGCAGGGGCCAGCGCGGGTGGGCGTTGGGGAGGTACAGGGTGCGCCCGTGGAAGGTGCTGTGCATGCCCCAGCGCGCGGTCAGGAAGTGTTCGAGCTCGCTCGGCTCGGCGATCCGTTCGCCGGGGCGCACCACGATCCGGCTGTGGGCGCCCCGGGGGCCGGGCATCCGCCGCCTGCTGGTGTAGGTGAGCGTGTCCTTCTCGCGCCGGATCTCCATCCGGGACCAGACGTACGGCAGCCGGAAGACGGTCCGCGCCACGGCGACGGGGATCAGTCTGGAGGCGTCGAGCGAGCGGAAGACCACCCCGCGCCTGCCGTGCTCGTCCCGCGCGTACAGCCGGACATTGGTCTCCGGGAAGGTGCCCAGGTAGGGGATTCCGGGGAGCCGGAGCCATCCGACGCGGTACATCCGGAAGGCCACGAGTCCGACGTGGGTGACCCCGTCCAGGGTGTCCGGCACGGTGCCGGCGGGCAGGAGCGGCGCCACGTCCGCCGGGTCGGCCGCCCAGTGCAGGAAGGCCAGGTCCCGCCACGACTGCGTCATCAGCGGGTGCATCGCCGGGTGCGGCGGGTCGGGGGTGACGGGCTGGGGCGTGCGGGACGGGGTCGGCATCCGGCCAGGATGACAGAACGGCCGGGAACTGCCGCGCAGGAGGCGGCTATTGCAGGGCGCGCACCGCGGCGTTGAACAGCGGGGGCATGCGGTGGGCGGCGGGCACGATCAGCCCGGCGGTCAGGGGGTGCCCGGCGGCGCGCAGCAGGGCCCCTGTGAGCAGACGGTGACGTCGTGTCAGCCGCGCCCACCGGGCGGGGTAGTCCTCGGGCCGCCCGGCGAGAAGGCAGTCGACCGCCGCGGACGCGGTCGCCGCCGCCAGGGCGACGCCCTCTCCGGTGAGCGCGTCGACGTAGCCCGCCGCGTCACCGGCCAGCAGGACCCGTCCGGCGCCGGGGGCGCTCGCGCTCCGGCGCAGAGGGCCCGCACCGCGCACCGGTCCGGCCTCCAGGCCCCGGAGCGTGCGCGCCAGCGTGGGGAAGGCGGCGAGGTGCTGCTCGTGGGAGCGCCGGTGGCGGCTGAGCACGGCGACGCCGACCTCCTCCTCCCCCACCGGTGTCACGTACGCCTCGCCGTGGCGGGACCAGTGCACCTCCACGAAGTCGGTCCAGGGGGCGACGCGGTAGTGGCGGCGCAGCCCGTACCGGCGCGGCGCGGGAGGACCGCCCTCGAGGCCGAGCGTGCGGCGCACGGGCGAGTGCAGGCCGTCCGCGGCGATCAGCCAGCGGGCCGTCAGCCCGGCCGCCGTGACGCTGTCGCGCCTCTGGTCCACCTCACCCACCCTGCCCGTGACGACGCGCACCCCGAGCTCCGCGGCCCGCCGGTGCAGGGCCGCGTGCAGCACGGTCCGCCGGACGCCGAGTCCCGGGTTCCCCCGGAAGGTGCCCTCGGCCTGCCGGGATCCCTCGATGTAGCGGATCCCCCGGAGTTCACGGCCGGCCGGTTCGACTCCGAGCGCGCGCAGGGCCGCCACCCCGCTGGGCATGATGCCCTCACCGCACGCCTTGTCCACGGGCGCAGGGCGCGGTTCGACCACGACGGCCTCCAGGCCGGCGGCGGCGGCCCGGATCGCCGCCGTCAGGCCCGCCGGTCCCCCGCCCGCCACCAGGATGTCGATCACGCGCCTGCATCCGCCCCCGCGGGGCGGGACAGCGCGCCGTCCTCGCACCGGATGCGTACGGCCATGAGTGCCGCGTTGCCCACGGTGAACAGAAGGGCGGTGACCCAGGCGCCGTGGACGAGGGGGAGAGCCGCCCCTTCCGCAGCGACCGCCACGTAGTTGGGGTGGCGCATCCAGCGGTAGGGCCCGCCGGTCACCAGGGGCAGGCCCGGGACGACGATGACCCGGGTGTTCCAACGGTGCCCCAGGGTCCGGATGCACCACCAGCGCAGTCCCTGCGCGGCGGCCACCACCGCCACCATGCTCCAGCCGGCCCAGGGGACGAACGGGCGGCCGGAGAGCCATGCCTCGGCGACGCATCCGCCGAGCAGCGCCGTGTGGAGGGCAACCATCGGCGGGTGGTGCCCGCGCCCGGCCTCGGTGCCGCCGCGGGCCAGGCTCCAGCGGGCGTTGCGCAGGGCCAGCGCGAGCTCGGCGAGGCGTTCCGCGGCGACGGCCAGGACCAGGGCCGTGTACCAGATCATCTGATTCCTCCGGACTACCAGCGCAGCAGGACCAGTTCGCAGCAGAAGCCCGGTCCCATGGCCATCAGCAGACCGGGGGTCCCGGGCTCGGGCCTCCGCTGCTCCATCGTGTCCCGCAGCACGTGCAGCACCGAGGAGGACGACAGGTTCCCGACCTCGGCCAGCGATCGCCAGGTGACGTCCAGGGCACCCTCGGGCAGGGAAAGGACGTCGGTGACGGCTTCCAGGACCTTGGGGCCTCCGGGGTGGCACACCCATCGGGCGATGTCCTTCGGTTTCAGCCCGTGCTGTTCCAGGAAGCCGCCGACGTCCTCGGCGAGGTACCGGCGTACGACGTCGGGGACGGCCGGGTCGAGCACCACGGTGAAGCCGGAGCCCCGGATGTCCCAGCCCATCACGTGCCCGGTGTCCGGGTAGAGGCGGCTGCGGGTGTCGACGATCCCGGGGCCTTGCACCGGGGCCGGGTGGGCCCCGCCGACCAGGACCGCGGCCGCCGCGCCGTCGCCGAACAGCGCGGTCGCGACCAGGTTGGCGGGGCTCGCGTCGTCACGCTGGAAGGTCAGGGAGCAGAGCTCCACGGAGAGCAGCACCGCCACCTGTCCGGGGTGGCCGAGCAGGTAGTCGTGGAGACGTGCCACCCCGGCGGCGCCCGCGACGCAGCCGAGGCCGAACACGGGGAGCCGCTTCACGTCGGGGCGCAGACCGAGACGTCCGACGAGCCGCGCGTCGACGGAGGGCGCCGCGATCCCCGTGACCGAGGTGAACATCAGCAGGTCCACGTCGGCGGGGCGCAGCCCGGCCTTGCGCAGGGCGCCCCGCACGGCCTCGGCTCCCAGGCCGACGGCGGTGTCGATGAACACGTCGTTCGCCGCACCGAAGCCGTCCAGTGCGCCGTAGCGCTCCAGGGGCAGCGCCATGCTCCGTGTGCGCACCCCCGCGTTCGCGTGGATGCGGTCCAGGACGCGGCGGTCGGCTCCTGCGGGCAGGCAGGTGCGCGCCACCATGTCGGTGATGTCCCGCTGGGTGTGGCGATGAGGCGGCAGGACCCCGTGCACGGCCGCGATCCGGGTCACCCTGGCCACCGTTCAGGAGAGGTCATGGCCCACATCCTGCCCACCTTTCCTGACAAAACGGTGCACATGCGGTGCGCTGTCGCCGTGTTCCCGCACCCGGGTGTCCCTACGATCGTTGCGTGGACCTCACCGAGCGGCCGCCCGCGCAGTCCGATGGCGTACGCCTGCCGCGTGTACCGGCGGCGCTGGCGCTGTCCTGCCATCCGGGCCCGGTCGCGGCGGTCACGGTGCTGGTCACCGCGCTGACCGTCAGTTCGGGTCCGCCGAGCGTCAGGTGGGCCCTGGTCGGCGCCGCCGTGCTGACCGGACAGCTCTCGGTGGGCTGGTGCAACGACGCCTACGACGCCCTCCGCGACGCCGGGGCCGCTCGTCCGGGAAAGCCGGTGGCCCGGGGCGCGGTGGGGCGGCGCGTGGTGTGGGGCGCCGCGTTCACGGCCCTGTTCCTGTGCGCGGTGCTCTCACTCGCGTGCGGCCGGTCTGCGGGCGCGGCGCATCTGACCGGGGTCGTGGCGGCGTGGGCGTACAACCTGAGGCTCAAGGAGACGGTGCTGTCCTGGCTGCCCTACGTGGTCGGCTTCGGCAGCCTTCCGTGTCTGGTCGCCCTGAGCCTGCCCGGCCGTCCGTGGCCGGCGTGGTGGGTGGTGGCGGCGGCTGCGCTGCTCGGCACGGCGGCCCATCTGGGCGACGTACTGCCGGACATCGAGGCCGACCTGCGTGCGGGCATCCGCGGACTGCCCCAGCGGCTGGGCACGGCCAGGACCCGGCGGCTGCTGCCCGTCCCGCTGGTGGCGGCCACGGCCGTGCTGGTCCTCGGGCCCGCCGGCTCCGCGGGCACAGCGGGTGGGGCCGTGCTCTGCGGGGTCGCGCTCCTCGCCGTGGTGGTGACGGCTGCGTGCACCGGGCCGCGGCCGGCGGGAGCCTGGCGCAAGACGGCGCTCGCGGGGACGGTGGCGGTGGCGTCGGTGGACGTGCTCCTGCTGCTGGCCCGCGGCGCGCAGATCGCCTGACGGCCCGTCCGGACGCGGTGGCATCGGTACGGGCCGTCGGCGGGGTGGTGCTCGATCCGTCCCGCCGCCACTGGCCGGCGAGTCCGGTATGCGCGATCCGTTCCGCCGCTACTGGCCGGCGAGTCCGGTGTGCGCGATCCCGCGCACGATCTGCCTCTGGAAGAAGGCGAAGACGATCAGGAGCGGCGTCCCGGCGATCACGAGCGAGGCCATGATCTGGGCGTAGCGCACCCCGAAGCTCGACTGGACGTTGACGAGACCGACGGGCAGGGTCATGCCTCCCGGGTCGGTGGTCACGAGGAACGGCCAGAGGAAGTTGTTCCACGTGGAGATGAAGGTGAAGATGGCGACGACCGCCAGCACGGGCCGGGACAGCGGGATCACGATCGTCCAGAACACCCGCCAGCGGCCGGCGCCGTCGACGAAGGCCGCCTCCTCCAGCTCACGCGGGACGCCCTCGAAGAACTTCACCAGGATGAACACCATGGCGGGCACGGCGACCTGGGGCAGGATCACACCCCAGTAGGTGTCGACGAGGCCGAGCTGCACCATCTCGCGGAACAGCGGGGCGATCAGGACCTGCGGCGGCACCATGATGCCGGCGAGGACGAGCCCGTGGAGCAGGCGCCGGCCGCGGAAGTCGGTGCGGGTGAATCCGTACGCGGCCATCGCGCACGTCACGACGGTCAGCAGGGTGGTCATGACGGAGATGTAGGCCGAGTTCATGAGCCAGACCATCAGGTCGCCCGACTCCCAGACCTTGCTGTACGCGTCGAAGGTGACGCGTGAGCCGATCCAGGAGAGCGGCGTCCGCGTCGTGTCGCCCTCCGGCTTCAGGGAGGTGGCGACGGCCCAGGCGAGCGGCAGGAGCCAGGCGGCCGAGAGGATCAGGGCGATGACGAGCAGGACGATCCTGCCGGGCGTCCAGCGCGACCGGCGGCCTCCGCCGCCGGCGGACCGCTCGGGCCGCGGGTCGGGACGGGTGGTGACGGTGGTGGAACCGCTCACTTCGCGGCCTCCTCAGCTCGGCGCCGGGACAGCAGCGGCTGCACCAGGGAGACGGTCAGGACCAGGGCGAAGAAGATCTACGAGACGGCCGAGGCGTAGCCGATGCGGTAGCCCGTGAAGCCCTGCTGGTAGACGTACTGGAGGATCGGCCGGGTCGACTCGTCGGGGCCGCCGCCGGTCATGATGTAGACCTGGTCGAAGATCTTCAGCGAGGCCAGGACCTGGAGGACCACGACCAGTCCGGTGGTGCGGGAGAGCAGCGGCAGGGTGATGTGGAGGAGCCTCTTCCCGGCTCCCGCCCCGTCCAGTTCGGCGGCCTCGTAGAGGTACACGGGGATGGCCTGGAGCGCCGCGAGGTAGAGCAGGAAGTTGAAGCCGACGGTCCACCAGACGGTGGTCGCCACGATGCTGAGCATGGCGTACCGCTCGTCGGTCAGCCATCCGATCTCCGGGGTCAGTCCGACGGCGGAGAGCATCTGGTCGGCGAGACCGAAGTCGGACGGCAGGATCATGGTGAGGAAGAGCAGGCAGACGACCCCGGACGGCAGCAGGAACGGGGCGAACCAGCTGAGCCGCCACAGCCACTGCACCACCCGAAGCTGGTGGGCGAGCAGCGCCAGCACGAGGCCGACGACCACGAGGGGGACGGTGGACAGGACCGTGAACCAGACGGTGTTCCACAGCGAGGACCACACGTCGGGGTCGCGCACGGCCTCGGCGTAGTTGTCGAGCCCGACGAACCGTCCTCCGCTGCCGGTGATGTTCTCACTGGTCAGGCTCATACCGAGGCCCGATATCAGCGGCCAGACCAGGAACATGGCGTACACGAGGAAGAAGGGCGCGACGAACACAAGGCCGTGTTCGGTCCACTTCCTGCGCACGCCGCGGGCGGGCCGGCCGGCCGCGTCCTGGGCGGGCTTCGCCACGGGTGCGGGCGCCGCCGCGGTGGTGGAAGTCATGACGCTGCTCCCGGGAGGGGGTTGCGGGTGTCGAGGAGTTTCCGCAGCCGCGCATTGGCTTCCGTCAGGGCGTTGCGCGGGCTCCGCGAGCCGGTGAGGACCCCGGAGAACACGGCGCCGAGCTCGATCCACATCCGGGAGGCGGAGCCGGCGAACCACGCGGGTGCGTCCAGCGCCACGTCGTCGATGACGGAGCGGTATTCGGACTGCGGCTTCAGGGCGAGGTACGCGGGATCGTCCAGGACGGGCAGGTAGGCGGGTACGTGGCCGCCCCGGGCCCAGGCCACGGAGTTCTTCAGCATCCAGGCGGCGAGCACGTGGGCGGCCTCGTTCGGGGCGCCGCCGCGGTCGTCCTGGTGCGGCAGGACGAAGGCGTGGCAGTCGGCCTGGGTGGCCGCGGTGCCGAAGAGCGCGGGGACGCGGGTCATGGAGAACGGGAGCCCTGTGGTCGTGAAGGTGGTGATCTCCCATTCGCCGTTGAGGTGGAAGGCGGTCTTCCCGCCGTTGAAGACGCCGACGGATCCCGCGTAGTCGACACGGCGGACCATCAGCCCGTCCTCCACGAGCCGGGCCAGGTACTCCAGCACCCGGAGCGCCTTGGCGTCGTCCAGGGCGATGCGTCTGCCGTCCTCGGAGAGGACCGTGCCGCCCGTCTGGGCGTAGAAGCTGGAGAAGAGGCGCCAGGGCGTGATGCAGTCAGGACCGAGCGTCTCCGTGACCAGCCCCGGCCGCCCGGTCGCCTTCTTCGCGGCGCGCAGGGCGTCGGCGAACTCGTCCGAGCCGCTGATCGGCTTGAGCCGGCCGCCCGACATGAGTCCGGCCTTCTCGCAGACCTCGGTCTGGTAGTAGAGGACGAAGGGGTGGGTGTCGAGCGGCACGGCGTACTGCTTGCCGCCGACCTGGCCGCGGCGCCAGATGTCCGGCGGGAAGTCCTCCTCCTTCACGCCGTGCTCGGCCAGCAGACCGAGGTCGAAGGGGTCGAGGAGCCTGCCGGGGGCGAACCCCGCGAGCCGGGCGAGGTGCAGGGCGGCGAGCTCCGGCGCCCTGCCTCCGGCGCCGGCCATGCCGAGCTTGGTGTAGTACGGGGCGCCCCACTGCAGGGTCGATGCCTCCAGGGCGATGTCCGGGTGCCCGGCCCGGAAGTCGTCCAGCATGCCCTGCATGTTGACGCCGTCGCCGCCGCCGAAGAGATGCCAGAACCGCAGCAGGGTCTGTCCCGGTCCCGCGGCGGTGGCAGGAGCGGCGCAGCCGGACAGGGAGCCAAGGGCTCCGGAGGCGGCCAGGACGCCGGCACCGCCCGCGAGGGCTCGGCGCCGGCTGAGGAGGGGTGGTTGCATGGCGGCTCGTCTCGACTCGTCTCTGCGGTACGGGGACGCGTGAAGAGAGGGCGATCGCGTTCGAAATATCGACGCACGCCCGTGACTTCGGACGGGACCGTAGGCCCGGGAATTGACGGCGTCAATGACTCGCGCTGACATTGCGAACAATGTTCGAGATCCCGAACGCGTGCGGACCCGGAGTGCCCCGAACCCGGGTAGGGCCGCGTACGCACGGGCACACGCAAGGAGATATGGCGAGGATGGGCTCACATTTCTTACTGGGGGGTAGGCCCACCCGGCATCCTTGCTATACCTTCCGTCTAACAAGGGGTGCGGAAGGCCGCCCGGCCCGTGCCGGCGCAGGCCCCTTGTCCGACGCTGCCGCCATGTCCAGTGCGCAGCAAGGCATATGACGTTCCGTCACCCGCATTGCGCATGCGACAGCACCAAGGACATCGCTGACGAACCGAGGAGCCGCACCATGGCAAGCAGCACTGTTCGACCGGATGCCGAGGACCGGCCGCCCGAGGACCACCTCACCCGCCGCCTGCTCGAATCGGCCGCCACGCTCGCCTACGACCCCGCGACGGAGGTCGACTGGGACACCCCGCTGGACAAGGGTTTCCACGGCGCGAGCCCCGAATGGAGCACCCTGTACGGCACCGCCTACTGGGGAGAGCTCACCGAGGACCAGCGCAGGGAACTGACGCGCCAGGAGGCCGCTTCGGTGGCCAGCACCGGCATCTGGTTCGAGATGATCCTCCAGCAGATGGTCCTGCGCGACGTCTACGCGAAGGACCCCACGAGCGCGGACGTGCAGTGGGCGCTGACCGAGATAGCCGAGGAGTGCCGGCACTCGATCATGTTCGCCCGCGGCGCGCAGAAGCTGGGCGCACCGCCCTACCGGCCGCACCGGTTCGCGGTGGAGCTCGGGCGGGCCTTCAAGACGCTGGCGTTCGGCGAGGCCGCGTACGCGGCGATCCTCGTCGCCGAGGAGGTCCTCGACGTCATGCAGCGCGACTGGATGCGGGACGAGCGGGTGGTGCCGTTCGTCCGCACGATCAACAACATCCATGTCGTCGAGGAGTCCCGGCACATGAAGTTCGCCCGCGCCGAGACCCGCAAGCACCTCAGCGGGGCGGGGCCCGTGCGGCGCCGGATCAACGCGCTGGTCATCGCGATCGCGTCGTACGTGATCGTCACCAGCATGGTGAACAAGGACGTCTACGCCAACGCCGGGCTCGACGCGGAGCGCGCCATCGCCGAGGCCAGGGCCAACGAGCACCACAAGTCGATGATGCGCTCGAGCTGTTCGGGCCTCATGGAATTCCTGGCCTCGGCCCGTCTGCTCACCAAGCCCGCCCTGGTGTTCTACAAGCGTGCCCATCTGATCTGAGCGGACGACATGACCTACGCCATCACCCAGACGTGCTGCAGCGACGCCACCTGTGTCTCGGTGTGCCCCGTCAACTGCATCCATCCGACGCCGGAGGAACCGGACTTCGGCCGGACGGAGATGCTGTACATCGACCCGCGGTCGTGCATCGACTGCGGCGCCTGCGCCGACGCCTGCCCCGTGGAGGCGGTCTTTCCGGTGGACAGTCTCCCTGCCGCACAGCAGGAGTACGGCCCGCTCAACGCGGCGTACTTCGCGGACCGCGAAGGCCCCGAACAGGCCCCCGAGGGGCCGAACTTCCACGTGTGGGGTGAGCCGGTCTTCGCGCGCAGCCTGCCGTCGGACTTCGCGAAGCTCCGCGTCGCGGTGGTGGGGACCGGTCCTGCCGGGATGTACGCCGCCGAGGATCTGCTGCTCCACACGAGCGCCGAGGTGACGCTGATCGACCGGCTGCCCGTCGCGGGCGGCCTCATCCGCTACGGGGTGGCACCCGACCATCTGTCGACGAAGAGGGCGGGCGACACCTTCGGCAGATTCCACGCCCACCCGAGGGTGCGCATGCACCTCGGGGTGGAGGTGGGCCGCGACCTCACCCCGGAGGAACTCGCCGCACACCACGACGCGGTGATCTACGCGGTGGGGGCGCCGGCCGGGCGCCGTCTGGGGATCCCCGGCGAGGACCTGCCCGGCAGCATCTGTGCGACCACGTTCGTCTCCTGGTACAACGCCCACCCCGAGGTCGCGCCGGGCGCCGTGGACCTGTCCGCCGAGCGGGTCGTCGTGGTCGGCACCGGGAACGTCGCCCTGGACGCGGCGCGCATCCTGGTCTCCGACCCGGACGCGCTGGCCGCGGGTGACATCGCCGGTCACGCGCTGGACGCCCTGCGCGCCGGCTCGGTGCGCGAGGTGGTGCTCCTGGGGCGGCGGGGGCCGGAGGACGCGGCGTACACCAGATCCGAACTGCTCGCGCTGAAGCACCTGGACGGGGTGGAACTGGTCGTCGACGACCACGACCCCCGGACCGGTGCGACCATCGACGCCGCCGCTCCGGGCGACAAGGCCGCGCTGCTGCGGGACGTCCCGCGCGAGGCGGTGGACTGGTCGGGCCCGCCGCCCCGGGGCCGCCGTATCGTGTTCCGCTTCCACTCCGCCCCCGTGGAGGCGCTCGGCGACGCCGGGCTGCGCGCCGTCCGCGTCACGGACAGGGCGAACGGCGCCACGGACAACGCTGCGAGCGGCGCGAACGGCGCGACGGACAAGGGGACGGACGGCCTGGAGATCCCTGCCGGGCTGCTGCTGCGTGCCGTCGGCCAGCGCGGACTTCCCGTCACCGGGCTGCCGTACGACGAGGCGACGGGCACCGTTCCGCACGAGGGCGGCCGGGTCGCCGGGCGGCCGGGGACGTACGTCGTGGGATGGATCAAGCGCGGGCCCACAGGCGGCATCGGGGCGAACCGGACCTGCGCCGCGGAAACCGTGGGCACCCTGCTGGCCGACGCCGTCGGCGGCGCCCTGCCCGCTCCGGAGCACGGGGCGAAGGCCTTCCACCGTCTCGTGCGGCGCCGCAACCGGCGCGTCGTGGACGCCCGCGGCCTGGCGGAGATCGACCGCACCGAGAAGGCGTTGGGACTCCGCGACGGGCGCCCGCGGGTCAAGCTGGCGACGGTGCCCGAGCTGGTGGCGGCGGCCAGGGGCGGCCGCCGCCGCATACCCGGCTGACCGCCCGGGCCGGCCCGCCGACCACGCGTCGGCGGGCCGGTCGGCGGACCGTTGCGCGGAGACGGACGGAGGGTCGCGCGGCTTCGGACGGGCTGCCGCGCGGCGGCGGGAGCGGGTTGCAGCGCGGCGGCGGGAGCGGATCGTTGCTCGAAGTCGCCGGGGGTTCATCTGACACACCCTCAACTTCATCGTGGGCGCCAGGCATTGCATGCTTAGGTTAGGCTTGCTTTACTAAGCATCCCTCGCCGTCCACGAGGAGGATTCCATGGGGCACTCCGGCCGGCGGTCGGGCCCGGACCCCGGGTCGCTCACGGCCGTCACAGTGCCAGGAAGCACCGTGCACCGGCCGGGCTCCCCGGGGGCGGTCCACGAACCCCTGACAGCGGGCGTGACGCCGTCGAGCGTGCTCGGCCTCAACGCCTATCTCATGTACGCGACGGGCAAGGCCGCGCGCCGCAGGCTCACCGACACGCTGACGGCGCACGGGCTGCGGCTGTGGCATCTGACCATCCTGGCCATGCTGGACGACGCCGGCCGGCTCTCCAAGGGAGATCTCGCCACCCGGCTGGACATGAACCAGAGCGATCTGACCAGGACCGTCACCGGTCTGGAGGCGGCGGGCTATGTGGAGTGCGCGCGCGACCTCGCGGACCGCCGTCGCATCGAGGTCGCCCTGACCCCTGCGGGCAGGTGTGCGCTGGCACGGCTCGACTCCGACGTGGCGGCCACGGAGGCGTACCTCCTCGCCCCGTTGACCGGGGCGGAGCGCGACCTGTTCGCCTCCCTGCTGCGCCGCGTCCACACGCACCTGGAGCTGGACCGGGCGGGGGAGGCGCCGCCCCTCCCGGAGCCGGCAGGGATGCGACCGGACGGCGGGCCGGGCACGCGTGCGGACGCCCTTCGGCCCAGAGGATCCCGCCCCTCCACCTGAGACCGCCCTCACGCGGAACCACGGGCACCACCCGTGGGCGCCCCACCGTGCGGTCCGATGCCGGAACGTTCCGCCCGCTCGGTGAGCTCGGCCAGGCGTTCGGCGTCCCGTGTGCCGGGCTCGGCGGTGTAGATCATGACGCGCAGGTCGCTGCCCGCCACGGTGAGCACGTCGCAGTCCAGGGTCACGGGACCGACGTCGGGGTGGTCGACGGTCTTGCGTGCCGCCTCGTGCCGGCCCGCCGCACCGGAGTCCCACAGGTCCGCGAACCTGCCACTGTGCGCGCGCAGATCCGCGACCAGGCGTTTCAGCGGTTCGTCGGCCGGATAGCGGGCGGTCGCCGTACGCAGGTCGGAGACCAGGGCGGTCTCGAACCCGACCCGGGTCCCGGAGGTCTGCCGGGCCCTGCCGGGCGGACCGACCATGGTCCGCCACACGCCGTTGCGTGCGTTGCCCCGCCATCCCGACGGGTCGCCCATCAGCGCCGCATAGGGTGCGTTGGCCTGGAGCAGGGTCCAGGCGGCGTCGGACACCGAGACGGGGGTCCCTGCCAGCCGGTCCAGCATGCGGTGGACGCTCGGCGAGATGCGGCCCGGTACCGTGCCCGGGCCCGGTGTCGCCAGACCGGCAAGCTCGAACAGGTGCGCGCGTTCCTCCCCGCCCATGCGCAGGGCCCGCGCCAGGGCCTCGACGACCTGTGCCGAGGGGTGGGAGGCCCGGCCCTGCTCCAGCCGCGTCACGTAGTCGACGGAGATCCCGGCCAGCAGCGCCAGTTCCTCCCGGCGCAGCCCGGCCGCCCTCCGGCGCCCGCCGGCGGGCAGCCCCGTGTCCCCCGGTGAGACCCGGTCGCGCCGACGGCGCACCGCCCTGCCGAATTCCGCCGTCGCCATCCCACCAGTGTGCACCGGCGAACGGCCACCGTCCTGGTACCGGCGGTCCCAGGAAAGCCGGGTCACTGGTCCGCTGCCTCGCATCGGCGCACCGTGGACGCATGACCACCACACTGATCACAGGAGCGAACAAGGGTCTCGGATTCGAGACCGCCCGAAGGCTCGTCGAGGCAGGGCACACCGTGTACGTCGGCAGCCGGGACGCCGGACGCGGGCGGCGGGCCGCCGAGCGGCTGGGCGCGCGCATGCTGCACATCGACGTCACCGACGACGCGTCCGTCGCCGCCGCCGCGAAGACCGTGGAGGCCGACGGCGGGCTGGACGTGCTGATCAACAACGCCGGGATCGAGGGGACGGTCGTCGGCGCCGAGGACACCACCGTGGACACGGTGCGGACGCTGTTCGAGACCAATGTGTTCGGACCGGTTCGCGTCCTGCACGCGTTCCTGCCCCTGCTCCGCCGCTCCCCCGCGCCCGTCGTGGTGAACGTGAGCAGCGGCCTGGCGTCGCTGACCCTGGTCAGCACACCGGACACCCCTCACCACGCTTACCCCGGTGTCGCCTATCCGGCCTCCAAGACCGCCCTCAACATGATCACCGTCCAGTACGCGAAGGCCTTCCCCGGCATCCGTATCAACGCCGTGGAGCCCGGCTTCACCGCCACGGACCTGAACGGGCACCGGGGCACCCAGACCGTCGAGGAGGGGGCCGAGATCATCGTCCGTACGGCCCTGCTCGGGCCGGACGGTCCGACCGGCGGGTACGCCGACGTGTCCGGCCCGCTCCCCTGGTGAACGCTCCTGGCGGTGGGCCCGTCAGGCGCCCGCCGCCGACTGCGCCTCGGCCGCCGCGCGGTAGAGGCGGCGCAGCCGCACCACGCCCAGGTCGTGCTGGTAGAGGTTCTCGCGCTGGTCGGCGTCGGACGGCATGGCTTCCAGCATGACCCGGTCCTGTTCCAGGACGTCCCAGTGGCGCTTCTCGATCAGCGTCCGGTACAGGAAGCGCCAGGACGCGCGCTGCCAGTCCTGGACCCGCCGGTAGCGCCAGAAGAAGACGCCGGTGCGCCGCTCGTCCACCGGGCAGACCATGCCGACGATGCCGAACGCGCCACCGGGGCCGGCCGACGGCGGATACGGGATGGAGAGGTCGACCCAGTCCACTCCGGTACGGCAGAGCTCCACCCAGTCGAAGTTGACGCCTCGCTGGTCGGTCTTCTCGAAGAAGTAGCCGCGACCGGTCTCCCGGATGCGGAACTTGGCCGTGGTGTCGCCGTCGAACATGGTGTGCGAGTCGTGGTGGAGGAAGGCACCGTGCATGGGGTCGAGCAGGTTCTCCACGGCGTACCGCCAGGGCGCGTCCCATTCGGCGTAGCAGAGGAAGGCGTCCACCTCGGGGTCGGTCAGCGGCTCGGGCAGGGTGAGCTCGGCGGGCTCGGGGTGCTCCTCGTCGCCGAAGTAGGCGAGGATCGCGCCCGCGACCTCGCGTACGGGCAGCGAGGTCACCAGCTTCTTGCCCTCCAGGCTGCACCCGGGCAGCCCGGGCACGGAGGAGACCGTGCCGTCGGGTTCGACCTCGACGCCGTGGTACCAGCAGGCGACCCGGTCACCGAGGTGTTTCCCGAGGGACAGCGGGGCTCCGCGGTGCGGACAGCGGTCGGCGAGCATGGACAGCGCTCCGTCGGAGCGGCGGAACAGCAGCCACTGCTCGCCGAGGGCGGTCACCTTGCGCATAGCGCCCGGGGCCACGAAGTGCGAGGGGACGACCGCGTGCCACTGGTTGCGCAGCCCGGTCGCGTAGATGTGGTCCGCGGTGGCGGAGGACGACAGCGTCATGGTCAGGCTCCCAGTCGGTTCATCTCGGCGCGGAAGGACTCCTCGGTCCACGGGCTGCCGTCGGCGGCGTGGACCTGTCGGGCGTTGAGCCCGCGCACCACGTCGGCGAGTTCGTGTCCCTCGCGGGTGAAGACCTCCTCGAGGGTGGCGGCGAGCTTGTACTCGTACGGGGTGGGCTCGTGCGTACGGGACTGGTGGACGTCCAGGTACGGCCAGGTGTCGGTCACGGTGTCTCCTGAAGGTGCGGGGGGAAGGTCACAGGTCGAGGACGAGCCGGCCGGAGGCGCACCGCGAGACGCAGATCATCATCGAGGCGCCGGCGGCCCGTTCGGCCTCACTGAGCAGGAAGTCGCGGTGGTCGGGGGTGCCTTCGAGCACCCGGGTCTCGCAGGATCCGCAGATCCCGTCGCGGCACGAGCTCTCCACGGCGAGCCCGGCGTTCTCGGCGGCCTCCAGGACGGACGTCCCGGGGCCGACGGTGAGCGTCAGCCCCGAGGTGCGGCACTCGACCTCGAACGCCTCGTCGTCGCCCTCGTGTTCCACCGTCGGCGCGGCGAAGCGCTCCAAGCGCAGCCGGTCCCCGGGGCAGCGCTGCTCGACCGCCGCGAGCAGTGGTTCGGGGCCGCAGGAGTACACCAGGGTGCCGTCGGGGAGACCGGCCAGCGCGGTGTCCAGGTCGATATGGCCCTGCTCGTCCTGCGGCACGAGGGTGACGTCGCCGCCGAGCGCGCCGAGTTCACCGGTGAACGCCATGGAGGCCCGGCTCCTGCCGCCGTAGACCATGCGCCACGCGGCGCCGCGCCGAGCCGCCTCACGGGCCATCGCCAGCAGGGGGGTGATCCCGATTCCACCGGCGACGAACACATAGGCGTCGGCGTCCTCCAGCTCGAAGCGGTTGCGCGGCTCGGAGACCGTGATCTGCTGGCCGGGCCGCAGCTGGGTGTGCACGAAGCGCGATCCGCCGCGCGAAGCGGGCTCGTTGAGCACGCCGACGCGGTAGACGTCCGGATCGTGCGGGTCTCCGCACAGACTGTACTGGCGGACCTGGCCACCGGCGTGGACGTCGAGGTGCGCGCCGGGGGTCCAGGCGGGCAGGGGTTTGCCGTCGGGGTGGGTCAGCTCGACGGACAGGACGCCCTCGGCCTCCCAGGTCATACGACGGACGGTCAGCCGCAGCGAGTCCTCGCTCATGGTCTGTTGCCTCCTTGCCGGCAGTTCGGGCGGACGGGCTACTGGCCCGGGATCCGCACGGGCGGGGTGAACGGGTTCTTCATCGGACCGAGGGCGTCCAGGTCGACCTCGACGAGCGTGGGCCCGTCGGAGCCGATGGCTCCGGTGAGCACCGGCCCGGCCTGTTCCTCTGCGCGGATACGGGCGTACGGCAGTCCGCAGGCGCGGGCGAGCAGCTCGAAGTCCGGTGTGGCCAGGTCGACCCCGGAGCGGCGGGAGCGGTGGTGGTCCTGCATGTTGCGCAGGACTCCGTAGCCGCCGTCGTTGAAGACGATCAGGGTGAGGCGGGGCCGCTCCTGGGCGAGGGTGAGGAGTTCGCCGAGGTGGACGGCGAGGCCGCCGTCGCCGGCGATCACGACGGTGGGTGTACCGGGCCGGGCGAGCGCCGCGCCGATGCCCATGCCCAGCCCCTGGCCGATGCCTCCCCCGCGCGGGAAGACGTTGTCCCGGGGGTCGTACATCTCCAGCAGGCGGTTGCCCCAGCTGCTGGAGGGGATGGTGACGTCGCGGGCTACGACGGCCTCGCGGGGCAGGGCCGCGCGGATCGCGTCGCAGATCGCGGCCTGCGGGCCGATGGCGTCGTGCAGGATCGCGCGTACCTCGGTGCGTACGGCGCCGACGCGGTCGGTCCAGCCGGGCTCCGCGGGGACGGCGTGCGGCAGCAGGCCGTCCAGGGCCGCGGCGGCGTCGGCGAGCAGCGGGTGGGTGGCCGGGTGGACCCTGCCGAGGGCCGCCGGGTCCACGTCGATCTGGATGTGGGCCGCGGGCAGTTGCAGGGTGTAGTCGGAGGTCTCGTTCGACCGGAAGTGCGTGCCGATGGTCAGCAGGACGTCCGCGTCGGCGAGCAGGGCGCGTACCGCGGGGGTGGTGGCGAAGTTGCCGATGACCTGCTCGTGGTCCTCGGGCACGCTGCCGCGCCCGGAGTTCGAGGTGATCAGTCCGGCGCCGGTGGCCTCCAGCAGGGCGGCCAGTTCGCCGCGTGCGGTGTTCGCGCCGCCGCCCGCCCAGATCAGAGGACGCCGGGCGGAGGCCAGGAGGGCTCCGGCGGAGGCGAGTTCGCTCGCGCCGGGTACGGCGGGGGCCGGCGCGGCGAAGGGGGCGGGCTCGTCGGTCTGCGCCGCGTACTGGAGGTCGACCGGCCACTCGACGCTGGCGGGACCGCCGGGCGCCGTCAGCGCCGAGCGGGCCGCCTCGCGCAGGATCCGGCCGGCCTGCCCGGCGTCCGGAATGCTCGCGGCGTAGGCGGAGACGGCCGCCAGCATGCCGAGCTGGTCCTTGGTCTCGTGGATGAACCCCCGTCCGCTGCCGAGGAACTCGCTCTCCACCTGGCCGGTGACGTGCAGTACGGAGCTGCCGGCGCTCAGGGCTTCGATCAGGGATCCGGCCGCGTTGCCCGCGCCGGTGCCCGTCGAGGTGAGGGCGCAGCCGAGGGTGCCCCGGGCGCGGCCGTAGGCGTCGGCGGCGTTGACGGCGGACGCCTCGTGCCGCACGGGGACGAACCGGAGTTCGCGGTCGACGGCTTCGACGAGCGGCAGGTTGTGGACGCTGACGATGCCGAAGACGGTGTCGATGCCGAGTTCGCGCAGGACGGTGACGAGGAGATCGCCTCCGTTGTCGTGACGCATGGTGTCTCCTCAGAGGATGGAACGGCCGACGCCGCCGCAGACGTCGATGCTGGTGCCGGTGATGTAGGAGGCGCGGGGCGAGAGCAGGGCGACGACCGCGTACGCGACCTCCTCGGCCCGGCCGAGGCGGCCGAGCGCGATGCCCCGGTCCCCGGCCAGTTCCGCCTGCCAGTCCTCGTACGACAGGCCTGATCCCGCCGCCGCGTGGCGGCGGGTCCACTGGCCGGTGTCGACGAGGCCGAGGCAGACGGAGTTGACCCGGATCCCGTCGCCGGCGAGCTCGACGGAGAGGGACTTGGAGAGGTTGAGGATGCCGGCGCGGGCGGCACTGGTCGTGATCAGGCGGGTCTCCGGCTGCTTGGCGAGGACCGCGTTGATGTTGACGACGCTCGCCGCTCCGGAGGCGGCGAGGTGGGGACGCGCGGCCTGGAGGGGGTTGAGCACCCCGGCGAACTTCAGCTCCAGCTCGTCGCGCCAGTCCTCGGCGGTGGAGTCGTCGAGTCCCTTCATCCGGGACTGTCCCGCGTTGTTGACCAGTCCGTCGATGCCGCCGAACTCCTCGGCGGTGCGGCGGACGAACCCGCGGACGGCGTCGGCGTCGCGCACGTCGCACACGCCGGTCAGCAGGCGGCCGGCCGGGGCGCCGAGACCGGCGACCGCCTCGGCGAGCCGGCCGGCGTCGCGGCCGCAGGTGGCGACGCGGGCGCCTTCGTCGAGCAGGGCGCGGACCGTGGCCAGGCCGACGCCCGAGCTGCCGCCGGTGACCACGATCGTGCGGTCGGCGAGGCCCAGATCCATAACTCGTGTCTCCTGCGTGTCAGTTCATGGTGAAACCGCCGTTGACGGCGATCACCTGTCCGGTCAGATAGCGGGACTCCTCGCCGAGCAGGAAGGAGACGATCCCCGTGAGGTCGTCCGGCTGCTGCGGCCGGGAGATGGCCCGGTTCATGCGGTAGAGGTCGTGACGCTCCGCGGGCACGGTCTCGGTGGCCTCGCACTCGGTGAGCCCGGGGGCCACCGCGTTGACGGTGATCCCCTTCTCGCCGAGTTCGCGTGCCATCGCGCGGGTCAGCGCGATGACGGCGCCCTTGGAGGCGATGTAGTGCGCGAGCCGGGGCGAGCCGTACAGCGCGGCGTCCGAGGCGAGGTTGACGATGCGGCCGGGCCCGGTCAAGAGCGGGTACAGGGCCTTCGACACCAGCCAGGGGCTGCGGGCGTTGACCGCCATCAGCCGGTCCCACACCTCGATGTCGATGTCCTGGAAGGCGCGTCCGCCGACACCGTTGGCGAGCGCCGCGTTGTTGACCAGGCCGTACAGCGGCCCCAGCTCGCGCACCGCGTCGGCAAGGGCCTGCACGGAGGCGGGGTCGGCGACGTCGCAGTGCACGAAGTGGGCGTCCAGGCCCTCCGCACGCAGTCCGGAGGCGGCGTGCTCGCCGCGCTCGCGTTCGAGTTCGGCGAGGACGACCCGGAAGCCGTCGGTGCCGGCCCGGCGGGCCATGGCCAGTCCCAGGCCACGGCCCGCTCCGGTGACGACGACGGTGCGCCGGCCTGCCGGGGGCTGGTCAGCCACGGGTCACGCCGTGCATCGGCGAGTACTCGGGGTACGTCGGCACCTGCGGCTTCTGCGTGCCGATGACGACGCAGAACAGGGCGTCGGTGTCGCCCTCGTTCTTGAGGGACCGGGTGACACCCGCCGGGACGACGATCATGTCTCGGTATCCCAGGGTGCGGTACTCGGCCTCCTCGGCGCCGCGGTGGATGCCGACCTTGACCTCGCCCTCCAGGACGAAGAAGGCCTCCTCGACGTCGTGGTGGGTGTGGGCCGGGCCCTCGGCGCCGGGCGGCAGCAGCATGTTGGAGAAGGTGAAGCCGCCCGAGGGGAGGATGCGGCTGTCGCTCTCGTGGTTGCCGGTCGCGCCGGAGCCGACGTAGCGGATCTGGCCGCGGCGGAACTGGGGGCCGGCCTTCTCCTGGAAGGAGAGGGTGTCGAAGTCGGCGACCCGGGATGCCTTGGTGGCGATGAGGGAGTCGGTGTACGCGGAGAGGTCGTCGCCGTTGTCGTACGCGTCGGTGGTGAGCGGCATGGCGGTGGCTCCTATTCGGGGATGGATGCGGTGATGCGGAGGTGCGCGAGCACCCAGGCGTCGAAGTGGCCCGGCTGCTCCTGGTTGGCCAGGTGACCGGCGTCCTTGACGATCACGTAGGCGGTCTTGTGGATGGCCCCGGCGATGGCCTGGCTCGCCTCGGTGCCGGTGACCCGGTCCTCCTCGCCGCAGAGCACGAGGGTGGGTGCGGAGATCGAGGGGAGTTCGGCACGCAGGTCGGCGGAGGCCATGGACTCCGCGGCGTAGGCGTAGCCCGGCAGCCGTACGGAGCCGGCCATGGTGTCGACGACGCGGCGCACCAGGTCGTCCGGCGCCGCGGCCGAGACGAGCCGGGGGCCGCGGGCCTCGGCGAAGGCCCGGGGGCCCAGCTCGGCGAGGTCGGCCGCCCTGGCGCGCATACCGGCCGCCTTGGCCTCGTCGGTTCCCGAGCCGGGGCTGGAGTCGGCGACGATCAGTGAGGCGACGAGCTCCGGGTGGCGGGTGGCCAGCCGCAGTGCGATCACGCCGCCCCAGGAGACTCCGAGGACGTGGGCGGTGGTGGCGCGCTCACGGATGAGGGCGGCGGCCGTGTCGGCGTAGTCGTCCAGGCCGACCGGCCCGGCGGGGTCGGGCGACTTGGCGTAGCCGGGGGCGTCCCAGGCCACGACCCTTACGTAGGCGGAGAGTTCGGCGAGCTGCGGGGCGAAGGCCGCCGAGGAGGAGCCGATGCCGTGCAGGCAGAGCAGCAGCGGGCCGTGGTCGCCCGCCTCCTCGACGTGGACGCCGGCGGCGGCGGCGGCGCTCACAGGATCTGCCCGGTCCGGCCGGCGAGCGCGGCGAGGCTGCGCAGCACGGCGTACGGCACCACCTGGCTGGTGGCCGGGTTGCCCGGGTCGGGCAGGTGCGCGACCTCGAAGCGGTACGCGCCGTGGCCGCCGGACGCCTCGATCACATGGCGGGTGTGGTGCGCCGCCGGGTCGGCGACGACCTGGACCCGCACAGCGTCCAGGTCGCCGACGGCCAGCGCGACCGAGGCGGCCACGTTCGTCGACTTGGGGAACTTGACCGGCACGTCGCGGGCGGTGCCGGACATGACCTCGACGGGGCCGGTCGCCGTCCGCATCCGGTCCAGCAACTCCTCGTCCATCCACGGCTGTTCGAGGGTGGAGGGCAGCTTGGTGGTGGTCAGCCGGACCTCGTCGAGCGGGCCGAGGGAGCGTACGGCCTGGAGCAGGTCGAGGCCGCCGACGGCGCCGCCGGTGAAGTACACGCGGCCGGGTCCCGCGGCCAGCAGCCGCTTGGTGAGCTCGTCGTCGGTCAGCGCGCCGGTGGAGGCGATCAGCAGATCGGTACCGGAGGCCAGGACCCGCTCGCCCCATTCACGCACGACGCCCTGTCCCGCGGCCTCGACGATCAGGTCGCAGGCCTCCATGGCCTCCTCGAAGGTCGCCTGCCGTACGGGGGCGGCCTCGCCGAGCGGGCGGTTGTCGACGACGCAGACGAGCTCGGCGCCGGTGACCCGGCCTTCGGCGAGCGCGGTGCCGACGACCCGGCCGATGGCGCCCCAGCCGACGACGGCGACCTTGCGTACGGTGCTCATGCGGTGGCCTCCTGGGCGTCCACGGGTGCGAGCGGGCCGGGGCCCTGGGCGTCCACGGGTGCGAGCGGGCCGGGGCCCTGGGTGCCGGCGGGAGCGAGCGGGCCGGGGTCCGGGGAGCCGGCCATGCTGCAGCGGATGTCCTTCGAGGGCGGGCCGGCCGTCCCCCACAGGTCGGAGAGTTCGGGGACCCGCCGCCAGACCCGGGCGATCCAGGCGTCCTCGACGATCTGGGCGACCTCGGAGGTGTACTCGCAGACCAGCCCGGACGGGTCGGTGAAGTAGGAGAAGGTGTTGTTCCCGGGACCGTGGCGGCCGGGGCCCCACTGGGGGGTGATCCCGTGGTGGCGCAGCCGCCCCAGGCCCCGCATGAAGTGGTCGACCGAGCTCATCTCGTACGCCACGTGGTTCAGCGAGGTCCACTCCGCCTGGTTGAAGGCGATGCAGTGGTGGTCGCTGTTGCAGCGCAGGAACGCCATCTGGTGCTCGGACCAGTCCGAGACGCGCAGCCCGAGGACGTCGCAGTAGAAGGCGACCGCTGCGTCGATGTCGGTGGTGTTGAGCACGGCGTGGGTCACACCGACGGGCACGGCGCCGTCCCTGCCGCGGGGCGCGACGGCCTCGACCTGGGCGCTGATCTCGATGAGGCGCCCCTCGGGATCGGTGAACCGCAGGCCGTAGCCGCCGCCGGCCTGGTCCAGGGGCCCCGGTCCGGTGACGGGCACGAGGGAGCGCGCCTCGAGCCGCCGGGCGGCCAGGTCCACCTCGGCAGGAGTGGCGACGGCGAAGGCGATCCGGCCCAGGCCGACGCGGTCGCGCTCGGTGAGGTGGAGGACGTGGTGCTCGTCGTTCGTACCGCGGAGCCAGCGGGCACCGGTGTCGGATTCGACGGTCTCCAGGCCCCAGACGTCCTCGTAGAAGTCGGCGGCCTCGGCGAAGGCGGGGGTGTGCAGCTCGACGTAGCGCAGCGAGCGGAGCCGGGCGATCGGACCGGGCGGTGGTTGGTGCATGGGGTCCCTCCAGGACGGGCGGGGTGCCGGGTCAGTTGGCCCAGGGAAGCGGGTGGTCCGAGATGCCCCAGTACAGGGACTTCTGGCGCTGGTAGGCGCGGATCGCGTCGCGGCCCTTCTCCGTGCCGAGGCCGCTGTCCTTCCACCCGCTGAAGGGGGTGGAAGCACTGAACTGCTTGTAGGTGTTGATCCAGACGGTTCCGGCCTCGATCCGGCGGGCCAGCGCACCGGCGGCGCGCAGGTCCCGGGTCCAGATGCCGCAGGCCAGGCCGTAGACGGAGTCGTTGGCCTGGCGGACCAGGTCGTCCTCGTCGTCGTAGGGCAGGGCGACCAGGACGGGGCCGAAGATCTCCTCCTGGCAGGTGCGCGAGGTGTTCGACAGGCCGTCGAGGACGGTGGGCAGGTAGTACGCCCCGTCCTCGTACAGCGGGCCCTCGGGGGCCGAGCCGCCGCACAGCACGCGGGCGCCCTCGGAGCGGGCGAGGTCGACGTAGGCGGCGACGGAGTCGCGGTGGCGGTGGTGGACCAGGGGACCGACCTGCGTGGAGGGGTCGGTGCCGGGGCCGACCCGCAGCGCTGCCGCACGCTCGACGAGTTCACCGACGAAGGAGTCGTAGATCTCCCGCGCCACGAAGAGTCTCGAACCGGCGATGCAGGACTGGCCGCTGGACGAGAAGATACCGAACAGCACTCCGGCCAGGGCCTGTTCGATGTCGGCGTCGGCGCGCACGATCGTCGCCGATTTGCCGCCCAGCTCCAGCGAGGCGGGGATCAGCTTCCGGGCGGCGGTCTCCGCGATGGACCGGCCGGTCTCCGTGCCTCCGGTGAATCCGATGCGGCCGACGAGCGGGTGGCGCACCAGCGCGTCCCCGACCACCCGGCCGCTGCCGGGGAGCACGGAGAACAGTGCGGCCGGAAGCCCGAACTCGCCGAGCGCCCGGAAGATCAGCTTCCCGAGCGCGAGGGAGACCAACGGGGTCCAGGCAGCGGGCTTGAGGATCACCGCGTTGCCCGCGGCGAGGGCCGGGGCGATCTTCTGCGCGTCGCTGGCGACCGGGGAGTTCCAGGGGTTGATCGCGCCGACGACGCCGATCGGCTCATGGGTGCTCACGGTGGTGTACGGGCCCCGGGACGGGGTCACGGACTCCTCGGTGGTCTCCAGGACAGCCGCCATGTAGCGGAAGGTCCCCGCGGCGCTGAGCGCGAGGGCCCGGGTCTCGGCGAGCGTCTTGCCCGTGTCCGCGGTCTGCAGGGCGGAGAGTTCGTCGGCGGCCTGCTCGGTGAGCTCGCCGATCCGGTGCAGCAGCCGGGCCCGTTCGTGGGCCGGCATGTCGCGCCAGACAGGATCGGCTACGGCTCCGGCGGCGGCCAGGGCCGCTTCCGCGACCTCCTCCGCCGATGCGGAGTGGACGGTGGCGAGCACCCGGCCGGTGGCCGGGTCGACGGTGTCGACGGGCTCGCCCGCACCGCGCCGCCACTGGCCCGCGATCAGGATTTCGGTGGGGTACTGCGGCACGGGTGGACCTCCGGGCGAGGCGGGAAGGGGGTGAACTCCGGGCGGGGACAGGCTCGTCGGTGCACCACCGCCTGACTGCCGAAGCACTAGAAATCTAAGTGCTTAAGTTTCTCGGCACAAGACCCCGAGGTGAAATCGTTGCCCGAACAGCCTTGAGCACCGCATCCGCTCCATCGATGATGGGGACCGAGTCGCCGGGAACACAGTTCCTAAGCTCTTAACCATTGACCGCTTAGATATAGCCCCCCTACTGTCTCCGGAACTCATCTGCCCGCGGAAGGACCCCCTCCATGACGACTGTGGCCGGCAAACCCGCTCTCGGCTCGATTGCCGCGAGACTCGAACGACTGCCGCACTCGCGCTGGCACGTCAAGGTCCGGTTCCTGATCGGCGCCGTCACCTTCTTCGAGGCCTTCGATCAGCTGCTGGCCGCTTCCGCGCTGCCCGTCCTGATGAAGGAATGGCACCTGAGCACCGGGCAGGCCACGTTCGCCGTCACGTCCGCCTCGATCGGCATGCTGCTCGGCGCACTGGCCGCCGGATGGCTCGGCGACCGCATCGGCCGGGTCCGCACCGTCGCCCTGGGCGTCGCCGTCACCGGCTTCGCCAGCCTCGCCGTGGCGCTCTCCGGCAGCATCGAGACGTTCTCGGCCTTCCGCTTCCTCCAAGGGCTCGGCATCGGCGGGGTCGTGCCGGTCGCGGCCACGTACATCAACGAGATCGCCCGCTCCGACAAGCGGGGCCGCTTCGTCCTGCTGTACGAGATGATCTTCCCGGCCGGGCTGGCGGCCGCCACGCTGCTCGCCGTCTGGGTGGTGCCCGCCTTCGGGTGGCGCGCGATGTTCCTCGTGGGCGCGCTGCCGGTGGTGATCGCCGCGATGCTGCCGCGCCACGTCGAGGAGTCCCCCCGCTGGCTGCTCTCCCGCGGCCGCACGGCGGAGGCCGAGGCGGCCATCGCCAAGATCGAGGCGGAGGTCGCGCGGGTGACCGCCGAGGAGCTTCCGGCGCCGGTCCCGTCCGCGGACGCGCCCGACGAGCCCAGAGGCACACTGAAGGACCTCTTCCGGGGCCGCTATCTGCGGCGTACGGCCGTGCTGTCGGGACTGTGGTTCGTCGCGTACTACGTGAACCACGGCATCTCCACCTGGCTGCCGTCGCTCTACACCAAGGAGTTCGGCCTGGACCTGACGACGGCGCTGGTCTTCACCCTGCTCAGCAACGTCACCGGGCTGCTCGGCACCTTCATCATGGCCATGCTGATCGACCGCATCGGCCGCAGGCCCGCCCTCATCGGCGCGTTCGTCGGGACCACGCTCTCGCTCGGCGTCCTGGCGCTCGCGGGTGCGACCTCGGGCGGCCAGGTCGCCGTCTTCGCCTCGTGCACGACGTTCTTCCTCTACGCGATCAACGCGGGCCTCTACCTGTACTCCCCCGAGCTGTACCCCACCGCCAACCGGGCCAGGGGTGCGGCGTTCGGCGGCCTGTGGAACAGGCTGGGCGTGATCCTCGGCCCGGTGGCCGTCGGCGCCGTCATCGGAGCGGGCGGCGGTCTGGCCCTGGTCTTCGCGCAGCTCGCCGTGGTCGCCGTGGTGGGTGTGGTGATCGCCTGGTTCGCCGTCGAGACCAAGGGCAGGACGCTGGAGGAACTCAACGCCTGACCGTGCCGGCTCGGGGCCGGTGGCCGGGAGCAGCGCTCACTGCTCCCGGCCACCGGCCCCGAGCGTGTGGGCCAGGGTCCCGAGGAGCGCCGTGAGCCGCCGCCGCTCGGCAGGGCCGAGTCCCGCGAGCAGCTCCCGCTCCTGGGCGGAGCGTGCGGCGGCGACCCGGCCGGTCAGGTCGACCCCTTCGGGCGTGAGGCGGAGCCGCACGATCCTGCGGTCGCCGTCGTCGCGTTCCCTGCGGATCAGTCCGGCCTCCGCCAGCCGGTCGGCCTGCTGGGTGAGTCCGCCGGCCCGGACCGGTCCGGCCGCGGCGACCTCCCCCATCGTCAGCCGGTACGGGGAACCCGCCTCGCGCAGGGTGGCCAGCACGTCATAGGCGGGCAGGCTGATGCCGTAGGCGCGCACGGCCCGTCCGACGACGAGCCGGCGGCGCGCGGCACACTCGTCGAGCAGGGCGAACAACGAGGCGGGAGAGCCGTCCGCGGGGTGAGCCGCACGCACGGGTACGGCGGACGGGGACGGCTCCACCGCCTCCGGCACGTCCGCACCAGGATCACCGCCGGCGCACCGGGAGCCGTCCGCACCGGGATCACCGCCGGCGCACCGGGAGCCGTCCGCCTCGGCGCCCCCCGGCCCGCCTCCACCGGAACGGGACTCGGCGGACCCCGACTCCCCCGGACGCTGCTCGTCCGCACCCGGGTCACCGAACGCCGTGGCGAGCACGTCCGTCAGCGCCGGGGCGAGCTCCTCCGTCGGCACCGAAGCCGCCGGCTCGTGCGCGAAGACGTAGCGCTCCATGATCACACCGAACAGCACGCTCCGGATCACCGCGGTGCGCACGTCCGCCTCCGCACCGGTGCCGAGCACCTGGGCGAGCGGCTCCCCCACCTGCGTGTCGAGGATCGTGCGCAGCAGTTCGGCGCTCGGCTGGTGGCTGACCGCCGAGCGGATCAACGCCGGCCACGGGTCGTCCGCGGGCAGCCGGTCCCACCGGTCGAGGTAGGCGCGGGCCAGCGCTGCCGGCAGGTCCCCCGTCCCGCCCGCAGCCGCCGCGAGCACGTCCCCGCTGACGCCCGCCCCGTTGCCGACCGCGGCCTGGAAGAGGCCGTCCTTGGTGCCGAAGTACGCCATCACCAGTCCGGGGGTCACCCCGGCCTCGGCCGCGATGGCGCGGACGCCCACACCCTTGTACCCGTGCGCGCCGAAGAGGCGGCGCGCGGCGTCCAGAACGGCCCTGCGGTTCCCCTCGGGGTCGTGCGAGCCGGGACGGCGCTGCGCGCCCGGCCGCGGGGCGGCGGCCGGGCCGCCGTCCCTCTGTCGTCGACGGCTCATGCTCATGTTCTCCGGGTCCACATGATCCAGATTAAACGGCTGTTCATAAAAACGAGCGTTCAAAAATGGTCACAGAACGTGGACGGGCCCGGTGCCGGCCGTGAGAGGCGCACCGCTTCCGCCGCGGCGCACGGCGACGATCTCGGCCAGGACGGAGAGGGCCGTCTCCTCGGGCCCCCGGCCCCCGAGGTCGAGGCCGATCGGCGACCGCAGACGGCCGAGCCCGGCCTCGGTCACCCCCGCCTCCCGCAACCGCCCCACCCGGTCCTCGTGTGTCCGACGGCTCCCCATGGCGCCCACGTACCCCGCGGCGCTGCGCAGGGCGCGGGCGAGGACCGGGACGTCGAAGCGGGGTTCGTGGGTCAGGACGCAGACCGCGGTCGAGGGGCCGACCAGCGCCTCATGGGCGTGGAACCAGCGGTCCGGCCGGTCGACGACCACCTCGTCGGCCCCCGGGAAGCGTCCGGGGTCCGCGAAGACGGCCCTGGCGTCGCAGACGGTCACGCGGTGGCCGAGGGCCGCGCCGAAAGCCGCCAGCGGCCGGGCGAATTCGGTGGCTCCGAAGATCAGCAGCCCCGGCCGGGAGGCGAAGGACTGCACCAGCAGCTCGCGCCGGGGGAGGCAGTCCGGACCGGGGGATCCGTCCTCCCCGATGGCCACCGGCCCGCTCACGCCCCGGCCGAGCATGCCCTCGGCCGCCAGTGCGGCCGTACGGTCGACGGCCGGGCCGCCCAGCGTCCCGGTCACCGCTCCCCCGCCCACGGCCAGGTGGCCCCGCCCGTCCAGCGGCGTGACCAGCGCGACCGGGACACCGGCGGCGAGGTCCGCCGCGACCCGGCCCAGCGGGGCGTCGGGGCCCACTCCGCGGATCAGCACCTCGATCGTCCCGCCGCAGGTGAGCCCCACCGCGAAGGCGTCGTCGTCACCGACCCCCCAGCGCTCCACGACCGGCGGGCCGCCGGCGAACACCTCCTCCGCGGCGGCGATCACGGCGGATTCGACGCAGCCTCCGGAGACGCTGCCGACGACGCGGCCGTCCTGCGCCACCAGCATCGAGGCACCGGGGCCGTGCGGGGCCGAGCCCCAGGTCCGCACCACGGTCGCCATGACACAGCGCGTTCCGGAGCTCTGCCAGGCAGCCGCCTGGTCGATGACATGTCGCATTTCGTTCACCTCGGGCCGAAAAATCTGCGAGAGCCTCTTGCCAACGAGAAACTTTAGTGTAAATCATTTCAGGTACTAGATAGATCTGTGTGAATCGATCGCACGCCGGCGCCCGACGCCCGGCGTGCCGACCGTCCGAGAGGCCCGGTGGCAGCAGATTTGAAACCCACACCCTTCGACTACACCGCTCCCCGATCCGTCGCGGAGGCGGTCGCCCTCCTCGCCGACCCCGGACGGGACGCCAAGGTCGTGGCGGGCGGCCAGTCCCTGATCCCCATGCTGAACATGCGTCTCGCCCGCCCCGACCTCCTCGTCGACATCACCCGCATACCCGAACTGGCCCGGCTGGCGGTCGACGGCTCCGGCGCCCTGCACATCGGCGCCGCGGTCCGGCAGGCGCGGGCTGCGGCCGATCCCGCGGTCCGGCGGGGGTGGCCGCTGCTGGCCGAGGCGATCACCCGCATCGGCCACCCCCAGATCCGCAGCCGCGGCACCGTGTGCGGCAGCCTCGCCCACCACGACCCGGCCGCCGAACTGCCCACGGCGGCTCGCGCCCTGGACGCACGCTTCGTCATCACGGGACCGCACGGCAGCCGTACGGTCCCCGCCGAGGACTTCTTCGTCGCCACGTTCTCCACGGCGGTCGGGCCCGACGAGCTCCTCCGCGAGGTCGTCGTCCCCCCGCCCCCGGAGCGGTCGGGCTGGGCCTTCGAGGAACTCACCCGCAGACACGGCGACTTCGCCACCGTCGGGGTGGCCGTCCTGCTGGACCGGGACGCCTCGACGGACACCGTGCGCGGCGCCCGTGTCGTCTTCAGCGGGACGGGCCCCGCCCCCGTACGCCTGCCCGCCGCCGAGGAGGCGCTCATCGGCACCGGTGTGGACGAGGCGGCACTGGCGGCCGCCCGGCGCGCCACTCTCTCCGGCCTCACCCCCTCCGACGACGTCCACGCGAGCGCCGCCCACCGGCGCGAGACCGCCGCCCACCTTCTTGTCCGCGCCTGCACCACCGCCTGGGAGCGCTGCCGATGAACCCCTCCGCACCTGTCCCTCCCGCCGTACGCACCCCGCCGCTCGCCGAGCCCTCCGGCTGGCACCGGATCAGCCTCACCGTCAACGGCGAGCGGATCAGCGCCGAGGTCGAGTCCCGGCTGCTGCTCAGCGACTTCCTGCGTGACAGGCTCGGTCTCACCGGCACCCATGTCGGCTGCGAGCACGGCGTGTGCGGGGCGTGTACGGTCCTGGTCGACGGCGAGCCGGTCCGCACGTGCCTGACCCTCGCGGTGCAGTGCGACGGCGTCACGGTCCGCACGGTCGAGGGCCTCGCTCCCGACGACTCCCCGCTGACGTCCGTCCAGCAGGCGTTCCACGCCTGCCACGGCATGCAGTGCGGCTTCTGCACCCCCGGTTTCGTCATGACGGCGACCGCACTGACCGAGCAGCCCGAGCGCCCCGGCACCGACGAGGTCGCCGACGCCCTCAGCGGGCACCTGTGCCGGTGCACCGGCTACCGCAACATCCGCCGTGCCGTGTGCCAGGCACTCGACGAGCGCTTCGGGAAGTGACCCTCATGTCCCACGATTCCGGCCGGACCCTCCAGGACGGCGGCAGCTGGATCGGCCGTTCCGTCCCCCGCGTCGAGGACGACAGGCTGCTGCGCGGCAACGGCCGCTACGTCGACGACATCGCCCTGCCCGGCCGTGCAGAGGCCGCCTTCCTGCGCAGCCCGCACGCCCATGCCCGTATCGAGTCCGTCGATGTGACGGCGGCGCTGGCCGCACCCGGCGTCCTCGCGGTGTGGACCGGCGACGACGTGGCCGGTCTGCCGCCCATGCTCAACAAGGAGGAGCTGCGCACCCCGCCGGGGCTCGCCGACCTCCTGGACCCGACGGTCCGGATGACCCCCATGCCCCTGCTCGCCCGCGACAAGGTGCTCTACGTCGGCCAGCCCGTCGCCCTCGTCCTGGCGGAGAACCGCTACCTCGCCGAGGACGCGCTCGAACTCGTCGACGTCCGTTACGCCCCGCTCCCCGTGCTGGTCGACCCGGAGACCGCGCTCTCCGAGCAGGCCCCCCTGCTGCACGAGGACCTGCCGGACAACCTCGCCGTGTCCGTCGCGACCCGCGTGGGCGACCCGGACGCCGTCTTCGCCTCCGCGCCCACCGTGGTCACCGAGCGGTTCGAGGCGCACCGCTACGTCGCCTCGCCGATCGAGACGCGCGCGGTGTCGGCCCAGGTGGATCCGTACAGCGGCCGGCTGACCGTCTGGTCGGGCACCCAGACTCCTCACCGGCTCCGGGAGGCCGTCGC
This sequence comes from Streptomyces sp. NPDC055962, assembly GCF_042270185.1. NCBI lineage: Bacteria > Bacillati > Actinomycetota > Actinomycetes > Kitasatosporales > Streptomycetaceae > Streptomyces > Streptomyces sp. NPDC055962. The sequence goes on from NZ_JBHJYN010000003.1 coordinate 429,348, forward strand.
GCACACGCTCGGGCTCCCCGCCGGCTCCGTCCACGTCATCGCAGCCGACGTGGGCGGCGGCTTCGGGCAGAAGGGCATCCTTTACGTCGAGGAGCTCCTGATCCCGCACGCCGCCCGCAGGCTCGGCCGCCCCGTACTGTGGCGCGAGGACCGCAACGAGAACCTCACCGCCTCCTCGCACGCCCGCGAGCAGATCCACGAGATCGAACTCGCGGCCGACGCCGACGGACGCCTCCTCGGGGTGCGCGACCGGATCACCGTGAACTTCGGTGCGTACAACATGACCGGCCTCGTCGTGCCGTACAACTCGCTCTGCCATCTGCTCGGTCCGTACCGCGTCCCCCACGTGGACATCGACGTCACGGGGGTCCTCACCAACACCACGTTCGCCACGCCGTACCGCGGGGCGGGCCGGCCTGAGACCGTGTTCGCGATGGAGCGCGCGATGGACCGGCTGGCCGCCGAACTGGGCATCGCCCCGGAGGAGCTGAGGGCCCGCAACCTGGTCGGGCCGGACGAGATGCCGTACGTGACGGGGCTGGTGGACCGCTCCGGCAGCCCGCAGTCCTACGACTCCGGCGACTTCCCCGAGCTCCTGCGCCGCGCCGTGGCGAAGGCGGACGTGGAGGGGGTGCGCGCGCGGCAGCGCGAGGGCGCCCGCGACGGCAGGCATCTCGGCATCGGCTTCGCCATGTACATCGAGGCTACCGGCCTCGGGCCCTTCGAGACGGCACGCGTCGACATCGCCCCCACCGGACGCGTACGGCTCGCCATAGGCGCGCCCTCCCAGGGCCAGGGGCACCGTACGTCCATGGCGCAGATCGCCGCCGACGCGATCGGGGTGCCGCTCGACGTCATCGACGTGACCGGCGGCGACACCGAGGCCACCCCGTTCGGTGTGGGCACCATCGCCAGCCGCGCCCTGGTCAACGCGGGCAACGCCACCCACCGGGCCGGCCGGCTGGTCCGCGAGAAGATCATCGACGCGGCGGCGCGCCGTCTCGGCGTACCGGCGGACCGGCTCGACCTGAGCGACGGCGTGGTCGCTTGCAAGGAGCCGGGCGGGCCCTCGATCGGCCTGGCGGAGCTGGCCGGCCGGGCACCGATGCCCGGGACACCGGAGCCCACCGACGGCCGGCACGGCACCGAACTCAGTGAGACCGTGCACTTCCGCCCGCCCGGCTTCGCCGTCGCGAGCGGAGCGCACGCGGCCGTCGTCGAGGTGGACGAGCACACCGGCGGCGTCGAGATCCTCCATTACGTCGTCGTCCACGACGCGGGAGTCATCGTCAACCCGATGATCGCGGAGGGCCAGGTCACCGGCGGGATCGCGCAGGGCATCGGAGGCGCGCTCTACGAGGAGATGGTCTACGGGCCCGACGGGCAGCCCCGGACCGGCACCTACATGGACTACCTGGTGCCGACCTCTTCGGAGATCCCCGACCTCGACATGGACGAGCTCCACACCCCCAGCCCGATGAACGACCTCGGCGTCAAGGGGCTCGGGGAGGGCGGCGCGATCGCCCCGCAGGCCGTCCTCGCCAACGCCGTGGAGGACGCGCTGCGCCCCTTCGGCGCGGTCGTACGCCGCGGCCCGCTCTCGCCGAGCCGGGTGGCGGAGCTGATCCGCCCGGCGGCCGGCCGCGACTGACCTGCCCTGCCTCCACCTTCGAACCCAGGAGACCACCCCATGCAACTCGACCACACCTTCTTCGTCCCGGCCGGTCCCGACGACGCGTGGAAGCTCTTCCACGACCTCGCACGGGTCGCGCCCTGTATGCCCGGTGCCGTTCTCGACACGCTCGACGGCGACGCCTTCACCGGACGGGTCAAGGTCAAGATCGGCGCGGTGCAGATGAGTTACCGGGGAGAGGGCACCGTCACCCGTGACGAGGCCGCCCGCTCCATGCGCCTGGACCTCAGCGGCAGCGAGACCCGGGGCGCCGGAACCGCGTCGGCCACCGTCACCGCGACCCTGACTCCGGGCACCGACGGCACCCGGGTGCACGTGCGCACCGACCTCGACATCACCGGCCGCCCGGCGCAGTTCGGACGCGGGATCATGACCGAGGTCGGCGACCGGCTGGTGCGGCAGTTCGCGGACCGCCTGGAGGACCTCCTGCGGGCGAACGGCCCCGGCTCCTCCACCGCCTCGGCACCGGTCGGGGCGGCCGACGGGCCGGAGGCCGTGGACCTCGGCGCGGTGGCACTGCCCGTGATCCTCAGGAAGGCGGCCGTGCCCGCCGCCGCCGTGCTGTTCGCCGCCGTGCTGATCGGGGTGGTGAGGCGCAGGTCCCGCGGCTGAACCGCTCGTCGCCCTCGACCACGAGGCGCCGGTCCCGCGCCTGAGTTGCTCGTCGCCGTCGGACCACGAAGTGCCTTTCCCGCCGCGGCTGAGCCGCTCATCGCCTCAGCGGTAAGATTCTCAGTGCCGTGAGAAGCCGGAGGGACGCCGGCTCGCACCGTACGGAGGGGATGAGGATGGCAGCGTCAAGGCCCGCGGACCACGATGCCGTGGCGAAGGTCGTCGAGGACTGGGCGCGGGAGCGCCCGGAGCTGGACACCAGCCCGCTCGAGGTCCTCGCCCGGCTGCACCGCTCCTTTCTGCGCTACAGCACCGGGCTCACCGAGTCCATCGAGCGGCACGGCCTGTCCGTGGCGGGCTTCGACGTCCTGACGGCGCTGCGCAGGTCGGGAGAGCCCTACAGGCTGACCGCGGGGCAGCTCGCGGACTCCGGGCTGGTGTCGTCGGCCGGGGTGACCCTGCGGATCGACCGCCTGGAGAAGGACGGCCTCATCGTCCGCGAGCGCGACACCCAGGACCGCAGGGTCGTCTACTCCCGGCTGACGGAGAAGGGGCTCGCCACCGTGGACACGGCGTTCGCCGAACACCTCGACAACGAGAACCGGATGCTCGGAGGGCTGTCCCCGTCCGAGCGCCGGCAGCTCGCACGGCTCCTCCGCAAGCTGGAGATCTCGATCCTCGACGCCGAGGAACGGCCCGGCTCCGCGCGGTAGTCCGCCGGCTCAGTCGCGCGCGTGAGCGCACCGGGTGTCCTCGGCCTTCCGCAGGACCCGCATGCGGCGCATGAGGTCACGCGTCACACGCCGGTCGAGCGTGGTGCGCCAGACGACTCCGGGGTACCGGGCCCGGAGATGGGAGAGGGCCCTGGTCCCCAGTCCGCTGCGGTGGAACCGCTCCTCGATGCTCACCTCCGTGATGACCCCCTCGGAACAGGAGGCGCAGAGGCGGAACTCCACATGGCCGACCACCTTGCGCACCAGTACCAGGAGCAGACAGCGGTCCCCGGTGCTCCGCCCCGAGGACGGCACCAACTCGACCTGGCTGTAGGCGAGTACACGCCGACGCCAGGCTCCCCTGCGGTGGCCGGGCAGCCGATGGCGGCCCTCGCGACCGTGGTGCGCGGGGGTTTTCGCCGCGCCTGCCGCCGGAAGGGACGGGCTGTGGGGCGGGTCGGTCACGGGCCGTACGTGGCTTCCGAGCATGTCCTGCGCCTGCCCGCTCTGCGGCGGCCGATGCCTGCGGTCCGCGGTGCCCCGTGTCAGGACCGGCGGCGCATACCGGTCGTCCCGCCGGGCACACGGCAGGTCTCATCAACCCCGGGAGTTCATCATGGTGATCGTCGGCATCGTCGCCGTCTGCGTCGTTCTGGCCGTCCTCGCGTTCTTCGTTCCGCGCCTGTCGCGCCACCCCGAACGCGGTACCCAGCGGACCCTGGGGGTCGGATCGCGCGTCGGGGGCAAGGCTCCGGGCGTCCTGGGCCGGATCTTCAGCAAGCCCTTCCGCAGCAGCTCCAAGGCCGTGGGCAGCAGCGGCTCCGCCGGTCGCCGGGCACGCAGCCGCTTCCCCTTCTGACGGCGGACGTCGCCGGATTCCGGCCGCGCCGCACACCCGAGCCGCCGAGGGCCCAGCCCCCGGCGGCTCGGTCGTCGCGCGCCGTGCACGGGGCGGCGCTCCGGCGGCGCGGGGACAGCGACGACAGCGGGTCCGAGACCGCGCCGCCCGCGCAGGGTCGTCGAAGCCTGCGGGTCGGTGGGAGTGCCGAGCGCGACGCGTGAGCACATGGTTCCGCTGCGCGGCGTGGATGTCGATCCGTACGTCGATCCCTCTCCCACCACACGCGATCTCGGCGGCGAGGGGGCGGTGGTGCCAGCCCAGTGCGTCGTGCCGCACCGCCGTCCCGAGGCCGGGGCCGACCCGGCCGCCGAGGGCGGCGCCGACCCTCAGCAGCGGCCTTCCCCGGACCGTGTCACCGAGGAATTCCCGCATCCGTCGACGATGCGGCGCGGCGTGTCCCCGGTGGCCGTCCCGTCATGCGGCAGATGGCGCCGGGCGAGCGGCTGGCCCCGGCAGGTCCATGCGCCCGAACGTCGGGGCGGGCACCCGATGTGGATACCGCCCGCCACCGGACCGGCGCTCCCTCCCTGCTCCCCGGCCGTGCCGGGGAGCAGGTAGAGGGGGATCCGGGGCCTGCCGACCCAGCTGATCCCCACCGGTTCGGGCAGCTCCCGCACCAGGCCGAGGCGGACGAGGCCGGTGCACCGGCCTGAGACGGCGGCCGGGCTGAGCCCACGGAGATCCGCGATGGTCCGGCGGGCGACCGGCCCGTGGCCGAGCACCGTGCGCGGCACCGTGGCGGCGTTGGCCTCGCGACGACCGTCGCCGTCCGCCCGGGACATCTGTGCCGCGGCTGTCATGCTGTCCTTCCTTGCGGTCCTGCGACGCGCGGCGGTCGCAGCGTTACGGCGGCGTGAAATCGGCCCCGGCCTCGCGCCCGGTCCTCGTGCGGGGTGCGCACCACCTCCGTGAGTGAGGGAAGAACACCAGGTCGAGGGCGGTTTGACGGGGTGTCGTCCAAGCCGGAGCGGACGTCGTGCGCACGCCGATCCGACCGCCGTGCGGCACCTTCGGGGACAGGGGCACGTGGTTGACGTCCGCCACGGGGCGCTGCGAGTCTCCGGAGCATGTTCGCGACGGCCGTTTCCGATGCGCGGCCCGCCCACGCCGGCCGCCCCACCACCGCGGCGGCGTGTCCGGGCACCTGTTCCGCCGGCTGATCCGACCGCCCCGGCCCCCCGCCCCGGCCCGTACGACTCCGGCGTCCTCACCCCGCACCGCGGTTCAGCCGCACATCCCGGCGCTCCGTCCCCTCCCACACCCCCGTCGACAGGCCGATTGATTTCTCTCCGAGATCAAGCTCGGCCGTGAGGGGTGATCCCGAAGACCGAAGGGAATTCAGTCATGTCCGCAGCAACCACCGCCTCCGCCACCACCACAGCCTCCGCCCCCGCCCTCACCGTCCGGAAGATCGGCGGCCGGCTCGGCGCCGTCATCTCCGGGGTGCGCCTCGGCGGCGACCTCGATCCCGCCACCGTGGCCGGGATCCGTGCCGCGCTGCTGACCCACAAGGTCGTCCTCTTCCGCGGCCAGGAGCACCTGGACGAGGACAGTCACGAGGCATTCGGCCGGCTGCTCGGCACACCGGTCGCCCACCCCACCGTCCCGTCCGCCGACGGCCGTTACTCGCTCGGCATCGACTCCGACCACGGAGGCAGGGCCAACCAGTGGCACACGGACGTGACCTTCGTACCGGCCTATCCGGCCTTCTCGATCCTGCGCGCCGTCGTCATCCCGCCCTACGGCGGCAACACCCTGTGGTCCAACACCGCTGCGGCCTACGCCGAGCTGCCCGAGCCCCTCAAGGTGCTCGCCGACAGCCTGCGCGCCGTCCACTCCAACGACTACGACTACGTGGCCCTGCGCCCGGAGGCCCGTCCCGAGGCCCTCGCCCAGTACCGGAAGGTGTTCACCTCGACGAAGTTCCTCACCGAGCACCCCGTGGTGCGCGTCCACCCCGAGACCGGCGAACGCGTCCTGCTCCTGGGCAACTTCGTCCAGCGCATCAGCGGGCTGCCGGGCCGCGACTCCCGTGCGCTGCTGGACCTGTTCCAGTCCCACATCGAGCGCCCGGAGAACACCGTGCGCTGGCAGTGGCAGACGGGCGACGTGGCCATCTGGGACAACCGCGCCACCCAGCACTACGGCGTGGACGACTCGGACGCCCACGAGCGCAAGCTGCGCCGTGTCACCGTCGACGGCGAGGTCCCGGTCGGTGTCGACGGCCGCCCCTCCACACTGATCAGCCCCGAGGAGGTGCCCGACCCCTCGTTCGGCATCGCCTCCGGCGCATCGTCCTCGGAGGCGACGCGCGGATGAGCGGGCGCCCCGACGCGCCCGCCCCGGCGGACGGCGCCCGTGCGCCGTCCGCCGTCCGCCGGGGCCACCCCTGCGGATGATCGTCGTCCCGGCCCTGACAGGGGCGTCCGACGCCGCCGGCGGCCGCCAGGCCGGTCCCCTGCCGCCGTCGGCCGGCGGGATCCGGGAGGCCGCCCGGCACCGGCTGAACGATCAGAATCGAGTGCGGTTAACATATGAGCACCGCCTAGCTCGAAAGATGGACTTGTGACTTTCACCGAGGACTCGTTCACCAATTGGAAGACCCGTGAGGAGATCGCGGAGTCGATGATCCCGATCATCGGGAAGCTGCACCGGGAGCAGGACGTCACGATCCTGATCCACAGCCGCTCCCTGGTGAACAAGTCGGTGGTCAGCATCCTCAAGACCCACCGGTTCGCCCGGCAGATAGCCGGCGAGGAGCTCTCGGTCACCGAGACCCTCCCGTTCCTGCGTGCTCTCGCCGCCCTGGACCTCGGCCCCTCGCAGATCGACCTCGGCATGCTCGCCGCGACCTACCGGAGCGACGACCGCGGACTGACCGTCGAGGACTTCACCGCCGAGGCCGTGGCCGGCGCGACGGGCGAGAACAAGACGGAGCGCCGCGAGTCGCGCGACGTCGTCCTCTACGGATTCGGCCGCATCGGCCGCCTCCTGGCCCGCCTGCTGATCGAGAAGACCGGGTCCGGCAACGGTCTGCGCCTGCGCGCCATCGTCGTGCGCCGGGCTGCCGGACAGGACATCGTGAAGCGCGCCTCCCTGCTGCGCCGCGACTCCATCCACGGCCAGTTCCAGGGCACGATCACCGTCGACGAGGCGAACAGCAGGATCATCGCCAACGGCAACGCGATCCAGGTGATCTACTCCGACGACCCCACGTCGGTGGACTACACGGCGCACGGCATCAAGAACGCCATCCTCATCGACAACACCGGCCGCTGGCGCGACCGCGAGGGCCTCTCCCGGCACCTGCGCCCCGGCATCGCGAAGGTGGTCCTGACAGCGCCCGGCAAGGGTGACGTGCCCAACATCGTGCACGGCGTCAACCACGACACGATCAAGCCGGACGAGCAGATCATCTCGTGCGCCTCCTGCACCACCAACGCGATCGTCCCGCCGCTGAAGGCGATGGCGGACGAGTACGGCGTGCTGCGCGGCCACGTGGAGACCGTCCACTCGTTCACCAACGACCAGAACCTGCTGGACAACTACCACAACTCGGACCGTCGTGGCCGTTCCGCACCGCTCAACATGGTCATCACCGAGACGGGCGCCGCCTCCGCCGTCACCAAGGCGCTGCCGGACCTCCAGGCGAAGATCACCGGAAGCTCGATCCGCGTGCCGGTCCCGGACGTGTCCATCGCGATCCTCAACCTGCAGCTCGAACGCGGCACCAGCCGCGAGGAGGTCCTGGACTACCTCCGCAACGTGTCGCTGACCTCGCCGCTGAGGCGCCAGATCGACTTCATCACGGCGCCCGACGCAGTCTCGAGCGACTTCATCGGCTCCCGCCACGCGTCGATCGTCGACGCGGGCGCGACCAAGGTGGAGGGCGACAACGCGATCCTCTACCTCTGGTACGACAACGAGTTCGGCTACTCCTCCCAGGTCATCCGGGTCGTGCAGCACGTCTCCGGCGTGGAGTACCCGACGTACCCGGCCCCCGCGGTCTGACCGCCGTGCGTCCGGCGGCTCCCCACTCCGGGAGCCGCCGGACACGGACCCTCGGGCGGCCGGGCCCGGAACCCTCTCGACGTGGCCCCTCCGTGAGGAGACCATCCGGGTATGGAGTTCCTCTGCTACCACCGCGACCGTCCCGGCTCCCTGGCGCTGCGCGACGAACTGACCGAAGAGCACTGGTCGTACATGGACGGGTACGCGAAGGAGATGATCGCCCGCGGGCCGACCCTGGACGGCGACACGCCCACCGGCAGCCTGCACGTCCTCGACCTGCCCGATCCCGCCGCCGCCCGTGCGTTCGCCTTCGACGAGCCGAACCACCAGGCCGGCATCTACCGGGACGTGCTGCTGCGCCGCTGGCGCAACACCCTGGGGCGGACCATGTGGGACTTCCCGGGCGGCGACACGGACGGCAACCGGTACCTGGTGCTCGGGCTCGGCTCGGGCCCGGCGGCCGATCTCGCGGTCCCGGCCGACCGGGACCAGCTGATCGCCTACGGGCCGCTGCTGTCCGACGACGGCGCCGGCTGGCTGGGCACGGCTGCGCTGGTCCGGGCGCCGGACCCGGGCACGGCGCGGTCCCTCCTGACCCGGGACCGGTACGCCGTCATCGAGGTCCACGCCTGGCAGTTCGGTGGACGCCGGTCCTGAGCGGTGCCGCTCCGGCGGGAGCGACCGGGAGCGACCCGCCCGGATGCCACCGACGGTGCGGGCGCGGCGCGTCAGGCCAGGTCCGTCTCCTCCGCTCCCGGCAGCGGCTGTTCGGCCCAGATGGTCTTGCCGGTGCCGCTGTAGCGGGTGCCCCAGCGTTCGGTGAGACTCGCGACGAGCAGCAGACCGCGTCCTCCCTCGTCGAAGATCCGGGCGCGGCGCAGATGGGGCGCGGTACTGCTGCCGTCGACGACCTCGCAGATGAGCGCGGTGCCCCGGATGAGCCGGAGCCGGATGGGGTCGCCGCCGTAGCGGATGGCGTTGGTGACCAGTTCGCTGACGACCAGTTCCGTGGTGAACACCGCGTCGTCCAGGCCCCATGCCACGAGTTGCGCCGCGGCCCGCTTGCGGGCGGTGGAGACGACGGCCGGATCCGCGAGGAGGTCCCACGAGGCGTAGTGGCCCGCGTCGAGCCGTCGTGTGCGGGCCAGCAGCAGGGCGACGTCGTCGTCCAGCTGCTCGGGGACGAGTGCGTCCACCACGGTGTCGCAGGCTTCTTCGAGCGAGTGCGCCGGACGGCCGAGCAGATCGCACAGTTCGGCGAGGGCGGTGTCGGCGTCCCTCTCGGCCGTCTCGATCAGGCCGTCCGTGTACAGGGCGATCCTGCTGCCCTCGGGCAGCTCGAAGTCGGCCGCCTCGAAGGCGGTCACACCCACTCCGAGCGGTGGCCCCGCAGGCAGCGGCAGCTGCTCGACCGTGCCGTCGGGGCGCGCGACCACCGGCTCGGGATGGCCCGCCCTCGCCATCGTGCAGTGGCCGGTGGCCGGGTCGTACACGGCGTAGAGACAGGTCGCGCCGGCGACCGGTGCACCCTCGGAGCTGTCGGCCGGCTGCTCGCGGTCGAGCGTGGACACCAGGTCGTCGAGCTGGGTCAGCAGTTCCTCCGGGGCGAGGTCGACGTCGGCGAGAGTCCGTACGGCGGTGCGGAGCCTGCCCATGGTGGCCGAGGCGTGCAGGCCGTGTCCGACGACGTCGCCCACCACGAGGGCCACCCGGGCGCCGGACAGCGGGATGACGTCGAACCAGTCCCCTCCGATGCCCGCGCCCGTCGTGTTCGGGAGATAGCGCGCGGTGACCTCGACGGCCTTCTGGCGCGCGGCACGGCGGGGCAGGAGGCTGCGCTGCAGGGCGAGCGCCGTTGCCCGTTCGCGTGTGTAGCGGCGCGCGTTGTCGATACAGACCGCCGCCCGCGAGACGAGCTCCGCGGCGAGCTGCAGGTCCACGGTGCCGAACCCGCCAGGCGTCCTGTGCCGGCAGAACAGCGTGGTGCCGAGTGTCACGCCGCGGGCCCTCAGCGGAACCGCGAGGACCGAATGGATCTTGTGATCGCGCATGCTCCGTGACCGCTCGGGCTCGTCCGCCGCCCAGAACCGCAGGGCTTCGTCGTCGACGGCGACGCGCATCGGTTCGCCGAGGACCAGCGCCCGGCCCACCACGGAGTTGCGGTCGTAGGAGTGGACCTCACCGAGGGGGACGACCGACTCGGGGCATCCTTCGATCACGGACCGCTGAGCCACCCGATGGAAGCTGATCATGTCCCTGTGCAGTACGGAACGCGCCTCGTCACCGGTCAGCACCTCGGAGAGCAGATCGACCGTGACGAAGTCGGCGAAGTCCTCGACGGCGAGCTCCGCCAGTTCCTCGGCGGTGCGTCCCACGTCCAGGGTGCTGCCGATCCGTTTGCTGGCCTTGTTCAGCACGGCCAGCCGCCGTCGCGCCCAGAACTGGTCGGTGGTGTCGAGCGTCACGACCGACACGCCCTCGACCTCACCCGCGGCGTTCCGCACGGGCGACATCGCCGCCTGCCAGACGTGTTCGCTGCCCTCCACCGTGAGGTGCGACTCGTACGGCTCGCTCCGGCCCGTCCTCAGCACGCGGGCGATGGCGTCGGAGAGCCCTTCTCCCCCCTCCAGGAACACGCCCGGCTCGACCTCGCCCGGACGCAGTCCGAGCAGCGACGCCTCGGGCCTGCCGACGGAGTCGGTAGCGGCCCCGTTCGCCATGGCGAGGAGCTGGTCCCGGCCGAAATAGGCGACCGGCACCGGCAGCTGTGCCAGGATCCGGCAGCGTGCCTCCTCTGACGGCGCACCGCCCGGAGTCCGGTCGCCGGATGTGTCCGGCGTGGGACCGGCCGTGTCGGCGGGCGGGCTCGTGGGGCCCGCCTCGTCCTTGTTCATGGGCCCATCACTCGTCCTCCCCGCATCGGCAGGCCGCCCGCGAAGAGACAGATACGACCTTTGTTCAAGAATGCTCTTGTACGTCCGGGCTCTCAACCGCCGCGGTCCGTCGTGGGCGGGGCGGGGAGGACGGACCACCTCAGGGACGTGGTCCTCCGCCGGTGAGGGGCCGCCTCAGACGCTCGGCCTCCGCCCGTGAGGAACAACCTCAGACGCTCGGTCCTCCGCTGGTGAGGAACCACCTCAGGGGCGTGGTGCGTCGCCGGCGAGTGGGCCGCCCGCACCGAACGCCAGCCGCGCGAAACGCTCGCCGATCCGCCGGTGCGTGGCGGCGTCCGGGTGCAGCGCGTCGGGCAGCGGCAGCTCGGCCGAGTCCGCCTCGCCGTAGAGTTCCCGGCCGTCGAGGTAGTGCAGATTCGGGTCCTCCGCCGCGCGCTGCTCGACGATCCGCGCGAGCTCACGCCGGATGGTCCTCAGGGTCAGCTTGCCGCCGGCGGTCTCGGCGGGGTCCCCCGCGGCCCGGAAGCTCAGCCTGCCCTCGCTCATGGCGCTGCGGTCCGGGGCACTGGGGCCGGGGGTGTCCTCGTGGATGGGGCACAGGAGGGGTGAGACCACCAGCAGCGGAATGGTGGGGTGACCGTCGCGGATCGTGTCGAGGAAGCCGTGTACCGCCGGGGTGAAGGCGCGCAGGCGCATCACGTCGGTGTTGACCAGGTTGATGCCGGCCTTGACGCTGATCAAGTCCGCCGGCGTGTCACGCAGGGTGCGCGCGGTGAACGGGTCGAGCAGGGCGCTGCCGCCGTACCCCAGATTCACCAGCTCGACCCCGCCGAGCGCCGCGGCCAGGGCCGGCCAGGTGGTGGTCGGGCTCGCGGCGTCGGAGCCGTGGCTGATGGAACTGCCGTGGTGCAGCCAGACCGCGCGGCCCCGGTTCGGGACGGGTTCCACCGGGGCGTCGGTGCGCAGGGCGACCAGCTCGGTGGTCTCGTTGTGCGGCAGCCAGATCTCGACGTCCTTCGGCCTTGCGGGCAGCCCGTCGAAGCGGACGGTGCCCACCGGCCCCGGCCTGGTCACGGCGGATCCGGTGGCGAGGTCGATGGTCAGGACGTTGCCGCCCTCCACGGAGGCCCGGCCCGCCTGGTGGCCGTCCACGAGCAGGTCGTACACCCCGTCGGGGCGGGGCGGGGCCCCCACGTAGACCCGCTTGGTGGGCAGCGTGTCCAGCTCCACGACGGTGGCCCGGGTACGGAGTGCGATCCGCACGCCGGAGGGCTGGGCCTCCGCCATGGCCAGCTGCCCGTCCGTGTTCTGGGCGCGGGCACGGGCGGGCAGCCGGTGCGGCAGCAGACCGTGCGCGGTGCGCTCCAGGTCGAGGGCGCCGCGCACCAGGTCCTCGGTGAGGGGCGTGGTCGTCAGCCGGGAGTGGGGGCTCATCGGTCTCCGCCGTCGGTTCGGGTGCGTCTGGTCTGTGGGGCCGGCGGCCGTGTCAGGGGGCGGGCCAGTTGCGCAGCAGGGCGTCGAGGGCGTCCAGGACCCGCGACCAGGTCTCCTCCGTGCCGGGAGCGCTGTGGCTGAAGCTTCCGCCCGACTCCAGGCTGATGTAGCCGTGGAAGACGCTGCCGAGCAGGCGGACCGCGTGCGTCTGGTCCGGCTCCGTCAGGTCGTAACCGCGCAGGACGGCCCGCGCCATCTGGGCGTGCCTGACTCCGGCGCTCGCGGCGGCCGCGTCCGTGTCCAGCCTGAACTGCGCCGCGGCGTAGCGGCCCGGATGCTCCCCGGCATAGTCCCGGTAGGCGTTCGCGAACGCCTCCAGCGCGTCCTTGCCCGCCCGCCCGGCCAGCGCCGCGGCGACGCGGTCGGCGAGCTCGGCCAGGGCGAGCAGGGCGATCCTGGTCCTGAGGTCGTGCGAGCCCTTCACGTGCGAGTAGAGACTCGCGTCCTTCACCCCGAACTGCCGGGCGAGTGCCGCGACGGTCACCTTCTCGAAGCCGACCTCGTCGGCCAGTTCCGCTCCGGCCAGCGTGAGGCGTTCCGCGTTCAGTCCTGCTCGTGCCATGGCCACCATCTCCTCGGGCGGATTCGATTATGCGTTTACCTAGGCCTCTTAGGCAAATGCCGACCTCCCCAAGGCGGGTCGTCCGGCGCCGGGAAGGCTCGTCCCGGCGCGCGGGACCCCACCGGTCCGTGACCTGGGATCCGGTCCGGCCGACCGCCCACAGGCGCCCACCCGTCAGGGACCTGTATGGACGGGGCCGTTGCACGTCAAGGTGCCGTCAGGGGCCGGGCCGTGGCGCGCCCCCGCGGGGATAGCTTCGGTTGCCACGCCCCGGACCGCCTCCCCGCTCCCGGGGCGCCACCGTCGAAGCCCCAGGAGGGCCCCATGTGTCTGTTCCGGTACGAAAGTGATCCCGAGCCCGAGGAACCGCTCCCGGCCGGGCGTCTGTACGTGCCCGTCCGGCCGGGAAACGGAGCGGGGACGGCGATCAGGCTGTTCCGCACTCCCCTGGGCACACGCACGGCCGTCGGTTTCACGACCTCGGAGCGGCTGAGGCGGACACTGGGCGAGGACCAGGCGTCCGTCCGGCTGTCGGAGGGCCTGCTGCGGGCTCTCTGTGTACCGCTCGGCGCGCATCTGCTGACGGTCGACCCGGCCCTGTCGGCACACCCCGTCGCCCCGCCGGCCCCCCGGCCCGGCCCCCTTCCGGTGCGGGCCGTGCGCACGGGGACGGCGTCATGACCACGGCTCTCGTCCCCGGGACGGCCTCCGCTGACGCCGACGACCTGGCCGTCTGGCCGCTGTCGGCCCGACGGCTGCCGGACGGGGACGTCATGGTCGGCGGGGTGCCCCTGACCGAGGTCGCCCACCGTTTCGACACCCCGGCCTACGTGCTGGACGAGTCGGAGGTGCGCGCCCGCTGCCGCGTGTACCGGGCGGCCTTCCCGGACGCCGACGTCATGTACGCCGCCAAGGCGTTCCTGTGCCGGGCCGTCATCCGCTGGGTGCACGAAGAGGGCCTCGGGCTGGACGTCTGCTCGGCAGGTGAGCTGGAACTCGCGGTCACCGCCGGCTTCCCGCCGGAGCGGATCATCATGCACGGCAACGCGAAGTCTCCCCGCGACCTGGAAACGGCGCTGCGGCTGGGGGCCGGCAGGATCGTCATCGACAGTCCCTCGGAGATCGCGCGGCTCGCCGCGTCCGTGGGCCCGCAGGACCACCGCCGCGTGATGCTCCGGGTGACACCGGGCGTCCTTGCCGGCGGGCACGAGAAGATCCGTACCGGTACGGACGGCCAGAAGTTCGGACTCTCCCTGGCGGACGGGTCGGCGGAGCACGCGGTCGCCCGCATCCTGAGCCAGCCGCAGCTCCGGCTGACCGGCCTGCACTGCCACATCGGCTCGCAGATCACGGAGGTCGAGCCGTACGTCACCTCCCTCCGCCGCGTGGTCGACCTGATGGCGAGGATCCGCGACCTCCACGGCATCACCCTGCCCGAGCTCGACATGGGCGGCGGACACGGCGTCCCGTACCGGCCCGGCGAGCGCGCACTCGACCTCTCGGCCCTGGCCCGCGAACTGCGTGCCACGCTCTCGTCGGCCTGCGCGGCCGCGGGGCTGGACGTGCCCCGGCTGGTCGTCGAGCCCGGCCGGGCGATCACGGGCCCGGCGGGGGTGGCGCTCTACCGGGTCCTGGCCGTCAAACGCACGGGCGGCCAGATGTTCGTGGCCGTCGACGGGGGCATGAGCGACAACCCCCGGCCCGCCCTGTACGGGGCCCGCTACACGCCACGTCTCATCGGCCGCCGCTCCTGCGCCGCGCCGACGACGGCGACGGTGGCCGGCCGGCACTGCGAGGCGGGCGACGTACTCGCCGCCGACGTGGAACTGCCGGGCGACATACGCCCCGGTGACCTCCTCGCCGTCCCCGTGGCGGGCGCCTACCACCTGTCCATGGCCTCCGGGTACAACATGGTCGGCCGGCCCCCGGTGGTGGCGGTCACCGACGGGTGCGCCCGGCTGCTGGTGCGCCGGGAGACCCTCGACGACTTCCGCGGGCGGGACGTCGGGGAGTAGGCCCGGGCCGGAACACAGAGAGCGCCACCCCTTTTCCCTCTCGCTTCCAGGCGGGAGGACCGGCACGGAAAGGGGTGGCGTACGCCTGCCCGAAAACCGCTCCGTAGGGGCGGCGTCAAGAATTCCGTCAGGCCCGTATGGAGCCCGTCAAGGGGCGCCGGGAACGACTGGCCGTGCGCTTTGCTTTTGATCGGCCGCACCGGCCGATTCCATTTCATTCACTTCCTCCAGGAGCTCACGATGGCCGATCTGGCCTTCGTCGTCACCACGATCGCGGTTTTCGCACTGGTGGCTCTCATCGCAAGGGGGGTGACGAAGCTGTGACCGCCGAGAACATCGCCGGCCTGGTCGTTGCCGTCGCCCTGCTGGTCTACCTCGTCCTTGCACTTGTGTACCCGGAGAGGTTCTGAACCCCGATATGAGCCCCGTAACAGCTGGTGTGCTCCAGTTGCTCGCGCTGACAGGCGCACTGGCACTGGCATACCGTCCGCTCGGTGACTACATGGCCCGGGTCTACTCCTCCGAAAAGCATTACCGGCCGGAGAAGTGGATCTACCGTGCCATCGGAGCCAATCCGTCGGCCTCGATGCACTGGCCCGCCTATCTGCGCGGTGTACTCGCCTTCTCCGCGGTGAGCGTCCTTTTCCTCTATGCGCTCCAGCGCCTCCAGGGTGCCCTGCCCGGTTCGCTCGGCTTCGCGTCGATCGACCCGGACCAGGCGTTCAACACCGCGGCGTCCTTCGTGGCGAACACCAACTGGCAGTCGTACTACGGCGAACAGGCCATGGGCCACGTCGTGCAGACGGGCGGCCTCGCGGTGCAGAACTTCGTCTCGGCCGCGGTCGGCATGGCGGTCGCCGTGGCCCTCGTACGCGGATTCGCGCGCTCGCGCACCGGAGAGCTCGGCAACTTCTGGACCGACCTCGTGCGCGGCACGCTGCGGATCCTGCTGCCGATCGCGGTGGCCGGCGCGGTCGTGCTGGTGGCGTGCGGCGTCATCCAGAACTTCTCCGGCATCCACGAGGTCGGACAGTTCACGGGCTCCGCCCAGCAGTGGAACGGCGGCGCGGTCGCCTCGCAGGAGGCCATCAAGGAGCTGGGGACGAACGGCGGCGGCTACTTCAACGCCAACTCCGCCCACCCCTTCGAGAATCCGACGCCGTTCTCCAACCTCTTCGAGATCTTCCTGATCCTCCTGATCCCGTCCGCGCTGACCCGCACGTTCGGCCGTCTGGTCGGCAGCCTGCGGCAGGGCTACGCGATCCTGGCCACGATGGCCACCATCTGGGTCGCCTTCACGGCCCTGATGATGTGGACGGAGTTCGCCCACCACGGTCCGGCCCTGGAGATCGCCGGCGGGGCGATGGAGGGCAAGGAGACCCGCTTCGGCATCGGCGGATCGTCGATCTTCGCCGTGGCGACGACCCTGACGTCGACCGGCGCGGTCAACTCCTTCCACTCCTCGTACACGGGGCTCGGCGGCGGTATCACCATGCTGGGCATGCAGCTGGGCGAGATCGCTCCCGGCGGCGTCGGCTCCGGCCTCTACGGCATGCTCGTCATGGCGATCATCGCGGTGTTCATCGCGGGCCTCATGGTCGGCCGCACCCCCGAGTACCTCGGCAAGAGGATCGGGACCCGCCAGATCAAGCTCGCGGCGTGCTACATCCTGATCACCCCCGCGCTGGTGCTCTGCTTCACCGCCGCCGCGACGGCACTGCCCACTCCGCCCCGTTCGATGACCAACGGCGGCGCGCACGGATTCTCCGAGATCCTCTACGCCTACACCTCCGGCGCCAACAACAACGGCTCCGCCTTCGCCGGGCTCAACGCCGACACCCAGTGGTTCAACACCACCATCGGGCTCGCGATGCTGCTCGGCCGCTTCCTCCCGATCGTGTTCGTCCTGGCCCTGGCCGGCTCGCTCGCCGAGCAGCGCCCCGTCCCCGCCACGGCGGGCACCCTGCGGACGGACAAGCCGCTCTTCGCGGGTCTGCTCGTCGGAACGATCCTCATCATCACCGGTCTGACCTACTTCCCGGCGCTGGCGCTGGGTCCGCTCGCCGAAGGACTCGCCTCATGAGCACCGTCACCCCCACCCGTGCCCCGCACGAGGACCCGTCCGGCGGCGCCGGGCCGGGACGTGCCGGCGGAGGACTCTTCGACCCGAGGCAGTTGCTCACCTCCTTCCCGGACGCGGTGAGGAAGCTCGATCCGCGCAACATGATCAAGTCCCCGGTCATGTTCGTGGTGCTCGTCGGCTCGGTGGTCACCACGCTGCTGGCCCTCCGGGATCCCGGTGACTGGTTCGGCTGGGCCATCACGGCCTGGCTCTGGCTGACCACGGTCTTCGCCAACCTCGCCGAGGCGGTGGCCGAAGGCCGCGGAAAGGCCCAGGCGGACACCCTGCGCAAGGCCAGGACGGACACGGTCGCCCGGCGCCTGGAGGGCCGTGACGAGGTGGAGGTGCCCGGCACGGAGCTGCGCGTGGGCGATCTGGTCGTCTGCGAGGCCGGCGACATCATTCCGGGCGACGGCGATGTCGTCGAAGGGGTCGCGTCCGTCGACGAGTCCGCCATCACCGGCGAATCGGCCCCGGTGATCAGGGAGTCCGGCGGCGACCGCAGTGCTGTCACGGGCGGCACGAAGGTCATGTCCGACCGGATCGTCGTGAGGATCACCACCAGGCCGGGCGAGACCTTCATCGACCGGATGATCGCCCTGGTGGAGGGCGCGGCCCGGCAGAAGACCCCCAACGAGATCGCGCTCAACATCCTGCTGGCCTCGCTGACCATCGTCTTCCTGCTCGCCGTCGTGACGCTCCAGCCCTTCGCGGTCCACGCCGGCGCCGGGCAGTCGCTGATCGTCCTCACCGCCCTGCTGGTCTGCCTGATCCCGACGACCATCGGTGCGCTCCTCTCCGCGATCGGGATCGCGGGCATGGACCGCCTCGTCCAGCGCAACGTCCTGGCCATGTCGGGGCGTGCCGTGGAGGCGGCGGGTGACGTGTCGACGCTGCTGCTCGACAAGACCGGCACCATCACGCTCGGCAACCGGCAGGCCGCGGAGTTCCTCCCGGTCAGGGACACGAGCGAGGCGGAGCTGGCCGACGCCGCGCAGTTGTCGTCGCTGGCCGACGAGACTCCCGAGGGCCGCTCGGTCGTGGTGCTCGCGAAGGAGGCGTACGGTCTGCGCGAACGCCACCAGGGCGAGCTCGCCCACGCCACCTGGGTCGCCTTCACGGCACAGACCCGCATGTCGGGGGTGGACGTGGACGGCCTCAAGGCCCGTAAGGGCGCGGCCGGTTCGGTCGTCGCATGGGTGAAGGAGCGGGGCGGTCGCGTCGCCGAGGACGCCGGCCCGCTCGCCGACCGGATCTCCGAAGCGGGCGGCACACCGCTGCTCGTCGCCGTCGAGGACGCGAAGGGGGCCCGGATCCTGGGCGTCGTCCACCTCAAGGACGTCGTCAAGGACGGCATGCGGGAGCGCTTCACCGAGCTGCGCCGGATGGGGATCAGGACCGTCATGATCACGGGTGACAACCCGCTGACGGCCAAGGCGATCGCCGAGGAGGCGGGGGTCGACGACTTCCTCGCCGAGGCCACGCCCGAGGACAAGATGGCCCTCATCAAGCGGGAGCAGGCGGGCGGCAAGCTCGTCGCGATGACCGGGGACGGCACCAACGACGCCCCCGCGCTCGCCCAGGCGGACGTCGGCGTGGCGATGAACACGGGCACCTCGGCCGCCAAGGAGGCCGGGAACATGGTGGATCTGGACTCCGACCCCACCAAGCTGATCGAGATCGTCGCGATCGGCAAGCAGCTCCTCATCACGCGGGGCGCCCTGACCACGTTCTCGATCGCCAACGACGTCGCGAAGTACTTCGCGATCATCCCGGCCATGTTCGCGGTGGTGTACCCCGGCCTGGACAAGCTCAACGTGATGGGCCTCGCGTCGCCGGAGTCCGCGATCCTGTCGGCCGTCGTCTTCAACGCGCTGATCATCGTCGCCCTCGTCCCGCTCGCCCTCAAGGGGGTCCGGTACCGGCCGGCCGGAGCCGACAGGATGCTCCGCCGCAACCTCGGGATCTACGGGCTCGGCGGCCTGGTGGCCCCGTTCATCGGCATCAAGATCATCGACCTGCTCATCTCCCTCATTCCCGGGCTCTCCTGAACCAGAACGGCTGACCAGCCATGAACACCTCTCTCAAGAACACCGCCCGGCTGCTCGGAGCGGGGCTGCGCGCCCTCCTCGTGCTGAGCGTCGTCTGCGGTGTCCTCTACCCGCTCGCCGTCACGGGCGTCGCGCAGGCGCTCTTCAGCGGCAAGGCCAACGGTTCCGAGATCAGCGACGCGAGCGGCCGCACCGTCGGGTCCTCGCTGATCGGGCAGACCTACGACCTCCCGAAGCACGATCCCGACGATCCGGACGAGGCGGCGAAGCCTGACCTCAGGTGGTTCCAGCCCCGCCCCTCGAACGGCCTGGGCTCCAACAGCGTCAATCTCCGGTACTCACTGATCCTCTCCGGTGCCACCAACCGTGCCGCGGACAACGCCGAGCTGATCACGTGGGTCACGGAGGCGAAGGCCGCCGTCGTGGCGGACAATTCCACCCCCGGTCACACGGTGCTGCCCGAGGACGTCCCGGCCGACGCCGTCACCTCCTCCGGCTCGGGACTCGACCCGGACATCTCCCCGGCCTACGCGAAGCTGCAGGTCCACCGGGTCGCCGAGCGGAACGGTCTCCCCGTCCACCGGGTCGCGAAGCTCGTGGCCGAGCACACCGAGGGGCGCACCCTCGGCTTCATGGGCGAGCCCCGGGTCAATGTGCTGGAGCTCAACAGCGCGCTCAGGGCCATGCTCTGACGGGCCCGCCACCGCCGGCCGGTCCGCGCGGGCAGTAGCCGGGGCTCCCAGCGGAACGACCGCCGGGGGCCCCTGCTTCTGTCCGCGCGGACCCGGTGCCGGGTCCGCTCCGGCGGTCCCAGACGTTCGCAACACAATCGAAAGGCTTCGAAAGTTTCGAAATCCAATGTTGCAATTATCGATTCACACCATCAACACACCCACCCCCGAAGGGGACCGAGTCACCCCACTGCACCCTGGAACAGGGAAAACACCCCCGCATCCACCCACGCTCCAGACCGATGCTTTCGTAATTCGCGCCGAAACTATTGACACCCGAACGCCCCGGATCAACACTGTTCGCCGTCGACAGACCTCAACCACTGCCGATCCGGGTCCACCCCGACCCGGTACTCAGGCCGGTCGCCGCAGCGTGGCGACCGGTCCGGTCCGGCCGGGTCGCGCGACACGACGCACGGTCGCCGCCTTCGCCTGTTCCACCGACACCCCCACAGAGGGCGTCCCGCGCTGCCCGGACCCCACCCGGCCTCACGAGCACGAGGAGGAAAGCACGCACATGAACGACGCACCCGCACAGCCGACGAGCCGCACACGCGCCCGTCTCAGACGGTTCATCCGCAATGCCTTGGCCGCGGCGACGGCCGCCGTGGCCGTGCTCGCCCTGCCCGGAGCCGCCAGCGCCGACACGGTCGTCAACTCGAATCAGACCGGCACGAACAACGGGTACTACTACTCCTTCTGGACCGACAGCCCCGGCTCGGTCTCGATGAACCTGGCGTCCGGAGGCGGCTACGGCACCTCGTGGAGCAACACCGGGAACTTCGTGGCGGGCAAGGGCTGGAGCACGGGCGGACGCCGGAGCGTGACCTACTCCGGCACCTTCAACCCGTCCGGCAACGCCTACCTGACCCTCTACGGATGGTCGACGAATCCCCTCGTGGAGTACTACATCGTCGACAACTGGGGCACCTACCGCCCGACGGGCACGTTCAAGGGCACGGTCACCAGCGACGGCGGCACGTACGACATCTACGAGACGACCCGCGTCAACGCCCCCTCCATCGAGGGCACGCGCACGTTCAAGCAGTTCTGGAGCGTCCGCCAGTCGAAGCGGACCGGAGGAACCATCACCACCGGCAACCACTTCGACGCGTGGGCCAGGAACGGCATGTACCTGGGCACCTTCAACTACATGATCATGGCCACCGAGGGCTACCAGAGCAGTGGCAGCTCCGCCATCACCGTGGGCGGCACCTCGGGTGGCGGCGGCGACACCGGCGGCGGAAGCGGCGGCTGCACCGCCACCGTGACCGCGGGCGACAAGTGGAGCGACCGCTACAACCTCAACGTAGCCGTCACCGGGTCCAGCAACTGGACCGTCACGATGAACGTCCCCTCCCCCGCCAAGGTCCTCTCCACCTGGAACACCAGCGCCGCCTACCCCAGCGCACAGGTCCTGACCGCCAGACCCAACGGCAACGGCAACACCTGGGGCGCCACCATCCAGGCCAACGGCAACTGGACCTGGCCGACCGTCTCCTGCAGCGCAGGCTGACCGCACCCCCTCGCACCGGCGGGGCGGCGGCCCGTGCCCGCCGCCCCGCGCCACCACCCCGTTACCCCTCGTCCACCAGGAAGCGAAGGACACCCGCATGCGCCTCATGCCACGCCTGTCCCTCCGGGCGGTGACCACGGCCCTGGCCGTCGCCTCGACGGCCGCGACCACCACGGTCGCCGTCGGCACCACTCCCTCGCACGCCGCCCCGTCCGCGGCCTGCAACGGGTACGTCGGGCTCACCTTCGACGACGGCCCGTCCGGCAGTACACCCGCCCTGCTCAACGCCCTGAAGCAGAACGGCCTGCGCGCCACGATGTTCAACCAGGGGCAGTACGCGGCCTCCAACCCCGCCCAGGTCCGGGCTCAGGTCGACGCCGGCATGTGGGTCGGCAACCACAGCTACACCCACCCGCACCTGATCCAGCAGAGCCGGGCCCAGGTCGAATCCGAGCTCTCCCGCACACAGCAGGCCATCGCCGCCGGCGGCGGCGGCACACCCAAGCTCTTCCGCCCTCCGTACGGTGAGACCAACGCGACCGTGCAGGCCGCCGCGGCCGCGTACGGTCTCACCCAGATCATCTGGGACGTCGACTCGCAGGACTGGAACAACGCGAGCACGGACGCGATCGTGGCGGCGAACGCCCGGCTGACCAACGGCCAGATCATCCTCATGCACGACTGGCCCGCCAACACGCTCGCCGCGATCCCGCGCATCGCGCAGGGCCTGGCCGGCCGAGGACTCTGCGCCGGCATGATCTCCCCGACGACGGGCCGCGCCGTGGCACCCGACAGCGGCGGCACCGGAGGGGGCGGTGGCGGCGGAGGCTGCACCGCCACGCTGACGGCAGGCAGCAAGTGGAGCGACCGCTACAACCTCAACGTAGCCGTCACCGGGTCCAGCAACTGGACCGTCACGATGAACGTCCCCTCCCCCGCCAAGGTCCTCTCCACCTGGAACACCACTGCCGCCTTCCCCAGCGCACAGGTCCTGACCGCCAGACCCAACGGCAACGGCAACACCTGGGGCGCCACCATCCAGGCCAACGGCAACTGGACCTGGCCGACCGTCTCCTGCAGCGCAGGCTGACCGGCGCAGCGGCCCGTACGGGACGGTGGGTACGGCGGCCCTGCCCCGCCGTACCCACCGTCCCGGCCCCGGGCCGCCCGGGACCACGATCCGGCACGTGGGCGACGACAGCGGCGAAGTCACGTACCGCACCGCATGAGTTGGCGAGCGGGCGACATGACCGGCGCCCATGTTCCCTATTCTGTACGCACGCTGATCATCCGCTGCCGCGCCCATCCAGGAGTTCGCCATGTCCCGACCGGAGAACGATGCCCCCGCCCTGCGCATCGACACCAGCAGACCTCATCCCGCGCGGATGTACGACTGGTTTCTCGGGGGCAAGGACAACTACCCGGTGGACGAGGCCATGGGCCGGCAGATGCTCGCCGTCGAGCCCGGGGTCCCGGTGATGGCGAAGGTGAACCGGGCGTTCATGCACCGTGCCACCCGGTGGCTCACGGGCAAGGGAATCCGCCAGTTCCTCGACATCGGCACCGGGATACCCACGGAGCCGAACCTGCACCAGGTGGCCCAGCGGGCGGCGCCCGACACGCGGGTCGTCTACTGCGACAACGACCCGATCGTCCTGGCACACGCCGGGGCCCTGCTCAAGGGCACCGAGGAGGGTGCCATCGACTACGTGCAGGCGGACGCCCGGGACGTGGACGTCATTCTCGAACACGCCGGCAAGACGCTGGACTTCAGCCGCCCGGTAGCGCTCTCGCTGATCTCGCTGCTGCACTTCGTGAGCGACGAGGACGGCGCCTACGAGCTGGTGGACCGGCTTACGGGCGTGCTCGCGCCCGGCAGCCATGTGGTGATCTCGCACCTCACGGCCGACTTCCACCCGGCCGAGGCCCGCAAGGTCGATGAGATGTACAAAGCGAACACCCTCACGCTGGCGCCCCGCACCCGTGATCAGTTCTCCCGCTTCTTCCACGGGCTGGAGATCGTCGAGCCGGGCATCGTGGCCGCCGAGGCGTGGCACCCCGAGCTGGGAGAGCCGGTACCCGGCCAGGACGACGTCATCAGCGCCGGCTACGTGGCGGTGGGCCGCAAGCCGTAGCCGTCCGCTCCGGTGGGCCCCTCTCCGGGCGGGCCCACCGGGAGCTGTCAGGGCGGTGGGACCCCGCCCGGTGCGCGAGCCGCAGGCCTGGGGCGGGCCCCACCGGGAGGCGATCGTCTCCGAGGGCGTCTCGTGGAGCTCTTCCTGCCCTCCGCACCGGGCGCCGGGGGACGGGTGTCGCCCACTCGCCCGGGGCCACGCGTCACGTCCGCTGCCCGTCGCCGTCCGTGTGCCGGAAGCAGGAGAAGGCCACGACGAGCGGCCAGAACGACTGTGCGAACGTGATGACGCGCTCGGCCGCCCCCGCGGTGTCGAGGACGAACAGGGCGAGCAGGAACCAGGCCCCGCCGAGCCACATGAGTGCGGCCGCCGCCGTGGAGGGGGCGGGCCGCAGGCCCCAGGGGGCCGTCCTGCCGGGCAGCGGGGCCGTCGCCTGTGCCCCCGGGCCGGCTTCGCGGACGGGCGTGATCCGCCGGGGACCCGGGTCGCGCCGTACGGCCAGGACCGGCCACACGGCGAGCAGGACGAATCCCACGGCCACCACCACCCCGTGGTCGAACGAGCCGCCGCTGCGCGGCGCCGGGAACAGGGCCAGCAGCATCGCCGCGAGCCCGCCGCCGGCCAGGGCCACCCGTCCGGACGGTGCGGCGGGGCGCAGCCCGCAGGCGGTGATCACATGGCAGGCTCCCAGGGCGAGCAGGGCCGACGTCATCACCCAGTACCCGGCGGCGCCGTCGGCGGCGAGGATGCTGATCGTGGACGTCGCGGGGTCGTAGCCGGGGCCCTGGAGCTCCGCCGAGACCGCCCAGCCCCCGACGAGGAGGACCGGGGCGCTCACCGAGGAGAACAGGACCCACCAGGGGACAGATCGCATCGGTGAACGGTAGAACGCCCGCTGCGGCAAGCGTCGGCGCACACGCTGACGGGTGGGCGTACTCCGCTCGCGACCGGGTAGACGCGTGACGCCGGATCACATGACGGTGCGTGAACCGCACCGTGCGGCCGGGACGTCACCGGCCCCCCGTGCTCCGGTGCGCCGCCCCCGGACGTGGATCGAACCCAGAGGAGAACCCGCTGTGCTGACACCCAGTCCTCAGGACCTGAGAGTGGCTCTGGCCCGCTATGCCGACGCACGGATCGAGGATGCCCGCCGCTCGACCGAGGCGACCGCCCGGATCGTGGAGGACGCCGCCTACACCCTGTGCGTGATGACCGGTACGCAGGCCGTCCGGCAGGCTCTCCAGGTCGCGGACTCGATGCTCGGCATGCGGGCCACGGTCTCCCCGGGGCTCCGGCGTCCCGTGAGCAGGCAGGACGACAGCCTCCAGACCGCCTGACCCTTCCGGCCGGACGCCGGCGCAGGGACGCCGGCGCCGGTCCGCAGTCCCTGGACCCGTGCCCGGCATGCCCGCCGTCGGCCTAATCCCGCCCGGTTCCGCCCCGGTCCCGGGACGCTGGCCGGGTGGACGAGAGCCGGGCGGGTACGGGTGACGACAAGACCACGGAACGGCTCTCCGCGCTGTCCGACGGGATCTTCGCGATCGCCATGACCCTGCTGGTGCTCGATGTACGGGTGCCGCCGGGACTGACCCCCGAGGGCTTCCGGGACGCAGTGGTCGAGGTCCTCCCGGACCTCGGTGCCTATGCGCTGAGCTTCATGATCCTGACCGCGTTCTGGCGCGACCACCGCCGGATCATGGAGCTGGTCCCCCGGTTCGACGCGCCGCCGCTGAGATTCGCGCTGATCTGGCTGGGCGCGATCGCACTGATCCCCTTCCCGACGTCGCTCCTCTCCGAGTACGCCTCCGAGCCCCTGGCCGTCGCGGTCTACGCGGGCACCGTGAGCGTCACCAACCTGCTGGAACTGGCCGTGCTGAGGACCGGACTGCGCCGGTCGTGGCCGAAGGACCACGCCGCGGAGCGGACAGCGCGCTCCATCGCCGCCGATCTGGCGGGCACGGCCCTCGTCTTCGGTGCCACTGTGCCGCTCGCCTACGCCCTCTCCCCCGCGGCCGCCATGTGGTCCTGGCTTGCGCTCGTCCCGGTCAAGGTCGCGCTCGGCCGCAGGAGCCGCCGCGTGCGGTCCGGCTGAGACGGCGGGCCGGCGCCACCGACAGGGGTGGCGCCGGCTTCCGCGGTCATCCAGCGGCGGTGACCAGGGATTCGTAGTACCGGCCGAGCCCTCGCAGATAGAAGAGGTCGCCGGTGTCCTGGTCACGCTCGAATCGGGGGGCGTCCTTGATCTGTTCCTTGGTGCACCCGACCCGGATCACCCGTGCGCCGGAGTCGACCGCGGTCACCATGCCGGCCGGCACGACGACGCTTCTCCCGAACTTCCAGACACCCGCGTCGATCACCAGGTGGTCGTAGCCCGGCACCGGCGAGAGCCTGATGACGGTGCCCAGGCTCCCGTCCGCCGCCTCCACGTCGTAACCGATCACGTCGTCGCCCGGCGAACGGTCCAGCTGTGTCTGCCAGATCCACACCGTGTTCATGGTCGCCTCCTCCTGGCAGCCGGCCGGATCCGGCCGCCGGACCTTCCATATGCCCGCCCGGGCGCCGGTGAAGCGCCCGGCCCCGGCCTTGTACCCGGGCGGCGCTACCCGGCCATCTCATAGGCCCCGGACAGCGCCTCGACGCGGTCCCAGACCCGAGCCGATCGGGCCTCGTCGACGACGGGACGCCGTACGGCGGCGATGGCCCAGGCCTGCTGCTCCGGGGTGGCGGAGTCCTTGCCGTGCAGTTCGACGGCGTCGGCGGAGAAGTCACGGACGAGCACGGAGAACAACTCGTCGAGCACGTCCGCGTCCAGACCGGTCAGCCGGGCCTGCTCCAGGATCAGCTGGCCGTGGACGACCAGGGCGAAGAGCTGGCCGACCGACAGCAGGAAGTCGAGGTCCCGGCTCTGCTGTTCGTCGGGGGCGGACTCGGCCACGAAGGCGCACAGGGCGTCCGCCTGCTCCCGGAAGCGGGCGACGTTGGGCACGGAGGCGTACGCGTCGTAGGCCGGGCGCCAGTCGTGGAAGCGCACCGAGCCGAGGCCGCGGGCCGGGCCCTGCCGGAAGAGGAACCCGTCGTCCGCGGCGTCCAGACGGGTCGTCACCGGCTCGTAGCCGGCCGGCTCCAGCAGGTGGTTGCGCATGAACTTCAAGATGAGGGCGAGGTTGACGTGAACCGTCCCCTCCAGCTTGGGCAGGCTGCGGATCTCCACGGCCGCCTGCGCGAAGTAGGTGTCCTTCTCGAAGCCCTTGGCGGCGATGACGTCCCACATCAGGTCGATCACCTTCTCGCCCTCGGTGGTCACCTTCATCTTCGTCATCGGGTTGAACAGCAGGTACCTGCGGTCGTCGGGCCCGGCCGAGCGGAAGTAGTCGACGGCGCGGTCGCTGAACAGCTTCATCCCGACGAGCCGCACGTAGGCGTCGGCCAGCTCGCGGCGCACGTGCGGGAAGGCGGTCACGGGGCGGCCGTAGAGGATGCGGTTGTGCGCGTGGGTGACGGCCTCGTACATCGCGTGCTCGCAGATGCCGATCGAGGCGGTGCAGAGGTTGAACTTGCCCACGTTGACGGTGTTGAGGGCCGCGTCGAAGGCGGCGCGGCCGGTGTGCAGGACGTCCTCGGGGCCGACCGGGTAGCCGTCGAGGCGGAACTCGCTGACGTACTTGGAGGAGTCGACGACGTTCTTCACCAGCTGGTAGGCCGGGTGGCGGCTGTCGGCCGCGAAGAAGACGTAGCCGTCGGGGCCTTCGACGTCGGTGCGGCGGCCGAAGACGGAGACGAGGCCGGCCGCGTTGCCGTTGCCTATGTAGTACTTGGACCCGGTGGCCAGGAAACCGCCGTCCTCCTGCGGCTCCAGGAGCATGTCGGTGGAGTAGATGTCGGCGCCGTGCGTCTTCTCCGAGAGTCCGAAGGCGAACACCTCGCCCTCGGCCAGGAGCTGCGCCGCGCGTGTGCGGGCGGCGGCGTTGTCGCTCTGCCAGACCGGTCCCAGACCGAGGATGGTGACCTGCCAGGCGTACCAGTAGTCGAGCCCGTAGAAGCCGAAGATCTCGTTGAGCGCGGCGATCCGGGCGGTGTCCCAGCGCTGGTCCTCCCGCTCGGCGGCCGAGGCGGGCGTGAGGAAGGTGGCGAACAGGCCCTCCTTGGACGCGAAGTCGAGGAAGTCACCCAGCCAGGCGCGGGACCGGTAGTCCTCCACCAGCCGGCGCTTTCCGCGGGCCTCGAACCAGTCGACGGTGGCGCGCAGCAGCCTGCGGGTCTCGGGGTCGAAGTGTGCGGGGTCGTAGGCACGCGGGTTGAACAGCAGCGGGTCGGACATGGTGATACGCCTTCCGGGCAGGTGTGGGCGGGCGGGGGTGCGGGACGGGTTCAGGCGAGCCGGTGGAGGGTGGCGAGGACGTCGTCGAGCCACGCGACCGTCATCCGCTCGTACGCGATGCCGCCCCGCAGCACGACGTGCTGGAGCTCCTGGCCGGCGTCGAGCGGTGCGGGCGCGCCCGGCCCGGTGAAGTCACGGTGCTCCCCGGCCAGGTAGTGCGCGAGCCGGTCGCTGTGCACCCGGTGGTGCCGCTCGACCTCGTGCAGCAGCGCGGCCGGGTCGTCGAAGGCGGCGCCCCGGATCTTCACGGCGAGGTCGTGGCGGAGGCTCTCGGGTTCGATCGGTTCGTGCAGCCACTCGGCGAGGACGGTACGGCCGGGACCGGCGACCGAGTACTCCTTCTTGTCCGGCCGGCGCTCCTGCGGGACGTCGCGGACGTCGAGCAGGCCGTCGCTCTCCATGCGCTTGAGCACGCGGTAGATCTGCTGGTGCGTGGCGGTCCAGAAGTACCCGATGGACCGCTCGAACCTCCGGGCCAGCTCGTAGCCGGAGCCCGGCTGCTCCAGCAGGGAGACGAGGATCGCGTGTTCGAGCGCCATACCCCGATCGTCTTATGCAACTGGTTGCATAGCAAGCGGCCGGGGCCGGGTGAGACGCGCCTCACCCGGCCCCGGCCCCCCGGTCTCAGACGGCCTCGGCGTCGGTCCCGGTGAGGCGCGCCGACACGTCCCACAGGGCGCGGGCCGTGTCCGTGTCCTGCGCGCGGGCCGACATGCGGGCGGGGCCGGGCGCTCCCCTGGTCTCGCCCAGCAGCCGGGGGCCGTAGTAGCTTCCGCCGAGCGCGTCGGGAAGGGTGGCGGCGTACAGGGTGGGGAGCGCCCCCGCGGACGGGCGCTGGGTGTAGAGGCGCGTCACCCGTTCCAGCTTCGCCGCCCAGGCCCGTCCGGCGAGCCTCGGGCCCGCCTGTCCGAGCTCCGTCGCGGAGAGGCCGGGATGGGCGGCCAGCGAGAGGACCGGCCTGCCTGCCAGGTCCGCGCGGCGCTGGAGTTCCGCGGTGAAGAGCAGATTGGCGAGCTTGGACTGCGCGTAGGCGCGCCACTTGTCGTAGCCGTGCTCCGCGTCGAGGCCGGCGAAGTCGATGCGCCCGATGCGGTGCGCCAGCGACGACACCGTCACGACCCGCGAGGGCGCCCCCTGGCCGAGGAGAGGCAGCAGATGGTGCGTCAGCGCGAAGTGGCCGAGGTGGTTGGTGCCGAACTGCATCTCGAACCCGTCGGCCGTCCGCAGCAGGGGAAGGGCCATCACCCCCGCGTTGTTGACCAGCAGATCCAGCCTGCCGTCGGTCTCCTTCGCGATACGGCCGGCGGCCTCCGCCACACTGGAGAGGTCCGCCAGGTCGAGACCGACGAGCCGGGCGTCGGATCCGGGGGCGGCGCGGCGCACGGCGTCCAGGGCTCGGCCGCCGCGTTCCGGGTCGCGGCAGGCGAGGATCGTCCGCGCGCCGGAGCGGGCCAGGGCGAGCGCGGTCACCGCCCCGATCCCGCTGTTGGCGCCCGTGACCACCGCCGTGGTGCCGGAGAGGTCGGGCATGTCGTCGAGAGTCCATGAGTGCATGCGTCACGCCTCCCCGGCGAGCGCCGTCGCACACCCGTGACCTCGGTGGAGCACGCGTACGGATCCGGGGGAGGCGCCGTCCGCCGCCGCTCCGGTTCCGGAAACTCTTCGGCCACCGGCGTTCCGGTTCCGAGGACTCCTAGCCGCCGTCGTTGCCGGGACGCGCTCCGGGACGCGCGGGCGGCTCCGTGACGGTCTCTTCGGTCACCCGTGTCCCCGGGTGCAGATGCGCGCACACGTACGCGACGGCGAGTGCGATCGCCATGCCGTAGAACACCCACTGGTTCGCCTCGGCGAAGTCCAGCCGGACCGCGTCCATGGAGTCCCGCATCAGCGTGGCGATCCGGCCGTCGCCGGCCGGTTCCCGGGCGTCCGGATTCCCCGTGACGGCCTCCGCGACCGACCGGGCGGCGTCGTCCGCCACGCCCGCCGGTACCCCCCGGGACGTGAGGGTCTCCAGGACCTTGTCGGTGGTGACATGGGTGAGGACCGTCCCGAAGACGGCGATCCCGATGCTGGCCGCGTAGTTGCGCACGGTCTGGGTGATGCCGGTGACCTCGCCGTACGAGGCGCCGATCGAGCGGTTGACCGCGTCGGTGGACGCGGGCGCGAGGAGGAAGCCGATGCCCGCGCCGGCGAGGGCCGCGTACGGCCACTGGTCGTGCATCGAGAGGTCCGTCAGCTTGTTCGCCCACAGGGCGAATCCCACTGCGCCGAGCGCCGTGCCGAGCTTCATCGCCGGGCGGGCTCCGCGCCGGTCCAGGATGCGGCCGCCCCACTGGGAGGCGATGCCGAAGCCGATGAAGAAGTACAGCAGGTACAGGGCGGCCTGGTTCGGCGAGGCGCTCAGCGAGACCTGCGCGTACACGGAGGCGAAGAAGAACACCGGGACGAAGGCGAGCATCGCGAAGAAGAGGACGAGCGTGTCGACGGTGAACGCCCGGTCGCGGAAGACCTTCAGCGTGATGAGCGGCTGGGCGACCCCGCGTTCGTAGCGGCAGAACACGACCAGGACCGCGAGCCCGCCGACGATGCAGGCCCAGGTGGCGACGCTGCTCCAGCCCCACGCGGACGCCTGCTGGAAGCCGAGCACGCTCAGACCCATGCCCACGGCGACCAGCGCCGCCCCGGGCACGTCCAGCTTCTCCCGCCTGCGGGACCCCGGGATGTGGGCCATGGCCGCCAGGACCAGGGCGACGGCCGCGACCGGCACGTTCACCCAGAAGACGGCCCGCCAGGTCCAGGCCGTCAGCCAGCCGCCGAGCAACGGCCCGACCGCCGTGAGCGCACCCGACAGGCCGAAGAACAGCGCCAGGGCCCTGCCCCGCTTCTCCACCGGGAAGACCGCGACGACGACGGCGAGCGCGGCGGGGAACATGAGCGCCGCGCCGAGCCCCTGGGTGGCGCGGAAGACGATCAGCCAGGTCTGTGCGAGGTCACCGGCCGGGACGCATCCGCACAGCACGGACGAGACGACGAACAGGAGGGTGCCGATCAGCATCACCCGCTTGTGGCCGACGATGTCGGAGAGCCGTCCGCCGAGGGCGAAGAAGGCGGCGAGCGACAGCAGGTACGCGTTGACCACCCATTGCATCCCGGAGGACGAGAGGCCGAGTTCGCCGACGATGCTCGGAGCGGCGATGGAGACGATCGTCTGGTCGATGAACGTCATCGACACGGCGAACAGCATCGCCGCGAGGGCCAGCGTCTGGTGGGCGGCGCCCCGTCCGGGAGGGGGTTCGGCCGCGCCCGTGCCCGAAGGGGCCCTGTGGGTGCACATGGTCCGAGTCTGTACGGGGTGGGAACCGCGCGCACGTCAAGGACGCTCCCGCGTACCTCGGACGGTGGTGCTCAGGGCTTCCTGAGGAGCAGGCCCGCCGCGACGAGTCCCGCCAGGCCCACGTCCGCGTCGGTGTACTCGCCGCCGAGGAGATGCTCCACGTACACGTCCTGGGCCAGGGTGAACGGATCGACGAACTCCTCCGCGTCGGGCGTGGGCTCGGCGACCTTCCGGCAGTCCCTGGCGAGCACCGCGTAGCGCACATGGGTCGCGTAGGACGCCAGGTACGTCCGCATGACGACTTCGGCGCTCCCTGCCTGGTAGCCGGTCTCCTCGAGGAGTTCGCGAGCCGCCGCGTGCAGGACCTCCTCGCCGGGCTCGATCATGCCGCCCGGCAGCTCGGCCAGCACCTTGCCCGGGCCCGGCCGGAACTGGCGTACGAGGATGCCCCGGCCGTCCTCTGTGAACGCCACGAGGGCGACCGTCCGGGAGCCGTGGAGGATGTCCCACTCCGAGTCCTTGCCGTCCGGCTGCACGTAGGTCCGGCACCGCACCGTCAGATAGCCGGCCGGCTCCGGACGCTCACTCTTCAGCGTCCACGTCATCGGATCAGTACGCTCCGTCACGGGCGGATCATGTCCAGTGTGCCGCCCGGCAAACGGTCCGCGGGCTCCCCCGGCGGGGGAACATCAGTCCGATCGTGTCGCCCGGGTCATGCCGGGGGCACGGCCGGGGCGGGCCCGTGCCCGTCACGGAAGCGGTGCAGGGCCAGCATGGCCTGGTCGTCCTGGGGCCTGCCGTCGGCATGGCGGTGGACGTCGTGGATCAGCAGGTCCAGGATCTGGCCGGGCGTGACGCGGGCGCCCGTGCGCAGCCGCCTGCCGAGCACGAGCGGGAGGCGGGCGACGGGGTCGTAGAAGCGTCCGGCGGCGTTCCGGGACTCGGTGACGCCGTCGGTGTAGCAGAGCAGGGTGGAGCCGGCGGGGAACGCGAAGCTGTCGACCGGGGCCGACCAGGCGCCCAGGTCGCTCAACCCCAGCGGGGGTGCCTCCTCGGATGCGCCGAGGAGCGTGGCGCCGCCCCGCGCGTCGATCAGCACGGGGGGCGGATGGCCCCGGTTGACCAGGCGCACGGTCTCCAGGTCCGTCGAGAACTCCGCGATGAGGGCCGTCGTGAAGCCCTCCTCCTGCTGCTGGCCGCCGCGTCGGCCGCCCTCGCGCAGGAGGGCACGCTCCAGCCGGGCCACCAGTTGCGCCAGGTCCTCGGCCTCGTCCGCCGCGTACCGGAAGGCGCCCAGGTCGGCGCTGACGGCGCTGACCGCCCCGAGCCCCTTCCCCCGTACGTCGCCGACCATCACCCGGATTCCGTACGGGGTGCTCTGCACCACGTACAGGTCCCCGCCGATGAGCGCCTCGCTCTCGGCGGGCACGTACCGGGCGTCGATGTGCAGGGAACCCAGACGTGACGGGGGTCTGGGCAGCACGGCGCGCTGGGCGACGGCCGCGACGTGCTGCGCGCGGCGGGCACGGGCGTCCTGTCGGCGCAGCGTGCGGTGGATCAGGACGGCGAGCGCGGTGACGGCCGCGAGGGTGATCTGGTTGGCCACACCCGCACGCCAGCCGAAGGTCCCGTCGACCCGCGCGAGGAAGGCGTGGACGATCATCGCGGTGATGCCCACGCCGACGATTCCGCGCACCCCCAAGGAGGGGTGCGGCGGCCACGGGAGCGGCCATGAGCAGCGGCGCGGACGTCACGTCGTGCGGCGTGGCGAGGTCGACCACCACGGCCAGCACGATGAGGCCTACGGGGATCCACCGGGTTCTCAGCAACTGCGACACTCCCCCACGCTGCCCGCAGTCCCGGCCCTCCGCATCCCCGGCGGCCGCGATCCGGCCGCGATCCGGCCCCGGAGCACGGTTCCTGACGGGCACGAGCCTCGGCCCCGCCCCCTGACCCTGGCCCGTGGGAACTCACGAGCCCCGCCCCCCTGACCCTGGCCCGTGGGAACTACGGGATCCCGGGGACGGCGGCTGCTAGGGTCCCTCCCCGACACTGATCTCTCGGTGAGGAGACGGACATGGTGGGAGACGACGACATCTCCGGGTGACACCCGGATGTGACCGGCCCCCGGCCCGTGCGCGACAGCACCGTGGCCGCGATGCCGCACGTCGCCCCCCTCTCCCCTGTCCGTCCCGGGCGGAAGTCCGTCCGCCCACGTGTCTCACGAGGTCACACCCATGTCCGACGCCTCGGCGCCCCTGCTCGCACACGACGTCGTCCGCTCCTTCGGCAGCGGACGTGTGGTCGACGGCTTCTCCCTCACCGCGTCCCCCGGCCACCGCATCGGCCTGATCGGGGAGAACGGCGTCGGTAAGTCGACGCTGCTGCGTCTGCTCGCCGGGGTGGACGAACCCGACGCGGGGAGCATCACGCGCCCCGCCGATCTGGGGTTCCTGCACCAGGAGATGCCGTTCGACTCCGCGGCCACGATCGCCGACGTGCTGGACGAAGCCCTGAGCGAGGTGCGCGACACGCTCGCCGGGCTCGAACGTCTCTCCGTGGAGCTCTCCGGCACCCGGGAGGACTCCCCCCGTCACGCCGCGCTCCTCGACGCCTACGGCCGACGGCTGGAGGCCGCCCAGGAACAGGAGGCGTGGGACGCCGACCGGCGCGCCGCGATGGTGCTCGACGGCGTCGGGCTGGGCGCGGCAGATCCCGGCCGGCCGCTCGGTTCCCTGTCCGGCGGTCAGCGCGGCCGTCTGGCCCTGGCCTCCCTGCTGATCCGGAGGCCGTCCGCGCTGCTGCTGGACGAGCCGACCAACCACCTCGACGACGAAGCCGCCGCGTTCGTGGAGGAGCAGGTCCGCGGCCTGCCCGGCGCCGTGGTCGTGGCCAGCCACGACCGGGCGTTCCTCGACGCCGTGTGCACCGATCTGATCGACCTCGACCCCGCCGTGGACGGCCCGGTGCGGTACGGCGGCAACTACACCGCCTACCAGGCCGAGAAGCGCGCCGAGCGGGAGCGCTGGGAGCGGCGCTTCGCCGAGGAGCAGGAGGAACTGGAGGCCCTGCGCCGGTCCATCGGCACGACGACCCACCGGGTCGCCCCGGACCGCGGGCCGCGTGACACCGAGAAGATGGGTTACGGGCTCCGGGCCGGGCGGGTGCAGAGCCAGATCTCACGGCGGGTGCGCAACGCCGCCCGCAGACTGGGCGACCTGGAGCGGAACCGGACGGCGGAGCCGCCTCGGCCGCTGCGTTTCCGCCGCACCGTGCTCGGCGGGCCGTCGGCGGAGGGGATCCTCGTCTCGCTGCGCCGTGTGCGGGTGCCCGGCCGGCTCGCCGTCGACCGGCTCGACGTGACGGCGGCCGACCGCCTGCTCGTGACGGGTGGGAACGGGTCGGGGAAGTCGACGCTGCTGGCGGTGCTCGCCGGCCGTCTCGCCGCGGACGGCGACGTGCGGCGCAGGGGCGGGGTCTCGGTGGGACTGCTGACGCAGGACACCGTGTTCGACCGGCCGGACCGCACCGTCCGGGACACCTACGTGCGGACGCTCGGTGCCGAGCGCGCGGAATCCGTACCGCTGAGTTCACTGGGCCTGATGAGCGACACGGATCTGGGCAAGCCGGTCGGGCGCCTCTCCGTCGGCCAGCGCCGCCGGCTCGCCCTCGCGCTCCTGGTGGCGCACCCGCCCGAGCTGCTGCTGCTCGACGAGCCGACGAACCATCTGTCGCCGCGGCTCTGCGACGAGTTGGAGGCGGCCATGGGCGCGGGTCCGGGAGCGATCGTGCTGGCCGGTCACGACCGCTGGCTGCGGAGGCGCTGGCAGGGGCGTGAACTGCGTCTGTGACCCCGTCGCGACGATCCCGGCCTGCACGCATCCTGGACAGCGTGTCCGCATCCTGGGACTCGCTTGCGGATGCCCCTGCCCGCGGCGTCTGATCGCGCCTGTGCAGAACGAAGAGATAACCCCTGATCAGCCGCGTTCCGAAGACAAGGCCGCGAGGCGCGCCGTCACGGTGTTCCCCGTCCTTGTGCTCGTGGCGGGTGTGGCCGGCCTCGTCACCCCGGGCACGTTCGACGGCTGGACGGAGTCGGTCCCGTACCTGCTGGGCGTCGTCATGTTCTGCATGGGCCTGACGATGACCCCGCTCGACTTCCGGGGTGTGGCGAAGCGCCCGTGGGCGGTGGCGATCGGCCTCGTCGCGCACTACGTGATCATGCCGGGACTGGGCTGGGCGATCGCCCATCTGCTCGGTCTGCCGCCGCAGCTGGCGGCCGGACTCATCCTGGTCGGCTGTGCGCCGAGCGGCACGGCGTCGAACGTGGTGACGTTCCTCGCCCGCGGTGACGTGGCGCTGTCGGTCTCCGTCGCGACCGTCTCCACCCTGGTCGCCCCTCTGGTGACCCCGCCGCTCACCCTGCTGCTCGCCGGGGCGTACCTGCCGGTGGACGCGGGCTCGATGATCACGGACATCCTGAAGACCGTTCTGCTGCCGGTCCTCGGGGGCCTGGTGGTGCGGCTGGTGGCGGGCAGGTTCGTCGACCGTGTGCTGGGCTTCATGCCCTGGCTGTCGTCGCTGGCCATCGCCGCGATCGTCTGTGCCGTCGTGGCGGGGAGTGCCGGTGCCATCAAGTCGGCCGCCGTGACCGTGCTGATCGCCGTCGTGCTGCACAACGGCCTCGGACTGGCCCTCGGCTACGGCGCGGGCAAGGTCTCGGGGCTCGGCCGGCCCGCGAGCCGCGCCATGGCCTTCGAGGTCGGCATGCAGAACTCGGGGCTGGCCGCCTCGCTGGCGACGGCCCACTTCAGCCCGCTGGCCGCCCTGCCGGCCGCGGTGTTCTCCGTGTGGCACAACATCTCGGGCGCCCTGGTCGCCGCGTGGATGTCCCACCGGTCCCGGCGCGACGAGCCTGTGGTGGCGGGCCCGGCCCGGGAGACCGCGACCGCCGGGGAGTCCTGACCGCAGCGGCTGTCCCGGCTCTCCGCGTGCCCGGCCCGGGTCCGTACGGCGGATGACGCCCGGTCACCGCTCGGCGGCGTCGGCGAAGCGACGGGCCAGGTGGGCGAAGGCGTGCCTGAGCTCGGGCGGTCCGACGACCTGGATGCCGGCGTCGAACCTGCCGAGGCTGGCGGCCAGACCGGGCCAGGACCATGCCCCCAGGACGAGCCGGCAGCGGTCGGGGCCGAGCGCTTCGACGAACCCGTCGCCGGCGTGGACGGACACGACGGCGGCCGGCAGATCGAGGACGACCTCGCCGAGGCAGGGCCATTCGCCGTCGTCGCCGGATCCCCGGAATCTGCCGGCCACGAAGGCCGCCACGTTCCCGCCGGGCACGTCACGCGGGGTGAAGCGCGGCCCGGTGGGGGTGCGCGGGGTGATCCGGTCGGCGCGGAAGGTGCGCCAGTCCTCCCGCTCCAGGTCCCAGGCGACGAGATACCAGCGCCCGCCCCAGGTGACGAGGTGGTGCGGCTGGACCCGGCGCGGCGGTCCCGCGGCCTGCCCGGCGCCGGCCTCCGGGGATGCCGGGGAGTAGTCGAAGCGCAGCACCTCGCGGGCGTGGACGGCCGTACCGAGCGCCACGAGGACCCGGGGGTCGGCCTGCGGCTCCGGCCGCGTCCCCGCCCGCCCGACCGCGGTGACGTGGAGGGCGTCGACGCGATGGCGCAGCCGTGCGGGCATGACCTGCCGGACGGTGCTCAGGGCGCGTTCCGCCGCTTCCTCGATCCCGGCACCGGTGGCGGCCGCCGTCCGGAGCGCGACGGCGAGGGCGACGGCCTGGTCGTCGTCGAACAGCAGCGGCGGCAGCTCCGCGCCGGCATCGAGCCGGTACCCCCCGTACGGGCCCTTGGCGGCCACCACGGGGTAGCCGAGCTCCCGCAGGCGGTCCACGTCACGGCGCACGGTGCGGGGGCTGACCTCCAACCGCTCCGCCAGCAGCTGCCCAGGCCAGTCCCTGCGCGACTGGAGGAGGGAGAGGAGCGAGAGCAGTCGCGCGGAGGTCTTCGGCATGGTGCTCAGTATCGCCCGGAGAGGCGGACGGCTCCTGACCTCTTCTCCTGCGACGGTGATCCTGCACGCCACCGGGAACGACCAGAAGGACTGATCAGGATGACCACCCCCTCCACGCCCCTCGACGGCGAGCGGGCCGATCTGCTCGCCGCGCTCGCGGCCGCCCGGGCGGCACTCACGAAGGCGGTGCGCGGGCTCAGCGACGAGCAGGCCGCCGCATCCCCGACGGTCAGCACGCTCTGTCCCGGCGGCCTGGTCAAGCATGTGGCGTCCACCGAGGCCGGATGGATGCGCTTCGTGGTCGAGGGTCCGTCGGGCATGCGTCACGACCTGCCCGACGGGGTGACCTGGGCCGATCTCGCCGCCGGTACCGCACGCCGGATCCCTCAGTGGATGACCGACCACGCGAACGAGTTCCGGATGCTGCCCGGCGAGACCCTGGACGGGGTCCTGCGGCACTACGAGGAGGTCGCCGCCCGGACCGAGGAGGTCGTCGCCGGTGTCCCCGACCTCTCCGCGGCCCACCCGCTCCCGGAGGCACCCTGGAACGAACCGGGAGCCGTGCGCAGCGTGCGCCGGGTCCTGACGCACCTCGTCGCCGAGACGGCGCAGCACGCCGGTCACGCGGACATCCTGAGGGAGACGCTCGACGGGCAAAGGGCGACCTGATCCCTTGTCACCTCACGCTCGCACACCTGGACGGCCCCGAGGAGAGAGACCCACGATGAAGAAGCGATCCCCGGGGCACCGCCCCGGGAGTCCGGGCCCGGCGGTGACGCGATGACCGTACTGGACACCCGTGCCCTCAACCGCGCGACGCTGGCGCGGCAGTTGCTGCTCGACCGCGCCGCGCTCCCGGCGCAGGCCGCCGTAGGCCATCTCTGCGGCCTCCAGGCGCAGGAGCCGCAGGAGCCGTACGTCGGGCTCTGGTCACGGCTGGGGCAGTTCGAACCGGCGTCCCTGTCAGAGCTGCTGACCGGGCGCGGTGCGGTGCGCATGCACCTCATGCGGCGCACCGTCCACCTCGTCACCGCCGACGACGCCGTCGCCTGGCGTGGCCGCCACGACGCCATGCTGCGCCAACGGGTGCTCGGGGTCTACAGGCACGAGTTCGACGGTACCGATCTCGGCGAACTCGCGGCGGCGGGACGGGCGCTGCTGGCCGACGGAGCGGCGCGTACGCCCGCCGAGGTCGTCGACGCCCTCGCCGGCCGTCACCCGGCGCCGGGGCGGCGGGCCCTGGGCGAGATGGTGCTCGCCGCGCTCGTACCGGTGGTGCAGGCGCCGCCCAGGGGACTGTGGCGCACCAAGGGAGGGGTCCGGAACGTCCTGCTCTCCTCCTGGCTGGGCCGGGACGTCGACCCCGCGCCCACCGACGCGTCGGACCCGGTGGGCCGGGCGCTGGTGCGTCGCTACCTGGCCGCCTTCGGGCCTGCGGCGTCGGCCGATCTGCGTGCGTGGTGCGGCCTGTCCGGCCTCCCCGCGGCGGTGTCGGCGCTGCGGGAGGAGCTGGTGTCCTTCCGGGACGAGCGCGGCCGGGAACTGCTCGACCTCCCCGGCGCACCGCGTCCCGACCCCGGCACTCCCGCACCCGTGCGGTTCCTGCCGGCCTTCGACAACGCGATCCTCGGCTATCACGACCGGGGCCGGATCATCGACGACGCCCACCGGGGGCTCTCGGTCGCCGGTGAGCGTGTGGTGCTGGTCGACGGCCGGGTCGCCGCGACCTGGAGCACGGACGACGGCACCGTGGTGGTGAGGCCGCTGCACGGGCTGTCGCGGGCCGACCGCGAGGCCGTCGCGGAGGAAGGGACCGGGCTCGCGGGGTTCCTGTCCGACGGCGGGAGCAGCCGCGTGCGGATCGCCCGGCCCCCTGGCTGAGAGCATCCGGACGCGGCCGGCGTGACCGGTCGCGTCCGGTACGGGTCCGGGGCGGTCACGCGCGAGGTGCACGAAAGCGCCCCGGAGGCTTCAGGCCGGGTCGGCGGTCATGCTCTGCACCAGGCTCCTGGGCCGCAGGTCGGTCCAGTTCCGCTCCACGTGGTCGAGGCAGGCCTGGCGGGTGTCCTCCGGGTGGGCCACCGTCCAGCCGCCCGGCACCTCGGCGAACGCGGGCCAGAGCGAGTACTGCCCCTCGTCGTTGACGAGCACCAGGTAGGTGCCGTTCTCGTCCTCGAAAGGATTGGTCACCGGGTCTCCTCGAACTTAGGTAAGGCTCTCTTTGCCTGACTGTCGGCGACTCTACCCGGATGTCCCTCCCCGCGCACCGGGCCGCGGGGTGGTCGAACTGGCCTCGGCCGAAGGCGGATCGGTGCGGCAGGACCGGTGGGCCACCGCTCCCGGGACGTGCGGCCCCCGCCCCGCGCGCGGGGCGGCATCCCTCCCGCTGACTACGGAGGGCGCCTCGCATGGCACTCAGGTACCACCCATGACCGGCGTACAGAGGGATTCGGGAACCCCGTCCCGCTCCTACCGTCTTGATCAAGGACGGCGGCCGACCACCGCCGGGATGTTTCCGAAGACAGGCGAGACAGTGAGCGGGTGGCACGGATGACTCAGCAGCATCGGCCGAAGGAGAAGGCGTTCGCACCGGAGTACCAGGGGGCGCTCGGCTCGCTGTCGGTGAACTCCTCCCTCACCGAGGTACTGGCGAAGGGCGTCGAGGAGTTGCGCGCCGCCGAACGCGCAGGTCAGCACGGGGAGATGGCCCGCTGCGGGCTGGCGGTGGCCGAGGCGTGCCGGCGCCTGGGGCGAGTGGCGGAAGCCGACGCCGCCTGGAAGGCGAGCTACCGCGCGGCCCGTGAGGCGCAGGACGTCGGAGCGATGGCCTGGGCGCTCTGGAGCGGCGGCACGCTCGCCCGCCAGCGCGGCTCGCTGGCACTGGCGTACCGGCTGCTCGGGCTCGCGGCCGAACTGGGCGAGCGCGGGGGCGACGTGGTGGTGCGCGGTTACTCGCTGGCGGGCCTCGCGGAGACCGGGCGCATCCAGGGCGACTACCAGGCCGTCGGTGAACTGCACGAACAACTGCTCGCCGAGGCCCGCCGGCGGGGCGAGGCCAGGCACACGGTCTGGGCGCTGGAAGGCATCGCCCAGATGCATCGGAACACCGGCTCGTACGACAGGGCGCTCGCCCTCTTCGAGGAGGCGGCCGAGACCGCGGGCCGGGCCGACGACCGCAGGGGGCGGGCCTGGGCGCTGCGCGGCATAGCCGACGTCGTCTCCGTACGGGACGGTGACGTGGAGCGCGCGCTCGCCCTGCTCACCGAGGCCGAATCCGCCTGCCGCGAGATGAAGTTGTCCAGTGCCCTGGCCTACAACCACAAGATGCGGGGCAATGTGCACTACCGTGCGGGGCAGTACCCGCAGGCACGGGACTCCTACGCGCAGGCACTCGGGGAGTTCCGCGAGATGAACGAACCACGGGGGACCGCGCTCTCCCGGCTGGGGCTCGCGAAGTCGCTGGCCCGGCTCGGACGGAACCCGGCGGAGACCGTCGTGGAGCTGGCCGAACTCCGCCGGACCCTGGACCGGATCGGTCTGCGGCATGCACGGGACATGGTGGACAAGGCGACGGTCGAGCTGGGCGTGGGCCCGCTGCCCGGCTCCGGCCACCGCGTCGAGGAGGCGGTGACGCGATGACCTCCCCCGCGACCGCGCCGGCGGGACCCGCGTACGACGCCGGGCCCGTACGGCACACCTCCCCCGGCGGGAAGGCCGCGTCCCGGATCACCGCGCCCCGCATACTCGCGCGCTGCCGTGACCTGGTGCGCCCCTCCCTGTCCGCGGCGATATCCCGGCTCCACCCCTGGCACGGCGAGATGGCTGCGTTCTCACTCGGCTGGTGCGGTGTCGGAGGGACGCCCGCCGACGGGTCGCACGAGGGCAAGGGGGTGCGCCAGGCCCTGGCCGTCCTGTGCGCCGAGGCGGTGGGGGCGCCCGGGGAGAAGGCCGCCGCGGGCGCGGTGGCCGTCGAGCTGATCCACACCTTCTCGCTGATGCACGACGACATCATGGACGGGGACGGGACGCGGCGGCAGCGGGAGACCGTGTGGAAGGCGTACGGCACCGGGCCCGCCGTGCTCGC
The DNA here is from genome assembly GCF_042270185.1 of Streptomyces sp. NPDC055962. Taxonomy (NCBI): domain Bacteria; kingdom Bacillati; phylum Actinomycetota; class Actinomycetes; order Kitasatosporales; family Streptomycetaceae; genus Streptomyces; species Streptomyces sp. NPDC055962. The sequence goes on from NZ_JBHJYN010000003.1 coordinate 470,609, forward strand.
GGGAGACGCACTGTTCGCGCTCGCGGTGCAGATCCTCGCCGAGACACCGGCACCGCACACCGGCGCGGCCGTCGGCCGGCTGTCCGAGACGCTGAACGGCCTCGTACGCGGTCAGGCGGAGGACCTGCTCTTCTCCGCCCGCCCCTGGACGGGGGCGGACGCCGTCCGGACCGACGAGTACCGCGCCATGGCGGAGCTCAAGACCGGCACCCTGCTGGGCTGCGCCGCCGCACTCGGCGGGCTGCTGGGCGGGGCGCCCGCCCGCACCGTCGCCGCCCTGGACCTGGCGGGCCGTCACCTCGGGGTGGCCTTCCAGGCCGTCGACGACCTGCTCGGCATCTGGGGCGACCCGGCGGTGACCGGCAAGCCCGTGTACAGCGATCTGCGGCAGCGGAAGAAGACCTGTCCCGTGCTGGCCGCCCTCGCCGGGGACGGCCCACGCTCCGGGGAGCTCGCCGCGCTTCTGCGTTCCCCCCTCCCCCTCGACGACGCGGGCGCGGCCCGAGCCGCAGCGCTCGTCGAGTCGTGCGGCGGCCGCGCAGCCACCCTGGACGAGGCCCGCCACCACCTCGATGCCGCCCGCGCCTGTCTGCGGAGCGTGCCCCTCGCCCCGCGGGCGGCCCACGAGATCGAGGTGCTGCTCGGGTTCCTGCTCCACCGCCAGGTGTGAGTGTCCCCGCCACCAAAGGGACCGGCCCCGCTCACCGCGGGGCCGGTCCTCTTCCTGACCTGCCGGTCCGTCCCCCTCCGAGCACCGTGGAACTCGGCGCGCTGCCACCGGACGCGCCGTACGGGGAACGGACCTGGGCGCGGCCCCTCAGGCGCGGACCAGCCGGTCGGTGAAGGCGTTGCCGAAGACGCCGTGGGGGTCGAGGCGGTCCAGCACGCCCACCGCCTCCGTCCACCGCCCCGGGCCGTACGAAGCCGGGACCGTGGTCCCGATGACCTCCTCGTCCGCCCATGCCTCGGTGCCGGTGTACGCCCATCCCTTCGACCACTCGACGCGTGTCAGGGCGTACTCCCCGTCGAATGTGGCGAGGAGGAAGCGCTCCAGATCGCGGTAGAACGCGTGGGCCCCGGGCGTCGTCGGCTGGGTCAGCACATCGATCCACACCGCGCAGTCGAACTCCGGCCGGTCCGCGGGCGGTCGCACGACGGAGAGCAGGGGAGGCCGGGCACCGGGGGCAGCCGACTCCTCGGGGCGGTCCAGCCCGCCCACCCGGATCTCGACCTGCCCGTTGACGGGGAACTCGCCCCGTGCCGCCCGCGACTTCAGCTGCTCGCTGTAGTGGGCCGCGAACTCCGAGATGACGCGCTGCACATCCGCGCGCCGGGTCAGGACGGCGTAGCCGTTCGCGGTCTCCCGCAGGGTCGTCGGGCGCAGATAGAACTGCAGGGTGTGCGCGGGGCCCCACAGATCGGTGGCCAGGGTGGCGGTCAGCCCCGTCGCCGCCACCGTGTACTGGGCGGCGCCGAAGGCCGGGGCGAGGTACCAGGCCGCCTCCCCCAGCATGCGCCCGGCCAGCCGGGCGACCGGCGTCGGCAGGGAGTCGCTGAAAGGATAGTTGTACGGATGGTGCACCTCCCTCGCCGTGAGGGGCCGCTCCGGGCTGAGACTCCACACCTTCAGCCACGGCCTGTCCGTGAACGCGAACCAGATGGCCTCCACCCGCCCGGTCCGGTCGAGGAAGTCGGCGAAGGTGTTCCCCCGGCGTGCCAGTGCGCTGCCCGGAGCGGCGAACAGTTCGTCGCTGGTGAGGTCGGTCCGGCTGCGGCAGCGAAGGGGGGTCTCCTCCCCGGCCTGGAGCACCGCCTCGACGACGAGGCCCCGGCCGAGGTGCGCGGCCAGGGCCTCGCACTCCTCGTCGGAGCCCCGGTGGAAGGTGCGTACGACGTAGGCGGAACGGGCGGCGTCCCAGACGACGGCGGTGACCGACAGGACGAGGTTGCTCAGGGTTCCGTAGGAGTGGCCCGGACGCGGGGCCTCCCCCACCGCGGGCACGCTGGTGCCATGGGCGTCGATGGCCAGGGTGCCGCCGAGCGTCAGTTCCCCCGGAGCGGGGGTGTTGGTGACACCCAGCCCGTGACCGGCGAGGAAGGCCGTCAGCGCCTCCAGGGTCACCCCCGTCTGTGCGCGTACGGCGCCGGGAGCGCCGGCGGGCGGATCGACCAGCTCCATGCGGGTCAGGTGCTCGGTCGTGTCCAGCAGCAGCACGCGCTGATCGGACTCGGCCGGGCCGGTGATGGTGAGGGGCGACCAGGTGTGCGCCTTGCCCCGGGCCCGCAGCCGCCAGCCCCTGCGGTGCGCCCAGTTGGCGAGGTCCGCGAGATCCTGGCCGTCGCGGGGAGCACAGGCCCAGAGCCCGTGATGGGTGATCTCACCAACCCAGTTGGTGTAGGGCGTGCGGTACGGCTCCAGCCCGGAGGGCAGTTCGGGAGCGGGCGAGGGGGTGACGGCCGGCGTCGCCGCGGCGGACGGCGTTCCTGCCGCGAGCGCCCCGCCGGGGACGCCGAGGGCTCCGCCGACGACGGCCGCCGCGCGCAGCACCCCGCGCCGGGACGGTGGGACCGGCTGTGACGTGGCGTCAGAAGTGTCTGGCATGCGCCCGACCGTATGCGGCTCACCTGGTCCGGCCGGCGCGTACTCCTGAACGGCTGCGGGATCCGCATGAACGGGTGTAGAGGGCAGCGGTCCGCGCCCTCACCCGGCGCGAGGCCGGGCCCCGTTCATCCCAGGACGGCGGCGATGGAGATCAGGACCGGAACGGAGGCCATGGTGGACAGGAGTATGGACTCCCGGGCGAGTTGTTCGGCGACCCGGTACTGGCTGGCGTAGGTGAAGAGGTTCTGGGCGGCGGGCAGGGCCGAGATCACGACGACGTCGAGGAGAGCCGCGCCGCGCAGATGGAAGGCGCCCGCCCCCACGGCCACCGCGATGAGCGGCTGAACGGTCGTCTTGAGGGCCGCGGACAGGATGACGGCGGGCCGGTCGTCCCCGCGGGCGGGCATGCCGCTCCCGCGCAGCGAGATCCCGAAGGCCAGCAGTACGGCGGGGACGGACATGTTCCCGATGAGCGTGAGCGGTTCGAAGGCGGGCGCGGGGACGGTCCACCCGCCGGCCGCCACCGCGACGCCCGACAGCGAGCCGACGGCCATCGGGTTGCGGAGCGGCGTGGTCAGGCGCTGCCGGAGGGGGCGGGGCTCGCCGGGCCTGTTCAGGTCGAGGACGGTCAGGGCCAGCGGGGTGACGACGATCTGCTGGAAGAGCAGCACGGGGGCGACGAGCGAGGCGTCGCCCAGCACGTAGACGGCGATCGGGATGCCGAGGTTGCCGGCGTTGACGTAGCTGGAACACAGCGCGCCGATCGTGAGCCGTCCGGCACCCCAGCCTCTGAGGAGACCGACGGTGAGGAAGACGGCGGCTGTGGCGGCGGTGGCCGCCGCCGTGACCAGGAGACGCTCGGAGAAGATGACCGACAGGTCGGCTCGCGCCAGCGTGGTGAAGAGGAGCGCGGGGGTCGCCACGTTGAAGGCGAGCCGGGTGAGGACCGTGCGGCCGTCGTCCCCCAGGTGTCCGCGGCGGCCGAGGACGTAGCCGACGCCTATGACGACGGCGATCACCGCGAAGCCGGTGAGAACTCCCTGCATGGACTTCCTTGCTGATGAATCGTGTGCGTCCGGCCGTCGCGGGCCGGCCCCGGCCGCCGGCCCGCAGGGGCGACGCTCGCCGCCGCGCCGACCGGGGCCAGCTTACGATCATCGGCTCGGAGACGATGCAGCCGTCCAGGCCGTGAGGCCGTGGGCGTCCCTCCGCCTCCCCGGCGGCGGTCCTCCAGGACGTCCGGTCGTCAGCGCCCGTGTCCAGGAGCGTCCAGGATGTCGGACGCGGTGGACGCACGACCGTTCTCCCGGCTCCACCGCCGCAGGCCCGGCAGGCTGCCGCACGACGTGGCCGGCGCGGCGCAGTCATCGACCGCCACTCAGCGCAGCGCACTCATCGACCGCCACCGCTCCCACGACACGTTCCAGTCACCGAATCCGTTGCCCGGAGCGACGGTGCCCTTGGTGTCGCGGCCCTTGATCTCGAAAGGGTCGCCGGGGCGGACCCGGCCGTAGAGCCAGGCGGCGTCGGCGTCACTCATGCCGATACAGCCGGAGCTCATGTTGGCCCTGCCGAACCACCGTTGGTTCCACGGCGCGGCGTGCGCGTACATGCCGGACCAGGTGAGGCGCATCGAGTGGTCGACCATCTTGTCGTACGCGTCGCCGAGGCCCACGGTCTCCGAGTTCATGTTGATCGTGCCCTCCTTGGCCATCAGCACCGCGGTCCCCTTCCAGGACCGCTTGTCGCCGCCGGGTGTGCCACCGGAGACCGGTAGGGTGCGGACCGTCCTGCCGTCCCGTTCGAAGGTCAGCACCTTGCGGTCGAGGTCGACCTCGGTGATCTGGCGCGCGCCGACGGTGAAGGTCGTCGTGTAGTCGCGGACGAACCAGCCGCCGTCGCCGGAGTCGGTGCCCTTCAGTTCCGCGTCCAGGGTGACCTTCGTACCGGGCTTCCAGTACTCCCTGGGCCGCCAGTCGACCCGGTCCCGGCCCGACCAGTCCGTCATCCAGGCCCAGGAACCCTCGGTCCGCTGCGAGGTGGTGATCTTCAGCTGCCTCTCGACCTCGGCCCTGTCGGTGACGGGGTGGTCGAAGACGAGGGAGACCGGCTGGGCGACGCCGACCGTCGTTCCGGTGCCCGGCCTCCAGTCCACCTTGTTGACCTTGTCGGCCGCGCCCGTGGAGAAGACGGAGCGGTCCGAGCCCTTCGTACCGGCCTCGGTGGTGGTGGCGGCCGTCACGGTGTACGAGCTGCCCGGTGCGGTCTTCCGCCGGGAGGTCCAGCTCGCCCGGTCCGCGGAGAACGTTCCGGTCAGCGCGCGGCCGTCACCGTCGGCGACGGTGACCGAGGTGAGCGTGCCCCCCGTCGCTGTGACCTTCACCCTCCCGCCGGCGCGGGCCCCTCGGCCCTCGGGGGCCACGCTCACGCCCGCCGGGCGGTCGCGTGGCCCCGCCTCAGCATCGTGGCCGGTGGTCCGGGCCACCGCGTCGGGCCCGGGTCCCGGCGAGCAGGCGGCAAGAGGTGCCAGGAGCACCGCGACCGCCGCGATGCGCACACGTATATGGCTCAACTGAGCCTCCGTCCAGGGTCGTCAGGTGGATACGGCAGCGACTGTAGGACGGAGGAACCGCAGGTGAGCGGCGATGTGGCCATGTGACGGCGACCGTAGGGCAACGGTCGCCGTCCGGTCACATCCGGCCCGCGGAGCGGTCACGGACGGCTGTGAGCATCACCGGTATCCCGCTCGGAGAGAGGCGCACACCGTGTCAGCATTGCTCGTGACGGCCGGCCGCGGCCAGGAGATGTCACTGGGGACGGTCACCCCGGCCGTGTACCGCGCGTTCCTGGCGTCGGGCGAGGGGGCGGAGTTGGGGCCCGGTTTCCTGCAGTGCCCGTCCTGGGCGCAGGTCAAGGAGGGCTGGCGCGCGCAGCTCCTGGGCTGGGGGCCCGATCCGGAGTCCGGAAGGCTGACCGGTGCGGCTCTCGTCCTGCTGCGCCCCCTGCCGGGCACACGCAAGTACTTCGCCTACCTCCCGGAGGGTCCGGTCGTCGACTGGGCGGATCCCGGCATCGACGGCTGGCTCCGGCCGCTGCTGCGGCATCTGCGTGCGGCGGGCGCCTTCGCCGTACGGATAGGGCCCTCGCCGGCGTACCGCCGCTGGAGCGCGAACCGGGTCAAGTCGGGGACGGGACCGGGCCGGAGGCTTCCGGACGTCCTCGCGAGCCAGGTCGATCCCTTGGGCGCAGCGGTCGCGGAACGGCTGCGTGCCCGGGGATGGCAGAGGTGCGGGGGCGAGGAGGACGGCGACGCGCAGCCGCGCCACGTCTTCCAGGTGCCGCTCGCCGGGCGCGGACCGGACGACCTGTGGGCCGGGCTCAGCCAGGAATGGCGGCGCAACATCCGCCGTGCCGAGAAGTCGGGGGTCGAGGTCGTGACCGGTGGCGCGGCGGACCTGCCCGAGTTCTACCGGCTGCTGCGCGTCACCGAGGAGCGCGACGGCTTCCGGCTCGGCAGATCGCTGGAGTACTACGAGCGCCAGTACGCGGCGCTCAACGCGGAGGAGCCCGGCCGGATGAGGCTCTGGCTCGCCCGCCACGACGGCGAGGTCCTGGCCGCACACACCATGGTGCATGTCGGCCGCCGGGTCTGGTACCAGACGGGTGCCTCCGCCGGCCACCGCCGTGAGGTGCGCCCCTCCAACCTGCTGCAGTGGCGCATGCTGCTCGGCGCCCAGGCACTGGGCGCCGACGTCTACGACATGCGCGGGGTACCCTCGACCCTCGATCCCGACGACCGTTCCCACGGGCTCCTGCGCTGGAAACTCGGCACCGGAGGTGACGTCGTCGAGACGCTGGGGGAATGGGAGAGACCGTTGGACGGCACGGCCAACCACGCGCTGCACCGCGCGTTCCAGGCGTACTTGGCACGCCGGTGAGCGCGCCTGTCACCACGGCGCAGGCGTCCGACGGGACGTCGCCCTCCCGCACACCGTCGGTCCTGCGCAGCGGGGCGATCATGGCTGCCGGGTCGGTCGTCTCCCGGGCGACCGGGTTCCTGCGGTCCGCCGTGGTGGCCGCCGCACTCGGACTCGGACTGACCGCGGACGGATACGCCGTCGGCAACTCCGTGCCCACCATCGTCTACATGCTGCTCCTCGGCGGCGCCCTCAACGCCGTCTTCGTGCCCGAACTCGTCAAGGCAGCCAAGCAGCACGAGGACGGCGGGGCGGCCTACACCGACCGGCTGCTCACCGTCTGCGTGCTCGCTCTGCTGGTGATCACCGGCGCGGCGGTGTGGGCCGCGCCCGCGATCGTCGGCGCGTACACCGACTACACGGGCGGGCAGGCGTCCATGACGGTCGCCTTCGCGCGCTACTGCCTGCCGCAGATCTTCTTCCTCGGGCTGTTCACCCTGCTCGGCCAAGTGCTCAACGCACGGGGCCGGTTCGGGGCGATGATGTGGACCCCCGTCCTCAACAACGTCGTGGTCGTCGCCGTCTTCGGGCTCTACCTCGCGTCCGGCGACGGCGGGTCCCTCACCGCCGCCGAGACCGCGCTGCTCGGCTGGGGCACGACCGCGGGCATCGCCGTCCAGGCCCTGGCGCTGGTGCCCGCGCTCCGTGCGGCCCGCTTCGGCTTCCGTCCCCGCTTCGACTGGCGGGGCAGCGGGCTCACCCGGCCGTTGCGGTCGGCCGGCTGGCTGGTCCTGCTGGTGCTCACCAACCAGGCGGCCTACTGGGTCACGACCCGGCTGGCAACGTCGGCGGGCCGGCACGCGCAGGCCGCGGGCATCGACGGGGGCGCGGGATTCAGCGCGTACAACAACGCCTATCTGCTGTGGGCCGTGCCGCACGGCATCGTCACGGTGTCCCTGGTCACCGCGCTGATTCCCCGGATGAGCGCGGCGGCCGCCGACGGGGACACGACAGGAGTGCGGCGCGACCTCTCGTACGCCCTGCGCACCAGTTCGGCAGCGGTCGTGCCCGCGGCGTGCGCCCTGTTCGCCCTGGCCCAACCCGTGATGGCGCTCGTCTTCGGGTACGGCGAGACCGACGCGGAGGACATCGCGGTCATGGCGGGCACCCTGATGGCGTTCGCCCCGGGGCTGATCGCCTTCTCGGGGCAGTACGTCCTCAGCCGCACGTTCTACGCCCTGTCCGACACCCGGACCCCCTTCCTCCTCAACCTGGTGATCGCCGGGCTGAACGCGGGCCTGTCCGTGAGTTTCTACGCGCTGCTCCCGGCGCGCTGGGCGGTGACCGGCATCGCCGGGGCGTACTCCCTGGCGCTGTTCGCCGGGTGGGCCGTCACCGCCTCCGTGCTGAACCGCAGGCTGACGCCGCGGGACGCACGGGCGCCCGCCCTGTGGCGCTCCGCCACCGCCGCCGCGCAGGCACGGCTGTTGACGGCCGCCGTCCCCGCGGCTCTGGTCGGCCACGTCACCGCGCACTGGGCGGCCCCCGGCGGAGCGGCAGCGGCCACCGCGGTGGGAGCGGTCTCCCTCTGCGCCGTCTTCCTGCTCCTGGCCCGCCCCCTGCGGCTGGCCGGGATCACCTCGCTGGTCGGCGGCGCGGCCACGCGTATTCGCCGCAGGCCCTGACCGCCTCACCCCGACCCGTCTCCGGCTTCCAGGGATGTTCTGCCCATGCCCCGTGTCCTCCTGATCGAAGACGACCCCTCCGTACGCGAAGGGGTCGAGCTCGGACTGCGCCGCCGCGGCCACGAGGTGCGGACCGCGGCCACCGGCGAGGCCGGGCTCGTCGCCCTCGGCGAGTTCCGGCCCGACCTGCTCCTGCTGGATCTGATGCTCCCGGGCATGAACGGGGTGCAGGTCTGCCGTCAGGTGCGGGAGGACAGCCAGTTGCCGATCATCATGCTCACCGCCCGCGGGGACGACTTCGACGTCGTCGTCGGTCTGGAGGCAGGGGCCGACGACTACATCGTCAAGCCCGCCCGCACCGAGGTCATCGAGGCCCGCATCCGTGCCGTGCTGCGCAGGATCGAGACGCCGGGCGGCGGTCGGCCCGCTGTGGAGTTCCACGGGGATCTCGCCCTCGACCGCGCCGGGCTGGCCGTCACGAAGCGAGGGGACCGCGTCGCGCTCGCCCCGTCCGAGATGAAGCTGCTCCTCCACCTGTCCGCCGCGCCCGAGCAGGTGTTCAGCCGTCAGCAACTGCTGGAGCACGTGTGGGAACACAGCTACCACGGCGACGCGCGCCTCGTGGACGCCTGCGTGCGACGCCTGCGCAACAAGATCGAGGACGTACCGGGCACCCCCCGCTACATCCAGACCCTGCGGGGCTTCGGCTACCGCTTCGGGCCTCTGTGAGCGGCGCCCGCCGGCCCCGCGCCGTCACCCGTGCTCCGCGCACCGGCCGTCCCCGCCGGGCCGCGCCCTTCGGCCTGCGTACCCGCCTCGTCCTGGCGTTCCTCCTGGTCGCCGCGGTCAGCGCCGGTACGACCGCCGCGCTCACCTACCGCGAGGCGCGCAACGCCGTCCTCGCCGGGGCCCAGGACACGGCGGTGACGTCCTTCCGCGAGCAGGCCGAGACGCTCGCGCCCGAACTGCCGGTGGCCCCCGACATGCTCCGGGAGTCGCTGTTCGTCATCGCCGCCAAGGCGAAACCGCACCCTTGGATCGTCTTCGCCGAGTACGGGTCGCTGCGCGTGTCCTCGGGGACCAGCCCCACCTCCTCGGTGGTCACCCCTGAGCTCCGCCGCATCACCCTCTCCTCACCGCACGGCGGCTTCCAGCGGGTGGTCAGCGGCGGGATCCCCTATCTCACGATCGGCATGCCGGTCGTCACCAGGACCAGCGCCGGGGGCAGCAGCGTGCCCACCGGTCTCCTCCTGTTCGCGGTGATGAGAATGACGGACGAGCAGAACGACGTCGACGCCCTGCTGACCGCGGCCCGCAACGGAGCGCTGCCGGCCCTCGCCATCGCCCTCGTACCCGCGCTGTTCGCGGCGCGCAGCGTACTGCGCCCGGTGCGCGCCCTGAACACGGCGGCCCGCTCCATGGGCACCGGCCGGCTCGACACCCGGATCGAGGTCCGGGGGTCGGACGAACTCGCGGACCTGGCCAGTACGTTCAACGAGTCCGCCGGCCTGCTGGAACACTCCGTCGACGCGCTCCAGCAGGCCGAGGCACGTGCCCGCCGGTTCGCCTCCGACGTCTCGCACGAACTGCGGACCCCTCTCGCCGGGATGCTGGCGGTGACCGAGGTGCTCGACGAGGACGCCGACGGCCTCGACCCCGACACCGCGCGTGCGGTGCGGCTGATCAGTGCGGAGACCGGCAAGCTCGCCGTGCTCGTCGAGGACCTGATGGAGATCTCCCGCTTCGACGCCCGCGCCGCAGAGCTGAACACCGACGAGGTCGACGCCGCGGAAACCGTCCGCAAGACCCTCGGCCACCGGCACTGGGAGGATCGCGTCCGCACCGAACTGCGCGACGGCATCCGGATCCGCCTCGACCCGCGCCGGTTCGACCTCGTCGTCGCCAACCTGGTCGGCAACGCCCTGCGGCACGGCGGCGGGTCCGTCACCGTGCGGCTCGACAGAGGCAGGGACGCGGACGGGGCGGACGTGCTGATCACCGAGGTCACCGACGAGGGACCGGGCATCCGGCCCGAGGTGCTGCCGCACATCTTCGACCGGTTCTACAAGGCGGACGCCGCCCGTGGCCGCTCCGCGGGCAGCGGTCTCGGGCTCGCGATCACCCAGGAGAACGTGCGGTTGCACGGAGGTACCGTACGGGCTGCCAACGGGCCGCGCGGCGGCGCGGTGTTCACGGTCGAGCTGCCGCTGCGCAGCGGCCCCGGACCGGAGGAGGCCCCGGTATGAGGACGTCTCTCCGCGCGGCCGCCGGGGTGGCCGCCCTGACGGTGCTGACCGCGTGCGGCATCCAGGAGACGGATGTCATCGGGGCGAGCGGGCCCGCCACCATAGACGTGCTCCCCGCCCGGCAGGTCCGTATGCTGCTCTTCTTCCTCTCCCCCGACGGCACCGTGGTACCGGTGCCCCGGATCGTGGGCGCCGAGGGCGGGGGTGCGAGCTTCGGCGACGAGTACGGCCTCCCGGACGGGAAGAAGGCAGGCACCGCGGACCCCACTTCGCGGCCGCCGACCGAGAAGACCGTCGCCGCACTGGTGTCGGGCCCCCTGAAGGCGGAGAGCCGGGCCGGCCTGCGCAACGATCCGTCGCTGAGCGCCCTGACCGCAGTCACCCGCCTCTCACGCACCGGGGACACGGCCGACCTCGTCGTGCCGGTCCCGCTGAGCGGCCTGGCCGAGCCGGCACGACGTCAGCTCGTCTGCACCATCGCGTACGCCGAGAGCCCGGACGGCACCGTCGGGGTGACGCTGCGGGGCACGGACGGCGCCCTGGCTCCCGAACGCTGCGCACCCTGGCCGACGGCGGCACGGACGGCGACGCCACGGACGCCGGCCGGCGGGGGTCAGGACTGACTGACGGCCACAGGCCGTCGTGACCGGCCGGGAGGGGCCGCCGCGGGGCCGGTGACGCACCCCGGGTACTGTCTGCTCGTCCGAAACGAGCCCTTGACCAGGGGCTGTGCGCGGGAGGGGCGTCATGGGCGGCGGAGGACCGGTCGACAGTGGCTGGAAGCTGAGCGGCGAACAGGGCGGGAGGCTCGCGGGCAGGTGGTGGACGTGGGCCCTGTCCGCGCCCGAGGGGCGCAGCCCGGTCGAGGACACGACGGGCGAGCACGCAGCCTGGAACCAGCCCGACGACCTGTGGTTCCTGGCGGGGACCTACGGCGGCCGGGTCGTACGCCGTTGCCCTGTTCCCTCGGACCGGCCGGTGTTCTTCCCCGTGCTCAACATGCAGCACACCCGCTCGTACTCGAGGGTGCCCCTGTCCATGCCGGTGGCCCAGGCCACCGCGTCACTCAACGGGATGCCCCTGCCGCTGGAGGAGTTCAGCGCGCCGTTCAGGACAGGACTGACGCAACGCTACGCGTGGGGCGTCTGGGGCAGCGTGGCCCCCCTGCTGCCCGGCGAGTACGTCCTGGAGATCAAGGCCGCCGCCACGAACGGCTTCCGGGTCGACACGACGTACCACCTGGAGTCGAAGCCCTTCTGACTCCGGGCGGCGCGGCCCGCGCCTCCTCGTAGCGCCTGCACGCACACCGGCCGGCCGAACTGTGGTGTCCCGCCGCATACGCCCCCGACCTGCCCCTTCCTACCGTATGGCGACACGGAAACGTCCCCGCCAACTGTCCGGAAGTGGTACACATGGCCGCCCCCGCAACCGCTCCACCGCCGCCGTCCGGCCTCCGCCGCATCGTCGGCACCACCGTGGAGTGGTACGACAACTCATCCGATCAGATCTACGACCTGGTGTTTTCCCGTCTTTGACCCTCGAAAGTCAGCACCGGACCAGCACCGGAAGATCTCGTGCTGGGTGGGGAACAGGGGCACGCCTACCCGGAGCCACCCCTCATGCGTCATCGACCGCGGTGTCCTTGGCCGCCTGCTTGTCGATAGGCGGCGGAAGCCCGGTACGCCGAGGTGCTGCCGGTGAGGGGCGCGGTGATCTGCGAGCCTTAGGCTTTCGTCAGGGGATGCGTAGGTGAAGTTTGGGGGAACGTGGTGGAGACCGTGCAGCTGTCGCCGTGGAGTGCACAGTTGGTTGCCATCGGTTTTGAGCGGCTTGCCCAGGGCGTGCCTGCTGTGCTGAGTAGCTCGCTGATCGCCGGCGAGCTGGCCTTCAGTGCGCCGGAGGGCTTGCAGAGCGTGTGCGAGCCGTCGTGGGAGCTACTGGCCGCGCGCGCCGGAGAGCTTCTCGCTGATGGACCGTTGTTCTTGGTGCCGACATGGGAGCGAAGGGCGGACCCGGACAGGCGCCGTGCAACCGATCCCGACTCCTACTACGTCGAGGTCATGACCTCCTGCCGCCCGCCTTCACCCGACGCCGTGATGGCGGTGCTGCTTCCGGCGCAGGCGTGGGTCTCCGACCGACCCTGGGCGGCCGAGATGCGCGCGAAGGTGGCCGAGCACTGGGACACCCTGCTCGCGGTCTACATGTCGGGCACGCTGACGCATCTGCATGCGAATGTGGAATCGGCGGTCGTCTTCCTACGGGCGCGAGCGCAGACCAGGCCGGTGCTGAAGGTCTTCCAGGTGCCGCGCCCCCGCCCTGACGAGGCAGCTGTCGTCAAGGACTTCGAGCGGCTGCTGGCCCGTCAGGGCGGCAGGGGAGAGCACGGCTATGTGCTGCGGGAGCCGCCCGGCCCGGAACAGGGCCTGTACTTCGACCGCTTCGACCCGCACGTCCTCCGACGCCGCGAGGATCTGGCCGGCTTCGGAGCCGTCAACGCCCTCGGTGACATCTTCACGTTCCATCTCGCCCCCTTCAGCGACACAGCCCTGAGGAAGGGCACGCAGCTGACGTCACCGAAGGATCCCGGCGGGGTGCGCGTGGTCCGGCCGCGGGACATCGGCCGGGACGGCACGATCGCCCCGCCGTCGGAGGAAACCCTGTGGGCGACCATCCCGGCAGAGCAACAACTCGCTGCGGGGGACCTGGTGGTCCGCCGCCTGATCGCCCCGATTACGGTGCCCCCACACGGCTTCTTCAGCGCCGAGATAGGTGAAGAAGACCTTCCCGCCGCCGCGTCCGAACAAGTAGTGGTCCTGCGGCCCATCAAGCCGCTCTCTCGGCCGCAGGCCCGCTTGATCACCATGTTCCTACGCACCCCGCTCGCCCTGACCCTGGCCGGGCCGCGGCTGGCCACCACCACCATGGAAGCGCTGTCCGCGCTGCCTGTCCCGCAACCCGATGAGGCACTGACCAAGGCCCTCGACGAACTGACGTCCGCCAAACAGCAGTTCAAACGGTGGGGAGAGGAGGCGGACTCGGTGATCGAATCCGTCTTCCTGGAGAAGACCGCGGCCCGGGCCCGCGCCCGCGTCATCGACTCCGGCCGCGCCGTGAGGCTGCGTGTCGAAGCAGCCTCACTGCTTGACGACCTCGGCCACAGCGTCCGCACCCGCTTCCCCTACCCCATCGCCTACCGCTGGCGCGAGAGTGAAGCCCTCATCAGTGCTGGTGACGCCCAGGCCGCCTACGCCGCGATCCTGGACACCGCCGAGCAACTGCTGTGCTACGTCGCCCAGCTCGTCCTCGCCCTCACCCACGCGAGACAGATCTCCCTGGGAGCAGTGACGGCGATCCGGGACAAGCTCGCCGGCGGGCGCAGCGGCCCCGGCTTCGGCGACTGGGCCAACGTACTCAACGAGGCCGCGACCAGCCGACAGCTCAACAACCTCCCCGAAGCCCACCCCCTGAACGACATCCGGACACTGCTGGCACATGCGGACGCCGAGAACGCCCGCCAAGCCCTGAGCGAGCGCCGCAATGACCAGGCCCACCTGCGGCGTGTCGACCCGATCGATCTGCCCCACGCCATCGATGTCGCCTTCGCGGACCTGACCCGCTTGGTCGAAAGTGCCCGCTTTCTGGCCGACCTGCCCCTGCTGGAGGTCACCGACGTCCGCTGGGACGCCTTCGCCCGCAGCGCCCGCGTGGAATACCGGGAACTGGCCGGAGACCACCCCGTCGTCCCGACCCGGACCATGACCTCACCCAGCAACGACCTGGAGACGGGCAGCCTCTACCTCCGCGGCACCGACGGCTCGTTGCACCTACTGCGCCCGTTCTTGATCGGCCGGGACTGTCCGACATGTCGCACCTGGTCCACCTTCCACGCTGACCGCGTCCCCAGGGGTGCCGTTGTCTTCAAGAGCCTCGAGCACGGGCACACGTGGGAAGACACGTCCCCCGGCGCCCGCCGCCTGCTGAGCCAGGTCGGCCTGGTGTGAGACCACAGCCCTGGCAGACTTCGGCTGCGAGGGCCACGCCCCCACACACCCGTCCCAGATCAACCGACGGTGATGGGCTGGAACCGAAAGGGAGAGCGCACGCCACGCATGTCCAGTGTCGCGCCGGACACTGGACATGCGTGACTGCGGCGGTGAGACAGGGGAACGACATGAGCGACGATGCTGTCCAGCGTGAGCGGCGTATCCGCTTCGCCTTGAGCATTCTCGGCGAGAGCAACAGCCGTCGGCCAGGATCGACTTCATCGCGACGACGGAGCACACCCGGTCGCGGCCCGGGGTATCCGGGGGCATCTGGCCGCCGATGACTTCCTGGTCCTTCTCGGTGAAGAGGTGACCACGAAGACCGGGCACTGGCTCGCGCTCGGCCTCGATCCCGAAGAGGTCGCCGACTGGAACCACCAGGTCAGGGATGGGGTGGTGGACAAGTGCCTGGCACAGGTCCACCGAGCAGGGGGCCTGTGCGTTGCCGCGCATCCGCACGCGCCCTACCCCGGGCGACTTCATGTTCCCCTTCCTGGGCTTCGACGTGGTGGAGGTGTGGAACGGGCCGTGGGCCTCGGACCGGCCCTGGAACGTTGACAACGAGCGGCCCTAGCCGAATGGGGGCGGAGCCTTGCGGCGGATCTCCGCACGGGATCGTGGCGGCCGGCGGTGGGCAACAGCGACACCCGCTCCCAGGCCGTACGCGGCACGAGGCGGGGCTCGTCTCAGAGTTCCGACGAAGTCCCGGAGTACAGCACCTCCTGGGTCCACAGGTGGCGCGGCTGCGTATGGAGCCGCCAGTAGTGCTCCGCGATGGTGTCGGGGTCGAAGTCGGTGCCGGGCGACACCGGGCCGTCCACTGTGACGGCAGCCATATGCACTCCGGCCGGTGCGTATTGCTGGTCGAGCAGTGTGATCAGCGTCCGAAGACCCGACTTGCCCAGGGAGAGGCTCACGTACTGCGGCTTGGGTTCGGGCATGCCGCCCGTGACGAGAAAGGTGCCGCTCCCGCGGGCCGCCATGGCCGGCGCGAGGCGCGCTGCCGCGTTCACGGCACCGATGACGTTGACCGCCCATGCGTCCAGGTGCTCACGCACCGACAACTCGCCCAGTTCGTCCGCTCGTACAAGAGCGGCGTTGTACACGGCGACCTGCGGAACGCCCTGCCTGTCGACGGCCTGCTCGAGAGCCGCGTCCAGCTCGGCCCGGTCAGCGCTGTCGGCCCGCACCGTCAGAACGGGAACACCGTGGGAAGCCACCGACTCGGCCACGTCGCGCAGATTCTGCTCACGCCGGGAGATCAACGTGATCGGCAGGCCCTCCCGTGCGAACCGATGGGCGACTGCCCGGCCGATCCCCGGTCCCACCCCTATGATCACCGCACCTGACATGGCTTCACTCCTCCGCTTCCTGACCAGCGATACTGAAGGACGGTAAGGCGTCACATCGGTGTGAAGGTCAAGGGGAAGCAGATGCGCATCGGCGACCTCGCCCGCGAGACGGGTGTGAGCAGGAGGCTGCTGCGCTACTACGAGGAGCAGGGACTCCTCCAGCCGGCCCGGCTGGGCAACGGCTACCGGGACTACGCCGAGACGGATGTCGCCAGGGTGAACCACGTCCGGGCGCTGCTTGCCGCCGGGCTCTCCACCATGGTCATCGCCAAGGTTGTGCACTGTGTCCACGACAAGGACGACCTCACGTTGCCCGCCGAGTGCCCGGCCTTCGTCGGGGTGATACGGGACGAACGTGACCGTGTCACCGAGGCGATTGCCCAGCTGGAGAGTTCGAGGGCGATCCTGGACACCATCCTCGAGACGGCAACCCGAGACGGAACCTGAGACGGGAAACGCCGGTGCGCGGGTGGCGGGCGGTGAGGTCCGTGGCCGAGAACGCGCCGTCGTGGATGCGCAGGCACGGACACCATCCCGGAAGGGTCGTGCTGGCCCCGCAGTTCGCCGGTCAGGACCTCCAGGGCGACCTCGGACGCCATGAGCTCTTCGGCCAGGGTGGGGTCGATGCCGCGGCCGAGCGCTTGTGCTCGTGCGCGACCAGGGCCGCCGCAAGCCCGCAGTTTCCGCGCGAGCGTGACGGCCTTGTCCAGCTCGGGCCGCTTCACGATCCGGGTGGAGTCTTCACATGCGGGTCACGCCGGCCTCGGCGCAGAGTCGAAGGGACGTCGAGGCACTGCCGGGCGGTGGAGACGCGGGCGTAGCCGAGGCGGACATGTCCGGTCGGTTCAGCGCAAGCAAGCCCGCTGGAGCTCCACCCAGGCCGTGCCGGGCCTGCGAACGGGCGAGGTGGGGACGTTGAGAGTCCTGGCGAGCTGGAACACCAGGCGGAAGCGGACGGTGTGGTACTGCACGACGACCTTTCCCTTATCGGTCCGGCACGGCGAGCCGGCCGGGGCAGCGCAGGACGACATCGGGCAGGCGCGCGCCTCAACGATCACGTTCGAGTCGGCGGTCACGCCGGAATCGCCTCATGAAGGTGCTTCATCCGCCCCGCCATGTGCACCAACTCATGAAACCGCACGTCGCCACCTCCATTGCGCCGTCGTCTCACGGACGACCACCTATGAAACGACGGAGCCACGGAGTTGGGTCGACCGAAGCGAAGCGGGTTCAGCACCGCTGCTGGTGCTGCTGCATCGCCTGCGCGCGAAGAGCTTCGACCAGCGTCGTGACATGGGGGCGGTCCCGGCCGCCGATCGCGGCGACTCCGATGTATCGGATCGGCCCCGGCATTTTGATCGGGATGGCGCGAAGGCCTGGGATTTCCGGGGTGAGGGCGATGGAGGGGATCAACGAGATCCCCAGACCTGCGGCAACGAGCGAGCGGGCGAAGAAGTAGTCGGTGGTGGTACCGCGAACCTCTGGTGTGAATCCCGCCCCCTCGGCAAAGCGACGCAGGTAGGACTCGGTCTTCAGACATCCGAGCACCCAGGGCTCAGCCGCTAGCTCGGTGAGGTCGAGCACGTCCCGGTCAGCGAGACGATGTCCGTCCGGCAGGACGACGTGCAGGGGGTCTTTCATGATCGGGGTCCATTCGAGGCTGGAGCCGCCGCCTGGCCCAACGGGCAGCGGGCCGTCGAAGTGATAGGCGAGTGCGACGTCCACGGCGCCCTGTCGGACAAGGGGCAGGGTGTCCTCGGGTTCGCCCTCCCTGACGTGGAGCACGATGCGGGGCTGAACAGGCACCAGCCGGGTGAGGGCGCCGGGCAGCAGGAGCCGGCCGCCGCTGGTGAAGGTGGCGACGGTGAGCTGTACGTGGCCGGTGTTGAGCTGGTCGACCTGCTGTTGGGCGTGTTCGAGCTCGGCTGCGACGGACTCGGCGGCGGCGACCATGATCTGCCCAGCCGGGGTGAGCGTCACGCCGCGGGTGCTGCGGGCGACGACCTGGGCGCCCAGGCTGCGTTCCAGGACGGCTACGTGCTGGGAGACTGCCGAGGGTGTGAGGTGCAAGGCGGCAGCCGCCCGGTTGAAGCTGCCCTGCTCTGCCACTGCCCGCAGAATGCGGAGCCGCTGCACATCGATCAACAGTTCTCCTTAATGCGTATCCAGCAAGCCAGCACTTCTTCTGATGACCGTAGACGTCCAGAGTGGGGGCATGCAACGGATCTGCGTCATCGGCGGAAGCCGGTACTTCGGAAAGCTCCTGGTCACACGGCTGCAGACAGCCGGCCATCAGGTCACTGTGATCAACCGCGGCTCCACTCAGCCGCCCGCCGGCGTCGAGCACCTCGTCGTCGACCGCAACGACGAGGCGGCCCTGACGGCCGCACTCGGCTCCCGCACCTTCGACGTCGTGGTGGATCAGGTCTGCTACACGCCCGTGCATGCCGCCATCGCCGCCCGCGCCTTCGCCGGCCGTACCCGGCGCTACGTCATGACGTCCACGATTGAGGTCTACGACCCGGCGACCGCCGCACTGCCGTCGACCCCGACGGGCACGCCGGTGCCGGAAGACACCGTGGACCCAGCCACCTGGCAGGTGCCCATGGACCTGCCCTGGCACGACGACGCATACCTGGAGGCCCACTACGCCGAAGGCAAGCGCCAGGCGGAGGCCGTCTTTACGCAGGAAAGCGCGTTCGCCTTCGCCAGTGTCCGCAGCGCCCACGTACTCGGCGGTGGTGCGCAGGAGTTCACCGGCCGGCTCACGTACTACGCCGAGCGCATTACCCGCGGCGAAGAGATCCATGTGCACGCACACGCGCTGCCCACGGTCTTCATCCATTACGAAGAGCTGGCCGACCTGCTTCTGTGGGCAGCCACAGAGGACTTCACCGGCCCTCTCAATGCCTGCTCCGACGGTCCGCTTGGCGTACGCGACGTCGCCACGATCGTCGCAGCGCAGGCCGGACGGACCCCTGTCTACCGGACCGTCCCCACAGGTGGGCAGGCGTCGCCGTTCTCGTTCGACCGCCACTACGCCATGAGCAACGCCCGCGCGAAGGAGCTGGGCTTCACCTTCTCCCGCACCACCGACTGGCTGCCTGGCGCCGTCGCCGAGGCCCTCGCCACCGAACCGCCCACCGCCTGAAGAACAGGGTCAGCATGCAACACCTCGCCGAGGCGGCCGACTCCGGACACCCGGGCTCACGCGAGGGAACCGCGCGTCGCAGGACGCGGTCCGAACGCATCCGACCCAGCGCCTGCACCGGCCGGTCCTGCAGAAGGAAGGCCGGACGGGGACCTACCCCCAGCACTCCTGTTCCGCAGACGATGCCGTACGCAGTGGCAGCCGGCATCGCCATCATCACCCTGAACCACGCGTCCCGGACGGCACTCGTCTCGAGCGCGACGGCTCCCCTGAACCGCCGTCCCGCGAGTCGGCATGGTGGCTGCACGCATAGCCGACCCTCGAACTATGTCCCCCCACCACATGTGCCCCTGACCTGCGGATTCCTACGGTGTGGCAACACGCAAACGTCCCCGTCACAGCCAGGAAGTGGTGCCGATGTCGTCGCCCGCAACCGCCCCGCCGGCCCCGAACAGCCTCAAGCGCGTCGTCGCCGCGTCCCTCGTCGGCACCACGATCGAGTGGTACGACTTCTTCCTCTACGGCTCCGCCGCCGCGCTGGTCTTCAACAAGCTGTTCTTCCCGGAGTCCGACCCGCTCGTCGGCACCCTCCTCTCCTTCCTCACCTACGCCGTCGGCTTCGCCGCACGCCCTGTCGGAGCCCTGGTCTTCGGGCACTACGGGGACCGGCTCGGCCGCAAGAAGCTGCTGGTGCTGAGCCTGTTGATGATGGGCGGAGCGACGTTCGCCATCGGACTCCTCCCGACGCACGCCACCATCGGATCCGCTGCGCCCGTCCTGCTCACCGTCCTCCGGCTGGTACAGGGCTTCGCGCTCGGCGGCGAGTGGGGCGGTGCCGTGCTGCTCGTGTCGGAGCACGGTGACGCGAAACGACGGGGGTTCTGGGCGTCCTGGCCCCAGACGGGTGCGCCCGCCGGGCAGTTGCTCGCGACCGGCGTGCTCTCCGCCCTCACCGCGCTCATGTCGGATGCGGCGTTCGGGGCGTGGGGGTGGCGGATCCCCTTCCTGCTCTCCGGGGTCCTCGTGCTCCTGGGCCTGTGGATTCGTCTCTCTGTCGATGAATCGCCCGTCTTCAAGGCGGCTCTGGCCCAGGCCGAGCAGCGCAAGGCCACCGACGCGCAGGCCGAGAAGATGCCGCTGGTCGCCGTCCTGCGGCACCACTGGCGCGATGTCCTGATCGCCATGGGCGCGCGGATGGCCGAGAACATCAGCTACTACGTGATCACCGCGTTCATCCTCGTGTACGCGACGACGTCGGCGGACCTGAGCAAGCAGACGGCTCTGAACGCCGTACTCATCGCGTCCGCGGTGCACTTCGCCGTGATCCCGCTGTGGGGTGCGCTCTCCGACCGGGTGGGCCGCAGGCCCGTCTACCTGGTCGGCGCCGTCGGTGTGGCGCTGTGGATGTTCCCGTTCTTCGCGCTGATCGACACCAGCAGCTTCGGAAGCCTGCTGCTGGCCGTCACCGTCGGGCTGATCTTCCACGGCGCCATGTACGCGCCGCAGGCGGCCTTCTTCGCGGAGATGTTCGCGACGCGGATGCGCTACTCGGGGGCGTCGATAGGCGCGCAGTTCTCCTCGGTCGCGGCCGGCGCCCCCGCGCCGCTCATCGCCACGGCGCTGCTCGCCGACTTCGGCAGCTCGACGCCGATCTCGCTGTACGTGATCGCCGCCGCGCTCCTGACCGTGCTGGCGATCGTCTGCGCGAAGGAGACCCGGAGCCGGGACCTCGCGGGCATCGAGCCGGACACCGGCCGGCAGGCCGTGGACCCCGCGACGCTGCCCGCCGACGCCCGGAGCGTCTGACCCTCCGCCCCGGCGGGCCGGGGTCCGGCTCCCGGCCCGCCCGCCTCGCGCGACGGGGACGTGCCTCGGCAACAGGGTGCTCCGTGGACGGGCGTGCACGCGGCCCGCGCCCCGGGGCACCGGGGCGTTCACGTCACCCCACGGCCGGGCCCCAGGTCGTCACCCGCCGGAGCCCGGCGCGCGGTGGGGGTGCTCCTGCGCGGCCAGCACCCTGTCGACACCGGTGAGTTCGAACAGATGGCGGAGCTCTCTCGACAGGCCCACGAGCAGAATCGACGTGCCCGCCGTCCGGGCTCTGCGGTGGACGAGGACGAGCTCCGTGAGTCCCACCGAGTCGCAGAACGCGAGCCGGGACATGTCGAGGACGAGCGGTGACTCCGCACGCAGGGGGATCTCCTCGACGGCCCTGCGGAAGCGGTCGGCGGTGAGGTGGTCGAGCTCTCCCGTGAGCCTCAGGACCACGGCGCCCGAAGGGCTGTGGTCCGCTGTGAGTACCAGCGCGCGGTCAGGCAACCTCCGCCCCCCGTCGGGACGAGCGGATGCCCTGGTCACGGCAGGGGCGGGCCGGGCCCCGCCGGATGTCAGAGGAGGCGGGCCGCCAGCAGTGCGATGTCATCCGTCTTCCCCTTTCCGAAGGTGTCGAGCAGTACGTCGCACAGCTTCCCCAGTTCCTGCGGAGCGCCGCGGAGCGTGTTGCTCAGCGCCTCCATGCTGTCGTCCAGGTCCTCCCCGGGGACCTCGATGAGCCCGTCGGTCAGCAGCAGAAGTGTGGAGCCCTCCCCCACGTCATGACTGGTGGCGGGAGGGTGCGGCAGCTGGAGGCCGAGGAGCGGGCCATGTTCCGTCAGATAGCTCGTGGAGCCATCGGTGCGTCTCAGCAGCGGCGGTATGTGTCCCGCGTTCGCGACGTGGATCCGCCGTCCGCCGGGCTCCACGAGCACGAGGCAGACCGTGACGGTGATGGAGGGGCGCAGTCGCACCAGCAACGCGTCCAGGCGGTTCAGCAAGGTCCGTGGGTCGTGCCCCTCGATGGCGTAGGCACGCAGCGCGTGGCGGACCTCGCCCATGATCATGGCGGCCTGGAGGGAGTGCCCGGCCACGTCGCCGATCGCCAGCAACAGGCCGTCGGGCGTCTCCATGGCTTCGTAGAAGTCACCGCCGATCTCGGCATGATCGGCCGCCGGCTCGTACCGCACCGCCATGTCCACACCGGCCGTCCGGGGGAGCCGGTCCGGCAGGAACGAGCGCTGCAGGGTGAGTACGAGGGCGTGCTCCTCGCTCTGGCTGCGCAGCGCCTCCAGGGCCAGTGCGCATGCCTGTGCCAGCTGGGACAGGAGCTCACCGTCGTCGTCTCCCGCCAGCGCCGTGGCGTCCACCGCCAGCGCCACCGGGGGGCGTCCGTGCTTCGTCCGGGCGAGAACCAGTCCGACCCGGCCGGGGAACACGTCGGCCCGGCCGGACGGGTCCCTCGACATGAGGGCTCTCCACTGCTCACCCGGGAGCAGCACCGTGTCCGTCCCGATGCCGTCCCCGAGAGCCGTCTCGCAGAGACGGTCCATGACGTGCAGGTCCGCCTGCCAGGCCGATCCCGTCGGCTGCTCCGGAGGCCCCGCCGTCCCGGCCGAACCGGACGGAACAGGCGGCGACGTGGCGAGGAGGAGTGTGCGGTTGTCGAGGCTCAGGGAGATCGCCACGGCGGGTGAGGACATCAGCTCGGCCGCCCCCGTGGCGGCAGCGGTGGTGAAGGCCTCACCGTTCCGCGCGCCGTACACGGCGAGGGTGCCGCTGTTCAGCGCGGCCACACGCCTGGCCAGCCGTTCGGCGCGCCGGCGGGCACGGGCGTAGCGCAGCGCCGCCGTGACCGTGGCCAGCAACTCGTCGGGCGCGATCGGCTCGGTCAGATAGGCATCGGCTCCACGGTGCAGCCCTTGGGCGCGGTCGCTCACTTCGACGGCCGTCGCCGATACGTGGATGACGGGCAGGGAGGCGGTACGCGGGTCCGCCTTGATCTGCTCGCACACCTCGAACCCGCTCATGTCCGGCAGGCGCACGTCCACGACGGCCAGTTCCGGCATCTCCTCCTCCGACGCCCCGGCCAGGAGGGCGAGCCCTTCGGCTCCGTCGGCGGCCTCCACCACCGTATGACCGGCACGCCGCAGCCAGCTGCTCACGATGTAGCGCTTCGTGTCGTTGTCGTCGAGCACCATGACCGTCGCGACGGCGCTGTCCGTGTGCGCGTGGGTACTCACTGTCTGCCGTCCTCTCCGGCCGCCCGAGGGGTGTTCACGTCCCCGAAGGCGGAGACCAGTCGCGCGAGGGTGAGCGTGGACTTGTCGAGGACGGCTCGCGCGTGCGCCAGTCTTTCGCTGTCCAGCGATCCGGCGGGGGCCGAGGTGACGACCACGACCGGTGTGCCGTGCAGTTCGGGATCGTCGGCGAGTCCGGCCAGGACCGCGTAGCCGTCCATGTCCGGCATGTGCAGGTCGAGGAGGACGGCCTCGGGCCGTTCGGTGCGGACGGTGGCGATCGCCAGGCCGCCTTCCCCGACTTCGACCACCTGGCCGGCCAGCTGTGCCAGGGCCGGACGGATGGTGCTCCGGAACACCTCGTCGTCGTCCACGGTGACCAGCGTCGCGAGGAGCGGGCCGTGCGGCGTGGCAGCGACGCCCGGGCCCCCGGAATCCGGTCCGGCGGGCAGTCTCACGGTGACCCGGGTACCCGCACCGGGTCCGCTCGTGAGGACCAGGGTGCCGCCGAGGAGTTCCGTGAGCCGGCGCGCGTAGGGCAGGCCGAGACCGGTGCCGGAACGCCCGCGCTGGTGCGGCCCGCGCACCTGGTAGAACTCCTCGAAGATCTGCTGCTGCTCCTCCGGCGGGATACCGATCCCCGTGTCCGTCACCGTGAAGACCACGTGGCGGCCGTCGGGACCGTCGTCGGACGCGACGTCGAGGCTCACGGTGCCGTGCTCGGTGAACTTGAGCGCGTTGGACAGGAGGTTGCGCAGGATCCGGGCGAGCATCACCTCGTCGGTGACGAGCGGAAGGTCGGAGGTGGCGACCGACAGGTCCACCTCGCCCTGCGCCCCGTACCCCTTCAGCGTTCCGCGCAGCTGGCCGAGTACGGCCCGCAGGTCCACCTGCGCCATGTGCGGTTCGAGTCGGCCCGACTCGGCCTTGGCGACGTCGAGGAGCTCGTCGACGAGGGCCAGCAGCGTGGCGCCGGAGGCGGAGATCAGGGAGACCTGTCTGCGCTGTTCTCCTTCGAGCCCGCCGGTGCCGTCGTCGAGCAGGAGCCGGGCGAGGCCCACCACGGAGTTGACCGGCGTACGCAGTTCATGGCTCACGTTCGCCCAGAACCGTGTCTTCGCCTCGCTGGCCTCCCTCAGCTGCTGCGACTTCTCGTCCAGCTCCGCGTACAGGGCGACGACCCCCCTGTTGGTCTCCTCCAGCTCCTCGGACAACTCGGAGTAGAGGGCGACCACTCCCCGGTTGGTCTCCTCCAGCTCCTCGTTGAGGCGGCGGAGTTCCTCCCTCTGCCCTCGCGACTCCTCCAGGGCAGCTATCAGGTCCCTGGTCTGGGCCCGGGCGTCCTCGAGCACACTGCCGCCGTTGTGCTGCACGAGAAGGTCCCGCGCCCTCTCCACGCTTTCTGCGGTCTGTGCGCCCGCGGTGAGCTGCTGCTCGATCAGCAGCGTCCGGCTGTGGTCCTCGTGGTGCACCTGGACCAGGCGGGAGGCGGCCTGCAGCGACTCGTCGCCGGGGCCCGGTCCGTCTCCCCAGAGGAGGACGGCGCGCAGCACGGGCTGTGTGCCCTGCTCCGTGCTCAGGGCGACCCTCAGGCCGGACGATCCGAGCAGATCACGGCCGATCTCGCTCAGCGCGGTGGCCAGACGTATCTGGTCCTGCCTCTCGGCACCGAGAGCCTCGGCAGCCGCTTTGCCACTGCGCCGAAGAGCGAAGATGTCCTGCTCGGTGGTGATGGCGATCGTCACCAGGTGGATGGTGCCGTCGGCCGCGGTGGAACTCACCAATTTCCCTTCAGTACGGCGACGCCTGCGTCGTCCTTGCGTATCCCTGCCTCGCGGAGCAGCTGGGCGGCTGCCACCAGCGGGGTGTGCTCCAGGAAGCCGGGCAGGGCGGCCGGCTGCCATCGTTCGGTGAGCCCGTCGGAGTGCATGACCACGCCGCCGTGGCGCGGGAGTTCCTGACGGACGGCACGGAGCGTCGGAAGCTGGTGACCCACGATCCCGGGCGACGAGAGGAGTGCGCGCCGGGTGTCGGTGTCCGAGTCGACGACGAAGGTGCTCACGTTGCCCACGCCGCAGAAGAACAGACTCCTCGTCGATGCCTCGACCCGCACGACGGCGACCGCTCCCCCACGGCTGCCGCGAAGGGCCTTGTGCATGTCGGTGAGCACGCCTTCCGGAGTCTCCGACAGGCTGTCGTGGAACGCCGTCACGGCGGTCTGGGCTGCGCGGTGTGCAAGAGGACCGTGACCGAGCCCGTCACAGAACATCAGCAGCAGGGCAGGCACTCCGGTCTCTCCCGTGTGCACCTGTGCGGCTCTCTCCGGCCGCGCCCGCTCCGGCTCCGGCCGGAATCCGGTCAGCGCCGCCCACCCGAGCGGCCCGTCGGAGGATGCGCGTCCCGTCACCTGCCGGGCGGCCGGGGGATTCGGCCGGTGCTCACGACCGCCGACGGCGCGCGCGGCCCAGGCGTCCCCGCACACGGTCTCGCCGGTGATGGGACGGGTGAGCCCGGCGGCGACGGGCTCACCCGGCGCGGCGGATCGGCCTCCGGCGTCCTTCGTCCAGAACCGGGCGGACATGACTGTGCCCTTGCCCGGCAGCGAGTGCACGTCAAAGGCATCGGCGAGGCGGACGATCGCCCCGAGGCCGATCCCCAGCGTGCCCGCCGAGGACGAACCGTCCACCAGACACCTGTCGACGTCGGCCATGCCGGGGCCCTCGTCCGTGGTGACGAACTCCAGGCCGGCGTCGTGTTCCGTACGCACGACCCGCAGCAGCAGCGCGCCGTCGACGGCGTGCTTACGCAGATTGGAGGCGGCCTCGCTCACGGCGAGAGCGACCTCGGCGCAGCGCAGTTCGTCGAACCCGAGGCGTCTGGCAAGCGCGGCAGCTGCCCCTCTCGCCGACGCCGGGAGCGACTCGTCGTCACGGAACCAGGCGATGTCCTCGGATTCGAGCAGGGGCGGCGGGTTCAGCGGGCCCATTTGGTCACCGCGACCTGTGTGCCCCGGCCGACCTCGGTGTCCAGGGTGAAGTCGTCCACGAGCCTCCGCGCTCCGCTGAGGCCCAGACCGAGGCCGCCGCCGGACGTCCAGCCGTCCGTCAGGGCCAGGTCCAGGTCCGGGATGCCGGGGCCGGAGTCCTCGAAGACGGCCGTGACGCCCACCCGGCTGTCCTGGCGGACGAGCCCGGTGCGCATGACGCCTCCGCCTCCGTACACCAGGGTGTTGCGCGCGAGTTCGCTCGCAGCGGTGACCAGCTTGGTCTGGTCGACGAGGGAGAGCTTGCACCGCTGGGCCAGGGTGCGCACCAGCTGGCGGGCTCGGACGACGTCGTCGTTCGAGTCGATGGTGACCGTCTCGTGGTCGGCGTCGGGGACGGGCCGCGACCCGCTCACGTCGTCGCCGGAGGACGGCTGTCGGGCCGGGTCAGCATGTCGAGCCCCTTCTCCAGGGTGAGAGCCGTGCGCACGCCGCCGAGCGAGAGGCCCAGCTCCACGAGCGTGATGGCGACGGCGGGCCGCATGCCGACCACGACGGTCTCGGCGTCCAGCATCCGCGAGATGGCCGCCGTCGTCGCGAGCATGCGCCCGACGAACGAGTCGACGATCTCCACCGCGGTGATGTCGATGACGACGCCGGACGCCCCCGTCGCCACGATCCGCGCCGCGAGATCCTCCTGCAGGTCGAGGACGGTCTGGTCCTCGAGGTCGACCTGGATCGAGACCAGCAGGACGTCGCCGATCTTCAGCACGGGCACACGCTCGGTCACGCCTGTCCTCCAGGCAGCGTCAGCTCGACGCTGTTGCGCCGCAGAGCGTGCTTGAGCGCGTCGGCGAGCGTCGCCTTGGTGACGATGTCGCCGAACTGGATACCGAGCGCCACGATCGTCTGGGCGATCTGGGGCCGGATGCCCGAGATCGTGCACTCGGCGCCCATCAGCCGGGCAGCGACCACGGTCTTGAGCAGGTGCTGGGCGACCTCGGTGTCGACGGCGGGAACGCCGGTGATGTCGATGATCGCCTGGTCGGAGCCGGTGTCCACGAGCGTCTGGAGGAGCTTCTCCATCACGACCTGCGTGCGCGCCGAATCGAGGGTGCCCACCAGGGGAACGGCGACGACGCCCTCCCACAGCTTCACGACCGGGGTGGACAACTCCATCAACTGCTCGGACTGGGCGCTGATGATCTCCTCACGCGCCTTCGCGTACACCTCGATGGTGTAGAGCCCGAGGGCGTCCATGAGGCGGCTGAAGCGGAGGTAGGCGTGGATGTCCTCGGCCGATGTCGCGGTCGTCGGCTCGAGGATCTCCTTGCCGGCGAGCACGCTGATCGCTGTCTCGGTCGGCGTGAAACCCTGCCGCGCCCGGTTCCGGGACAGTTCACCGAGGAGGGCGCGGACTTCGGCGTACTTGTCGCCCTGCCAGTCGAATCCGCCCGCCTGGAGGCCCTCCAACAGCGCGGAGTACAGCTCGCGCAGTTCACGGTCCAGTTCCACCAGGGAGATGCGCCCGCGCAGGGTGCGCGAGACCGTCTCCACCCACGCGGATTCGAGCGACTCCCGCTGCTCCGTGAGCAGCGCCACCAGGCGGGTGGATATCTCTTGCTCTGCCACCGAAGTGACCCCTTCTCTCATGCCCGTCATCACAGTTCCTCCGCAGCGTATGTCATCGCTGCGACGCCTCGGCCTGCGTCCCGTCCGCCAGGAGGGCCACCGGCGCGACACCTTGCCCGTCGGAGGGCTCCCGGTTCGCGGACAGCACCTCGCGCGACTTCGGAGGCGCCTGTCCACACCCCCGCCACCAGGGCGTCCCCGCCCTGCCGGGCCGGACCGGAGCACGGACGGCAGGCGCCGTGACCGTGATTCATCACACCTCCTCCAGCGCGAACCCTGCGCAGAGGAGGACGAGGCCGAGGAGGAGCACGAGTACGACAGGAAGCATGAGCACCGCGTACCCCTTCACAAGTACTTCACGCCTGCTCGGGAGGGGTTTTCACGGCGGGGAGCGCACGGAGGCCGGTGCTCTTCCGGTCGGACGCGCGACAGGGTCGGACGCGCCCCCGGCCGCCCTCCACACGTCTTCAGGTTTGCGCGCTCGTTTCCGGGTGAAACGGACCTGCGGTCAGCCAGGACGCGCGAGCTCCGGAGGACACGTACGGGAAGCTGCGTTCCGCGCCTGGGGAGGTCACCGGAACGCCGCTTCCCGTGCCCCGGACCCGAGGGTCAGGCGCCGGGGGTGCGCGCGAACCAGGTGGGGCCGTCCGTGAGGGACTGCTTGATCCGGAACAGCGCGAACTCGCTCAGCGGCGGCAGCGCGTCGACGGCGAACCACGCGACGTCCAGCGACTCGTCGTCGTTCACCCGTGCCTCGCCGCCGGTGGCCCGGCAGCGGAAGGTGATGTCGACGTACTGGCACCGGTCGCCGTTGGCGTACTGCACCGGCTTCAGCGCCTGGGTGAGCACGACCCGCTCCGCGACGCAGCGCACGGCGGTCTCCTCGTACACCTCACGCTCGGCGGTCAGCGCCGGTTCCTCGCCGGGCTCCCCGATGCCTCCGATGACCGACCACTCGCCGGTGTCGGCCCGCCGGCCGAGCAGCACCCTGCCGGCATCGTCGAAGACGACCGCGGTGACCCCCGGCAGCAGGAGCAGCTGGTGGCCGGCGGTGGCGCGGATGTCTCGGATGAAGTCAGGAGTAGCCATGCGGCGAGCCTACGTGGCCGCCGGAGCGTCCTGCGGGCCGGCCGCGGCGTCCTTCCGCGCCCTCCTCCCGCGCACCGAGCGGGTGGCCGCCCAGCCGATCCCGCCCAGGGCGAGCAGCGCCAGGACGCCCTCCGGGAGGGTTCCCATCCGGGTGGCCGGCGTGAGCGAGGAGCGCAGGGGCACCTCGTCGACCAGGGCGTCCGGGGTGAACATCTTCGTCTTCTCGACGATCGTGCCGTCCGGCCGGATCACCGCGCTGACCCCGCTGGTGACGGGCACGACGACGGACCGCCCGTGCTCGACCGCCCGCACCTGGCTCATCGCGAGCTGCTGGTAGGTCATCTCGCTGCGCCCGAAGGTCGCGTTGTTGCTCGGTACGGCGATCAGCTGTCCGCCGTCCTCGACCGTGTCGCGCACGGCGTCGTCGAACGCGGCCTCGTAGCAGGTCACGAACCCGACCTTCGTGCCCGCCAGGTCGAACACGCCGACCTTGGTGCCGGAGCCGAAGTCCCGCTGCACCCGGTCGACGTCCTTGCTGAAGATCCGTGCGACGGAGCGCATCGGCATGTACTCGCCGAACGGCTGGATGTGCCGCTTGTCGTACGTGTCCACGGGACCGCTCTTCGGATCCCACTGGATCAGGGTGTTGCGGAGCGGTCCGGTGTCGGGGGTGAGGACGGCGCCGACCACGGTGGGGGCGCCGATGGCCCGGACGGCCCGGTCGATGGCCTCGCGGGCGTCGGCGTTGCGGTAGGGGTCGAGGTCGGAGGAGTTCTCCGGCCAGAGGACGAAGTCGGGCTGCGCGACCTTCCCGTCCGCGACGTCCCGGGCGAGCTGTTCGGTGCGCTGCGCGTGGTTGTCCAGGACGGCCCTGCGCTGGGAGTTGAAGTCGAGACCCAGACGCGGCACGTTGCCCTGGACCGCCGCGACCGTGGCGGTGCCGTCCTCGGGCGAGTCGTCCACGAGCGGAAGGGCGGCCAGTGCCGCGGCCACGGGGGCGGCGACGGTGACGGCCGCCGCGATCACGGCGGAGCGGGGCACGGTGCCGGTGGCGTGGTGGCGACGGGCCTGCCGTACGGCTTCCAGGAGGCCGAAGCCGCAGAGCACCACGGCGAAGGAGAGCAGGGGGGTGCCGCCGAGGGCGGCGAGCGGCAGGAACGCGCTGTCGGCCTGGCCGAAGGCGATCTTGCCCCAGGGAAAGCCGCCGAACGGGACCCGGGCCCGGAGCGCCTCGTCGAGGGTCCAGACGGCCGCTGCCCAGACGGGCCAGTACGGGAGCCGGGAGACCGCGGCGACACCGGCGCAGCCGACGGCGATGAACAGCGCTTCGGCGAGGGCGAGGGCCAGCCAGGGGACGGGGCCGACCTCCTCGCCCGTCCAGTGGAGCAGCGGGAGCATGAAGCCGAGGCCCGCGAGCAGGCCGAGGCCCAGCGACGCGCGCACCCGGCGCGCGGTCAGGACCCAGCCCAGCAGGGCGAAGCCGGGCAGCACCAGCCACCACAGGGGCCGGGGCGGGAAGCTCGCGTAGAGCAGCACACCGGACAGGACGGCTGCGGCCGGCCGGACGAGCCGCGGCCACAGCGTGCTGCTGCGGGAGGCGGGGGCGGGCGGCGGTTCGGCGGTGGTGATGGTGGCGCTCACCTGCCGGAGTCTACGGTGAGCTGCTGTGAGGACGTCAGCCGCGCCGGACGACGGTCCCGGACCGGCCCGCCCCACCCTGCCGGGGTCCGGTGTGCGGGTCCTGCGGGGGTCGGTTCAGGCGGAGCCCGCGGCCTTCCCGGTGGCCGGGAGGTGCAGGCGGTCGCGGATGAAGCGTACGGCGGCCTCCGCGTCGTCCACCGTGACGGTGAAGGTCCTGCCGTCCCCCAGCAGGAGCACCAGCCCCTCCCCCCGGCGCACGACCACGGCCGTGCCCTGGTCGGGACGCCAGCGGTAGCCCCAGCCGCCCCACTGGCGCGGGGTGACCTTGGGAGCGAAGTCCGCGCCCACCACGTGGGTGAGCAGGATCCGGCGCCTGGGCAGTCCGGCGTGTCCGCAGCGCACCTCCAGGGCGTCGCCGTCCACCTTCACGGCGACGTGGACGAAGGCGAGGGTGCCGAAGAGGATCAGGAGTCCGGCGGCGACACAGCCGATGACGGACATGAGCAGGGGGGCGATCCCGGCGCTCCAGGCCGAGTCGACGGCGAGCTCGATCCCGAGTGCCAGGCAGCCCGCCCCCACGGCCGCGAGCAGCCACTGGAAGCGGTTGGTGGCCCGGCCCGTCCAGACCGTACTCGGGGCCTGGCTCGAACCGTGCCGCGTGTTGCCGGGATGGTCCGTCATGCCGAGCAGCGTACCCACGTTCCCGCCCGCGGGGAGGGGGTGCGCGGCCCCGGCGAGGCGCCGGACGGGTCAGATCGCGGGGCTGACGGCCTTGAGCAGGAGTCCCTCCGCGTAGGCCAGAGCGGGTTCCGTGAGATCTGCGGCGTGTCCGCCGAGGAGCACGGTGAGGGTGCCGGACGGTTCGGCCGACGGAGCGGGTTCGGCCCCGAACCGGCGCAGCGCCTGAGCGGCCACCGCGTCGGCCGAGCCGTGGAGCACGAGCGGCGCCCGGCCGGGGCGGTCGCCCTCCACGGCGGCGCGGATCCGTTCGGCCACCAGCTCGTAGTGGGTGCAGCCGAGGACGACGTCCGTGACACCGGCCGGGGTGAGCGCGGCCGCGGCGGCCACGGCCCGGGTGATCGCCTCCTCGTCGGCGTGCTCGACGGCGTCGGCGAGCCCCGGGCAGGGCACTTCGGTCACGTCCACCGAGCGGGCGAAGTCGTGGATCAGTCCCCGCTGGTACGGGCTCCCGGTGGTCGCCGGTGTGGCCCAGATCGCGAAGGGGCCGCCGCCGGCGGCGGCGGGCTTGATCGCCGGCACCGTACCGATGACCGGAATGCCGGGCTCCAGCTCGGCGCGCAGGGCGGGCAGAGCGTGCACGGAGGCGGTGTTGCAGGCGACGATCAGGGCGTCGGGCCGGTGCTCGGCTGCCGCACGCGCCACGGCGAGCGCCAGTCGGGTCACGTCATCGGGCGTGCGGGGTCCCCAGGGCATCGAGCCGGGATCCGACGACAGCACCAGGTCCGCGTCGGGCCGCAGCCGGCGTACCGCGGCCGCTGCCGCGAGCAGGCCGATCCCCGAGTCCATGAGTGCGATCTTCACCCGGTCACCATAGTCGACAGCCCTTGCGGCACCGTCGGAGTGGGGCACACTTCGACGGATGAGCGCCCTTGCCTGGATCGCCGTGGGTTCACTGACCGTGTGGGTGTGGCTGTTGCTGGGCCAGGGCTTCTTCTGGCGCACCGACCAGCGGCTCCCCGTGCGCGGCGAACCGGCGCGCTGGCCGTCGGTGGCCGTGGTCGTCCCCGCGCGGGACGAGGCGGACGTCCTGCCCCTGAGCCTGCCGTCCCTGCTCGCCCAGGACTATCCGGGTGACGCGGAGATCTTCCTGGTCGACGACTGCAGCGAGGACGGCACGGGTGAGCTGGCCCGGGCGCTCTCCGACCGGTGCGGGGGCCTGCCGCTGACCGTGGTCACCCCCGGCGAGCCGGAGCCGGGATGGACGGGCAAACTCTGGGCGCTGCGGCACGGGATGGCGCTGGCCGGGCAGCGGAAGCCCGAGTTCCTGCTCCTCACGGACGCCGACATCGCTCATGAACCGGACAGTCTGCGGGAGCTCGTCGCGGCGGCCGGGGCCGAGGGGGCGGGCGGGTTCGACCTGGTCTCGCAGATGGCGCGGCTGCGGGTGACGAGCACCTGGGAGCGGCTGGTCGTGCCGGCGTTCGTCTACTTCTTCGGGCAGCTCTACCCCTTCCGCCGGGTGAACGCGGTGGGGTCGCGGACCGCCGCTGCGGCCGGCGGCTGTGTGCTGCTGCGCGCCGGGGCGGCCGAGCGGGCACGGATCCCGGAGTCCATCCGCCAGGCGGTCATCGACGACGTGTCGCTGGCGCGTGCGGTGCGCCGCTCGGGCGGCCGCATCTGGCTGGGGCTCGCGGACCGGGTGGACAGCGTGCGCCCGTACCCCTGCCTCATCGACCTGTGGCGGATGGTCTCGCGCAGCGCGTACGCACAACTGCGGCACAGCCCCGTGCTGCTGGCCGGCACGGTCCTGGGGCTCGGTCTCGTCTACGTCGCTCCGCCCGTCACGCTGTTCGCCGGTCTGGCGGCGGGCGATCCGGTGGCCGCGTCGGCGGGCGGGGCGGCCTGGGCGGTGATGGCGGGGACGTACATGCCCATGCTCGGGTACTACCGGCAGTCGCTGTGGCTGGCGCCGCTGCTGCCCTTCACCGCCGTCCTCTACCTCCTGATGACGGTGGATTCGGCGGTGCAGCACCACCGGGGCCGCGGTGCGGCCTGGAAGGGGCGTACGTACGCCCGCCCCGAGGCCGCACCGGAGGGCTGAACCCGGCCGCGGGGGGTCACTTGCGTCCGGGGGTCCAGTTCATGCCCCACCCGTAGGCGGCGTCGATGGTCCGCTGGGGGCTCACGCCCCGCTGCGGAACGAGGTAGCGCGCCTCGCGCTGCACGGTGAGGTCTCCCCCGTCGCCCGTGATCAGCGCGAGCGCGCAGACCGTGGACGGCACGGTGCACTCGTCGAGCGAGAAGTCGATCGCGGCGCCGTTCTGCGGCTGGAGCGTGACGGTGGCGTGCAGATCGGCGAAGCTCCGGGCACCTTCGTAGATGGTGACGAAGATCAGGACACGGCGCAGCCGGTCCTTGTGGTCGAGGTTGACCGTCAGGTTCTCGCCCGTGGACACCGCGCCCGTGCGGTCGTCCCCGTCGAGGTGGATCCAGGGCGGCTGCCGGAGGGAACCGAAGGCGTTCCCGAGGGCCTGGACGACTCCCTTGCTCCCGTCGGTGAGTTCGTACAGGGCGCAGAGGTCGAGATCCAGGTCGCCGTGCACGGCGACGGCCCTCCCGAGCTTCGCCCCCCAGCCCTTGAACTGCTTGCGCACCTCCCAGTTGAGGTTGACGCGGAGCACCCCGGACGTTCCGCCCTGTTTCGAGAGCGATACCGAGGGAGCCTCCTTCGTCAGGGTGACCTTGGTCAGCCTGACGGCCTGCACGACGGGGGGCGCGGGCGGCGGTGCCGGGGCGGCCTGGGGTGCGGGGCGTGCCGGCGGCTGGGGGGCCCGCGCCGGCTGCGGGGCCGGCGGCACCTGCTGCGGCTCGTCGACGGAGATGCCGAAGTCCGTCGCGAGGCCCGCGAGTCCGGTGTCGTAGCCCTGTCCCACCGCCCGGAACTTCCAGGCGCCCTGGCGCAGGTACAGCTCGCCGAGGATGAAGGCGGTCTCGACCGTCGCGTCCGCACTGTCGAAACGCGCGATCTCGGAACCGCCGGCCGCGTCCACGATCCTCACGTAGAGGCCGGTCACGCGCCCGAAGGTGCCGCCGTCCGCCGAGGCGGCCACCACGACGCGGTCGATCGCCGGCTCCATCCGGGCGAAGTCGACGGTGAGGCTGTCCGTGACGACGCCCCCGTCCGTGCGCTTGCCCTCGTGGCGCACCGCGCCGGACCCGTGCACCGGCTGGTTGTAGAAGACGAAGTCCGCGTCGCTGCGCACCTTTCCCGACACCAGCAGGAGCGCCGAGGCGTCCACGTCGGGTGTCCCCGGAGAGGCGCGCCAGCCCAGCTCGACCCGCACGGCGTGCGCCGGCACCGCGACGTTGGTTCCCTTTTGCATGGTCATGCCCGCCCCCATCACGCGTCCGGCTACGCCGGAGAGTCTCCCGCCAACCTAGTCCCCGGTCCTGCGGGGAGCCCACAGTCTCGACGGGACAGGTGCCGTCGGTCCACCGCCGGCCCCCGCTCCCCGCACCCCGCACCCCGCACCCCGCACCCCGCACGATCAAAGCACCGCTCGGTGCCCCGTTGCGCGCATTCGCCCGGATCGGGGACCAGGGGTCCCCCACGAGGCGCGGACCGGCCGCTTCACGCACGCGGGTGGGGACGGCCGTCCCCACCCGCGCCGGACGGCGGCTCGCCTCAGCGGGTGGCGGCGAGGGCCGTGGCGTACTGCTCGTCGGTGACCGGCTCCAGCCAGGTGGTCCCGTCACCGTCGGCGTCGCCGACGACGATGGCGATGTGGGCCATCAGGGTGGTGTCGGTGCCGCCGTGCCAGTGCTCCTCGCCGGGCGGGCACGTGACGGTCTCGCCTGCGCCGACACGGACGACGTCACCGTCACGGGTGCCGACCAGCCCGACGCCGTCGGTGACGTAGAGGGTCTGGCCGTTGGCGTGGGAGTGCCAGTGGGTCCGGGCGCCGGGGGCGAAGCGCACCAGGGCGGTGGCGAGCCGGGCCGGCTCGGCCGGGGTCGCGATCATGTTGAGGTGGACGTCGCCGGTGAAGCGTGCGGCAGGGGCCTTGACGGTGGGGGTCCGGGTGATGTGTTCCACGGCAGGTGTTCCTCGGTCGGGTCGGGTGGTGCGGGGTGCCGGCGGGTGGGCACGGCCGGGTCAGTCGGGCATCGGCTCGGCGTAGTGCCGGAAACCGCTGCGCTCGGTGTGGAGGGTGTGGAGGCGATCGGCGAGAACGCCGGGGCTGCTGTGCTCGGCGTCGGGGCTGATGGCCCCGGGGACGATCAGCTGCGTGACGTGGATGTTCTCGCCGGCCAGGACCTCGTGGAGCATGCGTGCGTAGGCGCTCTCGGCGGCGAACGCGATCGACGTCCCGGCTCGCTCGGGGTGCGGGCGCACCGCGCTGCCGCCGTTGACGAACAGCAGAGTGCCGCGCCCCAGGGCCCGCATCCCGGGAAGGACGGCGTTCACGCAGGTGAGGGGCGCTCCGAGCGAGAAGGCCAGGGGATCGTCGAGGTCCTCCGCGGTGGTGTCGAGCACCGGCTTCATGAAGTCGGCGCGAGGGACGGGGCTGTACTGCAGGATCTCGACCGGCCCCTGCGCCTCCGCGGCCTCCTGGAGCGCCGACGTGAGGGATTCCGGGTCGAGGACGTCGGCACGGTGGCCGCGGGCCCGGACGCCGTCACGGCCGAGTTCGGCCGTCAGGGCGAGGTGTTCGGCACTGCGGGAGATCAGGGCGACGTCGTGTCCGGCAGCGCCGAAGCGGCGGGCCGTGGCCAGCCCGAGGCCGGGCCCGGCGCCGACGAGGGCGAACGTGGTCATGAGAGGTCCTTCCTGTGGGGACCGCCGGTTCTCGTGCGGCGACCGCCCGGGACGGGTGGGGCGTGTGGTGTCAGGGTTTGAGGAGGGCCTTGACGGCGCGGCGCTCGTCCATGGCCCTGTACCCCTCGGCGACCTGGTCCAGGGGCAGGCTGAGGTCGAACACCTTGCCCGGTTCGATACGGCCGGTCAGCACCCGGTCGATCAGGTCGGGGAGATAGCGGCGCACCGGGGCGGGGCCGCCGCGCAACCCGACGTGGGAGAAGAAGAGTTCCTGCCCGTCGAGGGCCACCTCGTGGGGGACGCCGACGAAGCCGAGGCTGCCGCCGGGCCGTGCGGAGTGCAGAGCCTGCCGCATGGCCTGGGCGGTGCCGACGCATTCCAGGACGCTGTCGGCGCCGATACCACCGGTGAGATCCTTGATCCGGGCGATGCCCTCGTCGCCACGCTCGGTGACGATGTCCGTCGCACCGAACTCGCGGGCCAGCTTCTGCCGGGTCTCGTGACGGGACATGGCGATGATCCGCTCCGCACCCCTCTCCTTGGCCGCGATCACGGCGGAGAGGCCTACCGCGCCGTCCCCCACAATCACGGCGGTGGAGCCGGGCTTCACCTCCGCGGCGTCGGCGGCCCACCAGCCGGTGCCCATCACGTCGGACACGGCCAGCAGGCTCGGCCAGAGCTCCTCGGCCGGCACCTCGTCGGTGGCCACGAGGGTGCCCTGCGCGTGGGGGATGCGCACGCGGTCGGCCTGGCAGGTGCTCATGAACTCGCGGTGCACACAGTGGGACTGGAAGCCGTTGCGGCAGTTCGCACAGGTGTTGTCCGAGGTGGCGAACGAGCCGATCACGAACTGGCCGGGCTCGACCGAGGTGACCTCGCTGCCGACCTCCTCCACGAAGCCGACGTACTCGTGCCCCATGGGGTGCGGGTCGCCGATCGGCTCCAGGCCCCGCCAGGCCCACAGGTCCGACCCGCACACGCACGTGACGGCGGTACGGATGACCGCGTCCGTGGGCGAGAGGATCTTCGGGTCGTCCAGGGTCTCGAAGCGGACGTCGCCGGGGGCGTGGATGACTGCTCCGCGCATGGGAGGACTCCTTCGGTGCCGGAAGACGCGCTGCCGGGGGTGCGGGCAGGCGCCGGGTGCGGTGTGCGGGCCTGTCCGGACAGCCGGACGCCCGCAGGGCGGGGGGGGCCGCCCCCCACCGACCGCGTGCACGGCAGCGGGAGAAGCCCCACATCACCCAGGTAACGCCCTTTCCGGGGGCGCAGCGAGTCACCGTCGAGGGGTGTACCGCCAGTACATCCCTGTGGCCGTACGCGGGACGTACTGTCGAGGTGTGGACAACCGTGAAGAGGTCCGCGAGTTCCTCACCTCGCGGCGTGCGAAGATCAGCCCCGAGCAGGCGGGACTGCCCTCCGGCAGCCGACGGCGCGTCCCCGGCCTGCGCAGGAGCGAGGTCGCGGCGCTCGCCGACATGAGCGTGGAGTACTACGCGAAGCTGGAGCGCGGGAGTCTCGCCGGCGTCTCACCGACCGTGCTGGAGGCCGTCGCGCGGGCCCTGCGGCTCGACGAAGCCGAGCGTGCGTACCTGCTCCATCTGGCACAGGCCGCGGACGGGTCCGACGCACTCACGCGCCCCCGGCGCCGTCGGGCCAGGGGACAGTGGGTCCCGCACCGCAGTCTGCAGTGGACCCTGGACGCGATCACGGCCGGTCCGGCGTTCGTCCGCAACGGCCGCATGGACGTCCTCGCCACGAACGCCCTCGCCCACGCCTTCTACAGCGATGTCCACGCCACCCCTCACAACCAGGCCAACCTCGCCCGGTTCACCTTTCTGGACCCCGCCTCCCGGCGCTTCTACCCCGACTGGGAGCTCGCGGCCGACGTCACCGTCGCCATCCTGCGCACCGAGGCCGGCCGCAATCCGCACGACAAGGACCTGCATGATCTCGTCGGCGAGCTGTCCACCCGCAGCGACGAGTTCCGCACCCGCTGGGGCGCCCACGACATCCGCCACCACGGTGCCGGCACCAAACGCTTCCGGCATCAGGCGGTCGGGGACCTCACCCTCGCCTACGAGAGCCTGGAGATGGCCGCCGAACCCGGCCTCACCCTGACCGTCTACACCGCCGAGCCGGGCTCCCCCTCCGAGGACTCCCTGCGTCTGCTCGCCTCCTGGTCCGCCTCACGGGCGGCCTCCTCGCCCACGGGCTGACACTCTGCGCACCCCGAGGGGGTACGCCCGGTCCCGTCGGCCGTACCGCCTGAGTACGATCGCCTACTCCGGTCCGAGTACGTCAGCGGGTGCCCGCCGCGGGCGGCACTCGGAAGGGTGAACGCATGCGCCGACTCCTTGTGCTCGCACCGCTGTTGCTGTTCATCTCCGGCTGCGGCCTGGTGCAGCCGTCCGACGACGAGGCGACGGACGCCGCGCGGGAGGTGGCCGGGAGGGCGGGCCGGCTGCTGTACAGCCAGCGTCCGCGCACGGCGGAGGAGGTCGGGCGCAACGCCTCCGGCGTCGACGGGGTGGAGGTCATGCGGCTGACGGGTACGTCGACGCACGACGGGGACGGCGTCGTCGTGGTCGTCCGCACCACCGGCTCGGCGTACAACGGGTGGATCGACGTCGAGGAGGTCACCGTGCGGCGCTGTTTCACGCTGCGGGTGTCGTCCCGGTCGGAATGGGACGAGGCCCCCCGTGACGTGGACTGCCCGGACGGTCCTCCGCTGACCTTCGCCCCGGCGCCCGAACCGCCCGAGCTGCCGTACGAGGAGCTCCGCGCGAAACTTCCCCGGGTTCCGGAGGGCGGCCGGGTCGACGAGGCCGAGGTCCGCCGTACCCTCGCGGCGCTGGACCTGGATCCGGCGATCCGCACCGTCGTGAAGGCGACCGGCGGCCGGGTCGGTGTTCTCCTGCTGGGCGAGGGCAACGGCTTCGACCCGACGGACTGCCTCCTCGCCCGTGTGGGCCCCGGATCCACCGAGGTGTGGGTACCGCCCAGGATCCAGCGCATGCCCGGAGAGGGCGGCTGCAGCATCGACAACGCCCTGAATCCACAGCCCGCACCGCACTGAGGGGGCAGCAGGCCCCGGGCCGGCCCCTCAGTCACCGAGGATCCGCTCCCAGAGCAGCCCGTCCCGCCAGCCCCCGTCGAGAAAGATCGAGGAGTGCGCGACGCCGTACGGGCTGAACCCGTTGCGGCGCAGCACCCGCTGCGACGGCAGGTTCTCCGGATTCGTGGACGCCTCGACGCGGTGGAGCCCCAGCTCGTCCGACATCACCCGGAGCGCGAGCCCGACGGCGCGACCCGCGTGCCCCTGGTTCTGGGCGACGCTCGCGATCCAGTAGCCGAGGGAGCAACGGCGCAGGTGCGGCTGCGGCAGGATGCCGCCCACGGTGACCTGCCCGATCACCTGGTCGTCGGCGAGCACGACGCCGGGCCAGACCGTGCCGGCGCGGTGCCCCGCCAACAGCTTCCCGATCCGCTCCGCCTGGCCCTCCGGGGTGAAGAAGCCGGCCGGCTGGGCCGGTTCCCACCGCCGGAACGCCTCGACGTCCCGCACCCGGTGCGCGGCGATCGGGGCGGCGTCGGAGGGTTCGACCAGACGGATCCTGGTGCTGCTGGGCATGGCTGGTCCTTGTCACGGTAGGCCGGATGGAACGGCCAACCTATGCCGGGAGCCCGCGCCACCGTGCCCCGCCCCTCCCGGACCCGCCGGAGAGTGCCGGGTGCGTCCCGCAGCCGTCAGTCCGTCGGGCCGCCGGCCGACCGGTCGGACACGGCGTAGTCGAAGGCGGTCCGGTGCTCCTGATGACTCGCGCGACCGTCCCGTGCGCGCAGGGAGAGGTCCGATCCCAGCCTCCGCGCCAGCTCCCGGGCGTCGCGGCTCGGCGCCACTCCTTCGACGTACTCCAGGAACCGGACCAGGGAGTCGAGTTCTCCCGTGTGCAGCGCCAGGTCGACGACGCCCTGCTTCGGCGCGGTGAGCGCGTCGACGACGCGTCGCTCGTAGGCGCCGGTCCGCACACTCGCGAACCGCCGGTCGAAGAACCGCTCCTCGGCTGCGGATCCGGCGTCCTCGAGTCCGTGGAGCCGGTCGAGCAGTGCCACGGGTCCGCTGCGCGGGGCACGGTAGAACGGCCGCTCGCCGCTGCCCGCGGACGACGGATCGAGTCGCGCCGCGGAGAGGAACGCGGCGACCCGCGCCGGCGCAGGCAGCAGACCGGCGCCCATCCAGCGGGCCGAATCCATGAGTACCTGTCCGGATCCCTGAGGTGTGAGAAAGAGACACCAGCCGGAGACGCCGCACCAGAGAAGACCCGCGCCGCCTTCCTGGGAGGAGAGGCTTCGCTGGAACGCCTGCGTGAATTCCACGCTGCCCTCGACGTCACCGTCGAATTCCGCCTGGCCCGGATCGTCGTACGCGCCGAATGCGGAAATGCCGGCCACCGGAAGTCCCTCGTCGAGGAGTTTGGCCGCCACCGCCACCATGTAGTGGCCTATCGCGTCCTCGAGCTCCTCCCGGAGCTGCTCGGCCTCATCCTGATCGTACGTCACCATGTTCTCCGTATCCGGGCGCGCGGCATACCCACCCGTCGTCAGGCTGCCCGGAAGACGCCTGTTCACACGGTCCCGGGAGCCCCACGAGGCGGGCCGTCCCCGACTGCCGGAGCAGGTGGGCGCGTTCAGGGATCCTGAACGTCCCGGTGCGCCACGACCGGCCGCGTACGCCGTGATGAAGGCAGCTGAATCGTCGACCGGCCCCACGGGGATCCCGAGGTCCTGCCGTTCAGCACATTCCACTTGAAGGCCCGGGATCCGGGGCGGTCCCGGGCGGGACCGGTCCCTCAGCCATGTCAGGTGGTGCTCAGCGGTGCTGCTGGTGCGTCGTCCTCGGCGGGCGTCAGGCTGGGCCAGGGCCTGGCGAGGGCTGCGTCGTCCGGGGTGAAGTGCCGCGGTGAGCGCTTCTTCGCCGAAGCCGATACCGCCGTCCGCCTCGACACAGAAGGCCCGTTCACCGACCCTGCCGGCCCGCAGAAGCGAGACCGTCCCGTCACCCGAATCCCCCGGGAGCAGCTCCGAGGCTGCGTCCCAGCCGAGCAGACGCACCTGCTCCGGATCGGATCCTTGGCGGACGAACACCTCCTCGGAGCGGAGACCGCGGGTGAAAGTGGCGCGCATCCAGGCCCTCGCCCAGTCCGACGAACCCGCGTCCGCGTCTGATTGCACGATCCGCCTTCCGTCATCCATACCAAGTCTTCGGTCGAGGCGGCCGGGTGGCGAGGCGGAGCAGGGTCCGGGTGTGGTGTTACCGGTGGGCGATCCAGTCGCCGGCTCGACATCCCTGACCGCCCGGAGGCATGAGGCCCGAGACTCCGCCGGCCGAGGTCGGCGGCGCCGGCGGTCCAGGTGCCCCGGCCCCTTGGCGCGAGGCGACAGTGGCCGGGAATACCCGTCCCGGTACGCCCACAGGGGTGTCGCCCTTTGTAGCCCATTCGAAACGTACCGTCATCGATCGGGCCATCCGACGAAAATACCCCCTCCGCCGACGGGAGTTTTGACGATGTTTTGCCAGGTCAAGGGGACAGAACCAGCATAAAAAGGATGAGCCCAAGATTGGGTCTCCCCAACCAGCACATCGTGGGCTTAACTTATGTGTCATGACCTCCCCCCGCTCCACCTACGGCAGCGGCTACTACGCCGCGCCGTCGTTCCCCGACACCCCGATCTACGACTCCCTGGTCGCCGAGCGGGGGACCCCTCAGATCGCACCGATCCGGGTCCCTGCCGCCTACGACACCGGGAACAGCTACCTGCCGGCTCTGCCGTCGGCGCTCCCGGCCCTGCCTGCGGCTCCGTCGCAGCACTCCGGGTCCTACGGCTATCCGCAGCAGGCGGCCCAGCCGCAGTACCAGAACGCCGGGATGCAGCAGGCGCCGATGATGCAGCCCGCACAGTTGCAGCACGCGCCGGCGCCCTACATCCCGCAGCAGCCGTCCGCGCCCCGCGGCTACCAGCAGCAGGCGCAGCCGCAGCGGCCCGGCACGGGCTACGAGGCGATGCGTCCCGCGTCGCCGCGGCCCGCGCCCGCGCAGTCGCCGTACGAGGAGCCCTACAACCGCCCGTACCAGGGCCGGGGGTACTGACCGGCGCTGCCGCACACGGTCGGTGACGGCTGGCAGGATGAGGGCATGCACTCTCCCTCACTCGGTGCCGTGTACGTCCACCCGGTCAAGTCGCTGGCCGCCCGTGCGGCGGACCAGGCCGTCGTCGAGCCATGGGGACTCGGCGGCGACCGTCGCTGGATGCTGATCGACGGCGAGAACAGGGTCGTCACCCAGCGTCAGCTGCCGCGCATGGCACAGCTGTCCGCCGAAACACTGGCGGACGGCGGGGTGTCGCTGTCCGCGCCCGGGAGTGCGCCGCTCACGGTGGGGGTGCCCGATCAGGCCCGCACCATGACCGCCGAGCTCCACCGGAGCAAGGTCGAGGTGGTGCCGGCCTCCGGGGAGGCACACACCTGGCTCGGCGCGCGCCTCGATGCGGAGGTCCGGCTCGTCCATCTGGACGCGCCGTCGCATCGCAGGCCCGTCGATCCGGAGTTCGGCCGCCCGGGCGAGACCGTGTCCTTCGCGGACGGCTTCCCGCTGCTCCTCACCGCCCGTTCCTCGCTCGACGCGCTCAACGCGCTGGTGGCGCAGGGGGATCACCCGGAGGAGGGGCCGCTGCCGATGGACCGGTTCCGGCCGAACGTGGTGGTGGAGGGGACGGCGCCCTGGGCCGAGGACGGCTGGAAGCGGATCGTGATCGGGGAGGTCGCGTTCCGCGTCGTGAAGCCGTGCGGCCGGTGTGTCATCACGACCACGGACCAGCGGACGGCGGAGCGGGGCAAGGAGCCGCTCCGCACGCTGGCCCGGCACCGCCGCGAGGGGAAGCACCTGCTCTTCGGCCAGAACCTGATTCCCGACGGCACCGGCGTGATCCGGGTGGGGGACCCGGTACGGGTGCTCGGCTGACCGTGCGTGGGTCCACAGGAGCCCCGGGGAACTCGGGGAACGAAAGAGGGCGTTGGCGGCGTGAGGTTGCTCTCTCTTCGCAGGATCCGGACGCAGTCGCCGCCCTGTCGGGTTATCACGGGTAGGGAAGGGGGTGCATGACTGTGCGAGCACTTCTGGGAATCCGGCGGTGGCGGCACAATCCCGTGTGCCGGCGCACCGACCGTCACGAGGCATGGGTGGCGCTGACCGCCCTGCTGTTGATGCTGCTGGTCGCTCCGGTGCTCGGATGGAAGACCGGTTCGCTCACGGACGACGCGCTCCGTCGGACGGTGCGGGCCCAGCACGAGCAACGCCATCTCACCCCGGCCGTCGTGGTCCGCGGGCCCTCGGGCCCCTCCCGGTTCGCCCAGGAGCCCGAGACGGCCGTCACCGAAAGCTCCATGCGTACGTCCGTGGTGGCCGACTGGCGCGCCCCGGACGGTACGGCACGAAGAGGCACCGTGTCGACGGCGGCCACGAAGACCGCACCCGGCAGCCCGATCAGGATCTGGACGGACGACTCGGGGAACGCGGCGACGCGTCCCATGGACACCTCGACGGCTCACACCCATGCGGCGCTCGCGGGTCTCGGCGCCGCACTGGCCGCCGCCGGTCTGACGGAATTCGCCCGCAGGGTCGTCGTATGGCGCATGATGCAACGGCGGTACGAACGGCTCGACCGCGCATGGGCCGAAGTCGGCCCCGACTGGGGCAGAACGGGTACGGGCAGCTGAACCCGGGGGCGCAGTTCCCCTC
This sequence comes from Streptomyces sp. NPDC055962, assembly GCF_042270185.1. NCBI lineage: Bacteria > Bacillati > Actinomycetota > Actinomycetes > Kitasatosporales > Streptomycetaceae > Streptomyces > Streptomyces sp. NPDC055962. The sequence continues at coordinate 514,301 of NZ_JBHJYN010000003.1, forward strand.
GTCCGCGGCCGAGCAGGGCCTCTCAGCAGCCGACTCGTCAACTCGCGCCCGTCGCGCGCGCTACGGTGGACCGGCCCGCCCGACTCCTCGGCAGGCGGGCCGGAGGGCTGCCGGTGGACCGGCGGCCGGGCGGACAGGCACGAGGCAGCGCACACGGCACGAGGTGGGGGCTCAGCAGCACCATGGCACAGGGCACGGTCCAGGTGACGCACACCGGCACATCCCGATGGCGGCGCCGAACGGGCGAATACGCTTCCCTCACCGCAGCCCTGGAGGCCGCAGCGGACGGTGACGTCCTCACCGTCGCCCCCGGCACCTACCGGGAGAATCTCGTCGTCCACCGCGCGGTGACGCTGCGCGGCCCCGAGGGTTCCGCGGGGTCGGTCCGGATCGCGCCGGCCGACGGAGTTCCCCTGACCGTCCGCGCATCCGCCGTCCTCCAGGACCTCCATGTGGAGGGCCAGGACTCCGCCGCCCCCGCGCTGCTGGTCGAGGAGGGCGCTCCCGAGCTGTCGGACCTGCGCATCGTGACCAGGTCGGCCGCCGGACTGGAGGTGCGGGGCTCGGCCAGGCCCACCGTGCGCCGCTGCACCGTGGACAATCCGGCCGGCGTGGGCATCGCCGTACTCGACGGCGCCGGGGGCGTGTTCGAGGAGTGCGAGATCGTCTCGGCCGGACAGTCCGGCGTCTCCGTACGGGACGGCGCGCACCCCCGGCTCGAACGCTGCCGCGTGCACCACGCGTCAGGCGCCGGTCTGAGCGTGACCGGGGAGGGCAGCGGACTGGAGGCGGTGGGCTGCGAGGTGTACGAGATCAAGGGCAGCGGGGTGCAGGTCGCCTCCCGCGGGACCGCGCACCTCACGGACTGCACCGTGCACCGCACGTCCTCCGACGGCGTCACGCTGGACACCGACGCCGTCGTCACGCTGGCCGACTGCGACATCCACGACATCCCGGAGAACGCGGTCGATCTGCGGTCCCGTTCGGTGCTCACCCTGACCCGCTCCACCGTCCGCCGGTTCGGCCGCAACGGCCTCTCGGTCTGGGACCCCGGCACGCGTGTCGACGCCAACCAGTGCGAGATCCACGACAGTACGGGCGACTACCCGGCGGTCTGGGTCAGCGACGGCGCCACGGTGATACTCGACGCGTGCCGCGTCCACGACGTGCCCGACGCCCTCTTCGTCCTCGACCGCGGTTCGCGCGCCGACGTCGTGGACAGCGACCTGTCCCAGATCCGCAACACGGCGGTCTCGGTCAGCGACGGCGCCACGGCCCAGCTCGACGACTGCCGGATCCGCGAGGCATCCACCGGGGCGTGGTTCCGCGACCACGGCAGCGGCGGCACGCTGAACAACTGCACCATCGACGCCGCGCAGACCGGGGTCATCGTGACCAAGGGCGCCGACCCGACGATCGAGAGGTGCACGGTCACCTCCCCCGCCGAGGCCGGCTTCTACGTCTCCGCCGAGGGCCGCGGCACCTTCGACAGCTGCCGGGTCACGGGGAGCGAGGGCTACGGTTTCCATGTGATGGACGGCTGCCGCTCCACGCTGACGCGGTGCCGCACCGAACGGTGCGCGCGCGGCGGCTACGAATTCGCCGAGGGCTCCGGCGACGGGCACACCGCCGGTCCGGTGGCACAGGACTGCACCAGCGACGAGAGCGGACTGCGCGGCGCCACTCCCCCGGCACCCGCGGTCCTGACGGCGACGCAGACCACGCCCGGGCTGCTCGGCGCCATGCCCGGACAGCGGACTTCGGAGCCGGCCGCCCCCGCACCCGCCCCGGCCGGGCCCGCACGCGACTCCGACGCCGTGCTGGGCGAGCTCGACGCGCTGGTGGGGCTGGACAGCGTCAAGCGCGAGGTGCGGGCGCTCACCGACATGATCGAGGTCGGGCGGCGCCGCAGGCTGGCCGGTCTGAAAGCGGCCTCCGTGCGCCGGCACCTCGTCTTCACGGGCTCGCCCGGCACGGGCAAGACGACGGTGGCCCGGCTGTACGGCGAGATCCTGGCCTCGCTCGGTGTCCTGGAGCACGGCCATCTGGTGGAGGTCTCCCGCGTCGATCTGGTCGGCGAGCACATCGGGTCGACGGCCATCCGTACCCAGGAGGCCTTCGACCGGGCGCGCGGCGGTGTCCTGTTCGTCGACGAGGCGTACGCGCTCTCCCCCGAGGACTCGGGACGCGACTTCGGCCGCGAGGCCATCGACACCCTGGTGAAGCTGATGGAGGACCACCGCGACGCCGTGGTGGTGATCGTCGCCGGGTACACCCACGAGATGGAGCGATTCCTCACCGTCAACCCCGGGGTGGCGTCACGCTTCTCGCGGACGATCACCTTCAGCGACTACGCGCCCGAGGAGCTGCTGCGGATCGTCGAGCAGCAGACCCAGGAACACGAGTACAGCCTGGCGGACGGGACGGGGGAAGCGCTGGTCAAGTACTTCACCGTGCTTCCCAAGGGCCCCGCGTTCGGCAACGGCCGGACGGCCCGCCAGACCTTCGAGTCGATGGTGGAGCGGCACGCGGGCCGGGTCGCCCAGCTCGCCGATCCGAGCACGGACGACCTGACCATGCTCTATCCCGAGGACCTCCCGGCGCTTCCCTGACCGGTGCCGGCCTGAGTCGTGCCGTCCGCTGCGTCACCGCACTCGGCACCCGTGCCGGGCTGCTGGTGGGGCAGGACTGGTCCGAGCCGTTCCAGAAGGGCGGCGCGCTCCACCGCGAAGACGGGGTCGGCCTGGTAGTCGGAGTGCCCCAGGACCGGTTCGGGGAGCGGGTGTTCGGCGGTACGGCCGTAGACCAGCGGGTCCTTCAGCGGGCCCCGGTCCACCTCGTGGCCACCCGGCCCCTCGTCGATACGGACCGGGCCGCCGATCGGGTCGGTGGCACGCCAGAGATTGCGCCAGCAGTGCACGGACCGCTGCAGTCCCTCCAGCGGGACGCGGCCGAAGTAGGCGGGGAACCAGCGCCCGTACAGCCGCTCGATCGGGGAGCCGTACGTGAGCAGCGCGACCCGGCGCCGCGCGGAGTCGGGGAGCTGCCACACCGCTGCCGCGGCGAGCACGCTGCCCTGGGAGTGGCCTGAGATGACGAGCCTGCCACGGGTGCGCCCCGTCCAGGCGCACATCCGGGAGGAGAGGTCCGGGACCGCGCGCTCGGCGTAGCAGGGGGGCGCGAAGGGGTGGGCCGCTCGCGGCCAGAACGTACCGACGTCCCAGAGGATGCCGATGGTGCGCCGTGCGGAGACGTCGCGGTAGGCGCGCCGGCCCCAGGTGACGAACAGTATGACGCCGAACCCGGTCAGCCAGGAGCCGGTCGACTGGGCCGTCTCGGCGAGTGATTCGACGAACGGGCCCGTGCCGTCCATCGCGAGTCCGGGGACCTCGCCGGCGAGCCAGGACCCGGCCACCGCCCCGGTGCCGAGGAGCAGGGTGGCCGCGGAGAGCAGTCCGAGGATCCCCGGCGCGGAGTCGGTGAGCGCGGCGGTGGCTCTGGTCCGGGCGATCCTCCGGGTGCGTCCCGGCTCGGGGTGCTTCTCCTCGTACTCCGCCTCGATCGCGGGACCCAGCGTCCGGGCGCGGCGCATGGTGCGGACCGCCAGCCAGATGACGGGGAGGAGCAGGAGCAGCAGCAGGACGGGGATGACGGAGGCCTGCCAGCTGAGGAGCACGGGGGGTCCCGGTATGTCGGCGCCCGCCCCCATGCCGGGGGTCCCGGGGCCGTCCAGCCAGTCGGCGACGCGCTGCGCGATCCCGCCGGTCATCACACCGCCGAGGGCGCAGGCCAGCATGGCCACGGCGGGCCCGCCGAGCCCGTGCAGGGTGGTGCGCGGCTCGGGTGCGCGCCGGTGGAGGTTCAGCGCCACCCCGGCGAGTACGACGACGAGCAGGCCCTGGCCCAGGGTCAGCGCGCGGAAGACGGTCTCCCCGGGAAGGGTGCCCGAGGAGACCCAGTCGGGACGCGACCAGCCCGCGTACACGACCGAGCTGAGCAGCAGGCCGAGAGCGGCGCCGGGCAGGAAGGTGGTGACGGCGCGGTCGACCCGGTTGTCCAGGCGTCGCTCGCTGCGTCCCCGGTGGCAGACCACGGCGAGGACGACGAGTGCGCACAGGGCGAGAGCGGTCTCGAACAGGGTGCCGGCCGCAGAGGGGACGGGGCTGCCGGCGTCACGGTCGTACCGTGCGGCGGTGGAGCCGACGGCGGCGGCGACGGTGAGGAATCCGGCCGCGGTGTGCGCCGCGCGGAGCCGGGCCACCAGCCGGCGTCCGTACCAGAACCCGGGCCTGCCGAGGGCGGGGCGGATCCGGGGCGGGCCGGACTCCGTCACCACGTCCGCGTCCGGTTCCTCGTCCGTCTCCGTGCTGTCCGGTTCGTCCCAGGTCAGCGGGCGCTGCGACTCGTAGGCGCTCCAGGTGCGGTCGGAGAGGTACCAGAGCAGTCCGACCAGGGCGGCGGGCACGAGTGCGGCGACGGCGAGGCGCCGTCCGGGCTGGGCGAACCACCCGTCCTGGTGGGTGGAGAGGAAGCCGAGCCAGGAGCGCTGCGCGGAGCACTCGGGAGTCCCGGCGCACTGCCATGCCACCAGGTCGAGGGCGACCTCGCAGGCAGCGGCGGTCAGCAGCACGGTGAGGCTGAGCGCGAGGAGCCGCACCAGCACGCCGTACAGCCGCACGGTCCGGGCGCGCCCCTGGGCCGTGGGGCGCATCCAGTGGGCGAGGTTGACCACCATGAAGGGGAGCAGCAGCAGCCACAGGGCACGGGAGCCGTTGCCCGAGGTCAGATTGGACCAGCAGTAGGCCTCGGCGACGGGTCCGCCCTGATGACGTCCGGGGTGCTGCTCGGCGCCCACGTCCTCGGTTCGCCGGTAGACGGCCGCCGTGGCGTCACCGGTGATCCTGGTGATCCGAGGGTCGCCGAGCATCTCCTGCGGGGTGGTGCCGCCGACACCGTGGACGAGCAGTTCCAGTGCGACGCCGCGGCTCGGGGCGGCCTCGGCCTGGGGAGCAGGGGACAAGGTCGGTGACTCGCTCTCTGGTCCGTGCGATGGGGACCGGCGGGAGGGGTGCGGCGGTGACCGGGCTGATGCACGGGTCCGGGCTGATGCACGGGTCCGGGCTGATGCACGGGTCCGGGCTGATGCGCAGTCACCACCATCCCGGATACGGGGCACTCGGCGCACCGGCTCTCACGGAATCTCCCCAGTGGGACGGCGTGCGTACCTGCGTGGGAGGATGAGGCCGTCCCGCAGGACCGCTGCCGGACCGTGCGGACAGACGGAAGGACCGGGCCCGGCGTTGAGCGAGAACCAGAATCTGCTCGCGGAGCAGCGGCGCGCGCTCATCCTCGACGATGTGCGCAAGCGCGGCGGGGTCAGGGTGAACGAGCTGACCCGCAAGCTGAGCGTCTCCGACATGACCATCCGCCGGGATCTGGACGCCCTGGCGCGCCAGGGCGTCATCGAGAAGGTCCACGGCGGCGCGGTCCCGGTCGTCGAGGCGAGCACGCACGAGCCCGGCTTCGAGGCCAAGTCGACGCTGGAGCTCAGCGCCAAGGAGGACATCGCCCGCACGGCGGCCGCGATGGTCGTGCCCGGCAGCGCCATCGCGCTCTCGGGCGGCACGACCACGTTCGCGCTGGCCCGGCACCTCCTCGAGGTGCCGGGGCTCACGGTCGTGACGAATTCGGGGCGGGTCGCCGACGTGTTCCACGGCGCCCAGCGTCCGACGTCGTCGGGCGGTGCGCGCGCCGGCGCGGCGACGGTGGTGCTGACCGGCGGTGTCCGTACGCCGTCGGACTCGCTCGTCGGCCCGGTCGCGGACCGGGCGATCGGTTCGCTCCACTTCGACGTCCTCTTCCTCGGAGTGCACGGCATCTCGGTCGAGGCGGGGCTGTCCACGCCGAACCTGGCCGAGGCCGAGACGAACCGGCGCCTCGTCCGGGCGGCCCGCCGCGTCGTCGTGGTGGCCGACCACACCAAGTGGGGCACGGTGGGGCTGAGTTCCTTCGCCACGCTCGACGAGGTCGACACCTTCGTGACGGACTCCGGGCTGCCGGACGGCGCGCGACAGGAGATCGAGGAACATCTGCCGGGCCTGGTGGTGGCGGGCCGGGCGTCGGACGAGTAGTCCGTCCGGGGGCGACCCGCGTGTTCCGCTCCCCGGCCCGCAGGCGGTGCACGTCCTAGGATCGGCCTGTGGCCGTATTCCGCATCGAGCGTTTCACTCCCCTGCCCGCCGCCGAGGCGTGGCGACGGGTGACCGACTGGGACCGGCACGGCGGGACGGTTCCGTTCACCTCGGTCGCCGTCACGACGGGCCGGCCCACCCGGACCGGCACGGTCCTCGTCGCCAGGACCGGTCTGGGCCCGCTGGGCTTCGACGATCCCATGGAAGTGGTGCGGTGGACCCCGCCCGCCGCGGGCCGGGCCGGGGTGTGCGCGCTGGAGAAGCGGGGTTCGGTGGTGCGGGGCCGGGCCTCGATCGACGTCCGGCCGACCGAGTCGGGCTCGCACGTCATCTGGGTCGAGGAACTGCGCGTGCGGCTGCTGCCCCACTGGGCCGATCCTCTGCTGGCGACCGCCGGCCGGCGGGTCTTCTCCCGCGAGCTCGGCGTCCTGCTGGAGGGCTGAGGGGCCCCGCGGGCGCCGGGAGCGGGCCTCGGACCTTCGTCCAGAAGGAGCGGCGGCCGGGCAGGTGCGGTATCCCGGACTCATGGGGTACCGGCGAGGGCGCGGGTGGAAACGGGACGGCACCGGGCCGGGTGCGGCCCTTGTCGTGGTGCCGTTCGCACTGATCGCCGTCGTGACCGTGATCGACATCAACGTGCCCCCCGAGGTGCACCTCGGGCCGTTCCTCGTGGCGGCGCCGGCGCTCACCGCGTCGTTCGCCGGCCCCCGCCTGACCGCCTTCGTCGGCATGGTCGCGGTGCTGGCCCAGGCGGCTGTGGCCCTGACGCGCTCCAGCATCACCGACCTCAATCACATGTACCAGATCGTCGCCCTGTTCCTGATCTCGGCGATCGTCACGTTCTTCGCCGGCCTGCGGGAGCGCAACGCGGCGGAGATGGTGCAGCTGCGCACGGTGGCCGAGGCCGCTCAGCGCAGCGTTCTGCGCCCCCTGCCCGTACGCAGCGGGCCCTTGCACCTCGCCTCCCTCTACCTGGCGGCCGAGGAGGGCGCGCAGCTGGGCGGCGACCTGTTCGCGGCGGCGCGGACGGCGTCGGGCACCCGCGTGATCATCGGTGACGTGCGCGGCAAGGGTCTGGACGCCATCAGCGGCGCTGCCGGGGTTCTGGGCGCCTTCCGCGCGCTGGCCCGCCAGGAGGGACGTCTCCCGGGTCTGGTGACACGACTGGACACGAGTGTGGCGGCCCACCGGATCGACTCGCTGAACGAGAGCGACGGGCGCCCCGACGACCCCGGGATCGCCGAGTCCTTCGTCACCGCCGCCGTGCTCGACCTGCCGGACGTGGCTCCAGAGCTCCGGCTGGTCAGCTGCGGGCATCCCCCGCCCTTGCTGCTCCGGGCGGGCCGGGTGCACACGCTCGACGCCACGGAACCGGGACCGCCCCTGGGGGTGGGACCGCTGTCGGAGGTCCCACCCACGGAGGACGTGTTCGCCTTCCTGGCCGGCGACGTGCTGCTGCTGTACACCGACGGGGTCACCGAGGCACGGGACAGCGCGGGGCACTTCTATCCCCTGGCCGAGCGGGCGGCGTCCTGGACCGGCATGGCGCCCGAGCGGCTGCTGGAGGAGGTGTGCGCCGATCTCCTGCGCCACGCGGGGGGCAGCCTGGGCGACGACGCGGCCGTCGTCGCGGTGCAACGGCTCCCTGACCCGGCCTGAACCGGGCCGTTCCTGAGCCGGGCCCGGCCTGGACCGGGAGGACGTCGGCGGACGGAGGGGCTGCGAGGACCTCGTCGTACCGCTCAGACGGGCCAGGTGCCGGTGGCCAGGAAGTGGTCGATCGTCTCGGTGTACGGCCGGATGTCCAGGCCCTGCGCACGGAGCCAGTCGTCGGAGTAGTACTTGTCGAGGTAGCGGTCGCCGGGGTCGCAGAACAGCGTGACGACGCTTCCGGTGCTTCCCCTCCCGACCATCTCGGACACGAGCTTGAAGGCGCTCCACAGCCCGGTGCCGGTAGAGCCGCCCGCCTTACGGCCGATGGAGCGCTCCAGCACCCGGACCGCGGCGACACTGGCGGCGTCGGGCACCTTCATCATCCGGTCGATGGCCCCGGGCACGAAGCTCGGTTCCATCCTGGGTCTGCCGATGCCTTCGATACGGGAGCCGCAGTCGCTGGTCGCCTGCGGATCGTGCCGGGTCCACCCTTCGAAGAAACAGGAGTTCTCCGGGTCGGGCACGCAGATCCGCGTGTCGTGCTGCATGTAGCGGACGTAGCGTCCGATGGTCGCGGAGGTGCCGCCGGTGCCCGCGGTGGCGACGATCCAGGCGGGCTCCGGATACCGTTCCAGCCTCAGCTGCTGGTAGATCGACTCGGCGATGTTGTTGTTGCCCCGCCAGTCCGTGGCGCGCTCGGCGTACGTGAACTGGTCCATGTAGTGCCCGCCGGTCTCGGCCGCGAGGGCCGCCGACTCCTCGTACAGCCGACGCGAGTCGTCGACGAAATGGCACTGTCCGCCGTGGAATTCGATGAGACGGCACTTCTCGGGGCTGGTGGTCCGGGGCATCACCGCGACGAACGGCACGCCGATCAGCTTCGCGAAGTACGCCTCCGAGACGGCCGTCGAGCCGCTGGAGGCCTCGATGACCGGCTTGCCCCGGCGGATCCAGCCGTTGCAGAGCCCGTAGAGGAAGAGCGAACGTGCCAGCCGGTGCTTGAGGCTGCCGGTGGGGTGCGTCGACTCGTCCTTGAGGTAGAGGTCGATGCCCCAGTGCTCGGGGAGGGGGAAACGCAGGAGGTGGGTGTCCGCCGAACGGTTCGCGTCCGCCTGGACCTTGCGCACTGCCTCTTTCAGCCAGTCCCGGTAGTCCGGGTCGCTCCGGTCGATGTCCACGGTCTCCATGACGCCACTGCCGGGTGTGTGCTCACCGGTGTCCATCAGCGCTCTCCTTCGGGGATGACAGCGGTACTCGATGGGGCCCACGATATTCTCCCCACCTGCACAAACGTTCACTTTGACGGTCCATAGCCTTCCCTTGGCCCAGGTGTCCCGGCCCTCCCCCCGCCGGTGAGGTCGCGGACGGAATCGGCGTGACGGCCCTCTGGTGCAGGGACCCCGTCCGCGGGCAGACTTGCAGAAGCCGGTACAAGGGGGGCGAAGCAGCCATGGCCGAGACAGAATTCAGCGCCGCGGATTTCGGCACGCCGGATTTCGGCGCGGTGGAGTTCAGAGCCAGCGATGTCAGGATCCAGCGGTGGGCGAGGTCGCTGACCCGAGCCGGCCAAGTGATCGTCAAGGACGGGCGGATCGCTCTGCTCACGAGCAACGGCCGGGAGATCGCGAGCGCTCCGGTGACGGCGGTGAGCGCCGGAAGGCCGTGGTTCCCGGCCGCCGACTCGGCGGTCGCCCGCATCAACGGGGTGCGGTACCGGCTGACCATGGGCCAGCGCAATCGCAGGCCCGGCGGAGCCGCCCCGGTCCGCCGGTTCCTGGAGGCTCTGCGGAGTGCCGCGGGGCGGCACATCTGACACTGCGGTCCGGTGCGGACACCGCGAGTTGCGGAGGCCAACCCCCTGAGTCACGCTGGTCACACGTCACTGATGGTGTACCGGCGGTGACAGCGGAAGCCGCCTCGCCGGGAGCCACGCAGGGCGGACCACGCATGACCAGAAACAGCAGTCAGCCATCTGCTGGATCCGTTCCTTCGTCTTCTTCCGGACCTCATTCGGGGAGTCGCAGCCGTGATCAGCGAGCCAAGCAGGCACTGCGCGGTGGAGCTCAAAGCCCTGCCGTCGCGCATCGGTCAGGTCCGCAGAATCATCTCGGCGCAATTGCGCTACTGGCATCTCGATCCTCTGATCGACCATGCAGCGCTCGGCGTCACCGAACTGCTGACCAACGTCCACCGGCACGCACAGCCGGACAAATCATGCACCGTCGAGGTCGAGCTGCTGCTCGACCGGCTGACGGTCTCCGTCCACGACCACGACCCCCGGCTGCCGACCGTGTGCGACGCCGCTTCGTCCGCCACCTCCGGGCGCGGACTGGCGATGATCGCCGCGGTCAGCGAGAGCTGGGGCGTACGACCGAGCGACGACTCGGGTAAGATCATCTGGTTCACCCTTCCCGCCCCCTCCTTCACCACCGCTCTGCCCCCTCTCCCGGTGTACGGGTCGACGACCGACGGCCCCTTCGGCGCGGAGCTCGCAGGGCTCATGGAGCCGACCGCGGGACGTACCCGGGCCCGGTCGGCCGTCGTCTGCTGACGGGGCCGGTACGCGGAGCGCCACGGGGTGCGTCGGTCCTCCTGAGGCCGACGCGCTCCGTGCGTCCCGCGCCCGGTCCTCACCCGGCGCACGGGTCAGGACGGCACGTCCTTGTAGCGCCCGTAGGGCTCGTCCAGGACGGAGAGCCTGCGCCAGTACGTCCTCGTCGATCTCCCCCGCGGCGAAGCGCCGGCCCAGGAGGCCGATCGGCGAGTGCTCACCCGCGGGGCCGCCCTGCCGGAAGCCCTGCGGGTGCCACGGACCGCGGCGTCCGCGCAGGACGGTCCGCCGCAGCAGCGTGACGACGCCGACGACGACAGCGGCCCAGATGAGCGGGAGCACGAGGATCCAAGGTCCGGGTCCTCCGGAGTTCGCCAGGGTGTCCATGTCGGTCAGCTCCTCGGTCGGGGGTTCAGCCGTGTGTTCCTGTCACCCACGAGCCTGTCTCCGGGAGGGGCCGCGCGCGTCGTACGGGTGGCGGCAGTCCGTGTACGGCGACGGGAGTACGTCCGGGCCGGTGGCCTGCTTCCGGGATCCGCCGAGGCCGGGCGGGCATGCCGGTGCCCCACCCGCCGGGCAGGCCGACGGGCCGGTCAGGCCAGGGCGGCCAGGGGGTCGTCGAGCACGGGCTGCCAGGCCAGTTCCGCCGCGCCCACGAGGCTGTTGTGGTCCAGGGTGCAGGCCAGGATCGGCACACTCCCGCTCCGGCCCCACAGGCTGCGGTCGGCAACCACGGCCCGCAGCCGTTCGGGGTCGGCCTCCAGGAGGTCGCGGTGCAGCCCGCCCAGGATGATCCGGTCCGGGTTGAGGATGTTGACCAGACCGGCCAGGCCGAGGCCCAGCCGGTCGATCAGCTCCTCGGCGGCGGCCCTCACCTGGGGGTCGCCGTACTCCGTGCGTAGCAGGTCGCCGGACTGCTTGAGCAGCGATTCCTCGGGGCCGGGCTCCCGGCGGGCCGCGGTGAGGAAGGCGAGGGGGTCCGTCTCGACGTCGAGGCAGCCTCGTCCGCCGCAGTGGCAGGGGCGGCCCTCGGGGTTCACCGTCAGATGCCCGACTTCGAGGGCGAGTCCCGAACTCCCGCTGTGCAGACGGCCGTCCAGGACGAGGGCACCGCCCACCCCTCGGTGGCCGGTGGCGACACAGAGCAGGTGCTGGGCTCCGCGCCCGGCGCCGTGCCGGTGTTCGGCGAGGGCTGCGAGATTGACGTCGTTCCCGGTGAACGCGGGGCCGGTGATGCCCGCGGCCCGTACGCAGGCCGAGAAGATCTCCCGGACGGGTGCCCCCGCCGGCCAGGCGATGTGCAGCGGGTTGAGCGCCGTGCCGTCGGGCTCGGCCACGGCGGAGGGCACGGCGAGCCCGGCGCCGACACAGCGCAGCTCGCTCTCGCGCAGCAGCCTCGCCCCGGCCTCGACCACCTCGCCGAGGACCTGGGCGGGATCGGCCATGACGGCGACGCAGCCGGGCGCGGTGGCGACGATCCGGCCCCCGAGCCCTACGAGTGCGGCACGGAACCCGTCGGAGTGCACCTGGGCCGCGAGTGCGACGGGCCCGCTGTCGCGTACGGACAGCCGGTGCGAGGGACGGCCCTGCGAACCGGCGGCGGAACCGGGGCTGGAGTCGACCTTGATGAGCCCGAGCGCCTCGAGCTCCGCGGCCACCGCGCCGGCGGTGGCGCGGGTGACGCCGAGCTCGGAGGTCAGCACGGCGCGGGTGGGGGCGCGCCCGGTGTGCACGAGCTCCAGGGCGGGTCCGAGCGCGCTGCGGCCCCTCTCCAACTTCGTCCGCGTGGTGGTCGACTTGCCGTTCATGGGGGCGAGTCTCCCATGATCCCGGGCCGTTGCCGACGCCTCGGCGTCGCCCTCCGGCCACCGGGCAGCCGCTGCGGCACCCTGTCTTGCGCACGTCGCCCGGACCACCCTATGCTCACTTTGTGCCGCAAGTAAACAAACTGCGGACGGCCCTGTCGGGGGGAATCGGCGGAGACACCGCCCCTCCCTCGTCGGCCCGCCTCCGTACCGCGCTGACCGTGTTCTTCGCCCTCGACGGTTTCTTGTTCGCCGGCTGGGTGGTCCGCATCCCGGCCATCAAGCACCAGACCGGAGCCACCCCCTCCACCCTTGGACTCGCCCTGCTCGGCGTCTCCGCGGGTGCGGTGATCACCATGATGCTCACCGGCAGGCTCTGCCGGCGGTACGGGAGCCATGCGGTCACCGTGGCCTGCGGCGTGCTGCTCGCGCTGAGCATCGCCCTGCCCGCGCAGACGGGTTCGGCCCTCACCCTCGGCCTCGTGCTCCTGCTCTTCGGTGCCGCGTACGGCGGTATGAACGTGGCGATGAACAGCGCTGCCGTGGATCTGGTCGCCGCGATGCGCCGACCGGTGATGCCGAGCTTCCACGCCGCGTTCAGCTTCGGCGGCATGGCCGGCGCCGGGCTCGGAGGACTGGTCGCCGGCAGCCTCTCGCCCGCGTCGCACCTCCTCGCTCTCACGGGAGTCGGCCTCGTCGTCACCGCGGTGACCGGCCCCGTGCTGCTGCGCGCCGGATCGGCCGCCGCCCCGCCGGCCGAGGAGCGGGTGGCCCGCACGTCCGGGCCGCAGGGCGCGGACCGTTCGGACCGGCCCGGCCGGATGAGCGCCCGTGCGCGCCGGATCGTGATCCTGTTCGGCGTGATCGCCCTCTGCACGGCGTACGGGGAAGGCGCCCTGGCCGAGTGGGGCGCGCTGCACCTCAGCCAGGACCTGGGGGCCGAACCCGGTCTCGCCGCCGCCGGATACTCCGTGTTCGCGCTGACGATGGCCGTCGGCAGGCTCACCGGCACCACCCTCCTCGAACGGTTCGGGCAGACCCGCACACTGGTGGCGGGCGGGGCGACGGCCGCGGTGGGGATGCTGCTCGGCGCGCTGGCCCCGTCCCTGTGGCTCGCCCTGGCCGGTTTCGCCGTGGCGGGCCTCGGACTGGCCAACATATTCCCCGTCGCAGTCGGCCGGGCGGGCGCACTGGCCGGTCCGAGCGGCGTGGCGGCCGCGTCGACCCTCGGCTACGGCGGGATGCTCCTCGGCCCGCCCGTGATCGGCTTCCTCGCCGACTGGTTCTCCCTCCCGGTGGCTCTCGTCACCGTGACACTGCTCGCCGCCACGGCGGCGGTGCTCGGCTACGCCGCCCGCAACGCGGCGAACACCTGAGCGGCTGAGTAGGCGTACTCATCCACGGACGGCTCCCTCCGCGCACGATGGAGGCATCAGCCATGCAGGGGAGTGGGACATGAGCCACCAGGTGACGAACGCTCGGCGACTGCGCGCACTGGCGCGACTGACCTTCGGCAACAACGCGTCTCGGATCTATCTCGGCCTCGTACTGGCGGTCTCGGTGTTCGTCGCGGTGGACACGGTGTTCGTGTCCCACGACGACGCCTCGTTCGCCGGCGTCTGGGTCTTCCTCCTCGCCGCCCCGACCGTGTTCCTCTTCCTCCTGGGCAGCTCGATGACGGGCGCGGACACCGGAGGGCCCGCCTGGTTCACCTATCTCGCACTCGTCGTGTCCGTGCTCGTGCAGGCCGGCGCCCTGGGCTGGTTCGCCCGGCTGCTCCGTGGCCCCCGCAGCAGCGGTTCGGCTCACCCCCAGGGTGCCTGATCCCGCTCTGGCACAATCGCCGGCGTGGAGACCTCCGAACACCTGACCGCCCTTGCTGCCGAGGGCGCCGCGCTCGCCTCCGCCGCCCGTGAGGCGGGCACGGCGGCACCCGTACCGACCTGCCCCGGGTGGCAGGTGCGGGACCTGCTCCGGCACACCTGCATGGTGCACCGCTGGGCCACCGCCCTCGTCACCGGAGGGCACCGGACCCACCGTCCGGCCGCCGGGGAGCCCGACCTGGACGGGGAGGCGCTCCTGGACCACTTCACCGAGGGCCACCGCCTGCTGGTCGACGCGCTCAGGGCCGCGCCCGACGGCCTCGAGTGCTGGACGGTCTTTCCCGCGCCGTCGTCGCTCGCCTTCTGGGCGCGCCGCCAGGCGCACGAGACCAGGATCCACCGGGTGGACGCCGAGTCCGCGCGCGGCGGCCCGCTGACGACCGTGTCGCCCCCGCACGCGGCGGACGGCATCGACGAACTGCTGGCCGGTTTCCACGCCCGGTCCAGGAGCCGCGTCCGTACGGACCCGCCGCGCACCCTGCGCGTCCGGGCCGTGGACACCGACTCGGTGTGGACCGTACGGCTCTCGGCGGACCCGCCGCACACCGAGCGCGGAACCGCCGGCCCGGACACGCCCGCCGACTGCACCCTGAGCGGGACGGCCGAGGATCTCTACCTGACGCTCTGGAACCGCCTGCCGCTCTCCTCCGTCGACCTGTCGGGGGACCGCGAGGTGGCCGGGCTGTGGGAGGCGAACTCCGCGGTCGTCTGGTCGTGACCGGAGGCCGGGGCCGGTGATTCCGGGGCCGGCGGGCCGCGACGGTCCGGATGCCCGGTGCCGAGGCGCCCCCGGGCGCGGCGCGGACGGGCGTCCTTGTCCCCGGCCGCCTCCCCTGTGACACTCAGGGCATGTCACGACGCACGCAGGCGGAGCGGGACGCGTCGACCGTCGAGATCGGCTACGCGTTCGTGAGCGGTGCCGTGGTGGCCGCGGCCGCCTTCGCCGGGGTGTTCCTCCCCGTCGTGGTCCTCGACCTGCCGGACGGCGCCCGGGCCTTGCTGTTCCGGGCGGGCGCCGTGCTCGGCGCGCTGGTGTTCGTCCTGCGGGTCGTGCATGTGCTGTGGCGTTTCCCCCGCGCGGCCGAGGAGCGGCGCCCCCGGCCAGGTCAGCCGAGCCAGCCGGGGCGCACGAGCCCCGACTCGTAGGCCAGGACGACGAGTTGCGCCCTGTCCCGGGCGCCCAGCTTGACCATGGCGCGGCTGACGTGGGTCTTGGCTGTGAGCGGGCTGACGACGAGTCTGCGGGCGATCTCCTCATTGGTGAGCCCCATGCCGACCAGGGCCATGACCTCCCGCTCCCGCTCGGTCAGCTCGTCCAGGTCGGTCGCCGCCGCGGGTTCCCTGGAGCGCGCCGCGAACTCGGCGATCAGCCGGCGGGTCACCCCCGGCGACAGCAGCGCGTCCCCGCCCACCACCGCGCGCACGGCCCGCAGCAGTTCGTCCGGTTCGGTGTCCTTGACCAGGAAGCCGGAGGCGCCCGAGCGGATCGCCTCGAAGACGTACTCGTCGAGTTCGAAGGTGGTGAGCATGACCACCTTCACCTCGTGCAGCGCGGGGTCGCCGGTGATCACGCGGGTCGCGGCGAGACCGTCCAGCTCCGGCATCCGGATGTCCATGAGCACGGTGTCCGGGCGCAGTTCGCGCACCAGGCGTACGGCCTCCGCACCGTCGGAGGCCTCGCCGGCCACCTCGATGTCGGGCTGGGCGTCCAGCAGGGCCCGGAACCCGGCCCGCACCAGCAGCTGGTCGTCGGCCAGCAGCACCCGGATCACGACGTGCCCTCCGTCCCCGTCCCGTCCGGTGCGGCGGTGCCGTCCCGGCCGGGCCTCAGCGGGAGTTCCGCCGTCACCCGGAAGCCGCCGTCGGGTCGCGGGCCGGCGTCGATCGTGCCGCCGAGCGCGGCGGCACGCTCCCGCATCCCGATGAGTCCGTTGCCGCTGCCTCCGGCGTCGCCGCCCGTCGCGGGCCCTTCGTCGTCGACGACGAGCCCGAGGTGCCCCTCCCCGTAGGTGAGGCGGACGTGAGCGGTACGCGATCCGGAGTGCCGCACCACGTTCGTCAGGGCTTCCTGCACGACGCGGAAGGCGGCGAGATCGGTGCCGGGCGGGACCGTGCCACGGGCGCCGTCGGTCCCGACCGTGACGGTGAGCCCTGCTCCGGCGGCCTGGTCGACCAGCTCGGGCAGCCGGTCCAGTCCGGGGGCGGGGGCGCGCGGGGCGTCCCCCGGGGCCCGCAGGTTCTCCAGCACCTGACGCACCTCGCCGAGCGCCTCCTTGCTGGCCGACTTGATCGTGGTGAGCGCCGTGCGCGCCTGTTCGGGATCGGCGTCGAGCAGGGCGAGCCCGACCCCGGCCTGGACGTTGATGACGGAGATGCTGTGGGCCAGGACGTCGTGGAGTTCCCGGGCCATGCGCAGCCGCTCCTCGTCGGCCCGCCGCCTCTCCGCGGCCGCCCGCTCCGCCCTGGCCGCCGCCCACTGCTCACGGCGCACCCGGAGGAGTTCCGCCGCGGCGACGACCGCCACGGCCCAGGCCGTCACGAACGCTTCCTGGCTCCAGGGGGCCGGGCCGTCGCCGTCCGGCGGCAGCCACCGGTACAGCCAGTGCGCGGCCAGGAGATGCCCCGCCCAGAGCGCGCCCAGCGACCACCACGCGGCCTCGCGGTGCCCCGACACGACCGCGCCGAAGCAGCCGACGGCGACGGCGAGGAGGACGGGGCCGTAGGGATACCCGAGGGCGAGATAGACGAGCGTCGCGGCGCACGTCCCGGTGACGGCGGCGACGGGGTGGCGGTGGCGCACGAGGAGTACGGCGACCGCCGCGAGCAGCAGCAGCCGCGCGACGAGGCCCAGGTGTTCGCGGCCCTGGCCGTGCGCCGCGACGGTGGTGCCGCCCATCACGATCACACCGACCACGGCCGTCGAGAGCCACGGCAGGCGGTCGCCGCCCGTACCCGGACCGCCCGGGGACCCGCCGCCGGCGGACCGTCCGCGCCACGGCGGCCCGTGGACGGGCCACCGGCCGCCCGGGGCCGGGCGGCCGGTGCCCGGATGCGCTCGCTCCTGGTCCATACCGGCCACGCTAGACGCGCGGGCCCCCGCTGCACGTCAGCCGGGCGTGGTGGTCGCGCGTACTCCCTGTGGAGTACCCGTCCGGGCGGACGGTCCCCGCTCCGGCGCCTTCGCGCGTCAGGCCCCCGGGCCGCCGGCTCCGGCAGGGACACGGCCGTCCAGCAGGCCCACCGAGCGCCCGAGTTCACGCGCCGCGTGGCGGAAGAGCTGTTCGCGGGCCTCGACGACCCGGTTGAACTGGCCGAAGAGCTCGAAGGAGATCAGGCCGAAGAGCTGGGCCCACGCGGCGACGAGGGCGGCCACCACCGCCGGCGGGAGGTCGGGGGCCAGATCGGCAGCGATGCGTGCGGCCTCGGGGCGCAGTCCGGGGTCCAGCACCGGAACGGCGAGGCCCTCGGCGCGGTGCGCGTCGCGCACGAGGTCGATGAGGACCTGGCCCACGCGGGACGCGGGACCGACCGTGTCCTGGGGGGCGGTGTAGCCGGGTACGGGCGACCCGTAGATCAGCGCGTACTCGTGAGGACGGGCGAGTGCCCAGTCGCGGACGGCGCAGGCGACCGTCGTCCAGCGGGCGGTGTCGGGGCGGGGCGGACCGTCGCCCTCCGCGACGGCGCTCTCCGCGGCCTCCCCCACCGCGTCGTACGCGTCGACGATGAGAGCCGTCAGGAGGTCGTCGCGGCTCGGGAAGTAGCGGTAGAGCGCGGAGGAGACCATCCCCAGCTCGCGGGCCACCGCGCGCAGGGAGAGCTTCGCGGCGCCTTCGGCGGCGAGCTGCTTCCTGGCCTCGTCCTTGATCGCCGCGGTGACTTCGATGCGGGCGCGTTCCCTGGCCCCTTTGATGGTGCTCATGGACTCCAGTGTGCCACGCGATCGGAGCGCCGAACACAAACGAGAGCACTGCTCTTGCTTTCGAGGGGGGCTCCCGTGCACACTGATCTCAAGCGAGAGCACCGCTCTCCCTGTGGAGCAGGAGTCACCCATGTCGCAGCAGCCGTACTACCTCCAGGCCAACGCCTTCGCCCGGCGGATGAACAGCGTCGTCGGGTGGCTCGCCCGCCACGGCATCAGCCTCCTCGGCTCCGCCGAGATGTCGGTGCGGGGCCGCACGAGCGGCCGGATGCAGCGCATCCCCGTGAACCCCCACTCCTACGAGGGCGCCCAGTACCTGATCTCCGCCCGCGGCCACTCCCAGTGGGTGCGCAACATGCGCGTGGCCGGGGGCGGAGAGCTGAAGGTGGGCCGGAAGGTCCGCACGTTCACCGCCGTCGAGATCGCGGACGACGAACAGAAGGCGCGGATCGTCCGTGCCTACCTGGAGCGCTGGGGCTGGGAGGTCAACCAGTACTTCCAGGGCATCACCGCGAAGTCGACCGACGCCGAGCTCCTCGCCGCCTGCCCCGACCACCCCGTCTTCCGCATCACGGTCGGGAACTGACCCCGTCCGCGCCGTCCGCTCCCCGGCGGTCCATCACATGGAGCGCCCGCTGGGCCAGCGGATGCGAACGGACGAGCTCGGCGAGCGAGGTCGTCCCCCGGGTGACCCCCGCGAAGGCGTTCCAGGCGGGGCGGAAACCGGTCAGCACGGCGTGCAGGAGACCGGGGCGCCGCTCGAACAGCTTGAGCATGCGCCGCCCGACGCTCATCTCCACACCCAGTCCGGCCTTGATCGCGAACGCGTAGTTGAGCGCCTGCCGCCGGGCGTCGACCGCGTCGTGGGACTCCGCGATCCGCACCGCCCACTCACCGGCGAGCCGCCCGGAGCGCAGAGCGAAGGAGATGCCCTCCCTCGTCCACGGTTCCAGCAGACCGGCCGCGTCACCGCAGACCACCACCCGGCCGCGGGAGAGCGGCGAGTCGTCGCTCCGGCACCGGGTCAGATGGCCGGAGGAGACCGTCGGCTCGAAGCCGGCCAGCCCGAGCCGGCCGACGAAGTCCTCAAGATAGCGCTTCGTCCCCGCTCCGTCGCCGCGCGCCGAGATCACCCCGACGGTGAGCGTGTCGCCCTTGGGGAAGACCCAGCCGTAACTCCCCGGCATCGGACCCCAGTCGATGAGCACCCGGCCCGCCCAGTCCTCGGCGACCGTCTCCGGAACGGGGATCTCCGCCTCGAGACCGAGGTCCACCTGGTCGAGCTTCACACCGACATGGGCTCCTATGCGGCCCGCGCTGCCGTCCGCGCCGACGACGGCCCGGGCGAGGACCGTCTCGCCGCCGGCGAGCACGACCGCGACCGTGCGCCGGTCGGGGACGGCGGGGCCGTGCTGCTCGACCCGCGTCACCGTCACACCCGTACGGAGCTCGGCACCCGCCTTCTGGGCCTCCTCCACCAGAGCGGCGTCGAACTCCGGACGGTTGATCAGCCCGAAGAGCATGCGCTTGGACCTGCGGGTGCGGGAGAGCTTCCCGTTGAGCGAGAAGGTGACCGCGTGGATCCTGTCCTTCAGGGGCAGTTCGAATCCGGGCGGCAGGGAGTCCCGCGAGAACCCGATGATGCCCCCGCCGCACGTCTTGTACCGGGGGATCTCCGCCTTCTCCAGCAACAGCACCCGGCGGCCCGCCACGGCTGCCGCGTACGCCGCGGAAGCTCCGGCCGGGCCCGCGCCGACCACGACGACATCCCAGACCGAGGACTCCTGCGGTTCCGACGACGACTCTTCCGGCTCACGTCCGGCGTCTGCGTTCTCGCTGCTCACGATGTGCTTCTGCTCCCGATCCGACCTGTGGCCCCAGTGCTCACGGCATCCTACGGCGCGTCGTGGCAGAACTCCGCTGTGGGAGGATCAGCCATGAATTCGTTGTACACGCAACGTCGCATCCACGGCGTCGCCCCCGGCCGCGTACACACCGCGCCACAGTCCTAACGTCGCACCCACGAGGAGCGTGCCCATGACCGCCCGTCCGATTTCCGAGTCCGTTTCCTCGCTGATGCCCCGTGCGAAGACGGAGCTCGCCGAGTTGGTGGCCTTCCGGTCGGTGGCGGACCCCGCGCAGTTCCCCAGGAGCGAATGCGAGGCGGCGGCCGCGTGGGTCGCCGACGCACTGCGCGCCGAGGACTTCCAGGACGTCGCCCTGCTCGACACTCCCGACGGGACCCAGTCGGTCTACGGCTACCTCCCCGGCCCCGCCGGTGCGCCCACGGTGCTGCTCTACGCGCACTACGACGTGCAGCCGCCCCTGGACGAGTCCGCGTGGCTCTCCCCGCCGTTCGAGCTGACGGAGCGCGACGGCCGCTGGTTCGGGCGGGGCGCCGCGGACTGCAAGGGCGGCTTCATCATGCACCTGCTCGCGCTGCGCGCCCTGAAGGCGAACGGCGGCGTGCCCGTCTCGGTCAAGGTCATCGCGGAGGGCTCGGAGGAGCAGGGCACCGGCGGCCTCGAACAGTACGCGGAGGCGCACCCCGAGCTGCTGGCCGCCGACACGATCGTCATCGGGGACACCGGCAACTTCCGCGTGGGGCTGCCCACCGTCACCGCGACGCTGCGCGGCATGACCATGCTGCGGGTGAAGGTGGACACCCTCGAAGGGAACCTGCACTCGGGACAGTTCGGCGGGGCGGCCCCGGACGCCCTGGCGGCGATGATCCAGCTGCTGGCGTCACTGCGGTCCGAGGACGGCACGACCACCGTCGACGGACTCACGGCCGACGCGGAGTGGGACGGACTCCAGTACCCGGAGGACGAGTTCCGCGCGGACGCCAAGGTGCTGGACGGCGTCGAGCTCATCGGGGCGGGCACGGTCGCCGACCGCATCTGGGCCCGGCCCGCCGTCACCGTCATCGGTATCGACTGCCCGCCGGTCGTCGGCGCGACCCCGTCGCTGCAGGCGAGCGCCCGGGCCCAGGTCAGCCTGCGGGTGCCGCCCGGCCAGGACGCCGCCGAGGCGACGAAGCTGCTGACCGCCCACCTCGAGTCGCACGCCCCCTGGGGTGCGCGGGTCTCCGTCGAACAGGTCGGTCAGGGCCAGCCGTTCCGTGCCGACATCACCAGCCCGGCGTACACGTCGATGGCCGAGGCCATGCGGCAGGCCTATCCGGGTGAGGAGATGCAGGCCTCCGGCATGGGCGGCTCCATCCCGCTCTGCAACACCCTCGCCGCGCTCTACCCGCAGGCGGAGATCCTGCTCATCGGGCTGAGCGAACCGGAGGCGCAGATCCACGCGGTGAACGAGAGCGTCTCCCCCCAGGAGCTCGAACGACTCTCGGTCGCCGAGGCGCTCTTCCTGCGGAACTACGCGGAGTCCAAGAAGGGCTGAGGGCCCGCCGGCCCCGGAGGTACGCGCCGGGCGAAGTCGCCCGGAGCAGAATTCCGGGCGACGGCCGCCTGCCGTCCGTACCTTCGCCGCATGGACACCGTCGAGGTACTCCCCCGGCTCCACCTGTTCCGCTTCCCGATCGGTCAGGCCTACCTCTGGCGCGACGGCGCGGACCTGACCCTGGTCGACGCCGGTGACGTGCGCGCGGCCGGCGCGATCGAGGACGGCGTGCGCCGGCTCGGCCTGGATCCGGGGCGGATCCGGCGCATCGTGCTCACCCACGGCCACCGCGACCACTACGGGGCCGCGCAGGAGCTCTCCGACCGCCACGGCTCGGAGATCCTGGCCCACCGGGCGGACGCCCCGTACGTGCGGGGCGAGGAACCGGTCCCGGATCCCGTGCTGCACGACTGGGAACGGCCCCTGTACGCGCACGCCCTGACGGTCCCCGCGGCACCGCCCACACGCGTCGACCACGAGCTGGAGGACGGCGACGAGCTGCCCTTCGGCGACGGCGCACGGGTGGTGCACTCCCCCGGGCACACCCCCGGCTCCATCGGTGTCCACCTGCCGCGCCACGGTGTCCTGTTCACCGGGGACTCCGTGGCCGGGGTGGGCCGGGTGATGCCCGGGGTGTTCAACACCGATCACGCGCAGGCGCGGTCGTCCGTCGCCCGGCTCGCCGCGCTCGCACCCTCGGTCGTCTGCTTCGGGCACGGTGACCCGCTCACCGTCGACGCGCCGGCCGTCCTGCGGGCCGCCGCCCGGTGAGCGGCGGTCCATCGCGGGGGCGGACTACCGGCCGCCCACGGGCGACCCCGCCTCGAGATTCAGCACGGTGGACCGTTCCCGGGCGCGCAGCGCCCAGCGGAGCCGCTCGAAACGGGTCGGCGGGAGCATCCCGGCGGCCTCCTGCTCGGTGACGAACCGCCAGCCGCGCAGTTCCGACCCCGGCAGCAGCAGCCGTGCGGCCTCGTCGCCGCGCAGCCGGCCTCCGTCGAAGAGGAAGCGCAGTCCTCCGTACGCGGGTGGCTTCGGGGCTTCCCAGTCGATGACCAGGAGCTTCGGAACCGTCCCCAGGTGGAGCCCGAGCTCCTCCGCGACCTCCCGGATCCCGGCCTGCGCCGGGGCCTCTCCGGACTCCACCACGCCGCCGGGGAACTCCCAGCCCGGCTTGTAGGTGGGGTCGACGAGCAGCACGCGGTCCTGCTCGTCGAAGAGCAGCACCCCGGAGGCGACGGTCTCCGCTCGCGGCTCGGGGGTCTGGACGATCCCGCACTCGCCGGCCTCACCGGTGCGCAGCGCCTCGGCGATCCGCTCGGCCGTCTCGTACGGGGTGAGCGCGCTGGTGTCGATCGTGTGGGCGTCGGCCCTGATCCACCCGAGCGCCGCCCGGTAGGGCTCGATGTGCTCGTAGGCCCACTGCCGGACCCGTTCGCTGCGCTCCGGGTCGTCGGCACATTCCTCACGCTCGGCGATCCGCTTCCGCAGGATCGTTTCCTCCGGTGAGAGCAGCACATGGCGCACCGGTATGCGCCGGGCGGCCAGTCCGCCGAATATCTCGTCGCGGTAGTCCTGCCTCAGCAGTGTCATCGGCACGACCAGCACTCCGGAGAGTTCGGCGAGAAGCGCCGCGGCCGTGTCGACCACCAGACGCCGCCATATCGGCAGGTCCTGGAAGTCGTTCACTTCCGCCAGCCTCTTCTGCGGCAGCAGCCGGCTAAGCCCCCCGCCGGTCAGTTCGGGGTCGTAGAAGGTGCTGTTCGGGATCAGATCGATCAGTTCGCACGCGGCTCTGGTCTTGCCCGCACTGAACGCACCGTTGATCCAGACGATCACGGGTCCCCCTCTTCCGTAGCCCCCTGTGGCTTGCCCGCATCACCCCGCTCCGGAAACCCGCCGGGGGAATGCGGTTGCGCCGGCGCGGGCGCCGGGGGCGTCCGGCGGCGGGGGCCCGGACGCTCGCGCCACCGTAACGGGTGACGCCGGGACCTCGTTGGAACGGTCAGTCATCGGAACCACGAGGGGATGCACGGTGCGTCGCACGGTACTTGAGCAGTTTCCCGCGGGAGGGCCGCGGGGCAGCCGGCCGGCGGAGGAGTTCGCGGCGGCCCGCCGCGGCGAGGGTCTGGCGGCCGAGGTCGTGATGGACCTCGACCGGGACGCCTTCCTCGTGGTGGTGCCCCAGCAGGCGGCGGACCGGGGCCGCTGACCGGGCGGCCCGGTCCCGCCGCCCGGTCCCGCCCGCGGCGGTACGGGCTACGGCGCGGCCACGGCCCGCACGCCGTTCGAGGCGCCGGGGCGGACCGTCGAAGCCGCGGCGGCGGCGCCGACCAGGCCCGCGTCGGTACCCATGACCGCGGAGGTCACGGTGAGGGCCTGGACGAAGGAGAGGGTCGCGTAGTCGCGCAGGGACCTGCGCAGCGGCGCGAAGAGCACCTCGCCCGCGCCGGCCACTCCCCCGCCGATCACGGCGATGTCGATGTCGGTCAGGGTGGCGGTGGCGGCGATTCCGGCGGCCAGCGCTTGGGCGGCCCGCTCGAAGGACGCGGCCGCGACCGGGTCCCCGGCGCGCGCGGCGGCGGCCACCGCGGCAGCGGTGGCATCGCCGTCGGCGCCGGGGCGCCAGCCGTTCTCCAGGGCCCGGCGCGCGATGTTCGGTCCGCTGGCGAGGCGTTCGACGCAGCCGCGCGCGCCGCAGGGGCAGGGGTCGCCGTCCAGGTCGACGCTGATGTGACCGATGTGGCCGGCGTTGCCGGAGGGGCCGGGGTGCAGCTTCCCTCCGAGTACGAGGCCGCCCCCGACGCCGGTGGAGACGACCAGGCAGAGCGCGTTGTCGTACCCGCGGGCGGCGCCCAGCCAGTGCTCGGCCGCCGTCATCGCGACCCCGTCGCCGACGAGCGTCACCGGGAGGCCGCCGGTCGCCGCCGCCACCCGGTCGACGAGCGGGAAGTCGCGCCAGCCGGGGACGTTGACCGGGCTGACGGTGCCTGCCGAGGCGTCCACGGGCCCCGCGGAGCCGATGCCGACCGCGCCGGCCCGGTGCCAGAGCGGAGAGGCCGTCAGTTCCGCCAGGACGTCGCTCACGGCGCCCATCACGGCTTCCGCACCGTCACGGGCGGGCGTCGGGCGCTGCGCCCGGACGAGCAGGGATCCGCCTCCGTCCACCAGCGCACCGGCGATCTTGGTACCGCCGATGTCGAGCGCGGCGACGAGGTCGGTAAGCATCGGTGTGGACTCTCCGGAGGGGTGAGGCGCAGGACCTGCGACTTCAATCAGATGGCCTCCCCAGTCTCCATTCTCTTGACAACGTTGTCCAGGGCCTATGCTCGACGCCACACACTCCGGACCTCCCCGGCAGCACCCGCGGAGCCCGGAATCACCCCGTCCCCGACGACAGGACAGCGCACCGTGGCCGAGACCGCCCGCCCTTCCGAGTCCCGCTACGGCAACCGGCCGACCATGAAGGACGTGGCGGCCCGAGCCGGAGTAGGCCTCAAGACGGTCTCACGCGTGGTGAACAGCGAGCCCGGGGTCACGCCCGACACCGAGCGCCGCGTCCAGGAGGCCATCGAGGCCCTCGGCTTCCGCCGCAACGACAGCGCGCGAGTCCTGCGCAAGGGGCGCACCGCCTCCATCGGCCTGGTCCTGGAGGACCTGGCCGACCCCTTCTACGGCCCGCTGAGCCGCGCCGTGGAGGAAGTGGCCCGCGCACACGGCGCCCTGCTGATCAACGGCTCCAGCGCCGAGGACCCCGACCGCGAGCAGGAGCTCGTCCTTGCGCTGTGCGCCCGCCGGGTCGACGGGCTCATCGTCATCCCGGCCGGCGACGACCACCGCTACCTCGAACCCGAGATGAAGGCGGGCATCGCGACCGTGTTCGTCGACCGTCCGGCGGGCAGGGTGGACGCGGACATGGTCCTCTCGGACAGCTTCGGCGGCGCACGCGCGGGCGTCGCCCACCTGATCGCGCACGGCCACCGCAGGATCGGCTTCATCGGTGACCAGCCCCGCATCCACACGGCGACGGAACGTCTGCGCGGGTACCACGCGGCGCTGGCCGACGCGGGGATAGACGTCGAGGACAGCTGGGTCTCGCTCGGCCCGACCGACCCGGCCCGCGTCAGGGCGGCCGCCGAGGCCATGCTGGGCGGCCCCGAGCCGGTGACCGCCCTCTTCGCGGGCAACAACCGCGTGACGGTCACCGCCGTACGCGTCCTGGCCGAGTGCGACCGCAGGATCGCCCTGGTGGGCTTCGACGACATCGAGCTGGCCGACCTGCTCGGCATCACCGTGATCTCGCAGGACGCCGCGGCCGTCGGCCGCACCGCGGCGGAACACCTGTTCCGCCGCCTCGACGGCGCCGCACATGCCCCGGCCCGGGTGGAACTCCCCACCCGGCTCATCCCCCGCGGCTCGGGAGAACTGCCGCCGGCCTGAGACGGACCACGGCGCCGCACCGCCCGGGAGGGGGTACGGCGCCGCCACCTCCCGGGCGGAGCCGGGGCTACGGCGCCGTCACGGTCAGCCCGCCGCGGCGCGGCGAGGCGAAGCCGTCCAGGTCCGCGCGGGTCAGGCCGGTGAGACCGGTGACCTCCTCGGTGTCCAGGGCCCCGCAGTCGATGCCGCGCAGCAGGTAGCCGCTGAGCGCCTTCGCGGTGGCGGGCTCGTCCATGACGTCCCCGCCGGCCTTGGCCACGTAGGCGGCGAGCCGCGACGCGGCCTGGCCGAGTCCCTCCCGGTAGAAGGTGTAGACGGCGGCGTAGCGGGTGGGCAGGTGGCCCGGGTGCATGTCCCAGCCCTGGTAGTAGGCGCGGGCCAGGGCGCGGCGGGTGAGGCCGTGGTGGAGCCGCCAGGCGTCGTGGACCTGCGCGGTGGGCCCGACGGGGAGGACGTTGGTGGAGCCGTCACAGACCCGCACGCCGGTGCCCGCCGCCGCGACCTGCATGACGGCCTTGGCGTGGTCGGCGGCGGGGTGGTCGCTGGCCTGGTAGGCGGGGCTGACGCCCACGCACGCGCTGTAGTCGAAGGTGCCGTAGTGCAGGCCGGTCGCCCGCCCCTGTGCGGCGTCGATCATGCGCGCCACGGCGGCGGTGCCGTCGGCGGCGAGGATCGACTGGCTGGTCTCGATCTGGATCTCGAACCCCAGGCGTCCGGCCGGCAGGCCGTGGGTCTGCTCGAAGGCCTCCAGGAGACGCACGAACGCGGTGACCTGTTCGGGGTACGTCACCTTCGGCAGCGTCAGCACGAGCCCCTCGGGGAGGCCTCCGGCGCGCATCAGGCCGGTGAGGAAGATGTCGGTGGTGCGGATGCCCCGGTCGCGCACGGCGGCTTCCATGCACTTCATCCGGATGCCCATGTAGGGAGCGGCGGTCCCGCCGGCGTAGGCCTCGGCGACCAGGCGTGCCGCGCGGGCGGCGGCCTCGTCCTCCTCGGCGTCCGGGCGCGGTCCGTAGCCGTCCTCGAAGTCGATGCGCAGGTCCTCGACCGGCTCGCGCTCCAGCTTGGCGCGCACCCGGTCGTGCACGGGCGCGGCGAGCTCCTGCGGGATGCCGAGCACTTCGGCGAAGGCGGCGGCGTCGGGGGCGTGCTCGTCGAGCGCCTCCAGCGCCTGGTCGCCCCACGTGCGCAGAGTGGTGGCGGTGAAGGTGTCGGCGGGGACGTAGACGGTATGGACGGGCTGGCGTGTACCGGGGTCCCCCGGGTAGCGGCGGGCGAGTTCGGCGTCCACCGCCGTGAGGGAGGCGCTGATGTCCTGACCGACCGCGCCGGCGAGGCTCGTTGCCACCTTCTCCTGCTGACCCATGAACGTACCCTCCACGTGTTCAGTAATTTCCACTTCCCGGAATCTTTCATCCGCATAGTGAAGTTATAAGTCCCCAGGTCGCGCGTCAATGGTGACCGGAAACGGCCCGGGGCCGCGCGGTGGGAACACCACGCGGCCCCGGGCCGTCGTACGGGCCGAGCTCCGGCCGGATCAGCCCTTGCGGGACTTGACCTCGTCGGTGAGCTGCGGGACGACGGCGAAGAGGTCGCCGACGACGCCGTAGTCGACGAGGTCGAAGATCGGCGCCTCGGCGTCCTTGTTGACCGCGACGATGGTCTTCGAGGTCTGCATGCCGGCCCGGTGCTGGATCGCGCCGGAGATGCCGGACGCGATGTACAGCTGCGGGGAGACGCTCTTGCCGGTCTGGCCGACCTGGTTGGTGTGCGGGTACCAGCCGGCGTCCACCGCGGCACGCGAGGCGCCCACGGCCGCACCGAGGGAGTCCGCGAGGGCCTCGATGACGGCGAAGTTCTCCGCGCCGTTGACGCCACGGCCGCCGGAGACGACGATCGCGGCCTCGGTCAGCTCGGGGCGCCCGGTCGACTCACGCGGGGTGCGGGAGAGGACCTTGGTACCGGTGGCCGTCGCGGAGAAGGCGACCGTCAGGGCCTCGACGGCACCCGCGGCCGGGGCGGCCTCGACGGCGGCCGAGTTCGGCTTGACCGTGATGACCGGAACACCCTTGGAGACACGGGACTTGGTGGTGTACGAGGCGGCGAACGCCGACTGCGTCGCGACCGGGCCCGAGTCACCGGCCACCAGGTCGACGGCGTCGGTGATGATGCCGGAGCCGATGCGCAGCGCGAGGCGGGCGGCGATCTCCTTCGCCTCGGCCGAGGAGGGCAGCAGCACGGCGGCCGGGGAGACCGCGTCGTAGGCGGCCTGGAGGGCGTCCACCTTCGGTACGACGAGGTAGTCGGCGAACTCCGGCGCGTCGGCGGTGAGCACCTTGACCGCGCCGTGCTCGGCGAGCGCGGCAGCGGTGTCGGCGGCCCCGTTGCCGAGCGCGACGGCGACCGGCTCGCCGATGCGGCGGGCGAGCGTCAGCAGCTCCAGGGTGGGCTTGCGGACGGCACCGTCCACGTGGTCGACATAGACGAGAACTTCAGCCATGGGACTTCAATCTCCTGCGTGCGAAAGAGGCGGGGCGGCGATGGGGACGGGCGGGGCTCAGATGAACTTCTGGCCCGCGAGGAACTCGGCCAGCTGCTTGCCGCCCTCGCCCTCGTCCTTGACGATCGTGCCCGCCGTGCGGGCGGGACGCTCGGCCGCGGAGTCCACCGCGGTCCAGGAGCCGCCCAGGCCGATCTCGTCCGCCTCGATCTCCAGGTCCTCGAGGTCCAGGGACTCGACCGGCTTCTTCTTCGCCGCCATGATGCCCTTGAACGACGGGTAGCGGGCCTCGCCCGACTGGTCGGTCACCGAGACCACGGCCGGCAGCGACGCCTCGAGCTGCTCGCTCGCGGTGTCGCCGTCACGGCGGCCCTTGACCGAGCCGCCGTCGACCGAGACCTCGGAGAGCAGCGTGACCTGCGGGACGCCGAGACGCTCCGCGAGCAGCGCCGGGAGCACGCCCATGGTGCCGTCCGTCGACGCCATGCCGCAGATGACCAGGTCGTATCCGGTCTTCTCCACGGCCTTGGCCAGGACCAGGGACGTACCGATGACGTCGGTGCCGTGCAGGTCGTCGTCCTCGACGTGGACGGCCTTGTCGGCGCCCATCGACAGCGCCTTGCGCAGCGCGTCCTTGGCGTCCTCGGGGCCCACCGTGAGCACGGTGATCTCCGCGTCGTCCGCCTCGTCGGCGATCTGCAGCGCCTGCTCGACCGCGTACTCGTCGAGCTCCGACAGCAGACCGTCGACGTCGTCACGGTCCAGGGTCAGGTCATCGGCGAAGTGCCGGTCGCCGGTGGCGTCGGGCACGTACTTCACACAGACAACGATCCTCAAGCTCACGCCGGCTCTCCTACTGCATCGTCATTTCTGGGCTGCCTTGTTGCACGCAGCATAGGCGCCTTATCGGGCGGTTTCCGGTCGGGGCGACCGAGCCCCCGGCTGAAATATTACTCGCCAGTACACCCAGTACGTTACCCATAAGCAAGCGCTTGGAACTGTGACGTAGCCAACGGCCGGGCCCCTGTGCCGCCTTGCTCGCCCTCAGTCTCGCAGAGCGGTGAATCGGCCCTGGTGGTAGACCAGCGGCCGGCCCTCACCGGAAGGGTCCCCGGCCTCCACCCGGGCGATCACGATGCGGTGGTCGCCCGCCGGGATCCGGGCCACCACCCGGCAGACCAGCCAGGCCACCACTCCCCCGAGGAGCGGCACCCCTTCCGGGCCGGTGCGCCAGTCGGTGGACGGGCCGAACCGGTCGGCCCCGCTGCGGGCGAACGTCGCGGCCAGCTCGTGCTGTTCCTCGCCGAGTATGTGCACACCGACGTGCTCCGCCTCCGCGATCACGGGCCAGCTGGAGGACGAGGTGCCCACACCGAAGGAGACGAGCGGGGGCTCGGCGGCGACGGAGCTGAGCGAGGTCGCGGTGAACCCGACCGGGCCCGCTCCGGCAGCGGTGATCACGGCGACACCGGCGGCGTGCCGGCGGAAGACGGAGCGGAGGAGCTCGGGGGCTGCGGTCCGTGCAGTGCCGAGATCGGGCGAGGCCGTCATGAGGAGATCCTTCTGCGGGGAGGCGTGCGGGGCCGCGGGTGCTTCAGGCACCCGGACAGCGCGCGCTCGCGTGGCGCACGAGGTCGACGTGGACCCGGCCGTGGAGAAGGAGTTCTGGCGGCATGGCGTCAGACTGACGATACGTGGTGTGCACAGTCAAGCGTGTCCCGTCATGTGGGAGATGCGTCACGGTCCGTCACATCGCCTGCCCCAGAGCGGCGACGACATCCGCCGTGCGGGGCTGCCCCGCCGCCCGGCGCACCACGCGGCCCGCCGCGTCGAGCACCAGGACCGTGGGGGTCCTGGTGATACCGAGGCTGCGCACCAGGGTGAGATGCGCCTCGGCGTCGATCTCGACGTGGGCGACGCCCTCGACCATGCCCGCCACCTCCGCGAGCGTGCGCCGGGTGGCCCGGCACGGCTGGCAGAACGCACTCGAGAACTGCACCAGCGTGGCCCGCTCCCCCAGTTCCGCGCCCAGTTGGGCCGCGTCCAGCGTGCCGGTGGCCGACCGCCCGTCCATCCCTGCCTCCCTCTCGCATCTCCGCGCAGAGCGTCAGCACCCTGCGGCGTCATTACATTCCCGCAGGACTCACGTGACGAGAATCTCTCGCCCCGGGGCCTTTGGGGCTGGCCACGGCGTCACACATGGGGCACGATCGCCCCAATGCCGAATACCTACGGCTGCGTAACTTCCGCCGGGAGAACCCTCCCCAGGCATTGAAGAAGGGTCTTCATCCAGATGGCAGAACTCGTCTATCGGCCGGTCATCGGCGCCGCTCGCACGCTGTTCAAGGCGCTCGACCTGAAGATCGACACCCAGGGTTCGGAGCACATCCCGAAGACCGGTGGCGCGGTTCTGGTCAGCAACCACATCAGCTATCTGGACTTCATCTTCACCGGACTCGGCGCCCTGCCCCAGAAGCGGCTCGTCCGCTTCATGGCGAAGGAGTCGGTGTTCCGGCACAAGGTGTCCGGCCCCCTGATGCGCGGCATGAAGCACATCCCCGTCGACCGCGACCAGGGGGAGGACGCCTACGCGCACGCGCTCGCGTCCCTGCGCTCCGGTGAGATCGTGGGCGTGTTCCCCGAGGCGACCATCTCGCAGTCGTTCACCCTGAAGAGTTTCAAGTCGGGCGCGGCACGGCTCGCCCAGGAGGCCGGCGTCCCGCTGATCCCGATGGCGCTGTGGGGGACCCAGCGGCTGTGGACCAAGGGGCGCCCCCGCAACTTCCGGCGCAGCCACACCCCGATCACGATCCGCGTGGGCGAGGCCGTGGAGGCACCCACCGACCAGTACGCCGGTGCGATCACCCGCCGCCTGCGCGAACGCGTCCAGGAGCTCCTCGAAGCGGCGCAGCGCGCCTACCCGGTGCGACCCAAGGACGCGACCGACACGTGGTGGGTCCCGGCGCACCTCGGCGGTACGGCCCCGACGCCCGCAGAGGTGCGCGAGCGCGGCTGAGCGGACGCCCGGCGGAGGAAACGTCACGCCGGGCCCCGGAACGCGTGTACGGCCGGCCAGGAGCTCCTGGCCGGCCGTACACGCGTTCCGGCACCTACTGCCGGGCCATCTCCTCCTTGAGGGCCAGCAGGAAGGCGTCGACATCGTCCTCACGGGTGTCGAAGGCGCACATCCAGCGGACGTCACCGGCCTTCTCGTCCCAGAAGTAGAACCGGAACCGCTTCTGCAGCCGTTCGGTCACCTCGTGCGGCAGCCGCGCGAAGACGGCGTTGGCCTGGACCGGGTGGAGGATCTCCACCCCGTCGACCGCCCGGACCCCTTCGGCGAGCCGCTGGGCCATGGCGTTGGCATGGCGTGCGTTGCGCAGCCAGAGGTCCCGCGCGAGGAGCGCCTCGAGCTGGACCGAGACGAAACGCATCTTGGAGGCGAGCTGCATCGACAGCTTGCGCAGGTGCTTCATGGCCCGGACGGAGTCCGGGTCCAGGACGACGACGGCCTCGCCGAAGAGCGCACCGTTCTTGGTGCCGCCGAACGAGAGCACGTCGACACCCACCGTGTTGGTGAACGTACGCATCGGCACGTCCAGCGACGCGGCGGCGTTGGCTATCCGGGCGCCGTCGAGGTGCACCTTCATGCCCCGCTCGTGCGCGTGGTCGCAGACGGCCCGGATCTCGCCGGGCGTGTAGACGGTGCCGAGCTCGGTGTTCTGGGTGATGGAGACGACCTGCGGCATGGCCCGGTGCTCGTCGTCCCAGCCGTACGCCTGCCGGTCGATGAGCTCCGGTGTCAGCTTGCCGTCCGGCGTCGGCACGGTGAGCAGCTTCAGCCCGCCCATCCGCTCCGGCGCCCCGCCCTCGTCCACGTTGATGTGGGCGGACTCGGCGCAGATCACCGCACCCCAGCGGTCCGTCAGCGCCTGGAGGGCGAGGACGTTGGCCCCGGTGCCGTTGAAGACCGGGAAGGCCTCGGCGGTGGGGCCGAAGTGGCTGTGCATGACGCGCTGGAGGTGCTCGGTGTAGTCGTCCTCGCCGTAGGCGACCTGATGGCCTCCGTTGGCGAGGGCGAGGGCGGCGAGGATCTCCGGGTGCGCACCCGCGTAGTTGTCACTGGCGAAACCGCGCACCTGCGGGTCGTGATGACGTCGCGCGTCGGTCCTTACGGTTGCGGGGTCAGCCACAGACGCTTTCCGTTCACTTCTCCGGCGGGCACGTCCCAGACCCCGGCGATGGCCTCGGCCAGCTCCGTGACGTCCGTGAAGCCCGCGAACTTCGCATTCGGGCGCTCGGCGCGCATCGCGTCGTGCACCAGTGCCTTGACCACCAGGATCGCAGCAGCCGATGTGGGGCCCGCGTCGCCCCCCGCCTTGCGGAAGGAGTCGGCGAGGGCGAGCGTCCAGGCCTCGGCCGCCGCCTTGGACGCGGCGTAGGCCGCGTTGCCGGCGGTGGGGCTGCTGGCCCCGGCCGCGCTGATGAGGACGTACCGGCCCCGGTCGCTCCGCTGGAGGACCTCCTGGAAGGCCAGCGAAGTGGACTGCACGGTGCGGATCAGGAGCTTCTCGAGGAAGTCCCAGTCGGCGAGACTGGTGTCCGCGAAGCCCGAACCGCCACGCCAGCCGCCGACGAGGTGGACCAGGCCGTCGACGCGTCCGAATTCCTTCTCCGTCTTCAGAGCCCACTCCCGCGCGGCGCCCGGATCGAGAAGATCGACCGTGTCACCGGTGACGGTGGCTCCGCCGTGGGCGTAGCGCGCCGCGTCGACCGCTTCCACGAGCCGCTCCGGGTTCGCGTCGGAGGCGACCACGGTCGCCCCCGCCTCCGCGAGCCTGAGCAGCGTCGCCCGGCCCGCCGGGCCTGCCGCCCCGGCCACCGCGATCACCGCGCCCTCGAGCACACCGCCGTCGGCCCCGACTGTTCCGTTCATCGCCACCGCCTCCTCAGAACCCGCGCTCACGCAGCTGCCCGCCCGGCGTCCGCCGCAGTGATCCCCTTGGTCGAGGCGATCACGTGCTTCAGCTTCTTGGAGAGCGCCTCATAGAACATGCTCAGGGGAAACTCGTCAGGAAGCACGTCGTCGACGAGCTTGCGGGGCGGTTGGGTCAGGTCCAGGGCGTCCGGTCCCTTGGCCCAGCGGGATCCCGGATGGGGTGCGAGATAGGTCGAGACCAGGTCGTACGCGGCGAACCAGTGCACCAGCTTCGGACGGTCGATGCCGTCGCGGTAGAGCTTCTCGATCTCGCCGCAGAGCTGGTTGGTGATCTGCGGGGCCCGTGCCCAGTCGATCTTGAGGGTGTTGTCGGTCCAGCGGACGACGTCGTGCTTGTGGAGGTACGCGAAGAGGAGCTGGCCGCCGAGGCCGTCGTAGTTGCGCACGCGCTCGCCGGTGACGGGGAAGCGGAACATCCGGTCGAAGAGCACGGCGAACTGCACGTCACGCCCCTGCCCGAAGCCGTCGGCCTCCAGCTTCACGGCCTCCCTGAAGGCGGTGAGGTCACAGCGCAGCTCCTCGAGGCCGTACATCCAGAACGGCTGGCGCTGCTTGATCATGAAGGGGTCGAAGGGCAGGTCGCCGTGGCTGTGGGTGCGGTCGTGGACCATGTCCCAGAGCACGAAGGCCTGCTCGCAGCGCTTCTGGTCACCGAGCATCTCGCGGACGTCGTCGGGAAGCTCCAGGCCCAGCAGGCCGACGGACGCCTCGGTCACGCGACGGAAGCGCGCGGCCTCCCGGTCGCAGAAGATGCCGCCCCAGCTGAAGCGCTCCGGCGCCTCGCGCACGGCGATGGTCTCGGGGAAGAGCACGGCGGAGTTCGTGTCGTACCCCGAGGTGAAGTCCTCGAAGGTGATGCCGCAGAACAGCGGGTTGTCGTAGCGCGTGGCCTCGAGGTCGGCGAGCCACTCGGGCCATACCATCCGGAGCACGACGGCTTCAAGATTGCGGTCCGGGTTGCCGTTCTGCGTGTACATCGCGAACACGACCAGGTGCTGGAGGCCGTCGGCGCGGTCCCTGGCGGGCTGGAAGGCCAGCAGGGAGTCGAGGAAGTCAGGGACTCCGAAGCCGTCCGCGGCCCACCGGCGGAGGTCGGCGACCAGAGCGCGGTGGTAGGCGTCGTCGTGCGGGAGCAGCGGGGAGAGCCGCTCGACCGCCGCCACGACGCGCTCGACGACGGCACCTGCCGCCTCGGGGGACGGGGCGCCGTCCGCCGTGAAGTCGATGGAACCGTCCTTGGCCTGCCAGGGGCGGAGCTCCTCAACGGCACTCTTGAGCGAGGGCCAGGCCGGGTGCTCCACCACCCGCTGGGCGGCAGCTGTCCCGTCTGCGGCGGGGGCGTGCTCAAGAATTTCCGTCATGACACTTCCTTCACGGGAGAACCTCGCGTCAAGCAACCGTATCCATGTTCGGTTCCTTCGGACAAGTGGAGGGCAGAAGATTATCCTGCCGACCCCCATCATCACCGTTATTTTTCCTGTCACACCTCTCTGTGACAACTCCTTCCGCCGGAGTGACCGGGCGAAGGGCGTCCGTACGCGAGAACTGGTCCCCTGTGGGGTAGAAGCCGCACGCGGGGCGAACACACGAACGGAAGCAGGAGTGCCTTGACCTTTCTCACCATCGGCCATCGCGGAGTCATGGGCGTCGAACCCGAGAACACGCTCCGGTCGTTCACGCACGCGGAGCAGGCGGGCATGGACGCCGTCGAGCTGGATCTCCACCTGACCGAGGACGGCGCGCTGGCCGTGATGCACGACGCCGCCGTGGACCGCACGACGGACGGGCACGGCCTGATCGCGGAGAAGACGCTGGCGGAGCTCCGGGAGCTCGACGCCGGGCAGGGCGAGCGGGTGCCGGTCTTCGAGGAGGTGCTCGACGCGGTCGGTTCGCCGGTCCAGGCCGAGATCAAGGACGCCGCGGCCGCCAGGGCGCTGGCCGAGGTGATGCTGCGACGTGATCTGACCGGTCGCGTGGAGGTGTCCTCGTTCCACGACGAGGCGGTCGCCGAGATCGCGCGGCTCGTACCGGGGGTGCGGACGGTGCTCATCGCCAGCCGCTGGGAGGCCGACGTGGTGGACCGGGCGAAGGCGGTGGGCGCGGCGACGCTCGCGCTGAACATCCGGCGCCTGACGCTCGAGGTGGTCGAGCAGGCGCACGCGGAGGGCCTGAAGGTGATCGGCTGGGTGGTCAACACCCCGGACCACCTCCGCCTGGTCCGCGCACTGGGACTGGACGGGGCGACGACCGACTATCCGGAGATCCGGCGCGCGGGCCGCTTCACCGCCTGAGGCGGCCCGCGGGCGTGAGGGGGCCTCCGCTGCGTCCTACAGCTCCTTGACCAGCAGTTCGAAGGCGAGGTCGTCGCGCTGCGGGATGCCGAAGCGCTCCTCTCCGTACGGGAAGGGCGTCATCTCTCCCGTACGGCGGTAGCCCCGCCGCTCGTACCAGGCGATGAGCTCCTGGCGGACCGAGATCACCGTCATGTGCATCTCGCTCGCGCCCCACTCCTCACGGGCCGTGCGCTCCGCCTCGGCGATGATCACCTTGCCGAGGCCGGCGCCCTGCAGCTGGGGCCTGACGGCGAACATGCCGAAGTACGCGGCGGTCCCCCGGCGTTCGAGCTGGCAGCAGGCGACCGGGACACCGTCCCTCTCGGCGACGAGGATCCGGCCCGAGGGGACCGCGAGCACCTCGCGCACCCCGTCGGCGTCGGTCCGCCGGCCCTGGAGGATGTCCGCCTCGGTGGTCCACCCGGCCCGGCTCGCGTCGCCCCGGTAGGCGCTCTCCACGAGCAGCACGAGGGCCGGGACGTCTTCCTCGGTCGCGTCCCGGAAGGTCAGTTCTGCCCGTGGCGTGGCCGGTGCGATGTCCATAGGGATCTTCCTTCGTGATGTGCCGCCGCTGTGCGGTCACGAGAGTAACCCGGCCGCGACCGCCCCCTTCAGGCCCGGGCGCGCTCCCCCAGTACCCCAATGCGCCCCGGTAGGAGCATCCGGAACGGGGCATCGATCGGGACGACACCGGCGTCGTCCGCCAGAGGGGGGTGCACCGTGCACGGACCGGAGCTGTCCGGCTGGCTGCTCATGGTGTTGTGCGGGGGCACGGGGGCCTACTGCCTCCTGCGGACCCGCACCGGCACGGAGCGGGAACGGGGACCGGCGCGTGCCGAGGCACTGATGGGGTTCGGGATGGCCGCGATGGCAGTGCCCGCGGCCCTGTTCACCCTCCCGCAGTGGACGTGGGCGGTGTACGCGGTGGTCTTCGGCGGCGCCGCGCTCCACGCGGTCGCGCACGCCAGGGGCGGTGGTCACCACCTGCACCATCTGGTCGGTTCGCTCGCCATGGTCTACATGGCCCTGGCCATGGCGCCGGGGGCCTCCCACGCCACGGCCGGCGGACACTCCGGCCACGGGGCGGCGACGGCCGGGTCCGCGGGGGGCGTGCCCGTGCTGACGGGAGCACTGCTCGTGTACTACGGGCTGTACGTCCTGCGTTCGGCCGGCGGGCTGATACCCGCACCCGTCGGTGTGTCCGTAGGCGGCGGAGGCACCGTGACGGGCCCCGGTCCCGGCGAGCGCGCAGAGCTCGCCCTGGCGTGCAGGCTGGCCATGGGGACGGCCATGTTCGCCATGCTGCTCACCCTGTGAGACACCGGACCCCCGCCCCCGTGTCGTACGTCACTTGCCGCGCGCGGCCATACCCGTGGACACCGCGGCCCTCATAGGCTGACGCCCATGTTGGTCTCCCTCGCGCTGCTGCTGCTCGGTGCACTGGCTGCCGTCGCCGCCCCGAGTCTGATGGCGAGGGCCCGCTGGCCGGAGCGTGAGCCGGTCGTGGCCCTGTGGGTCTGGCAGTGCGTGGTCGCGGGAGTCCTGTTGTCGTTCGGGCTCTCGATGACGCTGAGTGCGGCCGCCGCCTGGCAGGCGGTGCGCGGCCATGTGTTCGCGCCCGCCCCGCACGGCGTGGTCGAGGCCTACGCCCTGGGGGCGTACGGGCCGTGGTCCGCGGTCATCGCGGTCCTGCTGGCCCTGGGCGGGCTCTGGACGGCCGCCATGCTCGTACGGGAGATCCACCGGGCCCGGGCCCGCCGTCGGAGGCGCCGGGCCGAACTGCTGGTCCGCTCCCCGCTGATGCCGGGAGAGGAACCGGGCGGCGGCCGCCTCGTGGTGCTGGAGGGCGAACGCCCCGATGCCTGGTGGCTGCCGGGGGCGGCTCCCCAACTGGTCATCACCACAGCCGCGCTGGGGCGCCTGAAGGGGCGGCAGCTCGACGCGGTCCTGGCGCACGAGCAGGGCCACGCGCAGGCCCGCCACGACTGGCTGCTGCACTGTTCGGGCGCGCTCGCGACCGGGTTCCCGCAGGTGCCGGTGTTCGCCGCGTTCCGCGACGAGATGCACCGCCTCGTCGAACTGGCCGCGGACGATGTGGCGTCACGACGCTTCGGGCGCCTCACGATCGCCCTCGCCCTGGTCGAACTCAACGAGGACCGCGGCGTGTTCGGCCCAGGACCGGCCTCCGGTGCCCATGTGCCCCTCAGGGTCGACCGCTTGCTCGCACCGGTGGAGCGCCTCACCGCGGGCCGCCGGCTCCGGCTGACCGCGGCCGCGGCGCTGGTTCCCGTCGTACCGCTGCTCGTGGCCTTCGTGCCGGGACTCAGGGCCCTGGGATAGCTTCCCGCGCGGATCGTGGACGAGGATCGTCCCCATGCACTCCCCTCCTCTCCCTCCACGCACCCGCTCCCCCCTCCTTGCCGCAGCCATCGCCTGCGGCGTCCCCTCGCTCGCCCTGCTCACGCTCGTCGCGGTGCGCTGGGCGCCGCTGATGTCACTGGACACCTCGGTGGCCGGGGCCCTGCACCGCCGAGCGGTGACCGAACCGGGGCTGGTCCACGTCAATCGCGTACTGACGGACTGGGTGTGGGATCCCTGGACGATGCGCGCGCTGACCGCCGTCGTCGTCATCGTGCTGTGGGTGCGCGGATCCCGGCTGCTCGCCGGGTGGGTCGCCGCGACCAGCATTCTCGCCGCACTGGTGCAGCAGGGGCTGAAGGCCGTCGTGGGCAGGGAGCGCCCGCGCTGGGTCGATCCGGTGGACTCGGCGCAGTACGCGGCCTTCCCCTCGGGACACGTCATGACCGCCGCCGTGACCTGCGGGCTGCTCCTCTGGCTGCTGCGCCTGCACGACGCGCAGGCCCCTCTCTGGTGGGCCGCGACGGCGGTCGCCGTGGTCTCGGTCGCGGGTGTGGCCTTCACGCGCGTGTACCTGGGGGTGCACTGGGTGAGCGACGTGCTGGGCGGCGCGCTGCTGGGCGGCACCGTGGTCGCGCTGTCCGCGGCGGGGTACGCCGGGTACGCCAGGCGCACCCGGCGGCCGGCCCGCGGCGACGGCACCCCCTTGTAGGTACCGCCCGGGCCCGCGATGATCCGTTCCATGCAGACCAAGGGCGTACTCTTCGACTTCTCCGGGACCCTCTTCCGCATCGAGCCCGTCGCCGCGTGGCTGCGCGGCGCCCTGGCCGCGCGGGGCTCGCGCATGGAGCAGGCCGAGTTCGAGGAGTGCGTACGGCGGCTGACCGCTGCCGGTGCGCTCCCCGGGGGCCCGCCACCGGAGAGCGTCCCTCCGGAACTGGCCGCCGCGTGGGCCGACCGCGACAGCAGCGCGGAGCTGCACCGGGAGGCGTACACCGGCCTGGCCCGTCGGGCCGGCCTCCCTGACCCCGCCCTGGGCGACGCGCTGTACGAGCGCCACATGAGCCCTGAGGCCTGGCGGCCGTACCCGGACGCGGCGGAGGTGCTGCGCGGGCTCCGCCGCGACGGTGTCGCGGTCGGCGTCGTGAGCAACATCGGCTGGGACCTGCGCCCCGTGTTCCGCGCGCACGGCCTGGACGAGTTGGTCGACGCGTACGTCCTGTCCTACGAGCACGGCGTCCAGAAGCCCGACCCCCGCCTGTTCGGCGCGGCATGCGCCCTGCTGGGGCACGATCCCTCGGAGGTCGTCATGGTCGGCGACGACCGCCGGGCGGATGCCGGTGCGGCAGCTCTGGGGTGTGACGTGCGTTTCGTGGACCCTCTGCCCGTGACGGAGCGGCCGGACGCTCTCCGGGCGCTCGGGCTGCCCGGAACGGCAGGTGGGACACCCGACGGGCACGGGTCGTGAAGGATTCCGGGAGAAGGTGTGAGGGATATCCCTGTCCCTGAGTGGGGTCAACAGCCCGGCGGGGGTTTAGCTTGGTGGACATGTCCCCGTATCCGAACCCGTCCGTCACCGTGCGCACCGCCTCCGTGGTCAACGAAGAGATCCGGACCCTGTGGCAGCGCTCGGGCGGACTGCTGTCCCCGGACGACGAGACGGAGTATCAGCGGCTGCTCGTGGAGTGGGCCGCGGCCGCCGGGACGAGCGTCCGTCCGGCTGCCTGAGCTCCGGGGCGAAGTCCTGCCCCGCGGCTGATTCCGGCGATCCCCCGCATCGCCGGAATCAGGGCTACAGCATGTCCCCGCGCCGCCTGCTGGTCAATGGAATTGAATGTGCCCCGCCGGGCGGTCTCCGCCCGGCGGGGCACATGTTCCTGTCCGCGCGGCGGAGTGGGGATCAGCGGTCGGAGTAGTCCGGCTGCGTCTGCACGTTGAGCTCGGGCAGCCGTACCTTCTTCGCGGGGTCCGTCCGCCGGTCGTCGAGCTTCAGGACGTCGAAGCCCTTGGCGATGTCGTTGGAGTAGATGTAGCCGTTGTAGTAGTACGCCGACCACGGGCCGGCCGTGGTGACCGCCGCCGTGGAGACGGGACCGCGCTCGAAGTACGCGATCTCCTCCGGCTCGGAGGAGTCGGTGAAGTCCCAGACCGAGACTCCGCCCTGGTACCAGGCCTGGACCATCAGGTCACGGCCCTTGACCGGGATGATCGAGCCGTTGTGCGCGACGCAGACCTCGGTGTCGGCCTGCGGGCGGTCGATCTTGAAGTAGCTGCGGAAGACCAGCTTGCGGTGGTCACCCCGGCCCTTGATGTCGTAGATGCCGTCGGCACCGCGGTTCGGGCCGATCTCGTCGTTGCAGGTAGCCGCCCCGCCGCCGCCGAGCTCGTCGGTGAACACGACCTTGTCCGCACCCTGGTTGAAGGTCGCGGAGTGCCAGAACGCGAAGTTCACGTTGTCCTGGACCCGGTCGATGATCTTCGGGTTCTCCGGGTCCTTGATGGAGAACAGAAGACCGTCGCCCATGCACGCCCCGGCCGCGAGGTCCTGCGAGGGCAGGACGGTGATGTCGTGGCAGCCGGTGGTCTTCGAGACGCCCGGGTTGGCCGGCGCTCCCGGGTTCCCGCCGTCCGGGAAGAGGACGGGGAAGTTCACGATGCGGGAGTCCTCGGGGGCGCTGCGCGGCACCTTGATGACGGAGATCCCGTCGTGCGGGGGCTGGCAGTCCGGGAACGTCTCGTTGGGCGAGTAGGACGAGACGTACACGTACACGTTCCTGCGCTCGGGAACGATCGTGTGGGTGTGCGACCCGCACGCGGTCTCGACGGCGGCGACGTACTTCGGGTTGCGCTTGTCGCTGATGTCGAAGACCTTCATGCCCTCCCAGGAGGACTTCTCCGTGGCCGGCTGGGTGGTGCTGGCGCACGAGTTGTCGCTGCGGGAGGAGTCGGTCGACAGGAAGAGGAGGTTCCCGGAGACCGAGATGTCGTTCTGCGAGCCCGGGCACAGGACCTGTGCGACGGTCCTCGGCTTCTTCGGGTTGCGGATGTCGAAGATCCGGAACCCGTCGTAGTTCCCGGCGAAGGCGTAGGAGCCCTGGAAGGCCAGGTCCGTGTTGAGCCCCTGGAGCGCGTCCTTGGGGATGTTCGTGAGGTGCTCGATGTTGTCGCTGTGGACGATCTCGTCCACGCCGGGTATGTCGCCGCTCTCGATGGCGGCCCTGGCCTCGGCCTGCTCGCTCGCGGTGACACCGCTGCGCGTGGCAGCGGAGTCACCGGGGTCGGGTGTCGCAGCCGCGGGTCCGGCCGTGAACAGCGTGGCGATGAGCCCGGCCGCGGCTGCCGCCACACCCAGACGTCTGCGCCGCACGCTGGTGGTGTGCAACGAGGTCACTGTGTCCTCCCTTGTATCCGTCCGTCGACGAACGGTTCCTGGACCCCGGCAGTATGGTCCTTTTCATGTACACACCAACAGATGGCAACAGAGACGTAATGAAAGTTTTTGATCATAGGCGGGTGGAAGGTATGAGGACGGTGCGCGATACACCCGAGTGGCAATGGAGGTCACCGTGCTGATACCCCGTCGGACCACAGGCGTGCGCGCCGGCGCACTGCTGGCGGCGTTCGCCGCATCCCTCCTCGCCCTGGGGGGCTGTGACGCGGACCGTGGTGACCACGGGGCGAAGGCCGGGGCGGACAAGGGCTTCTCGGTCGTGGCGCCCGGGAAG
Organism: Streptomyces sp. NPDC055962; assembly: GCF_042270185.1. Lineage (NCBI taxonomy): Bacteria > Bacillati > Actinomycetota > Actinomycetes > Kitasatosporales > Streptomycetaceae > Streptomyces > Streptomyces sp. NPDC055962. The sequence goes on from NZ_JBHJYN010000003.1 coordinate 556,060, forward strand.
CCCGGCGAGCCGGCCAGGACCCTGTCGCCCGAGGAGGCGCAGAAGGCCGCCGGGGACGACACGCCCAACTCCGCCGACTTCCGCTACGCCCGCATGATGATCGAGCACCACGAACAGGCCCTGGTGCTCACCGCGCTGGTCCCCGGACGTGCGTCCTCGACGTCGGTGGAACGGCTCGCCAAGCGCATCTCGGCGGCCCAGAAGCCGGAGATCGGCGCCATGGAGGGCTGGCTGAAGAACAACGGCGGCGACGGGCGGCGGGAGACGCACGACCACACCACGATGCCCGGCATGGCGGGTCCCGAGCAGATCGAGCAGCTGCGCGACGCACGGGGCAAGGCCTTCGACCGCCTCTTCCTGGAACTGATGATCACCCACCACCAGGGCGCGGTCACCATGGCGACCGAGGCACTCGCGGACGGCAACAACGTGCTGGTGGAGGAGATGGCGAACGACGTCGTCGCCCAGCAGACCGTGGAGATCGACCGGATGCGTTCCCTGATGGCCTGACGCGGTCCGGGGAAGCGGGATCCCGGTGCGGGCGACCGCCGCTGCCGGCAGCCGGCGACGAGAGGGGTCAGCTCCGGCCGAGTCGCTCGGCCTGCCGGTCCGCTCCCCCGAGGACGCTGTCCAGCAGGCCGGGGAAGAGTGCGTCCAGGTCCTCGGTGCGTACGCAGCTCAGCTTCGCCGTCCCCCGGTAGAACTGCGTGATGACGCCGCTCTCCCGGAGCACCCTGAAGTGGTGCGTGGTGGTGGACTTCGACACCGGGAGATCGAAGCGCGAGCAGGCCTGTTCGTCGGACGCCCCCGCCAGCTGGCGCACGATCCGCAGCCTGATCGGATCGGAGAGCGCGTGGAGCACGCCCTCGACGCGGATCTCCTCGCGCGAGGGGTGGGCGAGCACACGGGCGGTGCTGGTCGTCACGGTGGCTCCACTTCGTCCGGGGCTCTCATTGTACGAGAGTCGTCGTATCTTCAGCCACGGGCCGCCGCCACGAGACGCACGCGCGGGCTGCCGTCCGGCCTTCGGCCGAACTCCTCGAGCGGCAGGAGCCGCACCGTGAAGCCGCTTGCCACGAGGTCGTCCACGACGCCGGCGAGCGGGAACGTGCGGTAGTACATGACGAAGGGCGGGCGCCACAGGGCGTTGCGCACCCGCATGGCCACGTCGAAGCCGAGAAGCGACCAGTAGGCGCGGGAGCCCACCGCGGGCGGGGCGCCCACCGGGAAGACGAACAGCCCGCCCGGCCGCAGCGCGGCGTACACCTGGTCGAACAGGGCCGGACGTTCCTCCGGCAGGAAGTGGCCGAACGCCCCGAAACTGACGGCCAGGTCGAAGGCTCGCGCGAACGGCAGTGCCAGGGCGTCGGCCCGGACCCAGTCCACCGCAGGGCCGTCGGCGTCCCCCGCGTGCGCGGCACGGGCGACGTCGAGCATCCCCGCGCTGAAGTCCACGCCGGTGGCCCGCTCCCGGCACAGCCCGCGCAGCACACCCACCCCGGCCCCGGTGCCGCAGCAGACGTCCAGGCCGCGGTCGAACGGCCCGAGGGGCCGGACCGCGTCGGCCACGGCACGCAGCACCCGGTCCGGGGTCCGGTAGGGCGTCACGTCGAACTTCGGGGCGAGCAGGTCGTATCCGCGCATCGTCGAGGAGAACGCCTGGACGGCCAGTTCGCGCAGCGTGGGGCCCTGGGGAGTGAACATCGCGGATCAGCGTACCCACCGGGGCGGCGCCGCACCGTGCAACCCCGCGGCGGCGCCCCGGCTCCGTCGGCGTTCCCGCCGTCAGACGGAGCGGTGGTACTGATCCGGGACGTGCGGTTCGGCACCGAGTTCACGCGCGGCGTGCCGCGCCCATGACGGGTTGCGGAGCAGTTCGCGGCCGAGGAGGATCGCGTCGGCCTCGCCGTTCTCCAGGATCTTCTCGGCCTGCCGCGCCTCCGTGATCTGACCGACCGCGGCGACGGGCAACGTGGTCCCGTTCTTGACACGGGCCGCGAAGGGGACCTGGTAGCCGGGGCCGACGGGAATGCGGACGCCCGCGGCGTTGCCGCCGGTGGAGGCGTCGAGGAGGTCGACGCCGTGGGCCTGGAGGTCGCCGGCGAAGCGGACCGTGTCATCGGCGGTCCAGCCCTCGCCGTCCTCGAGCCAGTCGGTGGCGGAGATGCGGAAGAACAGGGGCAGCTCGTCGGGCCAGACGGCGCGTACGGCGTCGACGACCTCGAGCGCGAAGCGGGTGCGGTTCTCGTACGAGCCGCCGTACTCGTCCGTGCGCCTGTTGGAGTGCGGGGAGAGGAACTCGCCGATCAGGTAGCCGTGGGCGCCGTGGACCTCGACGATCTCGAAGCCCGCGTCCAGGGAGCGGCGGGCGGCGTCGGCGAACTGCCGGACGATGTCCTCGATGTCTCCGACGGTCAGTTCGGTCGGCACGGGGTGGTTCTCGTCGAAGGCGACCGCACTCGGCGCGACGGGCTGCCATCCGTGGGCGTCGGGGCCGACCGGGGCTCCGCCCTTCCAGGGCTGGCCGGTGGACGCCTTGCGCCCGGCGTGGGCGATCTGAACAGCCGGAACGGTGTTCTGGCTCTTCAGGAACGTGGTGATGCGCCGGAAGGCCTCCACCTGGGTGTCGTTCCAGATGCCGAGGTCCTGCGGGGAGATACGGCCCTCGGGGCTCACACCGGTCGCCTCGACGATGACGAGACCGGCGCCGCCGACCGCGCGGGCGGCGTAGTGCTGGAAGTGCCAGTCCGTCGGGGCGCCGGCCGCCGGGCCGTCGGGGGCGGCACTGTACTGGCACATCGGGGCCATCCATACGCGGTTCGGGATCGTCAGCGACCGCAGGGTGTAGGGCTCGAACAGTGCACTCACAGGGGGACTCCGGTTCCTCGGGTGACGACAGCGCGGCGCGACGGTCCCGGGGAGGCCTGACCGTCGCTTCGTACGAGATTCACCGTACTACGACGATCGTCGAAATATGAAGTCCCTCGTACGACGCCCCTCTCACCTCCCCGGCCGCAGCCGGCGCCGGAGGCGGATGTCGGCGTCGGCCTCGTACATCTGGCTCCAGCTGCGCCCGCCTCCCGACGTCCACGTCACCTGGACATCCGCCCCGTCCAGCCTCACGGCCTCCACCGTCATGGGGCGGTCCCCGTCGCGGACGTCTCCGCGGAAGAGCTCGCGCGCCTTGACGGTGACCGGTTCCGCCCCTCGCGCGTCCTCCGCCTCCGCGGCCGCCGCCACGAGGGCGGCGGCCAGCTCCCGGGCCGCCGCCGGGGAGCAGGACCAGGAGGCGTGGCCCGCGACCAGGACGCCGACCTGGAGAGGGCCCTCCGCGGGGCCTGGAGCCACCTCCAGGCTCGCCGTGCGTCCCTCGGTGTCCCTGATCTCGATACCCATGCCTGCCGCCTCCTCGTCCTGCTCCGGTCAGCTCAGCCGGAGACTCTCCGGCGGGCCCAGATAGCTGGGCTTGAGGCCGCCGGTGTCGATCACCAGATTCTGGAGTACCACGGTCGGGTCGACCATCCAGAATTTCAGGACGTGCACGCCCGTCCTGCCGACGTGGTGCGTGGTACCGGTGCGGTTGACGTTGTCCGAGGTGTTGCGTGCCCACTGCGCGTTCATGGTGCCGTCGTCGGCGCCTGTGGCTCTGGTGATGTCGACGGACTGCGGAGCGTCGTCGTCGAAGGAGACCGCGTACGTGAGCCCGTCGGTGGCCAGGGCGCCGTTCCGGGGCGAGAGGTACGCCCAGACCGTGACCGGCCCGGTGGTGAAGAGGCTGACCCGGTACTCCAGCCGGGGACCCCGGCCGCCCGGAGTCCGGCGCGCCGCGGTGACCGGGAAGGGCTCCATGCCCGCACCGGTGCGGCCGATACCGGGGATGCGCCGCCAGGAGATCCCGTCACGGCCGACCGCCCGGTGGAAGTGGTCGGCCCCGACGGAGACGTATCCGTTGGCCTCGACGAACCCTTCGAGCCGTGCCCGCTCGATCCCCGGCCGGTCGACCACCGCGCGCACGACCACCTCGCCACCGGGGCCGGACACAGTGACGGGCACCTGTGTCACCCCCTTCGGGGCGCGCGACCAGTCGACGCGGAAGGTGACCCTGGTCTGGGCGTCCACCCGCCCCCGGGTGCGGTCCGCGATCAGCCAGGAGGCTCCCGTGCGGATGCGGAAGTCGAAGGGTTCGGTACCGCGGTTGAACACCTCGACGTACTGCGCGGGCTGGCTCTGGTACGGACTGAACACCGGGAGCTCCGGTCCGGCACCGTCCTCGCCGGACCCCGGCCACCAGGCCGTGGAGCCGTCCACGCCGACGCCCATCTCGGCCTCGGCCGGGAGTTCGATCCGCCGCACGGCGGGGAAGATCTCGTCGGCGAGCGCCACGTTGTTCAGCTCGGGCTGCTGCCAGGGGGCGTTGGGGCCGTAGCGGTCCACATCGCCGTACCCGATGTGCGGCTGGGTCTGGAAGCCCTCCCATTTGCCGTCGGCCACCTCGGTGCCGAACCGCTCGGCGAGGGCGAGGTCCTCGGCGAGACCGGCCTCGGCGGTGGCCGCGAGCTGGTTGGTGAGGGCACGGCCCTGGGGCGCGTAGTGGAGGTTGGTGAACTCCGCCTCCCGCAGGGCATACAGGTTGGCGGTCGCCCCCACCGCGTAGCCGACGAGCTGGTACCACGCGTCCTGCGCGGACGCGGGCAGCCTCTGCCGGACGCGTTCGGCGGCCGCCGCCAGGCGCTGCCAGTCCTCGGTGACCCGCTCCAGCTCGCGGTAGTCGACGATGCTGAAGGGCGTGGCGCGGTCGTCGTAGATGACGGCGGAGGAGTCCGTCGCTGGATCCTTGGCCGGGTCGAGGGTGATCTTCCGGTTGAGCAGCTCGGGCTTGCGGCGGGACTGCAGCCGGGCGTACGTCCGCAGGATCCCCGCGATCTCCTCCGCCTGCCGCTCGCCGAAGTTCTGGGCGGCGTACCGCTCCTCCCACTCCGGGAGCGCCTCCAGGGGCCAGCGGTCGGGGTCCCAGGCGTACTCCAGGAAGAACTGGGTGGGCAGCTCGTTGCCCTTGAGGTCGCCCACGTTGGTGACCCAGAGGCCGCGGTTGCCGTACGCGGTGCTCTGGTGGAGCTGGTCCCACATGTTGGGGAGCGAGGCGGTGTCGACCCACTTGTAGTTGCGGCCCACCCCCACGTAGTCGAAGTGGTAGTACAGGCCGTAACCGCCGCTGCGGGCGTCGTTCCTCAGGTCCGGCAGCTTGCGGACGTTGGCCCAGTTGTCGTCGGTCAGGACGACGGTGATGTCGTCCGGGACGCGCAGGCCGCGGTCCCAGTAGTGCTGGACCTCCTTGTAGAGGGTCCAGACCTGCGGGACCGCGTCCGGTGAGCCGAGTTCCTCGGCGAGGATCTCGCGCTGGGTGGCGATGATCTCCGTCATCAGCTCGATGCCGTCGCCGTCGGGCAGGCCGACGTCGCCGTTCCCGCGCATGCCGAGGGTGACCACGCCCTCGAAGTCCTCGTCGGCCATGCGGCGTACGCCCTCGCGCCAGTAGGCCTTGACGGCCTCGGCGTTGCGCCGGAAGGACCACTCGCCGGTGCCGCCGTAGGGGTCGTGCCCGGGCTCGGTGACGTGTCCCGCGCTGTCGCGCACGGCGGCCACGGCGTGCCGGTTCCACTCCTCGATGCCCCGCATCATGGGCGCCTCGTGCGAGGTGCCCATGACGACGCCGTAGGCCTTCGCGGTGGCGTGGTTCTCCGGGTCGTCCTCGGCGAAGGCGCGCCCCCAGACGGCGGGCCAGAGGTAGTTGGCCTTGAGGCGCAGCATCACCTCGAAGATCTTGGCGTAGAAGCCGGCGTTGAACCCGCCCTCGTAGCCGGGTGCCTTGCCTGGACCGAAGAAGGCGGGCGCCCAGGTGCCCAGGGCCGGGTTCTCGTCGTTGATGAAGAACCCCCGGTACTTCACGGCGGGGGTGCCCTGGCTGTGCAGGCCGGGCAGGGCGTACAGGGCGTCGCGGCGGACGGGGGCGACGTCGTCCCACCAGTACCAGGGGGAGACCCCGATGCCCCGGGAGACGTCGTAGGCACCGAAGATCGTGCCGCGCTGGTCGCTGCCCGCGACGACGAACGCGCGGTCCACTCCGGGCAGCGGCTTCTCCACGACGGCCTGGAGGCTGGTCTCCCACCTGCCCGTGATCCCGGAGGCCTTCAGCCTGCCGGCGGAGATCAGGCCGTCGATCAGCGGGCTCCGGCCGATGGTGCCCACGAGGACGATCTCGCGGCTGCCGCGCGGCGGCGCGTTCTGTGCGAGCACGGGCCGCACGCCGGTGACCCGCTCGATGTCGTCCCGGAGGTCACCGGCCACCCGTACGACACCGGCGTGGTCCTCGTCGCTGACGACGACCGGAGCGGCTCTGCCCGCTTTGACCAGGGGGAAGGCGCCCGGTCGGGGCGTGAACGAGATGTACGCGCCGGGGTCGGTGGGCCGGGCGGCCGCGGGACCCCCGGGACCGGCCGGCGTCGCCACGGCCTCGCCGGCCAGCCCCGTCAGCGAGCCGAGCGGCGTCGCCGCGAGGGCCGTGAACCCGAGACCGGCCCCGAGGACCGACCTGCGGCTGGTGTGCTTGTCCATGCTGCTCTCCCCTTTTGTTCACACATGACACATTGGACGGGCGTACGCCCCTGACGGGTTCTCGGTCACGGCCCCGCTCTCAGTCGGTGACGCGCGGAGCGGCGGCCGGTGCCGGCCCGGGGGTCTCCACCGGCTCGCTCCCGGGTGCGGGAGACAGGGCGGCCACGATCGCGTCGGCGGTGTCGTCGGGCTCGGGGGTGATCAGGCCGACGACGACGTACACGACCAGCGAGGTGGCCAGCGGCGTGACGATCACGAGCGTCTGGTCCGTGCTGTCGAGCACGAACTTCACGTAGAGGTACCCCAGCAGCCCCAGCGCCCAGGAGGACAGCGCGGCCCGCGGCCCGAACCGGCGGAAGGCGGGCAGCAGTCCCAGCAGCATGGGGATGGATATGGGGCCCATCACGGCCGCGACCAGACCGACGATGATGCCCAAGACCCCTCCGAAGTGGTCGGCCTCGATCGCGACGATCATGCTGGCAGCGATGAAGACGACGGTGCACACCCGGGCGACGAGCAGCCCGGTCGACGGGGACAGGTCCCGGGCGCGGCGGACCACGGCGGGAATGATGTCGCGGGTGACGACCGCGGAGACCGCGTTGGCGTCCGACGAGGCCATCGCCATGGTGTGGGAGAACATCCCGGCGAGCGTCAGCCCGACGAGTCCCGCCGGCAGATACGACTCCGCCATCAGCGCGTAGACCTTCTCGGGGTCGGCGATGTCCGGCAGCAGCACCGCCGCCGCGACAGGCGGGAAGAGCAGCACCGCCGGCCAGACGACGTAGAGGAGGGCGGAGAGCCCGGCCGAACGGCGGGCGGACCTCGGGGAGTCCGTGGCCATGTACCGCTGGGCCAGGTTCCACATGCCGCCGTTGTACTCGAAGAGCTTCACGACGACGTACGCCCCGAGGAAGCCCGCCGTGTACGGGCCGACGAGCGGCTGCGCGTGGCCCTCGGGCAGCCTGTCCCAGAGGGTGGCCAGACCCGCCGGGCCGTCACCGAGCCGGTCGAGCACGACCCAGAGCATGGCGAGCGCGGCGGCCCCCTGGATGACGAACTGCCCGAAGTCGGTGAGCGCGTCGGCCCACAGGCCGCCCACCGTGCAGTAGAGCAGGGTGACGATGCCGGTGGTCAGGATGCCCGTGGTCATCGACATGCCCGTGAACACGTTGAGCAGCACGGCCACGGAGGCCCACTTCGCGGCGACGTCGAACACCTTGAGCAGCGCCCCGCTCCAGGCGAGGGCCTGCTGGGTGGGCACGTCGTAGCGCTCGGCGAGGTACTCCAGGGGCGAGGCGACCGCGTACCGCCGGCGCAGCCGCTGCCAGCGGGGGGCGAACAGCCAGGCCCCCACGGCCGTACCGAAGGCGAGCGGCAGGAAGGCCCAGACGTAGACGGTGATGCCGTAGCTGTAGGCGATGGCCGCGTACGCGACGAACACGGCGGCGCTGTACCCGGACATGTGGTGGGAGATGCCGGAGAGCCACCAGGGCATCCGGCCGCCTCCCGTGAAGTAGTCGCTCACATCGCCGACACGGCGGTGCGACCAGAGGCCGATGAGGAGCATCACCAGGAAATAGCCGCCCAGGGCGGCCCAGTCGAGCGGGGCCATCAGAACTCCTCGGTGTACGGAGGTGACCGCGGCGGCCGGCGGGGAACCGTCGGCACCGGCGGATCACCAGCGGGGCGTCTTCTTCTCGTAGGAGGGGTCGATCCGGCGCATGTAGCCGGTGTCGTCGCGGTTGCGCAGTCCGCACGCGATGTACTGCTCGTGCAGACGGGCGAGGGCGTCGCGGTCCAGCTCGACGCCGAGGCCGGGCCCCCGGGGGACGCGGACCGCGCCGTCGGCGAAGGTGAGCGCGCCGGGAACCACGACCTCCTCGGTCTTCCACGGCCAGTGGGTGTCGCAGGCGTAGGTGAGGTTCGGCGTGGCGGCCGCCAGATGGGTCATCGCGGCCAGACTGATGCCCAGATGCGAGTTGGAGTGCATCGAGAGCCCCATGCCGAAGGTGTCGCAGATCCCGGAGAGGAGCCGGGAGCGGTGCAGACCGCCCCAGTAATGGTGGTCCGAGAGCACGACCTGGACCGATCCCCGCCCGACGGCGGGCGCCAGGTGGTCGAAGGCGACGACGCACATGTTGGTGGCGAGCGGGATCGGCGTCTCCCGCGCGACCGCCGCCATCCCGTCGAGATCCGGTGTCGGGTCCTCCAGGTACTCCAGGACGCCCTCCAGCCGGCGGGCCATCCCGACCGATGTGGGCACGCTCCAGGCCGCGTTGGGGTCGAGCCGCAGCGGGATGCCGGGGAAGGCGTCGCGCAGGGCGAGCACCGCCTCGGCCTCCTCCTCGGGGGGCCGCACACCGCCCTTGAGCTTGATCGCCGAGAATCCGTACGCGTCGATCATGCGCCGCGCCTGGTCGACGATCCCGTCCGGGTCCAGGGCCTCGCCCCAGTCGTCGGGTTCCGCCCCCGGGTGGCCGGCCCACTTGTAGAAGAGGTAGGCGCTGAAGGGGACGGCGTCCCGTACGGCGCCGCCCAGCAGGTCGCTGACCGGGCGGCCCGCCACCTTCCCCTGGATGTCGAGGCAGGCCACCTCGAACGGGGAGAAGACACGGTCGACGGCGCTGCTGGTGGTGATCATCCCGGTGAGACCGGACCCGCCGCTCCCGTCGTCCTCCGCCAGCGCATCGGCCACCCTGCGGTGCATGGCGCCGAGCGCGTACACGTCCATGCCCGTGAGCGCGTCCGCCGCCGCCCGCAGCCGGCGCAGGTGCCCGTCGTCCGCGTACGTCTCGCCGAGACCGACCGGGCCGTCGCCCGTGTCCACCTCGACGACCGCCCGCAGGGCGAACGGTTCGTGCACGCCGACCGCGTTGAGCAGCGCCGGGTCCCTGAAGGCAACCGGAGTGATGCGCACTCCGTTGATCCGGAGGTCCGTCGTCATCCGTCGCCTCTTCCGTACCGGTGGGGTGTGGTGGGTCAGCGCCGGCCCGCGGCGAGCGTCAGGGTCTGGCGCAGGGTGCCGTGGGCGGGCTTGGGGGCGTAGTTCTCGTCGAGGATGTTGGCCGCCCCCTGGCCGGGGAAGGTGTCCGGCACCCAGGAGTAGGCGTCGGTGAATCCCCAGACGGTGAAGTCGTGGCAGCCGGGGGTGAGCAGGCAGCCTCGCAGGAGGACGCCGTAGCCCTCGGCCTGGGCCTCCAGCTTCGTGCTGTCGGCCGGCAGGGGGATCCGTACGTCGGCCTCGGTGATCGCGGTCTCCAGGCCGAGGCGGTCGAAGCGCAGCAGGTTGTCGGCGATGTCGTGCGGCGCGCTGTACTGGACGGCGAGGTGGCCCTGGATCCCGACGCCGTGGACCGGGACGCGCTGCTTGCGCAGGGTGGTGACCAGTTCGTGGAGGGCGGTGCTCTTCGCGTTGACGCCCTCGATGTTGTAGTCGTTGATGAACAGGCGGGCCTTCGGGTCCGCCTGGTGCGCCCAGCGGAAGGCGTCGGCGATGTAGCCGGGGCCCAGCTTCCGCAGCCAGATGCTGTCCCTCATCGTCCCGTCGTCGTCGAAGGCCTCGTTGACGACGTCCCACTGCCAGATCCTGCCCCTGAAGTGGGTGACCTGGTCGGTGATGTGACGGTGCAGGATCTCCCGCAGCTCGCCGGCGGTGAAGTCGTCCTCGTCGAGCCAGGCCGGCAGCTGGCTGTGCCACACCAGGGTGTGGCCGCGGACCAGTTGCTTGTTCCTCACGGCGAAGTCGACGAGTCGGTCGGCGGCGGCCCAGTCGTACCGGCCCCGCTCCGGCTCCACCGCCTCCCACTTCATGACATTCTCGGGGGTGACGGAGGTGAACTCCCCCGCGACCTCGGTGCGGTAGGGCGCGTCACCGGCGAGGGCGGTGGTGTCGACGGCCGTGCCGATGCGCAGCCCGGCCTTCAGGCCGAGGGCGCCGAGGGTCTGCCGGGCCGGTGCGCCCGCGTGGTGCCCGGTGGAACCGGTGGCGGCGGAAGCGCTGGAGAGGGTGAACGCGGAGACGAGGAGCACGGCGGCCGCGGAGCCCACAACGACCGAGCGGATTGTCTTGAACATGACATATGCCTTTCCGTGACGACGCGTGGAGGCGAGCCCTCAGAGCATGCCGGGCGGCCTTCGAAACTTTCGACATCCCCCCGCGCACCCCTGTCCGGGATGCGCGGGGCGGCCGTGGGGGGGGGGGGGGCCCCCCCCCCCCCCCCGCCCCCCCCCGCGGCGGCCCCCCCGGGCGCGCGCCCCACCCCGGCGCCCGGGCGGGCCGGCGCGGGGGGCCCGGGGGGCGCGCGCCCACCG
>NZ_JBHJYN010000003.1:566992-703545 GCF_042270185.1 Streptomyces sp. NPDC055962
TGGCCCCCCCTCACAGCCGGCGGGGCGGCCTTCTAAATTTCCCCCCCCCCCCCGCCCCCCCCGGGGGGGGGGGGGGGGGGGGGCGGGGGGGGGGCCCCGCCCCCCCCACGTCACTCCTGCGCGAGCGGCGCGTCGACCGAGGTCTCGCAGACCATGCGGCGCCGGTGGTCCACGGTGCGCTCGGGCCCGGTGAGCCGCAGCCTTACGGTGTGCCTGACGTCGGCCACGTCGCTGGACGCGGCGAACCGCAGCTCCAGGTCTCCGGGCTCGACGACGCGGCGTCCGCCGCTCCCGGTGAAGGAGACCAGGTCCGGATGGAAACGGAAGCTGACCCTCCGGGACTCCCCCGCGGCGAGCGGCACCCGGGCGTATCCGATGAGCCGTGCCTCGGGACGCGTGGTCTGGGCGACCGGGTCGTGGACGTAGAGCTGGACCACCTCGGTCCCGTCCCGGTCACCGGTGTTGCGGACCGTGAGCGTGAGGTCGGCCTCCCCGTCGGTGGCGAGCTCGGACGGCACCCCGGCGTCGGCCTCCCACGCGAACGAGGTGTACGAGAGCCCGTGCCCGAACGGATAGAGCGGGGTGGGATCGAGGTTGGTGACCCCGTTGGCCCGGCCCAGCGGCGGCTGCAGATAGGTCCACGGCTGCCCGCCGGTGCCCCGGGGGACCCCCACGGGCAGACGCCCGGACGGGTTGACGCGCCCCGAGAGCACGCCCGCGAGCGCGGACCCGCCCTCCTCGCCGGGGAAGAACGCCTGCACACACCCGGCCAGCCGGTCGGCCCGGCCGCCGAGGGCGTACGTACGGCCCGTCAGCAGGACCAGGACGACCGGGGTGCCGGTCGCGAGCAGTGCGTCCAGGAGCTCGCCCTGGAGGCCCGGCAGCGAGAGGTCGGCCACGTCGCAGCCCTCGCCCGAGGTGCCGCGGCCGAAGAGTCCGGCCCGGTCGCCGAGCACGGCCACACAGACGTCGGCTCCGGCCGCCAGGGCGACGGCCGCGTCGATCCCCTCCGCGTCCGTGCCGTCCACGTCGCAGCCCTGCGCGTGGTCGATGCCCGCACCGGGGAACTCCTCGCGGAGCGCCTCCAGCATCGTGGGGATGTCGATCCCCATGGGCGCACCGGGGTGCTGGACCCCGACATGGCTCGGGAAGGAGTAGCAGCCCAGCATGGCCAGCGGGTCGTCGGCCCGGGGGCCGACGACCGCGATCCGCCCGGTGCCGCTCAGCGGGAGCGCGCCCTCGGAGTTCGCCAGCAGGACGCAGGACCGCTCGGCGAGCAGCCGGGCCAGGGCCCGGTTCCGCGGCGGATCGAGGTCCACCGAGCCGCGCGCCCGCTCCGGTTCCACCCCCTGGAGCACGGGCGGCAGGACCTGGCGGTCCGGGTCGAGCAGACCGAGCTCGCACTTCTGCAGCAGGACCCTGCGCAGGGCGCGGTCCACCAGGTCCTCGGCCACCATTCCGTCCCGCACGGCGGTGACGAGTGCGTCACCGTAGCTGCGTACGGTCGGCAGTTCCACGTCGACGCCGGCGGTCAGCGCCAGCCGGGCGGCGTCGCCGCGGTCCGCGGCGACCTTGTGCAGGGTCTCCAGGAAGCCGATGCCGAAGTAGTCGGCGACAACCGTGCCGCCGAAGCCCCAGGTGTCGCGGAGGAGTCCGGTGAGCAGGGACGGGTCGGCGGCCACGGGAACCCCGTCGATCTCGGCGTACGAATGCATCACCGAGCGGGCGCCGCCGTCACGGACCGCCATCTCGAACGGCGGGAGGATCACATCGGCCATCTCCCGGGCGCCGGCCCGGACCGGGGCGAGGTTACGGGCGCCGGCCGACGCGGAGTAGCCCGCGAAGTGCTTGAGCGTGGCGACGATCCCCGCCGACTCCAGGCCCTTCACATAGGCCGTGGCGATGGTGGCGACCAGATAGGGGTCCTCCCCGATCGTCTCCTCGACACGCCCCCAGCGCAGGTCCCGCACCACGTCCAGCACCGGGGCGAGCCCCTGATGGATGCCGACCGACCGCATGTCGCCCCCGATCCGGTGCGCCATCTCGGCGACCAGCTCGGGGTCCCACGCGGCGCCCCAGGCCAGCGGGACGGGATAGGCGGTGGCGCCCCACGCGGTGAACCCGGCCAGGCACTCCTCGTGGGCGAGAGCCGGGATCCCGAACCGCCCGGCCTCCACGATGCGGGCCTGGGCCGTGGCCAGGGAGACGGCGCCGACCCCCGGGTCCACCGGGGCGGTGCCGAACGGCCGGGTGAGCTGGCCGAGTCCGCGGGTGGTGAGGGCCTCGAAGTCGACCGGGTCGACCATGTCGTTCTGGTGCGGCGCGACACCGTCGCCCTCCGCGTCTGCGCCCACCCAGATTCCGTACAGCTGGGCGGCCTTCTCCTCGAGGGTCATACGGGCCGCCAGGTCGGCCACCCTCACCTCGGGGCTGAGGGAGGGGTCGCGCCACGGGCCGTCGACGGCGGAGGGCGGATCGGCCTGGCGGGCCTGCGGGACGGGGTGGATTGCCATGGCGGCAGGGGTTCCTCTCATGCGTGCGGTGGTCCGGGGCGGCGTCCGTGTGCTACTTGCCGCCCACCCCCATCAGTCCGTTGATCAGCGCCCGCCGGGCCACGAGGTACACGGCGAAGATGGGGATGACGGAGAGGACGATCGCCGCCAGGACGGCGGGGACGTTCACTCCGAACTGGCTCATGAAGTTGAACAGCCCGAGCGTCAGGACGCGCTGTTCCTCCGACTGGGTCAGGATCAGCGGGAAGAGAAAGCCGTTCCACGCCTGCAGGGCGGAGAAGATGGCCACCGTGCTGATCCCCGCCCTGGACAGCGGGACGGCCAGCTGCCAGAGCATCCGCACGGGCGAGGCCCCGTCGAGGGCCATCGCCTCGTACATCTCCTCGGAGACGTCGCGCATCGTGCCGCTGAGCACGAGGACGGCGACGGGCATCGCGAAGGCCGCGGTGGGCAGGATGATCGCCCACAGGGTGTCGTACAGCCCCATCTTCCCGATCATCAGATAGAGGGGCACGATCACCGCCTGCGCCGGGATCGCCACGCCGAGGAGGAAGGTCCGGAAGGCGAGCGACGAGAGGCGGCTGCGGGTGCGCACCGCCACGTACGCGACGGGGACGGAGAGCACCAGCACGAGGGCGACGGTGGCCACGGCGACGATCGCGGTGTTGCCGATCAGCGAGAGGAACCCGCTGTCCAGCACGGTGCGGTAGTTCTCGAACGTCGGGTCCGTGGGGACAGCGAGCGGGTCGCCGTTCAGTGCCTCGTCCTGCCGCATCAGTGACGCGGAGACCAGGGTGTAGAGCGGCACCAGGACGATGAGCAGCCAGATCAGCGAGCCGATTCCGGCCACCGGGTTGCCCGGGGACCTGCGCCGGCGGGGCGTGCGTCCGCGGCGCGGCGCGGTGGGCGCCGCACGGTGCTGCGGCGCGGCGGGGCGGGTGTCGATCGACATCGCGTCACATACCTTCCCGGGTCGACCGCATGGACCCGAAGCCGCTGAGGCGCACCATCAGCAGCGAGATGCTGGTGGCCACGACGACGAGCGCGGTGGCGACGGCCGCCGCATAGCCGAGGTCGTACGTCTGGAAGCCGGTCCGGTACATCAGGTAGGGCAGGATCGTCGTGTCCGTGCCCGGACCGCCCTTGGTCATGATGAGCACGGTGTCGAAGTAGGTCAGTGAGCCGACGATCATCAGGACCGACGAGGTCGTCATCGTGTGCCGCAGCTGAGGCAGCGTGATGTGGAAGAACTGGCGCACCATGCCCGCCCCGTCGATGGAGGCCGCCTGGTACAGGACCTCCGGTATCTGCCGGGCGCCGCCCTGGTAGATCAGGGTGTGGAAGGGCATGAACTGCCAGCCGCCGACGAACGCCACGACGAGCAGGGCGCCGGTGGAGGAGCCCATGACGTCGGGGTCGATGCCGAGCCAGGGTCCGATGGTCCGGATCACACCGAAGTTGGGGTCGAGCAGCGCGTGGAAGAGCATCGCGATGGCGGTGGTGGAGAGCAGCAGCGGGATGAAGAAGACCGCGGACAGGAAGGCCCTGCCCCGCTGGCGTCCCGCCGCCCAGACACCGAGCAGCAGGGCCACCGGCGTCTGGAAGACCCAGCTGATCGTGGTGAGCAGGAGGCTCAGCCAGGCTGCCTGGCCGAATTCGGAGTCCTTGAACAGCCGGGTCCAGTTGTCCAGGCCCGTCAGGGTCGGGGAGTCGAGCCCGTCCCACTCGCAGAAGGAGAGATAGACGGCGATCGCCAGGGGGACGATCGCGAAGACGGCGAAGAAGAGGATGCCGGGGACGGCCCAGGCGACCGGGGGGCGGCCGACGTCGCCGACGGCCGCCTTCCTGTCTCCGCGCCTCTTCGCGACCGGAGTGTGGTGGGACATCGTTACTTGGCGGCCTTCATTGCTTCGACGAACTGCTCGGGAGTGGTCTTGCCGGCGAACAGTTTGCTGATCTCCGTGAGCAGGGGCGTGGCGTACTGGGCTTCGAGTGCCTGGTCCCACGAGAGGGTGAAGCTGGGGGCCTTCTGCACCATCTCGTACTGGTCGGTGGCGAACCGGGGGTTGGGGGAACCGCTCAGCATCGAGGCCGCGTTGGACGTGGTGGGCACGTCGCCGTTGTCGACGAGTGCCTGCGCGTAGGTCTTCGACGCCATGGCCTTCAGGAAGGCGACGGCGGTGTCCTTGTGTTTGGTCCGGGCGTTGACCGACCAGTAGTTGGTGGGGTTGCCCACCACGTTCGCAGGGTCTCCCACGCCGCCGGTCACGGTCGGGAACGCGGTCCAGCCGAGGTCCTTCTTCGCGAACTCCGGGGCCTTGCCCAGCTGCGTCGAGTACTCCCACGAGCCCATGAGGTGCATGGCGGCCTTGCCCTTGTTGAGCAGGGTCGGGGCTCCGCCGTTGCCGTAGTCCACGGAGTTGAAGTTCTTGCCGAAGGCGCCGCCGTCGACCAGTTCCCGGACGGTCTGCGCCGTCTTGAGCACCGCCGGGTCGCCCCAGCCGCCGGTGTCGCCGTCCTGGATCCTCTTGAAGACCTCGGGGCCGCCGATCCGGTCCAGCAGGTACTCCATCCACATCAGTTCGGGCCACTTGTCGGAGCCGCCGAGCGCGAACGGGGTGATGCCGGCGTCCTTGAAGGTCTTGACGGCCGCCTGGAGGTCTTCCCAGGTCTTGGGCGGCTCGATCTCGTGCTCGGCGAAGAGGGCCTTGTTGTAGAAGAGCATCACGGGCTGCATGCCACGCATGGGCACCCCGTAGATCTTCCCCTCGAGCCCGCCGGCCGTCATGATCGAGGGCAGGAAGCCGTCCTTGAGCGTGGCGTCGTTCTTGACCGTCGACGTCAGGTCGACCAGGTCGTCGGAGTCGACGTACGGCTTGATGGAGCCGCCGCCCCAGTTGAAGAAGACGTCCGGGGCACTGGGTGAGCCCATGGCGCTGCGCAGCTTGTTCACGTAGTCGGTGCCGGGGACCGACACCAGCTTGACCTTGACCTCGGAGGTCTTGTTGAACGTGTCGACGGCGGCCTGCTGAACCTTGACCGCGTCGTCGCCGTAGACATAGGCGGTGATGGACCCGCTGTCACTGCCGCCGGCGCCGGAGCCGCAGCCGGCCAGCACTCCGGCCATGGCCATGGCCGCACCCGCCGCGGCCCATCTCGTCGTACGTGTGCCCTGAGTGAATATCCCCGACCGCATGACCGCACCCTCTGTCGAATGTTTCGGCGTGCCTTTCGAATGTTGCCGGAACCGTACGGTCGTGTTTCGGGCCAGTCAAGAGGGCAGGAGCAAGGATTTACGAACCTTGCCCAGACGCGTATACGAGACCTCGGGGGAGCTACGATTCGTGCATGAGCCCTGCAAAGGTCCAGCCCCAACAGGAGAAGGTGTCCGCCGGCGAGCCGTCGGAGAGCACCGCCACGCTGGCAGAGATCGCCCGAGCGGCCGGAGTTTCGGCTCCGACAGTTTCGAAGGTGCTGAACGGACGCGCCGACGTCGCCCCTGGTACGCGCACGAGGGTGGAGGAGCTGCTGCTGCGCCACGGCTACCGCCGCAGGCGTGGCGCCTCGCAGCAGTCCCAGCTCATCGATCTGGTCTTCCACGAACTGGACAGCGCCTGGGCGATGGAGGTCGTCCGGGGCGTCGAGAACGTCGCCAGGGAGGAGGGCCTGAGCCTGGTCCTCTCGGAGAGCGCTGGCCGGCTGACCCCCGGCCAGACATGGGTGGACGGAGTCCTGGCCCGCCGCCCGGCCGGTGTGATCCTGGTGCTCTCGGACCTCGACGCGGCACAGCGGGCCCAGCTGACGAGCCGCTCCATCCCGTTCGTCGTCGTCGATCCGGCGGGTGATCCCGGTGACGACATCCCGTCGGTCGGCGCCGCCAACTGGCAGGGCGGCCTGGCCGCCACCCGCCACCTGACGGGACTGGGCCACCGGCGCATCGGTGTCATCGGCGGGCCTGCTCGCATGATGTGCAGCCGGGCCCGGCTGGACGGCTACCGCGCCGCCCTGGAGACCTCGGGCGTCCCCATGGACCCCGAGCTCGTCCGGGAGGGCGAGTTCAACCATGAGGACGGCTACACCGCGGCACTGGAACTGCTCCGCCTGCCGGAGCGGCCCACGGCCGTCTTCGCCGGGAACGACCTGCAGGCACTCGGCGTCTACGAGGCCGCGCGCGAGCTGGGGCTGCGGATCCCGGAGGACCTCAGCGTCGTCGGCTTCGACGACCTGCCGCTCACCCGCTGGATCGGCCCCCCGCTCACCACGGTGCGCCAGCCGCTCATAGAGATGGCGGAGACCGCGGCCCGGCTCGTCCTCGACCTGGGCCGGGGCCGGCAGCCCGCGACCACCAGGGTCGACCTGGCGACGAGTCTCGTCGTGCGCAGCAGCACGGCCCCGCCGGCGCGCTGAGGGCGGGACCGGTGACTCCCGGCATACGGACGGCCCGCCTCCTGCTGACCCCGTACACGCCGGACGACGAGGAGGCGTTCGTCGCCCTGTTCCAGGACGTGCGGGTCTCGCGGTGGCTGGGCGACGGCCCGTCGACCGAGGCCGAGGACCGCGCACTCTTCGGTCGTGTGTTCACCAAGGTGTACGCGCAGGGGCTCTTCGACGTGTGGGCGGTGCGTGAGGGCGGCAGGGTGGTGGGCCACGCGGAGATCAAGCCCACCCAGGAGTCCGGCGGGCACGAGATCGTGTACGCCCTCGCCCCGGAGGCCTGGGCCCGCGGGCTGGGAACGGAACTGGTCGGGGCACTCGTCGGCCACGGGTTCGGCCCGCTCGGCCTGAGCGACGTGTACGCGACGGTCGCCGCGGAGAACGCGCCGTCCCTGGCCCTGCTGGGACGGGCAGCCTTCCGGCACGTCCGGGACGTCCGGGAGGCGGACGGGAGCACGACCCGGCTGCTGGTTCGGAGCCGCGGGGACTGACCGGAACGGGCCCCAGGCGCCGGACCGCAGGCACCCCCGTTGTGCCGTCGGCAGATGGCCACGGTGCCCCTCGCACCCCTGCCACGACCGCTGTGACCTGGACCGGCACCGCCGCTCCCCGCCTCTGTCAGTGGCCGGGTGCAGACTGGCACCTGTCCGGCACAACGGCGTTTCGGAAGGTCCTGTCATGACTGATG
Organism: Streptomyces sp. NPDC055962; assembly: GCF_042270185.1. Classification (NCBI taxonomy): domain Bacteria; kingdom Bacillati; phylum Actinomycetota; class Actinomycetes; order Kitasatosporales; family Streptomycetaceae; genus Streptomyces; species Streptomyces sp. NPDC055962. The sequence continues at coordinate 574,628 of NZ_JBHJYN010000003.1, forward strand.
TACTCCTCACCGTGGGCACGCGCAAAGGGCTCTTCATCGGCCGCAGGCGCGCGGGGACGTGGGAGTTCGGAGATCCCCACTTCAACGCCCAGGCCATCTACTCGATCGCGATCGACACGCGCGGGGAGACGCCCCGGCTGCTGGTCGGCGGCGACAGCGCGCACTGGGGCCCCTCGGTCTTCCACTCCGACGATCTGGGCGGGACCTGGGTGGAGCCGAAGCGGCCCGCCGTGAAGTTCCCGCAGTTCACCGAGGCGTCGCTGGAGCGGGTCTGGCAGCTGCACCCGGCGGGCCCCGAGGCGCCCGACGTCGTCTACGCGGGCACCGAACCCGCAGCGCTCTTCCGGTCGGACGACCGCGGCGAGTCGTTCGAGCTGGTCCGGCCGCTCTGGGAGCACCCGACACGGTCCAGGTGGGTGCCGGGCGGGGGCGGCGAGGGCCTGCACACCATCCTGACCGATCCGAGGGACGCCCGGGCGGTGACCGTGGCCGTCTCCACCGCGGGCGTGTTCCGCACCGAGGACGGCGGTGAGCGGTGGGCTCCCTCCAACAAGGGCGTGTCGGCGGTCTTCCTGCCGGATCCCGATCCCGAGTTCGGCCAGTGCGTCCACAAGGTCACCCGGGACGCGGCCGATCCCGACCGGCTCTACCTGCAGAACCACTGGGGCGTCTTCCGCAGCGACGACGGCGGGAAGCACTGGAAGGACATCGGCGCGGGCCTCCCCTCGGACTTCGGCTTCGCCGCCGCCGCACACCCGCACCGCGCGGACACCCTCTACGTCTTCCCGATCAACGCCGACGCGGACCGTGTCCCCGCCGGCCACCGCTGCCGGGTCTTCAGGACCCAGGACGCGGGCGAGACCTGGGAGCCCCTCACGCGGGGCCTTCCGGACGACGACCACTACGGCACGGTGCTGCGCGACGCGCTCTGCGTCGACGACGGCGACCCGGCCGGCGTCTACTTCGGCAACCGCAACGGCGAGGTGTACGCGAGCGCGGACGACGGCGACACCTGGCAGCAGCTCGCCTCGCACCTGCCCGACGTCCTGTGCGTACGGGCGGCGGTGCTCGGCTGACCGGGGGCGTGCCCGGGCCCCTCCGGCCGGCTCACACGTCGGTCGGCACGCAGAGCACCGGGACGGTCGACAGGTGCAGGAGCTTGTGCGGGGTGGAGCCGAGCAGCGCCCCCCGCATCGGGCTCTCGCCCCAGCTCCCCACCACGATGACCCTCGCCGCGTGACGCGAGGCGGCTTCGATCAGCGCCTGTGCGGGACTCAGGTCGATGACCTCGACCGTCGTCGGCACCGCGGCCTCCTCCGCCGCGGTGACCGCCCGTTCCAGCCCTGTACGTCCCGCCTGGCGGATGGCGTCGTAGTGGGCGCGGTACTCCTCGCCGGTGGGACCGGGCGGGGCCGCCCCGTAGACCAGGACGAGCCGCTCGCCGAACGCGGCGGCCACCTCGATCGCCGTCCGCAGGGCACGCGCGGCGCCCGGCGACTCGTCGTACCCGAGGACCACGGACATGTCAGCGCTCCTTGCCGTGCACGAGACCGGGATCGACCACACCGCGGCGCTCGGCCCAGAAGGCCGGCGACGTGAACCGCAGCACCACCATGAACAGCACACCGGCGAGGCTGATGCAGATACCGATGACGAGCGGCGGGCCCAGCCCGAACCAGGAGGTCCCGCTGTAGGAGTTGGCCGGGTCCGACATATCCATGACCGACCGGACGAGCAGCCAGGTCAGCAGACCGGCGCCGACCACCGGGCCGAGGCCGATGAGGAGGAAGTTGCGCGCGCTCTCGGTGAGATGGCGGCGGTAGTAGACCGCGCACGCCACTCCGGTGAGCGCGTAGTAGAAGGCGATGAGGAGGGACAGCGCGGTCAGCGAGTCGAAGAGGGCGTTCTCGCTGATCCGGTTGACGACGAGGTACCAGGCGATGGCGATGACCGCCACCCACCAGGTGCTCACGTCGGGGGTCCGGAACCGCGGGCTGATGTGTGCGAAGTGCGCGGGCAGCGCGTGGCGGCGGGCCATCGACAGAGCGGTGCGCGAGGCAGGGATGATGGTGGTCTGGGTCGAGGCGAGCGCCGAGGTCGCGACCGCGAGCAGCACGATCCAGTCCCAGCCCCCCATGACCTCGCCGGCGAGCAGGGCGAAGATGAACTCCTCCTCGTCGGCGTTCTCGGCCAGGTAGGCGGGCCCGGCGAAGGCGACGACCGCGAAGCCGACGGACAGGTAGGTCACCAGCAGGATGACCGTGGACCACACGCCGGCCCGTCCGGGAGCGGTCGCCGAGTCCTCCACCTCCTCGGTGAGGTTGACGCACGACTCCCAGCCCCAGTAGATGAACACCCCCAGCAGCAGGCCCCCCGTGAGCGCCGCGCCGCCCGCCCCGAAGGGGTTGAGCCATTCGACGGCGGGAGTGACGGAGTCGAAGTCGGTCGTGCCCGCGTAGACGCGGTAGAGCGCGACGACCACGAAGACGAGGAGGAAAGCCACCTGAGCCAGGATCAGGACGTTCTGCACCTTGGCCGAGATCTCGGTGCCGATGACGCACAGGCCGGTCATCACGACGATCAGGACCACGGTGAGCAACTGGCGGACGAACGTGTTCTCGGCCCAGCTGTCGAGGCCGACGGCCATCAGCCCGAAGCTCACGGCGACGTCCGCCAGCGACCCGACGACGAGCACACCGGTCATGGCGATGGCCCAGCCGCCGAGCCACCCGGTCCACGGGCCCAGGGCGCGCGTGACCCAGGAGAACGTCGTCCCGCAGTCCTGGTCGGCCTTGTTGAGGTAGTAGAAGGCCGCGGCGATGAGGAGCATCGGCACGAAGGAGGCGAAGAGCACTCCGGGTGCGTAGATGCCGACGAGCGCCACGATCGGACCGATGACGGCCGCCACCGAGTAGGCGGGAGACGTGGCGTTCAGTCCGATGACGAGCGCGTCGACGAAGCCGATCGCGTTCGGCTTCAAGCTTGCCGGCGGTCCTGATCCGGCACGGTCCTCTGCCACGCTCCCTCACTAGGGTCACAGGCCTGAAGAGAAGGCGGAATGTACACGGGCGGAATATGTATGTCCGTATGCTATTCAGCCGGTTCACGGTGTGCACCTCCGGCGGCTCCCTCGGGCCGGCCGCGGACGTGTCCCCGGCCGGGTCGTCGCCGTCATTGCTCCCGCATGCCCCACGGCGCGCCGTACTCGGCCAGGAGATCGAGGAACGGCCGGGGCGGCATGGCCTCGGGGCCGAGCACCCCGGTGCCGCCCCAGACACCGCCCGCCACCAGTTCCAGCGCGGCCACGGGGTTGATCGCGGTCTGCCAGACCACGGCCTGGGAGCCGTACTCACGCATCGACCACTGGTTGTCGACCACGTGGTACAGGTAGACCTCACGGGGCTTCCCGTCCTTGCTGCCCTTCACCCAGGTGCCCGCGCAGGTCCTGCCGTGCATCCGTTCCCCCAGTCCGGCCGGATCGGGCAGGCAGGCGGCCACCACGTCCCTCGGTGACACCTGGGCCACACCGGCGCCGCTCTTCACGGACACGGGGTCCGTACGGTCGAGGCCCAGCTTGTGGAGGCTGCGCAGCACCTCGATGAACTCGTCACCCAGGCCGTACTTGAACGTCACGCGCCGGGCCTTCAGCCACCGGGGGACGAGCAGTACCTCCTCGTGCTCGACGTTGACGCACTCGACCGGGCCGATGCCCTCGGGGAAGTCGAAGACCTCCGGTTCGCTGAAAGGGGCGGTCGTGAACCAGCCCCGCCCCTCCTCGTAGACGACCGGCGGGTTCAGGCACTCCTCGATGGTCGTCCAGATGCTGAAGGACGGGGCGAAGTCGTAGCCCTCCACCGTGAGGTCGGCGCCGTCGCGGATACCGATCTCCTCGATCTCGTCGAAGAGCTCGTCGGAGGCGTAGCGGGCGAACACGTCCGAGAGCCCGGGCTCGACCCCCATGCCGACCAGCGCGAGAAGCCCGGCGGCCTCCCAGTCCGCCGCGCGGTCGAACTGCGCGTCCCCGAGCTTGACCCCGCACTTCTCGTACGGGCGGGACGGGTGGGGCCGGGAGAGCGACATCGCCATGTCGAGGTAGTGCGCGCCGTGGGCGAGAGCCGCCTCGAACAGCGGCATGACGAAGCGCGGGTCGGTGGCGTTGAGCAGGACGTCGCAGCGGTGCTCGGCGAGTACGGCGCGGACGGCGGCCGGGTCGGAGGCGTCGAGCCGTACGGCGCCGAAGCGGGACCGGGGCTCCCCGAGGGCGGCGACGGCGGCCTCCGCCCGGGCGAGGTCGAAGTCGGCGACCGCCATGTGCTCGAAGAAGGGCCGCCGGGCCGCGATCCGGGTGATCGCCGTGCCCACCCCTCCCGCGCCGACCAGGAGAACACGCATGGGACACCACTCCTCTGCCGAGCCGACGGCACGGCCGGGCCGGCCGGTCCGGTGGAGTGGGGACGCTAACAGCCCGGATCACGGGCGGCGGGGAGCGGCGGGCCGGTGTCCCGGGTCCGGGCCGCCCCGGCCCCGGTGAGCCACCCGGACGGGCCCCCGGGCCCTGGCCAGGGGGCGCCGGGTGCCGCGCGGTGCGGGCCGTCGGCGTGACCGGCCGCGGAGAAGGAACCGGCCCCACCGGCGGGGGGATGCCGGTGGGGCCGGGTGCTCACGGAGGTGCGGGGGGGGGTGCACCTGCCGGAGCTCGGGTCACAGGGTCTCGTGCCCCGGTTCCGGGAACCTATGCACGGTGCCGGAGCCCGTATCCCGCACCGCCGCCGGGCGGGGTGCCGCAGGCGGTCCGGGGCAGCTCACGGGAGGCGCCAGTCCACCGGCTGCTCCCCCAGTCCGACCAGGAAGTCGTTGGTGCGGCTGAACGGCCGCGAGCCGAAGAAGCCGCGGTCGGCCGACATGGGAGAGGGGTGCGCGGACTCGACCGCGGGCAGGTCCCCGAGGAGCGGGCGCACGGTGCGCGCGTCCCGCCCCCACAGCACGGAGACCATGGGCCTGCCGCGCGCGGCCAGGGCGCGGATGGCCTGCTCGGTCACCTCTTCCCAGCCCTTGCCGCGGTGGGCGGCGGGCTTTCCCGGCGCTGTGGTCAGTGCGCGGTTGAGCAGCAGCACCCCCTGCCGGGTCCACGGCGTGAGGTCTCCGTTGGAAGGCCTCGGGAGGCCGAGGTCCGCGTGCAGTTCGCGGAAGATGTTCTCCAGGCTGCCCGGGAGACGCCGCACCTCCGGGGCGACCGCGAAGCTGAGCCCGATCGCCATGCCCGGGGTCGGATAGGGGTCCTGACCCACGATCAGGACCCGCACGTCGTCGAAGGGCTGCTGGAAGGCGCGCAGGACGTTCGCCCCCGCCGGCAGGTAGGTGCGGCCCGCCCCGATCTCCGCGCGGAGGAAATCCCCCATCGCCGCGATCCGGCCGGCCACGGGCTCCAGGGCCCGGGCCCATCCGGGCTCCACAAGTTCATTCAACGGTCGCGCTGCCACGGGCGTCACCCTACCGGCCTACACCGACAACGTGATCATGCGGTCCCCCGCGGGAGGCGCCCGGGGGTAGGCTGCGCGGCGTCGTCAGTCCTCCAGTCCCCCGGAGCCGTTCCATGAGGTCGCTCAGGCGGTGTTGTCCCCAGTGATGGATGCGGTCGAACAGCGGTCGGCCGAGCGGTGGTTGCCATGACCGGCGGCCGTGGCCCGTTCGTCCTCGGCGTGGACTCGGGCGGCTCCGGGCTGCGAGTCGCCCTGGGCGGCCCGGACGCCACGCACCCGGTCGCCACGGACGTCTGCGCCGAGCCGGTGCGGACGGGTCCGGCCGGCATCGACGCGGGACATCTGCTGGAACAGCTGCTGCCCGCGGCCCGGCGGCTGCTGGAGCGTGCGGGCCCCGGCGCGTCCGTCTCCGCCGCGGCGATCGGAGCGGCCGGCATGGCGACGCTCGGCGACCGGTTGCGCGCCGAGGTGCCCGCCGCCCTCGGCGACGCGCTGGGGGTACGGCGGATGGCCCTGGCGGCCGACGCGGTGACCGCGTACGCGGGCGCACTGGGACAGCGGCCCGGGGCGGTCGTCGCCGGCGGGACGGGCATGATCGCGCTCGGGACCGATCTGCGGACCTGGCGCCGGGCGGACGGCTGGGGCCATCTCCTCGGAGACAGCGGCGGGGGTGCCTGGATCGGCCGGGCGGGGCTCGACGCGGCGATGCGGGCGCACGACGGGCGGCGTGGTGGTTCACCGGCTCTGCTGGAACGGCTGGAGGCGGTCTTCGGTCCCGCCACCGGCCTGCCGGGGCTGCTCTATCCGCGGACGGACCGTCCCGCACTGCTCGCCTCCTTCGCCCCCGAGGTCGCCGGCTGCGCCGAGGACGACGAGGTCGCGGCGGGGATCCTCCGGGAGGCCGCGGCGCACATCGCGGAAGCCGCGGCCGCAGTGTGTCCCGGCGCCGCCGAATCCGGCCCGGACGGATGCGAAGTCGCCTTCACCGGTGGGCTGTTCCGCATGGGCGAGCCGCTTCTCGCGCCGCTCCGCACGGAGCTGGCCGGGCAGGTCCCGCAGGCGCGCGTGGTGCCGGCGGCGGGCGACCCGCTGCACGGCGCGCTGGAGATCGCCCGTGCGCTCGCCGGACCGGGGCTGCGCATCCCACCCCACCCGCGGCTCCTGTTCGTACCGGGAGTAACGTAGACGATTCGAGCGATCGAGCGCCCGGACAGAGCAGGTCAGTCGCCCGCTTTGCCACTCAACAGACATATACGGACACATGACGTCCTGGCGCCCCCTCCCCGAACAGAGGGGCACCCAAAACCAGTAGCATGCGGCGCCATGAGCACCCCCACTGGGCCCGCTTCCGGCCTGCCTGTACGAATGCCGCGACCTCGCCAGTCCGGACGGCACCGCCGCCCGGAGCCCGTGGTCGCACCTGAGGGCGCTGCCGCGCTCGTTCTCGCCCTTCCCGGTACCCCTTCCCCGGCCTCGCGCAGCCTGGCCGAGGAAGTCATCAGCATCGCCCGTTCCGAGCTGCCCGGTCTGAACGCGCAGATCGGCTACCTCGACGGCGACGACGCCGAGTACCCGGCGCTCGCCTCCGTACTCACCCATGCCGCCGCCGAGCGCACCGCGCGCTACGAGCAGGCCACCGCCGCGGGCCGCGAGATCGCGGAGCCCTCGGGGCCGTCCGCCGTCGTGGTGCCGCTCCTCGCGGGGCCCGACAGCGCCCTCATCCGGCGCATACGGCAGGCCGTCATGGACAGCGGTACACAGGCCGAGCTGACCGACGTGCTGGGTCCGCACCCGCTGCTCGCCGAGGCGCTGCACGTGCGCCTCTCGGAGGCCGGTCTGGCACGCGCGGACCGGGCCAGGCTCTTCACCGTGGCGACCGCGGCCGACGGCATCGTGCTGGCCACGGTCGGCGGCGAGGAGGCCGTGCAGGCCGCCGGGATCACCGGCATGCTGCTGGCCGCCCGGCTCGCGGTTCCCGTGATGGCGGCGGCCCTGGACGTGGAGGGGTCGGTGGCCTCGATCGCCGAGCAGTTGCAGAACTCCGGTTCCGCGCAGCTCGCGCTCGCGCCGTACCTGGTGGGCCCGGAGATCGACGCCGGGCTGCTGGACGCGGCGGCGAAGGAGGCGGGCTGTGCGACCGCCGAGCCGCTCGGCGCGTACCCGGCCATCGGCAAGCTCGTGCTCTCGCTGTACGCGACGACGCTGGGCATCACTCCGGCGACGCCGCAGGGCGCCCAGGCGCACTGATCCGCGCCGCCCCGCACCTGGACGACGAGGCGCGGACCGGGCGCTTCCGGTCCGCGCCCAGGGCGTCGCCGCTCCACGGTCGCGACGCCCTCCGGGCGTCGCGACCGTGTCTCAGGCGAAGACCACGCAGGAGGCGGCCGGAACATCGATGGAGCCGGCGTGCTCCGGGACGCCCGTCTCCGCGTCCACGGCGAACCAGCTGACGTTCCCCGAGTGCTCGTTGGCGGCGTAGAGCCACTGCCCCGAGGGGTCGAGGGTGAGGTCACGGGGCCAGCGGCCGCCGCAGCCCACCGCCGCCGCCAGGACGGGCTTCTCCGCCGTCTCGTCGAGCGTGAGGACCGAGATGCTGTCGTGCCCCCGGTTCGCGGTCCACAGGAACCGGCCGTCGTGCGAGACCACGACCTCCGACGGATACGTGCGCACGGCGGCGCCCTCGTCGTGGCCGTACGGCAGCACCGGCGTCTCCCCGAGCGGTTCGAGAAGGCCGGCGGCGGCGTCCCAGCGGCACACGGTGACGGTAGGTTCCAGCTCGTTCAGGACGTAGGCGTGTCCCCCGGACGGGTGAAAGGCGAGATGGCGCGGTCCCGTGCCCGGCCGCAGTGCCGTCTCGGAGTGCGGCAGCAGGGAGCCCGTGGCGGGGTCGAGGGCGCAGACGCGTACGGAATCCGTGCCGAGGTCCACGCTCAGCACCCACCGCCCCGACGGGTCGGCCAGTACCTGGTGCGCGTGCGGGCCGGACTGCCGTCCTTCGTCCGGGCCGCTGCCCTCGTGCCGGAACACGGCTGCCGCGGGGGCCAGCGACCCGTCGCCGGACACCGGCAGCGTGGTGACGCTGCCGGACCCGTAGTTGGCGGTGAGCAGATGGCCGGCGGCCAGCGCCAGGTGCGTGGGACCGCTCCCGTCCACCGGCCGCACCTCGCCGATCAGCCGCGGAGTGCCGTCGGCACCGACCGCGAGGGCCGCGGCGGCGCCGTCGTCGGTCTCGCTGACCGCGTACAGAACGGTGCCGTACGCGCCGGGAGCACGGCCGACGGCGAGGAAGGACGGGTCGGCGACGGCCTCCGTCGAGGCGAGCACCGTCAGCGCCCCCGTGTCCCGGTCGACGGCGGCGGCCGTGATGCCGCGCCCGCCCGCCGAGGTGAACGACCCTATGAATGCCCGCTGTGCGTGGTCGGCGCCCATCGCGCTACCCCTCTTCACGTCCGTCACGATCTTCCCGGCCGACGGTAGCAGGCAGCGTTTTCTGGTCCAGACCAGAGAGGGGACGACGTAGAGGGTCAGGCTCCGATCAACGGGGCGCGCGGCGAGCTGTGCAGGGGCGCGGCGAGCTCGGCGAGCGCCCTTTCCAGGCTGTGCAGATGGGCCAGCGCGGGTTCGGTGACACCGGAGGGCGGAAGGGCTCCGAGGGGCGCCGGCGCGCGGTCCCTCCACAGGGGCGGCGTCGTCAGCGCCTCCACCGAGGACTCCACCCGCCAGCAGGCAGCCGCCAGCCGGGCGTCGTGGGACGCCTCCGGGTCCGCCGCCACCGACGCGAGACCCCGTACCTCGCGCGCGCAGACGTCGAGCAGGGCGAGCACCTGCCGGGCCCGTGCCTTGCGGGCCCGGAGCGGACTCAGCGGATGCACCAGCGGACCGAGCGAGAGGCGTACGCGCCCGAGAAGCGCCTCCAGCTCGGCCACGCGGGGAGCGGGGTCGGCGGTCGCCGACCCCGCGACACGGGCGGCCGCCTCGGCGGTGCACGCGTGCACGCAGCGCAGAGCGCGCTGGATCCAGGCGTCGGTCGTGGCGTGGGTGGTGACCGGCAGGACGAGGAGGACCGCCACCATCGCCCCGAGGGCCCCGACGCCGGTCTCCACGAGACGCAGCCCGAGCAGCGCCGGATCGAGGACACCCAGCAGCCCGTAGAGCGTGCCGGCGAGGACCGTCACCGAGAACATCATCCAGGTGTAGGAGACCGCGGCGGTGTAGAAGATCCCGAAGACACCGAGCGCCACCAGGACGGCGGAGGGCACCACCGCCCCGTGCAGTGGAGCGATGACGAGCAGCCCGACGGGGATGCCGGCCAGCGTCCCCAGCACCCGCCGGAAACTGCGGACCAGGGTCTCGCCGCGCGAGGCCGTGTTGACGAAGACCCACCACGTGGCGCCGACGGCCCAGTACCAGCGTTCTCCGGACAGGAGCTGGCCGGCCAGCAGCGCCAGGGCGCCGCCGGCCGTCGCCTGGACGGCCTGACGCGTGGTCGCGCGGGCCAGCCCCCGGCCCGTCACGGGTGCGAGCACGGCCGTCACGGGCAGCCGTCGCTCGTAGCACCAGAACCCGAAGCGGACGGCCGAGGCGGTGAGGAGCGAGAGCAGGACGGCCGAGTACACCTCGGGCAGCTGCTCGGGCAGGGTGTGCAGGAACTGGGTGATGAAGAAGGCCATGAAGGCGAAGACCCCGAGCGAGTGGCCGCGCGGCCCCCATCGCCTGGCGTAGACGCCCACGCCCATGACCGCGAGGAAGGCCAGGTCACGCGCCACGGGAAGGTCGTGCAGCGCGGCCGCGAGGGCGAACACCGGCAGTCCGGCCACGGGCAGGAGCGCGGTGGTGACCGCCTGGCCGCGCACGGCAGGGTCCAGCACCGTGAAGAGGGCCAGGAGCGCCGCCAGCCCGCCGGTGATGGCGCCGACCAGCGAGTGGCCGGCCAGGCCGCACACGATGACGGCCAGTCCGATGCCCAGAACGGCCCTGGTGGCGTGACGCAGACGCAACCGCCCCGGGTCCGGAGCCATGAACGCCCTCTTCAGCACGGAATACCCGCCCCTTCTCATGAAAAAGGGCGCCACGGAATCCGCAGCGCCATCGACGGGACCATCAGACCATGATTCCGACTACTGGCTCAACAGATGGACTCCGAGGTGGGCCATTGGCACAGCAGAGTGCGTCACACCTGTGCCATGAGGTGGCCATTGGCCGTACGCGTGTGCCGAGGTGACGGAAGAGGGGTGGGGGGGGGGGGGGGGCCCCCGCCCCCCGGCCCCGCCCCCCCCCCCCCCCCCCCCCCCCCCCCCCCCCCCGCGGCCCCCCCCCCCCCCCCGGGCGGGCGGGGGCGGGGGGGGGGGGGGGGGGGGGGGGGGGGGGGGGGGGCGGGGGGGGGGGGCGCCCCCCCCCCCCCCCACCCCTCTTCACGCGCCCGGCCCCTGTGCCCGCCCCCCTAGGAACGGACCGGTGGCTTCCGGGGCCGCACCCCGGGTCACGCCTTCCCGGCGACGGAGGGTCACCCCTTCCGGCGGCGGAGGGTCACCCAGGCGAGGACCGCAGCGCCCGCGGCCACCAGCAGCACGGTGCGGTTGTCGCGCACCGCGCGAGCCCCCTGCGCCGTGGCCTGCCGCACCGGCTCGGGCGCCTTCTCGTCCCACGCGTCCCCGGCCTGCGCCGCCTTGGCGCGGACCTGGTCGGCAGCCTTGGCCGCCTTGTCCTTGACCGGGTCGGGCACGCTGTCCTGCACCTGGTGCGCGGCCTCGGCGGCCTTCGCCTTCAGCTCCCCGGCCTTGACCCCGGCCTGCGTCTTGATCTCGGCCGACTTCTCCTTGATCTCGACGGACTTCTCCTTGGCCCGCGCCTGCACATCCGCCTTGGCCGCCAAGGCCTCGACGGTCTCCCCCAACTGCTCGCGGGTCTGCTCGACCTGCTCGCGCAGCTCCTGGGGGCCGGGAGCGCCTGCCTTGTCGTCGAACGGCTTGTTCATCGGTGAGCACTCTCCTTGATCTCGGCCACGTCGGCCTTCACGTTCTCGATCGCCTGCTCGGGCGCGGGGGGCGCCGCCTTGTCGATCTGCTTCTTCCCGGTCAGGGCCATGAGCGCGGCGGTCGCGCCCAGTACGGCCGTGACGATCAGGGCCGCGGCCCATACGGGCAGGACGACTGCCAGCGCGGCGATCGCGGTGACCACCAGCGCCTCGAGCGCCAGGAACCCGGCCAGACCGGCGCCCCCGAACAGCCCGCCGCCCTTGCCGTAGTGCCTGCCCTTCTCCTTCATCTCCGCCTGAGCCAGCCTCAGCTCGCCTCGCACCAGCTCGGTCAGCTGGTGCGAGGCCCGCTGCACAAGGTCACCCACCGGCTCCGCCGCGGAAGCCGGAGCGGTGCGATCAGTTCCTGCGGAGTGCGGCTGCGCGCTCGGCATGGCAGTCACCTCATGTCCTCTCCTGGTCGGCCCGGGTGCCCTGGAGGCCCCAACGGTCGGTGAGCCCACGCGTACCCCCGACCGCGCGGTTCAGGCCCCGTGGGTGGCTCAAGCCGAATCGGTTCGGGCCGAGGTGGTCCGACGTCCGGGGCGCTTCGCGCCGGGGCGCCTCCGACAGGGGCACTGCCGCGTACGGGGCGGTCACGCGTCGTCCAGTCGGTTCAGGTCGCCCTCGTCCCACGTACGGGTGTCACGGGGGCGCGTGTAGGGCTCGGAGTCGGGCGGGTGCCCCCCTGCTATGGCCCGTTGCCTCGCGGTCTCCGCATCGAATTCCAGGCCGAAGAGGATCGCCAGGTTGCTGATCCAGAGCCATACGAGGAAGACGACGGCGCCGGCCATGGTGCCGTAGGTCTTGTTGTAGGAGGCGAAGTTGGCGACGTACAGGGCGAAGCCGGCCGACGCTGCGATGCACAGCGCCAGTGCCAGGAAGCTGCCCGGGGTGACCCAGCGGAATCCCCTGACCTTGGCGTTGGGCGTCGCCCAGAAGAGGATCGCGATCATGACCACGACCAGGACGATCAGGACGGGCCACTTGGCGATCGACCACGCCGTCAGCGCCGGGTCACCGATGCCCAGCGCTTCTCCGGCCTGCCGCGCCGGCCCGCCGGTGAACACCACGATGAGCGCGCTCGCCACGGCCAGCACCAGGAGCAGGACCGTCACGCCGACCCGTACAGGGAGGATCTTCCAGACCGGCCGCCCTTCGGGCATGTCGTAGACCGCGTTGGCCGCGCGGATGAACGCCGCCACATAGCCGGAGGCCGACCAGACGGCCAGCACCAGGCCCGCGACCGCCATGACCGACCCGGTGCCCGCGCTGTCCCGCAGCTGCTCCACCGCCTGGGTGATGATGTCGCGAGCGGAGCCGGGGGCCAGCTGCCGGAGGTTGGACACGATCGTGTCGGTCGCCGACTCACCGGTGATGCCCAGCAGGGACACGAGCACCAGCAGCGCCGGGAACAGCGACAGCACCCCGTAGTAGGTCAGCGCCGCGGCACGGTCGGTCAGCTCGTCCTCCCTGAACTCCCGCAGCGAGCCCTTCAGCACCGCGCCCCACGCCCGCCCGGGCAGTTCCGCCGGCATGCCGGGAGCCGCGTCCTCCACCTCCGGCCGGGGCCCGGCCTCCTCCGGCTGCGGCGCCGGGTGAACGCCGCGGTGGTCCTCACGTCCTGGAAAACGAAGCTTCGCCATACCTACCGCGTAACCCTGGGACGCGGCCCTATGCCCTCAGGCCGGTGAAGGGCAGCCGATGCCTTCCGGACTCGCGCGGCTGCCCCGCGGTGGCGGCCCGCAGGTCCCAGCAGCCGGTTCGCGAACCCGGGACGGCCTGCCGATGCCCGTCAGGCGGCGTCCGGGTGCCGCTCACGCGGGCGTTCCCTCAGGGTGTCGCCGGTGCCGTCGACCAGCCGCAGGTGGCGGCCGCGCGCATGCCGCGCCCGCGGCCCGCCGAACAGCCGGTCCTCGATACGGTCCATCCCGTACAGCATCAGCGCCAACGCGGGCACGATCAGAACGGCGACAGCGATCACGGCACGTACCTCCCGACCGGTGGTAGTCCGTCGGGTGCCCGCTGCGGCGCGGGTGACCGACGGCCGGGGTGAAGGTCCGGTGACCACTCGGTGCCCATCGCCCGACACTCCGCCGTCACGGCCCCCGGGACGCGCGACGCGGGCCGGACGGGCGCGTCCCCGCCTCCCGTACGGACCGCCACGAACACCCTCAGCGGCCGTACGTCGCACGGCACAGGTCGACGATGTCGGCGGAGGCGATCCCGCGGCTCGTCGCGCAGACGGTGCGCATGTCGTGCGGCTGGGGCGGCCGGGCCACGCTCGGGGGGTGGGCGCGGCGGGGCTCCGGACGGTACGGGGCATGGTGCCGCGGCCGGTTCCCGGCCTGCCGACGGGCCGGCGGTGCGATCACCTCCGGCTGCCCGGCCGGCGGACGCACCTTCCCCTCCGGCTTCCGCTTCCGCTCCTCCGCGCCGCGCGGCCGCTCCTCGGCCTTCCCCAGAGCGTCGTGCACGGCGGCCGGTGCGCTGGGCTCCGTGGACGCCTGCGCGGCGGGGACGTTGCCGGAACGCACGGATGCCACGGGGGCCGGGCGCTCCGGCCCGGGCTGTACGGATACGCATCCGGCCGCACTCAGCACGGCGACGAGCGTGAGGGAGATCGACCGCAGGTTCATGCCGTGATCAACGACGGTCCGATCGACCGGACACGTGCGGGGCATCCGGCCCCGCGCCACCCCCCTCAGCCGGACAGGCCGGCGCGGGCGATGCCGAGCGCGCGGGCGATCGCACGCGGCAGCGACTCCGGCCGCGGGTCCGGGCCCCAGGCCCACTGCTCGACGGCGATGCGCAGCGCGCCGTTGAACAGCGTCGCCCGCACCCGTGGTTCGAGTTCGTCCGGCGTCTGCCCCGTGCGTTCGGCGATGACCTCGGCGAAGACCCGCTCGGCGTCGTGGTGGACCTGGAGCCAGACGGCCCGCAGCCCGGGCTCGGTGCGGGTGAGGCGGACCAGGTCGCGCAGGGCGTCGGCATCGGCGGAGGCGGATGCCGTGAGCGCGGAGGGTCCGCCGGAGACCGCCTCGGCCAGGGGCCGGTCGCGCGGCCACGACCTCATGAGCACGGTGACCGAGTCGAGGGCGTAGGTCAGCAGCGGGCTGACGCACAGCTCCTTCGAGGAGGTGTAGCGCCACAGCGTCCGCTGCGAGATGCCGGCGGCCGCGGCGATGTCGTCGGCGGTCGTCGCGGCCACGCCCCGGTCGGCGAAGAGCCGTACGGCTTCGCGGGCGATCTCCAGCCGGGTGGCGGCCTTACGACGTTCGGTCAGCGGGGGACGGCCCAGGCGCGGACCGCCCTCGGCCGCCGTTCCTGCGGTGACGCCGGAACGGCCCTCCGCCCCGCCGGCATGTGCGGTTTCCACGGCTTTCGGCCACCTTCCTTCCTGGCTGCGCCCATCGTAGCGATCTGTTTTCCGGCACGGCCCGCCATGTTGGCGGTCCACGCCAATAAAGTAACGTGGCGGCGAAACCACCGATCGCAAGGAGCATCTCGTGAGCGTCACCACCAGCGGCCCGGGCCGCAGCGTCATCGTCACCGGCGCCGGATCGGGCATCGGCCGGGCCGTCGCCCTGCGGTTCGCGGCGGAGGGGGCGCGCGTCGTGATCGCCGACGTCGATCACGCGTCGGCCGGGAAGGTCGCCGAGGAGGTGGCGCAGGCCGGGGGCACGGCGGTCACCGTGATCGGCGACCTGCGCGACCAGGCGGTCGTCGACCGGGTCGCGGCGACGGCGACGGAGGAGTTCGGCGGGATAGACGTACTGGTCAACAACGCCGGGGTCATGGACAGCATGTCGGCGGCGGCCGACACCGGCGACGACGAGTGGGAGCGCGTCATCGGCATCAACCTCACGGCTCCGTTCCGCCTGACGCGGGCCGTACTGCCGCACATGCTGGCCGCGGGCAGGGGTGCCATCGTGTTCACCGCCTCCGAGGCCTCGCTGCGGGGCAGCGCGGCGGGGGCCGCGTACACCGCCTCCAAGCACGGCATCGCCGGACTGACCAAGTCACTGGCGGTCATGTACCGCGGCCAGGGGATCCGCACCAACGCCATCGCCCCGGGCGGCACCCTCACCAACATCAAGGTCGACGCGGACCGGGGCGCCCATGGTCCCGCCGCCCTCGCCCCCTACATGGGCAACGTCGGCACCCCCGCCCAGGCGGACGAGCAGGCGGCGGCCATCGTCTTCCTGGCGTCCGACGCGGCGAGCAACATCAACGGGGCGATCCTGCCCGTCGACAACGGCTGGTCCGCGGTCTGACTCCCCCACCGCGTCCGTGTGCGCCCTCACCCCCGGCCCGCACGGGCGCGAGGCGGCCCGACCGCCCGCCCCACCGCTTCCGGCCATCTCCGCCGGCGCCCCGCGCACCCCGGGGAGCGGCGCGAGCCGGACCCGGGGGGGCCGGGCACCCGTTTCCGGACACCTTCACACCACCCCCGCCCCACCCTCGATATGTATCGACCACACGATATGTATGCTGCACTAGAGAGGTGCGGCGCACGACACAAGTCCCAGAAGCCCGGGGGAAGTCGTCCCCGGACACCCGCCCGGTGACGTCGCGGCAGGTGGGTGGCGACCACTCCCCCTCACCCTCGCCCCGCGCTCCCCGCGCGGACCACTCGCCGGACACCGGCACCGGATCCATCCCCCAGACGAATCCAGAGGAACGAGGCCGTCCATGCCCTCCCCCCACACCTCACCCACCGGCCCGGACCCGCACGGGGCGGGGTTCGATCCCGAGGCGCTGCGCCTGAAGTACCGGCAGGAACGCGACCGGCGCATCCGCCCCGACGGGAGCGCCCAGTACCGGCGCGCAGCAGGCGAGTTCGGCTACTACGCCGACGATCCGCACGCCGACCCGGGCTTCACCCGGGAGCCGCTGCGGGACCGGGTCGACGCGGTGATCGTCGGCGGCGGCTTCGGCGGTCTCCTCGCCGCGGCGCGGCTGCGCCAGGCGGGCGTCGAGACGATCCGCGTCATCGAGAAGGGCGGGGACTTCGGAGGCACCTGGTACTGGAACCGGTATCCGGGCATCCACTGCGACATCGACGCGTACACCTACATGCCGCTGCTCGAAGAGGTCGGCTACGTCCCGAAGTGGAAGTACGCCCCGGGCGAGGAGATCCGCGAGCACTCCGAGGCGATCGCACGGCACTTCGACCTCTACCGCGACGCCTGCTTCCAGACCTCCGTGACCGAACTGCGGTGGGACGACGGCGCGTCGGAGTGGACCGTCGGCACGGACCGCGGAGATCTCATCAGGGCCCGCTGGGTGGTGGTGTCCAGTGGGACGCTCAGCCAGGCGAAGCTTCCCGGCATCCCGGGCGTGGAGACCTTCGAGGGCCACACCTTCCACACCAGCCGCTGGGACTACGGCTACACCGGCGGCGACCAGGACGGCGGTCTGACCGGGCTCGCCGACAAGCGCGTGGCACTCATCGGGACGGGCGCGACCGCCGTCCAGGTCGTCCCGCATCTCGGGGCGGACGCGCGGCAGGTGTACGTCTTCCAGCGCACGCCGTCGTCCGTGGACGTGCGGGAGAACCGGCCCACCGATCCGGAATGGGCCAAGTCGCTCGAACCGGGCTGGCAGCGCCGCCGGATGGAGAACTTCCTCAGGGTCGTCACGGGCAAGCCGGTGGACGAGGACCTGGTGGACGACGCCTGGACGAGCACCGCCCGTCTCCAGGAGAAGCTCATCCCGACCGACGCCTACAGCGACGTCGACCCCGAGGAGCGTGAACGCGTCTACGAGCTGGCCGACTTCCAGAAGATGAACGAGATCCGCGCCCGGGTGGACTCCGTCGTGAAGGACGGCGAGACGGCCGAGAAGCTCAAGCCCTGGTACCGCTACATGTGCAAGCGGCCCACCTTCAGCGACCACTACCTCCAGACCTTCAACCACCCCCATGTGACCCTGGTCGACACCGCCGACAGCCACGGTGTCGAGCGCATCACCCGCAACGCGGTGGTGGTGGGCGGGACCGAGTACGAGGTCGACTGCATCATCTTCGCGACCGGGTTCGAGGTGGGCGTCTCGGGCGTGCTGTCCGGCCGGCTCCCGGTGTACGGGCGGGGCGGGGCATCCCTCCTGCAGACGTGGAGCGAGGGCCCCAGGACCCTGCACGGGTTCTACACCAACGGCTTCCCGAACTTCTTCCAGCTCGGGCCGCTGCAGAACGCCAGCGCCGTCAACTACGTGCACATCCTCGACGAGCAGGCCACGCACGTCGCCGAGGTCGTCGCCGAGGCACGCAGGCGCGGGGTCCGGTGCGTCGAGCCGACGGTCGAGGCGCAGGAGGAGTGGGTGGCCACGATCCGCCGGAAGGCGGCCGGCCTGCACGCGTTCCAGGCGGAGTGCACCCCGGGGTACTACAACAACGAGGGCAGGCCCCGGGCGCGGAGCGAGTCCTTCGGCGACGGCCCGGTCGCCTTCCACGAACTGCTCAGGACCTGGCGCGAGGGCGACGGAATGAACGACGTCATGGCCGAAGCCAGGTGAGCGCGGTGCACGGCGAGGACGAACGGGCGGCCGGCCGTCCGAGCAGGTACGACGTGACCGGCCGGCGGGGCACCCACCCGTCCGCCGAGAGGCTCAGCCCGGCCAACCCGCTGTGGGGGTCGAACGGCATCGCGTTCGGCCCGGACGGGCGGCTGTACGTCGCCGAGTTCCTGGGGGGCCGGATCAGCGCGGTCGATCTCGACGGGGGCGAACTCGACGTCGTCGTACCGGCGGGCGGACCGGTCCGGTCACCGGACGACCTCGCGTTCGGGGCGGACGGCTCGATGTACATCGCCGACCTGGTCCCGGGCCGCGTCTGGCGGCGCAGCCCGCGCGGCGAGTACACCCTCGTCAGCGACGAGGTGAAGAACCCCAACGGGATCACCTGCATCGGCGACCGGCTCTTCGTCAACGAGATGAAGCCGGACGGCCGTCTGCTGGAGCTCTTCCCCGACGGCGGTGCGCCCGCCGTGCTCACCGCGGGGCTCGCCATGGGCAACGCGATGCAGCGCGGACCGGACGGGTGCCTCTACTACCCGCACATGATCAGCGAGCAGATCTGGCGCATCCCGCCGGACGGCGGTGAGCCGGAGATGGTCGCGGACCAGGTGGACCGCCCGGTCGCGGTGCGCTTCGACCGGGGCGGTGTCCTGCACGTCCTGTCGCTGGGGCCGGAGGGCAGGGTGACGCGGATCGATCTGCACGGCACGGGGTCCCGGACGCTGGTCACGAGTGGCCTGGCGGGGCTGGACAACGCGGCGTTCGACGCGGAGAACCGCATGTTCGTCTCCAGCTACGCGAGCGGCGGCATCACCGAGATGCACCCGGACGGGCGCACCAGGGTGATCGTGCCGCGCGGGTTCGACGGCCCGTACGGGGTGACGGTCGACCTCGGCGGCACGGTGTACGCGGCCGATCACTACCGGGTCGCGAGCCCTCCGGCGTCCTCGGAGGCGTCCTTCGGGGGTGACGGCGGCGCGGACGCGGAGCCGGCCGAACCGGTCAGCCATGTGCTCGCCCCCTTCGCGCACGGCATCGCGGCGGACGGTGGACTCCTGCACCTGACCTCGCAGTTCGGCGATGTGCGGACGTACGACCCGCGGGACGGGTCGATGCGGAAGCGCTCGGGCGGACTGGACCGGCCCATGGGCATCGCGGTGGATCCGGCGGCGGGCTCGCTCGTCGTCGCCGAGGCGGGAGCCGGCCGGGTCCTGGCCGTCGACGGGAGCGACCGGGTCACCGTGCTCGCGGAGGGGCTCGGCCGGCCGGTCGATGTGGCCTTCGACGCCGCGGGTCGGTGCTACGTCAGCGACGAACAGGCCGGCGCCGTGCTCCGACTGGAGGAGGACGCGACGGCGGCCGTCGTCGCCGAGTGCCTCGGCGCACCGCAGGGACTGGCGGTCGTGGGCGACGTGTTGTACGTCGTGGAGACCGCGCACCGCAGCCTGCGCGCGGTCTCCCTCGTCACGGCGGCGAGCTGGACCGAGGCCGAGGACCTGCCGGTCGGCCCGTCGCCGGACGCCGTCCCCGTGCCGCCGGACGCCGGACCCGCGCTGTTCGCCCACGGCCTGCCGGGGCTCGCCGGCCGCTTCACGGGACTCGCCTCCGCGCCGGACGGCTCGCTGGTCCTGTCGGCCGACGGCGAGGGCACCCTGCTGCGGCTGACCCCGTCGGGACCCCGGTAGCGGCGTCCGGGCGTCCCGCTCGCTCCGCCATGACGTACCTGCGTCCTGGCGGAGCGAGGGCGGGACGCCCGCCGGGGGGATGTGTTCCGGGGCGTACGAGGAAGGACGGCCGTCCTGGCTCCCTCGCACCGATGTGGGGTAGCTTGCCCGCCATGGCCGAACTGGGACGCGTCGCCTGGCCCCCTGCCCCGGCACGAACCGAACGGCTCGTGCTCCGCCGGTCCGAGGCCCGCGACCGGGCGGCGTTCATCGAGCTGTTCGCCTCGCCGGAGGTCGGCGCCCACCTCGGGGGCGCCCGGCACCGGGACGAGCTCGAACGTGCGGTCCCCGAGGTCCCCGGACGACGCCCCGGCCTCTTCGTGGCCGCGCTCGACGGGGCGATGCTGGGCATGGTCACCCTCGCACGACGGGACGCCGCGCGTCCGGGGCATGTGCGCCCGGACGCGGAGGAGGCCGAACTCGGCTACATGTTCCTGCCTGCGGCCTGGGGATCCGGGTACGCCGCCGAGGCGTGCGAGGCGGTGCTCGCCTGGTCCGCCGAGGCGCTCCCCGGCGAGCCGGTGGTGGTCTGCACCCGAACCGCCAACACCCGCGCGATGCGCCTCGCCGCGAAGCTGGGGTTCACGGAGGTGGAGCGGTTCGAGGAGTACGGGGCCGAGCAGTGGTTCGGCGTGTGGTCCCCGGACCTGCCGTACGGCTGAGGGGGCGGCCCTCGCAGGGCGGTCCGCCTACACTGACCGGCATGGCATGCCGCATCAGCGAGTTGGTCGTCGACTGCGCCGACCCGGACCGGATGGCCACGTTCTGGAGCGGGGTCCTCGGCTACGTCGAGCTCGACCGGGAGGACGACGGAAGTATCCGGATCGGCCCGCCCGGCGGGGGGTTCGGCGGTGCGCAGCCCGCCCTCGTCCTGGGCGCCGGGCGCGATCCGCGCGCCGGGAAGCTCCCGCTGCACATCGATGTCAACCCCTGCGACCGCGACCAGGACGCCGAGCTGGAACGACTGCTCGCCCTCGGCGCCAGGCCCGCCGACGTCGGCCAGACGGGGACCGAGAGCTGGCACGTCCTGGCCGACCCGGAAGGCAACGAGTTCTGCCTCCTGCGCACCAGGCTGCGGCCCCTGCGATCCACCGGGTCCTGAGGCGCCGCCCCTCTGCCGATCCACCCGGTCCTGACACGCCGCCCCCTCGGGCGATCCACCGGGTCCTGACACACGGCCCCCTCGGGCGCCCGGGTCCTGTCGCCGGGCGGCCGCCGAGCTCCGTGCACCGGCCGGTGCAGCGTGTCGGCGTACGGCCTGGGTACAGTCGGGCGACCTGCCACCGAGCCAGGAGGAGCACAGCCGGACATGGCGGTGGACGCCCTCGACACCCGCATCATTCGTCTGCTCATCGAGCAGCCGCGCACCAGCGTGCGTGAGTACGCCCGTCTCCTGGGCGTGGCGCGCGGCACCCTTCAGGCCCGGCTCGACCGTATGGAGCGGGACGGGGTGATCACGGGGACGGGCCCCGCCCTCTCACCCGCCGCGCTCGGCCACCCGGTGCTCGCCTTCGTCCATCTGGAGGTCACCCAGGGGCACCTGGACGAGGTCGGGGACGCGCTCGCGGCCGTTCCGGAGATCATCGAGGCGTTCTCGACGACCGGGGGCGGCGATCTCCTGACGCGCGTCGTGGCCCGCGACAACGGCCATCTCGAGGACGTGATCCAGCGGCTGATCCAGCTCCCCGGCGTCGTCAGGACACGGACCGAGGTGGCGCTGCGCGAGCGCGTGGCCCATCGGGTGCTGCCGCTGGTCGAAGCGGTGGGGCGTACGGCGGACGCCGCGGGCTGATCACCGTCGGGCATGCTGGACGCCATGAAGATCCAGCCTGCGCCCGCCCCGTCGGTCCTCTTCGATCTCGACGGCACCCTCATCGACAGCGAGCCGAACTACTACGAGGCGGGGCGCCGGCTTCTCGCCCGCTACGGGGTGCGGGATTTCAGCTGGGAGAACCACACCCGCTTCATCGGGATCGGCACCCGTGAGACCCTCACCGTCCTGCGGCAGGAGTACGGGATCCAGGCACCGGTCGACGAGCTGCTGGCCGGTAAGAACGCCCTCTATCTGGAGCTCGCCGGCGCGTCCACCACCGCCTTCCCCGAGATGCGCGTCCTCGTCGAGCGGCTGCACGAGCACGGGGTGCCGATGGCAGTGGCGTCGGGGTCGTCCAGGGCCGCCATCGCGGCCACGCTCGCGGTCACGGGGCTCGACGCCTACATCCCCCTGTACGTGTCCGCCGAGGAGGTGGCGCACGGCAAGCCGGAGCCCGACGTGTTCCTGGAGGCGGCGCGGCGGCTGGGTGTGGCGCCGGAGTCCTGTGTCGTCCTGGAGGACGCGGTCCCGGGAGTCCGGGCCGCGCACGCGGCCGGGATGCGCTGCGTCGCGGTCCCCGACAGCGAAGCGGCCGGGGACGGGGCGGCGTTCGCGCAGGCGGAGCTGTTCTTCCCGGGCGGGCAGCCGGAATTCACGGCCGCCGCGGTGCTCGACTGGCTCTCCACAGGGTGAGAACAGGCCGGTCGGCTCCGCCGATTGGCCGGATTCGGCTCCCTGTTCCCGGGCGGGGCGAGCGGAGGCCCGGGGGACGGATATCCTGATCATGCCGCGCACCCCGACGCACCGTACCGAGGCGATGAGCCCGTTCAGGTCGCCGCCGCGGCAGTCGAGCGGTTCACAATTCGAGAGTGGTGTGCACAGGTGCTGGTTGCTGGACGGTACCGGCTGATATCCCCCATCGGCCGTGGCGGTATGGGTGAGGTGTGGCGTGCCACCGACGAAGTGCTGGGGCGTGCCGTGGCGGTGAAGCTGCTGCTGGGCGACCAGGCCGACGCCTCGTCGACCGCGCGCTTCCGTCTGGAGGCGCAGACCGCCGCGCGTCTGAGCCACCCTCATCTGGTGGCCGTGTTCGACTTCGGCTCGTGGGAGGACCGCTTCTATCTGGTGATGGAGCTGGTCGAGGGCAGGAGCCTCGGGGACCTGCTGGAGGCCGAGGAGACGGTCCGTCCCGAGCAGGTCGCCCGGATCGCCGGTGAGGCCGCGGCCGGCCTCGCCGCCGCGCACCGGCAGGGCATCGTGCACCGTGACATCAAGCCGGGCAACCTGATGCTGGATGCCGACGGGTCCGTGAAGATCGGGGACTTCGGCATCGCCCAGTTCGTCGACGATCCGTCGACGGCGCTGACGACGGCCGGCCACATCGTCGGCACGAGCCTGTACCTGGCTCCCGAGCGGGCCCTCGGGCGGACGGCCGATTCCGCGTCCGACATGTACTCGCTCGGCTGTGTCATCTACCAACTGCTCGTCGGCCAGCCGCCGTTCCGCTCGGACACGGCGACCGCGACGCTCTACCAGCACGTGGACACGCCTCCGGTGCCGGTCAGGCAGCGGGGCGTGGACGTCTCCCCCGCCTTCGACTCCTACCTGCTGGGCCTGCTGGCGAAGAAGCCGGAGGACCGGCCGACCGCGCAGCAGGTCTCCGACTGGTTCCGTACGGACGCCTGGCGCGGACGGCCGGAGCCACTGCCGCAGCACAGGCCCGCGTCCCGGCGGTCCGCCGCCCCGGCGGCCTCCGCGCCGGCTCCGGGCGCTCCGGCCGGCGGGGGCCAGTCGACGTACCGGCTGCCGCAGGCCACCGGCCGCAGACGGGCGGCCCCTGCGCCCCGGGCGTCCAGATCGGCGGCCAGATCCGCGACCACCCGCCGGATGAGCACGGGTGAGGCGATCCGCCGCCGCCCGCGCGTGGCGAGCGCCGTCGCCGGGACGGTCGCCTTCCTGGCGGCGGTCTACCTGGGCACGATCCTCTTCGCTCCGGACACCGGAGCCGCTGACACCCCGGATCCCGGTGTCACCCCGACGGCCGGGCTCGAATCGCCCGCGCCTGCCGACCCGGCGGTGGCTCCCGCCGGGGACGGCGACGGCGAGGACGACTGAGCACGGCTCACCAGCGGGGGTGGACCTCCGCGCGGATCCGTCGGTCGTACAGGTCGCGCACCGCGTCGAGGGTGCTCTGCGGGAGCGGCGGGAGTGCTGCCGCCGACGCGTTGGCCCGGGCCTGCTCCACGGAGCGCGCACCGGGGATGACGCTCGTGACACCGGGCTGCTGGATGATCCAGCGCAGCGCGGTCCCTGCCGGGGTGGCGCCTTCGGGAGCGAACCCGGCGAACTCCGCGGCGGCGGCCACACCGGTCGCGTAGTCGATGCCGGAGAACGTCTCACCCTGGTCGAACGCCTCGCCGTGGCGGTTGTACGTGCGGTGGTCCTCGGGGGCGAAGACCGTGTCGGCGGTGTACTTCCCGGAGAGCAGCCCGGAGGCGAGCGGCACTCGTGCGATGATGCCGACGCTGGCCTCCGCCGCCGCCGGGAGAACCTCGTCGAGGGGCTTGAGGCGGAACGGGTTCAGGATGATCTGGACGCTGGAGACGCCCGGCCTGGCGATCGCCGCGAGGGCTTCGGCACATGTCTCGACGCTGACCGCGTAGGCGGCGATCCGCTGCTCGGCGACGAGCGTGTCGAGGGCGTCGTACACGGCGTCCGAGGAGTAGACGGCGGTCGGCGGGCAGTGCAGCTGGACGAGATCGAGGGTGTCGACGCCGAGGTTGGCGCGCGAGCGGTCGTTCCAGGTGCGGAAGTTGTCCAGTACGTAGTTCTCCGGAAGCTGGTCGACGCGTCGGCCCATCTTGGTGGCGACGAAGACGTGCGCGTCCGGCCGGTCCTTCAGATAGCGGCCGATCAGCTGTTCGCTGCGGCCGTCGCCGTACACGTCTGCGGTGTCGAAGAAGGTGACTCCCGATTCGACGGCGGCGTCGAGGACGCCGAAGGCGTCGGCCTCCCGCACCTCGCCCCAGTCCCCGCCCAGCTGCCAGGTGCCCTGTCCTACGACCGATACGTCACGGCCGGTCCTGCCGAGTGTGCGCTGCTCCATGCGGATCATGCTACGTCGGCGCGGGGGGGCGGCGGCGGTGACCGCTGCCGCCCCCGCGCCGGTGCTCAGCCGGTGGTCACCCGGACGTAGTCGACCACGAGCTGCTGCGGGAGGGCGGTGCTGCCGTCCGGGTCGCCGGGCCAGTAGCCGCCGACGGCGAGGTTGAGGATGAGGAAGAAGGGCTTGTCGAAGACCCAGGTGTTGCCGTTGAGGTCCGCGGGTGTCCTCCGCTGGTAGACGGTGCCGTCGACGGACCAGGTGATGGAGTCGGGGGCCCAGTCGACGGCGAAGGTGTGGAAGTCGTCGGCGAAGGCGGCCCCGCCGGGGAGGGTGTAGCCGGCGCCGATCCCTCCGGAGCCGGAGTAGCCGGGTCCGTGCAGGGTGCCGTGGACGGTGCCGGGTTCGAAGCCGACGTTCTCCATGATGTCGATCTCACCGCTGTTGGGCCAGCCGACGCTTCCGATGTCGGCGCCCAGCATCCAGAAGGCGGGCCAGATGCCCTGACCGCGCGGGATCTTCATCCGGGACTCGATGTGGCCGTACGTCGCGGTGAACTTGCCGGAGGTGTTGAGCCGGGACGAGGTGTACTCGCAGGCCCCGTACCAGCACTGGTAGTTGCCGGGGTTCTCCTTGCGCGCGGTGATGACGAGGTTGCCCTGGCCGTCGAGGGCCGCGTTGTCGGTACCCGCGGTGTAGTACTGCCGTTCGTGGTTGCTGACGTTGTCGCCGGTCTCGGTGAGCCACTTGCCGCCGTCGACGGCGGAGCCCGCTGCCCCGTCGAAGTTGTCCTCGAAGGCCACGGCCGCCGCCCTGGGTGCCGTGGAGGACGCAGCCGTGTGGGGGTCGGGTGCGGCCGAGGCTCCGGCGGGAAGTGCGGTCATGACCACGGAGCAGCAGAGCAGGGAGAGTGCGGCGTAGAGCGTCGTACGGCGCCTCCGCGAGGGACGGCGTACGGCGTGTTGGGGGGAAGGCACGGTCATCACTTCATTTCGGGGTGGGGGGATGACAGTCATGCACATGACAGATACGCACGAGAGGTGAACACATGAAGCACGCGCCCCATGCGTATCTTTCAACACTTGATTTAAGGCAGGGGTCCGAGGCCCCGTCAAGGATCTGGTCCGGACCGGACGGCCGTGGAGGGAAGTCGCCGGATCAGGGAACGGACAACTCATGCACATCCGTACCGAAGCAGTCCTCCCCCTCGTCCTCGACCCGGTCCCAGCCCTGCGGGGCCCCGCCGGTATCGCCGGCCGCCGTGCCCGCTCACGAGTGCGGCGGCCGACGCGGCGCTCGCGCGGTACACCGGCTGACCTGCACTTCCAGCGGATCGCGTGCGGGCGTCGTCGTGCGGCACACGGTCCCCGGCGGCACAGTGGAGAGACGGACGGTGCGGGGTGCGCGGCCTCGTCAGGGCAGCGGCTCGCCGTCCGCCGCATCCCGGCGGAAGGATCAGGCGTGGACAGCGAGAGCACACGGCGTTTCGTGGTGCAGATCCACGACGCCCGGCGCATGCATTTCGATTTCCGTCTGGAGGTCGACGGCGTCCTGAAGTCCTGGGCCGTGCCGCGCGGCCCCTCGGACAACCCGAGCGACAAGAGACTGGCGGTGCCGACGGACGACCACCCCCTGGAGTACCGCGAGTTCGAGGGCGTCATCCCGCAGGACGAGCAGGGCAGCGGCACCGTGATCGTCTGGGACCAGGGCGTCTACCGTCCGACCAGCCACGACCTCACGGGGGATCCCGTGCCGTTCGCGGAGTCCCTGGAGCGCGGGCACGCCACCTTCTGGCTCGACGGGGCGAAGCTGCACGGCGAGTTCGCTCTCACCCGCTTCCACATCGACGACGAGAACGGGATCCGGGGGCCCGAGGCCTGGCTGCTGATCAAGGCCGACGACCGTCAGGCGGTCCACGACCGGCCCGGCACCCCCGATCCGTACCACGCGCGTTCCGCCCGCACCGGCCGCACCCTCCACCAGGTCGCCGTGGCGGAGCAGGAGAGCAGCCCCTGAGGCCACCGCTCCGAGGCCTCACTGCAAGGCGGGCCGCTTCCGGCCGTCCTCCGTGAGCCGGTCGCTTCCGGCCGTCCTCCGTGAGCCGGTCGCTTCGGCCGTCCCCGGTGAACCGGTCCAGGACGTCCGTGTAGCGCGAGCGCCTGTCCGGACGGGCGTGGCCGGCGGCGTGGCGCAGCGCGGACACCGCGGATCCGCCCATCCTCAGCAGTCCCTCGGCGGCCTCCGCCCGGACCGTCGGCCGGGTGTGGTCGAGCAGGGCCACCAGCGCCGGGACCGCGGGTTCCCAGCCGGCCCGGCTGAGCGTCCCGATCGCCATGCGGGTGATGTCGGACTGGGGGTCGTCCAGCAGAGCCGCGGTGTGGAGCAGGTGGGCCGGGCGGTCCAGCATGGTGCGCGAGGTCCGGTGGGCGTGCAGCCTGACCTTCGGCCTGGGACGGGTCAGCAGCTCAGCGATGAGCTCGCTCAGGGCGGGATCCCTGTCCGGTGCCCCGCCGCCGTGCTCCTCGACCAGACGGGAGAGGGCCCTGCGGATCTGTTCGGGACCTCCTGTACGGGACAGGCGCAGCAGTTCCGCGCGTCCGGGCGGGCGGGCCG
Organism: Streptomyces sp. NPDC055962; assembly: GCF_042270185.1. Classification (NCBI taxonomy): domain Bacteria; kingdom Bacillati; phylum Actinomycetota; class Actinomycetes; order Kitasatosporales; family Streptomycetaceae; genus Streptomyces; species Streptomyces sp. NPDC055962. Next base: position 601,893 of record NZ_JBHJYN010000003.1, read on the forward strand.
GCCGGGACGGCGGGTGCCTCCGTGGCAGGGGCGGACCTCGGGCCCTCGTACAGCAGCAGCGCGTCGGCGAGGCCGTCGCGTCCCTCGGCCCGCAGCCGCTCGCGGATCCGCGTCATCTCCGGGGAGCCGAGCAGGGGCGGCCCGCCAGCAGGTCCAGGAGACCCCAGAAGCAGTGCCTGGCGTACGGTCCGGATGTCGCTCGACCGGGTCAGGGCGATCGGTGGGGCCGACGCCGAGACCGCCTGGGCGTCCTCGCCCGAACCGCCCGCGGCCAGGAGTGCGATCACGTGCTTGCGCACATGCGGATCACGGTGGTGCAGCAGGTGGTGCGCTCCTGGTGGAACCGGAGAGCCCTCGGCGTCGCACCGGTGGCCGCCGCCCGAGGGGCGGCCCCCTCGTGCGTGTGCTCCGGACCGACGGTCCGGAGCACACGGGCACCGAGCCCCCCCACCCGCGCGCCAAGGGGTGAGGGGCGGGCCGCATCAGGGACTCTTCGTCGAGGCCAGGTGGGCGAAGACCACCACGTTGTCCTCGTAGTCCTTCTTCTTCTTGTCGTAGACACCGCCGCAGGTGATGAGCCGCAACTGGGCCGTGCCCTTGTCCGCGTAGACCCGCTCGTCCGGGAAGTCCGCCTTGCTGAACGTCTCGACCGAGTCGACCTCGAAGGTGGCGACGGAGCCGTCCTCGCGCGTGATGTCCACGGTGTTCCCGGCCTTGAGCGTGCTGAGCAGCAGGAACACGGCGGGACCCGTCTTCGTGTCGACGTGCCCTGCCACGACCGAGGTGCCACGCTCGCCGGGGGTGGCGCCGTCCTTGAACCAGCCCGCGAGATTCGGGTCGTCCGCCGGCGGCGCCTCCAGCTGCCCGGAGGACCCGATCGCCAGCGCTGTGAAGGGGGCGTCGACCGCGATCGACTTGATCGAGATCCGCTTGGGGTAGGACGGGGGCAGCTCGCGCGGACCGGTGGACTCGGAGGCGGAAGGCGCCGGTGAGGCCGGGGCCGCGGGAAGCGACACCACGGCGGGGGCCGGCGGGACTCCCGCCGACGCGTCGAAGGAGTTGTAGACGAGGAGGAAGCCCAGCCCCACCGCCGCGACGGGCCACAGCAGGGAACGGCCGAGGGCAGGGGAGGCGGGATCTGGTTCGGACGGCTGCGGGGCGGCCATGCGCATGCTGCCTTTCGCGTACGGGGGGACGGGCGGCTGTACGGGGAAAATCGGCGCGGCCACCGCCCGGCGAAGGGGCGGCGGCCACGACAGGATTCATCCAGTGGTGCGGTGCGCCCGTCAGGCGGCCGCGGCACCCGAGGCGTTGCGGCGGCGCAGCTTGTACGCGACGGCGCCGATGCCACCGAGCATCAGCACCGAACCGGCGGCCAGGCCGCTGCCGGACAGCGCCATCGCGCCGCCACCGGTGTGGACGCCACCCTCGGGCTTCTCGTGCTTCCAGGTCTTCTCGCCGTCCGAGCTGCCGGAGCCGGACTCCTTGTCCTTCTCCCAGTCGTCCGCCGACACGCCGGCCAGCGCACCGCCACCGGCGTGCACACCGCCCTCCGGCTTCTCGTGCTTCCACGAGTCCGGCTTCTCACGGTCGTCGTTGCTGCCGGAGCCGGACTCCTTGTCCTTCTCCCAGTCGTCCGCCGACACGCCGGCCAGCGCACCGCCACCGGCGTGCACACCGCCCTCGGGCTTGTCGTGCTTCCACGAGTCGGGCTTCTCACGGTCGTCGTTGCTGCTGGCGGAGGAACCGCTGTCCTTGTCCCAGTCGTCCGCCGAGGTCACGGCGTATGCGGCGGGGACGGAGACCGCGAGGACCGCCGTGACGGCGGCCGATGCGAACAGGGTGCGGGCAGAGCGCATGGATACACAGTCCTTTCGCCACCCCCGCGCTGACCGGCTGGTTGTCGGCTCATCGGATCACGGGTGCGACGTGATCCACCGTCAGCTGAAATCCGGCGGCCCACCACTCGGGAAGGCCGCATTCGAGGTACTCCGTGGGCCCATCGTGTGACAGGGAGCCAGATGTCACCCGTTGGAGGGCACGCCACGCCGAGCGGAGGTTTGGGCGGAAACGATCATCGGTGTAAGGACCCGCAGGGTGCTCGTAGGATCGGCGGCATGAACGACATGGCACCGGCCGGCTGCTGCTCCCCCGGTCGCGGGAGGTCTGACGGCCTGTCCGGGACCGCTCCCGCCCTCCCTCCGGAGCAGCACGGCGAGGGGGCGGAGAGGGCCGCCCCGTCCGCCGGAAGCGGGGCGGCCGCCGACGGGGCGGTGCTGCTCCCCGGCGGGACGTTCCTCATGGGGACCGAGGATCCGGAGGGCTTCCGGGGCGACGGCGAGGGTCCCGTCCGCGAGGTGCGGGTCTCCGCCTTCCGCATCGATGCGCACGCGGTGAGCAACCTGCGCTTCGCCGAGTTCGTATCGGCCACGGGTCACGTCACGGAGGCCCAGCGCTTCGGCTGGTCGTACGTCTTCGCGGGGTTCCTCCCGGCCGCCCTGCGGCGTGGCGCCGGCCGCCCCGACGGCACCCCGTGGTGGTGCGGGGTGGAGGGTGCCCGGTGGGACGCGCCCGAAGGGCCGGGCAGCGGGATCGAGGGCCGCGAGGACCATCCGGTGGTCCATGCCTCGTGGAACGACGCGCGTGCGTACTGCCGTTGGGCGGGCGCCCGGCTGCCGACGGAGGCCGAGTGGGAGTACGCGGCGAGGGGCGGCCTGGTGCAGGCCCGCTACCCGTGGGGCGACGAGCTGACCCCGGGAGGGGAACACCGCTGCAACATCTGGCAGGGGCACTTCCCCACGAAGAACACGGCCGAGGACGGTCACGCGGGCACCGCTCCCGTCGACGCCTACGAGCCGAACGGATACGGCCTGTACAACATGGCCGGCAACGTCTGGGAGTGGTGCCAGGACTGGTGGGGCGTCACCCGTCCCACCGCGCGCCGCAGCGATCCGCGCGGGCCGCGCTCGGGTGACGCCAAGGTGATGCGCGGCGGCTCCTACCTGTGCCACCGCTCCTACTGCAACCGCTACCGGGTGGCCGCCCGTACGGGCAACACACCGGACAGCACCACGGGGAACCTCGGCTTCCGTACGGTGCGCACGGCCTGAATCCGCCGCCATTGCAGCAACATGAATATTTTTCCGGGTCATTGACGAAAAAATCGCGCGGTCATCATGCTGGGCGCCATGCACTCACACGGTGGACCTCTCTCGCGGCTGAGACGCGGGCACGAGGAACGCGTACTCGGTCTGCTGCGGCGGCACGGACCACAGAGCCGCGCCGAACTCGGACGCCGGGCCGGACTGTCGCGCACCACGCTGTACGACATAGTCGGGACCCTGGTCGCGAGCGGCGCCGTCGTGGCAGCCGCCGCCGACCCGGGTCCGCGCCGGCGGGGGCGGCCGGTGGAGCACCTCACGCTCAACCCCACGGCCGGTCAGGCCGTCGGCATCGACTTCGCCCGGCGCGCCGTCCATGTGGCCGCGGCCAACGTGGCGCACGAGGTGATCGGTTCGGCGAGCCGGGCCCACCCGCCCGGGCTCTCCTGGGAGAAGCGGGTGGAACTGGCGGAGCGGCTGGTGGCGTCACTGGCCGGCGGCACCCTGCGCCTCTCCTCCCTCGGGACGACCGGCGCGGTCGGGGTCGGTGTCGTGGGGCCGGTGCGCACGGCCGCGGGCGCGCCGGAGGAGCCGCTGGCGACCCTGGCCGGGCTGGTGGGCAAGCGGTTCGGCGCCCCTGTCCTGCTGGACAACAACACCCGGCTCGCCGCCCTCGCGGAGTCCACCTGGGGGGCGGCCGCATCCAGCCAGGACGTCCTGTACCTGCGGCTCTCGCACGGAGTGGGCGGTGGACTGGTCGTGAACGGTTCGCTCCACCGGGGTGTGGACGGGCTGGCGGGCGAGCTCGGGCACATCACCGCCGATCCCGCGGGCGAGCCGTGCGAGTGCGGGGGCCGGGGGTGCCTGGAGACGATCGCGTCGATCGGGCCCGTCCTCGCCTCCTACCGCGCGCTCGGCGGCCGTGCGGACGACGTCCCGACGCTGTTGCGGGCCTTGGGCAACGGCGACCGGGCGGCGCACGAGGTCCTGCGGGCGGCGGGGATCAGGACGGGCACGGTCCTCGCCGGGGTCGTCAACGCCGTCGGTCCGGGGGTGATCGTGCTGGGCGGCGAGCTCGCCCGGGCGGGGGAGGCACTGCTCACCCCCGTGCAGGAAGCCCTCGACACGCACGTCATGCCGCTGGCCCGCGGGCGCGTGACGCTGCTGCCCTCCGGGCTGGGCGAGGCCGGGGGCGCGCTCGGCGGCGTCGCCCTCGCCCTGCATGAGTCCCCCCTGCTCGCCCGCTATCCGGATGCGGGCGACGACGACTTTCCCGAGGACGCCGCATGAGTTCCACGGAGACACCCATGAAGCGGGCCGCACCCGTCCGGGAGACGGTGGAACACACCCGTGAGCCCCGCCGGAAAGGCGGCACCCGCGTCCCCGCGTTCGCCCTGAATCTGCTCGCCCTGGTGGCGGGCGTCGGCCTGTGGGCCTGGCTGGCCTCGCTCGGGGTCCAGGCGCTTCCCGGCCCGGCCGCCGTGGCGGGCAGGGCGGGCGAGCTGATCGCGGACGGCACACTGGCCGAGGACTCGCTGGCCAGTGTGCGACGCGTACTGACCGGCTTCGCGCTGGGCACCCTGCTGGCCGTGCCCGTGGGCTTCCTGATGGGCTGGTACCCGGTCGCGCGCGGGCTGCTGGAGCCGTACGTGCAGTTCTTCCGCACGGTTCCTCCCCTGGCCATGATCCCGCTGGCCATCGTGCTCCTGGGCATCGGGGAGGTACCCAAGATCTTCGTGATCTTCCTGGCGGCGTTCCTGTCCAGCGTCGTGGCGGCCTTCCAGGGCGTCGTCGGGGTCGACCGGACACTCATCGACGCCGCCCGGGTGCTCGGCGCCCGCGACGGGACGATCTTCCTGAAGGTGGTCGTCCCGGCCTCCGCGCCGTTCATCCTCGTCGGGATGCGGATCGGGCTGGGCTCCGCCTGGGGGACCCTGGTGGCCGCGGAGCTGATCGCCGCGCAGGAGGGGCTCGGCTACCAGATGCAGAAGGCCCAGCTCTACTACGACCTCCCCACCATCTTCGTCGGCCTCATCACCATCGGCCTGCTCGGTCTCCTGATGGACCGGCTGCTGCTGCTCGCCGAACGACGCCTCACCCGCTGGCAGGAGACCCGATGAACCCCAAGATCTCCTTCCGGAAGGTCTCACGGACCTTCCCCCTGAAGAAGACCGTCTTCACCGCCCTCGACGAGGTGTCCCTCGACATCGGTGACGAGGAGTTCGTCACCGTCGTCGGCCCGTCCGGCTGCGGGAAGAGCACCCTGCTCAACCTCGCGGCCGGGCTCGCCGTGCCGACCTCGGGCGAGGTCCTCGTCGACGGCCGGCCGGTCACGGGCCCCGGTCCCGACCGGGGGGTGATCTTCCAGCAGTACGCCCTGTTCCCCTGGCTGACCGTACGCGGCAACGTCGAGTTCGGGCTGAAGCTGGCGTCCGTGGCGGCCGCCGAGCGGAAGCTGCGGGCCGAGCGCGCCATCGAGCTGGTCGGGCTCGGCGACTTCGCCGACGCGCTCCCGAAGACGCTGTCCGGCGGGATGAAGCAGCGCTGCGCCATCGCCCGGGCCTACGCCGTCGATCCGCAGGTGCTGCTGATGGACGAGCCCTTCGGCGCGCTGGACGCGCTGACCCGGGTCCAGATGCAGGACCAGCTCCTGGAGACGTGGAGCCGGGACCAGCGCACGGTCATGTTCGTCACGCACGACGTGGACGAGGCGGTGTATCTCGCCAGGCGCGTCGTGGTCATGGCCGCCAAGCCGGGCCGGATCCACTCGGTCGTCCCCGTGGACCTGCCCTACCCGCGCACCGAGGCCATGCGCCTCTCCCCCGCGTTCGCCCGGATCCGCAACGCCGTGTGGACCGCCGTCTACCACCAGAGCCCGGCCGCCCCGGCCGCCTGAAACCCCCACCCCGTCACCCGAACCCCTTTAAGGAACCTGCGTCATGCGTCTACCTCTGCGCGCCCTGACGGCGGCCGTCGCCGTGTCCGCCCTGGCACTCTCCGTCACCGGATGCTCGGGCGGCTCGTCCGCGGACGGCGGCTCCACCGTCCGTTTCGGCTACATCGGCGACTACAACGGAGCGAGTCTCCTGGCCATCGCGGACCAGCAGGGGCTGTGGAAGGAACAAGGCCTCGACCCCGAGTACAAGACGTTCACCAACGGCCCCCTGCAGATCCAGGCACTCGGCTCGGACAACCTCGACTTCGGCTACATCGGCCCCGGAGCCATGTGGCTGCCCGCCTCCGGCAAGGCGAAGGTCATCGCCGTCAACACGCTCGCACGCGCCGACCGGGTCATAGCCCAGCCCGGGATCACCTCCCTCGAAGGGCTCAAGGGCAAGAAGGTCGGCGTGCCCGAGGGCACGTCCGGTGCGATGGCGCTCGACCTCGCGCTGCAGAAGGCCGGGATGACGGAGAAGGACATCGAGAAGGTGCCGATGGATCCCTCCACCGTCGTCTCGGCGTTCGTCTCCGGGCAGATCGACGGGGCGGGCCTCTGGTACCCGCTGATCGACACCATCAAGGCGAAGAGGCCCGGCCTCGAGGAGGTGGCCAGCACGGCGGACTTCACCGACCGGGCGTTCCCCACCGCCTTCGTCGCGCCCGCCAGAAGCGACGCCGCGCTGAACGCCAAGGTGGTCAGGGTCCTCCAGAAGGCCAACGACTGGCGGGCGGCCCATCCCGACGAGTCGATCGACGCGGCCGCCTCGCTGCTGAAGACGGACCGCGCCAAGGTCGCGGCCGACGCGGCGAACGTGGAGACGCTGTCGACGGCCGACCTGGTCGCCAAGACCGAGGACGGCACGGTGGACGGCTGGCTGGACGACCTCGGCGAGTTCTTCGTCGGCACGGGCCAGCTCGAGAAGGCCCCCGCGGCCGGCACGTACTACGAAGGCGACCTCTACTCGAAGGCGTACAAGAAGTGAACCTGCTGTTCCTGATGACCGATCAGCACCGGGTGGACACCCTCGGGTGTTACGGCAATCCGCACGTCGCCACGCCGAATCTGGACCGGCTGGCGGCCACCGGCACACGCTTCGACCGCTTCTACACGCCCACGGCGATCTGCACCCCCGCGCGGGCGAGCCTGCTGACGGGACAGGCGCCGTTCCGGCATCGGCTGCTCGCCAACTACGAGCGCAACGTGGGCTATCTGGAGGACCTGCGCGAGGACGCCTTCACCTTCCCGGCGGCGCTGGCAGCACGCGACTACCGGCTCGGCCTGATCGGCAAGTGGCACGGCGGCACCCACCGCAACGCGGCGTCGTACGGCTTCGAGGGCCCCGATCTGCCCGGCTGGCACAACCCTGTCGACCACCCGGACTATCTGGCGTACCTCAAGGACAACGGGCTCCCGCCGTACCGCATCTCGGAGCCCGTCCGGGGGACGGCACCGGGCGGGAACCCGGGGAACCTGCTCGCCGCGCGGCTGCACCAGCCGGTGGAGGCGACGTTCGAGCACTACCTCGCCACCCGCGCCATCGAGCACCTGGAGCGGTACGCCGCCGGCGACGAGCCGTTCTTCCTGGCCACGCACTTCTTCGGCCCGCATCTGCCCTATCTGCTGCCGGACGCCTACTTCGACCTCTACGACCCGGACCTCGTCGAGCTGCCCCCGTCCGTCGCCGAGACCTTCGAGGGCAAACCGCCCGTGCAGCGCAACTACAGCGCGCACTGGGCCTTCGACACCATCCCGATCGAGACGACCCGCAAGCTGATCGCCGTCTACTGGGGCTACGTCACCCTGATCGACGAGCAGATCGGACGCATCCTCACCCGGCTCGACGAGCTGGGGCTCAGCGAGGACACGTCGGTGTTCTTCACCGCGGACCACGGCGAGTTCACCGGCGCGCACCGGCTCCACGACAAGGGCCCGGCGATGTACGAGGACATCTACCGCATCCCCGGGATCATCCGGATCCCCGGGGCCGCCCCGCAGGTCAGGGACGAGCTGGTCAGCCTGACCGACTGCACCGCGACCCTGCTCGAACTGGCGGGCTGCGACCCGTCCCCGGCGGTGGACAGCCGCAGTCTGGTCCCGCTGGTGGAGGGGGAACGGCCCGACTGGCCGGGCGATCTCGTGGCGGAGTTCCACGGCCACCACTTCCCCTATCCGCAGCGGATGATCCGCGACGACCGCTACAAGCTCGTCGTCAACCCGGAGTCGGTCAACGAGCTGTACGACCTGGTGGCGGACCCGCACGAGCTCTGCAACCGTTACCCGCACCCCGAGTTCGGCGAGGTACGGGCCCGGCTGATGCGGCGGCTGTACGAGCTGCTGCGGGACCGGGGCGACAACTTCTACCACTGGATGACGTCGATGTACGACATCGGCGCCTCCGACTACGACCCGAGCCTCAGCGCCTTCGAGACCGATGACACGACCTGGACCGCGGCCGCGGATCCGGGCGGGACCCTCACGGAGACCCCATGAGACGCACGCGAAGGACCTCGATCCCCGGGTGGGCGGCCGGGGCGGCTGCCCTGGTCTGGATCCTCACCCTCGCCTCCGCCCCGTCGCACGGCGCACAGGGCGGCCCGGCCTCCGTGAGCACGCCGAGCCGTCCGGCCGCCGCGGCGACGTACACCAACCCGGTGTCCGCGGGCGCCGTGGACACCTTCCCCGACCCCGCGGTCATCCGCGGCAAGGACGGGTTCTGGTACGCCTACGGCACCCAGAACCCGGTCATGCAGAGCAAGGGCGAGGACGGCGAGCGCATGCTGCCGATCCTGCGCTCGGCGGACATGGTGGCGTGGGAGTACGCGGGCGAGGTCTTCACCCCGGCGGACAAGCCCGCCTGGCACCAGGGTTCGCGTCTGTGGGCACCCGACGTGCGCTACGCGGCCGGCCTCTACCACCTCTACTACTCCGTGCCGGGGCGCAACACGGTCGGCCTGGTCACGTCCGCCACCCCCACGGGCCCGTGGACCGACCGGGGCTCCGTACTGCCCTCGCCGAGCGGATGCCCGGCGGGCAACATCGACCAGGCGCAGTTCACGGACACGGACGGCACGCCCTACCTGTACTGGGGCAGTTACGACACGATCTGCGTGGCGAGGATGAACGCCGACCTGACGCGGACCGTGGGAGAGGTCACGCAGGTGGCGCGGGGACGCCGGGTCGAGGGCGGCTTCGTCGTACGGCGTGACGGCTTCTACTACCTCTTCTACTCCGACGCCGGGTGCTGCGACGGGGCGTACAGCGGTTACCAGGTCAAGGTGGGCCGGTCCACCAGCCCCACCGGCCCGTTCACCGATGACGAGGGTACTGATCTCATGGCTCTCACCAGCAAGGCGGGCGTGGTGGCAGGGGCCAACGGGAACCGGTGGATCGGCCCCGGCCACAACGCGCTCCAGACCGACCTGGCGGGTCAGGACTGGCTGGTCTACCACGGCATCCCCGCCGAGTCCCCGGACCTCGCCCCGGCCTCGAACGGCACTCTGAAGCTGACCCGGCGCCCGATGCTCGTCGACCGGCTCGACTGGATCGACGGCTGGCCCGTCGTGCGGGCGGGCGCGGGCCCCTCGGACGGTCCGACGACCGCACCGGTGACCTCTCCCGTTGCCGGCGGGACGTTCAACGGCAGCGGGCTGGAGGGCTGGCGGACCGAGGGCGGCTCCGGCTGGTCCACGGCGACCGACCCGGACGCGCGCGGCTACGCGGTGCACACCCCGGCCGGTTCCGGCACGAGCACCTCGTACCTCGTGGCCGCAGGACGCGTGCCCGTTGACCTGCGCGCGGAGGCCGATCTGAAGGTGACGTCGGCGGACGGCGCGGCGGGGCTCACCGTCGCCCACCGCGATCCGGGCAACCGGATCGTGGCCTGGCTCGACCGGGCGCGCGGCGCCCTCGTCACCGACGTACGGGTGGGCGGTCGGAGCCGGGGCGAGCAGGTCACCGCGCTGCCGTCCGGATTCTCCTGGGGCACCTGGAACAACGTGTCGGTCGAGCTGCGCGGCACCCGGCTGACGGCCGAGGTGTCCGGCGACCGGCTGCGGGACCCGGTGGCCGTGCAGTCCCGTGACCTGCCGGCCGCAGCCGTGCGCGAGGGGGCGGTGGGAGCCGCCGCGCGGGGCACGGGCGCAGCGGCGGACAACGTGGGCGCCACCGCCCTGTACCGGCCGGTGACGAAGCGGGTCGCCGACGCCGCACCGGGGCGTCTCCTGCCCGGACACAGCGACGAGTTCGACGGTGCCTCGGTCCCCGGCACGGACGCCGGCTCCCCCTGGCAGTGGGTGCGCGGACCGTCGGCGGGCGTCACCGTGTCCGGCGGAGCGCTCTCCTGGCCGACCCAGGACGCCGAGCTGTATCTCGGCGACAACACGGCCTCGGTGCTGATCAGGGACGCACCCACGGGCGACTACACGGTCGAGACGAAGCTCCGGTTCTCCCCCGGCCGGGCCGCGCAGCAGGCCGGTCTCGTGCTGTACGAGAACGACGACCGCTGGTTCAAGCTCGTCCACTCCGTCCTTCCGCTCACCAACGGCAACGGCGCGCTGCTCGATGTCAGCGAGTTCGGCAAGGAGGGCGAGCGACCCACGACCACTCCGCCGACCGCGGTGGCCAACGCCCCGATGTTCGGGGGCCCCACGGCCGGCACGATGTGGCTGCGGATGGCGTACCACCGCGACAGCGCGCACGGGGAGCACGAGGTACGCGCGTCCACCAGCCGTGACGGCGTCCACTGGTCGGCCGGCAGCGTCTGGACGCTGCCGGTCCGGGGCGAGTTGAAGATCGGTCTCGTCTCCCACAACCGCTCGGGCGTGACGGCGGAGTTCGACTACGTGCGGACGTACGCCGCACCGTGAACCGCGCCGCCATTTCCTGAATCCATGACCCGTCAGATCTCACGTTCCGTCACCGAGGAGGTGGTCCAAGGGAGGCCGGCACCGGGAGCCAGTCATCAGTTCTTGTCGCCAACAGGCGCTGATACATCTGCTGTTGCACATCTCTTGACGCGTTCGTAACAAGGGTGGAGTATCTCGCACAGCCGGAGAGAGCGCTCTCTGGCTGTGCGCGTCGTGTACCCGCCCCACGACTCAGGAGAATCCCCGATGTACGCACCCCCGAACCTCCACAGACCCCTTCTCGCCCTGACCGGTAGACGCAGCGGCGTCCTGGCCGTCATCGCCGGACTGGTCCTCTCGCTCCTCGCGTTCGTCCCCCAGACCTCCGCGAGCGCGGCACCCACGCTCCTCTCCCAGGGGAAGACGGTCACCGCCTCCAGCCAGGAGAACGCCGGCACCCCCGCAACCGCCGCGGTGGACGGCAACACCGGAACCCGCTGGTCCAGCACCTTCTCCGACCCTCAGTGGATCAAGGTCGACCTCGGCGCCGCCGCCTCGGTCAGCCAGATCGTGCTGCGCTGGGAGGCGGCCTACTCGACCGGCTACCGGATCGAGTTCTCCTCCGACAACAACACCTGGAGCACCGCCTACTCCACCACCACCGGCCCCGGTGGCACGGAGACCCTCAACGTCTCCGGCACCGCGCGCTACGTCCGGCTGACCGGCACCGCCCGCGCCACCGGTTACGGCCACTCCCTCTGGGAGTTCCAGGTGTTCGGCACGACCGGCGGGGGCGACCCGCAGATCCCCGGGGGCGGTGACCTCGGCCCCAACGTCCTGGTCTTCGACCCCTCGACGCCGAACATCCAGGCCAAGGTCGACGAGATCTTCAAGAAGCAGGAGTCCGCGCAGTTCGGCACGGGCCGCTACGCCCTGATGTTCAAGCCGGGCACCTACAACAACATCAACGCCCAGATCGGCTTCTACACCTCCATCGCCGGCCTCGGCCTGAAGCCCGACGACACCACCTTCAACGGTGACGTCACCGTCGACGCCGGCTGGTTCAACGGCAACGCCACCCAGAACTTCTGGCGTTCGGCCGAGAACCTCGCCCTCAACCCCGTCAGCGGCACCAACCGCTGGGCCGTCTCCCAGGCCGCCCCCTTCCGCCGCATGCACGTCAAGGGCGGCCTCAACCTCGCGCCCAACGGCTACGGCTGGGCCAGCGGCGGCTACATCGCCGACAGCAAGATCGACGGCCAGGTCGGCCCCTACTCGCAGCAGCAGTGGTACACCCGCGACAGCTCCATCGGCAGCTGGGGCAACGGCGTCTGGAACATGACGTTCTCCGGCGTCGAGGGCGCGCCCGCCCAGAGCTTCCCCGAGCCGCCGTACACCACCCTCAACAACACCCCGGTCTCCCGCGAGAAGCCCTTCCTCTACCTCGACGGAAACACCTACAAGGTCTTCGTCCCCGCCAAGCGCACCAACGCACGCGGCGTCTCGTGGAACGGCACCCCGCAGGGTGAGTCCATCCCGCTGAGCCAGTTCTACGTGGTCAAGCCGGGCGCGACCGCGCAGACGATCAACGCAGCCGTCCGCCAGGGCCTGCACCTGCTGTTCACCCCGGGCATCTACCACGTCAACGAGCCCATCGAGATCAACCGCGCGAACACCGTCGCCCTCGGCCTCGGCCTCGCCACGATCATCCCGGACAACGGCGTGACGGCGATCAAGGTCGGCGACGTCGACGGCGTCAAGCTCGCCGGACTCCTGGTCGACGCGGGGACCCAGAACTCCTCGGTCCTCGTCCAGGTCGGACCGGAGGGCGCGGCCGCCGACCACTCGGCGAACCCGACCAGCCTCCAGGACGTCTTCGTCCGCGTCGGCGGCGCGGGCGCCGGCAAGGCGACCACCGGCATGGTGGTCAACAGCGACGACACGATCATCGACCACACGTGGCTGTGGCGGGCCGACCACGGCGACGGGGTCGGGTGGGAGACCAACCGCTCCGACTACGGACTCCGGGTCAACGGTGACGACGTGCTGGCCACCGGCCTGTTCGTCGAACACTTCAACAAGTACGACGTCCAGTGGTACGGCGAGAACGGGAAGACGATCTTCTTCCAGAACGAGAAGGCGTACGACGCTCCCAACCAGGCGGCCATCCAGAACGGTGACATCAAGGGGTACGCCGCCTACAAGGTCGGCGACTCCGTCACCACCCACGAGGGCTGGGGCATGGGCAGCTACTGCTACTTCAACGTCGACCCGACCATCCGCCAGCAGCACGGCTTCCAGGCCCCGGTGAAGCCCGGGGTGAAGTTCCACGACCTGCTCGTCGTCTCGCTCGGCGGCCAGGGCCAGTACGAACACGTCATCAACAACACCGGGTCCCCCACATCCGGCACGTCGACCATCCCGTCCCAGGTGGTGTCCTTTCCCTGAGCCGGGGTGAGATGAGCGGAGTCGGCTCATCGGACGGCGCGGGGCCCGGCAGTCGCTGCCGGGCCCCGCGTCATGTCCCGCTGCCGTGTACGGCGCTCCCCTCGCACCCTCAGGTGCCGAAGAGCGTCTCCAGGCAGGCGCACAGTTCCGGGCCGTCCGCCGGGGCCGCGCGCGCTCCGACATACCCGTCGGGCCTCACGAGGACCGCCTCGCCGCCCAGCACGCCGTACGTACGGCGGAACTCGCCGAGACCGTCGTGCACGCAGGGCAGGCGGGGCGTGGGCGCGCGCAGCTCCGGGGCGAGGACGACGCAGGTGTCCAGCAGACCGTGCGCGGCCCGGGTCGCGGCCGCCGCCACCTCCTCGAAGGGTGCGGTCTGCTCCTCGCGGCCGGCGTAGAGCAGCAGCGTGTGCTCCCGCTCCCGCAGCAGGCTGAACAGCCGTACGGGGAAGGCCCCCAGGGCGTACAGGAGGCCCCCGCAGTCCGGCGCCCGGTCTCCCGGGGCGGGGCCTTCGCTCCCGGAGCCGCCGGGCGCCACGACCGGGCTGCCCCGGTAGCCGAGCAGGAGCTGGGCCTCCCGCAGCATCGTCGTCGCCGGGTCCTCCGGGTCTGCCTGCACGCCGTCCCGCACGTGGCGCAGTGTCCGTGCCACCACTTCCTCGCCGATCGGGCGGCGTTCGGCGTCGTAGCTCTCCAGCAGCCCGGCGCCCGCGTGGCCCCGCACCGCGGCGGCGAGCTTCCATGCCAGGTTGAAGGCGTCCTGGACCCCGGTGTTCATCCCCTGCGCACCCGTGGGCGGGTGGATGTGCGCGGCGTCGCCGGCGACGAAGACCCGCCCCCTGCCGTACCGGCCGACGATGCGGTGGCTGATGCGGAAGACCGAGGACCAGCGCAGCGCGGAGGCGGTCGTGGGGCGGGGGGAGAGCCGGTCGAGCACCGCCTGGATGTGCTCGATGCCCGGCACCGGACCCTGGTCACCGCTCAGCCCGTGTGCCACGCCGTCCGCCTCCCCCGGCGCGGTCCGGGACAGTTCGGGCGGTGTCGCCATGGACATCCGGTAGCGCTTCTCGCCGGGCAGCGGGATGCAGACCAGGATGTCGTCCGTGCGTCCGTCGGCGACGTGCGAGGCCCGGATCCCGTATCCGTCCGGCAGGTCCCAGTCGACCTCCACGTCTCCCAGCATGTACTCCTCGGGGAGGGCCGCGCCCTCGAAGGACAGTCCGAGCCCCTTGCGTACGACGCTGTGGGCGCCGTCGCAGCCCATGAGGTAGCGGGCCGTCAGTTCCTCGGTGCCGCCCGAGGGCAGGGAGAGGACCGCTCGCACCTCGTCGGGGTCCTGTTCGAAGGAGAGGAGTTCGGTGCCGCGTTCGACCCGGCCTCCCCACCGGACCAGGAGGCCCTCGAGGAGCCGCTCGGTCTCGTACTGCGGGAGGGCGGCGAAGCCGTAGGGCACCTCGGGCGGCAGCCTGAGGTCGATCCGAGGCCCTTCCTCACCGTTGACCCAGAGCAGCTGCCCCCTGAGGGGGACGGCCGTCTCCAGGGCCTCTCGGACCATCCCCATCCGGTCCCAGATCTCCAGCGTCCTCGGCTGGACGCCCACCGCCCGCGCATAGGGCAGGCGGGCGGGGAGCCGGTCGACGATCCTGCACGACACGCCCCGCCTGCCGAGCTCCGACGCGGCCGTCAGACCGACGGGGCCCGCCCCCGCGATGAGCACATCGACATCGGTCATGGGTGCCTCCAGGTGAGGTGCCTTCACTTCAATGCACCACGCAGGGGGCGATATGTCCATTTCGGTGCTGCGGGCCGGTGCGGGGAGGCCCCTCTCCCCGCACCGGCCCGCGGGCGTCAGCCGACGGTGCAGGCCTCACCGCCCAGCGTGAAGGCGGCAGGTTCCGCGTTGGCGCCGGTCCACGTGCCCGTGAAGCCGAAGCCCGCAGAGGATCCGGGGGCCACCTTGCCGTTCCAGCCGACGTTCGTCGCGGTCACCTTCGTACCGGACTGCTGGTGGGAGGCGTTCCACATCTGGGTGACCTTCTGGTCCCCGGGGAACGACCAGCCCAGCTGCCAGCCGTCGTAGGCGGTGGTGCCGGTGTTGGTGACCGTCACGTCCGCCTGGAATCCGCCGGACCACTGGTTGGTGACCTTGTACGTCACGGAGCAGTCGGAGTCGCCCGGCTCCGGGTCGGGGTCCGGGTCCGGGTCCGTTCCCCCTCCGCCGGTGTTGGAGGTCTCGCCGACCTGGATCCCGCGTCCGTTGGTGGAGACGTACACGCGCCCGTACACCCTCGGGTCGCCGGTGATGGCCGCTCCGGTCCAGGCCCACTGGTGCGCGTCGTCGTTGATCCTCGTCCACGTGGCGCCCTTGTCGGTGGACCGGAAGATGCCGCGCACCCCGCCGATCTTCGCGCTGACGTACACCGCCTGGTACGAAGCGCCCGGGGCGGCCTTGCCGAAGCCCACACTGTCGGCCTGCTCGACGCCGGTGAACCTGGTGAAGGTCGCGCCCGAGTCGGTGGACCGCCACAGGCCGTAGGAGCCGGTGGCGGCGCCGCCCGCGAACCAGATGTCGCCCTCGGTGCCGGGCAGCGCCTTGAAGCGGACGTTCCCTTCGGCGGGCAGGCCGGTCGCCCTGGCGGTGAAGCTGGCGCCGCCGTCGGTCGACACGTAGAAGGTGCCGGCCTTGAACCCGTAGAACTTCTTGGGGTTCACGCGGTCGGACTCGACCGTCGCTCCGGCCGGGATGCCGGTGGACGCGGTCCAGGTGTTCCCGTAGCCGGTGGTGCGGTGGACCCCCGCGCCCTCCGGGCTCCACACGAACCCGCTGCCGTCGGCCGCCGCCGCGACCGTGCCGCCGGCGGTGACGCCGGAGGGCTCGGAGCCCTGGAACCAGTTGGCGCCGTTGTCGGTGGAGAAGCCGATGTGGGGAGCGGCATCCGCGTTGCCTACCCGTACGACCGTGCCGGGGGACGCCTGCGCGAAGTCCAGGCTCGTGGTGGAGTCCAGGTTCGGCGAGGTGAACATCATCGCGGGCACGGCGTCGAGGTCCGTGTGCCGGAAGCCTCCGATGTCACCGAGCGCGCTGAGCAGCGGTGCTCCGGAGGGCGGGCTCGCCAGGTCGTTGACGGCCGTCTCCTCCAGCCCCTTCACCACGGGCGTGATCGTGAACTGGCCGCCGGAGTCCCAGGACGTGAGGTTCTCCGTGCCGTAGACCGTCGCGCCCGTGCCGTACATCATGCGGTCCGAGTCGAACGGGTCGATCTCCAGGGCCTCCGTCATCCACCCCAGCTTGGGGGAGGTCTCGGGCGGTGAGGGGTTGGCGCCCCAGCTGAGCCACGGCACGGAGGAGACGTCCAGGGTGTAGCGGTTGGAGCGGTTCGGGTAACTGGTGTAGTCCCAGGCCCTGGACCAGGTGGCGCCGCTGTCCGTGGAGCGGAAGATCTGGGTGTCGGGCCACCAGGAGCTGTAGGCGGTGGCCATCAGGGTCCCCGGTTTCTGCCGGTCGACGGAGAGGCCGCTGAAGCCGTAGTAGGTGTCGGCCTCGGCGACAGGGCTGACGTCCGCCCAGGCGCCGGACTTCGTGTCGTAGCGCCAGATCCGCCCCTTTGCACCGTCGTACGGGCCGCCCGTGTCGCTCAGTGTCAGATAGAGCTGACCCGTCGAGGAGTCGAGCACGCCCTTGTGTGCGAGGTACCCGGTCGGCTGGCCTGCGATCCGGGACCAGGTGACACCGCCGTCCGTGGAGCGGTAGACGGTGTTCTCCTTGTCGGCGACCCCGACGTAGACGTCCTTCGTGACGCTGCCCGCGCTCCCGGAGCGCTCGTCGAAGGTCACCCACACGATGCCCTGGTTGTCGTTGCCGTATCCGCTGGTGTCGGAGGGATCGGAGGCGTAGTTGCCGGGGTTGGGGAAGGCGGTCACCCGGGACCAGGTGACACCCGAGTCGGTGGACCGCCACAGGCCCTTGCCGCTGGGGGCGCCGAGGTACAGCACGGAGTTCTTGTTGGGGTCGACGGCGAGCCGCTCCCCCATCCCCCGGCCCGGCATGTTGCCGCCGAGTTTGAAGGGCAGGGTGGCGGCCTTCCAGGAGGCGCCCCGGTCCGAGGAGCGCAGGACCGCCCCGTTGGTCGGGTCCCAGCTGTTGGTGTACGTGCCGACGGCCGCGTACACGTTGTCCGGATCGGCCGTGTCCGAGGCGAGGCCCACCACCCCGGACCAGCCCCACCGGTCCCAGTCCACCCAGTCCAGCAGCGGGGTCCACCGCTTGCCGGCCTGGTCCCAGCGGTAGGCGCCGCCGATGTCGGTGCGCGCGTAGGCGAGGTTCTTCTCGGACCGGTTGAAGACGATGCCCGGCACGAAGCCGCCGCCGTCGATCCGCGCGTTCTTCCATGTGTACGTGTCCGCCGCGAAGGACACATCCGATGCTTCGGCGGCCGGCCGGTCGTCCGGCCGGGCGACGACGGGGGTTCCGGTGACCGATAACCCGACGGTGAGGGCAAGTGCCGCCACGAGGGCGGCGATTGGTCTGGCGCTCAAGCGCACGGAAACGTCCTCTCCGAGCTGGACCGCCGACAGGGGCGGTACGGGACTGACACAGAGATGGGAGCGCTCCCATAGAGCAACCCGATGCTAGCGCCGCGTATCGCCCGAGAGAAGAGTGGTGCAGTCGTTTCATCGGATGAATCTGGGGAGCGCACCCCGGGGTCCGGGCGACACCACCGCCCGACCCCGGGGTGCGGACGGCAGTACCGGGGAACAGCGATGCCCCCGAGGGGGCGACCCCCGGGACGGGCGGCAGCCGATGGGCGACACCACACCCTCTCCACACAAAAGGAGAGCGCGTGACACAAAGAGCACGCGGTCCAGGAAAATGCTTCATGAATACGCCACCCACGCACGGACGACGCACACAGGGAAATAGAGTCGTGTTCATCTTTTACAATGGCGTGAATATCGATACCTTCCGAACTTCCCGCGTCGGGCCTCACCACCCACCCCCGGAATTGCGGGAGCACCACTCAGGGGAAACCTGCACACGGCGTGCGCACACCGATCACGCACCTCGGTACGAAATGCCAGGTCCGAGGGGGTCCGAGGGGCGATTGGGGCGGGACTGCCCCACTTGGGGAACAGAGAGGTGCGACGGCGCGGAATTCATCCGGTGAAGCTCGTGAAGAACCTGCCGCCACGGAATGAACACTTCTGCACGTAAGTCGATTCGAGCGGGCCGACAACCACAGATCCACCGCAGTTCGATTGGCTGTACGAGGCACAGGCGTGCTTTGATCCTGGCCCATACGGAGGCCGCAGCACGGGTTTCCGTGGAGAAGCAATTTCCATACGAAGGGCAGCGCTCATCATGAACTACACCCCCCAGGTCGAGACCGCCGAGATCTCCGACAGCGACCTCGACAACGTCGCGGGCGGCCTCGTCGGCAACGTGCTCGGCAACGTCACGGGCACCGTCGAGGGCATCGTCCCGGTCGCCGGCGTCGTCGGCTCGGTCACCGGTCTCGTCGAGGGTGCCACCGGCGTGAACACCGGTGCGGTCACCGGCCTGGCCACCGGCCTCACCGCCGGTCTCTGAGACACGGCAGTACCCCGCCGAGCCCCGGAACCCGTCGGTTCCGGGGCTCGGTGCCGACCGCTGACAGGTGAGGGAAGAGTTCCGTGCAGTTCCGCCAACAGGCCCTTTCCAAGCTGCAGTCGCCCGAACAGCTCGACCTCCCGGTGCGGTTCGCCCGCCCGCAGGGCCTGCTCGTCCTCTGCGTCACGGTCGCCGTGATGGCGGCCGCCTGCTTCTGGGCCGCGACCGGTTCGGTCGCCAGCACCCTCGACGCACCGGGCATCCTCACGCACTCCCGCGGCAGTTACATCCTGCAGAGCCCGGTCGCCGGGCAGATCACCGAGGTGCTCGCCGACGAGGGCGAGACGCTGCCCCGCAACTCCCCCCTGCTCAAGGTCCGTACGGAGACCGGCGAACGCGTCGTCCGTACGATCGACGCGGGCCGGCTCACCTCCGTCACGGCCACGATCGGCGCGGTGGTCACCACCGGCGCGGACGTGGCGAGCGTCGAACGGATCGACGGTGCCGACGACCCGCTCGTCGCCCTGCTGTACGTCTCGGGAAGCGGGGCCGCCTCGGTCCCGGTGGGAGCCTCCGTCGACCTCACCGTCCAGTCCGTGCCGGCCCAGCAGTACGGGGTGCTGCGCGGCAAGGTGGCTGCCGTCGGCAGGGCGGCACAGACGCAGCAGCAGATCACCCGCTTCCTCGGCGACGCCCAGCTCGGCCGGCAGTTCTCCGCGCACGGGCGTCCGCTGGCGGTCCTGGTGAAGATCGAGCGCTCGGCCTCCACCGAGTCCGGCTACCGGTGGTCCTCGGCCGAGGGTCCTCCGTACGCGGTCGGCTCCATGACCCTGGCCACCGGCTCCGTCCGTCTCGCCGACCAGCGCCCGATCGATTGGCTGCTCCCGTGACCGCACCCCACCCGTCCCCCACCGCCCAGCAGCTCCCCCCTCCGGGTCGCGGCAGGCACCGCCCGGAAGGTGCCCCGAACAGCAGGCGGCGGTCGCGCCCCGCTCCGAAGCCCCGGCGGACGAGGACCGTGCGCACGCCCACCGTGCTCCAGATGGAGGCCCTGGAGTGCGGTGCCGCGTCTCTGGCGATGGTGCTCGGCCACTACGGGCGCCATGTGCCGCTGGAGGAGCTCCGGATCGCCTGCGGTGTATCGCGTGACGGATCGCGCGCCAGCAACGTGCTGAAGGCGGCGCGTGGTTACGGCCTCCAGGCCAAGGGCATGCAGATGGAACCCGCCGCCCTGGCGGACGTCCAGGCGCCCGCGATCCTGTTCTGGGAGTTCAACCACTACGTCGTGTACGACGGGACGGGGCGCCGCCTCGGCCGCAGCGGGGTCCACATCAACGACCCCGACAAGGGGCGCCGGTTCGTGCCCACCGAGGACTTCGACACCAGTTTCACCGGAGTCGTCCTCGTCCTCGAACCCGGCGAGGACTTCCGGCGCGGCGGCCGTAGGCCCGGCGTCATGGCCGCGCTGCCCGCCCGGCTGCGCGGCACCACGGGCACCATGCTGGTCGCCCTGCTCGCCAGCCTGCTGCTGGTGGCCGTCGGGGCGACGCTCCCGGCCCTGAGCCGCACCTATATCGACATGTTCATGATTGGCGAGCAGACCTCGCTGCTGGGCGTGCTGTTCGCCGCCATGGGCACGATGGTCGCCCTCACCGCCGTACTGACCTGGCTCCAGCAGGCCAATCTGCTGCGCGGGCGCATCATCTCGTCCACGCTCGGCAGTGCGCGCTTCTTCCGCCATCTGCTCAGGCTGCCGGTCACCTTCTTCTCGCAGCGCAGCCCCGCCGACCTCGTCCAGCGCCTCCAGTCCAACGACGCGGTGGCCGAGACGCTCGCCCGCGATCTCACCGCGGCGGGTGTGGACGGCATCGTCGTCCTCCTCTACGCCTTCCTCCTGTGGACGTACGATCCGCAGCTGACCGTCATCGGCGTGGGGATCGCGCTCCTCAACGTGGTCGCCATGCGCATCGTCGTGCGGATGCGGGCCACCGGCACCCAGAAGCTGCGGGCCGACAGCGCACGGCTGACGAACACGTCGTACACCGGTCTCCAGCTGATCGAGACCATGAAGGCCACCGGCGGGGAGGACGGGTACTTCCGACGGTGGGCCGGACAGCACGCGACGACGCTGGAGGAGCAGCAGCGGCTCGGGGTGCCGAGCGCCTGGCTGGGCATCGTCGCTCCCGCCCTCGCCACGCTCAACAGCGCGGTGATCCTGTGGATCGGCGGGCTGCGGGCCGTCGAGGGCCACATCTCGATCGGTCTGCTCGTCGCCTTCCAGGCGCTGGTGACCCGCTTCACCGCGCCGGTGACCCGGCTCAACGGGGTGGCGGGCCGTGTCCAGGACTTCGCCGCCGATGTGGCCCGGCTCAAGGACGTCGAGAACTTCCCGGTCGACGCGCTGTACTCCCGCCCCGAACCGGCCGCGAGCACCCGCCGGCTCAAGGGCCATGTGACGCTGGAGGACATCACCTTCGGGTACAGCCCGCTCGACAAGCCGCTGCTCACCGGTTTCTCCCTCTCGGTGGGTCCGGGGCAGCAGGTGGCGCTCGTGGGCGGCTCCGGCAGCGGCAAGTCGACGGTGTCCCGGCTCATCTCAGGGCTCTACAGCCCGTGGGAGGGCACGATCCGCATCGACGGGCAGCGGCTGGAGGACATACCCAGGGGCGCCCTGGCCGCGTCCGTGTCCTTCGTCGACCAGGAGGTCTTCCTCTTCGAGGGGACGGTCCGGGACAACGTGGCGCTGTGGGACCCCTCGGTCCCCGACGAGGCCGTGACCGAGGCCCTGCGGGACGCCGCTCTGTACGACGTCGTCGCGCGGCGGCCCCGCGGCATCCACAGCCGGGTGGAGCAGGACGGCAGGAACTTCTCCGGCGGGCAGCGCCAACGCCTGGAGATCGCCCGGGCGCTCGTGCGCCGCCCCAGCATCCTCGTCCTGGACGAGGTCACCAGCGCGCTGGACGCCGAGACGGAGCGGGTCATCATCGACAACCTGCGGCGGCGCGGCTGCGCCTGCGTCGTGATCGCGCACCGGCTGAGCACCGTCCGCGACAGCGACGAGATCGTGGTCCTGGACCACGGGACGGTCGTGGAGCGCGGCCGCCACGAGAACCTGGTGGCTGCCGGTGGCCCTTACGCCGACCTGGTCAGGGAGCACTGACGTGACATCCGCACATCCCGTCGCGGGCCCGGAGGCTCCCGGCCAGGACCCCGTCATCGGCGCGCTGGGAGCACTCGGCGAACCGGTCGACTGCACCGGGCTGCGGAGCCTGTCCCTGGAAGGGCCCCAGGTCCTGTGGCTCGTCGTGGGGGGCGCCCTCGACCTGTTCGCGGTGGACGCGCTCGAGCAGGGGCACTGGCACTTCCTGGGCCGTCTGGAGCCGGGAACGCTCGTCCTGGGGCCGGTCGAGGGCCCGAAGCACACCCTCGTCGGCCGGCCGCTCCAGGAGTGCGTGCTGCGGCGGATCCCGCTGCGTGAGCTGTACCGGCCGGAGTACCCCGACCAGGCGGCGTACGACGGGCAGTACCGCAGCCACTACGACACGGGGGACGCCGCCCTGAGTCTGCTGGAGCACGCCTTCTCGCTCGGTGTGGGCCGCAGCCGGCGCGTGCTCTTCGAGGCACCGCTCGACGGGCGGACGGCCTTCGACGAGCCGGGAGGCGACGACGACGTCCTGTGGCTGCCGGTGGCGCCCGGCAGCGTCCAGTACGGCGCGGCGTTCAGCGCGGAGGCCGCGGGCGACCTGCTGGTCGACCCGTCGATGTGGCAGGGGCTGGTCAACCAGCAGTACCGCCTGCTGGCGGCGCTGGACCGCTGGATCGAACAGCTGGAGCGCGCACACGAGGACCGGACCGCGGCCGGCATGAAGGCCGGTGAGGCGGTACGCAAGGAGGCGGACCAGGCGCTGCTGACCTCGATCGGCCGGTCCGGCAGGGGTGCCTCGCGTGCGGCGGGGGCCTCGGACGACGCGGTGTACGCGGCGTGCCGCCTGGTGGCCCGGGACTCCGGGATCGTCCTGGCGGAGCCCTCGTCGGGCGGGGCGGTGAGCGACCGGATCGACCCGGTCGAACGGGTCGCGGTCGCCTCACGCGTCCGCACCCGCGCGGTCCGGCTCTACGGGCGCTGGTGGCGGGAGGACTCCGGTCCGCTGGTGGGTCACCGGGCCGCGTCCGGGGCGCCGGTCGCCCTTCTCTGGCGGCGCGGACGCTACGAGGCGGTCAACCCCCTGACGGGCCGGCGCAGCCGGATCGACCGCGGGTCGGCCGAGGAGTTCGAGGAACGTGCCGTGATGTTCTACAGGCCGCTTCCGGAACAGCCGTTGGCCAAGAGGCAGCTGCTGCGCTTCGGCCTCTTCGGGACCCGGGGCGACCTGCGGAAGCTGGTGGTCGCCGGGCTGGTGACGGTCGGGCTGGGGTCGCTGGTGCCGATCGCGACCGGCAGGGTGCTCGGCGTCTACGTGCCGAACGCCCAGAACGCCCTCATCGTGCAGATGTCGCTCGCCGTGATCATCGCCGGTGTCGTCTCGGCCGCCTTCATGCTGCTCCAGAACCTCACGATCCTGCGGATGGAGGGGCGTATCGAGGCCACGCTCCAGCCCGCTGTCTGGGACCGGCTGCTGAGGCTGCCGACGAAGTTCTTCACCGAGCGGTCCACGGGAGAGCTGGCGAGCGCGGCGATGGGGGTGAGCGCGATCCGCCGGGTGCTCTCCGGCACGGGACCGGTCGTGGTGCAGGCGGGCACCCTCGGGGTGATGAACCTGGGCCTGCTGCTCTGGTTCAGCGTCCCGCTGGCTCTCACCGCCGTGGGGATGCTGGTGGTCATCGCCGGGGTGTTCCTCACCATGGGCATGCTGGAGCTCCGCTGGCAGCGCCGGCTGGTCGAGCTGGGGAACAAGCTCAACAACCAGGCGTTCCAGACGCTTCGGGGGCTGCCCAAGCTGCGGGTCGCGGCGGCGGAGAGCTTCGCGTACGGGGCGTGGGCGTCGGAGTTCGCACGCAGCCGTGAGCTGCAGAAGCGTGCGGGCCGGATCAAGAACCTCACGACGGTGCTCAACGCGTTCTATCTCCCGCTGTGTTCGCTGGTCGTCTTCGTCCTGCTGGCCGGCCCGGCACGCGGTTCCCTGACGGCCAGTGAGTTCCTGACCTTCAACACGTCGGTGACGATGCTGCTGACAGCCGTCACCCAGCTGACGGGTGCGTTCGTGTCCGCCGCGGCGGTGCTGCCGATGTTCGAGCAGATCAAGCCGGTGCTCGACGAGGCGCCCGAGGTACGCGGTGCGAGCACCCAGCCGGGCGAGCTGACCGGGGAGATCGAGGCGAGGGGGGTCACCTTCCGCTACTCCGACGACGGTCCCGTCGTCCTCGACGAGGTGTCGCTGACCGTGCGGCCGGGCGAGTTCGTGGCGATCGTGGGCCCCAGCGGATGCGGCAAGTCGACGCTGCTGAGGATGCTCATCGGCTTCGACAGGCCGGTCTCGGGCAGTGTCCTGTACGACGGTCAGGACCTGGCGGCCCTCGACCAGGCGGCCGTGCGCCGGCAGTGCGGGGTCGTCCTGCAGAACGCCCAGCCGCTGTCCGGGTCGATCCTGGACTGCATCTGCGGCGCCGAGGTCTTCACCCAGGAGGAGGCGTGGGAGGCCGCCGCCATGGCCGGGCTGGCCGAGGACATCAAGCGCATGCCGATGGGGCTGCACACGATGATCTCCGGAGGGGGATCGATCTCCGGGGGGCAGCGCCAGCGGCTGATGATCGCCCAGGCCCTCGTCCGGCGTCCGCGTGTCCTGTTCTTCGACGAGGCGACCAGCGCGCTCGACAACGAGACCCAGCGCACCGTGATCGAGAGCACGAAGTCCCTGCGGGCCACCCGGGTCGTGATCGCGCACCGGCTGTCCACGGTCATGGACGCCGACCGGGTCGTCGTCATGGCGGACGGCCGGGTCGTCCAGGAGGGGCCGCCGGACGTGCTGCTGGCGGACACGGGCGGGCAGCTCCACGAACTGGTCCGGCGCCAGATGAGCTGAGGGGGCGCCGGCGGATGTCGCCGCCCTCGCTCACCCCGCCGCGGGCAGCGGCTGCTCGGTCCAGATGGTCTTCCCGGAGGGGGTGTAGCGCGTTCCCCATCGCTGGACGAGCTGCGCGACGATGAACAGGCCGCGCCCGCCCTCGTCCTCGTCACCGCTGTGACGCAGGTGGGGTGAGGTGTGGCCCGTGTCCGCGACCTCGCACAGGACCGTGCGGTCGCGGATGAGACGGACGTGCAGCGGTCCTTCGGCGTACCTGACCGCGTTGGTCACCAGCTCGCTGACGACGAGCTCGGTCGCGAACGACAGCTCCTCCAGGCCCCAGAGGTGCAGCTGCGCGGTGGCCAGCTCCCTCGCGCGGCCGACGGCGACCGGTTCCGAGGGCAGCTCCCATTCGACGACCTGCGAACTGTCGAGTTCGCGGGTGCGGACGAGCAGCAGGGCGGTGTCGTCGGCCGTCGAGCCGTCCGGCAGGAGTTCGGCCACGGCGCGGTCGCAGAGTTCTTCCAGGGACGCGTGCCGGTCGCCGAGTACCCGTCCCAGGGTGTCGAGTCCGTGGTCGATGTCGCGGTCGCGGGCCTCGACCAGACCGTCGGTGAACAGGGCCAGCAGGCTGCCCACCGGCAGCTCGATCTCCAGGGACTCGAACGGCAGTCCTCCCAGGCCCAGGGGCGGGCCGGCCGGCAGGTCAGGGAACGAGGGTCCTCCGTCCGGGGCGACCACCGCCGGCGGGAGGTGCCCGGCCCTGGCCATGACGCAGCGCCGCGAGACCGGGTCGTAGACCGCGTAGAGACAGGTCGCCCCGGTGGTCACGTCGGCGTCCGTGCCGTCGGGTGTGCCCAGCTCGCCCCAGCGTTCCTGGGCGGACTGACCGACCAGGTCGTCGAGCCGCGACAGGAGCTCGACGGGATCCATGTCCAGCTGGGCGAACGCCCGTACGGTCGTGCGCAGGCGCCCCATGGTGGCGGCTGCCTGCAGGCCGTGGCCGACCACGTCCCCGACGACGAGTCCGACCCGCGTTCCGGACAGCGGGATGACGTCGAACCAGTCACCACCGACCCCGATCAGGTCGTCGGCGGGCAGGTAGCGGTAGGCGAACTCGACCGCCGACTGCTCCGGCACGTGGTGCGGGAGCAGCCGGCGCTGGAGAGCCAGGGACGCGTTGCGTTCCCGGGTGAAGCGGCGGGCGTTGTCGATGGACACGGCCGCCCGGGCGGCCAGTTCGTCGGCCAGTGCCACCTCGCCGCTGTCGAAGGCGGCCGACGCGGTGTCGCGGAGGAAGGTGACGAGGCCCAGGGTGCTGTTCCCGGCCCGTAGCGGCACCACCAGGACCGTGTCGTCGGCCACGAGGCCGCCCGAGGAGAGGCTGCGGTCCTGCGGTGAACCGGGCGGGTACTCCACGGGCGGGATGCGCACGTCGGGAGGGTGCGGCTTCTCCGTGCCGGAGTCCTCCCCCGAACAGCTGGCGACCCGGACCAGGGACATCGCCACCGGATCACCGGTGGCCGGCACCTCGCCCTCCAGGACAGCCCGCGAGAGATCGACCGTGGCCGTGGCGGCGAACTCGGGAACCGCGACCTCGGTGATCTTCTCCGCGGTGACCTGTACGTCGAGGGCGGTGCCGATGCCGCGGCCCGCCTCGACGAGCAGGGCCAGCCGCTGCTGGGCCTTGTAGCGGTCGGAGATGTCGAAGGCGTCCTCGCACACGCCGAACACATGACCGTCGGCGTCCTGGAGCCGGTAGTAGGCGCAGGACCAGACGTGGTCCGTGTCCGGGTCACTGGGCGGCCGGCCCCGGAAATGCAGGTCCAGGAACGGATCGCCGGTGTCCAGCACTTGCCGCATGACCGTGTCGAGGGTGGGCGGATGCCCCTGCGTCACGAAGCTTCCGTCGGAGTACAGGTCATCGGCCCGGCGGCCGCGGAACTCGGCGAACGGCCGCCCGATCTCCTGCTCGTACGCCGCGTTGCACCAGGTCAGGCGCAGATCGGTGTCGTAGATGGCCAGGCCGAGGGGCGACTGGGCTGCCAGTCCGTTCAACAGGGCGAGCCGGGACTCCCACAGCCGGAGTTCCGACAGCTCCGTCGCGAGGAGGACGCGTTCCGCCGCACCGGCGCCCGGGAGGGGACACACCGCCGTGGCGACCGTCAGCTCGTGCCCGTCCCGGTGCCGGGCGGCCCGGATCTCGTTCCCGCGGTGCGGAGGGGGGACGGGGGGTGCCGCGCCGGGTGGCAGGAACGTGGCCAGGGGCCGGCCGACCATCTCGTGCGGCCGGTAGCCGAGCAGCCGTTCGGCCGCGGGGCTCCATCCGATGACCGTGTCCTGGGCGTCGAGAACCGCCGTGGCCGCCCTGCTGACGTCGAGGGGACCACGGAAGTCGGCTGTCTGCTCCGCGTTCCATGCAGTCATGGCGCCACACCGGCCGCCCTTCGTCCCCTACAGAATCCGCCGCCCCCGGGGACACCACAACCGCGGCGCACCGCCCCGGCTCCGTAGACAGTGTCTACTCGCGCCTGGTAGACACGGCCCATGGACCACGAGAACTCTCTCAGGGAACGGTTGATCGACGTGGGGGTGGACCTCGTGACGACCGAGGGGACCGCCTCGGTCGGGCTGCGTGAGATCGCCCGCCGGGCGGGGGTGTCGCACGGGGCTCCCCGCCGGTACTTCCCCACGCATCACGCCCTGCTGTCGGCGATCGCCCGCCGCGGTTTCGCGGACCTCGAAGCCCGGTTCGCCGCCGCGGCCGACGGCACCGCGTCGCCGCGCGCCCAGTTGCAGGAGATCGGGCGGGCGCACATCGGGTATGCGCTGGAGCACCGGGGCATGTTCGAGCTGATGTTCCGGCACGACCTGCTCGACAGCGGGAACCACGCGCCGGACGGGTCGCAGCTCAGGCATGCGACTCTGCCGCTGTTCGGGCTGGTCGTCGGCCTCATCACCCGGCACCGGACGGACCGGGCCGCCGCGCACGGGCCGGGGACTCCTCTCTCCGCCGAGCCCCCGCCGGCCGTGACGGCCGCCGCCCTCTGGTCGAACCTGCACGGCCTCGCCCAACTGTGGAGCTGGGGGAGCCTCCAGCTCGCCCTCGGTGCCCCGTCACCGGGCGGAGCACCGGGTGACGTCCCTCCCGACCGGCTCGTCTCGGCGGTGCTGGACGCCCACCTCGGTCCGGTGACCTCGTGACCGCACCCTTACGGCAGCGCCTCGCGCTCCTGGTCAGCGCGACCGGCGCGATGCTCGTCGCGCTCGACGGCACGGTCCTGATGGTGGCGCAGCCAAGCCTGCGGCACGATCTCGGCGCGAGCCTGGAGCACGTCCAGTGGACCAGCACCGCGTACCTGCTCGCGGTGGCCTCGCTCCTCGTCGTCGCCGGGCGACTCGGTGACCGCTACGGGCACCCGCAGATGCTGTTCGTGGGCCTGACCGGCTTCGCGTCCGCCTCGGCCGGGATCGCGCTCGCTCCGGGAGTGGGCTGGGTGGTGGCACTGCGCGCGGTGCAGGGCGTGTTCGGCGCGCTCCTGCAGCCGGCGACACTCGCGCTGCTGCGGGCGGCGTACCCGGCGGACCGGCTCGGCACTCCGGTCGCCGTGCGTACCAGCGCCATCGGGGTGGCCGCGGCGGCCGGCCCGGTCCTGGGAGGGCTTCTCGTCTCCCATACGGGCTGGCGTGCCGTGTTCTGGCTCAACGTGCCCGTGGCGTTCGTGGCCGCCGTCCTCACCCTCGCCGTCTGGACACCGGCGCCCTCCCGTGCCGGGGCCCGACGGCTGGACCTCACCGGCGTGGCACTGCTCGCCACCGCCCTCGCGGCCCTGGCCCACACCCTGTCCGGCATCCCGGCGCACGGGTGGTCCACCGCGCCGACCCGGCTCGGCCTGGCCGCCGTCGCGGGCCTCGCGGCAGCGCTCGTCCTGCACGAGCGCCGCACCGCGCACCCGATCGTGCCGTCGCCGGTGGCACGGTCGGTACCGGTGACGGCGTCGGTGCTGCTCCTGCTCCTCACCGGCGGCGGCATGTTCGGCGCGCTGTTCGTGTCCACGTTCTTCTTCCAGGACGTGCAGGGGCTCGACCCGTCGGCCAGCGGTCTGCGGGGACTCCCGCTGACCGTGTTCATGGTCCTCGGCGCGCCCGCCGCCGCCACCGCCCTGCGCCGGTACGGGCCCCGCCGCACCGCGGTCCTCGGCACGGTCCTCGTCGTCCTCGGGACGGCCGGACTGTCCGGGCTGGAGCCGGCCGGTGCGTGGGCGGTCAGCGGCGTGGCCTTCGCCGTCCTGGGGGCGGGATTCGCCACCGTCATGGTCACGGCCACCGCGACCGTCGTCGGCGAGGCGCCCTACGGGTACGCAGGGGTCATCGGCGGACTCAAACAGACCGCCATGAACGTCGGCCCGGCCCTCGGGATCGCGGTGGCCGCCGGCCTGATGCTGCGCGGACCGTCCGCCGCCGGGGAGCGGGGCATGTCCGTCTCGGCGACGGGGCCCACCCTGCTGGTCCTCGCCGGACTCGCGGCCCTCGCCCTGCTTCCGGCACGGCTGCTGCCCACCCGGCCGGCCGGCGGCGCCGCACCCGGCACGGGCACCACGGACGGTCCCGATGTTCCTCCCGCCGGCCTGCCGCGGACCGGGTGACCGATGCGGCGCCGGCCGGCGGCGAGGCCGTGCCCCGGGGCACGGCCTCCCGGGGTCAGGACCGTCGTCCGCCGGGCCGGGGAGGCTCCACCGCGTCCCGGATACTGGCACGCGCGGCCGCGGCGACCGCTTCCGCGGTGATGCCGAACTCCTCGTAGAGCCGCTGGTAGTCGGCGGAGGCGCCGTAGTGCTCCAGGCTGACGATCCGGCCGGCGTCGCCGACCACCTCGCGCCAGCCCTGGCCCACGGCGGCCTCGACGCTGACACGGGCGCGCACGTCGGGCGGGAGCACGTCGTCCTGGTAGGGCAGCGGCTGCGCGGCGAACCATTCGCGGCAGGGCATCGAGACGACGCGTACGGCCAGCCCTTCGTCGACCAGCAGCCTGCGGGCGTCGAGCGCGATCTGGACCTCGGACCCCGTCGCCACCAGGATGACGTCGGGGACGCTCTGGGACGCCTCGACGAGGATGTAGGCCCCCCGCGCGGCTCCCTCGGCGGCGGCGTGGACACCGTCGGCACGGTCGAGCACCGGCAGGTTCTGCCGGGTGAGGACGAGGCCTGCGGGGCGGTCGGTGTGCTCCAGGATCGTCCGCCAGCAGACCACGGTCTCGTTGGCGTCGCCGGGGCGTACGACGTCGAGGCCCGGGATGGCCCGCAGGGCGGCCAGGTGTTCCACCGGCTGATGGGTGGGGCCGTCCTCGCCCAGGCCGATGGAGTCGTGGGTCCACACGTAGGTGGCCGGCAGCTTCATCAGGGCGGCGAGGCGGACGGCGGGCCGCATGTAGTCGCTGAACGTGAGGAAGGTTCCGCCGTAGGGGCGGGTCAGGCTCTGCAGGGCGATGCCGTTGAGCACGGCGCCCATCGCGTGCTCACGGATACCGAAGTGCAGGGTCCGGCCGTAGGGTCCGCCGGTGAACTCCTCGGTCTGCCGGTCGGCGGGGACGAACGAGGGCTCGCCGTCCATGGTGGTGTTGTTGCTGCCCGCGAGGTCGGCCGAGCCGCCCCAGAGCTCGGGCAGCACCGGCGCGAGCGCGGTGAGGACGTTCCCCGAGGCCTTGCGGGTGGCCATGCCCTTGGCATCGGCCGGGAACACCGGCAGGGCGTCGGTCCAGCCGGCGGGCAGCTTCTGCTCGCGCAGCCGGTCCAGCAGGGCCGCCCGCTCCGGGGCGGCGGTCCGCCACTCGTCGTACGCCGTCTGCCAGCTCTCCCGTGCCGCCCGGCCCCGCTCCCCCACCGCCCGGGTGTGGGCCAGGACGTCGTCCTCGACGGGGAAGAACTCCCCGGGGTCGAAGCCGAGGAGCCTCTTGGTGCCGGCGACCTCGTCGTCGCCCAGGGCCGCTCCGTGCGCCTTGCCGGTGTTGCGCTTCGTCGGGGCGGGCCATCCGATGATCGTGCGCAGCATGATCAACGAGGGCCTGGACCGCTCCTCCTTGGCCTTCTCGATCGCGGCGAGCAGCGCGTCGACGTCCTCGACGTAGTCGCCCGTCCGGGTCCAGTCCACCGTCTGCACGTGCCATCCGTAGGCCGCGAAGCGGGCCGGGACGTCCTCGCTGAACGAGATGTCGGTGTCGTCCTCGATGGAGATGTGGTTGGAGTCGTAGAAGGTGATGAGGTTGCCGAGTTGCTGATGACCGGCCAGGGAGGCGGCCTCGGACGCGACGCCCTCCATCATGTCGCCGTCGGACGCCAGCACGTAGACGTGGTGGTCGAACGGGCTGGCACCGGGGGCGGCGTCGGGATCGAGCAGGCCCCTTTCCCGGCGGGCCGCCATCGCCATCCCCACGGACGCGCCCATGCCCTGGCCCAGCGGGCCGGTGGTGATCTCCACGCCCCGGGTGTGCCGGTACTCCGGATGCCCCGGCGTCGCCGAGTCCCAGGTCCGCAGCGCCTTCAGGTCGTCCATCTCCAGGCCGTAGCCGGCCAGGTAGAGCTGGATGTAGAGGGTGAGGCTGGTGTGGCCGCAGGAGAGGACGAAGCGGTCCCTGCCGAGCCACTGGTCGTCCGCGGGGTCGTGGCGCATGACCTGCTGGAACAGCAGGTAGGCGAGGGGTGCCAGGCTCATCGCCGTACCGGGGTGGCCGTTGCCGGTCTTCTGGACGGCGTCGGCGGCCAGCACCCTGACGGTGTCCACCGCGCGCACGTCCACGTCGGTCCAGCCCGCCCGTTCGGCCACGGGAAGGGCGAGCCCTGCGTCTCGCGATGCCGTGCTGCCGGAAGAGGATCGCTCGGGCGCCATGGTGTTGTCTCCCTCGGGTGTCGCTTCTCGGTACGACGGGGCCGGTCGGTGCGGCCCGCCACCCCTTCGCATCCTCGGTTCACTCGGCGTCCTCCGCACCCGGAGCGGGCCCGGCTGTGCGGTGGAGCGGAGCGCCCGATGCCCGTCGGGCGGAGATGCGCCCGGCGCGGGTGGCGGAGACGCACGCCCCGCCGTCCGGTCGCCTACCCCCGGCGGTCCCGGGCAGGCGTGTACCGCCCCGCGGCCGTGGGGACGATCCCCGGCTTCCCGGAGGGCACGGACGACGGGCGGGAGGTGGAGCACAGGCCTGCCGGTGGTCGGTCCGCGGGCTCACGCTCCCTCGCACATGGGCACCTGCGCGGTGGCGGCGCGTCTCGCAACGGCTTCCGCGCCCGGACGGCAGCAGGCCGTGGCACCTCCGAGCGACAGGGCTGAGCACCCCGTCCTCCCGGCCGCCGCGCAGCGACGAACTTGTTCGTGACGAACATGTTCGTTACGGTCGGGGTGTGACCCCGCGAACCCCCGCCCCCCGCAGCCGCCGCGAACGGCCGGCCAAGCCCGCCCTCACCCACGAAGCCGTCGTCGCCACCGCCGTACGGCTCATGGCGGCCGAAGGGCTGCAGCGCGTCACCATGCGCCGGCTGGCCCAGGAGCTCGACACCGGCCCCGCCTCGCTGTACGTGTACGTCGCCGGCACCGCCGATCTGCACGCAGCGATCCTCGAGGACCTGCTGGGCACGGTCGACCTCTCGCCCGTGACCGGGGAGGGCGACTGGCGCGACCGGCTGGCCCAGGTGCTCCTGTCGTACACCCGCGTCCTGTTCGACCACCCCGGCCTCGCCCGGTCCGCCCTGGTCGCCCGGCCTTCCGGGCCGCACTACCTCGCCCTCGTGGAGAGCGTCCTCACCCTCCTGCACGAGGGGGGAGTACCCGACGGGCAGGCGGCCTGGGGGGTGGACGTCCTCCTCCAGGTGGCCACCGCGACCGCCACCGAGCAGTCCGTGCGCGAGGGCGCACCCGACGCCGAGGACGACCACGACGCCCTCGTCGAGGCGCTGGGCCAGGCATCGGCCCGGACCCACCCGCGCATCGCCGCACTCGGCGCCGACCTCTTCTCGGGCACCCCGCGGCAGCGCCTGGCCTGGATCTTCCGGGCGGTCGTCAACGGCACGGCCACCACGCCCCGCTGAGGCAGCGGGCGACTTCCCCATCCGCACGGCAGGAACGAGGCACCACCATGGAAACCACCCCCCACCACCCCCTCATCATCGTCGGCGGAGGCCTCGGCGGCCTCGTACTCGCCCGCGTCCTCCACGTGCACGGGATCGGGTCCACCGTCCTCGACCTGGAAGCCGGCCGGAACGCGCGGACCCAGGGCGGCATGCTCGACATCCACGAGGAGACCGGGCAGGCGGCCCTGCGCGCCGCGGGCCTCCACGAGGAGTTCCGCGCGCGGGTCCACCCCGGAGGTGAGGCGCTGCGCGTCCTCGACAAGGCGGCTCACGTCGTGCTGGAGGAGAAGGACGAAGGCGACGGCAGCCGCCCCGAGATCGACCGGGGCGACCTGCGCGATCTGCTGCTCGACGCACTTCCCGAGGGCACCGTCCGCTGGGGCGCCAAGGTCGTGGGCGCGGAGCCGCTCGGCGACGGACGCCACGCGGTGACGCTCGCCGACGGCACCACGTTCACCACCGGGCTGCTCGTCGGGGCCGACGGCGCCTGGTCGAGGATCCGGCCCCTGCTCTCCGATGCCCGGCCCGCCTACACCGGCATCTCCTTCGTGGAGCTCGACCTCCTCGACGCCGACACCCGCCACCCCGGCTGCGCCGAACTCATCGGAGGCGGGATGTTCTTCGCCCTCGGCGACCACAAGGCGTTCCTCGCCCACCGCGAGACGGACGGCAGCCTGCACGTCTACACGGCGCTGCGCGCGGCCGAGGACTGGCTGTCCACCATCGACTTCGCCGACACCGAGGCCGCGAAGGCCGCGGTGCTGGAGCACTTCACCGACTGGGCACCCGGCCTGCGCGCCCTGGTCGCCGAGGCGGACGGGGCGCTGGTCCCCCGTCACATCCACGCGCTGCCCGTCGAGCACCGGTGGCAGCGGGTCCCGGGAGCCACCCTCCTCGGGGACGCCGCCCACCTGATGTCGCCGTTCGCCGGCGAGGGCGCCAACCTCGCCATGTTCGACGGCGCGGAGCTGGGCCGTGCGCTTGCCGCCCACCCGGGTGACACCGAGGCCGCGCTGACCGCGTACGAGGACGCGCTGTTCCCGCGGAGCGGACGCACGGCCCGGGACTCCGCCCGGAGCCAGGAGACGCTGTTCCACGACCGGGCGCCGCAGCCACTGGTCGACATGTTCACCGCCTTCGCCGTGGAGCCGCGCCCGGAGGCATGAGCCGGGCCGGGGCCGTAGCCGCCCCTCCGCGCGAGGCCCCTCCCCCGCAGGCCGGGCCGGCGGGTGACGGCACGGCTCAGAGAACGGCCACGCGGGTGAAGCGGGCGGCGATGTGCAGTTCGGCCTCGATGCGCCGAGCCGTGAGCCGCAGCTGGGGCAGCACCTGCTCCAGGCACTCCTCGGTCGTCCGGCTGCTGCTGTGCATCGCGACGTTGACCGAGGCGACGGCGGTGCCGGTCCGGTCGCGCACCGGTACCGCGATCGAGCGCAGGCCCGCTTCCAGCTCCTCGTCGACCAGGGCGTACCCCTCGGCCCGCACGCCGTCGAGAACGGTTTCGAGCGCGGCGCGGTGGGTGAGGGTGTGGGGGGCCAGAGGGCGCAGTTCGGAGTGGGCGAGGACCGACTTGAGCGCGTCGGTGGACAGGTCGGCCAGCAGGACCCTGCCGAGCGAGGTGGCGTAGGCGGGGAAGCGGGTCCCGACGGTGATGTCGACGGTCATGATGCGGTGGGTGGCGGCGCGCGCCACGTACTGCACGGAGTCGTCGACGAGGACCGCGAGGGAGGTGGAGTCCTGGATCCGCGCCGCCAGTGCGGCGAGGTGCGGCTCGGCGATCCGCGGGAGCGTGGTGCGGGAGAGCACCGGATACCCGAGGGCCAGGACGCGCGGTGTCAGCCGGTGCTCGCGGCCTTCGGCCGTGACGTGGCCGAGGTGCTCGAGGGTGATCAGCGCCCGGCGCGCGGAGGCGCGCGAGAGCCCCGTCGCACGGGCGACGTCGCTGAGTGTGAGAGCCGCTCCCGTGTCGCCGAAGGCGGTGATGACGGTCAGGCCGCGGGCGAGGGACTCCACGAACTCCCGTCCCAGCTCCTGCTTCGAGGCCGCGGTCCACGCGGCGAGGGTCCCGGGGGCGCCCGGCGGGCTCGCGGGGGGCGCGTCACGCAGGCGCTCCTCCATCGTGTGGGCGGCGGCGCGCAGACGCGGCAGCAGGCTGTCGCGGAGCCCTCGCGCGTCGTGCCTGCTGGTGTGGCTGACCACGCTGAGGACGCACGCGATCGATCCCGCGGGGCCGCGTACGGGCGTGGCGAGGGCCAGCAGACCGGGCTCGATCAGCTGGTCGTCCAGCGCCCATCCGTCGGCCCGCGCCGCTTCCACCCGGTCCTCGAACAGGTCGTCCGCGGCACCCGGGCGGCCCTGGAGGGACAGGTAACCGGCTCCGTCGGGATCGGCCTCGCGCCGCTCCCGCCAGGCCCTCCACTCCTCGGAACCCCAGAGGGTGGCGAAGAGAGCGCCCGGGGCGGTGCGTTCGGCGGGCAGCAGGTCGCCGATGCGGAAGCGCAGGGACATCGCCCGGCGCCGGGTGGCCTGGTGCACGAAGCGGATGCCGTCGCCGTCGGGCACCGCGAGGGACACGGACTCGTCGAGTTCGTCCGCGAGGGCGTCCACCTCGCCGCCGAGGACGGAAGGGAGCCGGATCGAGGACAGGTAGGCGTTGCCCAGTTCCATGAGGCGCGGCGCGAGGGAGACGGTCCTGCCGTCGACGCGGACGTATCCGGTGCGGGCGAGCGTGAGCGTGATCCTGTCGACCGTCGAACGGGCAAGCCCGCTGGCACGCTCCAGGTCGCTGAGGCTGAGGGAGCCGTCCGCGTCGGTCAGGCTGCGCAGGACCGCGATGCCGCGCATGAGCGGGGCGACGGCCTCCTCGGGCACGCCCGTGTCCGGCCGGTCGGTGCTGTTCGGGGGCATCTGTTCTCCGTCGGGTGGGTCCGTGCCGGAAGGACACGGTACGGCGCCGGGCGGCGTCCGGGACCCGCGCCCCTTCCGCCGGGAGCGTGGCCGGCCTGCGGCCGTCGGGTCCCGGACCGTTGACACGGCTCCGGTCCGGGCGGCAAACTCCACCCCACCTAGTGAAGGAAACTTCACTGGACGAACACTAGTGGATGGACGGTCCCATGGACAAGGTGGTCGCGTCGGCGGCGCTGGCCGTCGCCGACGTGCGGCACGGCGCGTCGGTGGCGGTGGGGGGCTTCGGGCTCAGCGGTGTGCCGAACGTGCTGATCGACGCCCTGTACGCGAGGGGTGTCAGCGGTCTCGGAGTCGTCTCCAACAACTGCGGGGCGATGGACTCCGGCCTCGCGGTCCTGCTCTCCGCCGGCCGCATCAGCCGGGTGACCGGCTCCTACATCGGCGGGAACAAGGAGTTCGCCCGGCAGTACCTCGGGGGCGAGCTGGAGCTCGAGCTGATCCCGCAGGGCACCCTGGCCGAGCGGCTCCGGGCCGGCGGGACCGGGATACCGGCGTTCTACACACCGGCCGGCGTGGGCACCCAGGTGGCCGACGGCGGACTCCCCTGGCGCTACGACGGCGAGGGCGGGGTGGCGGTGGCCTCCCCGGCCAAGGAGGTACGCGACTTCGACGGCGTCGCGTACGTCCTGGAGCACGGCATCCGCACCGACTTCGCCCTCGTCAGGGCGGCGAAGGGCGACCGGCACGGCAACCTCGTCTTCAACAAGGCCGCGCGCAACTTCAACCCGCTCGCGGCCATGGCCGGACGCATCACCGTCGCGGAGGTCGAGGAACTGGTCGAGCCCGGCGGGATCGACCCCGACCATGTGCATCTGCCCGGCATCTTCGTGCAGCGGGTCGTCGCGCTCACCCCCGGGCAGGCCGCGGACAAGAAGGTCGAGAAGCGGACGGTCACGGAGCGGGAGGCACGGGGCTGATGGCCTGGAACCGGAACGAGATGGCCGCCAGGGCGGCCGCGGAACTGCGCGACGGCGAGTACGTCAACCTGGGCATCGGGCTGCCGACGCTGATCCCGAACCACCTGCCCGAAGGCGTGCACGTCGTCCTGGAGTCCGAGAACGGCATCCTGGGGACCGGCGCGTTCCCGTACGACGAGGACGTCGACCCCGACCTGATCAACGCGGGCAAGGAGACGGTCACCGTCCGGCCGGGCGCCTCGTTCTTCGACTCGGCACTCTCCTTCGGGATGATCCGCGGCGGGCACATCGACGCCGCCGTGCTCGGGGCCATGGAGGTCTCGGCCCGGGGCGACCTCGCCAACTGGGCGGTGCCGGGCAAAATGGTGACGGGTATCGGCGGAGCGATGGACCTCGTGCACGGGGCACGCCGCGTCATCGTGACCATGACGCACACCGCGAAGGACGGCAGCCCCAAGATCGTCGAGGAGTGCACCCTGCCGCTGACGGGCAGGGCATGCGTCGACCGCGTCATCACCGACCTCGCGGTGCTCGACGTGACCGACGACGGCCTGGTCCTGGTGGAGACCGCCCCCGGGGTGAGCACCGCCGAGGTCCTGGAGAGGACAGCCGCTCCGGTCCGTACGTCCGGCAGGGCCGCGTCATGAGCCCCGGCCTCGCCGCGTGAGGGCCGCTCCCGAGCGGCGGAACGGGCGTACCGGATGAATGATGAACAGATGCCGCGGTGCCGCGGGTGCCGTCCGGTGCCCTCGCCGGGCGGACCGGGCCGGCCCCCGGCCATGAAGCGGAAGGCATGAGCGCATGACCCCCCAGACGGCGTCTCCGGCGGCGGACCAGGTACCGTCCGTGCGGCCGTCGCCGGGAGGTCCGGGGCACGTGGGCCCGGCGGGTACGGGCGGAGAGATCCACCCGGCGACGACGGAGGACGCCCCATGAGGTCCACGGACGGGCTGCTGGAGATCGGCTTCATGCGCACGGTGTTCGACAGCCTCGGAGCGGGGGTCTTCGTCACCGACACCGCGGGTCTGCTCACGGCGTGCAACCCACGGGCGCAGGAGCTGCTCGGCCGTCCGCTGGAGCAGATGCTCGGCCGCGACATGCACGACCTGATGCACCGCGGCCCGGGCGGCGGCAGGATCCCGCGCGACGAGTGCGGGCTGCTGGCCGTCCTGGACAGCGGCCGGCCCGCGGAAGGCAGCGAGGAACTCTTCCTGCGCGGGGACGGCAGCCTCGTGCCCGTCATCTGGGCCGCCACTCCCCTCCGGGTCGAGGGCCGCGCGGAGGGCGCGGTGGTCGTCTTCCACGACTTCAGCCTGCACCGCGACGCCGCCGAGCAGACCGCGGCCTACCTCGCGGCACTGGAAGGGCTGACCGCCCGGCTGACGATGGTGGCGGAGGTCTCGACCGTCCTGATCTCCACCCTGGAGACACCGGAGATGCTGCACAGGCTGGCCGGGCTGCTCGTGCCGGACATGGGCGACTGGGCGGCCGTCGACGTACGCGCCCCGGGACGGACGGGCGAGATGCGGCGCACGACCGTCCGCACCCCCGGCGACCGGGCGCCGGCGGAGGGGCTCACGGGGCCGCTGCCACCCCTGCCGGAGTCGGCCCGCTCGGCCGTGGTCCGGGCGCTGCGGGGCGGGGAGCCCGTCGTCCTGGACGCGGCCGACCTCGCCGAGCGGCCGGACAGCGCGCTCGCCCTCGCGCACCGGGAGCTGTTCGACCGGCTGGGAGGGACCTGCGCCGTCGTGGTCCCCCTGCACACGCGGCGGCAGGTCTTCGGCGCGCTGACCGTGGCCCGCACCGCCCCGGACTCCGCCTACACCGACGCCGAGGTCTTCGTGCTCGCCGACATCGCGCGCCGGGCCGGCCTCGTCATGGAGGCCGCCGAGCTGTTCGAACAGCAGCGTCACGTCGCGGAGACCATGCAGCGCCAGCTCCTCACGCCCCTGCCGCAGGTGGACCACCTCACTCTGGCGGCCCGTTACCGGCCCGCGGAGAGTGCCGCCGAGATCGGCGGGGACTGGTACGACTCCTTCCTCCTGGGCGACGGGGTCCTGACGATGGTCATCGGCGACGTCGTCGGGCACGACCTCAAGGCCGCCGCCCACATGGCCGAGGTCCGCAACATGCTGCGCGCCCTGGCCTGGGACCGGACGGAGCCGCCCAGCCTGATCATGCGCCGCCTGGACGAGGCCATGACCCACACCAGCGACGCCCCCATGGCCACCTGTGTGTTCGCGCGCATCGAGGGCGAGGTGGGCGGCCCGCGGGAGCTCCACTGGGTCAACGCCGGGCACCCTCCGCCCCTCCTGGTCACCGCCGACGGGCACGCACGCTTCCTCGAAGCCGGTCACGGGCCCCTGCTCGGACTCAGCTCCGCCCTGCACATGGGGCTGGGGTGGCACGACGCCCGCGCGGAGCTCCCGCCCCGGTCGACCCTGCTCTTCTACACCGACGGGCTGGTCGAGAGCCGCACCCGCGACATCGAGACCGGTCTCGCCCTGCTGCGGCGGCATGCCGCGGCCCTGGCCCGACGCGACATCGAGGACTTCCTCGACGAACTCCTGACCCGCATCGACCCCAGCGGCGACGACGTCGCCCTGCTGGCCCTGCGTACCCCGCCCGCGGGCGTCGGCGCCGGGGACGGGGAGGCACCGCCGCAGCACGCCCACAGCCCGGCCGCCGCCGACCGGGGAGCGCCGGGCTCGCGCATCGAGGGCACCCCGGTCAGAGACACCTCCGAACCCGCCTGACGCTGCAACGGAGTGCACGACAAGGGGGGTGGCAACACCACCGGTCCGGGGGCGGGACGTACTGACCTCGGTGCTCCGCCCTGGCAGGGTCGTCGGTGAGCGACCGGCCGGCCCACCGGAACCGGGCCACCACTCAGGGGGAAGACCATGCACCGCAAGCACCTCATCGCCGCAGTCCTGCTCGCCGCCACGACGACCGGGGCACTCGCCCCGGTGGCGGCGGCCCGTCCGTCGGACCCCGTGCAGCGGCAGCTGGATCTGCTGGTGGAACGGGACGGCGTCCCGGGCGCCCTCGTCCACGGGGGCGGGAGGACCCGTACGGCCGGGGTCTCCGACATGGTGACGGGACATCACATGATCGGCGCGCAAGGCCGGTTCCGGCTCGCCGGCAACACCAAGGCGTTCACCGCCGCCGCCGTGATGCGCCTGGTGGCGGACGGACTGATGGGCCTCGACGACCGCGCCGGGACCTACGTGCCCCAGCTCGCCGGGCGCGCCGTCACCGTACGGCAGTTGCTGAAGCAGACGAGCGGACTGCCGGAGTACGTCTCGCTGGTCGACTGGTCGCGGGCCGGCACGCCGCAGGAGTACCTGGCTCTCGCACTCGGCGCGGAGCCCGCTTTCGAGCCCGGTGCCGACTGGGGGTACTCCGACACCAACTACCTGGTGCTCGGCATGGTGATCGACCGGGCCTCCGGCGTCGGCTTCCGCACCTATGTCGAGCGTACGATTCTGCGCCCCCTGCACCTGGACGACACCTACTGGCCCGCGCCCGGTGAGTCGGTCCTGCGAGGACCGCACGCCCGCAACTACGGAGTGAACCCCGCGCTCCCGGAGGCCGGAGTCGTGGACGTGACGAAGCTCCCCGGGTACGAGTTCGGCGCGTCCGGCGGGCTCGTCTCGACGCCCGGAGACCTCAACGCCTTCTGGAACGGCCTGTTCGGCGGCCGTCTCCTGCCCGCCTGGGCGCTGCGTCTGATGACGCGGGACACCACCGACGTCGGCGGCCGGGACGTCTACCCCGCGGGCAGCCGCTACGGCTACGGCGTCGCCTCGGTCCCGCTCAGCTGCGGCGGCGTCTACTGGGGGCACGGCGGCGACCTGCCGGGCGACTCGGTGGCCGGCGGACGGGCCACCGGCGGACGGGGCACCGTGACCGTCTACACCACGACCTGGGCGGGCGGCGGCGAGAGCCTGGGCCATGTCCAGGGCGCCGTGGACGCCGCGTTGTGCGCGGGGGGGGGCCGCGGGTGAGCCACGGGCCCGCCGGCTCGTGGCGCGGGGTGCCGTGGCCGTACGCCTCTACCGCGAGGTGGTGACTCGCCCCGTCTCCGACGCGTGCCGCTACACCCGCGCCGCGAGCTCGGCCGGCCATCGGTGGGCCCAGGGCGCCGCGCTCTCGAACGCGGCCGCCGCACGCAGGACCTGCGCGTCGGCGAGGTGACGGCCCACGATCTGCAGCCCGACCGGCAGACCGTCGCGGGTCCAGCCGGCGGGGACGCTCACGGCGGGCTGGCCGGTGAGGTTGGCCGGGAAGGTGAACCCGGTCCAGGCGGTGTCCGGCACCTCCCGGCCGTCGATGAGCCCGGGCCCCTGGATGCCGACGGCGAACGGCGGCACGGCGGCTGTCGGGGTGACGAACAGGTCGTACGTGGACATCAGCTGCGCCGTCCGGTTGACGACGGCCTTGCGCACGATGTTGGCATCGGTGAACTCCTCGGCGGTCCAACGGCGTCGCATCATCGCCACGAGATGGGGCGACATGCGCTCCCCGTGCACGTCGACGAGGCGGCGCATGCCGGTGAGGTCGGTCTCGGCGGCGATGAGGGCGGCGAAGGCCTCGGCGGGGTCGTCCCACCCGGGGTCCACCGCCTCGACCCGGCACCCGAGGTCCTTCTCCAGGACGCCCACCGCGGCGTCGACGACGCGGCGCACCTCGGGGTCGACGGCGAGATAGCCGAGATCGGCGCTGTAGGCGACGCGCAGGCCCCGGATACCGGCTTCGCGGGGCGCGCCGGTCCAGTCGACGTCACCGCACGGGATCGAGTGCCGGTCACGCGGGTCGGGCCCGGCCAGCACGGACAGCATCAGAGCCGCGTCGGCGACGGTGCGGGTGAGCGGGCCGATGTGTTCGAGGGACTCCCAGCCGGAGACTCCCGGGTAGCGCTCGTCGCGGCAGCCCGGCCACACCGGGACCCGCCCCATCGCCGCCTTGAACCCGACCAGACCGCAGTGCGCGGCCGGCACCCTCACCGAACCGCCCCCGTCGGAACCGAGCGAGACGGGCCCGAGGCCGGCGGCCACGGCCGCGGCCGATCCCGCACTCGAACCGCCGGGCGTGAGGGCCGTGTTCCACGGATTGCGGGTGGCCGGGAAAAGCGGATTGTGTCCCACGGCGCTGTAGCCGAACTCGGTGGCGTTGGTCTTGCCGAGCACCACGGCTCCGGCGCCGAGGACCCGCTCCACCACGATGTCGTCCTCGTCCGGCACGAAGTCCTCGTAGGCGGGCGAGCCGGACGTGGTGCGGATGCCGCGCGTGGCGATCAGGTCCTTCACTCCGATCGGCACGCCCGCCAGCGGTCCGACGTCCTCGCCGCGCGCCAGGCGCTCGCCGATCCTGCGTGCGCGGGCGCGCGCCTGGTCGGGCACGGGGGTGCAGTAGGCGTGCAGAGCGGGATCCACCTCCGCCGTCCGGTCGAGGACCGCGTCCACGGCTTCGAGCGGGGACACCTCCGACTTCCCTATGAGTGCGGCGAGTTCGGTCGCGGAGAGGCGGCAGATCTGGTCGCGTGCGGTGCGGTCCATACGTGTTCTCCTCGGTGGGGCGGGTCGGCTCAGGCGGTTCGGGCGACGGGGACGGGTGCGGTGTGCTCGACTGCCAGGTAGACGCCGCACGCGACGGCCATGCCGACGACCGCGTCGACGGAACCGGGCAGGAAGTAGTGCGCCACCGTCGCGGCCCCGGCCCCGGCCGCCCACGCGACGAGGGCGCCCGGCCTGTACGCGCGGACCTCCCGGCCCTCCGTGCGGCGGCGCAGGATCAGCTGGTCCGTGATCAGGACGGCGCCGATGGGCGGTACGAAGATGCCGAGCAGGTTCAGCCAGTCGAGGAAGAGGCTCCAGACCCCGGTCAGCGCCGCCACCAGTCCGAGGACGCTCAGGGCGATCGCGAGGGGCCGCATGCGGAACCGTGTGAGGGCGGACCAGCCGACCGCTCCGTTGTAGAGGCAGTGGGAGGCGACCGAGCCGAGGTTGACGAAGACGAACAGGACGGCGACCGCCGTCAGGAGGGGGCCGTGGCCGGTGAGCAGCCCGAGGAATCCGCCACCGTTGGCCGCGGGGTCCGCGGCGCCTCCGACGGCGACGACGAGCCCGCCCACGAGGTAGGCGACGCTGTTGGCGAAGGGGAACGCGCAGCTCGCCGCGACGACGGCGGCCCGGCCGCTCCTGGCCCAGCGCGTGAAGTCGGCGGTCATCGTGCCCGAGTCGGAGAATCCCGCGACCACGATGCTCATGGCGGCGCCGAAGGAGAGCGCGTGACCGGCGCCCTCGTACGACAGGGCCTGCCCCAGGGACGCGCCTTCCCCGGCGAGACCGAACCAGAGGGCGACGCCCGCGAGGAGGACGAACAGCGGCGTGGCGACGAGCCCGATCAGTGACAGGGCACGGATACCGAGGACGGTGAGCACGGTGTAGAGGACTCCCCCGGCGAGCGCGCCCAGCAACGGCGCCCACCCCAGGGTCTCCTGGAGGGTGGTCCCGCTCAGTCCGATCTGGAAGGAGTACCAGCCGATGACGACGGTGGAGAGGAAGCCGGCGGGTATCCGGCTTCCGAGCGTGCCGAACGTGCGGGCCGCCTGGTGGGAGAAGTTCTCGCCCGTGCGGCCCGCGAGCCAGCTGAGGGCGCCGACGTAGGCGAAGAGCACGAGGTTGCCGAGGAGGATCGCCGCCGCTCCTCGCGCCAGGCCCAGGTTGTAGACGATGACGCCGCCGAAGACGGCGTTGCCCAGGTTCATCGGAAAGCCGAACCATACGGCCGATACGGTCAGCAGTCCGCGGCGTGCCCGCTCGGGCACCGGCTCGTGCTCGTACTCGTCGCCCAGCGCGCCGCGTTCACCCTGGCTGGGCTCCTGCCGTCCTGTTCCGCTCGTGGTCGTGGTCGTGGTCACGGGCCCTCCCGGATACTGGTATACCGTTCTGACGCTTGGACGGTAGGGTCCGGGTGTTTCGGCGGACGGCACGGCTTGTTACGGGCGCAGGACGCCCGAGACCGCGCGGGCCGCGGCCCTTCGGCTCAGCCGGCCGTGCGCACGGCCATGTCGAGCAGCTTCTGGATGTGCAGGCCGTGGGCCGCGTCGATGCCGGTGCCCCGGCCGGTGCGTACGGCGGTCGCGAACTCCCGCCGGAGGACGGGCCAGCACTCCTCGTGGTCGATGCCGGCCGTGTCGTAGACCAGTTCCTCGCCGGGGCCGAAGAGTTCGACCCGGGTCCTGGCCCGCTCCAGCCGCACACTGCCCGAGAGGGACGCCTGGCTGACCGCGCCGTTCTCGTGCTCGCAGGTGAGCTCGGTCCAGCGGCGCGGATCACCGGCGGCCCGTACGGAGACGATGGGACCGACCGCGCTGTCGAGGATGTCCAGGAGGTGCGGGCCGAGGTCGAGCAGCGCGCCGTGCTCCAGTCGCCACGAGGTGGCGAACTCCCCGCCCAGGAAGGCGCCGTGCAGGTAGCAGGAGCGCGCTCCCGTCACCTCGCGGGTGGCCGCCTCGGCGAGGAAGGCACGGGTGGCCGGGTGGTAGCGCTTGGTCAGGACCAGCTGGGAGATCACCCCGTGCTCGTCGACGGCGTCCGCCACGGCGCGCGCCGTGGCGAGGTCGGCACCGAGCGGCTTCTCCAGCAGGAGGGCTCGGCCCGCGGCCGCGGCGCGGGGGGCGAGGACGGCCTGGACGGCGGGCGGCACGGCGAACGCGACGGCCTCGCACCGGTCGAGCAGTTCCTCGAAGGACGCGGCGACCGGGGCGCCGTAGGGTGCGGCGACGTCGGCCGCGGCCTCCGGGCGGCGGGCCCAGACCGCCGCGAGTG
The DNA here is from genome assembly GCF_042270185.1 of Streptomyces sp. NPDC055962. NCBI lineage: Bacteria > Bacillati > Actinomycetota > Actinomycetes > Kitasatosporales > Streptomycetaceae > Streptomyces > Streptomyces sp. NPDC055962. Next base: position 646,649 of record NZ_JBHJYN010000003.1, read on the forward strand.
CGGTCTCCGGCCCGGCCGCCAGCATCCGGGCGTGCATGGTGCGGGCCCAGGGGCCCGCACCCACGAGGCCGACGCGGACCGGTTCGTGGGGCCAGGCGTCCGGGAGGGGGGCGGTGGACATGGTGGTTCTCCGTCGTTCAGCTGTGGGTACGGTGCACGCCGGGCACGGGGGCGCCCCCGGCGTGAGGGCGGTACGCGCCGCCTGTGCGTCGTCGTGCGGGCGGCGCGGGGACGGGCGCTCAGGCGCCGACGCGGGCCAGGGCCGCGAGGCGGGCGTCGGCGCGGTCGGGGGCGTAGAGGTGGTCGATGACCATACGGGCGGCTCCGGCCAGGGCGGCGCGGTCGCCCAGCTCGGAGGTGACGACCTGGAGATGGGCCGTGGTGCGTGGCATCGCGCGCTGGTAGATGAGTTCACGGACCCCGGTGAGGAACGGGGTGCCTGCCAGGTCCCCGCTCAGCATCAGCACACCGGGGTTGAGCAGGGTGACGACCGTGACCAGGACCTCGCCGACGCGCTGCCCGGCCTCCCGGGCGAGCCTGACGGCGTCCGGCTGACCCGCGGCGAGGTGCTCGCGGACATCGGATCCCGAGGCGGTGGGCACTCCCGCGTCGGTGAGCTGCGCGGCGATGGACCGGCCGCTGGCCACCGCGGCGAGGCACCCGTACGAGCCGCACATGCACAAGGCGTCGGGGCGGTCGTGCAGCCGGATGTGTCCGATGTCGCCGGCTCCGCCGTCGATGCCCCGGTAGATCTCGCCGCCGACGACGACCCCGGCGCCGATCCCGGTGGACGCCTTGATCAGGACGAAGGCGCTGCACTCCGGGTGGCCTGCCCGCTGTTCGGCCAGGGCCATCAGGTTGGCGTCGTTGTCGACGAAGACCGGGAGGGGTTCCGCCGCGGGCATCGGGCCGACGTGCTCGGTCCATGCCTCTCGCATGCGCTCCCGTACGGGGAAGCGGTCCCATCCGGGCATGATCGGGGGCTGGACGATCCGGGCGGACTCCCAGTCGACCGGGCCCGGCACGGAGAGCCCGATGCCGCAGACCCGTTCGGGTCCCACGCCCGCCTCGGCGAGCAGCGGGCCGGACCAGCGGGCCAGTTGGTCCAGGGCGCAGTCGGGGCCGTCGGCGATGACGAGGGCCCCGGTGTGCTCGGCCAGCACCTCTCCGGCCAGGTCGAGCACGGCGAGGCGTGCGTGCCGGGTCTCCAAGTCCGCCACGAGCACCACGGCGTGCGCCGGGTCGAACTCCAGCCGGGAGGAGGGGCGTCCGCCGGTGGAGGTGCCGGTGGCGCCGCGCAGCCAGCCCGCCCCGAAGAGCTGGTCGAGCCGGTGTCCCACCGTCGAGCGGGACAGCCCGGTCGCCTGCTGGAGCTCTCCGCGCGTGGTGGCCTCGCCGCTGCGGATGAGCTGCAGGAGGTGCCCCGCGCTGGCCTGGTTTCCTGCCATCCCTGCTGTCCTCGCCCTGTCTGTCGCGTCCGTGCCGGCTGCCCCGGGGGCCTCAGGCGTCTGGTCCTGCCGGTCCCCTGTCCCGGTGTCAGCCCTTGTCCGCACCGCTGGTCAGGCCCTCGGTGAGGAGCCGCTCGGCGGAGAAGAACAGGAGTACCACAGGGATGGTGAGGACCACCGACCCGGCCATCAGGACCGTCTTCGACACCTCGATGCCGTTGGCCAGTTGCTGGAGTCCCAGCGAGACCGTCCACCTGTCGGGGTCGGCCGCCAGGAAGAGGAGCGCGAAGAGGAACTCGTTCCAGGCGATCATGAAAACGTACAGCCCGGTCGCCATGAGGGTCGGCAGGGCGAGCGGCAGGATGATCTTGCGTACGGTCTGCAGCCGTGACGCGCCGTCGATCGACGCCGCTTCCTCGATGCTGTACGGGATGGTGACGAAGTAGTTCTTCAGCATGTAGATCGAGACGGGCACGGTCTGCGCGATGTAGACGATGGCGAGCCCGACGAGACTGCCGGAGAGTCCCATCTTCGCGAACATGACGAAGAGCGGCACGGCGAGCAGGGTGGCCGGGAAGAGGTACACGGCCAGGAAGATCGCGCTGACCTGCCGGTTGCCGAAGAACTTCAGCCGGCTCACCGCGTAGGCCCCGGGAACCGCCGCGGCCAGCGTGAGCAGCACCGTGGCGACGGCGACGAGCGCCGAGTTGACCAGCATGCCGAGGAATCCCTGGCCGCCCTCGGACGAGGACTTGAGGACGCTCTCGTAGGTGTCGAGCGTGAAGTCCTTGGCGGAGACCCACAGGTTGCCCGGGTCGAGGAGCAGGGCGTCGATGGGCTTCACCGACAGCATGAGCATGTAGTAGAAGGGCACGATCGTGATCGCCGCGAGGAAGGCGATCACGATCCAGCGCAGTACGCCGAAGAAGCGTTCCTCGAACTGGGCCCGGGTGATCCGGGGACGCCGGGCCCCGGGCAGCGGGCGCGTGGACCGGCCGGTCTCGTCGCGGGTCAGGGTCTCGGTGGCGGTCATGCCGATTCCTCCTGCATCTTCTTGGCGAAGAACGTGAAGTAGACGCCCAGGAGGGCCATGAGCACGACGGCCAGGACGAGCGCCTGGGCGGAGGCGGCACCGACGTCGAAGCGCGAGGTCAGGAAGTCGTACACGCGGACGGCCACGACGTCCGTGCCCGAGCCGCCGCCGGTGAGCAGGTAGATGTCGTCGAACTTGTTGAACGTCATGATGAAGCGCAGGACGGACAGCAGGGCGATGACGGGCATCAGCTGGGGCAGCAGGATGTGCCGGAAGCGCTGGGAGAGGGTGGCGCCGTCGACCTCCGCCGCCTCCTCGAGTCCGGCGGGTACCGCCTGGAGCCGGGCCAGCATGAAGAGGAAGGCGAACGGGAAGTAGCGCCAGGTCTCGAAGGCGATGACGGTGAGCAGGGCGAGCGGGATGTCGAAGTGGACGCCGAGCACGCCGACTTCGTAGGACCGGGTGGAGAGGAAGGCGATGGGGTCGTCCCACCCGAAGAGCTTCCGGCCCCATTCGTTCACGATGCCGTACTGCGGGCTGAGCGCCACCTCCCAGACGAAGGAGACCGCGACCACGGGGGCGACGTACGGGAGGAGCATGGCGGCGCGCAGGACGCCCCGGCCCCGGAAGGGACGGCGCAGCGCGAGGGCGGCGACCAGCCCGAGGACCACGGAGCCCGCGGTGGCGCCGACGGTGTAGAGCAGCGTGGTGCCGAGGCTGCTCCAGAAGCCGGGCGAGCCGAAGACCTGCGAGAAGTTGTCCAGGGTCCACCGGCCGAAGAGGCCGTTCTCCTGGATGTCGACGAGCCGGGCGTTCTGGAAGGCGAGCAGGACGGTCCACAGGATCGGCAGGATCACCACGACCAGGACCACCAGGAAGGTGGGGGTCACGAAGGCGAGGCCCGCGCGGTTCTCGCGCCTGCTGGAACTCTGCGCCGGGACGCGGCGCTGCTTCGCGGCGCTCTGGGTTGTGCTCATGGGTCGGTTACCTCGTGAGGGGAGCGGCGTGCGGCTACTGGAGGGACTTCTGGAGGGCGGTCACTTCGTCGTCGGCCTCCTTCGCGGCCTCGTCAGGCGAGAGCTGGCCGCTGGTCATCGCCCCGATGGCCTTGGCGACGGGGAGTTCGCCGTTCGTGGCGCCGACGAGCGCGCCCTGCCCCTGGGTGAGTCCCCAGCGCTTCATGTCGCCGACGCCGGTGACGAGCCGGTCGAGGAGGGCCGAGGGGTAGGCCTTCTGCATGGACTCGCGGCGGTCGACGCCCATGACGCTGGAGCGCCACGCCTGTTCGAAGGAGCCGGGCTTCTGCACCGTGCCGGTGCGGACGGGGATCTTGCCCTCGGGGGCCATGCCGAACCAGTCGGCGTACCCCTTGCCCATCATGTAGTCGATGAACTTCCTGGAGGCGCCCGTCTCGGCGGTCCTGGTGACGGCCCATGACGTGATCTCGCCGAACTGGGCGGGTTCCTTGCCGTCGGGGCCCTTCAGGGAGGTGACGACGCCGGTGTTGCGGGCCAGGAACTTCGGGTCCTTCGTGCACTCCGGGCAGCTGGGCAGCGCGTCCGACCGCAGTCCCGCCAGCTCGTCGAGCAGGAAGGACGACCAGACCATCATCGAGGACTGTCCGGCGAAGTAGGTGGCGCGGGTGGTGTCCACGCTCTGGGTGCCGGGCGCACCGTGTTTGCGGGCGAGATCGTCGTACGCCGCGAAGGCGTTGCGGCACGCCGGGGAGTCGAGGGCGGGCTCGCCCGACCCGTCGACCAGCTCGCAGCCGTTGGCCAGGGCGAGGTCCTCGAAGCTCTGCTGGGTGAAGACGTCCGAGGGGTCGGTGGCCAGCGAGATGCCGTCCCTTCCGTCCTTGTCGAGGGAGGCGGCTGCCTTCAGGGCGCTCGCGTAGTCGTCGGGGGCGTCGAGCCCGGCCTCGGCGAACAGGTCCTTGCGGTAGACGAGGATCTGGAGCCAGGCGTCGGAGGGGACACCGAGCCGGGTCCCCCCGTCGGCCGTGAGCGCGAGCGCGTTGCTGTTGAACGTGCCCGGGTCGAGGTCCTCGACGATGCGGTTCGCGACGTCGGTGTTGAGCAGGCCGTTGCCGTACATCTGCCAGACCTGGCCCATCGGGACCGCCCCGATGACGTCCGGGAGCTTGCCGGCCGCCGCCGCGGACATGATCAGCTGCGGCAGCTGGGCCTCGTCCACGCCGACGAGATCGACCTGGACACCGGTCTCCTTCTCGAAGCGGCTGACGACCTTCCTGGTCGCCGCCATCCTCGGCGGCAGGTTCTCCTGCGACCACACCGTGATCCTGTTGTCGGGCCGCTCCGCGCCGGAGCCGCCCGAGCAGCCGGCCAGCAGGCCTGCCGCCAGGGTCGCGGCGAGCCCGAACAGGGTCGCCCTCGACCGTCGGGTCTTCATCACCATGCTCTGTCCTCACGCCACTTACGCACTTTCCTGATGCATCTCAGCATTACTTTTGCGTGTTGACAAGACATAACTCTGAGATATCTTCGACTGAAGTCAGCGAGCAACACCCCTCCCAGCGCTACCGGAGCCCCCCGTGGAACGCGTCGTCCAGTTCACCGGCCCCCGTCAGGTCGAAGTCGCCGAGCACGAGAGCGCCCCGCTCCCCGCCGGCCACCTGCGGGTCCGCACCCGCTACTCCGGCATTTCGGCAGGAACCGAACTCACTGCCTACAGGGGTACGAATCCGTATCTCACACGCACCTGGGACGCCGAGGCCCGGATCTTCCGCGACGGTGCGGCCGGAATCGAGTACCCGGTGGCCGGCTGGGGCTACTCCGAGGTCGGCGAGGTCACCGAGGTCTCCCCCGAGCTCGTCGGCACGCCCGGGATGCCCGTCACGGGCGATCTGGTCTGGGGCATCTGGGGCCACCGCAGCGAGGGCATCGTCCCCGCCGAGCGCATGGTCGGCCACACCCTGCCCGCCGGTCTCGAACCGCTCGCGGGGGCGTTCGCCCGCGTCGGCGCCATCGCGTACAACGCGATCCTCGCCGCCGACATCCACCTCGGCGAGGACGTGGCCGTCTTCGGCCAGGGCGTCATCGGGCTGCTCACCACCCGCCTCGCCCAGCTCAACGGCGCGCGCGTCACCGCGGTCGACGCACTCGACGGCCGTCTCGCCACCGCCCGGGAGTACGGCGCGCGGCACACCCTCAACGCGCGGACCGACGACGTCGCCGAACGGATCCGCGCCGCCACGGGCGGGGCGGGCGCCGATGTCGCCATCGAGATCAGCGGGGTGTACCCGGCGCTGCACGAGGCCGTCCGCTCCGTCACCGTCGGCGGCCGGGTCGTGGCGTCCGGCTTCTACCAGGGCGACGGCGCCGGGCTGCGGCTCGGCGACGAGTTCCACCACAACCGGATCCAGCTGATCTGCTCCCAGATCGGCGGCGTGCCCCCGCAGCTGGCCGGACGCTGGAGTGTCGAGCGGCTCCAGCAGACCTTCCTCTCGCTGGTCGCCGAAGGCCAGGTCGATGTGAAGTCGCTGGTCAGCCATGTCGTGCCGGTGGCGGAGTGCGCCGACGCGTACGTGCTGCTCGACGAGACGCCCGCCGACGCCCTCCAGGTCGTCCTGGAGTTCTGAGCCCGCAGCACGCCCGATCCGTTCCCGAACCGTTCAGACCCCGAGCGCCCTCCGACGGCGCCGAAAGGCACCCCATGCTGAAAACCGCCTGCCAGGAACAGCTCCTCCCCGGCGACACGCTCCAGGAGAAATGGGCCTTCGCCCAGGAGGCCGGCTTCGACGCCGTGGAGCTGCGGTCCAAGGGCGACTTCCACTTCCGCGACCGTCTGCCCGAGCTCAAGCAGGCACTCGCCGACGGCGTCGTCATGCCGACCGTCTGCGTCGACATGCTGCACTTCTTCGCGGCGTTCGACGACGGGCTGCGCCGTGACGCGCTGGAGCAGATGAAGTCGCAGCTCTCCGTCGCGGCCGAGATCGGGGCACTGGGTGTGCAGACCCCCGCGTCGTACGGGATGTTCTCGCGCCGGCTGCCGCCCTTCGAGCCGCCGCGCACCGAGGAGCAGGACCGCGAGGTGCTGCTGTCCGGCCTCTCCGAGCTGGGTGAGCACGCGCGCTCCGAGGGCGTCGCCCTCTACCTGGAGCCGCTCAACCGGTACGAGGACCACATGGTCAACCGGCTGGACCAGGCCGTCGACCTCATCCGCACAGTGGGCCTGGACTCCGTCCGCATCGGCATCGACAGCTACCACATGAACATCGAGGAGGCCGACCCCTCGGCCTCGATCCTCGCGGCGGCCCCCTACATCGGCCACGCCCAGGTCAGCGACTCCAACCGCTTCCAGCCGGGAGCCGGCCACCTCGACTGGCCGGCCTGGATCGGAGCCCTGCACAGCATCGGCTACGACGGCTACCTCGCCGCCGAGTGCCGGCTGACCGGCGACCCGGTCGCGGCCGTCCGCTCGGTCCCCGCGTTCCTGCGGAGGTCCGGCGCGTGACGTCGCTGCTCGAGACCCCCGTGCCCGCCGCCGCCGATCACCTGACCCTTCGGCGCGGTGCGGCACGGGTCCTCCTCACCAACTGGACGGGCTCCTCCACCGTCCCGTCCCGCGGCCTGTATCCGCACCAGTGGAGCTGGGACTCGGCCTTCATCGCGATCGGGCTGCGCCACCTGTCGGTGCGCAGGGCCCAGCGCGAGCTGGAGAGCCTGCTGGGCGCCCAGTGGGCCGACGGCCGCGTTCCGCACATCGTGTTCAGTCCCGCGGTGCCCCTGGACGCGTACTTCCCCAGCCCCGACTTCTGGCGCTCCTCCACGGCGGGCGCCCCGGCGGGTGCCCCGGCCGGGACCGAGACCTCCGGCATCGTGCAGCCCCCGGTACACGCGCTGGCCGCGTGGCTCGTCCACGAGGCCGACCCTGAGGCCTCGCGCGGCCGCGGCTTCCTGCCGCGTGTCTACGACCGGCTCGTGGCCTGGCACGACTACCTCACGGGCGACCGCGACCTCGGCGGCGGCGGACTGGCCGCCATGGTGCACCCGTGGGAGCCCGGCATGGACAACAGCCCGTGCTGGGACGGCCCGTTGCGGCGTGTCGAGCCGGCCGCCCCGGGCTCGTACCGGCGTGCCGACCTCGACCACGGGCAGGCGTCGGAGCGTCCCACCGACCTGGACTACGGCCGCTACGTGCGGCTCGCCTCGGACTACCGGGACGGCGGCTACGCGGACGTGCGGGGATCGCACGCCTTCGCGGTGGAGGACCCCTGTGTCAACGCGCTGCTGATCGTCTCGGAGCACGCGCTCGCCCGGATCGCCGCCGAGACGGGGGCGGACCCCTCCCCGCACGAGGCACGGGCCGAGCGGCTCACGGCGGCGCTGGTGGAGCGGCTCTGGTCGCCCGCCGACGGCATGTTCCTCTGCCGGGACCTGGTCGGTGACGAGCTGATCCCCGAGCGCAGCGTCGCCGGGCTCGTCCCTCTCGTCGTCCCCGGGCTCCCCCGGCACGTCGTCGACGCCCTGCTCGACACGGTGTCGGGCCCGGCCTTCCGTCTGGGCGAGGTGCCGATGGCGCCGTCGTACGACTTCGCCGGGCATGCCTTCGACCCCTCCCGCTACTGGCGCGGTCCCGCCTGGTTCAACACCAACTGGCTGCTGGAGCGCGGGCTGCGCCTGTACGGGCGTCCCCGCACGGCGGACGCGCTGCGTACGGCCATGCTGGACGCCGCCGGGGCCAGCGCCTTCGCCGAGTACGTGGACCCGGAGACCGCCGAGGCCCGCGGCACCCGTGCCTTCGGCTGGACGGCGGCCCTCACCCTCGATCTGCTGGCCGCGGCGCGGCCGGCCTCCGGCGACAACGGCCCGGGCACCCCTGCGATCGGAGTACGCGCGTGAACGGCACAGCGGACACCACCCTCGTCCGCGCGGGCACCTTCGCGGTCCTGGGCGCCGACGGAGGCGTCGGCGGCCGCCGCGGCACCTCCCCGGACGGGCTGTTCCACCGCGACGCACGCCACCTGAGCCGGTGGACGCTGACCGTCGACGGTGCGGCACCGGAGGTACTGGTGCCGTCGGCGGGCGAGGAGTCCGCTCTGTGCGTGCTCACCCCGCCGGGCACCCGGGACGAACCGGCCGCCTATACCGTATTCCGTGAACAGGCCGTCGACTCGGGCGTTCTGACGGAGTGTCTGCGGCTGGTCAACAATGGCCCCGCACCCGTCACCGCGGTGCTCTCGCTCACCGCGGACGCCGACTTCGCCGACCAGTTCGAACTGCGCTCCGACAAGCGCCGGTACGAGAAGGACGGCGCCCGGCACACAGCGGCCCTCCATCAGGACGGGGTCACGTTCACCTACGAGCGCGGCGACTGGCTCTCCCGTACTGCGGTGTGCGCCTCCCCGGCTCCGGCCGCCGTGGGCCCCGCCGGCGAACCGGGGACGGCGCACCGGCTGGACTGGCACCTGGAGCTGCCCGCCCACGGCGCGGCCGAACTCCTGCTCACCGTCACGGCGTACGCGCACGGCGCACCCGCGCCCGCCCTCGTCGGCACGCCGGCCGAGGCGGTCGCGGAGCAGGCGGCCGACACCTCCGCCTTCACCGGGGCGCCGCTGCCCGTGCCACCCGGCGCACCGGACGGTCTGGCTGCGGCGTGCGCCCGGGGGCTGAGCGACCTGGCCGCACTGAGGGTCCCCGCGACCGGCCCGGACGGCGAGCACCTTCGGGTGCCGGCGGCCGGGATCCCGTGGTTCCTCACGCTCTTCGGGCGGGACTCCCTCTTCACCTCCCTGTTCGCGCTGCCCTACCGGCCCGAGCTGGCGGAGGGGACCCTGCTCGCTCTCGCGGCGACCCAGGGCACCGTCCACGACGCCGGCCGCGGGGAGCAGCCGGGGCGCATCGTCCACGAGATCCGCCACGGCGAGCTGGCCCACTTCCGCCAGGTGCCGTACGGCCGTTACTACGGTTCGGTGGACGCCACCCCGCTCTTCCTGGTCCTGCTGGAGAGTTACACGGAGGCCACCGGCGACCTCACCCTCGCCACCCGCCTGGAGCGTGCGGCGCGCGCCGCCGTGAGCTGGATGTTCCGCGACGGCGGTCTGGACGACAGCGGCTACCTGGTCTACACGCCCGACCCCCGCGGGCTGGTGAACCAGAACTGGAAGGACTCCGAGGGTGCCGTCTGCTTCCTGGACGGCACCCAGGCCGAGGGGCCGATCGCCGTGGCCGAGGCGCAGGGATACGCCTACGACGCACTGGTCCGCACCGCGCGCACGGCCCGCTCGGTGTGGAACGACGCGGCGTACGCCGAACAGCTGGAGAAGGCGGCCGCGGAACTGCGGGAGCGGTTCCTGCGGGACTTCTGGATGACCGGCCCCGACTTCCCCGCGCTCGCGCTGGACGGCCGGGGCAGGCAGGTCGACTCGCTGGCCTCCGACGCCGGGCACCTGCTGTGGTCGGGCATCCTGGACGGCCGGCACGCCGAGCGCGTGGGGCGGCGTCTGCTGGAACCCGACTTCTTCTCGGGGTGGGCCATCCGCACCCTGGCGTCCGGCCAGCCCGCGTACCACCCGCTCTCGTACCACCGGGGCACGTCCTGGCCGCACGACAACGCGGTGGTGCTGCTCGGTCTGGCCCGGTGCGGTCTCGTCGAGGAGGCGCGCACGGTCGCCCTCGGCCTGCTGGAGGCGTCGGCGCACCACGGGCACCGGCTGCCCGAGGTCATGGCGGGCTACTCCCGCGCCCAGCACCCCCGCCCGGTGCCGTATCCCCACTCCTGCTCCCCGCAGGCGTGGGCGGCCGCCACCCCCCTGGCCGTCCTCACGGCGCTGCGGGAGACGGCGGACTGACCGGGCCGCTCCGGGAAGGCCCCGGACGCCGGTGCGGTGTCCGGGGCCACGGCTTCCTAAGGTGCAGGCATGCGCAGAACCGCACGCCTCTCCCCCGCGCCGCCGGAGCACCCCCGCCGCGGCCGCCTCCCCGCGTCCGCTCCGCACGAGGAGACGGCATGACACTCAATCAGCTGCGGGCCTTCGTCGAGGCGGAGCGCCTCGGGTCCTTCACCGCCGCCGCACAGGCCATGGACATCGCCCAGGCATCCGCCTCCGAGCTGGTCCGCCGCCTGGAGGCGGAACTGGACGCTGAGCTGTTCCTCCGCGGCAGCCGCACCCTGAGCCTGACGGCGGCGGGGCAGGAGCTCCTCCCCTACGCCCAGGAGGCACTGGAGGCGGCGGACGGCGGGATGCGGGCCGTGCACTCCCTCGGCTCCCTGGGCGGGGGCACCGCCACGTTCGGGGTCCTGCGCAACGCCGACTACTACCTGCTCGCCAATCTCGTACAGATGTTCCATGCCCGGTACCCGTCCGTCCGTGTACGGCTCGTGGGGCAGAACTCGGCCGAGACCGCCTCGGCCGTCGCGGCGGGCCGGATCGAAGCGGGCCTGGTCATCCTGCCCGTGGACGAGGACGGACTCGCGGTCACCCCGCTCATGCGCGACGAGGTGCATTACGTCAGCGCGAGCGCCGAGCGCACCCGCGCCCCGGTCACCATCGAATCCTTCTCGCAGGCACCTCTGGTGCTGTACGACGCCCACTACGGGTGGAAGGACCCGACCAGGAGGCAGATCGCGGCACGTGCCCAGCTCGCCGGAGTGAGCGTCGATCCGCTGATCGAGCTCGAACACGTGGAGGCGGCGCTGAAACTGGCCGCGGCCGGCATCGGCGACACGATCGCCAGCAGGGCGGTGATCGCCAGCCCCTCCTTCCCCGCCGGGCTGCGCACCGTTCCTTTCGCCGAGCCGCTGTACGACACCATCGCGCTGGTGAGGCGGCGCGGCCACCCCCTGTCGCGCGCCACCAGGGAACTCGCCCGCCTCGCCGAGGACACCCTCCGCGAGATCGGCAACGGTCTGCCGCTGTGACCCCTCCTGGTACGACCCACAGGGAAACCCTGTGGGAGACGCAGGCAAGGCCCCTCTGGTCCTGTGGCAGCGGCGCGTCTACCGTCCCAGGCATGCAGATCACGCACGACGAACAGAAGACCCTCGCCCCCTTCCGCTGGATCAAGAAGCCGGCGGTCGACGGGCCTCCCGCCCAGCGCGACCCCAAGGTGGTCGAGCGGGTCTCCCAGATGCTGAAGGAGATCGAGACCAGGGGCCTGGACGCGGTCCGTGCCTACGGCCAGGAGCTCGACGGCTGGTCCGGCGAACTGGAGATCGGGGCGACCGAGCTCAAGAAGTCGGGGGACGCCCTGCCCGCAGACGTCCGCACCGCCCTGGAGATGGGCTACGAGCGCACGCACCGCTTCGCCTCCGCCCAGCGCAAGCACCTGACCGACTTCGAGATCGAGCTGGCGCCCGGGGTCGCGGGCGGCCAGCGCTACGTGCCGGTGTCCCGTGTCGGCGCCTACCTCCCGGCCGGCCGTTTCCCCCTGCTGGCCAGCGCGTTCATGACCGTGGGCGTGGCCAAGACGGCGGGGGTGCCGACGGTGGTGGCGTGCACGCCCCCGTCCGGCGAGCACGGCGCCCACCCCGCCGTGCTCTACGGTGCCTACCTCTCCCGGGCCGACCGCGTCTTCGCCGTCGGAGGTGTCCAGGCCCTCGGCGCGATGGCTTTCGGCCTGCTGGGCGAGGCCCCGGTGGACATGCTGGTCGGTGCGGGCAACGCCTTCGTGACCGAGGCGAAGAGGCAGCTCTTCGGCCGGGTCGGGATCGACCTGCTGGCCGGCCCGTCCGAGGTGGCAGTCATCGCCGACGACACCGCCGACCCGGCCTGGGTCGCCGCGGACCTGCTCGGCCAGGCCGAGCACGGCCCCAACTCCCCGGCCGCGCTGATCACCACCTCCGAGCGGACGGCCCGGGCGGTCGCCGCCGAGATCGACCGCCAGCTCGAGACCCTCACCACCCGCGACATCGCCGGACCCGCCTGGCGGGACTTCGGCTCCGTCATCGTCGTACGCGACCGTGACGAGGCCGTCGCCGTATCGGACATCCTGGGCCCCGAGCACCTGGAGATCCAGACCGAGGACGACGACTTCTACCTGCACAACCTCACCAACTACGGTTCGCTCTTCATCGGCCCCTGGTCCACCGTCGCCTACTCGGACAAGGGCATCGCGGGCACGAACCACGTGCTGCCGACCGGCAAGACGGCCCGCTACAACGCGGGGCTCTCGGTCTCCCGCTTCCTCAAGCCGCTGACGTACCAGCGGACCGCACGGGAGGGTACCGCCGCCCTGGCCCCCGCCGTCGAGCGGATCTCGGCCTTCGAGGGGCTCGCCGCCCACGGGGCGACCGCCACGGTCCGCATCGACCGGATCGGACGCACCTCCGGCGCGTTCGACTCCGTCCCCGAGGCGCTGCGCGAGCAGCTCTGACGGCGCTGCGCGAGCAGCGCCGACCCGCCCCCCGCCCCGGTCTCCACGCCGGCCCGGGCCGGGGCGGGGGTTGTCGGCGCCCGGGACACCGTGCACAGTCGTAGCCGGTGTCCCGGGCCGCCGGCCGGCGTCGCCCGCCCGAGGCGGACGAGCACAGTCCTGCAGCAGGGGCACCTGCGCTCCCACTCCCGCGAGGATTCTCCCCATGCACCATCCCTCACCGGCCTCTCCCCCGTCGGACGGCTCGGGCCCCCCGCTCACCCAGGGCCTCAAGGGACGCCAGATCACGATGATCTCCATCGGAGGTGTCATCGGAGCCGGCCTGTTCGTCGGCTCGTCCACCGCCGTGGCCGCCGCCGGTCCCGCCGTACTGATCTCCTTCCTGCTGGCCGCCACCCTGGTGGTGCTCGTCATGCAGATGCTGGGAGAGATGGCCGTGGCCCAGCCCGACACGGGCTCCTTCTCCACCTACGCGGACCGCGCCCTGGGCCGCTGGGCCGGCTTCTCCATCGGCTGGCTGTACTGGTGGTTCTACATCCTGGTCATCCCCATCGAGGCGATCGCCGCCGGCGAGGTCATCGCGGGGCTCACCTCGCTCCCCAGCTGGATACCGGCTCTCGCCATGATCGCCCTGCTGGCGGGCAGCAATCTGCTCGCCGTGCGCAACTACGGCGAGTTCGAGTACTGGTTCGCGCTGCTCAAGGTCGTCGCGATCATCGCGTTCCTCGTGCTCGGCGCCCTCGCGATCTTCGGTGTGCTCCCGGGCTCGGACGCCCACGGGATCGCGAACCTCTGGAGCAACGGAGGGTTCGCGCCCAAGGGCGGGGTCGCCGTACTCGCCGGCCTGCTCACCGCGATGTTCAGCTTCCAGGGCAGCGAGATCGTCACCATCGCCGCCGCCGAGTCGGCTGAGCCGAGGAAGAACATCAAGAAGGCCGTACGCGCCGTCGTGTGGCGGCTCGGACTCTTCTACGTCGGCTCGATCTTCGTCGTCGTCAGCCTGGTGCCGTGGAACGCCGACGGACTGGCCGCCGGCTCGTACCAGGCGGTCCTCGACCGTATGAACATCCCCGGCGCGGGGCGGATCATGGACGTGGTCCTCGTCGTGGCGGTGAGCAGCTGTCTCAACTCGGCCATCTACACCGCGTCACGCATGGCCTTCTCGCTGGCCCGCCGCAAGGACGCCCCGGCCGCGCTCGCCGTCACCTCGGCGTCCGGTGTGCCCCGTAACGCGGTCGTCGCCTCCACCGTCATCGGCGTCGCGGCGGTGATCGCCAACTACCTGCTGCCCAGCGTCTTCACCTATCTCATCGCGTCGAGCGGTGCGATCGCCCTGATGATGTACATGGTCATCGCGATCACCCAGTACGCCACCCGCCGCAAGGAGGACCGGCCGGGTGAGGTGCGGATGTGGGCCTTCCCGTATCTGACCCTCGCCACGATCGCCTTCATCGCCGGGGTGCTGGTCCTCATGGCGGTGCTGCCCGGTCACCGTCTCGAACTCTGGCTCTCGCTCGCCCTGGCCGCGGTCCTCGTCGGCGTCGGCGTGCTGCGGCAGAAGCGGCACGGCGACCGGTCCGGCGCGGAGGGGGCCGCTCCCGCAACCGCGGACGGCGACCGCACCGCGTCCCTCCCGGCCGGATCGACGCCGCACTGACAGGCCGGGGACGCCGGGTTGTGCGGCGGCAGCGGACCAGTGGGTACGGGCGTGCTCGGCGGCGACGGGTCAGCGGGTGTGGGCGTGTGGGGCGGCGACGGGTCAGGCGATACGGGCATGCGTCGCGCGGGGTACGAACTCGGTCGGCAGGACGAGGCGTTCACCGGCGGGGTCGGCGCCGCCGTCGATGCGACGGACCAGCAGCCGCGCCGCCTGCCGCGACAGTTCCCGCAGGTCGTGCCGGACCGTGGTCAGCCGGAACACCTCCCAGGCGGCCATCGGGAGGTCGTCGAAGCCGATCACGGTCAGGTCGTCGGGGACCCGGAGCCCCGCCTTGAGGGCGGCGTTCAGGACGCCGATGGCGACCACGTCGTTGCCGCAGAAGACCGCCGTGGGGGTCTCGGCCGCGTCGAGCAGGAAGGGCAGCGCACCGTAGCCGGTGTCGTACTCGAAGGCTCCGCGCGCCACCCGGTCCGCCGGCAGCCCGATACCCGCGTCGGCCAGGGCCAGCCGGAAGCCCAGCTCGCGTTCGCGCCCGGTCGTCGTGTTGGCCGCGCCGAAGATGCCAGCAATCCTCCGGTGGCCCAGGCCGACCAGGACGTCGGCGACCAGGCGCCCGCCACCCTCGTTGTCGACGACGGAGGCGTAGTCGCCGCTGCCGCCGGTGTCGCGGTTGAGGAAGACGTACGGCATGCCGCGGCGGTCGAGCTGGGCCGGCAGACGGGAGTCGGTGGTGGCCGTCGCAAGGACGACACCGTCCAGGGACTGGTCCAACAGCTTCTCCTCGGCCACCGCCTCGTCGGAGCGCTCCACGAGGAGCATCATGCGGTAGCCCAGGCGCTGGAGCTCGTCGTGCAGGGGTGCGATGACGTGCGGGTAGAACGGGTTCGTCAGATCGGTCACGATGACGCCGATCCGGCGCGTGGACCGGGTCGAGAGGGTCCGCCCCGCCTCGCTGGGCACGTAGTTCAGCGCTTCCGCGGCCCGCCTGACCTTCTCACGGGTGGCCGCGGACACACGGCTGTCGTCCCGCAGGGCGCGGGACACCGTGGGCTGGGAGACGCCCGCCAGCCTCGCCACGTCGTGACTCGTGATCGCCATCCGCCCTCTTCTCCTCGCCCGGGCGCATCACCGCCGGCGCCCTGTAGTCACTATACGTATGCAGCTACCGCCACACTTCCGAATGGCGCCCGTACGCCGCGAGGCAGCCGCGACCGGCTCCGCACCCGGATCCACGCGCTCCCCGCACCCGACGGCCGACCAGGCGGGCGCTCAGTCCAGGCGGCCGGACCCGCGAACCGGGAGCCCTGCGCACCCTACGCCCCGGAACCGACCCCGCATGATCCCTTGACATCGCCCGACGAAGGGCCTGTCATGGAAATGCATACGTATTCCAGATGAAGGAGCAGCCATGCCTGACGCCGTCGTGTCCACCGCGGAGCTGGGGCGCCGCACGATCCGCCGCAGCGATTTCGTCTCGTGCGACCAGGCCTTCATCGACTGCCGTACGCCGGGATCGGACCGGAAGGAGAACTACGCCATGATCGGGCCCGGCGTGTCGCAGGCCGCCGGCCAGCACGTCAACCTCCGCCTGCCGCACGGCTACAACATCGGCGCCGCCGCCATGCCCCACGGCGTCACCAACAACCTCCACCTCCACTACACGGCCGAGGTGTTCGTCTGCACCGAGGGCGAGTACCTGCTGCGCTGGGGCGCCGACGGCACCGAGGGGGAGCACCTCCTCAAGGCCGGCGACATCGCCTCCGTGCCCACCTGGATCTTCCGCGGCTTCACCAACACCGGCCCTGACGACGGCTGGATGTTCACCGTGCTCGGCATGGACCACACCGGTGGCATCATCTGGGGGCCCTCGGTCCTGCGTGAGGCCGAGGGGCACGGCCTGTACCTCACCGCCGACAACGAACTGGTCGACACGGTCGCCGGCGACGAGATCCCGTCCGGCGCCGAGCTGACCCAGCCGATGCCCCAGGAGCACATCGACCGGCTGCGCCACTACACCGCCGACGAGATGAAGCGCCGTGTCGCGGTGTCCGACGAGCTGGTCTGGTCCGACCGGCCCTTCCTGGACAGCACCCTGCCGGGCGGAGGAGCCCGCCTGAGCTGCGTCATCGGGTACGGCATGACCGAGGACCCGCACCAGGAGCCCCGGATCTTCAATCCGCACGGCCACAACGCCGCCTGGCTGCGTGCCGAGCCGGGTCAGGGCGTGTCGCTGCACCGTCAGCACGAGACGCAGACCCTGATCGTCAAGGACGGCCTGTGGGAGGTCACGCTCAACCGCGCGGACCCCGTCTCGGTGCGGCTGGGGCCGCGCGACATGCTCTCCGTTCCCCAGGACGCCTGGCGCACGCTGCGCAACGCGGGCGAGGAGGAGGGCGATCTCCTGGTCGTCAACTCCGGTGACGGCCGCGTCCGTCTGGAGTGGGACGAGGAGGTCTCCAAGAGCGCCGCCGACGCGGGCCTGGGGATCGACCACAACGGTTACCTCGCGCCCTACGCGCTGCTGCCCCGCTCAGCGCGCCGCTGGTGACCGCCGTGCCCCGCGTCGGCCCGGCGTACCCGCTGCCCCTCGTGGTGGTGCCCGGGATGCTGTGCGACGAGAGCCTCTGGTCCGAGGTGGAGTTCCCCGAAGGGCACGCCGTCCACCACCTCGCGCTGGGGAAGCCGGACATCGGTGCGCTGGCCGGGGACCTCCTGTCGTCGGTGCCGGGCCCCTTCGTAGCCGTCGGGCTGAGTCTCGGAGCGGTCGTCGCCTTCGAGGCGCTGCACAGGGCCCCGGAGCGGATCGCCGGTCTCTGCGTCATGTCGGCGAACGCGGGCGCGCCGCGCCCCGGTCAGTACGCCGCCTGGCGCGCGTGGGACGGGCTGATCGCCGGGGGCCGTTTCGCGGACGTCGTCGAGGAGACGCTGCCGGGCATGTTCCCCGCTCCGCCGGACCCGGCGGGCGGGGAGGCCGAGCGGTACCGGCGGATGGCCCGCGCCGTCGGCCCCGTCGCCGCGCGCTCCCAGCTCGCCGCCCAGGCGACCCGCTCGGATCGCGAGGACGCGCTGCGCACCGCCCGCTGCCCCACCGTGGTCCTCTCCGGCGCACGCGACGCCCTGTGCCCTCCGGACTTCCACCGGCTGATCGCCCGGGCCGTCCCGGACGCCGAGCTGCGCGAGGTACCCGGCGCCGGACACCTGCTGCCCTGGCAGTCCCCCTGGGAGGTCTCCGCCGCCCTGCGGGACCTGCTGGCACGGGTGCGGAGCTCCCGGCCTCCGGCGCGGCCCTGACGCCCGGCCGTCCCGGTCCTCACCGGCCGGGACCACCCCATCCCCACCCCTTCACCGTCACACCCGAGAAGAGAGCCGTCATGCCCCAGTTCCTCAAGTCCCCCGTGCCCGCCGGTCAGGTGCGCGCGGCCCGCGCGGATGTCGCCGAGCGCGTCGGCGCGATCCTCGACGACATCCGTGAGCACGGCGACGAAGCGGTCCGCCGGTACTCCGAGAAGTTCGACGACTGGAGTCCCGAGTCCTTCCGGCTGGGCCCGGACGAGATCGGCAGGATCGTCGCCGGGGTTCCGGAGACGGTCCTGGAGGACATCCGCTTCGTCCAGCAGCAGGTGCGCACGTTCGCCCGGGCCCAGCGCGACTCGCTGCACGACGTCGAGATCGAGACCCTGCCGGGCGTCCGCCTCGGACACCGCCACGTCCCCGTCTCCGGTGCGGGGGCCTACGTACCCGGCGGGCGTTACCCGCTGACCGCCTCCGCGCACATGACCATCGTGACGGCCAAGGTGGCCGGGGTGGAGCGGGTCGCCTCCTGCACCCCGCCGATACGGGGCGAGATCCCGGCGGCGACGGTCGCGGCGATGCACCTCGCGGGCGCCGACGAGATCTACCTGCTGGGCGGGGTGCAGGCCGTCGCGGCGCTCGCCGTCGGCACCGAGACGATCGGCCGTGTGCCGCTCATCGCCGGCCCGGGCAACGCGTACGTCGCCGAGGCCAAGCGGCAGTTGTTCGGGGAGGTCGGCATCGACCTGTTCGCGGGCCCGACGGAGATCCTCGTGATCGCAGACGAACACGCGGACCCGTTCGTCGTGGCCGTCGACCTCCTCTCGCAGGCCGAGCACGGCCCGGACTCGCCCGCCGTGCTCGTCACCACGTCCGAGGCGCTGGGCCGGGAGGTCGAGGCGCACATCGAGCGGCTGCTGCCGGGCATGCCGACGAAGGACTTCGCCGGTCCCGCCTGGCGGGACCACGGCGAGATCGTCGTGGCCGGCTCCCTTGCGGAGGCCTTCGAGATCGCGGACTCCTACGCCAGTGAGCACGTCGAGGTCCTCACCGAGAACCCTCGCCAGGCGCTGGACCGGATGCGGGACTACGGCGCCCTGTTCCTCGGCGAGGGCACCTGCGTCTCGTACGGGGACAAGGTCATCGGCACCAACCACGTCCTGCCCACGCGGGGCGCCGCGCGCTACACCGGCGGCCTGTGGGTGGGGAAGTACCTGAAGACCGTGACCTACCAGGAGGTCACGGACACCTCCTCGTCGGCGCTGCTCGGCGAGGTCTGCGGGCGCGCGTCGCGCGTCGAGCTGTTCGAGGGGCACGCCCGCTCCGGTGACGTACGGGCGGCGAAGTACGGCAACGGCACGCTGCCGTGGAACGACGAGGCCGGCGCATGAGCGGCGGTACGGCCCCACTGGCCGGACGCACCGCGCTCGTCAGCGGAGGCGGCAGCGGCCTGGGCGCCGCGATCGCGCGCTCGCTGCTGGCCGGCGGGGCCCGTGTGGTGATCACCGGCCGCAACGGACACACCCTGGAGGAGACGGCCGCCCGCCTGGGGCCCGGTGCGGTCCACCGGGTCTGCGACGTGTCGCGCCCCGACGAGGTCGCACAGCTCGCGGAGAGCCTGGCGCACGAGGAGATCTCGGTGCTGGTCAACAACGCGGGGATCGCCGGACCGGTGGCACCGCTCACCGAGATCCCGGTACCGGAGTGGGACGAGGTCTTCGACGTGAACGTGCGCGGGGTGTTCCTGATGTGCCGGGCGTTCCTTCCTGCCATGACGGCGCGGGGCTCGGGCGACGTGGTGAACATCGCCTCGGTGTCGGGCAAGCGGCCGCTGCTGCGTCGCACCCCCTACTGCGCGTCGAAGATGGCGGTCATCGGGCTGACGGCGACCCTGGCGGGCGAGGTGGGGCCCCTGGGGGTGACCGTGAACTCGCTGTCCCCGGGGCCCGTGTCGGGCCCCCGGATGGAGCGGAACTTCCGCCTGGAGGCGGAGCGCACCGGCAGAAGCCACGCGGAGGCCGAGAAGGAGTTCGTGTCGCGGTCGGCCCTCGGGCGGATGGTCACCGAGCAGGAGGTGGGCGCCGCGGTGAGCGCGATGCTGCGGATGCCGGGGCTGTGCGGCGCCGACATCGACCTCTCGGCGGGCATGGTGGCACGGTGACGGCGGCACGGGCGGATCACCGCCCCGCCCTCACCGAGCGCACTTCCCTCAAGGCACGGCTCGCGGCCGGCGAACGGCTGTACGGTGCGCTGCTGCGGCTTCCGTCGGAGACCCTGGTGGAGATGGCGGGCGTCGCGGGCCTCGACTACGTGGTCATCGACTGCGAGCACGGGCCCGCGGACATGACGGCGCTCCAGCACCACATGACCGCCGCGGCCGCCCGGGGCATCGACGTCCTGGTCCGCGTCGGCACCTCCGAGCCCGCTCTCGCTCTGCGCTGCCTCGACCTGGGGGCCGCGGGGATCGTCCATCCGCACATCGACAGCGCGCAGGACGCGCACCGGGCGGTGGAGGCGGTCCACTATCCGCCCCTGGGGACACGGGGCTTCGCGACGTACAGCAGAGCCGGCCGCTTCGGCACCGTTTCGGCGGCCGACCATGTCACCGCCTCGCGGGACGCCCTGGTGGTGGCGATGGTCGAGACGGAGAAGGCCGTCGCCGCCGCGGGGGAGATCGCCGGCTCGGAGGGGGTGGACGCGGTGCTCGTGGGACCGGCCGACCTCGCGGCGGACTGCGCCTTCCCCGGGACGGACGTGATCGACGGGCTGGTCGCCACGGCTCACCGGGCGACCCGGGAGGCGGGGCGGGCGGTCATGACGATCGTGGCGGGCCCGGAAGGCGTCCGGGACGCCGAGCGGGCCGGGGCCCAGCTGGTGCTCCACAACATGGCCCAGGTCCTGATGGACACCTTCCGGTCCCTGGCGGCTCCCGCCTCCCGTGAGGAGGGCGGCCGGCCGTCGTGACGCCGCGTGCCGTCCGCCGCTCGCCCTTCCGCACCACTCCTCGTCTCCCGGCCCGGGCCCGTCCGGGGCCGGTGAGGAGGCGGCGGGCTCCTCACCGGGCACCCTCAGAGACTTCCGGCGGGCCTTCCGTGGGCCGGTCGTCGGCGTCCTTCCGCCAGCTCTTCGGGACTCCCCCGGGGCGGTCCTCCGGGGCCCGCCGGTGCCACCCCGCAGCCGGGGACACCGCGCGGGCTCCCGCGGGTCCCCGCACCCGCACGGCACGCTGGTGGCCCGCTTGCGCGCAGGTCTCCGGCCTCGCCGTGCAGGTGCCCGTCACGTACTCCCGGTGCTCGCCGAATCCGTCGCGCGGACCCCTTGACGGCCCTCCCCGCGCTCCCTAGTGTTCGGCGAAAGTTCATACGTATGCATAACTCTCACTGCGCGAACGGAGAACCCATGTCCGCTGTAGCGCCGCCCACCACCGCAGTCGCCACGCACGAGGTCGACCCGGAGAAGCGGAAGGAGATCCGCCGAGCCATCGGGGCGGGAAGCGTCGGGAATTTCGTCGAGCAGTTCGACTACGGCCTCTACGGCTACATGGCGCCGGTCCTGGCCCCCGCCTTCTTCCCGGAGAGCAACCAGGCGGTTGCGGTGCTGAGCACCTACGCGATCATCGCCGTCGCCTGCCTCTTCCGCCCCCTGGGGGGAACGCTCGTCGGCCGCTGGGGAGACCGGGTGGGCCGCAAGAAGACGCTGCTCTGGACCATCGTGCTCATGGGGGTGGCCACCGCCCTGATCGGCGCCCTGCCGACGTATCACCAGATCGGGATCCTCGCACCCCTGCTCCTCCTCCTCCTGCGCGTCGTCCAGGGGATGGTGTCGGGCGGGGAGTACGTCGGCGCGGTGGCCTTCATCGTCGAATGGGCGGAGCCGGACCGCCGCGCCTACTACGCCTCGTACGCCTCCAACAGCTGTTTCGTGGGCATCCTCGCCGGCGCCGGCACGGCGGCCCTCGCCAGCTGGCTGTTCCAGGGACCTTCGCTCGACTCCTGGGGCTGGCGCATCCCGTTCCTCCTCGCGCTCCCCCTGAGCGCGGTCGGGATCTGGCTGCGCCGGCGCATCGAGGAGTCGCCCGAGTTCGTCCGGGCCACCGAGGACGGCGCCGTGGTCGTCAAGGCCCCGATCCGCGAGGCCCTGCGCACGCAGTGGCGTCCGATGCTCGCGTTCTGCGGCATCTCGGTCATGGCCGCGATCCTTTCCTACAGCTGGGTCACCTTCTATCCCGAATACCTGACGGGGACGCTCGGCCTGCCCCGCTGGATGGCGCTGACCTCCAACGCGATCTCGATAGCCGCGCTCATCCCGATGCTGCCCCTGGCCGGAATCCTCTCGGACCGGATCGGCCGCAAACCGATGATCATCGCCGGAGCCGTCGCGTGCATCGTCCTGGTGCCGCTCGCCTTCCGGGTCGGCGAGCAGGGAACCTTCGGGGCGGCCGTCGCGAGCCAGTTGATCTACATCGTCCCCGAGTTCTTCCTGACCGGCATCGTCACGGTCTGCGCGGCGGAACTCTTCGCGACTCGCACCCGCTTCAGCGCGAGCGCCATCGCGTACAACAGCTCGTTCTCCATCTTCATGGGGATCACCCCGTTCGTCGCCGCCCTGCTCGTCACCACCTTCGACACGATCTACGCCGTGTGGGCCTATCTGGCGGTGGCCGCGGTCATGGCCCTCGTCGTCGTGAGCGCCTTCATGACGGAGACGTACCGGAGTCACCTCGGGGCGGACAAGTTCGCCCGGTGAGCCGTGCGCACCACCGCGCCGTTCCCCCTCGGCGCACCGTCTCCACACCCAGCACGTCCACCCTCCATACATACGCATTCAGAAATCCGTGCAGATCGCGAAAGGTACCTCTCATGCCCCTGGACCCCGCCGCCTATCTCCCCTACAAAGACCCGGACGACTTCATCCGTGAGGTGACCGACCGCATCTGGGTCGGCCGGGACATCTCCTACATCGTCGACAACTACGAGCCCGACTCGATCGTCCACACCAGCCTCGGCACCGTCGTGGGCCGCGACGGTGTGATCGAGGGAAGCACGATGCGCATGGGCAGTACGCCCGGACACATCGGCCAGGCCGAGGACGTGGTGTGGGAAGCGCGCGGGGACGACGCCTTCCTCAGTTCCCACCTGGTCTTCTCCGCGGACGAGCACCTGGTCGACGGGCGCAACATCCGCATCCGCAAGCGGACCGTCGCCAACTGCCTCTACCGGCGCGGCCGCATGGTCGAGGAGTGGGTGGTCCGCGACGAGCTGGCGGACTGCCTGCAGCGGGGCGTCGACCCGGACGAGGCGGCCCGCGCCCTGCGCTTCCAGGGATACAGCGGGTCGATGACCGAGGAGCCGCCCGAGGACGTCCTGTCCGTGGGCGTCAGCGGCCCCCGCCCGGACGCGTACCGGCCCGAGTGCGAGATGGTGCTGGAGTTCATCGACGAGGTCTGGACCCGGCGCCGGCTGCACAAGGTCGACGACTTCATGGTGCGGGACCTCTTCCTGCACACCGTCGGCGACCGGACCGTCATCCGCCCCGAGCGCTACCAGAGCGACCTGCTCTCCATGGTGGGCGCCTTCCCGGACGCCCGGTTCGCGGTGCGGGACGTACAGACCAACTACGCGCCGCGGTACGCCGGACTGCGGGTCGCCGTCACGTGGACCATGCACGGGACCTACCGGGGCACGCCGGTCTTCGGGCCGCTGACCGATCAGCCCGTGACCGTGCTCGGTGTCTCCCAGTTCCTGGTCCAGGAGGGCCGCATCGTGCGGGAGTTCCGCGTCTACGACGAGATCTCGCTGCGGGCCCAGATCAACAGCACCCGGGGGGACGGCCCGGCCGTGGAGGCCAACATCTACTGAGCCACCCCGGGTGAGGGAGAGGGGACCGGCAAGCAGGGCCCCTCTTCCTCACCCCGGACCGGCCGGCTCCCCGCCGCCGCGTTCCCCCCACGGCATCCGCACGAGTCCGGGCGGGCCGTCGGGTGTCGGCCCGTACCGGCCCATGAGGGGTGGCAGAGTCTGACCCTGGGGCCACATCGTGTCGGCCCACGACGGAGCGGAAGAGAGCGATGCGTGATGAGGCTTGTCGTTCAGCAGTTCCTGACCCTCGACGGTGTCTCGCAGGGGCCGGGCTCCCCTGACGAGGACCCCACGGACGGGTTCGATCAGGGCGGCTGGTTCGTGCCGTACCTGGACGAGGAGTTCCTCGCTGTGGCGGCCGCCTGGCTCGGCACGGCGGACGCGTTGCTCTTCGGACGCCGTACCTACGAGAGCTTCGCCCGCGACTGGCCGACGATGACCGACCACCCCTTCGCACCCCTGATGAACGGCCTGCCCAAGTACGTCGCGTCCCACAGTCTGACCGCGGCCGCGTGGAACCCGACGACCATCCTCGACGGGGACGTGCCGTCGCAGGTCGCCGAGGTCAAGCGCCGCCCCGGACGGGACCTCCAGGTGCACGGCAGCTCCCGGCTCGCCCGGTCCCTGCTGGCGGCGGGCCTGGTCGACGAACTGCGGCTCGCGATCGCCCCGGTCGTGGCCGGCCGCGGAAGGCGGCTCTTCCCGGACGACGGCACCCCGGCCGGGCTGCGGCTCGTCAGCCATCGCACGACACCGCGCGGGCTGTCGGTGCACACCTTCGAGACGGCGGGACTGCCCGAGCACGGGGTGTACGGCGCCGGAGCCCAGGACCCGGCGTCCTGAGGGGGTGCCGGGGCGTCCGGTGCTACCGGCCCTCGCGCCCCTTCTCCTGCAGGCGGCGCCCTTCGTCCCGCAGCCGCGGGTTCTGCAGGGCCTTGCCGTCGGCTTCCATGATCCGCCCGCGCACCTGCTTGATCGCGGAGGTCATCTTGCCCATGGATCTTCACCTCGTGTCGTACGGGCGGGTCGTTCGCGGCGGCCATCGTGAGAAGTCGCCTGTGCCCCTCTTCCTCACCTTTATCCCGCGCCTCGCACTCGAATGCAAGTACGGCAGGCGAGTTCACCGGCCCGGACCGGTATTCCCGTGACGACCGACGCGGTGCGGGCCGGTGGGACGACCCCGTCGCGCGAGGCCGGGAATAGTCCGAGGGCAGCCGTACCCCCAGCCGCCGCTCGGCCTCCGCCACTCCGGCCACGTCATGGGGCGCCCCTTCGCTGCTTCGGCTGCACGGCACGAGCAGGCCTGACAGTGCGCGGACGCCGGGATGGCTGGACACGGAACCTCCGGTTGTCCGGTGTGCCGAGCAGCCTACGAGCCGCCTCCCACAGTGAAGACGGAGCCGGAACGGGCGGGGTGGGGCGAGAGCGCAGCGGGCGACCCGGCAGGGGCCATCGGATTCCGCTCGCACCCGCATCGCGCATGTCCTCGCGTGCGGCCGGGTGCCTGCCGGACGGGCACGATCCCCGGCCGTCCCTGCCGACTCCGCCCCGACCCCGCTTCCCCGTACCCGCCCCCGGAGGTCCGGACAGCGCTAGCGTGGGGCCATGATCGTATGGCTCAACGGAACCCACGGCGCGGGCAAGACGACGACCAGTCCACTGGTACAGCAACTCATGCCGGACTCGCGGGTGTTCGACGCCGAGAAAGTCGGCGAGACGCTCATGGACATCACGCCGGGGCTGCCTGATACGGACAACTTCCAGCACTGGCCGCCGTGGCGGCCGCTCGTGGTCGAGACCGCCCGCCAGGTACTCGACTACACGGGCGGCATCCTGGTGATGCCCATGACCGTCCTGGTCGAGCAGTACTGGCGCGAGATCAGCTCCGGCCTCGCCCGGCACGGCATTCCCGTACGGCACTTCGTCCTCCATGCCGACCAGCACACGCTCCGTGACCGTATCGAGGGCGACACGGTTCTCGGCCCGTCCTCGTTCCGCCTCTCCCACCTCGAGCCGTACGCCGAGGCGGCCCGCACCTGGCTGCACAGCGAGGCCGAGGTCGTGGACACCACGCACCTCACACCCGCCGAGGCCGCCCTGCGGATCGTCGAATCCGTCAAGAACTGAGGCTCGTCCCGCTTTCGTTCGGCGCACTGCCCCTGGGCACAGATCCCGTCCCCTCCGGTCCGGAACCCGCCACTCCTCAGACCTTGACGACCATGGTGTCGACCACAGGGAACCCCTTGTCCCACCAGTGCCCGTACCGCCGGTACACCGCCGGATCCCGGCCGGCCAGCAGGAGCGCCAGCTTCTCCGCCTCCTCGGCCAGTCCTTCCCGCGCGGCCCTGTCCAGCTCGTGGAAGGAGGACAGTTCGAGTCCGTCGTCCGTGGCGCGCCACACACCGGCGACCCGCCCGTCGACGAGCATGCAGGGCAGCACATCGCCGTTCCTCCGGACGACGAGCGGACGGTACTCCTCGGGAACGGTCCGGCCGGGGCCGGCGTGGGCCAGCATGGTGCTGTCCCACATCGGCAGCAGTCTGGGCGGCACCGGGGTGTCCTCGGCCGGCACGACCGCGCCTGCCAGGTCGAACAGGACGGCGCGACCGGGGCCCGCCAACCGCACCAGCCGGTCGTCGAGTTCCCGCACGGCCTGCGAGACCTCGGAGCGCGGCAGGAGCGTGAACCGCGCGAAGTCCTGGGCCGACGCCGGTCCGAACGCCCGGAGGTGGGCGAGCAGCAGCCGCCGCACCCCTGCCGCCCGCTCCTGCGGCGTCGGCGCCGAGGGGGCCGGGGAGGAGCGGTAGACGTTCGGCAGCGCGAACGCCCAGGGGCCGCCGGCCGCGGGGACATGGTGCAACGGCGCGTACGTACGGCACGCCCACCACACGCGGCGCGCGTGCTCGCCGAACCGGCTGGCCAGTTCCTCCTCCACCTGCGGGCCGGTGCGAGGGTGTGCCAGGAGCTCAACGAGATCGGGAAGCAGCGCGTCCACCTCCTCCGGCGGCAGACCGGTCGAGGTGAAACGGCGGTCGTACAGCCGGCTCGACCGCAGACATCCCGTCATCGCGGCGTGGAAGGGTGCATGGTCCTCCGCGTGGACGGCGTGCAGTGTGATCCGCATGAGGGTCGCCTTCACGATCCTGCGGTCCGCGAAGGCCGCGTCGAGGTCCGCGGGGTCGAAGTCCTCCACCCGGTTCCACAGGGCCACGTACGGGGAGGCGGGTGACTGCGCCTGGAGGGCGCAGACCTGGCGGACCGCCTCGGGCACGTCCATCCGCTGCCGCTCCAGCAGGAGCTGGCGGTCCAGGGTGGCCAGGAGGAGCTGGCGTGCACTGAGGCTCATGGAGGGATTATGGCTTCGTGACCGCCGGCGGGGCGGGCCGGGCGGGGGAACTCCGGGGGCCGGTCGAGCCGGCCCCCGGAACCCGGGCTACTTCCGGGCCGTCGCCCTCCCCGCGCTGCCGTTGATGACGAACTGTGATCCGGGTTCGACGACGACATCGCCCTCGGCCGAACCGGTGATGGTCACATCGGTCAGGGTCGCGCTGCCCCGTGCCCCGCCATGGGCCAGGATTCCCGAGCCGTTGACGGAGTTGTCGATGCGGACGTGCGAGATCTGCGCTCCCGGCACGGACCCGCCGCCCGACTTGAACTGGATCCCGTCATAGGTGGAGTCGTGGATGTCGGTGTCCCGGATCGTGACCCCGGGAATGTCCTGGCCCGCCGCGAACAGCGTGATCGCGCCGAACTCCTGGGCCTCGCCCCAGAACGCCCCTCCCGTGCGGTGCAGGGCGTTGTTCGCGATCAGCGTCTGCCCGGAGAAGGGCAGCGGGTCGTGGTCCGTCGCCAGCATGATGCCGGGGTAGTTCATCGTGTCGGAGATGATGTTGTTCTCGATGGTGTTGCCGTAACCTCCGTAGACCGCGATGCCGTTGGCCCTCCAGGGCAGCTGGATGGTGTTGTTGCGGAAGTGGTTGTCGTGACCGACGTCCACCGACGGGTTCTTCACGTACTTGCTCGACCACACGGCCAGCGAGTCGTCACCCGTGTTCCTGAACGAGGAGTTGAACACCGTCGAATTGCGCGTCCCGTTGGCGAAGTTGATGCCGTCGGCATAGGTGTTCCGGATCCGCATGCCCGTGAACTCGACGCCGTCGCCGGGGCCCCAGAGATCCGGGATGTTGTCGTAGTCGCGACCGACCCAGACGCCCACGTTCGCGTGCTCCAGCCACACGTTGGTGATCTTGGTGTCGTCACCGAAGCGCCCGTTCAGGCCCACCCCGCCCTCGGCGTTGCCGTCGCCGCCCCGGATGGTGCCCGAGCCGAAGATCGCCAGGTCCGAGATCTTGGTGTTGTCGTCGATGTCGAAGCCGAAGTTCCCCTCGTGCGGGTGGTTGATGCCGCCGGCGTTCTGGGGCTGGGTGAGGGTGTACAGCTGGGAGTGCCACATGCCCGCGCCACGGATCGTGACGTCCCTGATGCCGACCTGGTTGAACTGGCCGCGGTTCAGCGGATCGTCGGTGAGGATCTTCTGCTCCTGCCGCCACTGGCCCGCCGGGATCCACACGCAGCCGATGTCGCCGTTCTGATCGGCCGTCACCGCACGCTGGATGGCGTCGGTGTCGTCGATCCCGTCGTTCGGGACGGCTCCGTAGGTGGTGATCGACGTGCATCCGGCCGGCTGGGCGAGGGCCGGTGCCACCTGTTCCAGGTCCACCAGGTCGATGATGTAGAAGGAGGCCGAGTCACCGGCGTCGCGCTGGAGACGGAACTTCGTCCCGGCGGGGTAGGTCCGGCCGAGCAGGGCGTTGGACTCGTCGAACAGCCTGCGGGCGTCCGGTCCGGGCTGGTTGGTCAGGCCCTCGGGGCTGTCCGTGTCACCGTAGAGCCAGCTGTGCTTGGAGGAGAGCGCCAGCTTCCGTACGAAGGTGTTGTCGGCGTAGAGGCTGATCGTGGCCTCCGCTCCTCCTCCGCCCGGTGCATCGGGGACGGAGTTGCGCACCACGATCGAGTTCGACGGCACGGTGGAGGTGACCTCGACGTACTCGCCCGTGGTGTTCAGCCGCACGGACTCGCGCCCCGACGACTCCGTGGCGAAGTTGGTGTGCCCGAAGGTGCGCTCCTTGTCGGACTTGAGCAACGTCCCCTTGTACGCGCCCTGTTCGGCCTCGTATTCGGTGTAGGGGACTGCGGCACCGCGGCCGACCACGATGGCGCGGGAGAAGACGTTGTTGCTCTCGTTCGTCTCCGCGACGACACCGGTCGCGTCCGCGGTGGCGGTCAGGTTGGCCCCGCCGCTCTTCGCGGTCCAGCTCCCGCTCACCGGCACGGCGACGGTGGCTCCGGCGGCGATCGCACCGGTCGTGCCGTTCAGGGTGGTGCTCTCCACCTGCAGACGGGTGACGGTCGAGGAACTCACCGCTGTCGTACCGCGGTTACGGACGGAGACGGTGAAGGTGACGGGTGCCCCCACGGCGGGGTTCGACGGGCTGGAGGTGATCCCGAGCACCTCCAGGTCGGGACCGGGGCTCTGGCTCACCACGAGCTTCGACGAGGCGGTGCGGCTGTTGTTGCTGTTGTCCTGCTCGGCGACCGTGTCGGTCGGGTCGACCACCGCCGAGACGCTGTACGAGCCCATCGGCCGCTTGCCGACGCCGACGGCCACGGTGGCCGAGGCCCCGGCGGCGAGTCCGCCCACGGCCCCGCTGCCGGCGACGACGCCTTCCACGCTGACGTCGACGGTCGTCGCGGCGGACGCCGCCGTGCCCGTGTTGCGCACGGTGGCGTTCACGGTGACGTCGTCCTTCTCGGACGGCGAGGCCGGCGACCACGTCAGCTCCGAGACGGTCAGGTCGGGGTTGGGAGCGGCGGTCCCGACCACCTGGACCTCGGCGACCTGGGCACCGGGAGCACCCGTGTTGGCGAAGAACTTGAGCTGTACGTCCGCGTACCGTCCGCTGACCGGGATGGTCACCGTGTTCTGGTTGCCCGAGGGGCTGAACACGTAGTCCGCCCGGTCCTTCAGCGAGGTGAAACCGGTGGAGGACTGCGCCCGTCCGAGCACCTGGAGGCTCTGGGTGCGGGTCGCCCACGCCTGGTCCGGGTTGAGCTTGACGACGACGGCCTGGGTGTCGGCGTCCGCGCCGAGCTTCACCGTGAGGGTCGACGGGTGACCGTTCGACTCCCAGTACGTGCCCAGCTTGTCGTCATTGGCGTTGGCCGCCACATAGGTCTGCGCGACCGAGGACGCCTCGATCGGCTTGTTCAGCGCCAGGTTGGAGCCGGTCGCGGGCGGCGGGCCTGTCCCTTCCTCGCCGTAGACCTCCACCTGGGAGAGCTGCGCGGCGTTCCAGCCGGTGTTGGCGGTCACCTGGACACGGATGTACCGCACCTGCTTCGCGGTGAAGCCGATCGTCACGGTGTTGCCCGCCGAGGGGCTGAACGCCCGTGCGGCGGAGGCCGACAGCGTGCTGAAGGTGCTCCCGTCGGTGCTGCCCTGGACGTCGAGCGTCTGGGTCCGCGCCTCCCATGCGGCGGGCAGCTTCAGCACCACCTGGTCGACGTCGAACCGGTTGCCGAGGTCGATCCTGACCCACTGCGGGAAGGTCCCGGGACTCTCCCAGTACGTGGCCTGACTCCCGTCGGTGACGTTCGACGCCGGGTAGGCACCGTGGGACCCGCTGGTCGTGGCCTGCTTACCGAGGGCCAGGTCGGTCCGCTGGACTGCCGCCGTGGCGGTGACCGGCAGGAGCCCGACGGTCATCAGTGCGGCTGTCACCGCGCCGACGACGAACCGCCAGCCGAGTTGCTTCCATCTCATGCTGTCCTCTGTTCCGTGAGGCTGCGGGACCGGAAGGAGCACGCCGAAGCGCCGCCGTCCCGCGCGACGCCTGCACGGCGGTCGGGCGGTCGGCGGCGGCCGGGTGCCGGCTGCCGGTACACCGATGGGGGGACGATCCCGGACTCCGGCAGGTGAGGGAGCAGGCCACCCGCCGGGAACTCGCGCTAATTGCCTAGGTTTTTGAGTGATCCGGTCAATATTTTGCGGTGCTGGGGTGACAGGTTTCTAGCAGGTCACCCATTTGTCAACGGTCCTCACACGGGCACCAGGTGCACGCCCGCCGTCCGCGCAGCTCAGCGGCCCCGACGGGATCACCTGAGGGCGGCACCGCGGCAGCCGCAGCTCATGTCGGCTCAACACAGCTGTAACGGACAGCAGTTACACGGACGTCGCAGGGACGGCCGGCCGCCCGTACGACGCGCGGCCAGGTGTGGTGCGTCTTCCCGGGCACGACGAGGGGAAGGAACAGGACATCCACGATCTCCTCCAGGCCGGCCTCGGAGAGGGTGCGGCGGACCATGAGGAGCTCATGGAGCACCAGCACCACCGGGAGGGCGACCGGGCCGGCCCTGAAGCGGGACACCGGGGTCGAGTTCACCCCGGCGGGCGGCCCGGTCCGGAATCGCGCGCATCCGGCCAGCTCCCGGGTCACTGCTGCGGGAGGCCGGGCAGGAGGACAGCTCCGCGTCCTGCCACCGTTCCGCACCTCCCCCGCCATGCCGCCGCGGGGCGCACCCCCGCGTGGGCGCTGCCCGCGCGGGGGTGCGCGATCGCGGAGCGGCGCCGGCTCATGCGAACGGTCAGTAGAACTGCGACAGGCAGAACTCGTGTCCTTCGGGATCGGCCATCACGACGACGACACCCTCGTCGTAGTCGTGCCGCTCTCCGGTGGACCGGCCTCCCAGGGCGAGGACCTGTGCCATGCCCTGGTCGATGTCGTCGACCAGGACGTCCAGATGGAGACGGACCTTGCCCGGGTTCGGCTCGGCAACGGGCTGGAACACGAGGCGCGGCTGCGGGTCGTCGTGACGGCCGAGGTAGACCCAGCCAGGCCGGGACGGCCCCGGCGGACGGTCGAGCAGCACGCTCCAGAAGGCCGACACCCGCTCCACGTCGACGCAGTCGACGGTCACCCCCACCCAGCGATTCGCCACGGCCCGGCTCCCCTCGTCGTTGCCGTACGGCGCCGGCCGGCTCCCCCGGCGCACGGCCGGCCGGACCCTGGACCACCCCCGCGCCGAAATGCCGTCCGACCAACAGATCGTACGGCCCCCCTCCACCGGGTACGTCTCGAACATTCCTCGGTCAGGGCGGCGCGCTACCCGAACCGGCATTCATGGGTTAGGTTAGGCATACCTAAGTAACTGCAATGAGGTCTCCCCGCCTGCTCTCTGGAGAACTTGGATGCGTCCTTTCACCTCCTCCCGCGTCACACAGCCCACCCCCGCCGAACGCGTGCTGTCGATCCTGACCGCGGCCCATTCCATGACGGTGGTGAGCGACGGACTCGACCCCGTCGAGGTGCACCGGCTCGACGGCACGGCCGCCATGGGCCACATCCACCTGCACGAGCCGTCCGAGGCGGGCCTCGACCCGGCCGGGCCGCGCGTCCCCGTCCGGCTGGAGTTCACCGACATCGCGCCCACGCCGGTGCGCGACCGCACGCGCGCCCGTGTCACGGTGACCGGCCTGCTGTCGGCCCCCTACAGCACGGAGGCCGCGGAGAGCACCTGCATGGAGTTCGGCCAGGCGGTCTTCGAGGACCACGGGGGCCGGGCGTTCGTCACTCTGGACACGCTGCAGGAGACCGAGCCCGATCCGATCGCCACCAGCGAGGCGGGGATGCTGACCCACCTCGTGGACGAACACGGGGAGCTCGTGCCCCTGCTCCTCCGCCTCGTGCAACCGCAGCCGGACAAGGGCGTGAAGCGCGTCCTCCCCCTCGCCATGGACCGCTACGGGGTGACCCTGCGCATGGAGTACCCCGGCACCCACCGCGATGTACGGCTGCCCTTCGCGAAGCCCGTGGCACGCCTCGACCAGGCGGGTCCGCAGATCCACGCCCTGCTCACGGCCGCACGTCGCGCCTCCCACCGCAACCAGCTGCTCACCTGACCACGGCCCCGGAGGCACCGGGGCCTCCCTGCACGAACGGGCCCGCGGCCCCCGGGCAGGCGGTAGCGTGCGGCGGATGAGGACGGGGAGCGAAGAGACCCGGCTGATCGTCGTACGGGGGAACTCGGCGTCGGGCAAGTCGTCGGTGGCGGCCGGGATCCGGGACCGCTTCGGCCGCGGACTGGCCGTGGTCGGGCAGGACAACCTCCGGCGGACCGTGCTGCGTGAGCGGGACCGGCCCGGCGCCGCGAACATCGGTCTGATCGACACGGTGGCACGCTACGCGCTCGAAGCGGGTTACCACGTCGTCGTCGAGGGCATCCTGTACGCCGACCGCTACGGCGAGATGCTCACGGACCTGGTCGCCGACCACCGCGGCGTCTCCCGCTGCTACTACCTGGACGTCCCCATCGACGAGACGTTCGTCCGCCACGCCGGCAAGGCCGATCCCGTGTACCTGGCGCAGGTGACCGAGCACCAACTGCGTGACTGGTACCGGGAGCGCGATCTCCTGCCGGGCGGCATCGAGACCGTGATCGGCCACCGGAGCCCCCTCGGCCGGACGGTCGAGCGCGTCATGCGCGAGAGCGGTCTCGCGGAGCTGCCCGCCCAGGAGGACTGAGACCAACGGGATCCCGCCCAGGAGGACTGGAACCACCGGGAGCTCGCCCACCCAGGAGGCCGAGCCCTCCAGGAGCCCGCCCACGAGGACCGAGACCCCGGGAGAGGGACGGCGCTGCTGCCGGCGAACGGTTCCCGCTCCGGCGTACGCCCGCCGATGGGCTACGACGGCCTGTCTTCTGGGCACTTCTCTGTGGTCGGCCGACGCTTCCGCTGAGCGTCCGCCCCGGCGCGGGCCGAGGGCCACCGGCCGACCGGAGACGGGGGAGGCGCGCGTGAGGGAGCCGAGCAGGGACGGCCACGCCCGGGGAGGCCGTACGTGAGGCGATTCTTCCGACGCGCCCGCCCGGTCGAGCCGAAGGTCTCAGCCGCCGAAGAGGAGCTGTTCGGCGGCCCGTTGCGCTACGACGGCGTGTTCGCCGAGCACGAACGCGCCCTGCTCGAACGGACGATGGGCTCGGCGCTCCGGGCCATGCCCCGGCTGATCGGCTCGACGCTGCGCCGGGCGTGGGCCGCCGACCGCCCGGCCCTGCTGACGGTCGGCATCAGCGAGGTCGGCCAGGGCGTCGCGGCCGCGGTGGCCCTCCTGGCGGTCAACTCCGTGATGCACGCGCTGCTCGGTGGCGGAGACCCCGTCGAGCGGCTGCGGTCCGCCCTGCCCGCGCTGGTCGTCGTGGCCGCCGTCGCGGTCGTCGACGCCGGCCTCGCAGGGCTCTCCACGTCACGGGCCGGCCGCCTGGAACCGCTCGTCGAGCGGATCGCGACGACCGAGTACCTGGAGGCGGCGACCGTGGTCGAACTGGAGGCGATCGAGGACCCGGAGTTCCGCCGGCTGATCGACGTCGCGCAGTTCGGTGCGGCCTCCGCCCGGCGCATGATCAGCGCGTGCGTGGCCGCGCTGAACGGCACGATCTCCCTGGTCGCGACCGCGGGCATCCTGACCGTCCTCCACCCGGCCCTGCTCCCGATGCTGTTGCTGATCGCGGCCCCGCGCGGCTGGGGGGCGATGCGCGTCGCCCAGGAGCGGTACACGTCCGTGATGGCATGGGTCGAGCACCTGCGTGCCAGCCGGCTGATCGCGAGCCTGCTCACCGAGCGCGGCGCGGCCCAGGAGGTGCGCATCCACTCCGTCGGCGCGTTCCTGCTGGAGAAGTACCGCGGCATGGCGGAGAGCGCGGAGGCCGAGCAGAAGCGGCTCGCGAACGGCAAGGCGATGACCGAGATGGCGGCCGCGGCGCTGTCCGGCCTCGCACTGGCCTCCACCTACGGCGTGATGGTCTGGCTGATCCTGGCAGGCCACATGGACCTGGCCGTGGCCGGCACCGCGGTGATCGCCGTACGGTCAGGCTCGGCGAGCCTGGGGGCCCTGGTCATGAATGTCAACCAGCTCCACGAGGAGGGCCTGTACGTGCAGGACCACGACCGGTTCCTGGTCGAGGCCGCCCGTCGCGCCATCCCCGGCGGAGGGGGACGTCTGCCCGAACGGGTGGGCCGGGTGGTCCTCGACGGAGTCACCTACCGCTATCCGGACCGCGACACCCCGGCACTGGACGGGGTGTCGATCTCCCTCCCCATGGGCTCGGTGACCGCCGTCGTCGGCGAGAACGGCTCGGGCAAGAGCACGCTGATGAAGGTCCTCGCCGGGCTGCTGCTGCCTCATCGCGGCACGGTGCACTGGGGCACGCAGGAGCTGTCGGACCTCGACCGGTCACAGGTGTTCGACCGCGTGGCCCTGCTGACACAGGACTTCCAGCGCTGGCCGATGACCGCAGCCCTCAACATCGGCATCGGCCGCCCCGGCCGGCACGCCGGGCCGGACGACCTCCGGCCCTCCATCGACTACGCCGGGGCGGGCCCGGTCATCGCCGGGCTCCCCCATGGACCGCGGACCCTGCTGGCCCGCATGTTCCGCGGGGCGTCCGAACTCTCGGGCGGTGAATGGCAGAAGATCGGCCTGGCCCGCACCCACTTTCGCACCGGGACGTGTCCGGCGGACAGCGTGCTGATCGTCGACGAACCCACCTCGGCGCTCGACCCCGAGGCCGAGATCGCCGCCTTCGACGCCATCCGGCGCCTCGCCGGCCCGCACCGGGCGGTCGTGCTGGTCACGCACCGCATGTCCGGCGTCCGCCACGCCGACACCATCCACGTCCTCGTCCGGGGCCGGCTCGTCGAGCAGGGGACGCACGACGAACTCATGGCGGCCCAGGGACGCTACGCGGCCATGTTCACCACGCAGGCCGCCCAGTACGCGGCGGAGCCGCGCGGCTCCGTGCCGCACCCCGGCCCGCCCCCGGTCCGCGGCCACGCCTGAGTCCGGCCGCCCGGCCGTGCGGCAGGCCGCCGGGAACGCGTCCGGGGGGTGGCATGTGCCACCCCCCGGATCACCGTCGGCGCTCCCTCAGGTCTGAGGACGGCTGCCGTGGTTCGCGCCGTTCTTGCGGCGGGCCTTCTTCTTGCGACGTCGCTTCGAGGACATCGAACCTCCTCATTCGGTAGCTCTTGCACACTATCCACCGGATTGTCGGACCCGGCGATCACTGAGCCCCTTACCCACCGGTGCGGCACCAAACACCCTGCGCTCACACGAACGAGTGGTGTACGTCACGGTCCGCGACAGCCGGTCCACTCCCCCGCGCCGCGACGTCCGCGCACGCCGCGGAACGGTGCCCGGCCTCCATGGACAGCCGCCGACCTGCCGTGATGTGATCCGTGCGGCGGAACGGCCCTGGCCCGGCGCTGCTCACCGGGCGATCCCCAGGTGCATCGCGGGCGACGGCCGGAACCCCCTCGTCGGCCCTGCGCCGCTCGCACGCCCGTGGGACCCGCATCGCCACGGCGAGCGCCCGGGTCCCGTCCCCCCAGGCTCGAAAGTTCCGTACACATGCAGAAGACCAAGGCCGCACTCTGGGAATTCCTCCAGGGGCTCGGCAAGACGTTCATGCTCCCGGTGGCCCTGCTCGCGTTCTGCGGCATCATGCTGGGCATCGGCTCCTCCCTGTCCAGCGAGGCGGTCACCGACAACCTCCCCTTCCTGCAGGCCGAAGGCTTCCACCTCGTCTTCACGTGGATGGCCAACACGGGGCTGGTCGCCTTCACCTTCCTGCCCGTCCTCTTCGCGATGGCCATTCCGCTCGGGCTCGCCCGTGAGGACAAGGGTGTCGCCGCGTTCTCCGGCTTCGTCGGATTCGCCGCCATGAATCTGGCTGTGAACTTCTTCCTCACCGCCAAGGGCGTCGACTTCGAGGACGCGAAGGCCGTCGAGCACTACGGCACAGCCGACGTGCTCGGGGTGCAGTCCATCGATACGGGACTCCTCGGAGCCGTGGCCGTTGGCATCGTTGTCAGCCTCCTCCACCAGCGCTTTCGTACCCAGCGGATGCCTGACGCACTGGCCTTCTTCGGCGGTCTGCGCTTCGTCCCGATCATCTCCGCCCTGGCCCTCAGCGTCCTCGGCCTGCTGATTCCGCTGGTGTGGCCGACCTTCAACGGCTGGATCACCGCCGTGGGCCGGGGCATCGGTCACACCGGCGTCTTCGGACCGTTCTTCTTCGGCATGGGAGAGGTGCTGCTGCGGCCGATCGGCCTGCACCACATCCTCGTCGCCATGTTCCGGTTCACCGACGTCGGCGGTTCGGGAGCCGTGTGCGGGGACCAGGTCTCCGGTGCACTGAACATGTTCTACGCGCACCTGGACTGCGCGGGCGCGCCGAGCGGCGCCGTCACCGACGCCACGCACTTCCTCTCCCAGGGCAAGATGGCGTCCTACCTGGGCGGCCTCCCCGGCGCGGCGCTCGCGATGTACCACTGCGCGAACAGGCGCATGCGCCCGGAGATCAAGGCCCTGCTGGTGTCGGGCGTGGTGGCCTGCGTGGTCGGCGGCATCACGGAACCGCTGGAGTTCCTGTTCCTGTTCGTCGCACCGTGGCTGTACGCCGTCCACGCGGTCCTGGTGGGGCTCGGCTTCCTCACGGCCGCCCTGCTCGGCGTCTTCATCGGGAACACCGACGGCAACGTCATCGACTGGCTGGTGTTCGGTGTCCTCCAGGGCTCGACGACCAAGTGGTACCTGGTGCCGGTGATCGCGGCCGTGTGGTTCGCCGTGTACTACTTCCTGTTCCGCTGGGCGATCACCCGCTTCGATCTCCGGACCCCCGGCCGCGAGGACGAGCCGGAGGAGCCGGAGGAGGACGGCGCGCCCGTCGCCGCGGACGGGGACGCGGAGCCCGTGCGCGAGCTGGTCGCGGGGAAGTACGACGCCGTGGCGATCCTCGACGCGATCGGTGGCGCCGGCAACATCCGGTCCCTGGACAACTGCATCACCCGTCTGCGGATGACGGTGGAGGACGCCTCGGAGGTGGACGAGGCGCGGCTGAAGAAGCTGGGCGCCGTGGGCGTGATCAAGCTCGACGGCCACACCGTGCAGGTCGTCATCGGGCCGCAGGTCCAGTCCGTGAAGGACGCCATCGCCACCATGATCCCGGTGGGCTGATCATGACGACCGTCTCCCCCGGTGCGGCCGGGACCGCCCCGGATCCCTACGGCTTCGGTGTCCCGGTGGACCGCCACGGCACCTGGTGCACGCAGTGGGACTACGTCGAGGACCGCTTCGGCGTCCCCGGACTGCTGCCGTTCACGATCTCCGACATGGACTTCGAGACGGCCCCGGAGATCATGGCCGCGCTCCGCGGCCGCCTGGATCACGGCGTGCTGGGCTACTCGCGGTGGCGCCAGGACGACTTCCTCTCCGCGATCGTCCACTGGTACGCGACGAGGCACGCGACGGCCGTCGATCCGGCGTCGATCGTCTACGCGCCCTCCGTCGTCTACCAGCTGTCGCAGCTGCTCCGGCTCTGGTCGCGCCCGGGTGACGGAGTGGTCGCCCACAGCCCCATGTACGACGCGTTCCCCAAGACCGTGGCGGCCCACGGGAGGCAGCTGCGGGAGTGCCCGCTCGACGACTGGGAGGAGCTGGAGCGGCTCCTGGCGCTGCCCGACACGGCCGTGCTGCTGCTCTGCTCCCCGCACAACCCGACGGGCAGGGTCTGGCCGGAGGACGAGCTGGAGCGGATGGCGCGGCTGTGCGAGCGGCACGGCGTCGCCGTGATCAGCGACGAGATCCACTCGGACCTCGCTCATGCCCCGCATGTCCACCACCCCTGGGCGACAGTCGGCGGCGAAGGCCGCTGGGCCGTGGTCACCTCGGCGTCCAAGTCCTTCAACATCCCTGCCCTGACCGGCAGTTACGGGATCATGGGCGATCCCGTATCCCGTGACGCGTACCTGCGGCAGCTCAAGGAGGCGGACGGCCTCTCCTCACCCGCCGTGCTGTCGCTGGTCGGGCACATCGCCGCGTACCGGGAAGGGGGGCCCTGGCTGGACGCGCTGCGCGCGTATCTCGCGGGGAACCTCACGACGGTCGCCGAGCGGCTCCGCGAGGAGTTCCCGCGGCTCGGCTGGGAGCCTCCGCAGGCCGGGTATCTCGCCTGGATCGACCTCCGGCCCCTGGGCGTCGACGACGACGCGCTCCAGCGCGAGCTCGTCGAGGTGGAGAAGGTGGCCATCATGCCGGGCGCCGCCTACGGCGCACCGGGGTGGGTACGGCTGAACGTAGGGTGCCCCCGGTCCAAGGCGGAGGCGGGCGTCGAGGCCCTGGTCCGCGCGCTGCACCGCCTCACGCATACCGGGCGGGCGCCCGGCATGTCGCCCTGATCCCGCCGGCCGGCGCTGCGGCCCCTGCGCCGGCTGTTCCCATGCCCGGAACCGCCGACGCAGGGGCCGTTTCCGTCCGCCCCGGCACTCCCGGGAGCGCCGGGCGCGCGCAAGGCGGGCATTTTGCCCGCACATGGTTCCGCCTCCACTCTTGACATCTATATAATTGCTATATGCATCAATCGCCGTCCCCGGCCGGTCCCACCGACGAGCAGCGCATCGAGAGCGCCGCTCGGGGCCTCCTCCGAGGCATCGGACGGCTGTCGCAGACACTCTTCCGCACCGGCGACTTCGGGCTCGGCCGCAGCCAGGTGGCCGTACTCGACGCCCTGGAGGACGGCCCGCGCCGGGTCACCGCCCTCGCCGCGCACACCGGTATGGCCCAGCCCCGCGTGACCGTGGTCCTGCAGGGCCTCGAGGAGCGGGGGCTGGCCACGCGTGAACGCCGCGCGGCGGACCGGCGCGTCGTGGAGGCGTCCCTGACGCCGGCCGGACGCGAACTGCTCGACCGGGGGCGCCGGCGGATGGCCGCGGCGCTCCTGCGCGGCCTCGACGCGGGCGTCGACGACTCCGAGCGCGCCGTGGGCACCGCCAGGGACGCCCTCACCACCCTGTTGAACGCGATGGATTCGGAGCACTTTTGATCAGCCCAGGTACCAGGCCGTCGGACACCGCACCGGAACACACACCGCCCGCACCCGTGCCGGCTGCCGTGCACGCCGTGGCACCGCACCGGGTGGGCGGCCCCCGGCGCCGGTGGGACTGGGTGCTCGCCGCGGACCCCGGCCTCGGGCAGCTCCAGGCGGGGTGGCGCACGCTCGTCGCGATGGTGACCTCTCTGGCGGTCGGCTACGGGATGGCGGGTGTGCTGGACGTCCCGGCCATGATCGGCATGATGGTCGGCGGGATGATGGGGCTGATGAGCGCCTTCGCCGTCGCCGAGAACACCTGGCAGGGGCTCACCCGCGCCATCCTGTGGATGCCCTTCCCCTACGCGGCCGTCCTGTGGCTGGCGGGCGAGCTGCATGACGACCGCGGGCTGGAGATCAGCCTGATGGTGGTCGCGCTGGCGCTCACCTTCTTCCTCGCCCGGTTCGGTCAACTCCCGCTGCTCACGGGCATGATGCTTTTCAACGGCATGATGGTCGGCATGATGGCGGGCATTCCGTCCGCCATGGCCGGCAAGGCGTTCGCCGTCGCCCTGGTGTCCGCCGTCGCGGTGCTCCTGACCCGGCTGCTGCTGTGCTACCCGATGCCGCGCGAGGACCTGCTGCGCACCCAGCGCGCCTTCGTCGTGGAAGCCCGGCGGGTGGCGGACGCCGCGGTCGACGCGCTGGACCCCGATGCCGATCAGGAGCGGGCCGTCCGCCGTATGGCACGCGCCCTGCACCATCTCAACGTCACCACCGTCACGATCGACGGCCGGCTCGCCCAGCCGGAGGTCGCTGCAGACCCCGGCACGGCCGAGCTGCTCCACCGTCACCTCTTCGACGCGGAGCTGGCCCTGCGCGGCATCGGACGGGCCGTGCAGGACCTGACGCACCACGACGTGCCGCCGCAGCTGCGTGAGGCACTGGCCGTCGGTCTCGTCATCGCACGGGACACCCCCCTCAGCAGCGCCCAGGGGCTGCGTCCGGCAGCCGAGCGCATACGCCGCCAGGCCGACCGCGTGCGCGACGAGTGCGGTGGGCAGGGGCGGCCGGAGACCGTCGAGGCCGCGTACCGTGTGGCCCACCTCCTCGACTCCCTGGCCGGTTCGCTCACGCGCTGGCTCGCTCTGGGCTGGAGCACCCCGGACTCCCCGGCGCAGGTCCCCTTCCAGCCGACCGTCGCCCTGGAGCGCAACCTTCCCGCCGGATCCGGGGCCGCGACCCAGCGGGTGCTCGCCGCGCGGACGGAGCGGAGCTGGCGGCGTGCGATCCCCTTCGTCCGCGCGCCCCTGCACGCCGGGGTCGCCGCGGCCGTCGTGTGCCCCCTCACCGACGCGATCGACCCGCACCGCTTCTACTGGGGGCTGGTCGGCGTGATGATCACCCTTTTCGGTACGAACACGACGCATGAGCGGCTGCGCAAGTTCGGGCACCGCATGGCCGGCACGGTGGCGGGCGCGGTGATCGGCCTCGCGCTGCTGCACCTGGTGGGCCACGGACACGTCTACGCCATGCTCACGGTCATCGTCCTCGGCCTCACCCTCGGCGCCTGGGGGATGCAGCGCGCGTACGCCCTGTGGGTCGTCGGACTGGTCGTCGCGCTGGTGCAGCTGTACGGGCTGACGACGCCCTACGCCGGCATGGACCACCTGCTCGGCGAACGTCTGCTGGACAACGGCCTCGGCATACTCGTCGCGACCGCCTGCGCCGCGCTGATCTTCCCGCTCTCCAGCCGGAGGATCACACGGGAGGCCGAGCGCGGCTACGTGTCCGCCGTCGACGACCTCGTGTCGCAGCTCGCCCTGCGCTGGGAGGACCCCGAGGCCCCCGTCCGGCTGCGCGGAGCCGCCCGCGCGGTCGACTCCGCCCTCTTCCAGGTCGTGAGCCTGGCACGTCCCCTGGTCCGCATGCCGCTCGGTGTCCGGGGACGTGACGCGGACAACCGCACCGCGCTGCTCACCACGGCCACGGGTCACGCCCGTGCGCTGGCCGCGGCGGCGGACATCGACATCGATCTGCCGCCCCGGACGGCCGAACGCTTCGCTCACGTCACCTCGACGCTGAGCCGTTCGCTGCGCGCTCTGGACCGCTCGCTGACCACGGGCGAGCCCGGGGAGGGCTGGCAGCGGGTGGGCCCCCTGGTACGGGAGATGAGGGCGGACCTGGACACGGCGCCGCCCGGGCCGCGGGCGTCCCGCATGCGCACGGCGCTGCGGGAGCTGGCCGCACTCGACGAGACGCTCGCCGGATACGCGGAACGGTGCGGGCTCACCGTGCACGACGACGCGTGCGACGCCACGGCGGGTTCCCCGCGGGAACGCCGCACCCAGGCACTGATCGCGCAGTGGGCCGTGCGACCGGAGACCGCGGGCGCGGGAAAGCCCTCTCGTACGCCGGTCGCTCCCCCGCCCCGGACGGCACGGATCACGGCGACGGATGCGGCGGACGCCTCGCCCACGTCGTGCGGCGGAGTCACCGCCGCCGGCGCCGTCCGGTGCGGCGAGCACCCCGCGGGGTGCTCCGGATGGGTCACGGTGATCGACGCCCGGGGCAAGCGGGTCGCGGCGGGGTCCGTCCGGTCGGGCAGGTACCGCGTCGAGGGGCTCCGCCCGGGAAGCCACACGCTCGTCGTGTCTGCGGCGGGCCACGCCCCGCACGCGGAGTACCTGCACGTGCCGCGGACGGGGACGGGCGCGCCGGTCGCGCACGACGTGCGGCTCCGGCCGGGCGGGTGCGCACCCGCCCGGTCAGTGCCCGGCGGCCGTCTTCACCAGCGCGACCGCGACACCGATCACCGCGTCGGCCAGTCCGGCCAGCACCGCGAGGACGACGCCGCCGCCCATGCGCAGCCCTCCCGCACAGCCCCAGACGAAGAGTGACGCCACGCCCACACCGGCCGCCACCGTCAGCGCGGTCGACAGGTCCATGACGTCCAGGGCGGCGAGGGCGATCATCACGGAGGGGCCCACCGCACAGGACAGCAGCGGGCTGCTGACGTAGAGCATGCGGCGCAGGTCGCGTCCGGTGGCGAGGTGGCGGTGGACGGTGCGGTGCGCCTGCTGGTCCGCGACGAACGCCGCTAGCCACAGCCCCAGGGCTGTCGTCAGGACCGTGGCCAGGGCGCCCGCGGCACCGACGTCACCCAGCGACAGGCCGACCACGACGGCGATCATCGTGATCGTCGCGTAGATGCGCTCCTTGAGCCGGTCCGCCAGGGCGCCGGCCACGGGCGCGGGCGACAGGCCGGAGCGCGGGTCGCTCGCAGCCCGGCCTGATCCCCGGACGCCCTCCGTCCGGTCTCGGTCGCCGTCCGTCCGGTCCCGATCGTGCGCCATCCGGTTCCTTCGCCCGTCACGGGAGGGCCGGCATCGCGCCTCCCTGGTCCGGCACCGTGGCGATCCCCCGGGGAAGGCCACGGTCACGGTCTTCAGCATGCCCTGTCAGCCGTCCGGAACCGGGAACCGGGAGCGGTACCGCATCGCGGCGGCCGGGCCCCGTGGGGGCCGGACGCCGCAGGTCCGCCGGCCCGGGGCCCGCCCGACGCCCCGTCAGGGCGCGATACCGACTCCGTCGATCCGGCTCCACGCCTTCTCCTGCGCAACGGTCATCGCCGGCCACACGAGGCCGCCCGGCCTGGGCCGGACCAGGGAGGCGTACGGCGCGGGGCGGAAGCCGTCGTCGTAGAAGCACCCTCCGCCGTAGCTCCGGTCGAACACGCCGCAGGAGGCCGCGACCGAGCGTGCGCTCGGTGTGCGGCCCGAGCGCACCCAGGTGTCGAGGGCCGCCAGGGAGGTGGCGTACTCGGAGTCGCTCAGTGCGCTGTGTTCGGTCTCCGTCGTGAACGTCTGGACGAGGTTCCGCTCACGGCCGGCGCCCCGCAGCGTGGCCCGGTAGGCAGCCTCGTGCTCGACGAAGGCCGTCGGGTCGCCGATGGCGTGCAGGGTGAGGACGGGGAAGGGCACCTTGCCCGTCAGGTCGCTGTCGTAGGAGAGGTCGCGGTGTGCGGTGGGGTCGGCGGTGAAGCGCTCGACACCGGCGTTGAGCGCCGTGTCGTCGTGCGAACCGGTGTACCGGACGCCACGGTTGCCGAAGGGGTTCCGCCCGCCGAGCCTGTTCGTCACGATGTCCCGGAACGTGAACGTCGCGAACCGCAGGTGTGACTCGAGCGTGCGCTCCGGAATGCGGGTGACGGCAAGGATGTCGTCCAGGTTGCGCTGCTGCGACGCGGTGCGTTCGGCGGGCCCGGAGGCGAACCCGGTGCACTCCTGCAGACGGGCGCGCAGCCCCTCGCTCGTCATCGTCGAGCCCGCCCTCAGCCCCTGCCACAGCGGGTACTGCGGCTCGGACGGCCGGGGATGGTTGTGGCAGTAGTACTGGTAGACCACCCGCAGGTCCACGCGGTAGTCGTATCCACGCGAGCCCCCGCCGAGGACTCCGCTGGTCAGCAGTGCCCCGTCGTACGCACCCGGCCGGGAGCCGTACGTCTCCGCGACCTTCGCCGCGACGTCTCCGCCCCA
Organism: Streptomyces sp. NPDC055962; assembly: GCF_042270185.1. NCBI lineage: Bacteria > Bacillati > Actinomycetota > Actinomycetes > Kitasatosporales > Streptomycetaceae > Streptomyces > Streptomyces sp. NPDC055962. Next base: position 690,732 of record NZ_JBHJYN010000003.1, read on the forward strand.
GGACTGGCCGTGCACGTAGGTGCGTCCGGGCTTCCCGAACTCCGAGACGAACAGCCGGCGCGCGTTCTCGGTGTCGGCGGCGGCCATCCGCGTCCCGTAACCACCGCGGCGGTAGGAGGAGCCGACCCAGGCGTACCCCTCGTCGACCATCACCGCCCAGCGGGCGAGGTCGTCGGCGCTGCGGGAGGGATCGGAGGCGTCGCCGAGGTCGGGGCCGCCGTGCGCGTGGACGACGAGGGAGCCGTTCCACCGGGTGGGTACCGCGATCGTGTAGTACGCCCCGTCGGCGTCCTGCCCGGAGTAGCACGTCGCCGTGTCCGCCAGGCGGGCCGGACAGTCGACGGGGGCGGGGTGCCCGGTCCGTGCGACGGCGGTCGCGTTGCCGAGCGTTCCGAGGAGTACCGCCGCGAGCCCGGCCGCCAGCACGGACGGCAGATGTCGGCGGAACCGGGACGTCCGGGGGGCGTCCGAGGGGGCGTCAGGCGAGTTCACAGCACGGCTCCAGTGGGTACGGGACGCGAAGTTGCGCCGCAGGCCGGGATGCTAGGGAGCCCCGCCTCGCGTGGGCCAGCCCTGTGGCCGTTGCGTTCATACTGTTCGCCCCGTGCCGAACCGGGACCGCGCTCCGCCCCGCCGTACCGGGACCGCGCTCCGCCCCGTGCCGTACGGGGACCGCGCTCCGCCCCGTGCCGTACGGGGACCGTGCTCCGCCTTGCGCCGTGCCCGGCCCGCGGTCCGGCCCGGTGCCGGACCGGACCGCGGTGCCCGCGTGGATCAGAGCGACGTCATGACGTGCTTGATGCGGGTGTAGTCCTCGAAGCCGTACGCGGAGAGGTCCTTGCCGTAGCCGGACTTCTTGAACCCGCCGTGCGGCATCTCCGCGACGAGAGCCATGTGGGTGTTGATCCACACGCACCCGAAGTCGAGGTTCTTCGACATCCGCATGGCCCGCGCGTGGTCCTTCGTCCACACCGAGGAGGCCAGGGCGTAGTCGACGCCGTTGGCGAACTCCACGGCCTGGGCCTCGTCCGTGAAGGACTGGACCGTCATGACCGGGCCGAAGACCTCGTTCTGGACGATCTCGTCGTCCTGGCGGAGGCCGGAGACGACGGTCGGGGCGTAGAAGTAGCCCTCGTCGCCCACGCGGTGACCGCCCGCGCGGATCTCGGCGTGCGCGGGGAGGCGCTCGATGAAGCCGCTGACCTGGGCGAGCTGGCCGGCGTTGTTGAGCGGGCCGTAGAGCACGTCCTCGTCGTCCGGCTGCCCGGTCTTCGTGGCGGCCGCCGCCTCGGCGAGCGCGGCGACGAACTCGTCGTGGACGGACTCGTGGACGAGGACGCGGGTGGCCGCCGTGCAGTCCTGGCCGGCGTTGAAGAAGCCGCCGACCACCAGGTCCTCGACCGCCTTCGCCAGGTCGGCGTCCTCGAAGACCACCGCCGGGGCCTTGCCGCCGAGTTCCAGGTGGACCCGCTTGACGTCCTTGGAGGCGCTCTGCGCGACCTGGATGCCCGCGCGCACGGAACCGGTGATGGAGGCCATCGCCGGGGTCGGGTGCTCCACCATCAGACGTCCGGTGTCGCGGTCGCCGCAGACCACGTTGAAGATTCCGCGCGGGAGGTCCAGCTCGGCGAGGACACCGCCGATGATCTCGGCGATCAGCACCGTGGACGCCGGGGTGGTGTCCGACGGCTTGAGGACGACCGCGTTGCCGGCCGCCAGCGCCGGCGCGAACTTCCAGACCGCCATCAGCAGCGGGTAGTTCCAGGGCGCGACCTGCGCGCACACGCCGACGGGCTCACGGCGGATGATCGAGGTCAGCCCCTCCATGTACTCGCCGGCCGAGCGGCCTTCGAGCATCCGCGCCGCGCCCGCGAAGAAGCGCACCTGGTCGATGGCGGGTTCGAGTTCCTCGCTGCGGGTGAGGTGGAGCGGCTTGCCGGTGTCGCGGCTCTCGGCGGCGACCAGCTCGTCCGCCCGTGCGTCCATCGCGTCGGCGATCTTCAGCAGCGCGCGCTGACGCACGGACGGTGTCGTGTCGCGCCAGAGCGGGAAGGCGGCGGCAGCGGTCGCCATCGCCGCGTCGACGTCCGCCTCGCCCGAGAGCGGGGAGGTCGCGTAGACGGCGCCGGTGGTGGGGTCCACCACGTCGAGTGTGCGGCCGTCCGAGGCGTCGGCGAAGGCACCGTCGATGTAGTTGCGGAACGTGGTGGTCATGGAACGTCTCCCGGTCAGGCGGTGGTACGGGCGGAAAGGTGTTCGTGGACGGCGGTCCAGCGGCCGTCGGCGGCGCGGGCGAAGACGATGGTCTCCCGCTCCCGGACCGTCTCCTCCCCCGCGTGCGTGGCGACCCGCGTCTCCACGTCGTGGCTGAAGACGGCCGTGTCCCCGAAGGGCTGGACCAGAGGGGCGGACGAGGTGCAGCCGACGATGCGGAAGCCGTCCTGGTCCACCCACTCCTGCCAGAGGGCGCGGTACTGCGCCGTGGAGCCGAGCCGCTCGGCCGTGGTGTGGAAGACGAAGGTGGCGTCCGGTGCGAAGGCGCCGAAGTAGTCGTCGAGGCGGCCTTCGGCGAAGGCCACGACGAGTGCGTCCGCGGCGGCCCGGACCTCCTGGACGGTGGTGGTGCTCATGATCTGCTCCTGGTGGCGGGCGTCGTCCGCCCGGATGCGGATGAGTGGGGCGGCGGGGCTCAGTGCGCCGCGGCGGGCTCGGCCACGCTCTCGCCGGCGGGGCCGGTGATCGGCGGCACGGGGGTGTCGGACGCCCGGACGAAGCGGGGCCCGTCCGGGCCGTACACGGCGCGCGGCTCGGGGAACACGGTGAGGAGCGTGAGGTGGAGGACGGCCGCGAGGGCGAGCCCCACCGGCAGGGAGATGTCGGCGCCGTCGGCGAGGCCGCCCAGCGGACCCACGAACTGGCCCGGCAGGTTGGTGAAGAGGAGCGCCACGACGGCCGAGACGAGCCAGGTGGACATGCCCCGCCAGTTCCAGCCGTGCGTGAACCAGTAGCGCCCGCCGCGCCGGCGGCGGTTGAAGACCTGGAGTGCCTCCGCGTCGTACCACCCGCGCCGGGTGACGTAGCCCAGCACCATCACGACCATCCACGGCGCGGTGCAGGTGATGATCAGTGTCGCGAAGGTGGAGATGGACTGCGCGAGGTTGAGCGCGAAGCGGCCGACGAAGATGAACGCGATGGACAGGACGCCGATGAAGAAGGTGGCCTGGACGCGGCTGAAGCGCGTGAAGACGCTGGAGAAGTCGAGTCCCGTGCCGTACAGGGCCGTCGTGCCGGTGGAGAGGCCGCCGATCAGGGCGATGAGGCAGAGCGGCAGGAAGTACCAGCCGGGCGAGATCGCCAGCAGTCCGCCCACGTAGTTGGGGGCGGCCGGATCGACGTACTTCGCGGCCTTCGACGCGATGATCGACGCCGTGGCCAGGCCGAAGAGGAACGGCAGCAGGGTGGCGATCTGGGCGAGGAACGCCGCCCCCATCACCCGGCGGCGCGGGGCCCCGGCCGGGATGTAGCGGGACCAGTCACCGAGGAAGGCGCCGAAGGAGACCGGGTTGGAGAGGACGATCAGCGCGGCACCGATGAAGGACGGCCAGAACAGCGGATCGGCGGTCGAGGCGAAGGCTCCCGCGTATCCGGGGTCGAAGTCGCCCGCGAAGGCGAAGGCCCCGAGCACGAAGAGCGCGGAGGCGGCCAGCACCGCGATCTTGTTGACCAGCAGCATGAAGCGGAATCCGTAGACGCAGACGACCAGCACGAGAGCGGCGAAGACCGCGTAGGCGATGCCGTAGCTGAGGTCGGACTCGGGGACGTCGACGAGCCGGTGCGCCCCGCCGACGAGCGCGTCGCCCGAGGACCAGACCGAGATCGAGAAGAAGGCGATGGCGGTGAGCAGCGAGAGGAACGAGCCGACGACCCGGCCGTGCACACCGAGGTGCGCGGAGGAGGAGACGGCGTTGTTGGTGCCGTTGGCCGGGCCGAAGAGGGCCATCGGGGCGAGCAGCAGCGCGCCCGCGACGAGCCCGAGGAGGGTCGCGGCGAGTCCCTGCCAGAAGGAGAGGCCGAAGAGGATCGGGAACGCGCCCAGCACACAGGTCGCGAAGGTGTTGGCGCCGCCGAAGGCGAGGCGGAACAGATCGATCGGGCGGGCCGTGCGGTCCGCGTCCGGGATCCGCTCGACACCATAGGTCTCGATTTCGGTGATCGAGGTCGTCACGGACGCTCCACCTTCCGTTCATGCGTAGGGGCGTCCCAGCAGTCTGTGGTCCTGGATGATCAGCGACAACTGTGTCCGGCACAGAGATGTACGCTCTTTTCTGTGGCCAGCAACAAACTCACTGTCGAGGATCTGCTCTCCTTCCCGGCACTCCAGCTCTCGGTGAAGGCCGGCAGCAGCGGCCTGGGCCGCTCCGTGTCATGGGCGCACGCCAGTGAGCTCGCCGATCCGACGCCCTGGCTGCTGGGCGCCGAGGTGATCATGACGGCCGGTCTGGCGGTCCCCCGCACGGCGGCCGGCCAGCGCGCCTATCTGGAGCGGCTCGACGACGCGGGCGTGTCGGGCCTCGCGCTCTCGGCGCAGCTGCACATGCCGCCGCTGCACGACGCGTTCTTCGAGGCGGCCGAGGAGCGGGGCTTCCCCGTCCTCGAGGTGCCGCTCGCCGTGCCCTTCATCGCGGTCGCGCAGGAGGTCGCCGCCTCGGTGCAGGAGGACGCCCGGCACCGGCTGGGGGCGCAGCTCCAGGTCTTCGGCTCCCTGCGCTGGCTGGTCGCCGAGGACCTCGACACCCCGGCGCTGCTGCGGAGGCTCGAAGCGCTGTCGGGCTACGACGTCCACCTCTGCACACCGCAGGGCCGCCCCCTCCTGCCCGGCGTCCCCACCCCGGATCCCGGTGTGCTGCCCGCCTCGGTCGACGCCCCGCCCACGGTGCCCGGCGGCTTCGTCCTGCCGGTGCCGGCCCCCGGCGGCCCGGCGGGCTTCCTCGTCGCGTACGAGCGCCAGGGCGCGCAGCCCGCCGGGCTCGCCGTCGTCCAGCACATCGCCACCGTGGCGGCTCTGCGGCTGGCCATGGTGCGCAACGAGCGTGAGGTGCTGCGCCGTGAGGGCGCGGAGACGCTGGCCGAGCTGCTGCAGGAGGTGCTCGATCCGGAGGCGGCCCGGCGCCGGCTCGCCCGGCACGCGATCGAGGGTGAGGCGGTGCTCCTCGTGGTCCGCAACGCCGGCGACGAGGCGCTGCTGCGCTGTCTGGAGGACCACCCCCATCTGCTGCTCACGTGGGGCGAGGACCGTTACGTCCTGGGCGGGCCGGAGCTGGCGGAGGCCGTCGGCGGGCTGCCGTGCGTGGCGGCCGGGATGAGCCGGCCGTTCCTGCCGGGCGTCGCGCTGAAGGTCGCCGAGCGCGAGGCGCTCTGGGCGGTCTCGAAGGCCGTGGAGTCCGGCCGCCCGGTCGTCCGGTACGGCGACGACGCGACGGGCCGCTGGCTGCCCGACGACCCCGCTGTCCTGAGCGCTCTGGTCGAGCACGTGCTCGGCGAGGTCCTGCGGTACGACGAGACCCATGACTCGCACCTGCTGGTCTCCGCCCGTACCTGGATGGAGCGTGACCGCCGTACCGAGACGGCAGCGGCCGCGCTCCACATCCACCCGAACACCCTCGCCTACCGGCTGCGCCGCTTCGGCACCCTCGCCCGGCGCGATCTGACGTCCACGGGCGCCCTGGCCGAGGTCTGGCTGGCGATCCAGGCGGCGGGCGCTCTGGGCCTCACCGACTGACCCCGGCTGACACCGCTGTCGCCGACCCCCTCGGCTGCCGCCCGCCGGCCGACCGGGCGGGCTCCGGACGCCTTCCCTGTTCCCGACCGTGTCCTCGGGGCCTCGGGAGTGCTCGGTTACAGTGGCGCCCTGATGAACGCGCAGCACACGCCCCACCGCACCAACTCCGCCCCACCGCTGCTGCGTCTGCACCTTTTCGGCGGGTTCCGGGTCACCCGTGACGGCGGCCCGGCGCTCGCCGAACGCTGGTCGAGGCCCGGCGCGCAGGCCCTGGTCAAGCTGCTCGCCGTGTCGCCCGGCCACCGCCTGCACCGCGAGCAGGCCATGGACGTCTGCTGGCCGGACGCCGATCCGCAGGCGGCGCTCGGCAGCCTGAGGGTCGCGCTGCACGCCGCCCGCCGCGCTCTGGAGCCCGAACTGGTGCCCCGCGCGGCCTCGTCGTACCTGGTCTCGGACGGTTCGATGCTGCTGCTCGCCCCCGCCGCCGTATGGATAGACGCGGACGACGCGGAGGAGGCGGGGCGCGCGGCGCTGGCCTCCGCGGGTGTGCCGGAACTGGTCCGGGCCCTCGGCCGGTTCACCGGTGAGCTGCTGCCCGAGGACCGTTACGCGCCCTGGGCCGAGGCGCGGCGCGAACGGCTCACGGCGCTCCAGGAGGAGCTCCTGCTCGGACTCGCATCGGCGCATCTGGACGCCGGGGCGGTGCAGGAGGCCGCGGCCGTCGCCGAACAGGTCCTGGGGGCCAGCCCCGCGGAGGAACTGGCCCACCGCATCCTCATGGACGCGTTCCTGCAACAGGGTCTGCGTCGGCGTGCGGTGCGGCAGTACCACGTGTGCCGCAGCCTGCTCGACCGGGAGTTCGGTGTGCGGCCGGGTCCCGAGACGGAGCGTCTGCACCGTGAGGCGCTCGAACAGGGGCCCGCGCCCGTCCCGTCCGCGCCCTCGCTCCCCGCGCTGCTCCGCGCTCCCGCCGCGACACCCCTGCGGGGACGGGACGACGCCCTCGCCCGCCTGCTCGCCCCGGAGGGCCCGCCGGTCCGGCTCCTCACCGGTGAGGTGGGCGTGGGGAAGACCCGGCTTGCGGGCGAGGCGGCCCGGCGGGCGTCCTCCACCGGAACGGCCGTGCTGTGGGGGGCGGGACACGACGAGGAGGGGCACACGCCCTACGGGGTGTTCGCCGAAGCCCTCGACGCGTGGCTCGCCGAGCGGGACGCCTCCCAGCGGGCCCGGGTGGGCGCGGAGTATCCGGAACTGGCCTCGTTCCTGCCGTCCCTGGGCCAGGTGCGGGAGGCCGGTGGACGCAGCCCGGAGGAGGAACGGGACCGGCTCTTCCGGGTGACGTCCACGCTGCTGGCCGAACTCGCGGCCGCCCGCCCCGTCCTGATCGTCCTCGACGACCTGCACGCCGCCGACACCGGCTCGTTCCAGCTCCTCAGCCACCTGGCCCGGCGCTCGGCCGCCACCGGCGCACCGCTGCGGTTCCTCGTCACCTGCCGGGAGGAGGAGTTGCCCGACGGCGACGCGCGCCGGACCGGCCTCACGGCGATGCTGCGCCAGGGGCTCGCCGTGCGCGAGAAGGTGGGACCGCTCGACCGGGACGCGTGTCTGGCCGTCGTACGGGACGCCACGGGGACGGCGCCGGGCCCGGAAGCGCGGGGCGAGGGCCCCGGGCCGGCACCCGTTCCCGACCGGCGGATGCGCCGTGTCTGGGAACTCTCCCTCGGCAATCCGCTGTACGCGGTGGAGCTGGCCCGCGGGCTGGGTGACGGCCTTCCCGCGGCTCTCGCGTCGGACGGGGTGCGCCGACTGGTGGGTGAGAGGCTCGGACGGCTCGACCAGGACACCCGGCGCATCGTCGAGGCCCTGTCCGTCGCCGGGGGCGAGGCCGCCCTCTCGGAGCTGCTCGACGTCGCCGCGCAGGGGCTCCACCCCGCCGTCCACGGGCCGGCCGCCGCCGACGCGCTGGAACGGGCCGTCGCCGCCTCGCTCATCGAGGAGCGTCAGGTCGTGGTCTCGGGGCGGCCCGAGGAGGGTCTGGCGTTCCGTCACCCCCTGGTCCGCCTGACGTGTTACGACAGGCTCTCCGCGATGCGGCGCCGCGACCTGCACGGCGCCTTCGCCCGCGCGGTGCTCCGCCGCCGTCCGGACGCGGTCGACGCCCTCGCCTCCCACTTCACCCGCGCGGACGACTCGCGGGCCGCCGAGTACCTGCGCCGGGCGGCGGAACGGGCGGCTTCCCTCTACGCGAACGACAGCGCCGACCGCTACTACCGGGACCTGGTGGAGCGTCTGGACGTGGACGCGGCCCGGGCCCGGCTCGCCCACAGCCAGGTGCTGCGCAGGATGGGCCACTTCACGAAGGCGGCCGACTCGCTGCGGCTCGCCCTCGACGAGTTCGTACGGCGCGGTCACCACGACGACTCCGTGCTCGCGGCCGCCCGCCTCGCCGAGACCCTGGTGAAGACCGGGGCGCGTGACGCCGGCCTCCAGGTGCTCCGCGACCACCCGGTGGCCGAGGACACCGCGCCCGGGGCCGTCGCCGACCACTTCCTCGCGCTGTCCGTGATCTGTGGGGTCCAGGGACGGTACGCCGAGGGGTTCGAGGCCGCCCGGCAGGCTCTCCTCGCCGCACAGCGGGTGCCCGGGGCGCCGGGGCAGGGCCTCGTGGCCCGCTCCTACGCCCAGCAGGCCAGCACCCTCGGGCTCGCGGGCCGCTTCGACGAGGCGCGGGAGGCGGGCGAGCGCGCGCTCGCACCCGCCGAGGCGTACGGAGACCCGACGCTGCACGGCCTCGTGCTGTCGACCGCACGGGAGAACGCCCGGCGCGGCGGGCGTCTGCGTGCGGCGGTCGCCACGGGCCGGAGGGCGCTGGAACTCGCCGAGCGGTCGGGCGATCCGACGGCCGCGGCCTTCGAGCGGGCGAACCTGGCGGAACTGCGGCTGCTGCTGGAGGAGGTCGGCGAGGCGCGGGTCCTCGCGGAGGCCGCCGTCGCGGGCGCCGAGCAGGAGGAGGCCTGGTGCCTGCCGTACACCCTGGCGACGCTGGCGCGCGTACGGCTGCGTACCGGCGCGGACGCGGAGGCCGCGGTCCTGCTCGACCGTGCCGCGGCGTCCGCCGCCGGACTCGGCGACCGGCAGGCCACGTACGAGGTGCGGACCGCGCGCGCGGAACTCGCCCTGGCGGCGCGCCGGCCGGGGGCGGCGCTCCGGGCCCTGGACGGTTCGGTGGCGGAGGCGCCGGTGCTGGCAGCGTGGGCCGAGCTCCTCGCCGGCCGCGCGGAACCCGCCCGGCGGCTCGCTCTCGCGGAGGCGGCCCGGGCGGAACGTTCCGGGGAGCGCCTCGCCGAGGTGGAGGCACGGGTGGCTCTCGCCGTCGCCCTCTCCCGGCTGTCCTCCGCCGAGGAAGCACGGGACGCCCTCCGGCAGGCGGAGTCGCTGGCGGGCGCGCTCCCCTACCCGGCCGGCCTGCGTCGCGTACGGACGGCGCGCGGGCTCATGGACGCCTGAGGCGGACCGGGGGCGGGGGACGTCACCACGCCTCGGCTTCGCCGGCCGCCTCCGAGGCGGGCCGGTCCTGCCCGCCGGAGGCCTTCGCCCGCAGCCGCGCGGCGAACCACGGCAGGAGCAGCACGGACAGCATCGCCGCGCCGACCAGTGACGCGGCCTCGTTCGATCCGAGGAGTTTCTGGTCCACCCCGATGGTCGTGATCGCGACGACCAGCGGAAGGCAGGTCGAGGCGAAGAGGGCCAGTCCCGCACGGTCGGCGGACGCGAGGTCCTTCGGTGCGAACAGGTACACCGGACCGCCGCGCACCAGCAGGAACAGCAGGAGGAAGAGGGGAACGACCAGCAGGGCGGGCAGGTCGTGCACCAGCGCATCCAGGTCGAACTCGATCCCGGTGACCACGTAGAAGAGCGGTACGAGGAAGCCGAAGCCCATCGCCTCGACCTTGCCCAGGACCGTGTCGCTGCTCCCGGGCGCGGCCCGGTGCAGGACGAGCCGGGTGAGGATCCCCGCCGCGAACGCGCCGAGCAGCACGTCCAGGCCGAACACCTCGGCGAGCCCCAGCATGCAGGCCAGCAGCAGCATCACGAACCGGACGGCGAACTGGCCGCTGCTGTGCAGGGTCCGCTCCGTCAGCCGTGTGAACCAGGGCCTGCGCGGGCGCAGGGCCCAGAAGACGGCGGCGGCCGCGATCACTCCGAACGCGGCGAGGAGAGCGGCGGACTCGGCCGGGCGGCGGCCGCTGAGCAACAGCGCGACGGCGACGACGGGACCGAACTCGCCGACCGCGCCGAACGCCGTCATGACCGTACCGAAACGCCCCTTCAGCTCACCGCTGTCCCGCAGCATCGGCAACACCGTGCCGAGGGCCGTGCTGGTCAGCGCCGTACCGATGACGAAGGCCTTGAACACCTCTCCGCCGCTGATGAGAAGTGCCAGCCCGATGCCGGCGACGAGCGAGACGAGCCAGGCGCGGAGGGAGCGGCGCAGGGTGTCCCCGCGGATCGCCGAGAACTCGATCTCGTAGCCGGCGAGGAAGATCAGCATCGAGAGCCCGAGGTCGGCGAGCGTGTCGATGACCTCGTCCGTGTGGGCCCAGCCGAGCACGTCGGGGCCGATCAGGATGCCGAGGGCGATCTCGAAGATGACCAGCGGGACGCGGAACCGGCGCCGCGTCGCGTGGACGAGCAGCGGAGCCAGTACGGCCGCCGCCATGATCAGGACGAGGGTGCCCGGGTGGGTCATGCGACGCCGCCGCGGTGCCGGGTCACGGGGTGACGACGGGGTCGCCGGGGTGCGGACCGCCGTGCTGCGGGGGGCCGTGCTCCTCGGTGTCCCGTGCCGCGCTCCTGACGCCGGCCGCGGTCACGTGCTCCGCCGGCTCCGTGTGCCGGCCTTCCGTGGTCCGGGACATCGGGATCTCCCTCGCAGACGGCATGGGGTGGCCGAGGACGCGACGACGCGCGGCCCCTGCCACTCTCTCCGCTGCCCCGGGGTCGTACTACCGGGTGTGGGCCGTCGGGGTGAGTCCGTACCCGCACCGCCCGGGTGGGGGCCGGGAGCCGGTCAGGAACGCCTGCCGGGAAGCCACCGGGGACTCCCGCCTCGGCACCCCGTGTCTCAGGACTGCCGGCCGAGGACGTCGCCACCGGGGTCATCGGCGAGGACGACGTCCGCGGTGATCCGCTTGCCGACGGGTTCCCGGTGCACGGCGAAGCTGCGCGACACGGCCATCACGATCTCCAGGCCGTGCTGCCCGATGCGTGTCGGGTCGGGGGCCAGGACGGAGGGCAGGGTCGTGCCGCTGTCCCACACGCTCACCTGGACGGCGCCGTTCTCGATCGTGAGCGTCAGCAGGCACGGCCCCGGCGCGTACTTCTGCGCGTTGGTGACCAGCTCACTCACCACGAGCTGCACCGTCCCCAGCACCCTGCTGGAGACCGGCAGCCCGTGCACGGCCTGCACGTCACCCAGGAAGGACCGGGCGAGCCCCCGGGCCTCCGCGATGCCCTCGCCCCGGTCGAAGGCGGCGGACGCCTCGATGGTCCCGCCGGCCGACGACTGCTGCTCACGGCCTTGTGCCACCTGGTCCATGGAACCGCCTGATCTGAAGTGATCCTCATCCTGCCCCGCACCGTCTACCCCGAAGGACCGGGTTCAGACCACGGAGTTTCCCGGCGGGACTCCGCGACCGCGGAACGGGGCCCTGATCCGCTCGGCACCAGGGGTCGGACGAGGCACAGTGGTCCCATGGACGGGCGAGGACTGGACCGCAGCGGAACGATCGCACGTGAAGGTGCCCTGGGCCGGGTCACGGAAGGGTTCGTTCCTGTCGTCGACGCCGCCCGCACCCGCATCGCCGAGACGTTCGGCCGTGCGCGGCTGCACAGCGCCTATCTCTACGGGAGCATCCCCCGGGGAACCGCCACCCCCGGAGTCTCCGATCTCGACCTCCTCCTGGCCCTGCACGACGACCCCACCGACGCCGACCGCGCCGACGCCGACGCGATCGAGGCCGCGATCGACCGTGCGTTCCCCCAGATCGACGGCGCGGGCATCCTGCTGTCCAGCAGGACCGCCCTGCTCAGCGACGTCGAACGCCACGACGGCGGTTTCTTCGTCGCCTGCCTCTGCACCCCGCTGCTCGGACCCGACCTGGCGGAACTGCTCCCCCGCTACCGCCCGACGTCCCTCCTCGCCCGCGAGACCAACGGCGATCTGGCCCGTGTCCTTCCACGCTGGCGCACCAGGGCGGCCGCGGCGACGACGGACACCGACCGGCGCACACTCGGCCGCCTGGTCGGCCGCCGCACCGTCCGCACGGGGTTCACGCTGGTCATGCCGCGATGGGGCGGCTGGACGAGCGATCTGGACAGGTCCGCCGAACTCTTCGGCCGCTACTACCCGGACCGTGTCGAGCAGATGCTCCTCGCGGCGTCCGCCGGCCGCGCCCCCTCACCCGATCCGGCGGCGCTCGCCCTGCTCATCGACGACCTGGGACCCTGGCTCGCTGCCGAGTACACAGCGGTGCACGGCGAGAAGGCCCCGCGGCCCTGACGGCCGGGCCCCGCTCGCCGGGCCGAGGGACCCCTCGGACACCTGTCTCAAGTAGCCGTGTCAGAAGGAGACTTGAGGGTACCCGTGGAATTGGCCGGTCGATATCGGGGATCAGGCCTCTCGATGTTCACGAAGGAGTGGCAGATGACTGCGCAGTACGACAACCAGCAGACCGGGCAGCACCCTCACGGCGCACCGCAGCGCTCGGCGTCAGGCAATGTGCTGAGCATCGTCGCGATGGTGCTGGGCGTGATCTCGCTCATCTTCCTGCCCATCGTCTTCGGTGTGGTGGGCCTGGTGCTGGCGATCGTCGCCAAGACCGTCAGACACGAACGGCTCGCTGTCCCCGCCATCGTGGTGAGCGCCGTGGGCCTGGTCGGCGGCATGATCCTCGGCATCCTGGTGGCCGGCTCATGAGCTGAGCCCGCGACCATGCCGCTTCGGCCGGTTGCCGCGCCCCGCCTTCGTGGCGG
>NZ_JBHJYN010000004.1:0-570512 GCF_042270185.1 Streptomyces sp. NPDC055962
TCCTCACCCGTGATCAGCCCGTCCACCGCCGAGAACTGACCCGTCACCCCGATCACCCCCCGCACCGCCTGCGGTTCCGTGACCACGTCATGACCACCGACGTGCAGGTCACCGGCGTCGGCGCCGATGAGGGTGGAGAGGATCTTGACGGCGGTGGTCTTGCCCGCACCGTTCGGGCCGAGCAGGGCGAAGACGGTTCCTTCGGGGACGGCGAGGTCGATGCCGTCGAGGACTGTCTTGTCGCCGTAGGACTTCCGCAGCCCGTTCGCCGCGATGGCCAAGCTGGTCATGAGGGGTGCTCCTTCCGGTGCTGCGGGTCAGAGGCTGCGGGCGGTGATGTCGCCCTGGGCGGTGGTCGCGCGGATGTCGAGGGCGGTGGTGCCGTCGTTCCTGAGCTCGTTGCTGATCCGGCCGTAGGTGGTGCCGGCGTCCAGGGCGGCCGAGACGCCGGTGGCGGCGGTGACGGAGATGTCGCCCTTCTGGGTGCTGAGGACGACCCTGCCGCCACCGGCCTCGGCGATCCGGATGTCCCCCCTCGTGGTGCTGATCTCCGCGGGGCCGCCGAGCCGGCCGACCTCGACGTCGCCGTCGATCGCGGTCAGGCGGATGCTCGCTGCCTCGTCGATCTTGATCTGGTGGTACGCGCCGTCGAATGCGATGTCGCCCAGGCGGCCGACGGCCCGGAACTCGGTGCTCGCCGCCTTCGCCTCGATGCCGGAGCCGGCGGGCAGTTGCACCGTCACCTCGACGGATCCGGAGGGACCCAGGTGCTCGTTCTTCACGGGGACCGAGATCCGCAGGACTCCGTCGGCGTAGTCGGCCGTGGTCTGCTCCGCCGTCTTCACGTCGCGGCTCCTGGAAGCGTTGGTGGGCCGGACCTCGACCACGGTGTCCGTGCGGTCCGCGGCGATGATCTGGACGCGTCCGGCGGGGATGTCCAGGGTGGCGGTGATCGGGTCGGGGGTGTCGAACTTCTGCATCGTGCTCTCCTTGCGGTCGTTGTTTCGAACACTGGAAAAGCTACGTTGCGTTCAGAGGTCGGGCAACATGCTTCTTGCGTCAATTCGCTGTTCTGGCAGGTAGTTGCCGTGTTTTCGTTGCGGCAATCGTGAAAGGAATGCAACGCAGGTCGCAGGGATTGTTGCAATGGGCTGAATGTGAACGCTATTCTCGCGGTATCGGACGACACGGAGGAGGGCACGATGCCGGGAGGCAGGCTCACCCAGAAGGACCGTCAGCAGATCGCACTCGGTCTGACCGACGACCTGCCCTACGCGGAGATCGCCCGGCGCCTGGAGCGTCCCACCTCGACGATCACGCGCGAGGTGATGCGCAACGGCGGCCCCACCGGCTACCGCGCGGACCTGGCCCACCGGGCCACCGAGCGCCGGGTCCAGCGGCGCAAGCCCGCCGCCCCCCGGGGCGCCGAGCCGGCCGCCCTGCCGCACGGGCGCGATCCCGTGGCCCTGGCCGCGTACGAGGAGCAGTTCACGGCCGTCATGATGCAGTCGGGCCTGTCCAACAAGATGATGGCGCGGGTGATGGTCTGCCTCCTCACCACCGATTCCGGCAGCATGACCGCGGCCGAACTCGTCCAGCGCCTTCAGGTCAGCCCGGCGTCCGTCTCCAAGGCGATCGCCTTCCTGGAGGGGCAGGCCCTCGTCCGCAGGGAACGCGACGAACGCCGCCGGGAGCGCTACGTCATCGACGAGAACCTCTGGTACCAGTCGATGGTCGCCAGTGTCCGCGCCCTCACCCAGCAGGTCGAGGTCTCACGGCAGGGCGTCGGCGTCCTCGGCCCCGGCACCCCGGCGGCCGTCCGTCTGGAGAGCGTGGCCCGCTTCCTCGACTTCGTCTCCGAGAGCCTCGCCCGGGCGGCGGAACAGGCCCGCGACATCCTCTACCCGAACGCTGGACCGGCTCCGGACGGCGCCGGGCCGCCGCCCCTCGACCGCGAACGGTGAGGGGCGGCGGCCCGGTCCGGACCGGCTCACGGCTGAGGCAGCGGGGCCATCGTCGGCGGGACCGGACGGGACGTGAACGACTGGTCGCCGCTCGGCGTCACCGGCACGGGAACCTGCGGGATGCCGCCTCCGGACGGCGCGGGCGGCCCAGAGGGGCTGGCGGTGGAGGAGCCGGCCGCGTCGCGGGCCAGACCGTCGAAGTCCACGAAGCCGGTGCGCTCCAGCATGGTGATGTGGTCGAGCACGGTCTGGTTGGCGTCCGAGGCCAGTTGCCGGATCAGCGAGTTGCGCGTGGTGTGCCGCACCTGCGCGACCAGCGCGAACACCTTGCCGTGTGCGGCGCGCAGGAGGTTGGCGAACTTGAGCTGGTACTCCTCGCCGCTCGCGGCGGTGAGCTCCTGGAGCCAGCCCTGCTGCTGTTCGGTCGGCTGGTTGGGGAGCTCCACGCCGAGCTTGGACGCCACGTCGCGGGCCCGCCGGTCCAGGTCGGTGTGGCCGACCACCAGATGGTCGCCGGCGAGCCGCACCGCCTCGCTCGGGGCCCGCTCGATGGCCTGCTGCCCCGCCGGGAGCTCCCACAGCCCGGCGAGGCGCACCTTGACCAGGAAGTCGCGGTCGGTCGCGGAGAGCGGGCCCCACTGGGTGGCGACGCTGGACGCGTTCAGATTGGCCTCGCCGGTGCCGGAGCGGTCGGCGTACGACCACACCGGGAAGGCGAGGGCGCCGAGTGTGGCGACCAGGGCGGCGATGATGAGGGCCGTTCCGTTGATGCGTCGCAGCAAGATGTCTCCAGGGCCGGTACGTGACAGCGTCGAATCAACCGCCAACTGAATTGTCGTGCAACCTACTTGGCGGTAATGCCGATGCGGCGGTACGGGGAGATACGTATCTCGGCGCAGGGATGTTCAACCCAGGTGCGTCGGGCGCCCCCGCTCCGGTGTTCTCCGGCCCCGGAGCGGGGGGCGCGCCCGTCGCGTCAGCGGCGCAGCGCAGGGTGGTCGGCGACCACCGTGCAGGACCCCGGGGCGACCTCGGTGAAGCCTGCGTCCCGCACCACCGGCAGTCCGCTCGCCGCGAGTCCACGCCAGCGGGCGGCGTCCGGGGTGGCGACGGAGAGCGGGAAGCCCGCCTCGCGCCAGGCCTTGCGCTCCGTGTCCGACAGTTCCCACCAGGCGAGCTGGGCGCCGTGCCCGGCCTGTGCCATCGCCTTGCCCGCCGACATGGCGACGTCCGGGTTCGTCCACAGCACCGGACCGGCGGGATCGGGTGCCGCCGGGGCCTCGGGGTCGTCCAGGTCGGTGCCCGACACCTGGAGCTTGGCCAGCTCCTTGGGCCAACCGTCCAGGGGCACCGGCGGGAACACCCGCACCTCGGCGTGCACCCCCGTGACCGTGATCCCGGGCAGGGTGCACGCCTTGCGCCACTCCGCGCCGCGGGCCCTGCGCACCACCTTGCGGATGCGGGCGTCCTGCCAGTCACGGATCACCTGCGCCCACTCGCCCTCCGTCCCGGACCCCTCCTCGCCGAGCGAGCGGGGGTCCGAGAGGATCGTGAGCACCGCGCGGGCGGCGGTCACCAGGGCGTCGTTGCGCGCGGGAGGATCCGTCTTCTCGATGCGCACCACCAGCGGGAGGACGAACTGCGGGGCCTCGTCACGGGCCGTCGGCTCCGTGCGGAACGGACTGCCGGCGGGGGCCTCCGGCGCTGCGGGGAGGGTCTCAGGAATGCTGTCGCTGCTCACCCGCCCAAGTCTGCCAGGCCCCTCCGGTACCCCGTTCTTGGCGGAACGAAGGGCTCCGGGTGAGGATGCACGGCATGAAGAGCGACCTCTTTTCCAGCGAGCACATGGCGCAGCAGGCCACGGCCCCGGGCATGACGCTGCAGAACGCCAAATCCATCAAGTACGCCGTCAACGGTGAGATGCACGCACGCCAGGGATCGATGATCGCTTTCCGCGGCAGTCTCCGGTTCGAGCGCAAGGGCCAGGGCATCGGCGGCATGCTCAAGCGCGCCGTGACCGGCGAGGGGCTGGCACTCATGGCCGTCACGGGCCAGGGCGAGGCGTGGTTCGCCCACGAGGCGGCCAACTGCTTCATCGTGGAGATGGAGCAGGGCGACGTCCTGACGATCAACGGCCGCAACGTCCTCTGCTTCGACGCGAGCCTCTCGTACGAGATAAAGACCGTGAAGGGCGCCGGGATGACCGGCGGCGGCCTCTTCAACAGCGTCTTCAGCGGATACGGGAAACTGGGCCTGATCTGCGACGGCCACCCCATCGTGATCCCGGTGACCGCGCAGCAGCCGGTGTACGTCGACACGGACGCGGTCGTCGGCTGGAGCGCCCAGCTCTCCACCTCCCTGCACCGCTCGCAGAGCGTCGGCTCGATGGTGCGCGGCGGCTCCGGTGAGGCCGTCCAGCTGATGCTCCAGGGCGAGGGGTTCGTGATCGTACGTCCCAGTGAGCTCAAGCCGGAGAAGCCCTCGGCCCATTGATCCTCCGAGGAGTGGGCCGCCGCTACGGCCCGCGCGGTCCCTGGGTGCTGCGCGGGCTCGACCTCGACCTGCCCCCGCACACCCTGGTCAGGATCGAGGGTGCCAACGGCGCCGGGAAGTCGACCTTGCTGCGGCTGCTCGCCGGTATCGACGCACCGGCCGAGGGGCACGTCACGGGGCGGCCGCGCACGGCGTACGTCCCGGAGCGCTTCCCGCCGGCGCTGCCGTTCACCGCTGCCGGATACCTCGTCCACATGGGCCGCGTCCACGGCCTGCCCACCGACCGGGCCGCCGCACGGGCCCAGGGGTGGCTGACGCGTTTCGGAGCCGCCGAACACGCCGCCACGCCCCTCTGGGAACTCTCCAAGGGGACCGCCCAGAAGGTCGCCGTCGCCCAGGCCCTCCTGGCCGAGCCGGAGCTCCTCGTCCTCGACGAGGCATGGACCGGACTGGACGCCGCGGCCCGCGGCGCACTGCACGAGGCCGTCGCCGAGCGGATCGCCGACGGCGCCACCGTCGTGTTCGTCGACCACGATCCGCGACGGCTCGCCGGACCGGCCGGCGTCGTGTACCGCCTGGAGGGCCGCACCCTCACCCCGGTGACCGGCCGGCCCGCCGATCCGGGACCGTACGTCCGCATCGGGGCCACGTGCGGGGCGCCCGCCGCCCTCCCACCGGGACTGCCGGGCGCGCCGGAGGTGGAACGGGACGCCGGGAACCCGGCCGCGGTCCGGCTCACGACCACCGCGGCACACTCGGACGCCGTGCTCCACGCCCTGATCACGGCCCGCCCGCCGTGGCACATCACCGGGCTCTCCCGCCTCCCGGCCGCGGTCCCGTCCCCCGTACCCGACACGGTGCCGCACCGTGCGCCCGCCGGCCCGGTGCGGGGCCGGGCGCCCGCCGTCGAGGGCACCTTGGCCCCTGCCCGGGACGGCACACCCTTCCCCGCCCGGGGCACCGCGACGCGCCGGGCACGGGCGTCCGGTCCGGCGGTGAGGGGTCAGGCCGCGGTGATGCGCTATCAGGCCGCGCTCCTGGCGCGTTCGCAACGCTGGCTCGCTCCTGTCCTCCTGTACGCCGCCGTCCTCGGCATCGGCGTGCGAGCGGGGCAGCCCCTGCTCGACTCGCTCGGATACGCCGCCGCGGTCCTGCTCCCCGTGGCCGCCTGGCTCACGCGGCTCTGCGTCACCCAGGAGCCGCCGGCCGCCCGTGCCGTCACCGCTGCCGCCGTCGGGCCGGCACGGTCCCACCTGGCCGCGCTGTCGACCGGTTTCGCCGGTGCGTCCGTGCTGGGCGGTGTGGGCACCGGGATCGTGCTCCTGATCAGCGAACCGGCCGGCACCGGCCACACCGTCGCCGTGCCGCTCCTGCCCGCCGCACTGGCCGGAGCGCTCGCCGCCGTGTGCTGCGCCCTGCTGGGGACGGCGGTCGGGGCGCTCTGCGCCCGGCCGGTCGTGCACCGCCGCGGCTGGTCGCTCGCCGCGATGCTGCTCGGCTCGCTGCTCGCCCTCGTGGCCGAGGGCTCACCGGCCCGGGCCGCGGTG
This sequence comes from Streptomyces sp. NPDC055962, assembly GCF_042270185.1. Taxonomy (NCBI): domain Bacteria; kingdom Bacillati; phylum Actinomycetota; class Actinomycetes; order Kitasatosporales; family Streptomycetaceae; genus Streptomyces; species Streptomyces sp. NPDC055962. The sequence goes on from NZ_JBHJYN010000004.1 coordinate 6,005, forward strand.
TCGGGACTGGTCTCCGGTTCGCTGACCGGCACGGTCCACGTGCCGCTGATGCCGGCTGCCGGGGCCGCGGCCGCCGCAGCGGCGGCGGCCGTGCTCACGTCCCGCAGGGCGGCAGTGCGCGGGTGAGTACGCTCGGGGCATGGACGACGCGTACTGCGAGACACCCGGCCCGGCCCCCGCTCCCGCGGACGCGGGGCCCCCGTATGCCGAGTGCGTGCTGTGCCGGAGGCCGACCGAGTACCCGGAGTCGGTGAAGGGCAGCACCCTCTGCCCGGTCTGCGCCTGGCAGGAGGCCGGGCGCAACGCCTGCTCCGGCTGACGACCGCCGGGCGGACCGCCCGGCGCGGTTCCCGGCGGCGGGCGCGCTCAGCCGTGCATCAGCTCGGAGACCTTGACGAAGCGGTAGCCGCGCTCGCGCAGCTCCGGGACGATCCGGCGTACGGCGTCGTCGGTGACGGGCGCCGCGCTCCTGGTGCAGTGCATGACCACCAGCGATCCCGGCCTCACCCCGTCCAGCACCTGCTCGGCCACCGCGTCCGCGTCCGTGGCGAAGGCGTCCCCGCTGACCACGTCCCACTGCACCGCGGTCACCCCTGTCGCGGCCAGCGCCTTGAGCGCCGCGTCGTCGTAGCAGCCGCCGGGGAAGCGGAAGTACGGCACGACATGGCGCGCCCCCGTCCCGCGGATCGCGGTGAAGGCCCGCTCCACGTCGCCCCGCATCTCCGCCTCCGCGACGGTCGGCAGCCCGTAGCAGGGGGCGGAGAACGCGTAGTGGCTGAACGAGTGGTTGGCGATCTCGAAGAGCGGGTCGTTTCCGATGGAGCGGGCCTGGGCCGGGTACTCCTGCGCCCATCTGCCGGTCATGAAGACCGTCGACGGCACCTTCAGCCGGCGCAGCGAAGCGATCAGGGCGGGGTTGTCGAAGTGCTCGCCCCCGGCCGCGCGGGAGCCTTGGTCGGCGGTCATGTCCGCGTCGAAGGTCAGCGCCACGACCTTGCCGGACCCGCCCGCCGTGCGTCGTGAGCCGGAGGCGTCCGCCCGCCGTTCGAAGACCGGGGTCAGGCCGCCGGGCCCCCGGGCCGGCGCGCGCGGCCCGCTCTCCGGCGCCGGTGAGGGGGAGGTGCCGGTCTTCACCGGCTCCCGGGAGGCCGTCGGAAGCGCGGCGGTCCTGGCGCGGGTGCCCTCCGGGCCGGCGCAACCGGCGAGCACCCCACTCACCACAATCAGTACGATCATCGTACGAACGGATGTGATCATCGGGGGACGTTAGCTGACGGCTCCCCCGGTGGTGGGCGCGGCGCTCCGGCCTGCCGGTGGCCGGAGCGCCTGATCACCCGGCTGCGCGCACCGGCGTCAGCGCCAGGGGCCCGTCACTGCGAAGGTGGTCCCCGGCGTGTAGCAGTTCACGTACATCGTGGCGCCGTCCGGTGAGAACGTGACACCGGCGAACTCGCCCCACTCCGGCTCCTCGGGGGTCCCGATGTTCTGCCGCCCCCGCGCCATCGCGTAGACCTCGCCGCGCCGCGTCACCCCGAGGACGTGCTGCGCGCCGCCCCCGTCCTCACAGACCATCAGCCCGCCCCCGGTGGCGAGACAGATGTTGTCCGGCGACTCGCCCGGCAGCTGGATGTCGGTGTCCGGGCCGAAGACGACCACCAGGGTGAGCCGGCGCCTCTTCGGCTCGTACCGCCACACCTGGCCGAAGTGGTCGGCCGCCGACCCCTCCGCGCTGTGCGCGAAGCTGGAGACGAAGTACACCGAGGAGCCGCCCCAGTAGCAGCCCTCCAGCTTCTGGGCGTGCGTGATGCCCTTCGGCCCGAAGTCCTGGAGCCGGATCGGCGTGGCGGCGGCCTGCGGGTCCGGTACGGGGACCCACTCGATCCGGTCGAAGGCCGCGCCGGTCTCCTGGACGGCGGAGAGGTCGGGTACGCCGGGCACCCGCATGGCCTCGAGTGCCCCGCCGGCCCGCAGCGACCCCGTCCCGCCGAGCGGCTTCTCGGGGAGGAAGCGGTAGAAGAGCCCGAACGGCTTCTCGAACGCGTCCTCCGTCTCGTAGACGATCCCGTTCCCCGGGTCGACGGCGACGGCCTCGTGCTGGAAGCGCCCCATGGCGGTCAGGGGTACGGCACCGGTGCGGTGCGGATCGGCGCCGTCCACCTCGAAGATGAAGCCGTGGTCCTTGGTGTAGCCGTTGGTGCCGGCCTTGTCCTCGGTCTCCTCACAGGTCAGCCAGGTGTTCCAAGGGGTGCGGCCCCCCGCGCAGTTGACGGCCGTCCCCGCGATGGCGACGCGCTCGCCGCGCACCGCGCCGCGCCCGTCGAGTTCGAGGGACGTGCAGCCGCCCTTGCCCATGGGGTCGTAGGTGAGGCCCTCGACCGTCGGCACAGCGATCTTCCCGGTGACGCGGTTCTCGTGGTTGCGTACGAGATGGACCCGGCCGTGGCGGCCGGCGAAGGCGGCCATGCCGTCGTGGTTGCTGGGGACCCGGCCCTCGCCGGAGCGGAGCGGGTCGCCCTCCCGGGAGAGCACCCGGTAGCGGAAACCTTTCGGCAGGTCGAGCAGGCCGTCCGGGTCCGGCAGGAGGGGGCCGTAGCCGCTGTGGCCCCGGGCGTCGGCGGTGCCGGCGAAGAGTTCGGTGAAGGCCCCGGTGAAAGCGACCGAGGCGGCGGTCGCGGCGCTGCCGGCCAGGACCTGTCGTCGTGTTGCGAGTCGTCGAGGTGCGGATGACATGAGGCAACTCCCTGTTGGCGGACAGGTGAAGTGACCTGCATGTGTGTACCACGCGTCGTGGCGCGCGGGAACCATGCGCACCGTGGTGCCCCTTGTGTCCCCGGGGCGCCGGAGGCCCCGGGGACGGTGGGGTATCAGGCCAGCGAGGCGCTGAGCGTGATGGTGGTGCCCGTCAGCGCCTGGCTGACCGGGCAGTTCGCCTTGGCGTCCTCGGCGGCCTTCACGAAGCCCGCCTCGTCCAGCCCCGGGACGACACCCTCCACGGTGAGGTGGATACCGGTGATGCCGGTGCCGGGCTGGAAGGTGACCTCGGCCTGGGTGTTCAGCTGGGTGGGCGGGGTGCCCGCCGTGGCCAGCCCGTTGGAGAGCGCCATGGAGAAGCAGCTGGAGTGCGCGGCCGCGATGAGCTCCTCCGGGCTGGTCTTCCCGTTCGCCTTCTCCGCACGGGACGGCCAGGAGACCGGGAACTCCCCGACGCCGGAGGAGTCGAAGGTGACGACACCCTTGCCCTCGAGCAGGTTGCCTTCCCAGACCGTGTGCGCCTGACGCGTGGTAGCCATGCTGGATCCCTTCAAACAGTGTGCGCGGTCATCGGGACGTACGCGGCGCCCTGAGGCACCCGCACGTCCTTCAACACCCGAACCTACTGCGCCACCAGTCCCTTTGCGTCACGCGCCAGAGCCGTCAGCCGCGAGATGGCCCGGAAGTACTTCTTGCGGTACCCGCCGTTCAGCATCTCTTCGCTGAACAGCCGGTCGAAGGCGAGGCCGGAGGCGAGCACCGGCACCTCACGGTCGTACAGCCGGTCCGCGAGCACCACCAGACGCAGCGCGGTCGACTGGTCGGGCACGGGCCGCACATCGGTGAGGCAGACCGCCGTGATGCCGTCCGTCAGCGCGCCGTACCGGCTCGGGTGGACCCGGGCGAGATGGTCGAGCAGGGACGGGAAGTCGTCGAGGGAGGCGCCCGGGGTCGCGTACGCAGCCTTGGTCACCTGGTCGTCGGAGTACGGCGGCGGCGCCTCGGGCAGCCCCCGGTGGCGGTAGTCCTCGCCGTCGATCCGCAGCGGCCGGAAGTGCGAGGACAGACCCTGGATCTCGCGGAGGAAGTCGGCCGCGGCGAACCGGCCCTCCCCGAGCTTGCCGGGCAGCGTGTTCGAGGTGGCGGCCAGCGCGACGCCGGCCTCGACGAGCCGGCTGAGCAGCGACGACACCAGGACGGTGTCGCCCGGGTCGTCCAGTTCGAACTCGTCGATGCAGAGCAGCCGGTGCCCGCTCAGGGTCTGCACGGTCTGCTGGAAGCCGAGTGCGCCGACGAGGTTCGTCAGCTCCACGAAGGTGCCGAAGGCCTTGAGCGAGCTGTCGGCCGGGGTGGCGTGCCAGAGGGACGCCAGCAGGTGGGTCTTGCCGACCCCGTACCCGCCGTCGAGATAGACACCGCGCGGGCCGGCTGGCGCGGCCGGCTGCTTCCTCCCGAACCACTTGCGCTTGCCGGATCCCGTCGCGTGCGCGCCGCCGAGCCCCGCGGCGAAGGAGCTGAGGACGTCGATCGCCTCGGTCTGGCTCGGCTGGTTCGGATCGGGTACGTACGTATCGAAGCGCACCGAGTCGAAGCGCGGCGGCGGCACCATCTCCGCGACCAGCCGGTCGGCGGGGACGCGCGGTTCGAGGGCGCACAGGGACTGCGGGGACGGTTCGGCTATGGGACTCTGCCCAGGCACGGCTGTGGAGGACGACACAACTCTCCACCTTAAGGCCTCTCCCGGAAGGCCCTCGGCGCCGTGCCAGACTGCGGACCATGCGACGCCTGCTCCCTGTGACGGACCCGACAGCCACCTCCGGGTCCGCGGACACCACCGGCCGCGAGTGGACCCTCGCCGAACTGGCCGACGCCTACGCCTATCCCCCGGGGGAGGGGCGCCCCCTGCTCCGGGGGAACATGGTCTCCACGCTGGACGGCGCTGCGCACCACGACGGCCGCTCCCAGGGCATCTCCTCCGCCGCCGACATGCGGGTCTTCGGCACCCTGCGCGGTCTGGCCGACGCGATCGTCGTCGGTGCCGAGACGGTGCGTCTGGAGGGCTACCGGCCTCCTCGGGTCCGCGAGGCCTTCGCCGCCCGGCGCGCGGCGGCGGGGCAGGGACCCGCACCGGCCGTCGCGGTCGTCAGCGCGAGCCTGGACCTGGACTTCTCTCTCCCGCTCTTCGCCTCGCCGCCGGTCCGGACGCTGGTGGTCACCGGGGCGGCCGCCCCCTCGGACCGGGTCCGCGCGGCCCGGGACGCGGGGGCCGAGGTGCTCTTCGCGGGGGACGGTGCCGCGGTCGACCCGGCGCGCGCGGTGGAGGTGCTGGGCGGGCGCGGCTTCCGCCGGCTCCTCACCGAGGGCGGGCCGCGCCTGCTCGGTCAGTTCGTCGCGGGCGGGGTGCTGGACGAGCTCTGCCTGACCCTGTCCCCGCTGCTCGTCGCCGGGGACGCCCAGCGCATCGCGGGCGGGCCCGGGGTCGCCGTGCCGGAACGATTCTCCCTTCTCTCGCTGCTGGAGGAGGACGGATTCCTCTTCAGCCGGTACGGGAAGATCTGACACTTAGCGGAATAACTCGTTCCGGTTGGCTTCGGCTGGGCAGACTAGGTCCTGCTACCCCCTGCAATTGCGGGGAAGGATGGTTTCAGCAACAGCGGCCGCCCCGCGGCCGACGAGACGAAGCGGAAGGGCGCCTGTCGTGTTCACAAGCGTTTTGATGATCGAGAAGCCCCTCACTTCCGAGGACGTGGACTTCGTCACCACCCTCCACGGCGAGGAGCAGATCTCGTTCGTCGTACTGATGCAGCCCCGTAGCGACCAGGCCGACGTCCTGCTGCGCGCGATCGACGACGTGGCGATCGGCGAGCTCAGAGAGGCCGTACGCGAAGGTGACCGGCCCGAGGGCAAGGAGGCCAGGGAGCCCGCCGAGATGGCGCTGGAGTACTCGCTCAGGGAACTGCGCGAGGCGGGTGCGGAGGCCGTCGGGCAGGTGATCGAGGACCATCCGCTGGACAAGCTGAAGACGGTGGTCGACGACTCCGGGGCCGACGAGGTCATCGTGCTGACGGCGCCGCACTACGTCGAGGAGTTCTTCCACCGCGACTGGGCCTCCAGGGCCCGCCACAAGGTCGGCGTACCGGTGCTCAAGCTCTTCGCGCACAGCGAATAGGCTGGGGCGGACCCAGCACCACGTCACACCTCGGGAGAGACACGTATGGCACCCGGTATTCCTGCCGCCCTGGAACGGCCGCACTTCATCGGCATCGGCGGCGCCGGAATGTCGGGCATCGCGAAGATCCTCGCCCAGCGCGGCGCGAAGGTGGCGGGCAGCGACGCCAAGGAGTCCGCCACCGCCGACGCCCTGCGCGGGCTGGGAGCGACCGTCCACATCGGGCACGCCGCCGGCCACCTGGCCGAGGACGCGACCTCGGTGGTCGTCTCCAGCGCCATCCGCGCCGACAACCCCGAGCTGGTCCGTGCCGCCGAGCTCGGCATCCCGGTCGTGCACCGCTCCGACGCCCTGGCTTCCCTGATGGAGGGCCTCCGCGCCATCGCCGTCGCCGGCACGCACGGCAAGACCACCACCACGTCGATGCTCGCCGTCGCCCTGTCCGAGCTGGCCCTCGACCCCTCGTACGCCATCGGCGGCGACCTGGAGGGCCCCGGCACCAACGCCGCGCACGGCGGCGGCGACATCTTCGTCGCCGAGGCCGACGAGAGCGACCGGAGCTTCCAGAAGTACGTCCCCGAGGTCGCGATCGTCCTCAACGTGGAGCTCGACCACCACGCGAACTACGCGTCGATGGACGAGATCTACGAGTCCTTCGAGACCTTCGTCGGCAAGGTCGTCCCCGGCGGGACCCTGGTCGTCGCCGCCGACCAGCCCGGAGCGGTCGAGCTGACCCGCCGGGTCCGCGGCCTCACCTCCCTCAACGTCGTCACCTACGGTGAGTCCGAGGGTGCCGACGTGCGGGTCCACAAGGTCACGCCGCGCGGCCTGACCAGCGAGGTCACGGTCGTGCTCAACGGCAAGTACCTCACCTTCACGGTCTCCGTGCCCGGCCGCCACTACGCGCACAACGCGGTGGCCGCCCTCGCCGCCGGTGTCGCCCTCGGCCTCCCCGCGCACAACCTGGCCTCCGCCCTCGGCGCGTACACCGGGGTCAAGCGCCGCCTCCAGCTCAAGGGCGAGGCGGCCGGCGTCCAGGTCATCGACTCCTACGCGCACCACCCCACGGAGATGACCGCCGACCTGGAGGCCATGCGCGGCGCGGCGACCGGTTCCCGCCTCCTGGTGGTCTTCCAGCCCCACCTCTTCTCCCGCACCCAGGAGCTCGGCACGGAGATGGGCCAGGCCCTCGCCCTCGCCGACGCCTCCCTGGTCCTGGACATCTACCCGGCCCGCGAGGACCCGGTCCCGGGTGTCACCAGCGAGCTGATCATCGACGCCGCGAAGGCCGCGGGCGCCGAGGTCACGGCCGTCCACGACAAGGCCGCGGTCCCCGCCGCCGTCGCGGGAATGGCGAAGCCCGGTGATCTGGTTCTCACCATGGGAGCGGGCGATGTCACCGACCTCGGCCCGCAGATCCTGGACCACCTGTCGAGCTGAGGGAGCCACCGTGTCGTACGACGTCGAGAAGCCGGACGAGCAATGGCGGGCGGAGCTGTCCCCCGCCGAGTACGCGGTGCTGCGCAAGGCCGGCACCGAGCCCGCGTTCGTCGGTGAGTACACCGACACCAAGACGGCGGGGGTCTACTCCTGCCGTGCCTGCGGGGCGGAGCTGTTCCGCTCCGACACCAAATTCGAGTCGCACTGCGGCTGGCCGTCCTTCTACGACCCGAAGGACAGCGACGCGGTCGAGCTGATCCAGGACACCAGCATGGGCATGACGCGCACCGAGGTGCGCTGCGCCCGCTGCGGGTCGCACCTGGGGCACGTCTTCGAGGGTGAGGGCTACCCCACGCCCACGGACCAGCGGTACTGCATCAACTCGATCTCGCTGACCCTGGCGCCGGACGAGAGCTGAGCCGGCGGTCCCGCAGCCGGGGACCGGCCGCACGACAGACGGAACGCCCGTCGGGAGGATGCCTCCCGACGGGCGTTCCGTCGTGCCGGGGCCGTCGATGACCCGTTGGCCGTCGATGTCCCGTCGGGCGTCGACGGCCCCGGTGGGCCTCGATGACCCGGCGGCCGGCCGTGTCCCCAGCGGGCGGCCGGGGACACGGGGCTCACGCCTCGGCCAAGGCGCTCACGCTTCGACCCGGCGCTCACGCTTCGGTCAGCAGGGCGCTCACGCCTTCACGAGATCCGCCGGCTCCCGCTGCACGGGGATCTCCCGGTTCAGCCGCTCACCCTCGATGTCGAGGTCGGGCAGGACCCGGTCGACCGGGCCGGGCAGCCACCAGGCGGCGCGTCCCAGCAGGTGCATGACCGCGGGCACGAGGGCCATGCGGACGACGAAGGCGTCGACGAGCACGCCGACCGCCAGGGCGAACCCGATGGACTTGATGATCGGGTCGGGCATGAACACGAACCCGCCGAAGACGGCGGTCATGATCACCGCCGCAGCTGTGACCACGCGCCCGTTGTGGCCGACACCGCTGACGACGGACTCCCGGGCGTCGGCGCCGTGCACGAAGTCCTCCCGCATGCGCGAGACGAGGAAGACCTCGTAGTCCATGGCCAGCCCGAAGAGGATCCCGATGAGCAGGATGGGCAGGAAGCTGACCAGCGGTCCGGGGGTGTCGAGGCCGACGAGGCCGGCCAGGTGGCCCTCCTGGAAGATGGCGACGGTGATGCCGAACGTGGCGCCGATCGTCAGCAGGAAGCCCAGCGCCGCCTTGAGGGGGACCAGGACCGACCGGAAGACGAGCATCAGCAGCAGGACCGACAGCCCGACCACCAGCAGGAGGTAGACCGGCAGCGCGCCGGCCAGCTTCTCGGAGACGTCGATGCCGACCGCAGTGGCACCGGTCAGCGCGACGGAGGCGCCGGAGACGCTCTCCACGCGGTCACGGATCTCGTTGACGGTGTCCTCGGTCGCGGCGTCCGTGGGGCCGGTCTCGGGGATCACGGCCAGCAGGGCCGTGGTGCCGTTCTCGTTCGTCTGCGGCGGAGCGACGGCCAGTACCCCGGGGGTCTTCGTGATCAGCGCGGCCGTCTTCTCGACCGCCGTACCGGTGGCCTGCGGGGTGCCGGCGGACACGACGGCGATCAGCCGGCCGTTGAAGCCCTCGCCGAAGCCCTCGGTGGTCAGGTCGTAGGCCTCACGGTTGGGGGATCCGACCGCTTCGGTGCTCGCGTCGGGAAGGGCCAGGCGCATGTCCTGCACGGGCAGGGCGAGAGCACCGAGGCCGGCCACCCCGAGGACGAGGACGGGGACGCGCAGCCGTGCCACGATCCGGCCCCAGCGGAAGCCGAGGCCCGACTCGGCCTCGACGCGCGCGGAGGCGGCGGCCGGTTCCCGCGTCCGCTGCTTCCGGGGCAGGACACGGGCCCCGGCGAAGCCGAGGACGGCGGGCAGCAGGGTGAGGGACACGAGGACCGCGAGGGCGACCGTGGCCGCGGCCGCCAGACCCATGACCGTCAGGAAGGGCACTCCGGCGACGGCGAGCCCCGCCAGCGCGATGACGACCGTGGCGCCCGCGAAGACGACGGCCGAACCGGCGGTCCCGACCGCGCGGCCGGCCGCTTCCTCGCCGTCCATGCCGTCCGTGAGGTAGTGGCGGTAGCGGGAGGTGATGAACAGGGAGTAGTCGATCCCGACGGCCAGGCCCAGCATGAGCGCCAGGATGGGGGCGGTGCTGGTCAGCTCCACGACGCTGCTGAGGGCGAACAGCCCCGCCATGCCGGCCCCGACGCCGACCAGCGCGTTCAGCAGGGTCATGCCCGCCGCGACCAGCGAGCCGAAGGTGAGGACGAGGACGAGGGCGGCGACCGCCACACCGATGACCTCGGTCGAGCCGATCTCCGGGACGCCCCGCATGATCTCGCCACCGTGTTCGACGCGCAGATCCGGGACGGACGCGCCGGCCTCCGAGAACGCCTCGCGCTGTGCGTCGGTGATGCCGTCGACGCCCGATGTGAACTGAACCTGGACCAGGGCGTAGCGGCCGTCGCGCGAGACGGCCTTGGACGCGAACGGGTCGACGGCGGCGAGGACTCCGGGGACCTTCGCGGCCTCCTGGGTCACGGGGGCCACGGCGCCGGGCGTGAGCTTCCCGCCCTCGGGCGCGGCCACGACTATGGTCCCGGTGGCCCCGCCCGCCTGCGGGAATTCCCGCGAGAGCGAGTCCAGGGCCTTCTGCGACTCGGTTCCGGGGATCGAGAACTTGCTGGTGGTGGGGCCGCTGAAGGCCGCCGCACCCCCTCCGAGCAGGGCGAGCAGCAGGAGCCAGAGGGCGACGACGCGCCCTCGGCGGCGGAAGGACAGCCGGCCGAGCCGGTACAGCAGTATTGCCATGCGAAGGAGGCGTCTTTCTCTTCGTACTGGGCTTCTGTCAGCGGGAGTCGGCGGAGTCGACAAGGGTCGACGGGAATCAGCGGGTGGGGCGGCCGAGGGTTCTCAGGGCTCCCCGGACCAGTTCGGCGCGCATCGTGTCCGGGGCGACGTCCACAGCGGCGGCGACCGTGACAGCCACGCCGCCGATCACCATCTGGGCCATGACGCGGGCCCCCGGATCCCGGGAGCGGCCGGCCAGCGCGTCCGCGAGCTCGTCGACGGCCTGAGGGATGACGGCGAGGACCGGGTGGCCGAGCATGTCGGGCAGCTCGGCAAAGATGATCTTGATTTCCAGCTGGAAGCGCATCGCCAGGCCGACGTAGACCGCCACGGCGGACTCGGCGGCCTGATCACCCGTCAGCGCACCCAGCTCCTCCCGCATGGCGGAGAGGCTCTCGGCCGGCGGGGTCAGCAGTTCGGTGAGGATCGCGTCCTTGCCGGCGAAGTGGTACAGCAGGGACGCCTTGGAGCAGCGCGCCTCCACCGCGATGTCGTGCAGCGAGGCGCCCTTGAAGCCGTGCTCGGCGAAGAGGCGCAGTGCGGCGTCGAGGATCTGACGGCGCATCGCGGAGGGCGGACGTGGCATGGGCCCACCGTAGCTGACCGATCGGTCAGGCCTGACCGATCGGTCAGGCCGTCTTCTGTGACGCGGGCCACGTCCTCGGGTGGGCGGGAGAACGGTTCGGCGTGACCGCGGGTGGGCGGGAGCACGGGAGATGGCCCCCCAGCGGTGCTGGAGGGCCATCCGTGAACTCGTCCCCGGGTCCGGAGATCCGCGGCCGGTGCCGTCACCGGCGGTGCGTCACCTCTCCGTCGGCCTGTCCCGGCCGAGGTACTCTCCGTCCCGCGCGACGACGGCTCCGCCGTGCACCACCAGGTCCCGCTGGGGCATGTCCACGATGACCTGGGGCAGGCATGCGCCCTTCACCAGGACGAAGTCGGCCGGGGCTCCGGGCGCGAGGTCCGCGTGGTCGAGGCCCATGACGTCCGCGCCTCCGTGGGCGGCGACGCGGTAGCACTCCGTCAGCTCGTCGTCGAGCCGCACGTCCGTGACCCACCCGAGCAGGTGCGCCCGGTGCAGCATGTCGGCGTTGCCGAAGGGGCTCCAGGAGTCGCGGACGCCGTCGGAGCCGAGGCCCACCCGCACCCCGTGTTCGCGCAGCCGGGCGATCGGCAGCACCAGGGAGTCGGACGGCGCCACCGTGGTGAGCGCGATGTCCAGATCGCCCAGATCGGCGGCGAGGGGCCCGAGTTCGCCGTCCGTCAGGCCGGTCAGGCAGAAGACATGGCTGACCGTGACATTGCCGGCCAGCGACAGGGCGCGTGTGCGGTCGATGATGCCGCGCAGCGCGTCGATCCCCTTCGCCCCGCGGTCGTGCAGATGGATGTCCAGGCCGATGCCGTGGCGGTCGGCGATGCCGAAGACGGCGTCGAGCTGCTCCTCCGGGGCCTGGTCGAAGCCGCCGGGATCGATGCCGCCGATCATGTCGACGGCCCCGCTGCGCGCTGCTTCCTCCAGCAGCTCCACCGTGCCCGGGGTGCGGATCACACCGTGCTGCGGGAAGGCCACGATCTGGACGTCCAGGGCGTGGCGCAGCCGACGCCGGGCCTCCGCGAGGCCCTCCACCCCGGCCAGGTCGTAGGCCGGGGCCACGTCGGCGTGGGCCCGCATCGCCCGTGTCCCGCGGGAGACGGCATGGGTCATCAGACCGTACGCGCGCTCCGCGACGGGACGGCTCTGCCGGTGGAACAGCTCCACGTCCTGTTCCACGTAGTCGGCGATCCCGTTCGCCGGGCGACGCGACACCCAGGATCCGCCCCAGGTCGTCTTGTCGGGGTGGATGTGTGCGTCCACGAGGGACGGCAGGGCGATGCGCCCGCCGCCGTCGACGACCTTCGCGCCCCGGGGTGCCGGGCCGCGTGAGACGCGGCCGTCGACCACGACGAGGTCGGTGGGTTCCTGGCCGAGCGGACGGACGTCGCGGAAGACGACGGCCCCGGTGGCGCCTCCCTGGGCGCTGGACGCGCCGGCAGGAGCGGCGGCCGCGGCGGTCGTCGTGGCCGCGGTGCCGGCCAGTGCGGCGGCACCGGCGAGCACCGTGCGGCGGGAGAACGTACCGGAGGCGGGTGAGGACGGCTGCATGGGCACTCCTGCTTCGGGGTCGGCGTGGCGAAGGGGTGGGGAGAGGGCCGGGGTGCGGCGGGCTGTGGCGGCGGGGGCATCCGGCCGGAGGCCCCCGCCGGTGGGGCACCTGCCGGGCCGTCAGAGCGCGAGACCCGCCCGGACCACCCGCACCGGCCGCGTGAGGAGCGTGAGGTCGGCGAGCGGATCGCCGTCCACGAGGATCGCGTCGCCGGCGAAACCGCGCGCCAGGCGGCCCGCCGTGCGCTCCAGTCCGAGCAGCCGGGCCGCGCCGGTCGTGGCGGTACGGATCGCGTCCAGCGCGGACAGCCCGGCCGCGCGCATCAGCTCCACCTCCCGGCCGATCGGGCGCACCGTGCCACCGGACGAGTCGGTGCCGGCGGCGAGCGGGACGCCGAGCTCGTGCGCGGCCAGCACCGCCCGCTTCAGTACGGGGAGATAGGTGCGTCCCCGCTCGGCGAGGACCGGGTCGGCGGAGTCGGCAAGGCCCGCGATGGCCGTGAGGGTGGGCGTGAAGTACGTGCCCCTGCGGCGCATCTCGCCCAGGGTCCGTTCGCCGACGAACACGCCGTGCTCCAGGGAGCGGATGCCGGCGGTGACCGCGTCGTGGCAGCCGCGCTCGCTGTAGCTGTGGCAGAGGACGCCCTTGCCCCGCCGCCGTGCCGCGCCGACGATCTCGGAGAGCTGCTCGTGCGAGTACACCTGGGTGAGCGGATCCTGCTCGGGCAGGCCGGCACGCTCGTTGACGCGCGTCTTGATGACGTCGGCACCGCGGGCGACGTTGACCTCCACCACGCGGCGCAGGGCCTCCGCCGAACGGACACCGTCCGCGAGGCGGGCGAGCGGGGTGAGGTCGGGGTCGGCGAGCACGGTCTCCCCGAGGTCCGGGGTGACGAAGATGCCCGCGGCGGTCAGCCGGGGAGCGAGGCCGGGGCTGTGCCGGGCCAGCTCGCGGACGGCGATGTCCTGGTAGAAGGAGGTCGACCCGCTGCGCGCGCTGGTCGCGCCTTGGCGCACGGCGTCGCGGGCCTCGGCGGCGGTGCTCAGGTGGATGTGCGCGTCGATCAGGCCGGGCAGGACCCAGCGGCCGTGCGCGTCGAGGGTCTCGGCACCCCGGGGGACGGTGACGCCGCCGCGCGGACCGGCCGCGCGCACGGTCCCGTCCTCGATGACGACGACGGCGTTCTCCGTGACGTCGCCGGTGGCCGGGTCGAGCAGGGTGCCGCCCTCGATCACCAGGGTGCCGCCGTGAGCCGGGCCGCCGGAGGCGGTCCGCCCGGTGGGCGACGCCGCGTCACGGCCGACGGGGGCGGCGGCCGCAGGGGAGGCTGCCGCCACGGTGCCGGCGAGGGCGGCCGCACCGGCGAGCACACCGCGGCGGGTCAGCCTGCCGGAGGGCGGGGGGATGGCTTCGACGCACATGAGGGCTCCTTGGGGGGAGTGGGCCGATGGCTTCCCAGTTTGTATACCAAGGATGTGGCGACGGGCAAGGATCATGTCTGCCAACTGCGGAAATGTGCAACAGCAGGTCAATGCGCCGTTCGGTGGTGGATGCGCCTTCCCGGTCTTGGTATACAAACGTCCCCGGTGGTCGGACTGCCCGGCCCCCGGCGGCCGGACTCCCCGGCGGCCGGGAACCGGTCAGCCGTCTCCGAACAGCGAGCGCAGGGCGACGGCCCTGCTGTCGCGCACGTGCAGCAGCGTGCAGGCCGCGGCGGCCTCCGCGTCGCCCGCGGAGATGTGCCGGTACATCTCCGCGTGCTGGGCCCGCATGTGCGCGGGCTCCTCGCGCATGCCGAACAGCAGCTGGAGCTGCCAGCTGAGCTGTTCCATCGTGCGGGCGAGCAGCGGATTGCCCGCCAGGGCCACGACCCCCTCGTGGAAAGCTGTGTGGGCGGCCACCTCGCGTGGGCCCTCGTCCGACGCCGCGGCCGACTCGGCCTGCCGGAGGGCGGTTTCCAGGACGGCCAGTTCCCCGGTTCCGCCCGCCGCCACGGCCCGCGCGACAGCCCGCGCCGCGAGCCGCGACGCCTGGACGGCCAGGGGCTCCCAGACCTCGTAGAGGTGGTCGACGTCGTCGTACTCGAGGCGGCGCACCCGGACACCGCTGTGGGGGAGCAGTTCGAGGAGACCTTCGGTGACCAGCGCCCGCAATGCCTCGCGCACGGGCACCCGGGACATGCTCAGCTCCTCGGCGACCTCCCGCTCGACGAGGCGGGCACCCTGCGCGTAGCGCCGGTCGACGATGCGCTGGAGGACGGCTTCACGGGCCCTCGCGCTCAGTGAGGCGGCGCCGGCCGTCGCAGGAGTGCGTGAACCGCCCTCGCGGGCCGCCGGTCCGGTCCCGCTGCCATCCGCCACCTGGTCCGCCTTCATCCGTCCCTCGCCGGGCCTGCCCCGGGCGAAGAGTAGAGCAGTCAGTCCTCGTCGGACCCGGACTCCGCGGTCGCCTCGGCCCGCAACAGCGGGTGGGCCACCCCGGGGAACACCCGGGCCCGCACGACCTCCTCGGCCGAGCCGCCCCGCACCACCGTCTCGGCCACACCCCACGGGCGGCCCGCCAGGCGGACGGTCAGCGTGTACGAGGAGGAGCAGCCCATGCACTCGTAGCGGTCCGCCCAGACCTCGACGTCCGTGACGCTTCCCGGATAACGCTTCACGTGCAGGTGCCGTGCATGGCAGTGGTCGCACTTCTCGCCCGGCTCGCACGTCCCGCCGCACGGGCACGGCACGTCCAGCGACTCCGCGGGGCGCCACCGCTGGACGAGCAGGGCGTCACGGGTCGCGCCCATGTCCTTCATCGCCTTCAGGTTCCGCGCGGCGACGTTGTACGACTCACCGGTCGCGGCCATCCGGTCCCGGATCACGTCCTTGCGTCCGCGGTTCGTCGTCATGCCGTCGCCTCCTGGGGTGTCACGCAGCCCACCAGGAGGCACACGGGATCACAACCTCCCACGGTACCTGCCGTGCGGCGCCCCCGGCGACCTCGTCACCCCCTGCGCACCCGCCCCACGATGCGCCGGCCCAGGCGTCCGATGGAGCGGGACGGCCGGTTCCACGCGCGGAACGCCTCCACCGTGCGCGGGCTCCCCCCGCGCTCCACCGCACCCTCCGCCGACGCCAGCTCCTCGGGGGACAGGCTGCGCACGGCGGGACGCAGCACCTCCTCCAGCAGGGCGGTCCGGGTCCGGGTCCAGGCGGTGCCCGCGTGAGGGTGGGCGTTCCACACGGTGAAGCAGTCCGCCACGTAAGCGGGGTCCTCACGCAGCAGGGCCACCACCGCCTCGCGGCGGGCCGCCCTGCCGTAGGCCTCGATCAGGTCCTCGTCGCCGGTGTGCACGAAGGCGTACAGCTCCGCCTCCGGACGGTCCGGGGAGAGGAGCCGTTCGGCGAGGGCGCCGTAGGCGTGCTCCAGCGCCAGGGGCTCCACCGGTTCGGCCCGGGACCGCAACGTCCGGGCGTTGTCCGCCCAGCCGGGCTCCGCCGTCCCCGCGCGCATGTCCCGCGCGAAGTCCAGCAGCATCAGGCAGGCCCGTACCCGGGCCCCGATCTCCTGGGGGAAGCCGCGCAGCAGGTCGTGGGCGAGCTCGGGGGCGTCCTCGTCGTCCTGGGGCGCGGCGAGCGCCGCGTCGACCAGGGTCTGCCAGGTGCCCGCCGTGCGGTGGGCGTCCGACGTGGTCTCGCCCAGCAGCGAGCGGGCCTCGGCCGCCGTCGGGGTGTCCTCGCCCCACACCAGTCCCGCCGCGGTCCTCAGGACCAACGGCTCCGCGAACGGGGACATGCCCGCCGCGCGCAGCACCGTGTGCAGGACCCCCACCCGGTCGCCGCCCCGCGTCTTCGCGCCGGGAGCCTCGGCGCACATCCGCAGATGCGGCAGGGCCTGCGTCCCGGTGAAGGGCAGCGCCACCCGGGTCAGCAGCCGCTCCGTGTCCCCGGGGTGGTCCGGTGCCAGCCGGTCCAGCTCACCCAGCAGCGCCGTACGGACGTCGAACTGCTCGTCCATCAGGTCCAGCAGGGCCCGGCAGGCCCCCGCCCCGGGGTCGTCGAGCAGCGCGCGGGCCAGCCGGGCCACGACCTCGGGGAGCAGCTCCGCGCAGTCGACCCCGAGCAGCCGCACGATCCGCAGCAGCTGCACGGTCCGTGCGACGCCCCTGGGCACCCCGGCGGCCAGTTCGGCCAGCAGCTCGTCACCCAGCTCCTCGACCAGCCCGGCGAGCGCGCGTTCCCCCGCGGGCTCCTCGAACGCCGAACGGGCGGGCGGCTCCAGGGCCACGTCGCCGCCCCGCACCGCCTGGGTCACCAGCAGCGCGGCGAGCGGAGCGGTGACGGCGGCGGGGCTGCGGCCGTCGAGTGCCGTCAACAGCCGCAGCGCCGCCGCGCACTCCCCGGCCGTACGGTCGTCCGCGGGTGCCGTCAGTGCGTCGGTCAGCTGCCGGATGCCCTTCTCGTCCAGTGCGTACGGCCGCTCGGCGGCCCAACTCGCCGCGGCGGCACGCTCGTCGGACCCGAGCGCGATGCCCGCGCCCAGCGCCGTGACGGCGAGCGGACCGGCGGCGAACGGCTCGCCCGGCAGCTCCGCCGCCTCCCGGAAGAGCTCGGGGGCCCGACTGCGCCAGATCCGGGCGGCGGTCCCCGCCCAGGCGTCGTCCACCGTGCCGGAGGGGCGGGGGCCCGAAGCGGCGTGCACACGGAAGCGGGGGTCGCGGGCATCGGGTGCGTCCTCGGGCAGCACGCCGACGACCTGGTGCGCGGTGCGTCCGGGGTGCCGGGTGTACGTGAGGAAGGTCAGCCGTTCGGCGTGCTCGTGGGGCAGTACGGCGGTCGCCAGCGCGACCCACCGGGCCACGTCCGCGCTCTGCCGCTCCACGAGCACGACCGGCGGCGCGGACGGGTCCTCGCTCACCCGGCGCAGGTCGCTCAGCACGGCGGCGAGCCACGGGCTGCGGGACACGGCGAAGTCGCCGAGGCTCTCCCGGGTGAGCCCTCGGGACGGGTCCTGCGCGGTGGACATCGAGGTCAGGGGGTCGGGCAGCACCCGGTCGGGCGTCGCCGCGAGCCATCCCGCCGCCCCCCATGCGGCGACCGGGAGCACCCTGCCGGGTATCGGCGTACCGGGCGGCAGGTGCACGGCATGGGCGTGGAACCCGCCCGCGCCCGCCGCCACCGTACGGCTGAGCAGATGGCTGCCGTCGGAGAGCAGGACGAAACCGAACGCCACGGGCAGGGCGCGGACCCGGGTGTCGGTCAGCCGCTCGGGGGTGCCCTCCGGGGCCTCGTACGCCAGGAGCGGTGCGGCCTCCGCGCGCACCGGCCCGGGTATCGCGGGGTCGACGGAGGTGAACCGGCCGGCCGGCTCCCCGTCCCCGGACGTGACGGAGGTGTAGTGCAACTGCGGGAGGCTCATGCGTAGGCCCTCATCGTCCCTGCCACGTGCGTCCCCGTCACGCGCACCGGCCGCCGCTCGCCGCCCTGTCGGTGCGGCCCGGCCGGCGGAGCGACGACCCCGGCGGGGAGCTTTCCGCAGTCGTGCGGGCGACGTTATCAAGCCCTGACGGCCCGTTGGGCCGCGCGCCGCACGAGGCCGCTCCGGTGTCCCGGGTCCTCGATCCGTCGTGCATCGGTGCATGGGACGTTCCGTATCGAAGCCGGCCGAGCCGGTGCTGCCGGCCAAGGACTCAGGCGCCAGGGGAGCGACTTAATCGGGTGCGTGGGCATCCGGCCGGGTGATACAAGATCCCGCGTGACTGAGAATCCCGGCTTTCCCACCCTGCTGCAGATGATCGACGAGCGGTCCGCCGCGTTCCGCGCCGCGATAACCGCCGCCCCGAGCCTCGACGCCGACGTCCCGTCCTGCCCGGGATGGAAGCTGTACGACCTGGCGAACCACCTCAGCGAGGGGGACCGCTTCTGGGCCCACATCGTGCTGAACACCGCGCCGGGCGACGAGCGGCCGAGCAAGGACGGGCTGGCGGCGCCCAGGGAGCGCGAGGCCCTGGTGGCCTGGCTGGCCGACTCGACGGAGCAGCTGCTGGCCGCGCTGCGCGAGGCCGGCCCGGACCGGGCCTGCTGGGCCTGGTGGGAGCCGCTGGCCTCGTCGCACACGGTGGCCGCTGTGGCCCGCCGCCGCGTCCCGGAGTCGATGATCCACACCTACGACGCCCAGCTGGCCTCCGGCGCCCCGCAGGAGCTGCCGACGACCGAGGCGCTCGACGCTGCCGAGGAGTTCCTCGCTACCGTCTGCACCGTCACGACTCCGTGGCCGAGGGAGCCCGCCACCATGGACTACCACGCGGTGGAGGGCCGCTCCTGGCGCCAGACGCTGGACGCCGCCGGCTCCCGCTTCACCCGCCTCACCCCGGCGGAGGCCGCCGACAGCAAGCCCACCGCCGCCCTCCACGGCACGGCGAGCGAGCTGGCCCTGCTGATGTACATGCGCGTCCCGGCCGACGCGGTGCGGACGGAGGGCGATGCCGGGCTGCTCCAGCAGCTGCGGGACTGGGACTGACGTCCTGAGTCCTTGATCCGTCGGCAGTATGCGGCGAGGGACTCGAGGATCTGGCTCTCCACGCGAGGGTCTGCGGCGATCGGCCTCGCACCCACGCACCGGGCCCCCGCCGCTCGTGATCCGACAGCACCCGGCTCGGCCGCCTTCGACCCAGGACGTCCCACGCATGGATCGCGGCGACGGGCCCGTGGCGGCCCTGCTGCACGGTGTGGCGACAAGGGGCTCCTTCCGGCGCCACGTCCTCGCGGATCCGCGCTCCGATGTCAGGTGCGTCGTGCCCACGCTGCCGCTGGGCGGCCGCCGCAGTGAGCCGCCGGGGACTTCGTCCCTGCCCCTCTGGCGTGACGAAGTCCCCCCGGGTGAGGGCCGCTCGAAGGCGCTCCCGCACCCGGGCGGATCCCCGGTCCCCTCGTCGTCCTTGGAGGGGTCAGCCCGCCGTGTCCTCCGGGCCGGTGCGACGGCGCAAGCCGAACCCGGCCAGCAGGGCGCCTGCCACGCACAGGGCCGCGGTGACGGCGAGGGCGCTGTGCATGCCGTTCATGAACGCGTTGCCGCTGCCCTCGATCACAGCGGCCTTGAGCTGCGCCGGCATGTCCGCCGACACGGGCGACACCCCCATGGACACCGCGTCCTCGGCCTCGCCGAGACCGGCGGCCTTCTCGGCGGGGACCCCGGCGGAGGTCAGTTCGCCGGTGAGGGTGGAGCCCACCGTGCCGCTGATCAGGGAGATCAGCACGGACGTGCCGAGCGCACCGCCGATCTGCAGCGAGGTGGCCTGGAGACCCCCCGCGACGCCGCCGTCCTGTCTGGGCGCGTTGCCGACGATGGCGTCGGAGGACGCGGACATCACCATGCCGACACCGAGGCCGATGGCGAGGAACGGCGGCCACATCGCGGCGTACGGGGACCCGGCCTCCCAGGTCAGCATCCACAGGGCCGCCGCGGCCTGGAGGGCCATGCCGGCCGGCATGGTGAGCCGCGGGCCGTAGCGCTGGGTCAGGGCGGCGCCGAGCGGCGCCGCCACCACCGTGGCGAGGCTGAACGGCAGGGTGCGGACCCCGGCCTCCACCGGCGAGAAGCCGCGCACGTTCTGCAGGTACAGCATCACGAAGAAGATGACCCCGAGCATCACGAAGAAGTTGATCGCGGTGACGAGCGCGCCGATGGTCAGCGAGCGGTTGCGGAAGAGGCGCATCGGCAGCAGCGGGTGCTCGCGCCGGGTCTCGTACCGGCAGAAACCGGCCAGTACGACCAGCCCCACGGCGATCGACCCCAGCGTGCCGCCTGAACTCCAGCCCCAGGTCTCCCCCTTGACGACGCCGAAGATCAGGGCGACCAGCCCGAGGGCGAGGAGGGCCACG
The DNA here is from genome assembly GCF_042270185.1 of Streptomyces sp. NPDC055962. NCBI lineage: Bacteria > Bacillati > Actinomycetota > Actinomycetes > Kitasatosporales > Streptomycetaceae > Streptomyces > Streptomyces sp. NPDC055962. The sequence goes on from NZ_JBHJYN010000004.1 coordinate 26,267, forward strand.
CCGACCACGTCGAAGCGGTGGCGCCCGGTGGAGTCCTTGCTCCTCGGGAGGACGAACAGGCTGAAGAGCAGCGCGGCGGCGCCGATGGGCGCGTTGATGTAGAAGACCGATTCCCAGGTGACGTGCTCGATGAGCAGGCCACCGACGATCGGGCCGAGCGCGGTGGAACAGGATGCCACCATGGCCCACAGCCCCACGGCCCTACCGAACTTCTGGGGCGGGAAGACCGCACGCAGGAGGCCGAGGGTGTTCGGGATCAGCAGGGCGCCGAACAGGCCCTGGACGGCGCGGAAGGTGATGACGCCCTCGATGGAACCGGACAGGGCGATGGCGACCGACGCCAGGGTGAAGCCGGTGGTGCCCGCCATGTACACCGTGTGCCGCCCGAAACGGTCACCGAGCTTGCCCCCGAGGATCAGCAGCGCGGCCATGGCGATCAGGTACGCGTTGGTGACCCACTGGAGGTCGGCGGTGGACGCGTCGAGGTCGCGGCCTATCTCGGGGTTGGCGATCGCGACGACGGAGGCGTCGAGGTTGACCATGAACAGACCGATGGCCACGGCGATTAGCGTCAGCCAGGGATTGGCGCGCCTGCCCCCGGGTGCGGCGGGTGGGCCTGCTTCGGGCAGGGAGGAGGTGTCCACGGTGGTGGAGGACATGCGGAAGCCTTGTCTGTGGAACGTCGGAATGTCGGAATGCCGGGACACCGGAATGCCGGAAGCCCGGAAGGACGGAAGCGCGGAAGTCCGGAACTACGGACGGGCGCAGCCCCGGAGGCCCTGCCGCCCCCCCCGACAGTCCCGGCCGCAGCGCAGGGCTCGGCCCCGGACGGGCTCGGAACCCGGTCGGGGAAGGCGGGGAGCGGGTGTCAGCCGCTGGGGGAGTGGAGGTGCCGGTTCAGTGACGCGAGCGCGCCCAAGGCGGCACCGAGAGCGTCCAGCTCTCCCTCGGTGAGGGTGTGCAGCACACGGGTCAGGTGGGCTTCCTTGAGCGTCCGCGCCTCGCCGAGCCGTTCGCGGGCCGTGGCCGTCGGGTGGAGATGGGCGATCCGCTTGTCCGCCGCGTCCGGGCGGCGCTCCAGGAGCCCCTGGCCGGTGAGCTGGGAGACCAGCGCGCTGACGTTGTTCGGCTTCATCAGCAGAGCCTCGGCCGTCTCGCGGACGGTGATGCCCTCACGCTCCTCGACGAGGAGGAGCAGAGCCAACTGGCCGTCCGGGAGCCGGGGATGCGGGAACCCGTGCGCGACCTGCCGCTCCAGACCCCGGTGCAGCGCAGGCAGGGACGCCACGAGCGCGGAGGCTACGTGGTCGATGTCCTGGTGGTGCGCGGAGGGGCCGGGCATGACCGACACCCTAGGTATGAAGTCATAGCTATGTCAACATACATAAATCTCGTGTCATGTCTGCGGGAGCCCGGTGGTATATGTGCCGTGGAGAGCCCCGAGCCGAAGCGCCGGTGCGCCACGAAGGCGGTCGAGAGAAGGACCATGGAGAAGCCGACGCACCTGATCGAGTTCGAGACGATGCTGCTGGGACGGCACCTCCAGCTGGGCACGCCCCGGTCGAGACGGGGCGGCGCCCTCGACCGGAGCGCCTACACCCTGCTCAGCCGGATCCGCATCGAGGGCCCCATGTCCATCGGGCAGCTCAGCGACGCCTTCGGGCTCGACGCCTCCACCCTGAACCGGCAGACCGCCGCCATGCTGCGGGGCGGCCTCGTCGACCGCATCCCGGACCCCGACGGGGGCATCGCCCGCAAGTTCCGCATCACCGCCGCGGGCGAGCGCGCTCTCGACGCGGAACGGGCCGAGAACATCAGTGGCCTGGACCGGGTCATGGCCGACTGGTCGCCCGACGAGGTCAGCGTCTTCGCCGCCTGCCTCAAGCGCCTCAACAGTGACATCGAGAGCCTCGACGGACGTCCCTGGCCCCGGCCCTGACCACGGGTGCAGCGGCGTCCCGGCCCGGTGTCCCGGGCGTACCCAGGGCCGGGCCTGAAGCGGATCTACGGCCGCGCTTAAGAAATCCTCGATGGACCTGGGCGCCCCCCGTACGGCACATTTCTCAGTGACGGCGCGACCGAGGAGCCGGGCGACCGGCCCTGCCCCGTCCGCCGTACACCCCCGCAACTCCGGGCCGCAGGCCGTCTTCGGCATGCCCTGGCCCCGGAGTGTCCCCACGCACCAGGTACAGGGAGCCGCAGCTGTGAAGGCACTCGTGAAGCACAAGGCCGAACCGGGACTCTGGCTGATGGACGTGCCGGAACCGGAGACCGGTCCGGGCGACGTGCTGATCAAGGTGCTGCGTACCGGTATCTGCGGCACCGACCTGCACATCCGCGACTACGACGGATGGGCGCAGCAGGCCGTGCGCACGCCCCTCGTCCTGGGCCACGAGTTCGTCGGCGAGGTCGCCGGGATCGGCGCGGACGTCGTCGACATCAAGATCGGTGACCTGGTGAGCGGCGAGGGCCACCTGGTCTGCGGGAAGTGCCGCAACTGTCTCGCCGGGCGCCGGCACCTGTGCCGTTCCACGCTCGGGCTCGGGGTCGGCAGGGACGGCGCGTTCGCGGAGTACCTGGCCCTGCCCGCCTCCAACGTCTGGGTGCACCGGGACAAGGTCGACCTCGACGTCGCCGCGATCTTCGACCCGTTCGGCAACGCCGTGCACACCGCGCTCTCCTTCCCGCTGGTCGGCGAGGACGTGCTGATCACCGGCGCGGGCCCCATCGGCATCATGGCCGCCGCCGTCGCACGCCACGCGGGAGCCCGCAACGTCGTCATCACCGACGTCAGCGAGGCCCGGCTGGAACTGGCCCGGAAGGTCGGGGTGAACCTCGCCCTGAACGTCGGCGAGCAGACCATCGCCGACGGCCAGAGCCTCCTCGGCCTGCGCGAAGGATTCGACATCGGCCTGGAGATGTCCGGCCGCCCCGAGGCCATGCGCGACATGATCGCGAACATGACGCACGGCGGCCGGATCGCGATGCTCGGACTGCCCTCCGCCGAGTTCCCCGTGGACTGGTCCCGGGTCGTCACCTCCATGCTCACCATCAAGGGCATCTACGGCCGCGAGATGTACGAGACCTGGTACGCCATGTCCGTGCTCCTGGAAGGCGGGCTCGATCTCGCCCCGGTGATCACCGGCCGGTACGGCTTCCGCGACTTCGAAGCCGCATTCGACGACGCCGCGAGCGGTCGGGGTGGCAAGGTCCTTCTCGACTGGGCCGCCTGAGCCTCCTCGTACGTATCCGCATCCACTCGGGAGACTTCCTTCATGTTCGATTCCGTACGCGACGACCTGCGCACCACCCTCGACGAGATCCGCGACGCCGGGCTCCAGAAGCCCGAGCGCGTCATCGGGACCCCGCAGTCCGCGACGGTCGCCGTGACCGCCGGCGGCCGCGCGGGCGAGGTGCTCAACTTCTGCGCCAACAACTACCTGGGCCTCGCCGACCACCCCGAGGTCGTCGCGGCTGCCCACGAGGCGCTGGACCGCTGGGGGTACGGGCTCGCGTCCGTCCGCTTCATCTGCGGCACCCAGGAGGTCCACAAGGAGCTGGAGCAGCGGCTCTCCTCCTTCCTCGGCCAGGAGGACACGATCCTCTACTCCTCCTGCTTCGACGCCAACGGCGGAGTCTTCGAGACCCTGCTCGGCCCCGAGGACGCGGTGATCTCCGACGCCCTCAACCACGCCTCCATCATCGACGGCATCCGCCTCTCCAAGGCGAAGCGCTACCGCTACGCCAACCGCGACATGGCCGACCTGGAGCAGCAGCTCAAGGAGGCGTCCGGTGCCCGCCGCAGGCTCGTCGTGACCGACGGGGTCTTCTCCATGGACGGTTACGTCGCGCCCCTGGCGGAGATCTGCGACCTCGCCGACCGCTACGACGCCATGGTCATGGTCGACGACTCGCACGCCGTCGGTTTCGTCGGCCCCGGCGGCCGGGGGACCCCCGAGCTGCACGGCGTCATGGACCGGGTCGACATCATCACCGGCACGCTCGGCAAGGCCCTGGGCGGCGCGTCCGGCGGCTACGTCGCCGCCCGCGCCGAGATCGTCGCGCTGCTGCGCCAGCGTTCGCGCCCGTACCTCTTCTCCAACTCGCTCGCCCCGGTCATCGCCGCCGCCTCCCTCAAGGTCATCGATCTGCTGGAGTCCGCGGGCGACCTGCGCGAGCGGCTCAACGCCAACACCGCGCTCTTCCGCTCCCGGATGACCGGGGAAGGCTTCGACATCCTGCCCGGCGACCACGCCATCGCCCCCGTGATGATCGGGGACGCGGCGAAGGCAGGCCGGATGGCGGAGCTGCTCCTCGAGCGCGGTGTGTACGTGATCGGGTTCTCGTACCCCGTCGTCCCGCAGGGGGCCGCGCGCATCCGCGTCCAGCTCTCGGCCGCCCACTCCACGGACGACGTCAACCGCGCCGTGGACGCGTTCGTCGACGCGCGGGCCGCGCTGGAGGCGTAGGGACACCCCCGCGAGCTGGGACAATGAGTGCATGATCGATGCCCGGCGGCTGCGGATCCTCCGTGCGGTGGCGGACCACCGTACGGTGACCGCCGCAGCCGCCGCGCTGTACCTGACCCCGTCCGCGGTCTCCCAGCAGCTCGCCGCCCTGGAGCAGGAGACCGGTCACCGGCTGGTGGAGCGCGGGGCGCGGGGCGCCCGGCTGACCGCTGCGGGGGAGATCCTGCTGACCCACGCCAACGCCGTCCTCGCCCAGCTGGAGCGGGCCGAGGCGGAGCTCGCGGAGTACGGCGCGGGCGTCGCCGGGACCGTCACCGTCGCCGCCTTCGCCACGGGCATCGGGCTCGTCCTCGCCCCGGCGATCGCCGAGCTGACCCGGACCGCACCCGGGATCAGGGTGCGGGTGCAGGACGCCGAGGGTGACGCGAGCGTGCCGATGGTGCTGGACCGGCAGGTCGACGTGGCGGTCGCCGTCGAATACCGGGGCGCGCCCGGGGTCGACGACCGGAGGCTGACGCGGGTGCCGCTGTACTCCGAGCCCTTCGACGCGGTGCTGCCGGTCGGACACCGCCTCGACGGACAGGACCATGTGTCCGTGGCCGATCTGGCCGAGGACGTGTGGATCGGCCCGTACCCCGGCAATCCGTGCCACGACGTGGTGGTCCTGGCCTGTGAGTACGCCGGCTTCGCGCCCCGGCTGGAGCACTCGTCGGACGACTTCCACGCGGTGGTCGCCCTGGCCGGGGCGGGCGCCGGAGTGGCACTGGTGCCCCGCTCGGCGCTGCGGGGCACGGAGCTCGGCCGCGTCGTCGTGCGGCCGGTCGAGGGCGTCGCCCCGACCCGGCGCGTGTTCGCCGCGGTACGGCAGGGAGCCGAGGGGCACCCGCTGATCAAACCGGTCCTGGACGCGCTGGCCGCGGCGGCGGGGCCCGTGTGACCTGGTTCGCGGGGCGACGCCATCCCGGCGGCCCGCACCTCGCCCCCCCGACAGCGGAGGAGGCAACGGGGCGGCCCGAACTTCCCGCGCGTTCACCTGTGTCGGACATCCGCCGCAGGGTTCGTGTGGATCTCATCAGCCGGACGCGGCATTGAACTTCCCTTCGCACCATGGTGTCATCTGGCCCATGAGGAGTGCCCGTTCAGTCCGCACGGTGCTGCTGGATCCGTTCTGGCCCAGCCGGCGCGTCGACCACTTCGACCAGTTCTGTCGCTGAGCACCCCTGTCAGGCGGCGCCCACCCGGTTCCCGGGTGTGTTCCTGAGCCGCCGTCCCTGAGCCCCGTCGGCGTACGGCGGCCCCTCCTGCGTGAGGTGCCCCCGCACAGCCGCCCCGGGCGCGCGCCGTCGCACGGCGCCCTCCCTCCCCGCGAGCACGGACGCCCGCAGCCGTCCTGTCCCGCCATGTCCTGAACGCGTCCCCGGACGTCCCCTCAGGCGTGGCGGGACGCGGCACACGGCGTCCGGCTCGGCCCTGCCACCGGTGACCACCCCACCCTGGAGCCCACCGATGTCCTGCTGCTCCCCGTCCGCCGGAGACCACGTCTTCCACGACATCCCGGCCGTCCCCGGTGGCCACCTCGGCGGTCGTCCTCCGGAGCCCTTCCGCCCCCCATCCGCAGACCGCGCCACCCGTGGCCAGGTCCGGCTCCCGGGCGGTACCTTCGCCATGGGCGACGCCTTCGACGAGGGGTACGCGGCGGACGGAGAGGGACCGGTGCACCCGGTCCGCCTCGACCCCTACCTGGTCGACGCGACGACGGTCACCAACGCCGCCTTCGCCGCGTTCGTCAAGGACACCGGGTACGAGACGGAGGCCGAACGCCTCGGCCTGTCGGCCGTGTTCCACCTCGACGTACAGGCCGGCCCCGCCGACATCCTGGGCCGGGCCACCGGTACGCCCTGGTGGCTCGTCGTGCGCGGTGCCTCATGGCGCCACCCGGCCGGACCGCTGTCCTCCGTCGGTTCCCTGCGCAACCACCCGGTGGTGCAGGTGAGCTGGAACGACGCGCAGGCGTACTGCGCCTGGGCCGGCAAGCGACTGCCCACCGAAGCCGAGTGGGAGTACGCGGCTCGCGGCGGCCTGGCAGGCGGCAGGTTCCCCTGGGGTGACGAGCTGCGCCCGCGCGGCAGGTGGAACTGCAACATCTGGCAAGGCACCTTCCCCACCGACAACACCGCCGAAGACGGCCACAGGAACACCGCGCCGGTGACGTCCTACCGGCCCAACCCCTACGGCCTGTGGAACATGGTCGGGAACGTCTGGGAGTGGTGCGCCGACACCTTCTCCTCCGGCACCTACGCCGCACGCGCCGGCGACGTGCCCGTCCACGACCCCCGTGGGCCCCGGCACGATCCCCGCTCCGATGCCCCCCGCGTGATGCGGGGCGGCTCGTTCCTGTGCCACGACTCGTACTGCTACCGCTACCGGGTCGCCGCCCGCTCCGGCAACACCGGGGATTCGGCGGCGGCGAACATCGGCTTCCGCTGTGCCAACGACGCCGGGTGACGCCGCACCCCCTGCTCACCGCTCCTTCCCTCCGTCCCACCTCCGTGTACGCGCCCGCATCCCAGCACCCGCTCCCCGAGGAGGAACCCTGATGAAGAAGAGAAGACCCCGACTGCTCGGCCTGCTCGCCCTGCCCGTCGTGCTCACCCTGCCCACGCTCGGCGCCCCGGCGTCGGCCGCCGCACCCGGCCGGCAGGCCCCGCCGGTCCGGCAGGCCGCCGCCCCGGCGCCGAACATCGTCTACGTCCTCGCCGACGACTTCGGCTGGACGGACGTGAGCACGGGCCGGACCAACGCCGGAAACCCCAGCGACTACTACGAGACACCGGCCCTGGAGGAGATCGCGCGGGAAGGGGTGGCCTTCGACAACGGCTACACCTCGGTCAACTGCACCCCGACCCGGGCCGCGCTGCTCACCGGCCTGTACGCGCCCCGGCCGCAGAACAACATCTACCTGGTCGGCGACCTCAACCGGGGCGGTGACGGCACCTTGCTGAAGGGACCTGCCCAGGGCCGCGCGGACGGTGCCACCGTCCTGCCGGACGAAGCGGTCACCATCGGCGAGCGGTTGCAGGGCGCCGGTTACGCCACCGGGTACGCCGGCAAGTTCCATGTGAGCAGATCGGGCGCGGACATCGTCGCGCAGCACGGTTTCGACGAGAACTTCGGCGGGACCAACGCCGGTGACCCGGGCGCTTACCACGCCGTCGACGGCCACTTCCACAACAAGATCGGACCCGAACTGGACGCCTACGCCGGCGACTACAGCCAGGCGTACGTCGACCGGAACATCAAGCCGTACAGCAAGGGTGTCAGCCCCGCCGCCCTCGACGCCCTCGTGGGCACCGACAAGCACGTGACGGATGCGCTGGCCGACGCCACGCTCGGCTTCGTCGACCGCCACAAGAACGAGCCCTTCTTCGCCTTCGTCGGCTCCTACGCCGTCCACACCCCGGTCGGTGAAAAACAGGCGCGCCAGGACCTGCTGGGCAAGTACCGGGCGAAGGCCCCGGGCACCGGCACGTCGAACCCCTCGTACGGTGCGCTCATCGAGGGCCTCGACCAGAACGTCGCCCGGCTCGTCAACCACCTGCGGACCACGGCCGATCCCCGCAATCCGGGCCATCCGCTCGCCGACAACACCGTCCTGCTGTTCAGCGGTGACAACGGCGGCGTGGGCCAGTTCACCGACAACGGGCCCCTGCGCGGCCAGAAGGGCGAACTGCGCGAGGGAGGGATACGGGTGCCGCAGATCGCCTGGAGCACCAACCCCCGCCTGGTGCGGGGCAACCGGGTCGACCACACCCCCGTCTACGTCGCCGACCACACCGCGACCATCGCCGCGCTCGCCGGGGTCGCTCCGTCCGCCGGGGAGCTCGACGGCACCGATCTGAGTGGACGGCTCGCCGGATCCACCGCACCGCGCGGCGACGCCCTGTACTGGCACCTGCCCGGCTATCTGATCGAGGGCGGCCGCGACCAGCGTCCCCAGTCGGTGATCCGTTCCGGGCAGTGGAAGCTCGTCCACTCCTACGAGGACCACTCCTGGGAGCTGTACGACCTTGCCGAGGACATCGGCGAGGCGCACAACCTCGCCGCCGCGCGGCCGGAAGTCGTCCAGGAACTGGGCGGCAAGCTGATCCAATGGCTGGACGAGACCGACGCACGGCTGGCGACCCTGCGCGACGGCAAGGCCCCTCTCAGCCTCACCGTCACCGGCAGCACCTATGCCGACGGCCGGATCGTCCGGCGGGAGAACGCCACCGTGACCGTCCGGCCGGGCGACGAGGTACCACTCGTCCTGCAGACGCCCCGGACGTCCCGCAGAGGCTGATCCGGCGCGCCCCGGTCCTCGCGATCAGCCCTCCACCACCCCCCTCGCACAGACACCGGACCCCGGCCGTCCCGCACGCCCCACAGGTGCGGCGGGACGGCCGGGGCACCGCCCCGCCGCACCTGGAGGTACCCCATGCCCGGACACATCCCGGCAGGTCTGTCCCGTCGAGGGTTCATCGGCGGGGCCACCGGCAGCGCGATGACCCTTCTCGCCGCCGCTCCTCGGGCCGAGGCGCACCCCGCGCCATCCGGCCCCGGCCGCTCCGGAACCCGCCCCGCCAACGTCGTCTTCGTCTCCGTCGACGACCTCGGCCATGACGAACTCGGCGCCTACGGGAACACGTTCAACGAGACACCGAACATCGACCGGCTGGCACGCGAAGGCGCCCTGTTCACCCATGCCTACGCCGCCGCCCCCGTCTGCTCGCCGACCCGGGCCGCACTGGTCACGGGCCGCTATCCGGCGCGCAGCGGCATCACCGACTACCTGCGGGGCGAGAACGCCGCGAGCGCGGCGTACCTCTCCCCGGACATCCCCACCGCACCCGACGTGCTCGGCCCGTACGGCTACACCACCGGGCTGATCGGGAAGTGGCACCTCACCGAGACCTACAGCGGCCCGTACGCCGAGCGCCCCGGCAACCCCTTCGCCCACGGTTTCGACGAGGTCGTCGCGTCCGAGGAGAAGTACATCGCGGACGGCGACTACTTCCACCCGTACTTCTTCCTGCCCGGCCTGGAGGCCCGGGAGCCCGGCGAGCACCTCACCGACCGCCTGGCCGCGGAAGCCGTCGACTACATCACCCGCCACCGCGACGAACCGTTCTTCCTGCACGTCTCCAACTACGCCGTCCACACCGCCCTCGACGGCAAACCGGATCTCGTCGCCAAGTACCGGGCCAAGCCCGGGGCCGGCACGGCCCCCAACCGCCCGGTGCTCGCCGCCATGCTGGAGAGCGTCGACCGCCAGGTCGGCCGCATCGCGGACACGCTCTCCGAACTGGGCCTGGACCGCGACACCCTGCTCCTGGTCGCCTCGGACAACGGAGGGCCCTACCGGGGCGCGAACCTGCCGCTGCGTGGCGGCAAGGGCGAGCTGTACGAGGGCGGGATCAGGGTTCCCATGATCGCGCACTGGCCCGGACGGGTGCCCCCGGGCCGCCGGGTGGACACCCCGGTCAGCACCATCGACGTCCTCCCCACCGCGCTGGACCTGGCCGGTGGCAGGCCCGGCCGGGAGTTCGACGGTGTGAGCATCGCCCCGCTGCTCACGGGCACCGGTGGGCTCGGCCGCGACGAGCTGTACTGGGTGTACCCGCACTTCATCGGTGCGACCCGCCCCCATGCCGCGGTGCGCTCCGGCCGGTACAAGCTCGTGCGGTATCTGCGCGACGGGCGCAGCGAGCTCTACGACCTCGCCCGCGACCCCGGCGAGAGCACCGACCTCTCCGGACAATACCCAGGGCGCGCCCATGCCCTGGGCGGCAGGCTCGCGGCGCATATCGCCGAGGTCGGCGTCCTGCCCCCGGCACCGGACGACCGGGTGTACCGGACACCCGAGCTGGACGAGTCCTTCGACGGCGGCCTGGAGCGCTGGAGCGTGCTGCCGGTGACCGCGCACGCGGGCGCCGTGCGGGTCGCCGACGGACAGCTCTCGGTGCAGGCGGACACCTTGACGCACCTGGTGTTCCGCTCGGACATCGCCCCCGGGTCCGACACGGCGGCGGCGGTGCTCGAACCCGGCACCTTCAGCGGGGCCGGCACCCAGGACACGGTGTTCGTCGGGCTCGCCCAGGACGCCCGCAACTACCTGCTGTTCCGCTACCACAACGGACTCAACAGAGTCGGCTGGGACCTGTGTGTGGACGGACAGCTGATCACCGCCGGGGCCGAGCCGCTCGACGGACTCGACGGCACCGTCGACCTGACCGTGCCGGGCTCCCGCTACGCCTTCGTCCTCCACGGCACCAGATCCACCGCCTACGTCGACCAGGGGCGTGGCTGGGAGTTCCTCTTCACCACCGACACGGGCGGCGCACTGGACCTCGGCGACCCGGCGGTACGGGCGCGCTACCGCTGGGCCACCGGTGTACGCATCGACGACGGCACCCTCACCGTCGGCGGCCTCACGGCACACCGGGCGTGAACCGCGGCCGGCCTGGGGACGGCCCGTCCCGTCGCAGGGGCGCGGCCGGCCGCCGGGGCACCCCGGGGCGCCTCACGCGGGCTGGAGCAGGTCCCAGCGGTTGCCGTAGAGGTCCTCGAACACCGCGACGGAGCCGTACACCTCGTGCCTCGGCTCCTCCAGGAACCGCACTCCGGCGGCCAGCATCCGGGCGTGGTCGCCCGCGAAGTCCTCCGTGTGCAGGAAGAAGCCGACCCGGCCGCCGGTCTGCGCGCCGACGCTCGCCCGCTGCGCCTCGTCCTTGGCTCGGGCCAGCAGCAGCCCGGTGCCCGAGGTGCCGCGGGGCCGCACGACCACCCAGCGGGAGCCGTCGCCCCGGTCCGTGTCCTCCACCAGCTCGAAGCCGAGGGCACCGGTGTAGAAGGAGAGGGCCTCGTCGTAGTCGCTGACGACCAGCGTGACCAGAGCGATGTGGGACATGGGGATCCTCGTCGTCGGGGAGCGATGGATGAAGAAGGGCGTTATACGTAACACTAACGTGGAGCCGGTGCACGCGGGGACAATGCCCGTCATGGACACGAGCGACCTCGCAGCGCTGACGGAACGCGCCCGCCGACTCGCCGCGGGCGGCCACCGCCGCATCCTCGGCATCGCGGGGGCGCCCGGCGCCGGCAAGTCCACACTCGCCGCCCGGATCGCCGAAGGGCTCGAAGGGCTCGCCGTCCTCGTCCCGATGGACGGCTTCCACCTGGCGGGGGCGGAGCTCGCACGCCTGGGGCGGGCGGACCGCAAGGGTGCGCCCGACACCTTCGACGCCGCCGGATACGCGGCACTGCTCCGGCGGCTGCGCCGTCCCGAAGGGCCGGACCCGGTCTACGCGCCCACCTTCGACCGGGCGCTGGAGGAGCCGGTCGCCGGGTCCGTGTGCGTTCCCGCGGACATCCCGCTCGTCGTGACCGAGGGCAACTACCTGCTGCTGGACGAGGGATCCTGGGCGCCGGTGCGCGGGCTGCTGGACGAGGTGTGGTTCCTGGACGCCGACCCGGAACTGCGGGTGAGCAGGCTCGTGGACCGGCATGTGCGCTTCGGCAGGTCCCGCCGGTACGCGGAGCGCTGGGTCGCCGGGTCCGACGAGCGCAACGCGCGGCTCGTCGAGAGGTACAGGGACCGCGCCGACCTCGTCGTACGGCTCCGCTGATGCGGGCCGGCGCGCTGCCCTGAATCCCGCTCGCGTCCATCCCGGCGGACGGGCAGGATGCGGAGTGCCGCGTCGCCCCGCCCAGGAGGTCCCATGCCCAGCACCGACCAGCCCGTGCCCTTCACCGCCGAGGACTACCGGGCCCGGATGATCCGCGCGGCCGAGGCCGCCGACGAGGCCGGCCTGGCGGGTGTCCTCGTCGCGCCGGGCCCCGACATGGTCCACCTCACCGGCTACCGGCCGACCGCGGAGACCGAGCGTCTCACCCTGCTCGTCCTCAGGGCGGGCCAGGACCCCGTCCTCGTCGTCCCGGCCCTGGAGGCGGCGGATGCCGAACGTGCGGCGGGAGCCACCGCCCTGGCCCTGCGTGACTGGACCGACGCCGCGAATCCGTACAGCCTGACCGCCGGACTGCTGGACGCGAAGGGCCGCTTCGGGATCAGCGACAACGCCTGGGCGCTGCACCTCCTGGCGCTCCACGCGCTCCTCCCCGACACCTCCTACGCCTCGCTCACGGAGGCCCTGCCGATGCTGCGCGCGGTCAAGGACGCGGCCGAGCTGGAGCGCCTCGCCGCCGCGGGGGCCGCCGCCGACGCGACCTACGAGCAGATCCTGAAGGTCCGCTTCTCCGGCCGGCGGGAGAGCGACGTGGCCGCGGACCTGGCCGCCCTCCTCCTCGAACACGGCCACTCGCAGGTCGACTTCACCGTCGTGGGGTCCGGGCCGAACGGCGCCGACCCGCACCACGAGGCCGGCGAGCGCACCATCGAGGGCGGCGACATGGTCGTCCTCGACTTCGGCGGGCTGATGCACGGCTACGGCTCCGACACCTCCCGCACGGTGCACGTCGGGGAACCCGCCGCCGAGGAGCAGCGGGTCCACGACGTCGTACGGGAGGCCCAGGAGGCGGGCTGCCGGGCGGTACGGCCCGGAGTGGCCTGCCAGGACATCGACCGGGCCGCCCGCGCCGTCGTCACCGAGTTCGGCTACGGCGAACGCTTCATCCACCGCACGGGCCACGGCATCGGGGTCACCACGCATGAGCCGCCCTACATGATCGAGGGCGAGGAACTGCCGCTCGTGCCGGGCATGTGCTTCTCCGTGGAGCCGGGCATCTACCTCCCGGGCCGCTTCGGGGTCCGTATCGAGGACATCGTGACGGTCACCGAGAACGGGGGGCGACGGCTGAACGCCACCGCCCGCGAGCTGGCGATCGTCGAGTAGGGGGCGGCTGGGGCCTCGCCGTCCGGACGCTCACCGGGGGAGGCGCGGGGGATGCGGACAGGGTGCTGAAGTGAGGTCACGGAGTAATCATTACATGACGTAACTCTTACGTCCAGGCATTCTCGGCGGTAGCATGGGCGGATGAGTGAAACCCACGAGCGCGGGATCCGGGAGCGAGGCACACAGGAGCGAGCCACGCAGGAACGCGGCACGCACCACGGCGGGGCCGCCGTCGGGACCGCCGGCCCGGTGCCGCGTCCCCCCGGCCTGCTGGGGCTGCCCTCCTACCTCGCGGGCCACGCGGCACGCATAGGTCACGACGCACTCGTGCAGGCGGTGGGGCAGAACGGGCTGCGTCTGCCGCACTTCGCCACCCTCACCGCGCTCGCGGACTTCGGACCGCTGCCCCAGCACGTGCTGGCGGAGCGGCTGGGCTTCCAGCGCAGCCATCTCGGCGGCTATCTCGACACCGTCGAGGAGCGCGGCCTGGTGTGCCGCGCCCGGGACAAGGCCGACCGCAGGCGCCAGGTCGTCGCCCTGACCGAGGAGGGGGCGGAGCTCCAGCGCCGGCTGCTCGTGGTGGCCGAGGAGTCCCAGGAGACGTTCCTGGCCTGCCTCACCCCTGTCGAGCGCGAGCTCTTCACCGAACTGCTCCGCCGCCTGGTGGACGCCGACGACCGGACGCGGAGCCAGGCGGACGGGCCCCGGGGGGCCTAGCGGGGCCAGGGACCCGCTCCCGCCACCTGACCGGGACTCCGGCGCCCCCTCCGCGTCCCTGCCGACACCGACGTCCCTCGACGTCCCTCGACGTCCCCCGGCGCTCCCGGTCAGTCGTCGGCGAGCACCACGCACGACTCCGGCGGCAGGTGCAGCACCCCGTCGGCTCCCGGGGCGTCGGCGGGCTCCCAGGCGGCCAGCACCCGCCCCCCGCCCGCCCGGTGGCGGCCCGCGCCCAGCGGGATGGCAGCGGGCTTCCCGGAGAGGTTGACCGCGATCCGAAGATCGCCCCGCCGGTAGGCGATCCACCGCGCCTCCTCGTCGTACGCCGTCCTGACGGAGGCCAGGTCCGGATCGGAGAGGTCCGGCAGCGTGCGGCGCAGGGCGATCAGTTCGCGGTACCAGGCGCGCAGTCGCGCGTGCGGTTCGCGTTCCTGTTCGCTCCAGTCGAGGCAGGAGCGGGCCCGGGTGGCCGGGTCCTGCGGATCGGGGATCTCCTCCTCCGCCCAGCCGTGCGCCCCGAACTCCCTTCGCCTGCCCTCGCGCACGGCCCGGGCGAGCTCCGGGTCGGTGTGGTCGGTGAAGAACTGCCAGGGTGTGCGGGCGCCCCACTCCTCGCCCATGAAAAGCATCGGGGTGAACGGTCCGGTGAGCACGAGTGCCGCGGCACACGCCTGGAGACCGGGCGAGAGCCCGGCGGCGAGCCGGTCACCGAGGGCGCGGTTGCCGATCTGGTCGTGGGTCTGGGCGTAGCCGACGAAACGGTGGGAGGGCGTACGGGTCGCGTCGACGGGGCGTCCGTGCACGCGGCCACGGAAGCTGGAGTAGGTGCCGTTGTGGAAGAAGGCCCTGGTCACCGTCTTGGCGAGGGCGCTCAGCGGAGCATTCGCGAAGTCGGCGTAGTAGCCCTGGGACTCGGCGGTGAGCGCGGTGTGCAGGGCGTGGTGGAAGTCGTCGTTCCACTGGGCGTGGAGCCCGATGCCGCCCTCCGTGCGGGGGGTGGTCGTGCGGGGGTCGCAGAGGTCGGACTCCGCGACGAGCGCGAGCGGCCGGCCGAGCTCCGCGGCCAGGGCGTCGACCGCCGTGGAGAGCTCCTCCAGGAAGGTGAGCGCCCGGCCGTCGGCCAGCGCGTGGACGGCGTCCAGGCGCAGACCGTCCAGCCGGTAGTCCCGGAGCCAGGCGAGCGCGCTGCCCAGCAGATACGCGCGTACCTCGTCCGACCCGGGGGCGTCGAGGTTCACCGCCGAGCCCCAGGGCGTGTGGTGCGTGTCCGTGAAGTACGGGCCGAACGCCGGGAGGTGGTTGCCCGAGGGACCCAGGTGGTTGTGGACCACGTCCAGGAGGACCGCGAGCCCCAGCCCGTGCGCCGTGTCGACGAAGCGTTTCAGCCCCTCCGGGCCGCCGTACGGCTCGTGCACCGCCCAGAGCGACACCCCTTCGTACCCCCACCCGTGCGTGCCGGGGAAGGGACAGACGGGCATCAGCTCCACGTGCGTGATGCCGAGGTCCGCCAGGTGGCCGAGGCGCTCGGCCGCGGCGTCGAAGGTGCCCGCCTCCGTGAACGTGCCGACGTGCAGCTCGTACAGGACGGCGCCGGGCAGCCCGCGCCCCGCCCAGGTGGTGCGCCAGGCGTACGCCTCGTGGTCCACGACCGCGCTCTCGCCGTCGGGCCCGTCCGGCTGACGGCGGGAGCGGGGGTCGGGCAGGACGGGGCCTCCGTCGAGCGAGAAGCCGTAGCGGTCGCCGTCCGCCGCCTCGGCCTCCGCCGCCCACCAGCCGGCGCGCCCCGGGGCGTGCTCCATCGGACGGCGCCCGCCCGCCGTGCACAGCACGGCCGACCCGGCTTCGGGGGCCCACACCTCGAACTGCATCCAGCACTCCTCGTCCATGAACCTGATGCCTCGCCGGAGGCCTCATGATCGGCGGAATTCGCACGCACGGTCCCGGGACACTGGAGCAAGCCCGCAACTGGCGATTAGGGTCTGGTCCTGATCATTGCCCTGCCGGGTTCTGCTCATTCGCAGGGAACCCGGGCAGTCATACAAGGTCCCTCTTACGGCTGCTGGAGGCCGAGATGACCGTGCCGCCCTTCCCACCCGGCTTCCTCTGGGGAGCCTCCGCCTCCGCTTTCCAGACCGAAGGCGCCTTCGACACGGACGGCAAAGGACCGTCCGGCTGGGACGCCTTCGCCGCGCAGCCCGGCAGGATCAAGGACGGTACCGACACCACGCGGGGCACGGGGTTCCACGAGCACTACCGCGAGGACGTCGCCCTGCTCGCCGGGCTGGGCGCGGACGCCTTCCGCTTCTCCATCAGCTGGCCCCGGGTCGTGCCCGGCGGCAGCGGCTCGCTCAACCCTGCCGGACTGGACTTCTACGACCGGCTCGTCGACGAACTCTGCGCCCACGGCATCACCCCCGCGCCCACGCTCTACCACTGGGACACCCCGCTCCCGCTGGACGAGGCGGGCGGCTGGCTCAACCGGGACACCGCCTACCGCTTCGCCGAGTACGCAGGGATCGTCGCCGAGCGCCTCGCCGACCGCGTCCCCATGTGGATCACCATCAACGAACCGGCCGAGGTGACGATGCTCGGCTACGCGCTCGGCGAGCACGCCCCCGGCCGCACCCTCCTCTTCGACGCGCTGCCTGCCGCCCATCACCAGCTCCTCGCCCACGGGCTGGCCGTACGGGCCCTGCGCGCGGCCGGTGCGGACAACATCGGCATCGCCCTGTCCCACACCCCCGTCTGGACGGCGGGTGAGTCCGACGAGGACCGCATGGGCGCGGAGATCTACGACACCCTGACCAACTGGCTGTTCGCGGACCCCGTGCTCACCGGCCGCTATCCCGACGAAGGATTCGCCGCGCTGATGCCGGGGCCGGTCGAGGACGACCTCAAGGTCATCTCCGCCCCACTCGACTGGTACGGCGTCAACTACTACAACCCGACCCTCGTCGGCGCGCCCCGGCCCGAGGCGCTCGACTCCTTCTCCGGGTACTCCATGCCCGCCGGACTCCCCTTCGGGATCCGGGAGATCGAGGGGTACGACACCACCGACTTCGGCTGGCCCGTCGTCCCCCAGGGGCTGGCCGAGACGCTCGGCCAGCTGCGGGACCGCTTCGGCGACCGGCTGCCGCCCGTCTACATCACGGAGAACGGCTGCGCGGTCGACGAGCCCGTCGCCGACGGCCGCCGCATCGCCTTCCTGGAGGGGCACCTGGAGGCACTGCGTACGGCCATCGACGCGGGCGTCGACGTACGGGGCTACTTCACCTGGTCGCTGACCGACAACGTCGAGTGGACCGAGGGCGCAAGCAAGCGGTTCGGCCTCGTCCACATCGACTACGAGACCCTGCGGCGCACCCCCAAGGAGTCCTACGCCTGGTACCGCGACGTGATCCGCGCGCAGCGCACCGGCGGCACGCACGGCTCGGCGCTCACCTCAGGTGAACGCGCTCCTGGATGACGCGGTGCCCGGCCCGGGCGAACGCGGCGGCCATCGGCAGGTTGCCCACGTCCGTCGACCCGGCGACGGACGTGGCGCCCTCCCCGGCCAGGAAGCGGGTGCACTCGACCAGCAGGTCGTAGCCGTAGCCGTGGCCGCGTGCCTCGGGCACGACCCCGATGAAGCCGATGCACGGGCCACCGGGATTGCGGGCGGGTACGTGGATGCCCGCGAGCGCTCCGTCCGGTCTGTGGGCGAGCTGCCACCAGGAGCGGGGGGAGGGGCACCAGTTGAAGAAGTCCAGCTCCTCCCGGGCGGCCTGCTCCAGACCGCCCGGTCCCTCGATGGCGCGCAGGGCGTGGGCGTCCAGCGTCCTGGAGTGGACCCGGCGGAGCACGTCCAGGATCACGGCGTCGTCGGGCTCCTCGCGGAAGACCAGCCGGCCGGGTCGCTCCGGAAGGCCGTCCGCGGGCGTCCACTCGTAGCGGTAGCGCTCGACCAGCGGCGTCATGCCGGCCGCCTCCGCCGCCGCGATCCGCGCCGAAGCGGCCGCCCGCACCTCGGGCAGGTCCCGCCAGCCCGGCGGCACGATCAGCTCGTACTCGACGGACCAGGGGGCGCTGCGCAGCAGTGCGGCGCCCGCGGCCTCCTCGCCCTCGGCGACGTCGAACCAGTTCAGTATCACGGGCTCGTCGTCCTCCGGTCCGCCCCACCAGGCGGCCCGGGCGACGACGACGCCGTCACGCACGGCGACCCAGCTCCACTCGGGGCGGTATTCACCGCCCTCGGCCACGGTGGCGTAGCGGTGGCCGAAGGCGGCCCGGCCGACGAGGCGGGGGTCGTGAAGCGTGTGGAAGAGAGGGGCGTCGCTCGGTGCGAGCGGACGGATGACCAGGTCGGTCATGGGACATGTCCTCCGGGACTCGGTGACGAGAAGCGAGCGCTCCCGGTCGGACCGGGTCCTACAACGCCCTGCGGGCGGAGCGGGAGCGCGTGATCGTGGTGGTGCGGGTGGTGCCGGTGTCATGCACGTGTCTCGCCTCCTTCCCGTTCGGGCGGGTGTCCGGGCGCCGACAGTAGGGCTCCCGGACCCCTCGCGTCCACCGGTTTCTCAGTGGTCCCACACCATGTCGAAGGCCCGCTCGAAATTGACGTAACCCAGGCGCGCGAAGGACTTCGCCATGGGGACGTTGCCCAGGTCCGTGGCCGCCCTGATGCGCTCCACGCCGTCCTGGGCGGCGAGCACACGCGTGCCCTCGCCGAGGATGTCGTCGATGTAGCCGTGTCCGCGATGCGCCGGCAGCACTCCGATGTAGGAGATCATCGGATGGTAGTTGTTGCGTGCCGGGAGGACGAAGCCCACCGGTTCCCCGCTCGGCAACTCCGCGATCCGCCACCACTCCCGCGGTGTCCGAAGACCCGCGAACTCCTCGTCGTACTGCTTCTCGGCGGCTTCGCGGGCGCTCAGTCCGGACGCCAGGTCGGCCTGTCCGTGTGCGTCCAGGGTCCCTTCCATCACCGGGGTCATCAGCGCGACGAGGTCCTCGCGTCCCCCGACCTGCCGGAACACCAGCCGGCCGGTGTCCTCGGGCACCGGCGTGCCCGCCCGCCACTCCAGGCGCAGCCGCTCGACCAGCATCCGCGCGCCGCTCGCCTCCATCACCCGTATCCGGGCCTCGACGACATCGCGCGCGGTGGGATCCTCGCGCCAGTCCGGGGGGATGAACCGGCCGTACTCCGGCCGGGGGGCGCCGGCCGGTACGACCGCGGCGGTCGCCTTCTCCAGCAGTTCGAGTCCGACCGCACCGCGCTCCGGCTCCGGAAGTGTGTCGTCCAGGTCGAAGAAGTCCAGGAACTGCGGGCTGCCGCCCTCCTGCCCCGTCCACCAGGAGAGCCGGCCGAGGACGCGGTCGCCCCGCAGCGCCACCCACATCCAGTCGGGGCGGCGGCGCCCCGTGGCGAGGTCGTCGGCGAGCTCGTGGTCGAGCACATAGGAAAGGCGGCAGAAGAGACCGAGTTCGTCCGCTCCGGTGAGCGGACGGACAGTCAGTTCCGGTGGTGCAAAGGTCACGGAGTCTCCTCGACGGGGGTGCCGCGCCGTACGGCGGCAGCGCGCGAGAATAACAACCATCCGGCTTCCGTGAGCGGCATTTATCCGGTGCCGCGCAGGTCAGAGCGACCGGAAACGGGCATCGTCTGGACACCCCGGGCATCTCGGCCCGACAATCGGTCCTGTGACGTCCTCCTTCGAGCACCACACGTATCCCGCGCGGCTCTCGGACGCCGAGCGCGACCGTGTTCTCGGTGTGCTCAGAGACGGCGCCGCACAGGGAAAGCTCTCCCACGACACGTTCCTGCGCCGCATGGAACTCGCCCTGACCGCCCGGCGTTCCGAGGAGCTGAAGGCACTCACCTCGGACCTCGACTCCGGCGGGCGCTGGTCCCGCGGGCTGTTCCGCGCGGTGGGAGGGGTCTCCGCCTTCCCCGCCCGGGTGCGCAGGGCGTGGCAGTCCGAGCGGCTGCCCAAGCTCCTGCTGCCCGTGCCCGGCCCGCACCCGCTGCGCATCGGCCGCGACCCGGGCAACGGGCTCCGGCTGAGCCACGAGACGGTGTCGCGGATGCACGCCGAACTGACCGCGCACGGCAGCCGGTGGGTGCTGCGCGACCTCGGCTCGACGAACGGCACCTGCGTCAACGGCCAGCGGGTCGTCGGCTCGGTCGTCGTGCGCGAGGGCGACCAGGTGAGCTTCGGCCGGATGACCTTCCGGCTCACCGCGTCGCTGCCCGTTCCCCCGGCCTGAGAGCCGCGTCCGCCCCCGGTCGCAGGGGCCTTCGTCCGAGGGTGGACACACCCCCTGCGTCGTGGTGCGTGGGGCCCGGTCCGTCGGACCGGGCCCCGGGGGACGGGCGCGGCGTCAGCGGATCATCCGGTCAGGGTGAACGCCTGGGCGGGCGAGCCGTCGCACGGCTGCTGCGAGAGCCTGGCGCCGTCGGCCTTCGACGAGTTGTCCACGGTCAGGCACTTGCCGCTGTGACGGGCGGTGAAGCGGTACTGCCCGCCGGTACCGGCGGACTCGGGCCTCCACTGCTGGTTGCTTCCGCCCGCGTACGACCACAGGTGGACCTTGATGCCGTTGCCGGTGGCACCGGGGCCGCCGGCGACGTCCCACACCTTGGCGTTGTGCCGGTTGACGACCTGGTAGGTGCCGTCGCCCGTGGGCCGGAACTGCCAGCTCTGGTTGGCGCCGGTGCCGCAGGCCCACTGCTGGAGCGCGGTGCCGTCGGCGGTGCCCCAGTCGGCGGCGTCCAGGCAGGCGCCGCTGTTGCTGTTCCTCACCCGGTACCAGGCGCTCGGGTCGATCGAGCCGGCGGGCGGCTCGGTGGTGGAGCCGCTGCCGTCCCACACGAAGGTGGCGACCGCACCGGCGGGGAGGGTGTAGGCGAGGGACCTGCCGTTGTCCGTCAGCGAGAGCCGCTGGGCGGCGGCGGAGGTGTTGACCACGTAGGCGGCGCGGCTGCCGTCCGGGTTCTGGAAGGCGACGTTCTGCACCCCTCCGCCGCCCTGGCTGGTGGAGCCGATCCGGGTGGCACCGGCCTTGATGAACTTGGTGACGTGGCCGAGGACGTAGTACTCGGCGTTACGGGTGACCTTCCCGTTCGCGATGTCGACGATGCCGTTGCAGCGGTTGCCGCACCCGCCCTGGTGGGGCCCGCCGTTCTGGTCGAGGGCGAGGTTCCAGTTGACGACGGTCTCGCCGCCGTTGCGCATGTTCTGCACGACGAGGTTCTCCGCGTGCCACCGCAGGGTGTCGGCGAAGGTCGTGGCCGGGTCGGCGCTGTCGGTGCCTGAGCACTCGGTGAAGAAGACGCGCTTGCCCGCGCCGACGACCTGCTGCTGGGCCGAGGGCGCCCCGCCGTAGCAGTGGAAGGCGGCGCCGATCACCCGGCTGACGCCCTGGGTGCCGTTGAAGACCTCGATCGGGTAGTTGGGGTGGTCCCAGTTGTGGTCGTAGGCCAGCAGGTTGGTGGGGAGGCCCGCGGCGGTGAGGGTGCGGTCGAGGACCTTGATGAACTCCGCCTGACTGCCCGACGTCATCGTCATCGAGGGGTAGCCGGCCGCGAACTCCGGTTCGTTCTGGACGGTGAGATCGGTCAGGCCGATGCCTTCCTGCCCGTACGCCTTGATGGCCTTGACCAGGTAGTCGGCGTAGGCCTGGTAGCTCTCGGTCTTCAGGCTGCCGCCGATGAGCGAGTTGTTGGTCTTCATCCAGGCGGGCGCCGACCAGGGGGAGCCCATGAAGCGGATGGCGGGGTTGACAGCGGTGGCCTGCTTCAGGACCGGAAGGATCTCGCTCCTGTCGCGGTCGATGGAGAAGGCGCCCTTGGTGTCCTCGTAGCTGTGGAAGCCACCGCCTGCGGCGTTGAAGTCGGAGTCGCCCAGCGGCTGGCGCAGATAGTTGAGGCCGATGCCGTCACCCGTGGAGAACAGCGACCTCATCAGCTCGTCGCGTCCGTCCTGGGGGAGCGACCGGATGAGGTGGGCGGAGGCGCCGGTCACCGAGGCCCCGGCGCCGGTGAATCTCTGGCCCTTGCTGCCGCTGTCGATTCGTATGTCGACGGCCTGGGGGGTGGCGGTGAAGGGGATGCTGCCGTCGGAGGCCAGCTTCCTGCCGCCGTCCGGCGTGGTGATCCATACCTGCGCCGTGGGGTCGGCGGCCTGGGCGGCGCCCGAGCCGGAGAGGCCGAGACCGGCGAGGGCCAGGGCCAGGGCTGCGCCCGTGGCCGCTGTCCGCCGACGGCGGGCGGGACGGAGTGGTGACATGGTGCGGCTCCTTCGGTTCGTACCGGTGCGGGGGTGCGCACGGGGCCGGCGGCCCTCGGTCCCCCTTCGGGCCGGTGCCGACGCCGGGAACAAGTGCTGTTTTGCGAGGGGGAGTTGAGATGCCGTCGCATATGAAAGCACACCCACTGAGTGGTTAGTAAGTGATGCAGGTCACATGTCGGCCGCCCGTGCGAGGAGGCCGGTGCCCGCGAGGAGGAGCGGGATTAGGCTGCGCGGGTGAACAACCCTTCAGCGAGCACGCCCGCCCACAAAACCCGGCCCCGCACCCCGCGCAGCGCGGAGGCCAAGCAGCGGCAGCAGCAGATCCTGCACATCGCGATGGACACCTTCGGTGCCCGCGGCTACAACAACGCCTCGCTCGCCGAGATCGCGGAGCAGGCCGGCCTCACCCAGGCGGGCGTCCTGCACTACTTCCGCTCCAAGGCACTCCTGCTCACCAGCGTCCTGGAGCTGAGGGACCAGACGGACATCGAACAGCTGGGTTCGGACCGCCCCCAGGGTCTCGAATTCCTGCGCCACCTGGTGGACACCGCGCTCCGCAACGCCGAGCGGGAGGGCATCGTGCGGCTGTACGCCGTGCTGTCGGCCGAGTCCGTCACCGACAGCCACCCCGCCCAGACCTACTTCCGTGACCGGTACAGCGGCCTGCGCGCCTTCGTCACCGACGCGCTGCGGGAGGCCTGCGACCTGCCCGACGAGCGGGCCGGCGAGGCCGAGACCGCGGCCAACGCCGTCATCGCCGTCATGGACGGCCTCCAGGTGCAGTGGCTGCTCTCACCCCGAGCCGTGGACATGGCGGCGTCGACCGACCTCGTGGTCCGCTCGCTTCTGGCGACCCTCGCCCCCCACCGGTTCGGTCCCGCCGGGGAGCGCTGAGCCGCCGGCCGCGGGCGGCTCGCCCCGTACCCCTCACGCGCGGCCGGGAGCAGCCCCCGCCCTCCGGAGGAGCGCCACGGGCCGATCCGCGAAGAGCCGCGCCACACCGACGGCCTCTCCCGTGAACTCGCTTCCCGGGGAGAGGAGATCGGTCCACGGGCCCTCGTCGGGCAGGGGCAGCTCCGTGTCGCGCCAGCCGCCCTCCTCGTCCAGGCGCAGGGCCAGCCTCGTCACCGCGGTGACCACCTCACCGGACCGGCAGAACGCCAGACAGTGCGCGGCCGCGGGGCCCCGCGCCGCCAGCGGGGCATAGGTGCCGGACTCGCCGAACAGCCCGGGGTGTTCGCGGCGCAGTCGCAACGCCGCCGCCGTCAGCGCCGCCTTCTCGTCGTCGTCCCCGTGCGGCCTGCTGAACGGCCGCCGGTTGTCGGGGTCGACCAGCGCGATGTACTCCCGCTCCGTGCCCTGATACAGATCCGGCACGCCGGGCATGGTCAGGTGCACCAGCGCGGCACCCAGCACATTGGCCCGTACGAAGGGGGCGAGCGTGTCCGCGAACCTGGTCATCATCGTCCGTGCCTCGCCCGCGTCGCAGGCCGGACCGGCCGCCACGAAGTCGGTCACCGCCCGCTCGTACGCCGGATCCGGTTCCGTCCAGCTGGTGTACAGGCCCGCCTCGCGCACGGCCTTCAGCAGCGCGGGCTCCAGTCTCCCCGCCATCTCACCGGCGGGCAGCCCCGCGCAGCCGAACGCCGACTGCCAGGCCTGCCAGGCCAGCTGCGGATCGGGGGCGGGGGCGGACGCGGCCCTGGCCAGCTGCGCCACCAGCGAGGACCACCGTTCGGGGCACTCGGACAGGACCGCGATCCGGGCCCGTACGTCGCCGCTCCTCTTGGTGTCATGGGTCGTCAGCACCGTGCCGGTGGAAGGCCAGTCCCGCGCGATGCGCGCGCAGAACGCGTGGAACTCCTCCGGGCTCACCGCCGGCTGCCCCGGGTCGCCGCCCACCTCGGTCGCGGAGATCAGCGGCACGTAACGGTAGAACGCCGTGTCCTCGACCGACTTGGCGTGCAGCGCGGAGGCCGTCTGCGCGAACCGGGCGCAGAACGCCGCGTGCTCCGGCCCGTCCCCGAGACGGCCCAGCGCCAGATCCCGCACCACGTCGACGGCGTCCGCCTCCTCGGGGACGGAGAACACCGCCTTGGCGTCCCGCACCGCCTCCGCCGGGAGCGTCGCCCCGGCGATCTCCGTGAGCGGGCCGCCCGCCGTCACGTACGGCCGGTAGACGGGGACCCGCACCAGCAGTTCACGCACGGCCGTGTGCAGCGCCCACGGCGCGTGGTCGTGCAGAGCCGGATCAGCGGCACACGCCTCGACGGCGAGGCGGGTCAGCCACTCGGTCTCGGCCGCCAGCTCATGGGTGACGACACGGTACGCCGCCCGGCGGACCGTGGCGGTCCAGTAGCCGCCGCGGTCCCCCGGAGGGCCGGCGAAGTCCCGGTAGCGGCCCAGCAGGTCGGCCGCGCCCATCGGATCGGTGAACAGGCCGTCGATCCGGTGCAGGGCGTCGTACCCGGTGGTCCCCGCGACCGCCCAGCCGGCCGGCAGGGCCTCGGAGCCGGTCAGGATCTTCTCCACGACGGTCCACCGCCCGCCCGTGGCGTCACCGAGCTGCCCGAGATACGCGGCGGGATCGGCGAGCCCGTCCGGGTGGTCGATCCGCAACCCGTCGACGACCCCGTCACGGACCAGTTCGAGGATCTTGCCGTGCGTCGCCGCGAAGACCTCGGGGTGCTCCACCCGGACGCCGATCAGATCGGAGATGGTGAAGAACCGCCGGTAGTTCAGCTCCGTCCTGGCCAGGCGCCACCAGGCGAGCCGGTAGTGCTGCGCCGACAGCAGCTCCGGGAGGGGGAGGCCCGCCGTGCCCTCCCGCAGCGGGAACTCCAGGTCGCCGTAGCGGAGTACGGAGGTGCCGTCGTCCCGCGTGCCCGTCTCGAAGCTCTCGCTCTCCTCACCGGCACGTCCTGCGAGCACGGGCAGCAGCACCTTTCCGCCGCCCGCCGTCCAGTCGATGTCGAACCAGCGGGCGTACGGGGACTCCGGGCCCTCGCGCAGCACCTCCCACAGCGGCAGGTTGTGCCGGGGTGCCGCGGCCATGTGGTTCGGCACGATGTCCAGGACCAGTCCGAGGCCGTGGGCGCGCGCCGTCCGGGCCAGCTCGCGCAGCCCCTCCTCGCCCCCGAACTCGGCCCGCACCGTGGTGTGGTCGACGACGTCGTACCCGTGTCCCGACCCGGGCACGGCCTCCAGCACGGGGGAGAGGTGCAGATGGGAGACGCCGAGTTCGGCGAGATACGGCACGGCGTCCGCGGCGGCGGCGAACGGGAAGTCCGGTTGGAGCTGCAGCCGGTACGTGGCGGTGGGCGTCATGGATTCGTACGTACCCAGCCGGGCCCGTCTCTCCCACCTTCTCCGCCGCCGGGCACCGACCGGCTGCCGCCCGGCCGGTGCCCGTCACCCCATCGGCCTACGCGGGACGCTTGAGCACCGTCAGGCTGCGCCCGAGCAGCGTCACCCGTTCACCCGCCGAGACCTTCGGCCCCGCACCGGGCGGCACGCCGTCCGGGATCGCCGTGTCCACGACGACCTGCCACTGCTTGCCGTGGTTCATCGGGACGGCGAACTCCAGGGACTCCGCGCCCGCGTTGAACATGAGCAGGAACGAGTCGTCGGCGATCCGCTCACCGCGCGGCCCCGGCTCGGAGATCGCGTGGCCGTTCAGGAAGACCGTCATGGCCTTGGCGTGCGCGGCCTGCCAGTCCCGCTGGGTCATCTCCTCACCCCTGGGGGTGAACCACGCGATGTCGGAGAGCTCGTCGTGCGTGCCCTCCACCGGACGGCCGTGGAAGAAGCGCCTGCGCCGGAAGACCGGGTGGTCGCGCCGGAGCCAGACCATCGACCGGGTGAACTCCAGCAGGCTCGTGTCCGAACCGCCCCCGTCCTCCTCGCCGTCCTCGGCGCGCGCGGCGGCCGGATCGGGCCAGTGGACCCAGGAGAGCTCGTTGTCCTGGCAGTAGCCGTTGTTGTTGCCCCGCTGGGTGCGGGCGAACTCGTCGCCGTGGCTCAGCATGGGGACGCCCTGGGAGAGCATCAGCGTGGCGATGAAGTTGCGCATCTGACGGCTGCGCAGCTCCAGGATCTCCTTGTCCTCGGTCTCGCCCTCCGCCCCGCAGTTCCAGGACCGGTTGTGGCTCTCGCCGTCGCGGTTGCCCTCGCCGTTGGCGTCGTTGCGCTTGTCGTTGTACGAGACCAGGTCGTGCAGCGTGAACCCGTCGTGGCAGGTGGTGAAGTTGATCGAGGCGAGCGGGCGCCGGCCGTCGTCCTGGTAGAGGTCCGAGGAGCCCGTCAGCCGCCCGGCGAACTCCGCCAGGGTGCGGGGCTCGCCCCGCCACAGGTCCCGCACGGTGTCCCGGTACTTGCCGTTCCACTCGGTCCACAGGGGCGGGAAGTTCCCCACCTGGTAGCCGCCCTCACCCACGTCCCAGGGCTCGGCGATCAGCTTCACCTGGCTGACCACCGGGTCCTGCTGCACCAGGTCGAAGAAGGACGACAGCCGGTCGACCTCGTGGAACTGGCGTGCCAGCGTCGCCGCCAGGTCGAAGCGGAATCCGTCCACGTGCATCTCGGTCACCCAGTACCGCAGCGAGTCCATGATCAGCTGCAGGACGTGCGGGGACCGCATCAGCAGGGAGTTCCCCGTGCCCGTGGTGTCCATGTAGTACTTCTGGTCATCGGCCAGGCGGTAGTACGACGCGTTGTCCAGGCCCCGGAAGGAGAGCGTCGGGCCGAGGTGGTTGCCCTCCGCCGTGTGGTTGTAGACCACGTCGAGGATCACCTCGATGCCCGCCTGGTGGAGCGCCTTCACCGCCTGCTTGAACTCCAGCACCTGCTCGCCGCGGTCGCCCCAGGAGGCGTAGGCGTTGTGCGGGGCGAAGAAGCCGATGGTGTTGTAGCCCCAGTAGTTGGCCAGGCCCGCGTCGGCGAGGCGGTGGTCCTGGACGAACTGGTGCACCGGCATCAGTTCGATGGCGGTGACGCCCAGCTCCGTCAGATGGGCGATGATCTCGGGGTGCGCGAGCCCCGCGTAGGTGCCGCGCAGTTCCTCGGGCAGGCCCGGGTGGAGCATGGTCAGGCCCTTGACGTGGGCCTCGTAGATCACCGTGCGGTGGTAGTCGGTGCGCGGGCGGCGGTCGTCACCCCAGTCGAAGTACGGGTTGACCACGACCGAGCTCATGGTGTGCGGGGCCGAGTCGAGGTCGTTGCGCTCGTCCGGCTTGCCGAAGGGGTAGCCGTACACCGCCTCGCCCCACTGGATCTGCCCGGAGATCGCACGTGCGTACGGGTCGAGGAGCAGTTTCGCCGAATTGCAGCGCTGCCCGTGCTGCGGCTCATAGGGTCCGTGCACCCGGAAGCCGTAGCGCTGTCCCGGCATCACGCCGGGCAGATAGGCATGACGCACGAAGGCGTCGGTCTCGCGGAGTTCCACCGCCGTTTCTGAACCGTCGTCGTGCAGCAGGCACAACTCGATTCGGTCGGCGGCCTCCGAGAAGACCGCGAAGTTGGTTCCGGCGCCGTCGTACGTGGCGCCGAGCGGATACGCGTGTCCCGGCCAGACCTGCATAGATAGGACTCTTCCACTTCTGATCCGGGTGCTGGGTGTTTTCGACCCGATACTCCCCGAAAGACGGTCCCGTACCTAGTACGTCGGCCGGTGCGGCCGGGTCCCGTCGTCCCGGTCCCGTCGGGGCCGGTCAACCTGGGACACCTCGGTGTCGCCCGGACAGGTGTCACGGGCCGCCCGACAGCTCCTCCGTCCGGTATGCGGCATGCGAGCGGGTGAACAATCGCTATGAACCATCTCACTCCACCCGATCTCACCGCAAGGAACGGGCCTGCGGGATACGGGAGTTGAGTAAGCAGCCTGTGCATCCGGCTGCACCGGCTCCCGCTGCCGGAGTACCCTTCCTTGATCGTTGGTGGGGGAGTGGAAGGCGGTGCACGGGTGAGCTCGGGAGGATTCGAGCTGCCCCCAGGTGACGCAGGTCACGAGGGGGAATCGACCGATGCCCCGCCGGGTGCTGTCTCCCTCGCGCAGCCCATGGAGATCGGCGCCGAGCTGGACTGGGGAGCGGATGCCTGGAACGAGGTGCGGACCCGGGCCCAGCGGGCGGGGCGTGCGTACATCTGGCTGAATCTCGTGGAACAGCGGCTGCGTGCCGTGGTCTCCGCGGTGATCCGGCCGATCTACGAGCCGGTGCACGGCGAGGGCTGGGTGGTGGCCGCCGCGGGGCCCGCGGGCCAGGAGTGGGTGCAGCGCGCCGTCGCGGTCCGGGAGGTCTCGCGCCGCAAGGGCTATCTGCTCGACCCGGCCGACGACAACGTCCTGAGCTTCCTGACGCTGCCGCAGCTGCGCGAGCTGATGGTGCAGCACTGGCCCTGCTTCGAGCCGTACTTCGACGACCGCCGCGAGGTGGAGCTCGCGCTGGACGAGCTGGAGGTCGCCCGCAACGTCGTCTCCCGCAACCGCGCGCTGAACGAGGCGGTCCTGGCCCAGGCCGAGCGGGCCTCCGCGCGGCTCCTGGAGATCCTCGGCAGCGGTGCCGCGGTCCCGTCCGCCGACCGGCTGCCCGTGGACGCGGTGGAGGAACTGGTCGGCGACCGCTACGCCGACGTCGTCTCCGTCCATCCGGACCGGGTGCGGCTGCAGCGCCAGCTGCCCGCCGAGGACCTGTTCGGCGGCGCACGCCGGCTGGACGCGATCGGCATAGGGCTCAACCTGCTGACGCAGAACTTCTCGGGACGCCGCCTGGTGCGCCTCGCCGAGTCGGGGTGCCGGGTCCGGCTGCTCTTCATCAACCCCGCGAGCAGCGCGGTGAAGCGGCGCGAGCGTGAACTGGGTCTCAAGAAGGGCGAACTGAGCCGCTCGGTGGAGATGAACATCCTCCACATGCGCCGCGTCCGCTCCAAGCTCCGTGACCCGGGTGCCTTCCAGATCCACGTCTTCGACGAGACGCCGCGCTTCACGGCCTATCTGGTGGACGGCGACGGGCCCGACGCGGTGGGGGTCGTCCAGCCGTATCTGCGGCGCGCACGCGGCATGGAGGCGCCCGTGCTGGTGCTGCGCGGCGGGGGGCGTGCGGTGGTCAGGGCGGGGCAGGACAGTGAGCACGGCCTCTTCGAGACGTACCGCGAGGAGTTCGAGTCGGTCTGGACGGACTCCAGGCCGGTCTCCTGACGCCTCCCCCGCGTTGTCAGTGGTGCGTGCGAAGGTGGTCGTCACTCGGGGGAAAGCACCACAGGAGGAGGTACGGGATGAGCTGGATGAGCGGGCCGCTGCTGGCGTTCGACCTGGAGACCACGGGGACGAACGTCGAGACCGACCGGATCGTGACGGCGGCGGTCGTCCGGCTGGAGGCGGACGGATCCGTCCCGGAGGAGCGGACCTGGCTGCTCGATCCCGGCGTCGCCATACCCGAGCAGGCTTCCGCCATCCACGGCATCTCGACGGAGCGCGCCCGCGAGCACGGGCGGCCGGCCGCCGCCGCGATCGAGGAGATCGCACGGGCCGTCGCCGACGGGCTCCGCTCGGGAACACCCCTGGTGGTCATGAACGCGCGCTACGACCTGTCGCTGCTCGACCGTGAGTGCCGGCGGTACGGGGTCGCATCGGTCAGCGAGAGGCTGGGCGACGCGCCCTCGCCCGTCATCGATCCGCTCGTGATCGACAAGCACGTCGACAAGTACCGGAAGGGGAAGCGGGCCCTCCATGCCCTGTGCACCCACTACGGGGTCTCGCTCGAGGACGCGCACGACGCGAGGGCGGACGCCCTGGCGGCCGCACGCGTGGTGCGGCGCATGGGGGAGAGGCACCGGCCCGTCGGTGTGATGCCGCTGGAGGACCTGCACGGTCTTCAGGTGCGGGCGGCCGCCGAGCAGTCGCTCTCCCTGCAGGCCTATCTGCGGCGCACCGCGGATCCGGCGGCCGTCGTCGAGCCTGCCTGGCCGCTCATCCCCCGGAGGCGGGAGCCCGCGGGCGGACGGGGCTGATCCGGCGCTCCCGGGGCGTCAGTTGGGAGCCGGCGACGCCGTCTCGTCGGCCTTGATGTCGAAGTTGATCTGCTTCCCCTCGACCGAGGTGACGGTGACCGTCACGCCCAGGGTGCTGCCGTCGTTCGCCGTGAGCGTGCACCGGGTCGTGGTGCCGACCTTCCCGGCGAGGTCCTCGGGGCAGCTGATGTCCGGCTTCGGCTGGCCCGTCGTCCGGGCGAGCTTCTCGGAGACCGTGGTGGCCAGCTTCTCCGCCGACAGCTTCGGCTCGGTCGTTCCGACGTTGACCGACGCCGAGCAGCCGACGAGCAGCACGCCCGCGGTCACGGCCGTGGCCGAAAGGCTCCACTTCGCGGCGGTCGAGCGGGGTATGGCCATGGGGGGCTCCATTCCGAATGATCAAGGCGGACGCCGGTAGCTTACGTGGCGCCGTGTGCCGGAGATCCTGCCGGAAGGTGCCCGGACGGCTCGCGGCAACAGGTGGGGGCATACCGGGACAATCCCTGCCGGGACAGGTATCTCCGGAACGTGGTGGACAGGTCTCTCCGGAACGTGGTGGAGGAGAGGGCGCGGGCCGTACCCGCCGGCGTCAGAGCTTGCCGAAGATCACTCCACGCCAGGTCCAGCCCGACGTGAGGGCGGCGTTCCTCAGCGGTTCGGTCAGCTGCGCACTGTCGAAGCTGAACGTCTCGGTCGCCTCCAGGCGTCCGCTCTCCCCGCGCTTGAGCGTGTAGCGGCGGGAGACGGTCCGGCCCGCGCCGCGCGAGTACTCCGCCGAGGTCTGGAACCGCGGGGGGTTCCCGACGCGGGTGACCTCCCACTGCTCCTCCACCGCACGCACCTCATGGCCTTCCTCGGCGAGGCGCATACGGATCCGTACGGCATGCGTCAGCTGGGAGGAGAGGAAGAAGTTCTGCCAGGCGGGTTCGGCGATCCGCCACTCCGCCACGAGGTCGGCGCCGAACTCCGACCCGTCGCGGACGACGTAGGGGACATCCGGGCTGTTGAGCCCGAGGAGGGCGGTCCGCACCTCCTCGGCCGGGCGTGGCACGACGCCGTCCTCGGGACGCCTGGTTCCGGTCAGCATGTCGAAGAGTCCCATGAGGTCAACCTATGAGGGGTCGGATTACCGGTGCAAGGCAGGCTGTCCCCGCGCGACCCGTCACGGGGTCGCGCCGGTGTCCGGGCGGACCGTGCGCACGAAGTCCCGGAAGTCCTCCACCACCTCCGGGTGCTGACCGGCGGTGGCCGTGAGGATCAGGCGGATCACCGCCCGCTTGCCCGGATCGGCGACGTCCAGCATGGACAGGTAGACCTGGGACTGGATCAGGTCGCGGGGCGCGCCCCCGGCGACGGCCGAGACGGCCAGGGTCTGGGTGAGGCCGGGTGCTTCCGCCGAGCCGACCTCGCGGCGCTCGACGACCTCCACGGACACCGCGGATCCGCGCAGGTGCTCCACCGACTCGTCGGCGATCCCGGGGAGCGTGGCCCGGTCCGGGCGGAAGCTGCCGTCGACCGTGATGTTCGCGGTGAACCCGGCGTCCGGCTGCGGATGCAGCGCCACGAACGCCGCGCCCGGCGCGCCCACACCGTCCGGAGGCGTGGCGCGCCAGCCCTCCGGCAGTTCGAACGCGATCGGGACGGGCAGGGTGGTGGTCATCTCGGTCTCTCCTTGCTACAGCGGTGTACGTGCGGCGTCAGGGCTCACGTCAGAACAGACTGCCGATCCCGTCGCCCACCCAGCCGGCCGCGTCCCCCACGGCGCCGGCCGCGTCGCCCACCGTATCGACGACCTTCCCCGGGTCGACGGTGAACTCGAAGCCCACGGCACCGCCCAGGGCGGGGGACACGCCCACCTTCGGGCCGAAGTGCCACACGCCGTTGGCGTCCTTGCTCGCGTTCAGGGTCGCCTCCGCGCCGGGACCGGCCCAGCCCTCGGCCGTGACGCCCACGCCGATTCCTCCGACGTCCGCGCCCGCGCCGACGCCGCCCTTCGCGCCGGCGAAGGCCTCGGCGCCCAGATTCAGCCCGTCCAGGCCCACTCCGGCGTTGACGCCGGCCTCGGCGCCCGCCATGGCCTCCGCGCGCCCGTACACCCCGACGGGGCCGGCGTCGGCGGTGCCGCCGGCCGACGCCTCGCCGCCCGCGAAGGCGCCGGCTTCCGCCTGGACCCCCTCGTGGGTGACACCGGCGGCCGCAGAGGCCTTGGCGCCCGCGTAGGCCTCGGCCTCTCCGGCCAGCTTGAGCGGGCCGTTGGTGAGGGAGCCCTCCGCGCTCGCGCGTCCGAGGTCGGCGTGCGCCTCGGCCTCGGCCAGCTTCCCCTTCCCGACGTTGGGACCGGAAGCCTCCGCCCCGACGCCCGGGCCGGAGGCCTCGGATTCGCCTTCGGAGACCCATCCGTCCTTCTTGCCCGGCTTGGGATCGGGCTTCCCGGCCTTCGCCAGGTCGCCCACGGCCGACGTGTTGAACCCGCCGATGCCGATGCCGTCCAGCGAGCCGTCGCTCGTCGCGCGGGACAGCGCCCGCTTGACGCTCTGGTCGGCCTCGTCGACGGCCTTGACCGCTTTCGCTATCTGGCTGGTCCAGCCCTGCGCCTTCGTACGGGCGTCCGCCAGCAGCATCTCGTGGTCGGGGTCGTGCTGAAAGGCGAAGCGTTCCTGCTCGGACATCTTGTCGTAGCCGATGTATGTGGCCTTGCCCTCGCCGTCGACCTTGTAGTCCTTCTTCTCCGCGTCCTCGACCAGATCCTTGACGGCCTTCTGCAGGCGGGTCAGTTCGGTCTGCGCGTCCGTGAGGAGGCTGGCGATGGCCAGTGCCTCCGCCTTGGCGGCCCCGTACTCGAAGGCCGTGGCCGAGGCGTTGTGCTGCTGGGCGCCGAACGCCTGGCCCTGCCAGTTCCCGTTGCCCAGGACGCCCTGCACGTGCTTCTCGTAGTTGGTCTTCAGCTCACCGAAGCGTTCGCCCATCTTCTTCCAGGCCCCGGCGACGTCGGCGAAGGAGGACAGGTCGGCCGTCATCACGTCGTGATAGTTCAGAGTCATGGCCTGCCCGTCACATTCCGTCGAAACTGCTGGGCAGACGTATGGAGTCCGCCTGCGCGCCGGCGGAGAGGTCCTGGCCCTGGAAGATGGCCTGTGTGCCCTTGAGGCCGTTGAGTTCCTGCTGCAGTCGCGCCGTCAGACGGTTCGCCTGCCCCTGCCAGGCGACCAGTGCGTCGGACACGCCCTGGTCCGAGGCCCATCCGGAGAGGCCTTTCAGGCCGGTGTCCTGCTTCAGCAGCGGGCTCGGGCCGGGCGCCGGGGCCAGGAAGAGGGACGACACCGACCCCCCGCCGGCCGCCATGCGCCCTGCGGTCTGCGTGTCCGGAATCTGATGCTCTTCCATGTACGCCGCCGCGCGCTTCTTGTCGCTCGGTGAGCTCGCGAGCTTCTGCTCGCCGCCTTCTCCGGATCCCATGGGCAACCCCCGTTGCAAATCGCACCTGTGTAGCAGAACAGCCAAGCGCATCGTACGGAAGATCGAGTCGGGGGATTCACGGGCCCCCGGCCAGGATCCGGGGGCCGACGCACCATGTGTGCGTACGGGGAGTGTTCGGTGGAGAGTCGTCGCGGAGCGGGCGTTCGCGCGCGGACCCGTGCGAAAATCCTCCCCTGCCGCTCATCTCCCATTTCCTTCATGGGCGGGAAGTTCAGAAGGGGTACCAGCGCACCTCGGGGTCGTCCTCACGCAGTGAGGCGACCCTGCGCTCGAATTCCACCCGCGCCTTCGGGTTCCCCGGCGCGTGCTGGGAGACCCAGGCGCAGCTCGCCGTCTCGCGCGCGCCGCGCAGCACCGCGCACCCTTCCCAGGTGCGCACGTCCCAGCCGTACGCCTCGGTGAACGCGTCGTAGGCGGGGGCGGGCAGGCCGTACCGGTCGCGGGAGAGGGCGAGGACCACGAGGTCGTGTTCACGCAGATCCGAGGAGAAGGTCTCCAGGTCGACCAGCACCGGCCCGTCCGGTCCGACGTGGACGTTGCGGGGCAGGGCGTCTCCGTGGACGGGACCCGGCGGAAGGTGCGGGGCGAGTGCCGCCGCGGCCTTGGCGAACCCGTCGCGCCGGCCGCGCAGATAGTCGGCGTCCGCGGGATCGATCGCGTCGCCCGCGAGCCGCAGCCACCGCTCGACACCTCCGAGCAGCTCACGGCGCGGCAGCGTGAAGTCCCCCGGGGCGGGCAGTGCGTGCACCCGCGTGAGCAGCGGGGCCAGATCGCGCGGTTCGGACGGCCGCACCGCCTGGGGGAGCCTGTGCCACAGGGTCACCGGATGTCCCTCCACGAGGCGGGCCAGGGGTTCGGCGGCCCGCACGGCGGGTACGCCCTCGGCCGCGAGCCACCGCGCGACGGCCACCTCGCGCTCCGCCCGCTCCCGCAGCTCGGGGTGGCGGGTGGCGTCCCGGCCGACCTTGGCCACCAGGTCGCCGACGGCGAACACCGCGTTCTCGCCCAGCGCGAGGAGTTCCGCGCCGCCGGGCAGTCCGGCGGCAGTCAGTACCTCACGCGCGCGCATCTCGTCCATGGCCCGATTTTCTCATCCTCGCAGGCCACCTTGACGAACGGGCGGCCCGTCAGCACGATGACGGAGGCCCCGGAACGGCCATACGGGGATGAACCGATCCGAAGAGGTAAAGGGGTCGAATTCATGACATTGACGACCGCAATGGCGCGGTCCGGGCGCAAGGCCCCTCCGGGTGGGCGAGGTGGAGGCCGCAGCCGGCGCGAACTCCGCCGGCGGGACGGCGCCACCTGGTTCCTGGTGCTGCCCGCGCTGATCCCGATCCTGATCCTGAGCGTCGGCCCGCTTCTCTACGGCATCGCGCTGGCCTTCACCGACGCGCAGTCGGGCCGCACCCGTTCCACCCGGTGGATCGGGCTCCTCAACTTCCAGGACCTCCTGCACGACACCCTGTTCTGGGAGTCCTTCCGGATCGGCCTGCTGTGGGCGGTCGGGGTCACCGTGCCCCAGTTCGTCCTCGCCCTCGGCCTCGCCCTGCTGCTCGACGCGAACCTGCGGATGCGCTGGCTCGCCAGGGCGCTGGCGATCATCCCCTGGGCGATGCCCGAGGTCGTCGTCGGCATCATGTGGCGCCTCGTCTACAACCCCGACGCCGGCATCCTCAACGAGACCGTCCGCGACCTCGGGCTCGGCGACGGCAGGGACTGGCTGACCGGACTCGCCACCGCGCTGCCCGCGGTGATACTCGTCGGGATCTGGGCCGGTATGCCGCAGACCACCGTGGCGCTGCTGGCGGGCCTGCAGAACACCCCGCACGAACTCCACGAGGCGGCCGCCCTCGACGGTGCGGGGGCCTGGCGCCGCTTCCGTACGGTCACCTGGCCCGCCATCAGACCCGTGGCCCTCGCCATCAGCGCCCTCAACTTCATCTGGAACTTCAACTCCTTCGCCCTGGTCTACGTCCTGACCAGCGGCGGACCGGGCGGCCGCACCCGGCTGCCCATGCTGTTCGCCTACGAAGAGGCATTCCGCTACGGACAGTTCGGATACGCCGCTGCGATGGGGTGCGTGATGGTCGCCGTCATCTCGGTGCTGCTCGCCGTCCACCTCGTCGGCCGGCTCAGGGGAGGCGAGGACGTATGAGCCTGCGAACGGGCAGAACCGCGCGCGGCGGGCAGTACGCCGCCCTCCTGTGCTACCTCGTCTTCCTGGCGTTCCCCTTCCTCTGGCTGATCTCCACCGCCTTCAAGCCGGCCCGGGAGCTGGGCTCGCTGCACCCCACGTGGATCCCGGAGAACCCGACGCTGGACAACTTCCGGCAGGCCTTCGACGAGCAGCCGCTGCTGCGGGCGGCGGCCAACTCGGTCACCGCCGCGCTCTGCGCCGCCCTGATCGCGGTCGTCATCGCGACGCCCATGGCCTATGTGATGGCACGTCACCGGGGCAGGCTGTCCACGGCCGCCACCGGATGGGTCGTGGTCAGCCAGGCGTTCCCCTTCGTCCTGGTGATCATCCCGCTGTTCCTGGTCCTCAAGAACCTCCACCTGATCAACTCGCTGGGGGGCCTGATCCTGGTGTACGTCGTCTGGTCGCTGCCGTTCGCGCTCTGGATGCTCGCCGGGTACGTACGGGCCGTCCCGCCCGAACTGGAGGAGGCCGCCGCGGTCGACGGGGCCGGGAAGGCGCGCATCCTCCTGTCGGTCACGGCGCCGCTGCTGGCCCCCGGGATCGTCGCCACCGCACTCTTCGCGTTCATCACCGCATGGAACGAGTTCTTCTTCGCGCTCGTCCTGCTCAAGACACCGGAGAAGCAGACCTTGCCGGTCGTACTCACCCACTTCCTCGGAGCGGAGGGAGTGGCCGACCTCGGGCCGCTCGCCGCCGCCGCCTTCCTCGCCACCCTTCCCTCGCTCGTGGTCTTCGCCGTCATCCAGAAGCGCATCACGGGCGGTCTGACGGCCGGGGCGGTGAAGCGCTGATGCGCCGCCGCCTCGCCGCGACGGCCGCCGCGCTCACCGCGCTCGCCCTCCTGCTGTCCGGCTGCTCGGGAGGCGGTGACGGCGGCGGGGGCACGGGCGGAACGATCCGGCTCAGCTTCCAGTCGCTCGCCTGGCAGAAGGAGTCCGTCGACGCCAACAAGCAGCTCGTGCGCGAGTGGAACG
Organism: Streptomyces sp. NPDC055962; assembly: GCF_042270185.1. NCBI lineage: Bacteria > Bacillati > Actinomycetota > Actinomycetes > Kitasatosporales > Streptomycetaceae > Streptomyces > Streptomyces sp. NPDC055962. Next base: position 63,272 of record NZ_JBHJYN010000004.1, read on the forward strand.
CCGCCCATCCCGACATCCAGGTGGACTACGTCCAGGGCAGCTGGGACAACGTGCACGACCAGCTGCTCACCTCTTTCGAGGGCGGTGAGGCCCCCGACATCATCCACGACGCCTCCGACGACCTGGCGGACTTCGCGTACGGGGGTTACCTCGCCGATCTGCGGACACTCCTGCCGGGCCGGCTGACCGGGGACATCCCGCGGCGGTCCTGGGAGACCACCACCTTCGGCGACGGGGTCTACGGCGTCCCCTTCCTCCAGGAACCCAAGGTCCTGATCGCCAACACGAAGATCCTCACGTCCTCGGGCGTGCGGATCCCGACCCCGGAGAAGCCCTGGAGCTGGCCCGAGTTCCGCCAGGTCACCGAGGAGCTGACGGGGAAGGGGACGTACGGGGTGGCCTGGCCCCTCAAGGAGCCGGTCTCCGTCACGCTCAACCTCGGCCTCTCCGCCGGCGGGCAGCTCTTCCACCGCGGCGCGGACGGCAAGGTGGCCATCCGCTTCGGCCAGGGCGACCAGGTGATGCCCGGCACCGTGCGGGACCAGGTCAACACCGATGCCAGCGCCGCGCGTTCGGCGCTCGGCATGGGCGGCTCGGACACCCTCCCCGGCTTCTTCGGCGGGAAGTACGCCATGGTCCCGCTGGGTTTCTCCTACCGCCAGCAGGTCGTCGAGCAGGCACCCGAGGACTTCGAGTGGACGGTGCTGCCCGCCCCGGCCGGCAGCGGCGGGCTCGCCCAGGGGGTCAGCCCCCAGACGCTCTCGGTCGCCGAGGACAGCCCGCACAAGGAGGAGGCGGTGCGCTTCATCGACTTCCTGCTGCGGCCCCGGAACATGGTGCGGCTCGCCAGGGGCGACTGGATGCTGCCGACCGGCACCGAGGCGCTGGCCGATCCCGCGCTGCACACCGAGGAGAACGGCTGGGCGACGGGCGCCGCCCTCGCCCGGGCGCTGCGCCCCGCTCCCGCGCAGTCGGTGCGCGGCTACCCCGAGTGGAAGGACAAGGTCGCCACCCCCGCGCTCCAGGAGTACTACAGCGGGGCCATCGGTACCGAGGAGCTGAGGAAACGGCTGGTCGTCGACGGGAACCGGGTGCTGGCCCGCTATCAGCGCTGACCCGGCCGAGGTGCGGACCGGGAAAACAACTGGACGAGACGTATCGTCTCGCTTACGGTAAGGGCATGACAGCGACCCCGCGTGCCCATATCGCCATGTTCTCCATCGCCGCCCACGGACACGTGAACCCGAGCCTCGACGTGATCCGGGAGCTCGTCGCCCGTGGGCACCGCGTCAGCTACGCCATCCCGGCCTCGTTCGCCGGAACGGTCGCCGCCACCGGCGCCCATCCCGTGGTCTACACCTCGGTGCTGCCCACCGCCGACAACCCGGAGGACTGGGGCACCGAACTCATCGACAACATCGAGCCGTTCCTGGAGGACGCCGTCCAGGCCCTCCCGCAGCTCGCCGAGGCATTCGAGGGGGACGAGCCGGACCTCGTCCTGCACGACATCACCTCCTACCCGGCCCGCGTCCTCGCCCACCGCTGGGGCGTGCCGGCCGTCCAGCTCTGGCCCAACCTCGTGCCCTGGGAGGGGTACGCCGAGGAGGTCGGGGCCCCCATGACCGCAGGACTGAAGCAGACCGGACGAGGCCGGGCGTACTACGCGCGCTTCGCGGCCTGGCTCGCCGGGAACGGCCTGGGCGACCTCTCCTCGGACGACTTCGTGGCCCGGCCGCGCCGCGGTCTGGTGCTGATCCCCGAGGCCCTCCAGCCGAACGCCGAGCGGGTGGACCACGCCAGGTTCACCTTCGTCGGCGCCTGCCAGGGGGACCGGGCCGACCAGGGCGAGTGGAAGCGGCCGGCCGGCGCGGAGAAGGTCCTGCTGGTCTCCCTCGGCTCGTCGTACACCGACGAACCCGCCTTCTACCGCGCGTGCGTCGAGGCGTTCGGCGACCTCCCGGACTGGCACGTGGTGCTCCAGATCGGCACGCACGTCGACCCCCGCGCACTCGGGGACGTACCGGACAACATCGAGGTGCATTCCTGGGTCCCGCAGCTGTCCGTGCTGAAGCAGGCGGACGCCTTCATCACCCATGCAGGCGCGGGCGGCAGTCAGGAAGGGCTCGCCACCGGCACGCCGATGGTCGCCGTCCCGCAGGCCGTCGACCAGTTCGGCAACGCCGACATGCTCGAGTCGCTCGGTGTGGCCCGGCACCTGCCGAAGGAGGAGGCCGACGCCGCGTCCCTGCGCGCCGCCGTCCTCGCCCTGGTGGACGACCCGGAGGTCGCCGCGAGGCTGGAGCGGATCCGGGAACGCATGGCGGGCGAGGGCGGCACGCGGCGGGCGGCCGACCTCATCGAGGCCGAACTGCCAGCGAGGTGAAGCGCGGCCAGGCGCCGGCCGGGTCGCCGTTGCGCACGCTCAGGGCGAAGCCGCCCGTGGCGTCTCCGCCCGTCACCCGCGTGCCGACCCGCTTGATCTTCGCCATGCCGTCGACGACGACCACGGTCGCGTCCCCGTCCACCGTGACCTCGACACGGTGTGCAGCCGCCTCCGTGAGCTTGCGGCGGCCGATCTCGTGCCAGCGTCCGTCCCGGCGGTCCATGAGGCGGACATAGCTGAAGCTGACCGCCACGACCAGCGGGTCGAGGCTTCCGTCACGTACGACGAGGCCGACGTTGTTCACCGACTCACGCAGCCGGTCCACCGCGGCCTCCACGGTGTAGGCGGACCAGTCCGCGGTACTCCTGGGCCGGTACGCGGCGGCGGCGTACTTCCCGCCGCGTGGGTAGGGGCCGACGCCGGTGAGCGCCCCCACACCGCTGTCGCCCGAGTGGTCGTCGCGCTGCCACAACTGCGGACGGGCGAGAGGGGCCGGACACGCGTCGGGGGACACGGCCGTCCAGCGCTCCACCCCGGCCAGCAGGTCCTCCACGCCGGTCGCGGCGGTGACCTCCAGCCGCTGGACCTGACGTGCGGCAGCCGCCCGGCGCCCCGCCGGCAGCGGACGGTCGGAGCTGTTGGTCAGGGCGGCGACGAACCGCGCGTCGAGCGCCGACCGCAGGGTCCGGTTCACCGACGGCACCGGCCCGTGCCCGCTCGCCTCGGAGAAGGGATACGCGAAGAGCCGGGGCACGGGCAGACCGTGGCGCGTGATGTCGCCGATCGAGCGGTCGAGATCGTTCTCGACGCGCCGCCGGTACTCCGCCTCCGTCTCCTTGCGGCGCGCGCCGGGCAGCCAGAGCCGGCTCGTGAGAGCGGAGGACGTGTGCCCGGCCGCGTCGACGGCCGACCGCCGGTGCAGGTCGTGGGTGTGGTTCTCGAAGTCCCAGCGGCCGGAGCGGGACATCCGGTCGATCTCCTCCCAGGAGAGGTAGTACGGGCGATGGCTGCCGACCGCGCGCGTGATCAGGAAGGCGGACGCCCGCATCCCGTACGTGGCGAGGATGCGGTCGGCGTGCGTCCACAGCCCGTGCGTGCCGTCGTCGAACGTCAGGAACACCGAGCGCGGTCCGGGCGCCTTTCCGCCGCGGAGATACGCGACGAACTCCGCGCTGCTCAGGGTGCGGTAGCCGGCCGCCGCGAGGGCCCCGAGCTGGGCGTCGAAGGCCTCGGGGGTCACCGTGTAGCGGCTCCCGCCGACGCGGCCGATGTCGTGGTAGGCCAGCACGACGGGGGCGACGCCCTTCCGGCGTGACTCCGCGTCCGCCCCGGCTGCCGCGGCTCCTGATGCAGGTCCGGGCGGAGCCTCCTGCGCCGTCACCGCCCTGCGGAAGTCCTCGTAACGCCAGGCGCCGTAGAAGGGGGCGCAGACCATCGTCAGGGCCAGCAGCCCGAGCAGCGCCCGCTTGGGCGCGGAGTGGGTCACGGAAGGGTCCCCCGGGAGAGCACGAGAAGGTACACGGCGATGACGGCGGCCGCGCTCAGCAGTGCGGCCAGCGCCCTGGAAGCCCGGCGGGCCAGGCCTCTCATGACGCCCCCCTGGACCACACGCCGCGGCGAACGGTGAGGAGGGAGTACGGGAGCAGCCAGGCGAGCAGCACCGAGGAGAACAGGCTCATGAGCGGCCGGTAGCGCCAGCGCGTGTCCCCGGGGTGGTCGATCTTGTAGGCGAGCCCCCAGACGCAGCCCTTGAGGACCACGCCGCAGAAGTAGAGCAGGGTCAGGAAGAGGGCACCGTGCAGCGGCGCCCAGACCAGGTGACGGAACGCCATCACCGGTGCGGCCAGGACCCACAGCGCGTGTCCGTAGTAGAGGGCGGCGGGCCCGGGGCCGCGGCGCCACATGAAGGAGCCGGTGAAGAAGAGGTTGCGGATGAAGCTCTTCTTCCAGCGGATCTGCTGGCGGAGCAGCGGCCCGAACCGGGCGGGCACGTCGGTCCACACCTTCGCCGAGCGTACGTACCCGACGCGCCAGCGGCGCTCGGCGAAGTCCTCCTCGACGAAGGGGGACCCGGCGTAGCGGCGCTTGAGCGCCCTGCCCGTCCAGGCCTGGCCGAGGACGTACCCGGTCAGCTGACGGTCCGTCGCGAAGCGGAACGGGGCGCCCATGAAGCGGTCGTCGGCCCAGGCGGGGAGGTAGTTGTAGACGGCGTCCCGGCGGAAGACGGCCAGGGGGCCCGAGACGCAGGAGACCGAGCCGAACGACGCCTCGGCGGCCTTGGCCACCCTGAACTGGCCCTCGTACCAGACGTCCTGGACCCGTGCCAGCAGACCGGAGTCCGTGTTGAGCGCACGGCAGTGACCGCTGACGGCACCCAGCTCGGGGTGGGTGACCAGCGCGCGCACACAGCGGCGCAGCGCGTCGGGTGCGAGCACGCAGTCGGAGTCGGTGAAGGCGATGATCTCGGTGTCGGCGAGCTCGCAGGCCCGGACCAGCGCGTGCTTCTTGCCGACGTTGGCGTCCAGGTGGATGACCGTGATCCCGAGCTCGTCCCGGAGCCGGTCGAGGACCTCCCCCGTGCCGTCCTGGGAGTGGTCGTCGACCACGATGATCCGTACGCCGGGGCAGTCGGACGCTGCCATGGACCGTACGCACGCCTCGATGCCGTCCACCTCGTCCTTGACGGCGAGCAGGAAGGAGACGCGGGGGTCCGCGGTGAGCGGGGGGAACGCCTCCCCGGGGCCGGGCCGTACCCGCAGTTCGCCCTCGGCGGGGTCCTCGTACCGGCTGTAGGCGACGTAGAGCATGGCGATCGTGCCGGTCAGCACGACGAGTCCGTAGCAGACCGGCAGGTTCAGGCGCGTCAGCCGTGCGGCCTGGAGGGCCAGGACGATCAGCAGGGGCATCAGGCAGAGGAGGACGAGCAGCCGGCGCATCCCGTGCCTGAGTGCCGGATCGGCGGGTGCCAGGCGGCGCAGGAACCCGTGCGGGCGGGGGCCGGGGACGGTTCCGTGCCGGCGGGGGAGGGGACCGGGGGCCGGGCGGTCGAGGGTGGTCACCGGTGGCCGCCCCCGTTCCAGGACTCCGTGCACTGCCGGAGCCCGTGGCCGCCCCCGGCCGTGAAGCCGAAGAAGGCCATCTCGGTGTTGTCCCCGCGCAGTCCGACCCCGCCGGGTTCGGTCAGCCTGCCCGGAGTCCTGTCCTGCGCGTCCAGCACCGTCCGCCCGTTCAGGGCCAGCGTGATCCGTACGCGGTCGTCGTCGCAGCCGCGCACGGTGGCCGAGACCTGGTGCCAGGCGCCGTACTCGACGGCGTACTCGCGGGCGGCGAGGGTGGTGTAGACGCCCTCCTCGCCCTCGGGGCGGCCGGGCGCAGGGTGTTTGCGCTTGAGAACGACGGCCCCGTCACGGCGGCGGAAGCTCAGGGCGTACAGCTCCTGCGCGCTGTGGTAGCGGAGCCAGAGGTGCCCCCCGTCCCAGTCCTGTGCGGGGGTGCGCCCGGTGGTGCCCGGCGGTTTCAGGAACACCCAGCACCGCACGGCCGTGTCGCCGAAGTCCCGGCGGCGGCTGACGAGGCGGAAGACCGAGGACCCGGTGTGCGGGGCCGAACCGGGGCCGGGGGAATCGCCGTCGGGCACCCCGGTCCACCCGAACGCCCAGTGCGCGAAGAGGGATCCGCTGGTGACGGTCCAGTCGTCCGACAGGCGGGCGTCGCCGGAGTCCGGGTGGCTGTGGGCGTACTCGTTGGTGACCAGCCCTTCCAGGGGGAAGACCGGACGGAAGGCGTCCCCGGGGCCGCTGTCGGACTCCGGGGGCCACGACGCCCCGTCCGCGAGGGCCGGCCCTCCCGTGCCCTTCCCGTCGGCGGGCCTCCCGGCCGGCCCCGTGTCAGGGGTGTCCGCGGTGAGGGCGGCGGCGAACCCGGCGGCCGGTGTGGCGACCGCCGCGGCGAGCAGGGCCCGCCGGCTCGGCGTACGGCCCCCCTCCGGGGCAGGGGGTCTCCTCATACGGCGGCACCGGTGGTGGCCCTGGGACGGCGGTGGGTGACGTCCAGGACGGCGGGGCCGCCGTCCAGCCAGTCCAGATCGGTTCCCGGGTGCACGGTGTGCACGACGACGAGGTCCCAGTCCGGCGCCCCGGGGACAGCGACGCTGTGGCGTACGGTGCCGTGCCGGTCCAGGCGCGGCACCAGGGCGTCGGTGTACTCGACGGTGGCGCCCCAGGCGGTGAGCAGATCCATGATCTCCAGCGCCGGGCTCTCGCGGAGGTCGGCCACACCGGGCTTGTAGGCGACGCCCAGGATCAGCACGCGGGCACCGGTGGCCGTCAGCCCCCTTGCCGCCAGGGCCTCCCGTGCCTTCTCCGCCACCCGGGCCGGACGCTCGGCGATGGCCGTCATGGCCGCGTCCACGAGCGGGGACGCCACCTTCCTCGCGCGCAACTGCCACAGCAGGTAGTGCGGGTCGCAGGGGATGCAGTGCCCTCCGACGCCCGCGCCCGGGTAGAAGGGCATGAAGCCGTACGGCTTGGTGGCCGCGGCGTCGATGACCTGCCGGGGTTCGAGGGCGAACTCCAGGCAGCTCTCGGACAGTTCGTTTGCCAATGCGATGTTGACGGCGCGGAAGGTGTTCTCCCAGAGCTTGCTCATCTCCGCGGCCTCGGGGCTGTCCACCCGGTGGACGGAGGGCGCGGTGCCGGCCAGCAGCGAGGCGGCGAGCTCGGTGCTGCGCGGGGTGAGCCCGCCGATGACGCGCGGGGTCCGGTCGGGGGAGTGGGAAGGGTTGCCGGGGTCGATCCGCTCCGGGGCGAACGCCACGAAGACGTCCTCGCCCGGCCGCAGTCCCCGTGCCGCGAGCGGCTCGACGAGCAGGTCGCGCGTGGTGCCGACGTAGCTGGTCGAGGTGAGGACCAGGAGCTGCCCGGGGTGCGCATGGCCCACCACCGACGCGCAGGCCGCGGTGAGAGCGCGCAGGTCCGGCCTGAGCAGCCCGTCGACCGGGGTCGGCACGCAGATGATCACCGCATCCGCGTCCACGACCGCCGCCGGGTCGGCCGTCAGCCGGAACGCCGGGTCGAGGAGCGCCGACGTCAGCCGGCTGTGCTGGGAGGGCAGCAGGTCGACCCGGCCGGACCGGACGTCCCCCAGCCTGGCTTCGCTGGTGTCCACGCCGATGACGGTGTGACCCGCCGCGTGCAGGGAGAGGGCGGTGGGGAGTCCCACGTAGCCCAGGCCGATGACGGCGACGTCGGCACGCCGCTCGTGGTGGCTCTGAGCGGGCAGGGTCGCGGTGGCCGTCGGCTCGGTGGACGGGCCGGCCGCGTGGGTGCCGGCGCTGTCCGGCGCATCGTCGTTCCTGTTCGTCGTACGAGCGTTCCGCCACGTGTCCTGGTCAGCGGCATGGGGTGTATTGCTGGCGATGTGCACGAACGAAAGATGCCATTCCGTTTCGCTGTTCCGTCGGAAGGGACGGAATCACCCACGCCCGGTCGGTTCGAGTTCACCCGTCCGGAACTCCTGTTCGTCCTAATGCGCGGACGGGCGTGGGCGGCATGCCCGCGCATGGGCGGAATGTGACAGTCCGCTGTGACGGAAGTTTGCCGAGTGGGTGACGGCTACATGAAGGTCTTGATCTGGGCGCGTCAATCGAGCAGGGTTTCGAGGCAACCCCCGGAGATCTTCCGGCCGAGGGTCAATCCCCCCACAAAGAATGACGAGGAGACCCCCTCTTCATGGCAATTCACAAGCGCGTCCGCTCGGTCAAGCTCACCGCGGCGATAACCGCCGCGGCGGCCGCCGCCGGAGTCACCCTGCTCACCACGCCGTTCGCGGGAGCCGCCCCGGCACCCGCCATGGGCACCGTCTACGGAACGGACGCGGCGACGGCCGTCTCCGGCAGCTACATCGTCATGCTCGACGGGAAGGCCGACAAGGCCGACCTGGCCGAGGAGTACGGCGGCACCCTCCGGCGGAGCTACAGCTCGGCCGTCAACGGCTTCTCGGCCGACGGGCTTTCGGAGACGGAGGCCAAGCGGCTCGCGGCCGACCCGGCCGTCTCGAAGGTCGTCCAGAACAAGAAGTTCCACATCGACGCCACCCAGGACGACCCGCCGTCCTGGGGGCTGGACCGGATCGACCAGGCCGAGACCGCCGGGGACGGTGCGTACAGCTACCCGGACGCCGCAGGCGGGGACGTCACGGCGTACGTCATCGACACCGGTGTCCGCGTCACCCACAAGGACTTCGAGGGCCGCGCGGCCTCGGGCTTCGACGCCGTGGACAACGACGACGACGCCGACGACGGCAACGGCCACGGCACGCACGTGGCCGGCACCATAGCGGGCGCCGCCCATGGTGTGGCCAAGAAGGCGAAGATCGTGGCCGTCCGTGTCCTGGACGACGCGGGCTCGGGTACCACCGAGCAGGTCGTCGCGGGGATCGACTGGGTCACGGCGAACCACAAGGGACCGTCCGTCGCCAACATGAGCCTCGGTGGCTCCGCGGACCCGGCCCTTGACGCGGCCGTGCAGAAGGCCATCGCCTCCGGCGTCACCTTCGCGGTCGCGGCGGGCAACGAGTCGAGCGACGCCGGTGAGGGCTCCCCCTCCCGTGTCCCCGAGGCCATCACCGTCGCCTCGTCCACGAAGGACGACGAGCAGTCGTCGTTCTCCAACTTCGGCTCCGTCGTCGACATCTACGCACCCGGCTCCGACATCACGTCCGCGTGGAACGACAGCGACGACGCCACGAACACCATCTCCGGCACGTCCATGGCCACCCCCCATGTCGTCGGCGCGGCAGCCGTCTACCTCGGCGGGCACCCGGACGCCACCCCGGAGGAGGTCGCCACGGCGCTCACCGGCGGAGCCACCGCGGACGCCATCTCCAACGCGACCGAGGGCACGGCGAACAAGCTGCTGAAGATCGTCGAGTAGGACCGGCGGAACACGTGCGAAGGCCGCCGCGCCCTCCCCCACGGGGCGCGGCGGCCTCCCCGCGTGAGGATCTAGGGTGGGGGCATGAGCACGATGTACGCGGCGCTGCTGCGCGGGATCAACGTCAGCGGCCACCGGCGGGTCCCCATGGCGGAGCTCCGCACGCTGCTCGGTGGACTGGGGCACGAGGACGTCGCCACCCACCTGCAGAGCGGGAACGCGGTCTTCCGCAGCGCGTCGGACGACGAGAACGCCCTGAGGAACGAACTGGAGCAGGCGATCGAGGCCCACTTCGGCTTTCCCGTCGACTGCCTGGTCCGTTCGGGCGCCTATCTCGCGGCGGTCGCGGACGCCTGTCCCTTCCCGCCTGCGGAGCTCGACGGGAAGCAACTGCACGTGACCTACTTCGACCAGGCCGTCGACGCCGCGCGCTTCGCCGGGCTCGACGCCGCCGCCTTCCGTCCCGAGGAGTTCCGGCTCGGGGACAGGGCCCTGTACCTGTACGCGCCCGACGGGCTCGGCCGCTCCAAGCTCGCTGTCGCGCTCGGGCGGCCCGCCGTGACCCGTGGTCTCGTCACCACCAGCCGCAACTGGAACACCGTGGCCAGGCTTGTGGAGATGACACGTGACTGAGCCCTCGCCCGCCGTGGCGGCTGCCGTCGAGGGTGAGCTCCGCCTCCTCGATCCCGTGGTGCGGGCCTCCGCGGAGGTGCTGGCCACCCTCCTGCACCCCGAGTTCCGGGAGATCGGCACGAGCGGCAGGCTCTGGGAGCGGGACACGATCATCGCCATGCTCACCGACCCGGGCGCCCCCCGCCCGGGGCCGCTCACCGCGTCACGGATGCGGGGCGACCAGCTCGCGGCGGATCTGGTGCACCTCACCTTCGACACGGAGTCCAAGGGGCTCCGCTCCCACCGCAGTTCGCTGTGGCGACTGGCCGGGGACCGCTGGCTGCTCTACTTCCACCAGGCCACGCCCTTCATCGACGACCCGTTCGCCGAGATCTGAGTCCACCGCCGCGGCCGCGGCGACGGCCGCCACCCCGCCGGTCGCGCGAGGACCCCGCAGCACAGACCGGAGCGGCGCCGCAAGAGTGCCGCCCCGGTCCGATCCGTGTCCTGAGCCCGGCCGGTTCTCGCCGGAAGGGCTGATTCCGGCCATGCGGGACGCCCGGGCAAACCACCGGTAAGCCGACCGAACGGGCTACGCTCCGCAAGGCCCGCTCCGGGCCCGGGGCGCCCGCGCGCACGGCGCTCCCGGGCGGCCGGCGGCATGTGTGAACGCGATGCGCGTAGACGGCGGCCGAAGTCCGCCCCCCGTGCCGGGCTTTGCAGCAATTCGCTCCGCTCTTCCGTTCGGTGAGCGGACGCAGGCGTTCGGAGGCGTCCCGCACGTCCGCCGGGGCCCGTGGCGGGCTCCTCTCCCGTGGTCCGGAAGACGACCTTGTCACTCGGTCAAGCGGAGTTAAAGATTCGAGGCGTGCGGTTGGCAGGTCCACGACGAGAAAACCCACTGGTCGTGAACAGCCGTACGCCTCGGCCCGCCCACCCAGCGGACCGGACACCCCCCAACGACGGAGGATCCTGTGACCTTCAAGCGCTTCGCCCCCCTCGGCTCGCTCTCCAGACGCGCTCGCCTCATCGCGGCGACCTCGGGTCTGGTCACCGCCGTCGCGCTTGCGGCCCCCACCGCTGTCGCCCAGGCCGCACCCGACACCACCGTGACGAAGGCGGAGCTGGCCGACGCCAGTTCGGCCGTACGCGGCGCCGACATCGCCGGCACCGCCTGGTACACCGAGGCGAGCACCGGCAAGGTCGTCGTGACCGTCGACAGCACGGTCAGCGCCGCCGAGATCGCCACCATCAAGAAGTCGGTCACCGACTCCGGCGCCAAGGCCGACATCAACCGCACCGAGGGCACCTTCAACAAGCTCATCGCGGGCGGCCAGGCCATCTACGCCGGCGGCGGACGCTGCTCCCTCGGCTTCAACGTCCGCAGCGGGAGCACGTACTACGCGCTGACCGCCGGGCACTGCACCGAGATAGGCAGCACCTGGTACACCAACTCCGGCCAGACCACCACCCTCGGTACGCGGGCCGGCTCCAGCTTCCCGACCAACGACTACGGCCTCATCCGGCACAGCAACGCCGCCGCCGCCGACGGCCGGGTCTACCTCTACAACGGCAGCTACCAGGACATCACCTCCGCCGCCAACCCGAGCGTCGGCCAGTCCGTCAAGCGCAGCGGCTCCACCACCGGAGTCCACAGCGGCACCGTCACCGGCCTGAACGCGACCGTGAACTACGGCGGTGGCGACATCGTCTACGGCATGATCCAGACCAACGTCTGCGCCGAGCCCGGCGACAGCGGCGGCTCCCTCTTCTCCGGCTCCACGGCCCTCGGCCTCACCTCGGGCGGCAGCGGCAACTGCTCCTCGGGCGGCACCACCTTCTTCCAGCCCGTCGTCGAGGCCCTCAACGCCTACGGCGTGAGCGTCTTCTAGCACTCGCGGGCACGACCGACGGGCCGCGCTCCCCGAGCGCGGCCCGTCGCCGTACCCGCGGGCCGTCGCCGTACCCGCGGGCCGTCGCTCCGGGGCCCGCCCTGTCGTGTTTCTTCAAGACACGCTCCCCGCGAAAACCGCAGGATGGCGGCATGAAGAACGCGTACGCGCACATGACCGAATGCGCCACCGAGGCCGCCCGGATCGCCCGTGGCGTCGACGCCGCGCTGCCGGCCTCCGCCCCGACCCCCTGCGCTGGCTGGGACCTCCGGGAGCTCATCAACCACTGGGTGCTCTACACCTCCCACGGCCTGGAGTGCCGCGCCCTGCGCACCCCCATCCCCGACGAGCTGACGGCCCGTGACTTCACGGCCGGCGCCGACTGGGCCGAGCAGTACGCCGTCCAGCTCGACAAGGCGGTCGCCGCCTGGTCCGACCCGGCGGTCTGGGAGGGCGGCATCGACAGCGGCCACGGCTCCACCCCGGCTCCGGACGTCGCCGGGATGCTGGTCATGGAGACGGTGCTGCACGGCTGGGACGTCGCCCGCGCCACCGGGCAGGAGCTGCGGCTCTCGGCCGCCGCGGCGCGCTACGTCCTGGAGACCGTGGAAGGTACGGCCGCCCTCTACCGGCAGTACGAGGGCTTCGCCGGTGAAGTCGCTCTGCCCGCAGGGGAGTCCGATCTCCGGCGCGCCCTGGCCCTCAGTGGTCGCGACCCGCGCGGGGCCGCGGCGTCCTGACGCCCGACGGGGAGCGGTGGCCCACCGTCATGGGGGCCGAATGGCCCAGATCGGCGGGCCACCGTCTCCCTAGGCTTCACATATGAGCACCCACGTGACAACGGTACCGGGCGGCGCGGCCGTCGACTTCTACTTCGACCCCGCCTGCCCGTTCGCCTGGATCGCCTCCCGCTGGATGCTGGAGGTGGAGCGGCATCGGGACATCGATCTCCGCTTCCACCTCATGAGCCTCCACCTGCACAACACCGGCAACGAACTCCCCGCCTGGTACCGCGATCTGGTCGACCGGTCACTCGGCCCGGTCCGCGTCGCCGCGGCAGCGGCGGAGGACCACGGGCCGGGCATCCTCCGGGACCTCTACACCGCCCTGGGCACCCGTATCCACCAGGAGAAGAACGAGGACTTCGCCGCCGTCGTCGTGGAGTCCCTGGCCGAACTGGGGCTGCCCGCCGCCCTGGCGGACGCCGCCCGCACGGACACCCACGACGAGGCGGTGCGCCGCAGCCACGACCGGGGCAAGGACCCCGTCGCAGGCTCCTACGTGGGAACTCCCACGATCCACGTCGACGGCACCGTCTGGTTCGGACCGGTGCTCAACTCCGTCCCGCGCGGCGAGGAGGCGGGGCGTATCTTCGACAGCTTCCGGGTCCTGGCGGGCCACCCGGGCTTCTTCGAGATGAAGCGCGAGCGCACGGGCGGCCTGGACCTCGGCCAGGCCGTGCTTTGAAGGTTGCTGGTGTGCCGGGTGGGGCCGTCGGGGAAAGTCGCGGGCCGTCATCCAGATCGTGAGGGCGCGGGCTTGCGGTTGCCGCTGCGGCAGCTTCTACCGTCCTTGACAGGGCCGGAGAAACCGGCCCGGTGACGCGATCGTGAGGGAGAGGACGATGGACTGGCCTATTGCGGAGGTCGCACGGATGTCGGGTGTGACCGCCCGGACCTTGCGGCACTACGACGAGGTCGGCCTGCTGCCGCCCGCCCGGATCGGGGCGAACGGCCACCGCTACTACGGGGAGCACCAGCTGCTGCGGTTGCAGCAGATTCTCCTACTGCGGGCACTGGGCGTGGGGCTTGTCGAGGTGGGCCGGATCCTGGCCGAGCAGGTCGACGAGGTGGACGCCCTGCGCGGCCACCACCAGTGGCTGCTCGCCGAGCGGGACCGGCTCGACGCCCTGGCCGGCACCGTCTCCCGCACGATCGCCGAACTGGAACAGTCCAGGAAGGACGGCAATCCCATGACCATCAACCGACCGGAGAACCTGTTCGAGGGCATCCAGCCCTCCCAGTACCAGGAGAGCCTGCGCGACTTCCCCGAGCACGCCCAGGAAGTCGCCCGCTCGGTCGCCGCAATGACCCCGCAGGAGATCGAGGCCGGACAGCGCGAGCGCACGACGCAGATGATCCTGCTGGCCGACCTGATGGCCGCCGGCCACCCGGCCGACGCCGCGCCCGTGCAGGCCCAGATCGACGCCCAGTACCAGGCCATGACCGAACTGCGGCCCGTATCCGCCGAGGAGTACCGCACCATCGGACGCTCCTGCGTGGACAACAGCGCCTGGCGCGCCGCGTACGAGGCGATCGCACCGGGCCTGGCCGTCTACCAGCGCGACGCCATCGAGGCGTACGCCACAACCCGGCTCAGCTGACTGCTCTCCGGGCTGTCCCGCGAGAGCTGCCCGGAGAGTCGTCGGCTGGTCGCGCTACAGGCTCACCCCGCCCGGCCCATCAGTTGTCGAGCGAGGTGAGCCTGTCATCGTCACCATCGAACCAAGGTCGATCGAGTGCCTTCCGGCGAGCGGCGTGATCGCTGCAAAGCCCATGGGTCATCTGAAAGACCCCCTCGCCCCACACCGAGATCATCCCGGTACACGGCACGACCCGGACCCAGTTCCCCTGGCACGGCCCGGTGGCGGGGTCCTAGGCGCTCCTCGCGCCGGCCGTCGGGACGCGCGCCTCGTCGTACCGGGTCACCAGCAGCCGGGCCAGCTCGGGCGAGGGGCCGAGCACTCCGGCCAGCACGTCGGCCCCTGCCTCCTCGGCGCCCGCCGCGATCCGGTCCGGCAGACGCCCGGGGGCGATGACGTACGGTGCGACGGCGACCCGCTGCAAGCCTTCCGCCCGCAGGGCCCGCACCACGTCGGCGGTGCGGGGTAGAGATGCGGAGGCGAACGCAGGCCGCACGGCGCACCAACCGGTGTGCCGCAGCTCCCGCGCGATTTCAGCGATCACTGCGATCGCCTCCGGGTCCGTGGAGCCCGCCGAGGCCAGGACCAGCCCGGTCGAGCCCTTGTCGCCGAGGGTGACCCCGGCCTCGTACAGCCGCTGCTCCAGCGCCGCGTTCAGCAGCGGGGACGGGCCGAGCACGTCGGCCTGGCGGATCCGCAGCCTCGGGAGCCGCGTGCGCGCCTCGTGCAGCACCGACGGGATGTCCGACTTGGCGTGGAAGGCGCGGGTCAGCAGCAGCGGAAGCGCCACGACCTCCTCCGCGCCCTCGGCGGCCAGACGCTCCAGCACCCTCGGCACCGAGGGGGCATTGAACTCCAGGAAGCCCGTCTCCACGCGCAGCCCGGGCCGTAGCGCCCGTACCCGCGCGGTGAGCGCGTGCACGGTCGCCGCGTGCCGCGGGTCGCGGCTGCCGTGGGCGATGACGAGGAGGACGGGGGACACCATGGAAATCAGCTCTTCACCAGGAGACCACGGCTGCGCAGCACCCGCCGCTCCAGCGGACTGAAGATCAGCAGGTCGATCGCGATGCCGACGAACAGGATGAGGAGGATCGCCAGGAAGATCCCCGGCATGTCGAAGTTGTTCCGGCCGTTCTCCAGCAGCTGGCCGAGCCCCAGGCCCAGGTCGGGCGAGGAGGCGATGATCTCGGCGGCCATGAGCGAGCGCCAGGAGAACGCCCAGCCCTGCTTGAGCCCCGCGAGGTAGCCCGGCAGTGCCGCCGGCAGGACGATGTGGATCGTGCCGCGCAGCCCGGTCGCGCCGATCGTGCGCCCCGCGCGGAGGAACAGCGGAGGAACCTGGTCGACGCCGGACACCAGACCGTTGGCCACGGACGGCACCGCACCGAGCAGGATCACGGCGTACATCGTCTTGTCGTCCAGGCCGAGCCAGATGATGGCCGGCGCCACCCATGCCACGGACGGCAGCGACTGCAGGCCCGACAGGATCGGGCCGATCGCCGCCCGGACCACCTTCACCCGGGCGACCAGCATGCCCAGGGGGGTGCCGATCGCGACGGCCATCACGAAGCCGAACAGACCGCGCGACACACTGGTCCAGATGACCTCCAGCAGGGTGCCCTGCACCCACATGTCGGTCAGGCTGTCCCAGACGGCCGCGGGCGGCGGCAGCTTGTAGTCGTCGGTGACCTTCGCCCAGACCAGCACCTGCCAGACGAGGACCACCAGGACGACCGCGACGACCGGCGGCAGGACCTTGTTGAGCAGGATCTCGCGGGCCGGCGTCCTGCGCACCTGAACGGCGTCGAGCGCGTCCAGCCCCGCCTCCAGACCCGCCAGGTCGTCGGCCTTCGTCTCAGTGCTGGCCATGTCGGCGGATCTCCCCACGCAGTTGTTCGGTGATCTCGACGGACAGCTCCGCCACGGCGGTGTCCTCGATGCGGCGCGGCTGCTCGATGTCGACCGTCCACTCGCGCGCGATCCGGCCCGGGCGCGACGACAGCAGGATCACGCGCTGCGCGAGCCGTACCGCCTCGCGCACGTTGTGCGTGACGAACAGGACGGAGGCGTTCGTCTCGCGCCAGATCCGTGTCAGTTCGTCGTGCAGCACATCGCGGGTGATGGCGTCGAGCGCGGCGAACGGCTCGTCCATCAGCAGCAGCTGGCTGTCCTGGGCGAGCGCACGGGCCATCGCGACCCGCTGGCGCATCCCGCCCGAGAGTTCGTGCACCCGCTTCCCGTACGCCCCGCCGAGGCGCACGAGCTCCAGCAGCCGTTCCGCCTCGGGACGGCGGTCCGACTTCGGCACCCCGCGCATCCGCAGGGCCAGTTCGATGTTCTTGCCCGCCGTCAGCCACGGGAAGAGGGCGTGCTCCTGGAACATCAGGGCCGGCCGCCCGCCGGGGGTCTCGATGGACCCCGCGGTCGGGCGGTCGAGTCCGGCCACCAGGTTGAGCAGGGTCGACTTGCCGCACCCGGAGGCTCCCAGGAGGGTGACGAACTCGCCCGGAGCGACATCGAGGGTGATGTCGTCCAGGACGAGCTGCTGCCCCGTGGGTCCGGCGAAGGACTTGGAGACGTTCGCGAGACGAGCGGCGTGCTCGACCGTTGCACGGTCCTCGGCCTTGGTGAGGGTGGTGGTCGCCATGGTCGTCACCTCCTGGGATTCTTCAGGGATCCTGGTGCGGTCGGGTGGACTACTCGGCGCCGAGACCGGCGTCGGCGACCTCGGGCTGTCCCTCGGCCTTGAGGATCTTGTTCAGCGGCTTCAGGTCGTAGATGCCCTTGAGGTCGGGCTTCTCCAGCAGACCGGCCGAGACCGCGTGGTCCGCCTGGGCCTGGAGCGTGGCGGCCAGCGGGTCGTTCGTGATCTGGATGGACTTCCACGCCGGGTCGAGGACGTCGGCGGGCAGCGCCTTGCCGCTCAGCTTCTCGAGCGCGGCGTTGGCCGAGGCCTTCGCCTTGTCCGGGTTGGCGTTGATCCACTTGTTGGTGTTCACCGTGCCGCGCAGCACCGCGTCCACGACGTCCGGGTGCTCGGAGAGGAACTTCTGCGACACGATGATGTTCGTGATGACGAACTTGTCGTCCGGCCACAGCGACGACTCGTCGAGCAGGACCTTGCCGCCCTCGGCGACCAGCTTGGAGGCGGTCGGCTCGGGGACCCAGGCGCCGTCCAGCGAACCCGACTTGAAGGCGTCCGGGGTCACCTTGTTGTCCGAGCGGACCACGGAGACGTCACCCTTGCCGCTCTGGGCGTCGACCTTCCAGCCCTTTTCGGCGATCCAGTGGAGGAAGGCCACGTCCTGGGTGTTGCCGAGCTGCGGGGTGGCGATCTTCTTGCCCTTGAGGTCGTCCAGGGTCTTGATCTTCTTCGGGTCCACGACGAGCTTCACACCGCCGGAGGCCGAGCCGCCGATGATGCGCAGGCTCTGGCCCTGGGACTTGGCGTAACCGTTGATCGAGGGCGAGGGGCCGATGAAGCCGATGTCGATCGAACCCGCGTTGAGCGCCTCGATCTCGGAGGGCCCGGCGTTGAACGTCGAGGGCTTGACCGAGGTGCCGCCCAGCTCCTTGGCGATGAGGCCTTCCTGGATACCGACCAGGGCGGTGGCGTGCGTGAGGTTCGGGAAGTAACCGATCTTCACGGTGTCCGCCGAGAGCTTCTTCCCGTCGGCGGAGACGTTCGACTTGGCGGAGTCGTCGTCCTTGGCCTCGGAGCCGTAGCCGCAGGCGGTGGCCGCCACGGCGAGCAGCGGCAGCGCGGCGGCAGCGGCGAGGCCGCGGCGGAGAGTGGTACGGGTGGCAGGCACGGGAGGCTTTCCTCTCGTTGGCCCGGTGCTCACGTCCCCCTGGGATCAGGTGGCGCGGCCGGGCGGTCGGCAGGTCTTCGTCTGAACTGGCGGTGCGGGTGGTACGAGCGGGCGCGCAGGCAGTGCGCGTACGTCATCACGCACATCGCCCCACCCCGCCCTGGCCGCTGCCGAGGGCGCCGCTGCCGACCCGGCCGCCCTCCTTCGCGAAGGTCGAGAAGAAATCGGTGATCATCAGAAGTCCCACTCCGCGTCCTCGGCCGAGGTGTCCGCTTCCGCTGCGGCCTCGGTGACGGCGGCGAACGAGGCGCCGGCCATCCCTGCGGTCAGCGTCGTGCCGTCCGCGGGGTCGATCAGAAGGAACGATCCGGTGCGCCGGGAGTCGGCGTAGGCGTCGAGCGCGAGCGGCTCGGCGGTGCGCACGACGACGCGGCCGATGTCGTTGGCGACGAGCTGCCCGGGGGCCGGGTGCTGGGACAGGTCGTCCAGGGTGAGCCGGGACGGGATGTCCTTGACGATCGCCTTGACCGTCCGGGTCGTGTGCTTGATGAGCACGCGCTGACCGACGGTGAGCGGACGGTCGGCCACGTGGCAGACGGTCGCCTCGACGTCCTGCGTCGTGGCGGGCGTGTCGGAGCTCGGCGCGATCAGGTCGCCGCGCGAGACGTCGATGTCGTCGGCCAGCCGGATCGTCACCGACTGCGGCGCCCAGGCGGCGTCGACGCTCTCGCCGAGCGCGTCGATGCCCTCGATCGTGGTCGTGCGCCCCGACGGCAGCACGGAGACCCGCTCGCCGACCCGGAACACCCCGGCGGCGATCTGACCGGCGTACCCGCGGTAGTCCGGGTGCTCGGCGGTCTGGGGCCGGATCACGTACTGCACGGGGAAGCGCGCGTGGCAGGCGGTGAGGTCGTGGCTGACCGGCACCGTCTCCAGGTGCTCCAGGACCGTCGGGCCGCCGTACCAGTCCATGTGGGCGGACGGCTCCACGACGTTGTCTCCGGCCAGGGCGGAGATCGGGATCGCGGTGATCTCCGGGACGCCGAGCGAGGCGGCGTACGCGGTGAACTCCTCCGCGATCGCGGCGAACACGGGCTCGGCGTAGTCGACGAGGTCCATCTTGTTCACGGCGAGGACGACGTGCGGGACGCGCAGGAGCGCGGCGACCGCCGCGTGGCGGCGGGTCTGCTCGACCACGCCGTTGCGGGCGTCGACCAGCACGACGGCCAGCTCGGCGGTGGAGGCGCCGGTGACCATGTTGCGGGTGTACTGCACGTGGCCGGGGGTGTCGGCGAGGATGAACCGGCGCTTCGGCGTGGCGAAGTAGCGGTAGGCGACGTCGATGGTGATGCCCTGCTCGCGTTCGGCGCGCAGGCCGTCGGTGAGCAGCGCCAGGTCGGGCGCCTCCTGACCGCGGCCCAGCGATGCCTGGGTGACGGCTTCGAGCTGGTCGGTGAGGACCGACTTCGAGTCGTGCAGCAGGCGTCCGACGAGGGTCGACTTGCCGTCGTCGACGGAGCCGGCCGTGGCGAAGCGCAGCAGGGTGGTGGCCGAGAGCTGCTCGGTGCTGGTGATGCTCATGTCTAGAAGTACCCCTCGCGCTTGCGGTCTTCCATCGCGGCCTCGGACATCTTGTCGTCGGCGCGGGTCGCGCCCCGCTCGGTGAGGCGGGAGGCGGCGATCTCGGTGATGACGGCGTCCAGGGTGGTGGCGTCGGAGTCGACGGCACCGGTGCAGGACATGTCCCCGACGGTGCGGTAGCGGACCTGGCGGACCTCGGTCTTCTCGTGGTCCTTGGGGCCGCCCCACTCACCGGCGGTCAGCCACATACCCGAGCGGCTGAAGACCTCGCGCTCGTGGGCGAAGTAGATCTCCGGGAGTTCGATGCCCTCGCGCTCGATGTACTGCCAGACGTCGAGCTCGGTCCAGTTGGAGATGGGGAAGACGCGGACGTGCTCGCCGGGAGCGTGGCGGCCGTTGTAGAGCTGCCACAGCTCGGGGCGCTGGCGGCGGGGGTCCCACTGGGAGAACTCGTCGCGCAGGGAGAAGACGCGCTCCTTGGCGCGGGCCTTCTCCTCGTCGCGCCGTCCGCCGCCGAACACCGCGTCGAAGCGGTGCTGCTGGATGGCCTCGGTGAGCGGGACCGTCTGGAGGGGGTTGCGGGTGCCGTCGGGACGCTCACGGAGCTTGCCGGCGTCGATGTACTCCTGGACGGAGGCGACGTGCAGGCGCAGCCCGTGCTTCTCGACGGTGCGGTCGCGGTACTCGAGGACCTCGGGGAAGTTGTGCCCGGTGTCCACGTGCAGCAGCGTGAAGGGGATGGGCGCGGGTGCGAAGGCCTTCAGCGCCAGGTGCAGCATCAGGATCGAGTCCTTGCCGCCGGAGAAGAGGATCACCGGCCGCTCGAACTCCCCCGCCACCTCACGGAAGATGTGCACCGCCTCGGACTCCAAAGAGTCCAGGTGGCTCAGCGCGTACGGGTTGACGGTGCCTTCCGGCACGGTGGCGACGGTGCTCACGCCAGGCCCCTCTCGGTGAGCAGCGCGTGAAGCGCCGCTGCGGACTCCTGCACGGTCTGCTGGTGCGACTCGATCCGCAGATCCGGCGACCCGGGTGCCTCGTAGGGGTCGTCGACCCCGGTGAGACCACTGATCTCGCCCGCCGCCTGCTTGGCGTAGAGCCCCTTCACATCGCGCTCGGAGCACACCTCGACCGGGGTCGCGACGTGCACCTCGAGATACGCGGTGCCCTCCTGCTGATGACGCTTGCGCACCGCGTCACGGCTGTCGGCGTACGGGGCGATGACCGGGACGAGGGCCTTCACACCGTTGGCGGCCAGCAGTTCGGCGACGAAGCCGATCCGCTGGACGTTGGTGTGACGGTCCTCGCGGGAGAAGCCGAGGCCCGCGGAGAGGAACTCCCGGATCTCGTCACCGTCCAGAACCTCGACCCGGTGCCCTTCACCGCGCAGCCGGCCCGCCAGTTCGTACGCGATGGTGGTCTTGCCGGCGCTCGGCAGACCGGTGAGCCAGACGGTGGCTCCCGTCTCCGTCACGCTCATCGATATCTCCTGATCAGTCGTCATCAGCCGTGCAGCCCGCATTCGGTCTTGCCACGCCCGGCCCAGCGGCCGGCGCGCGCGTCCTCGCCCTCCAGCACCCGCCGGGTGCAGGGCGCGCAGCCGACGGAGGCGTAGCCGTCCATCAGCAGCGGGTTGGTCAGAACTCCGTGCTCGGCGACGTAGGCGTCCACGTCCTCCTGGGTCCACCGGGCGATCGGTGAGACCTTGACCTTGCGGCGCTTCTCGTCCCAGCTCACGACCGGGGTTCCGGCCCGGGTGGGGGACTCGTCGCGGCGCAGGCCGGTCGCCCAGGCGGCGTACGCGGTCAGGCCCTCTTCCAGGGGCTTGACCTTCCGCAGCGCGCAGCACAGGTCGGGGTCGCGGTCGTGCAGCTTCGGCCCGTACTCGGCGTCCTGCTCGGCCACCGACTGACGCGGCGTCAGCGTGATGAGGTTGACGTCCATCACGGCGTCCACCGCGTCCCGCGTGCCGATGGTCTCCTCGAAGTGGTAGCCGGTGTCCAGGAAGACCACGTCCACACCGGGGAAGACCTGGGAGGCCAGGTGGGCGACGACCGCGTCCTCCATGGAGGAGGTCACGCAGAAGCGCTTGCCGAAGGTGTCGGCCGCCCACCTCAGGATGTCGCTCGCGGAGGCGTCCTCGAGCTCGCGCCCGGCCCGCTCCGCCAGTTCCTTCAGGGCTTCGTCGGTCAGCTCGCTCACGAGCAGAGTGCCCGTCATGTCCCGT
The DNA here is from genome assembly GCF_042270185.1 of Streptomyces sp. NPDC055962. Classification (NCBI taxonomy): domain Bacteria; kingdom Bacillati; phylum Actinomycetota; class Actinomycetes; order Kitasatosporales; family Streptomycetaceae; genus Streptomyces; species Streptomyces sp. NPDC055962. Next base: position 85,133 of record NZ_JBHJYN010000004.1, read on the forward strand.
CCCCTTCCATGTCGTCGCGCTGGAGCCCCTGGGCCAGGAGGCCCAGGAACTTCAGCTGGAACGCACGGTTGCAGGAAGCGCATTCCCAGGCGCCGTGTCCGGTCTCGTGCGGGCGCAGGTCCTCGTCACCGCAGTACGGGCAGTAGAACGGCGCGGCTCGTTCGCTCATGACAGCGACTCCGCACTGGCGCGGGCCGCCCAGGTCGCGAAACGCTCGCCCTCCTCGCGCTCCTCCTGGAAGTTGACGAGCACCCGCTCCACGTAGTCCGGGAGTTCGGCCGAGGTGACCTTCAGGCCGCGGACCTTGCGGCCGAAGCCGGCCTCCAGGCCGAGCGCGCCGCCGAGGTGCACCTGGTAGCCCTCGACCTGGTTGCCGTCGGCGTCCAGCATCAGCTGGCCCTTGAGGCCGATGTCGGCGGTCTGGATACGGGCGCAGGCGTTGGGGCAGCCGTTGATGTTGATGGAGAGCGGCTCCTCGAAGTCCGGCAGGCGGCGCTCCAGTTCGTCGATGAGCGCGGCGCCCCGCGCCTTCGTCTCGACGATCGCCAGCTTGCAGAACTCGATGCCGGTGCAGGCCATCGTGCCGCGCCGGAACGGTGAGGCGTTCACCTGGAAGCCCAGCGCCTCCAGGCCGGCGGTCAGTGACTCGATCCGGTCCTGCTCGACGTCCAGGACGATCATCTTCTGCTCGACGGTCGTGCGGACCCGGCCCGAGCCGTGTGCCTCGGCCAGATCGGCGAGCTTGGCCAGGGTCGAGCCGTCCACCCGGCCGACGCGCGGCGCGAAGCCCACGTAGTAACGGCCGTCCTGCTGCTGGTGCACCCCGATGTGGTCGCGCCAGCGGGAGGAGGGCTGCGCGGGCGGCGGGCCGTCCAGCATCGGCCGCTTGAGGTACTCGTCCTGAAGGATCTGGCGGAACTTCTCCGGACCCCAGTCGGCCATCAGGAACTTCAGGCGGGCGCGCGTGCGCAGGCGGCGGTAGCCGTAGTCGCGGAAGATCCCGACGACACCGGCCCATACGTCGGGGACCTCGTCCAGCGGCACCCAGGCGCCCAGGCGTTCGGCGAACCGGGGGTTGGTGGAGAGTCCGCCGCCGACCCACAGGTCGAAGCCGGGGCCGTGCTCGGGGTGGTCGACGCCCACGAACGCGATGTCGTTGATCTCGTGCACCACGTCCTGGACCGGCGAGCCCGAGATCGCGGTCTTGAACTTGCGGGGCAGGTTGGAGAACTCCTTGCTGCCGATGTACCGCTCGTGGATCTCGTCGACGGCGGGCGTGCCGTCGATGATCTCGTCCGCGGCGATGCCGGCCACAGGCGAGCCGATGATCACGCGCGGGCAGTCACCGCAGGCCTCGGTGGTCGAGAGCCCGACGGCCTCCAGCTTCTCCCAGATGGCCGGGACGTCCTCGATGCGGATCCAGTGCAGCTGGACGTTCTGCCGGTCGGTGACGTCGGCGGTGCCGCGCGCGTACTCCTGCGAGATCTCGCCGATGACGCGCAGCTGCGCGGTGGTCAGCCGTCCGCCGTCGATGCGCACACGGAGCATGAAGTAGCGGTCGTCCAGCTCCTCCGGCTCCAGAACGGCGGTCTTGCCGCCGTCGATGCCCGGGCGGCGCTGCGTGTACAGGCCCCACCAGCGCATGCGTCCGCGCAGGTCGTTCGGGTCGATGGAGTCGAAGCCGCGCTTGGAGTAGATCGTCTCGATGCGTGTCCGCACATTGAGACTGTCGTCGTCCTTCTTGAACTGCTCGTTCCCGTTCAGCGGGGTGAAGTGACCCATGGCCCACTGACCTTCACCACGGTGACGTCCGGCCTTGCGGCGGGGCGTGGCGGTAGCAGGCTTCTCGGGGATGGCGGCCATGGCGATACGTCCTTCGGGACTGCAGGAGGGCGGCTCTGAACTGCACACTCGCGTGAGGCGCGGCGGTGCGCAGGGGGTGGAGCGGAGACTTCGGGGATTCGCGGTGCTGGAGACTCTCAGCGGACCGGACAGATGGCGCTGGACATGCGGCCGAGGTCGACGTGCCGCCGACTCACCAAGGCAATTCCAGTTCCAGACATGACGGAAGCGTGTCACGCGGATCTCGGGCCAGTCCACCACGATCCATTATGTGGACGAGATGGTCCCGAGATGTGAGACATTGTGGTGTCGATCACTCCCCGGTGTCGACAAAGCGATACCGGGGGTGCGTCGTCAGGCGTGGGCGCCGGGCCAGGGACCGGGGTTCGCGACGTCGGGCTCCTGCTCGACCTTGGTGTCGAACAGGCGGAAACCCCGCCGCAGGTAGTTGTCCATCGCGTGAGGGCCGTCGTTCGAGCACGTGTGCACCCACACCCGCTTCGTCGGGGTCCGGTCCGGGTGCCGCTCCGCGAGGTCCCAGGCGCGCGCCACGCCGTACGACAGCAGGTGCCCGCCGATCCGGCGCCCCCGGAAGGCCGGGATCAGCCCGAAGTAGGCGACCTCCACCGCGCCGTCCGCCTGGGGGTCGAGCTCGATGAACCCCGCCGGGGTCCCGTGCTCGTACGCCACCCACGTCTCGGATCCCGGACGGTCCAGGATCTCCTGCCACTGCGCGTAGGTGAGGCCCAGCCGGTCGGTCCAGCGGACGTCCCCGCCCACCGCCGTGTAGAGGAACCGGCTGAACTCCGGCAGCGGTGTCTCCGCGCGCGTGACGGTGACCCCGGCCACGGGGGCTGCCGCGGGGCTCAGATCGGCCGGCGAGGTCTGCTCCAAGGACCAGACGGTCACGTCGGAGAGGGCGGGGGCGGGGTCGGTGAAGTCGCTCATGGCGGTCAGAGAACCACGGCCGCCGCTCCGCGCCCAAACCGGGCCCGCTCAGACCGTCCCCGCAGGTGTGCGCGCCCTGAGCACCACCGGAGCCGTCGAGCGGGGCAGCAGGTCGGCGGGCTCGTCCGGATGGACGACCTCCACCCCGACGCCCTCGTGGAACCGGTACGGGCGGTGCGCCAGCACCTCCGCGAGATGGCGGCGCATCCGCGATATCTCGGCCCGCACCGTCACCGTCCTGGTCGCGTCGCCGAAGACGTCCTCGGCGAGCTCGGCAGCCGTGCGCCCCTCCCGGTGCCGGGCCAGCGCGTACAGCAGCTCCGCGTGACGGGGCGAGAGCCGGCGCGTCCAGCTGCCCAGGGGCCCCGCCACATGGACCGTGAGCTCCCGCTCCCGGCTCAGGTCGAGCACCACACGGCGGGGGGGCCGGTCGTACGCGCCGTCCGCGACCTGCACCAGCCAGCCGCCGGGCAGCGGCTCCACCCGGCACATCCCGAGCGAGGCCAGCCACACCGTGCCCGGCCGGAGCGACTTGGGCAGCGGCAGCCGGTCCACGGGAGGCATCCCGCTGACGGCGGCCAGCCGGCCGTGGGTGTCCACCACCAGGGCGCGGCCGCCCAGCCGGCACAGGATGGGCGCGGCCACCGAGCGCAGCCGCTCGATCGCCACCAGATGCCGGTTGCGCAGCTCGCCCTCCGCCAGCGCCGCCACCGAACCGACCAGCGCCAGCGTCGCCGGGTGGAAGGTGGAGGCGGGACCGCTGATGTCGACGATGCCCATCAGCCGGCCGTCCCGGGGGTCGCGCACGGGTGCCGCCGCGCACGTCCAGGTGTGCAGGGCGCGGATGAAGTGCTCGGCGGAGTGGACCTGGACGGGGGTGCGCGCGGCGAGCGCGGTACCGATGGCGTTGGTCCCCGTCGCGGACTCCGCCCAGGCGGCACCCTCCTCCAGGCAGATGTCCCTGGCCCGGCGCATCACGGCCGCGTGCCCCTGACGCCACAGGACCCGGCCCTCGGTGTCGGTGACCACCATGATCTGCTGCGCGGCGTCCGCGATCGTGGCCAGCCCGTCCCGCAGCAGGGGCATGACCTCGCCGATCGCCGCCGCTCTGCGCCGGTGCTCGATCTCGTCCGTCTCCAGGAGCCTGCTCTCCGGGGCCTGCTCCGGGTCCATCCCGCTGCGCAGCACACGGTCCCAGGAGGCCTCGATCTCCGCGCGCGGAACGGCGGCCGTGCGCTCGCCCGCCAGCCGGGCCTCCCGTGCCCGGTGGACCAGGCGCTCGGTCACCGCGGGGTACGAGGCGCTCTTCGGCCGTGCCGGCGCGACAGGGCGTGTGTCCATGGCGTGTCCCCCTACGCGACGTGGGTCCGGCCCGGAAGAGGGGAACCGGCCCCGAAGGACCCATCCTGCCGTGCGAGGGTCCTCCTGACCGGCACTCCACGCAATGGTTGCAACCCCTTGCAACTCTGGTGACGGCCCGTGGACCGTACGAGAGTGGCGTCACACCGTGCGGGGAGTCCTCGACCCCACCGCGTGGTGGTGCACAAGCGTGGAGGGTGGTGCCGTGTCGGCGCAGCACCACCCTCCGGCGTTTGCCCTCGGGGCCTCCCGCGCGGTCCCGGCTCCCGGACCCGAGTGTGCCGGTCAGGCAGCAGGAGTTGTTCCCCCTGCGGGTCATGGAGTCAAGCGTGCGCCCACCCCCCTCGGCCCTCGCCGCCCAGGGAGTGAACCCCCTGCCGGACACGCTCTCCCTACGTCCAGGACACCTCGGGGCATGTCTCTGCCCACGAGTGCTGGAGCCCGCTCGGGTGCTGGGTGCGCGGCCCCTGCTTGGCGGCACCTGCCGGGGGTACCAGCGGAGCACTGGCCCGAGGGAAGGAGCTTGGAGTGTCCGAAGCGCGTGACGTGGTGGCCGCGATCATCGATGACCATCGCACCATGGAGGAACTTCTCCGGCGGATGCGGAGTGTGGAGGAGGACCGGGAGGCGGCCCTGAAGGACTTCGCCGCGCTCCTCATCGCCCACGCGGAGGCGGAGGAGGCCGAGGTGTACCCCGCGCTCAAGCGGTTCCGGAACGTGGACGACGAGGAGGTCGAGCACGGCGAGGAGGAGCACCACGAGGGCAATGAGGCGCTCCTTGCGCTTCTGGAGGTGGAAGAGGTCGGCTCCGACGCGTGGGACGAGAAGCTGGAGGACCTCGCCACAGCCGTCACGCACCACCTCGACGAGGAGGAGCGCACGATCCTCAACGGGGCACGGGAGAACGTTCCGGACGAGCGGCGCGCCGAGCTCGGTGCGGTCTTCCTCCGGGACAGGGAGAAGCACCTGAAGGCCGACTGCGGGAGCATCGAGAACGTCCGCGCGGCCGTCCGTGCGCAGTGAACCTCACGGTCGACGGCACCGGTCAGGTACGGCCTGACCGGTGCCGTCGACCGTTTCGGCGTGATCGTCCCACGGTGGGAGCCGTTCGTCTTTCCCGCTCCGTGATCGTGGTGGCGACGATCGTCGTCGCGCGCCGACACGGAAGATGAGACGGATCCCGGCTGCCGGTGCGGCCTGCTGTGCTTCCCACCCGGCCCCGCGCGACCGGCGCCCCTAGCCCTCCTGGGCGCGCGCCCGCTCCACGACCGCGGCGAGATCCAGACTGTGCGGCAGCGTCCCGAAGACCGATCCCCGGTCCCCGCCCAGCCGTGAGGCGCAGAACGCGTCCGCGACCTCGGGCGGTGCCCAACGGAGCAGCAGGGAGCCCTGAAGCACCAGGGCCATCCGCTCCACCAGCCGCCGGGCCCGCGCCTCGGCACCGTCCAGGTCCGCCAGTTCGGTCAGCAGGTCCTTGATCGCCGCGTCGAGCCGGTGGTCGGCGCCACGCGCCGCGCCGACCTCCCGCAGGAAGGCGTCGAGTGCCCCCGGCTCGCGCTGCAGCGCCCGCAGCACGTCGAGGGCCTGTACGTTGCCCGAGCCCTCCCAGATGGAGTTGAGCGGTGCCTCCCGCAGCAGCCGGGGCATCCCGGACTCCTCCACGTAGCCGTTGCCGCCGAGACACTCCAGGGCCTCCCCGACCACCGCCGTGCACCGCTTCGTCACCCAGTACTTGGCGGCCGGCACCGCGATCCGCAGAAAGGCCCGTTCCGCCTCCGTGTCCGCGTCGTACGCGGCTGCCAGCCGCAGCGCGAGGGTCGTCGCCGCCTCCGACTCCAGGGCCAGGTCCGCCAGCACGTTGCGCATCAGCGGCTTCTCGATCAGCAGCCCGCCGAACGCGCTGCGGTAGGCGCTGTGGTGGATCGCCTGCGCCACCGCCTGGCGCATCAGCGCCGCCGAACCGACCACGCAGTCCAGCCGGGTCGCCGCCACCATCTCGATGATCGTGCGGACGCCGCGCCCCTCCTCGCCGACCCGGCGGGCCCACGTCCCGTCGAACTCGACCTCGCTCGACGCGTTGGACCTGTTGCCCAGTTTGTCCTTGAGCCGCTGGATCGCGAACACGTTGCGGACGCCGTCCGGCAGGACCCGGGGCACGAGGAAGCAGCTCAGCCCGCCCGGCGCCTGCGCCAGCACCAGGAAGCCGTCGGACATGGGTGCCGAACAGAACCACTTGTGGCCGGTGAGCAGGTACTCCCCGTCGCCGGGGAGCGGCTCGGCGCGGGTGGTGTTGGACCGCACGTCGGTGCCGCCCTGCTTCTCCGTCATGCCCATCCCGAAGAGCACACCGGCCTTCTGCGCCGGGGGCCGCAGCCCCTCCTCGTACACGTGCGACGTCAGCAGCGGCTCCCACTCCGCGGCCAGCGACGGGTCGGTCCGCAGCGCCGGGACCGCCGCGTGCGTCATGGACAGCGGGCAGCCGTGGCCGGCCTCGGCCTGCGTCCAGACCAGGAACCCCGCCGCGCGCCGGACATGGCCCCCCTGCCTGCCCCAGGCGTCCGTCAGCCCGGACGTGACCGCGTGCCCCAGCAGCCGGTGCCACGCGGGGTGGAAGTCCACCTCGTCGACGCGGTGCCCGTAGCGGTCGTGCGTACGCAGCTTCGGCGGGTTCTGGTCGGCCTGCGCACCCCACTGCTGGGCCTGGAGCGAGCCGGCGGACCGGCCCAGCCCGCCGAGTTCCTCGCGGGCCTCGGCGAGGATCCCGGGCGCGAGATGCCGCTCGACCGCTTCCGTCAGTGCCCGGTCCGCTGCGAAGACGTCGTAGCCGACCAGCGGCGGGACCTGGTTGGTCACTGTGTGGGTGCTAGGTGCCATGCCGATACGGTAAGGAGGTGCAGGCAGCAAATGAAACACCCGAGCGGCCACCGGGCCGGCTCCACCGGGCTCGCGTCCTCTACCGCAACGTGTCGAAGCGGCAGATGGCATGGCAGTTGCTCAAGGACACGGTCAACTCGTGCATCGAGTACCGCATCCTCGGCCTCGCGGCGGAGGCCGCGTTCTTCACCCTGCTGTCCCTGCCTCCGCTGCTGCTCGGCCTGATCGGGCTGCTCGGATACGTCGACGACTGGACGGCCACCACCACGGTCGCCTCCATCGAGCGCAACATCCTGGGCGCGGTGCAGACGGTGCTGTCCGAGCGGGGCGTCAACGACATCGCCAAACCGCTCATAGCCGACGTGACCACGGGTGCGCGCCCCGACGTCATCTCCCTCGGCTTCGCGATCGCGCTCTGGTCGGGTTCACGCGCCGTGAACGTCTTCATCGACACCATCACCGTGATGTACGGGCTCGACGGCCACCGCGGCATCGTCAAGACCCGGTTGCTCGCCTTCCTGCTGTACGTGGTCGCCCTGCTGCTGGGGGCGGTGGTGCTGCCGCTGCTGGTGGTCGGCCCGGACCGGGTGGTCGATTTCGTCCCGTGGGGCACCGAGGTGCTGGCCGTCATGTACTGGCCCTTGGTCATCATCCTCTCCATCGCCTTCCTGACGACGCTCTACCACGTGTCCGTCCCGGTCCGTTCGCCGTGGATAGAGGACGTGCCCGGGGCGCTCGTGGCGCTCGGCATGTGGGTGCTGGGCAGCTTCCTGCTGCGGATCTACCTCACGAGCACCGTCGAAGGACCCACCATCTACGGGTCGCTGGCCGCACCCATCGCCGTACTGCTATGGATAGGTATCTCCGCTTTCGCCGTACTCGTCGGTGCCGCCGTGAACGCGGCGATCGACCGGGTATGGCCCTCGCTGGCCACGGCGGCGGCACGCGAGGTCACCGAGCGCGCACGGGCGGCGCAGGCCGCCGAACTCCTGGCCCGTACCCAGGCGGCCAACTGGGACGCGTACGCGGACGACGACGAGGACGTGTCCATGCCCTCCGAATTCCCCGAACGCTGGTCCCGTTTCCTGCCTCCGGACGATGTGAAGTCCCGCCTGCACGGCAATCGCGACAAGGACGCCCCCTGAAGGCGCCTTCGCCGGCCAGGGTGACCATGGGCGCACGGTACGAGGAGCGGGCATCGCGCTTCGGCGGCGCGGTCCTGTGGACCTGGAGCGGCTCGCGCGACCCCGCGAGGCCGGTGCTCCCCGACGGCTGCATGGACCTGCTGTGGGCCGGCGGCCGGCTCCTGGTGGCAGGCCCCGACACCCACGCGTTCACCCCCGCCGCCGCGCTCTCCGGCAGCTGCGCGGGCATCCGCTTCGCCCCCGGCACCGCACCCGCGCTCCTGGGCGTGCCGGCGTACGAGCTGCGCGACCGCCGGGTCGCCCTCGACGCCCTATGGCCGGACCGGGAGGTCCGCGGGCTCACCGAGCGGATCGGCGCGGCGAAGGACCCGGCCGCCGCGCTGGAGGACATCGCCCTGCGCCGGGCGGCCGGCACCGCGCCCCCCGACCCGCTCACGGAGGCCGTCGCCGCGCAGCTGCGGCAGGGCCGTTCCGTCGCCGCGACCGCGCGGGGCGTCGGGCTGGGTGCCCGCCAGCTCCACCGCCGTTCCCTCGCCGCCTTCGGTTACGGCCCCAAGACCCTGGCCAGGGTCCTGAGGCTCCAGCGCGCCCTGGCCCTCGTCCGGGAGGGAACGTCCTACGCCGAGGCCGCGTGCGCCGCCGGCTGCGCCGACCAGGCGCATCTGGCCCGCGAGATGCGGGACCTCGCCGGGACGACGCTGGGCGCCTACTTCGCCGGGGCCGGTGACGACGTACCGGCGGCGAACAGCGAGACCGCGCAGCCGTCCGGGTCCAGTACGACCGCGTAGCGCTGCCCCCACACGGCGTCCCAGGGCTCCAGGTGGCCCGCGTACCCCGCGGCGGTCAGGTCGGCGTACACCGCGTCCACCTCCGCCGGGCTGTCGCAGAGGAAGGCGAGCCCGAGGCGCTCGCCGCCCTTCGACCCCGTCCAGCCCGGGTCGAAGGAACGGACGACGTCCTCGGTGTCCCACAGCAGGCGCTGCCCTCCGGGAAGGGCCACCTCGACGTGGGGCGCCGACCCGGCGTCCTCGGGGATGTCGAGCCCGAGCCTGCGGTAGAAGGCGAGCGAGGCGGCCAGGTCGGCGGTGGTGACGGAGATCGCGTCGAGTCGTGGAGTCATGGGACGACCGTAGGCCGGGGCCCGGTCCCCGGTCTTGTACGAAACGGTCACGGCCCCGGCGGGCCCTACACGCAGTCGGCGGGCGAGGTGCCCCGGTCCGTCAGGGACAGGCCCAGCTCGGCCCGTTCGGTGAGCCAGCGGGTCGGCCGGTACCGCGGGTCGCCGGTCGTCGCGTGCAGCGCCCGCTGAAGGTCCAGCAGGCGCGCGGCCCCGATGCGGTCGCCCCAGGCCAGCGGGCCCACGGGATAACCGAGGCCGGTCGTCACGGCGAGGTCGATGTCCGCCGGGGTGGCCAGCGAGCGCTCCGCGATGGACGCGGCCACCGAGACCACCGAGGCGAGCAGCCGCTGCGCCACCGAACCCGCGGTGTCCCGCACCACCGACACGGCGTGGGGCTCCCCGCCGTCCGCCGCTCGCGCCAGCACCGCGCGGGCGTCCCGCGCGGCGGCGGGGTCGGACGCCGGGGTGACGGCGAGGACCCGGCGGCGGCCCGCCGCCGGCAGGGGGTCCACGCCGAAGGTGCGCGCGGCGGGCAGCCCCAGCGAGGCCACCGCCGCCGCCACGGTGGTGCCCCAGACGGGGACCAGGACCACGGCGGCCTCGGAGGGTTCCGGGCCGTCCTCGACCGTGGCCCCGGCGGCGGACAGCGCGTCCCGCAGACCCTCGCGCCCCTCGCCCGCCACGAAGACCGGGCGGCCGGAGTCGCCCGTCACCGGTGCCTCCGGGGCGGGGGCGGGTGCCTCGGGACCGTACGCGTACCAGCCCCGGCCGGTCTTGCGGCCGTGCAGACCGGCGGTCACCCGGTTCGGGGTGAGGTAGGAGGGGCGCAGCCGGTCCTCGTGGCGAAAGCCCTGCCAGATCGAGTCGATCACCGCAGCGGTGACGTCGAGTCCCGTGAGGTCCGTCAGCTCGAACGGGCCCATGCGCAGCCCCAGGACGTCCCGGGCGATGCGGTCGATGTCGGCCGGGCCCGCCACCGACTCCTCCAGCAGTGCCAGGGCCTCCGTCACCAGGCCGCGGCCGGCGTGGTTGACCAGGAATCCGGGGGTGTCGGCGACGGTCACCGCGCGATGGCCGCAGCTCTCGACCAGCGCGGTCAGGGCCGGAGGGATCTCCGGGCGGGTCGCGGCGCCCGGCACGACCTCGACGATCTTCATCAGGGGGACGGGGTTGAAGAAGTGCAGCCCGGCCAGCCGGCCCGGGTCCCGCAGCGACGCGGCGATCCGGGTCACCGAGAGGGACGAGGTGTTGGTCGCGAAGACGGCGGAGTCCGGCAGGGCCTCCTCCAGCTTCCCGAACACCTCGGCCTTGGTGTCCAGGTCCTCCCGTACGGCCTCGATGACCAGCTCGACCTCCGGGCCCGGGGCCCACGGGTCGTCCAGCGGCACCAGCCGCTCCAGGGCCGAGGCGGCCTCGCCGGAGGTCGTCCGGCCCTTCTGGACCGCGCGTTCCAGCATGGACCGCACGAAGTCGACGGCCGCTGTCACCGCCTCGGTCCGGACGTCGCAGAGCTCGACGGTGTGCCCGGCGGCCGCTGCCCACTGGGCGATGCCCCGGCCCATGGCTCCGGCTCCGACGATCCTGATACGCATGGCGGTGACGTCCTCTCGGCAGGTGTGGTCAGTCGATGGCAGAGACGGTAGACGCGCCGGGTCAGCGCAGGTAGACGCGGCCCGGGTCGACGTCCTCGCGCAGCAGCCGCAGCTCCGCCGCCGTCGGAGGGGGCACGGTGGCGACGGTGTCGGCGACCAGGAGGTCCCAGCCCGTGGCTGCGCGGACCTGATCGACCGTCACTCCCGGGTGTACGGCGACGAGCCGGAGTTCCTCCCCGGCGCCGGCGCGGGCCAGGATGCCCAGTTCGGTGATGACCCGGGTGACGCCCGCGCCCAGCGGCCGGATGCCCTCGGCGAGCGCGCGGTCCGGCCCCGGAGTGGTGCAGAAGTCCAGGGCCGCCGTGAAGGAGCGCGGGTTGTGACGGCGCATCACCACGAAGACCTCGCGGGAGTTGGCCATCACCTCGACGGCGCCCCCCGACCCGGGGAGGCGTACCGCGGGGCTCTCCCAGTCGCCGATCACGGACGTGTTCAGGTTGCCCCACCGGTCGATCTGCGCGGCGCCGAGGAATCCGACGTCGATGTGACCGCCCTGGAGCACGCAGCCGAACAGCGCCGGCATCGACAGCACGGCCTCCGCGCCCGAGATGAGCACGGAGTCGGCGATGGTCTCCGGCAGGTGGGAGGGGTGCGCCCCGCAGACCCCGGACTCGTACACGACCTCGATCCGCGGGGCGACCGTGAGGTGGGCGAGTTCGGTGGCGAGCGTGGGCAGCCCGATGCCGGCGAACACCGTGCGCCGGGAAGCCAGTTCGCGGGAGGCGACGACCGAGAGCAGCTCGGACGAGGTGACGGCCTCCGGTGCGGTGGTGGTCATGTCCCGTTCCTTCCCCTGCGGCGCGCTCACAGCCGCCGCCCGTAGTTCACCGGTTCGCTGAGCGCCTCGCCCACCGCGAGCCCCGCCCAGAAGTCCTCGCCCAGCTTGGCGGTGTACTCGGCGTGGTCGGCCGTGCCGTACACCCACTCCGCCAGCCAGGCCCGCAGCCGCTCCGGGTCCTTGCTGATGTGCGACCAGGCCCGGTAGAAGGCGTTGTCACGGTCGTAGTACCCCTGCGCGAACGAGGGGTGCGCCCCGCGCGGGCAGACGACGACGGCGTCCACGGCGTGGGACGGGACGACCGTCCGGTTGGGGTCGGAGCGGACCACGTCGTCGGCGACGACCTCCTCGACGACGACGATCGCCTTGTCCGCCGCGTAGACCGCCTCCGCCTGGATGCCGGTCAGCCCCCAGATCTGGGTGTTGCCCCGGCGGTCGGCCCGCTGGGCGTGGATGATCGTCACGTCGGGGTTCACGGGCGGCACGACGTAGATCTGCTCCGGTTCCCCGTCGGGTCCCGGATAGGGCGACGTCACCTTGCGCAGATCGCTGTTGACGGACGGCAGATCGCTGCCGCCGTAGCTGCGCAGCGGGTAGAACGGCAGCCGCTGGGACCCCGCCAGGTAGCGGCAGACCATCCCGTAGTGGCTGTACTCCTCGAAGGCCAGCGGCGCCGGGTCGGCGCGCTCGATCCTGCGCCGCAGCTCACCGAGCGAACCGGCGGAGGAGTTGCCGACGAAGGAGGAGACCAGCCGCGAGACGCAGCCCGCGGCGAGCATCTGGTCCACCACGATGTCCGCCGTCATCCGCACGACGGTGAGGTCCTTGCGGCCCTGGCGGATGATCTCGTGCCCCGCGGCAGTGGGGACGAGATGGGTGAACCCCTCGAGGCTGACGGTGGCCCCGTCGTGCACGAAAGCGGCGACGGCCTCCTTCATCGACATGACTTTTCCGGGCCCGTCGGCCGTATCCGTCCGCTCCACGGTGCTCCTCGGCGAGTGCGTACTGGTCGCCCTCACCGTGTCAGCGCCCATTGATTGCTGTCCAATACCAAATTAAGGTCAGATCAAGACCGATGGTTAATGAATGGAAGCTCCGATGGAACTGCGTCATCTGACCGCGTTCACCGCCGTCGCCGAGGAGCTGCACTTCGGCCGCGCGGCCAAGCGGCTGCAGATGGCCCAGCCGCCGCTCAGCCAGCAGATCCGGCAGCTGGAGAAGGAGCTCGGCGTCCAGCTCTTCGAGCGGAACACCCGCTCGGTGCGGCTCACCAGCGCGGGGGAGTCCTTCCTCGAACCCGTACGGACCGTCCTCGCCGACCTCGACGCGGCGGTACGGGCCGCCAAGGCCGCCGGACGCGGGGAGTACGGGCGCGTCACGATCGGCTTCGCGGGAGCCTCCAGCCACGAGACGCTGCCCCTCCTGACCCGGGCCGTCCGCGCCGCTCACCCCGGGATCGAGCTGGTCATGAAGGGCCAGACCTACGCCAACGTCGCCCTCTCCCGGGTCGCCGACGGATCCCTCGACCTCGGCTTCGTCCGGCTCCCCGTCACCCAGCCCGGAGTGGCCTGCCGGGTGATCGACGAGGAGGAGCTGCTGTGCGCGCTGCCCTCCGACCACCGGCTCGCACGGTTGGAGAGCATCCCGATCGGCATCCTCGCCGACGAACCCTTCGTCTCCTTCCCCGCGAACGCCGGCTCGACCGTCCGCGACGCGATGGTCCAGGTCTGCGAGGCGGCCGGCTTCAACCCGCGCGTGGTGCAGGAGGCGCCCGACTCGTACACGATCCTGGCCCTCGTCGCAGCGGGCGTCGGCGTCACGCTGACGGTCTCCTCGGTCCGGCACATCCAGCAGAACGGACTGGTCTACCGGCCCCTCGCCGGCCCGCCCGTCCGGCGGCAGGCGGCGCTGGCCTGGCGCACGGACAACCCCTCGGCGGCGCTCCGCGCGGTGCTCGCGGTCGCCGAGGAGGCCCTGCCGACCCCGACGTCGTCCGATTGAGACGCGTGGCGTCTTGAATATGAGGGAACTCGATATTGGACCGACTCAGTGGTCCGGTGCGAAGGTCACCCCACACACCCGAACCCGCCGAAAGGTGTTCCGCCGTGCCGGACCAGACCGATGTCGTCATCTGCGAGCCGCTGCGCACTCCCATCGGGCGTTTCGGCGGCGCGTTCGCCCAGCAGACCCCGGCCGCGCTGGCCGCACGCGTCATCGCCGAGGTCGTCGCCCGTACGGGGATCGATCCGGACCGGGTGGACGAGGTGATCCTCGGGCATGCCTACCCCTCCTCCGAGGCGCCCGCCATCGGCCGGGTCGCCGCCCTGGACGCCGGACTCCCCGACACCGTCACCGGCGCCCAGATCGACCGGCGCTGCGGCTCCGGCCTCCAGGCCGTCCTCGATGCCGCCATGCAGATCCGCGCCGGGTTCAGCGAGGTCGTCATCGCGGGCGGTGTCGACGTCATGAGCGCCGCCCCCTACTACACGCACGACGGGCGCTGGGGCATCAAGGGCCCCGGCCTCCAGCTCCACGACTCGCTGGCCCGGGGCCGCGTCACCGCCGGCGGTGTCCACCACCCCGTACCCGGCGGCATGATCGAGACCGCCGAGAACCTCCGCCGCGCCTACTCCATCAGCCGCGCCGACCAGGACGCCCTTGCCCTGCGCTCGCAGGCGCGCGCCGCCCGTGCCGCGGAGGAGGGGCGCTACGACGCCGAGACCGTCCCCGTGACCGTGCGCACCAGGAAGGGCGAGACGGTCGTCCGGGCCGACGAGCACCCCCGCCCGGACACCACCGCCGAGCAACTCGCCGCGCTGCGACCGATCATGGCCAAGGCCGATCCCGGGGCCACCGTCACCGCGGGCAACGCGAGCGGCCAGAACGACGCGGCCGCCGCCTGCCTGGTCACCAGCGCCGCCACCGCCGAACGGCTCGGGCTCACCCCGCTCGTCCGGCTCGTCTCCTTCGCCCGCGCGGGCGTCCCCGCCGCGACGATGGGCATCGGCCCCGTCCCGGCCACCCACGCGGCCCTCGGCCGGGCCGGCCTCACCCTCGCCGACCTGGACCTGATCGAGGTCAACGAGGCCTTCGCCGCCCAGGTCCTCGCCTGCACCCGCGAGCTGGGCCTCGGCGAGAAGGACCACGAGCAGCGGATCAACGTCAACGGATCAGGCGTCTCGCTCGGCCACCCGGTGGGCGCCACCGGAGCACGCATCCTTGCCACCCTCAGCCGGGAGATGCACCGCAGTCAGGCGCGCTACGGCCTGGAGACCATGTGCATCGGCGGGGGCCAGGGCCTCGCCGCGGTCTTCGAACGCGTCACCGCCTGACGGCCCCGTCCCCCTCGCCGTCCCCTCTCCACCCCTCTCCACCCACGCGATCCAGGGCGTCCGGGCGACGCCCGGGTCAGCCGTGCCCCCATCCGCTTGATCAACGATGTCCGGGAGCCACCCATGAGTGCGACCACCGCCACCGCACGCGAGCGAACGAAAGCCGCCAACCGCGCAGGGTTCGGAGCCTTCATCGGCTCCACCATCGAGTGGTTCGACTTCTACATCTACGGAACCGCGGCAGCACTCGTCTTCGACAAGGTGTTCTTCCCCGAACTCGAAGGCCCCGTAGGCACCCTGGTCGCCTTCGCCACCTTCTGGGTCGGCTTCCTCGCCCGTCCGCTGGGCGGCATCGTCTTCGGGCACTACGGCGACCGGCTCGGCCGGAAGAAGACGCTCGTCATCACCCTGCTGATGATGGGGATCTCGACCACCGCGATCGGTCTGCTGCCCGGCTACGCCTCCATCGGCATCGCCGCCCCGATCCTCCTGGTCTGCATCCGCATGATCCAGGGCATCGGCCTCGGCGGTGAGTGGGGCGGCTCCGTCCTGATCGCCTCCGAGCACGCGCCCAAGGGCAAGTCGGTGCTGTACGCGGCCTTCGCCCAGCAGGGTTCGCCCGTCGGCAACACCCTCTCCACCGTGAGCTTCCTCGCCATCAGTCAGCTGCCCGACGACGCCTTCGTCTCGTGGGGCTGGCGGGTGCCCTTCCTCGCCTCCGCCGCACTCGTCATGGTCGGCCTGCTCGTCCGCCTGAAGGTCGCCGAGTCCCCGGCCATGGCCAAGCTCATCGAGAAGAAGGAAGTCGTCAAGCTCCCGCTGACCGAGGTCCTGCGCAGCCACCCCATGCTGATCGTCCTCGGTATCGGGGCCTGCACCATCGGCCTGTCCGCGACGTACTTCAAGTCGACGTTCGCCCTGTCCTGGGCGACCACCTCCCTGGACTTCGACCGCAGCTCGTTCCTGACGATCATCCTCGTCGCCAACATCACCCAGATCGTCGTCCAGCCCTTCGGCGCCCTCATCGCCACCCGGATGAAGAGCTGGTCCCGCGCGGTGATCGTGATGCTGGTCCCCGAACTGATCCTGATGCCGGTGATGTTCGTGCTGATCAGCACGGAGAACTACGGTCTCGCGATGGTCGGTGTCGCCGTCGCCACGATCCCGCACTGCCTCTACTACGCGGCCCTCGCCGGCATGCTCGCCAGCCGCTTCCCGGCCCATCTGCGCTACACCGGCATCTCGCTCTGCTACCAGCTCTGCGGCACCCTGCTGGGCGGGACGACCCCGATCGTCGGCCAGTTCCTGCTGAACCGGACCGGCTCCATCACGGCCGTCATCGCCTACGCGGTCTTCCAGGTGGCACTGACGCTGGGCTGCATGCTCCTCCTGCTCAAGCGCCCGAACCACGACGAGCAGGCCGCCGAGCCGGCCGCCGCACCCCGCACCGCGCCCGTCACCGCCTGACCCGCCCCGCCCGTCCCCGCAGATCGGAGTACCGCCATGCCCCTGACCGCGCACGGCATCCCGGAGATCCTCGCCCTCGGCGGGCGCGACCTCGGGCGCTCGGAGTGGAAGGAGGTCACCCAGGAGCTGATCGACGCGTACGCGTACGTCTCCGGGGACCACCAGTGGATCCACACCGACGTGGAACGGGCCGCCGCCGGCCCGTACGGACGCACCATCGCCCACGGGTACATGGTCCTGAGCTGGGGCATCCCGATGTTCGGCGAGCTGCTCCGGGTGAGCGGTGTGGGACGCGCGCTCAACTACGGGGTCAACCGGGTCCGCTACCCGGCGCCCGTCCCCGTCGGCAGCCGCGTGCGCCTGCACGCCACGGTCACCGGGGTCGGCGAGGTCGCGCGGGGCGGCGTGCAGATGACGCGGGGCTTCACCTTCGAGCTCGAAGGATCCGAGAAGCCGGCCTGCGTCGCCGAGTCGCTGACGCACTTCTACCCGTAGGCCCCGGCCGCCCACGCGCAGGTGCCCGCCCGGAACACTCCGGGCGGGCGCCGGTGCGTGGGGCCCTGCTAACCGACGCGGTCCGCCTTCGCCGGCTCCGGGGCCCCGTCGGGCTCGGCCAGGTGGTCCGGCCGTGCGTCGGGGTCCGTCAGCCGGTTCAGCCGCGCCGGCACGTCGAAGCCGACCAGCAGCACCACGATCACCGTCCCGGCGAACGTCAGCACCGCGAGCGCCTGGCCCAGGTCCATCCCGGACGCGAGATGGGCCCCGAGCACCGGGGCCACGGCACCGCCCAGCGCACCCACGTTGTACGTGAAGCCGAGCGCCGCCCCCCGGCTCGCCGTCGGGAAGTGGCCGCCGATGTAGCGCGGCAGCAGCCCGGAGATGCCGAAGCTCGTCGCCTGCAGCAGGAACAGCAGACAGCCCAGCACCAGCAGGTTGTCCTTCACCGCGAACACCGGGTAGACGAAGGCCAGTGACGCCAGCAGCGTCAGCGCGTAGGCCTTCTTCGCACCGATCCGGTCGCCCAGGAAGCCCGCGGTCCAGCAGCCGACCATGGTGCCGAAGCCCGCGAAGTACAGGACGTCCGTGACCTGGCCGGTGGTGTACCCCAGTTCCGTCTTCAGATAGGTGGGGAGCAGCGCCTGGATCGGCCAGGAGTAGAGGAACGCGAAGAACAGCGTCACGATCATCGACACATAGAGGAGCCAGCCCCGCCGTCCGCCCAGCTGTACGGCGAACGCCACGAGGGACAGGCCCGCCACCACCGACAGCACCGGCACCAGGCCCTCGCTGCCCGGGGTGAAGACGAGGAAGAGCGAGAGCGTGGCCGCCACCACGAGGACGGTGTTGACCACGGCCAGGCGCGGGGTCCGGAACAGCGGCCGGAAGGGGTTGGGCTTCGCGCCCCGGTCCGCGACGTCGGAGGTCCACTCCTCCGCCTCCGGCAGCGCACGGCGCATCCACAGCGCGACCGCGATCGGTATCAGGCCCAGGTAGAACATCCAGCGCCAGCCCAGCGAGGGCACCACCCAGGTGTAGACCTGGGCCGCGAGCACCGAGCCGACGGAGAAGCCCGAGATCAGGAAGCCGCTGGCCCGGCTGCGGACCCTGGCCGGCCAGCTCTCCATGACGTACGTGGCGCTGGCGCTGTACTCGCCGGCCATGCCCATCCCGATCGCCAGGCGGGCGGCGAAGAGGCTGTGGAAGTCCCACGCGAACCCGCAGGCGAACGTGCCCAGCGAGTAGAGCAGGATGCTCACCACCATGGAGAGCTTGCGGCCGTACCGGTCGCCGAGGGCGCCCAGTACCGCGCCGCCCAGCCACCGGGTGATGAAGGCTCCGGAGATCAGGCTGGCGGCCTGCACCGTGCTCAGCCCGAAGTCGTCGCTGATCTCGGTGAGGACGAGCGTGATGAGGACGAAGTCGAAGCCGTCGAGGACGTAGCCGATCCAGGCGGCGAAGAAGGACTTCCACTGGGTACCGCTCACCTCGCGGTACCAGGGGAGCGGGGAGGGGGATATCTGCACGGTGCGCTCCTGGTGCGGGAACGGTGCCCCGTTGCCGGGGCGGCCGTCCCTCGTGGTGAGGGCTGCTCAGGTCCGGGCGATGCCGGCGACGAAGCGGGAGGTCAGGGCGGTGGGAGCGGTGATGGCCGTGCCGACCACGACGCTGTGGGCGCCTCGGGCGAGGGCCTCGGCAGCCTCCTCGGGGGTATTGATACGTCCTTCGGCGACGACAGGTACAGCGACCGCGGCCGAGAGAGATGTCACAAGGTCCAGGTCGGGTCCGGTCCCCTTCGGCGTCCCCGGCACGTAGCCGGAGAGGGTCGTCGAGACGAAGTCCGCCCCCTGCGCTGCGGCGGCGACCCCCTCGGCGAGCGTGGAGACGTCGGCCATGACCAGGGCGCCCGCCGCGTGCACGGCGGTGACGAGCTCGGCGAAGGCCGAGCCGTCCGGGCGGGGCCGGTCGGTGGCGTCGGCGGCCACGACCGCCGCGCCGGCCTCGACGATCGCCAGGGCGTGCCGGACCGTGGGGGTGATGTAGACGCCGGTGTCGCCGTCCTTCCACAGACCGATCACCGGGAGGTCCACGGCGGCGGTGACCGCGGCGACCACCTCCGGCTCGTTGGCCCGGATCGCGGCTCCGCCGCCGGCCGCGGCCGAGAGGGCGAGGCGTACGAGGGTGGCGGTCTCCCGCATCGGGTCGCCGGGAGGTGCCTGGCAGGAGACGATCAGCCGGCCCCGGAGGGCGTCGGCCAGATCCTGTGCGGTCATCGGGGTGCTCCAGGGTGGTGGAGGGGAAGGGTTGCGGTCAGGGCGGCTGCGCCCAGCACGGCCGCGTCGTGACCGAAGAGAGGGGGCTCGGGGACGAGCCCGCGCAGCGGTGGCATCAGTTCGGCGGTGAAGGCGGCCGCGAGCGCGTCGCCGTACAGCGCGCCGATCCGGGGGACTCCGCCGCCGACGACGACCCGGTCGGGGCCGAGCGCGTTGGCGAGCCCGCCGAGGACCCGTCCGGCGGCCGCGGCCCCGGTGGTGACGGCGTGCACGGCGGCCCGGTCGCCACCGGCGGCACGGGCGGCGACCGTTTCGAGCCGGTCCGCCGGGGTACCGGTGAGCCGCTCGTAGTGGGCGGTGATGCCCGGGCCCGAGGCGATGACCTCCAGGTGTCCTGCGGCACCGCAGGTGCAGGGCAGTCCTGCCGCCTCCGCGCTGGGCAGATGGCCGAGGTGGCCGGCGATGCCGGCCGATCCGTGCAGCATCCGCCCGTCGACGGCGAGGGCACCGCCCACACCGGTGCCGATGGCGGCGAACAGCAGCGAACCGTGGCGGTCCGGCAGCGCGGCCAGCTCCGGCCCGGCGGTGGCGCGTACGTCGTTGTCGCAGGCCACGGCCAGACCCGTACGGTCCGCGAGGCCCGCGGCCAGCGCGGTGCCCGCCCAGCCGCGGATCGAGTCGGTGGCGCTGGTGACCCTTCCGCTGAGGGGGTCGACGACCCCGGCGGCGGCGACGCCGAGCACGGCCGCCCGGCGGCCGGGGTCCACCTCGGCCACCGCCGCGGCGAGCGCGTCGAGTACCGCCGCCGCGCCGTCCCCGGCCGGGGTGGGCCGGGTGTGCCGGGCCAGCACCGTGCCGTCGGCGGCGAAGAGGGCCGCCGCGATCTTCGTGCCGCCGAGATCGAGGCCGATCACCGCGGCACCGGTGGCCGCGGCGTCCGCCGGACCGCTCCTTGCCGGACCTCTCCTCCCGGGACCGTTCGTCATCGGACCGTTCGTCATCGGACCGGCGGCAGACCGGCGCCGCGCAGCCGCTCACCGACGAGGGCGACGGACTCGGCGGAGAGCGGGAGCTGCGGGAACGCGGTGGCACCGTTGTCGATGACACCGAGCAGCTGGAGCGCCGCCTTGAAGGACCCGAGCGCCGACGAGCTGCGGCCCATGTCCTGCTCCGGACCGACGTCGACCATGGCGAACAGCTCGACGAGCCGCTCCTGCTCGCGGGCGGCGAGCGCCCAGTCACCGGCCCGCGCGGCCTCGTACAGCCGGACGTAGCCGGCCGGGTCCACGTTGCCGATACCGGGCACGACACCGTCTGCCCCGGCCAGCAGCGCCGCGTCCACGGTGAGTTCGGAACCGGTCAGCACACTGAAGTGCGGCACGGGGCCCTCGGCCCGCCCCGCCCGACCGCCGAGTTCCACGATCAGCCTGCGCAGCCCGCCCTCGTCACCGCTGCTGTCCTTGAGGCCGGCCAGGGTGCCGTCCTCGGCCAGTTCGCGCACCAGGGAAGCGGAGAGCTTCGAGTGGACGGCCACCGGGATGTCGTAGGCGAACAGCGGCAGGTCGACGGCGGCACGCAGCCGCCGGAAGTGCCCGGCGACCTCCTTCGGGTGCGTACGTGTGTAGAAGGGGGCGGTCGCGACGAGGGCGTCCGCGCCGAGCTCCGCGGCGGTCCGGGCGTGCTCGACGACCCGCGCCGTCGTGGTGTCGATGACCCCGGCCAGGACCGGGACGCGCCCGGCGGCCGCGGTGACCACGGTCTCCAGGGCGGTGGCGCGCTGGGCATCGGTCAGATAGGCGACCTCGCTGGTCGAACCGAGGGCGAAGAGCCCGTGCACACCGCCGTCGACGAGGTGGCCGACGAGCCGGGTCAGGGAGGCCGTGTCGACCTCCCCGCGGTCGTCGAGCGGGGTGCAGACCGGCGGTACGACGCCGTGCAGAGGTGCGGTCAGAGGCATGGTGAGGAGCTCCAGCTCGTTCGGTACGCGGGTCGTTCGCCGAAAGGGAGGCGGGACCGGGACGTGGGACGTAAGATGTCCTATGTCTGGACTCACCTTAAACAGATGCCCCGCCGACCGGTCAAGAGGTGCCGGCGGCCGACGACCCCCAAGGAGGACCGTTGTGGCCCGCCCCACCATGGCTCAGGACATCGAGCGAAGGATCAAGGAACTGATCCTCGGACGCAGGCTCGGCCCGGGCGATCCGCTCCCCACCGAGACCGAGTTGATGGAGCTGTTCTCGGCCGGCCGGGTCTCGGTGCGCGAGGCGCTCAAGGCGCTCCAGGCCATGAACGTCGTCGAGATCCGGCGGGGATCCGGCACCTTCGTCGGCTCGCTCTCCCTGTCACCCTTCGCCGAGGGGCTCGCCTTCCGGGCGGCCGTACGGCACCGCCAGGGGGAGCCGGGGCTGCTGGAGCTGATGAAGGTGCGCGAGGCGCTGGAGACCGGACTCGTCGGGGCCGTCACCGCGGGCGTGCCCGCGGAGGACCTCGCCGTGCTGCGCGCCCTCGTCGCGACGATGGAGACCGAGTCCGCCGAGGGCGGCAGGGTCGCCCGGACCACCGACCGCGCCTTCCACCTCGCGCTCTACGCCTCGCTCGACAACCATCTCCTCAGCGAGGTGCTGGACGCGTTCTGGGCGGCCATGGACCGGGTGCGCGAGGACGTCGACGACGGCCACCAGGACCCGGCCGTCACCTGCGCGCAGCACCACGAGATCGTCGAGGCGGTGGCGGCGGCCGACGGCGCACGCGCGGTGCGCGCGATGCGCACCCACTTCGACGGGATCCGGGGCCGCCTCGACCCTCAGTCCGTGTCGGCGTAGAGGTAGCTGCTCGTCCCCGCGAGGGTGGCGCGGCACCAGGCGTCCACCGAACCCTGGTCCATGGCGGCCCAGTCCGGCGTCAGCTCCACCTGCGCGCGGCCGAGCCTGCGCCCCAGCTCCACCAGCCGGGCCCCTCCGGGGTCCGCTCGCGGGCGTAGCGCCGCAGTGCGCCTGCGGGTGTGGGCGACGTCCGCAGCGCCTCCTCCAGGCAGAGTGCGTCCTGCAGCGCCTTCACCGCCCCGCTCGCCGTGTGCGGACGGGTGACCCCCGCCGCGTCGCCCGCGAGCAGGAACGGCGGATCGGCCGCGACGGGCGCGTGCAGATCGACGACGGGGTGGCACGTCATCGCGGCGTGCTCGCCACGGGCCACGATGTCCGCCCACTCCTGGGGGAAGTGCTCGTCGGCCAGCCACCGCACGTGTCCGGCCCCGTCCGGCGCATCCTCGGGCGGGGTCGCGTAGATCGCGTAGGCCAGCAGGCGCTCGTCCGGCCCGGCGTCCCCGCCGCGCGGGATCAGATAGAAGATGCCGTGCCCGCCGGGGAAGCCGATCGTCACCCAGGAGGTGCGCAACAGCTGGAGGGCGCCGAGGTGTTCCGCCGACGCGTCCACCGGAAGCGTGCCGCGCCACACCGCGTATCCGGCGGGGGACGCCCGCAGGTCCGGGGCCAGGACACGGCGGGTGAGGGAGCCGTGGCCGTCTGCGCCCACGACGATGTCGTAGGACTCCTCGCCGCCGGCCGTGCGGACGAGGGCGCCCCCGTCCCCGTCGTGTCCGACCGACAGGACGGGGAGCCCCCGGTGGTGGCGCGCGCCGGAGGCCGCGGACCGCAGGGACTGCCACAGGAGGCCCCAGTTGCACGGGGTCACGGCGCTGGGCTGGCGGGCGAACTCACGGGCCGACCGCTCCCCGGGCACCCGCGTCAGCCAGACCCGCGTGGCGACGGGGGCGGTCGGCATGGCGGCGTCCAGATACCCCGTGCCGACCAGCCTCCGGTGCAGCGGGGGAGGGATGACGATCCCGAGCCCCCGGCCCCGGAGCTCGCCGTCGCTGCGTTCGTAGACGGTGACCTCTGCACCCGCCCTGATGCCCGCGACCGCCGCCGCGCATCCGGCGATGCTGCCGCCGACCACGCCCATCCGTGAACCCGTCGCCGCCATGCCGCTGCCGCCTGTCCGTCGTCCCGGGAGGTGCCGTCCTCCACCCTCGCAGCCGGACGGCCGCGATCCGGGCAGCAACACCGCCCGGGAACCCGGGCGTTACGGCGTGACGGTCAGCGTCCTGCTGCCGGAGGCCTGCTTCCCGTCGGCCTTGTAGGTCACCGTGAGCCGGGCGTCGCCCGAGGCGCCGGCCGGGATCGTGACCGGGACCTTGATGTTCGCTCCCTCACCCGGCCGTGTCGCGGGGAACGCCACCTGACGGGTCGTCCAGCCGCTCGGCACCGCAAGGTCGAGCGTGCCCGCCGAGCGCTTCACGTCCATGCGGTTGACGACCCGGACGGTCACCTCCGCGCTGGTGCCCGCCTTCATGGCGGCCGGCGGCGTGATGGTGATGTCCGCACAGGTGCCGCCGAGCCAGGCCAGGTCGAAGGAGGAGTACGTGATGTTCTTGTAGGTGTCCCGCTCGTGGAGCAGCCCGAGCCGGCCGTCAGGCAGCCGGGTCAGCGTCGAGTAGGCCGCGCTGCCCGGGTCGACGACCTTGCGGATCGGCCAGCTCTTCCCGTTGTCGCAGGACATCTTCACGGTGAGGTTGCTCCGGGAGGAGGTGCTCTCCGTATTGCTGAACAGCAGCCACGAGGCCTTCGGGTCGGACGCGGCGGCGTCCGGGGCGTAGCGGATGACCGAGCCGTTGTTCGCGGGGTCCGGCAGGGCGGTGTCCTGGGTGAGCGGGGTGTAGTTCACCCCGCCGTCGGTGGAGTGGGCGATCGTCCGGTAGGGCGCGGAACGGTTGTTGAGCATGATGCGTCCGTCGCTGAGCTCGACCGTCTTGTTCTCGTCGCCGCCCGGGCCGACCGGGTTGCCCGTCCTCCAGGTCGCGCCGTGGTCGTCGCTGTACGCGCTGACCGCGTAGTCGGCGCCGTTGTTCCGGATCGCGTACTGCTGGATCAGGCGGCCCTTGTACGTGCCGTTGCGCACCTGGATGCCCTCGCCGGAGGCCGCGAACATGCCGCCCCAGGCGGGGTTCTTGATCTGCTGCGTGATCCGGCGGTGGGTCCAGGTCAGCCCGTCGTCGTCCGAGTAGCTGTAGTCGGCCTGGAGGATGTCCGGGTCGGTTTCGTCGCTGCCCGTGCCCGAGCCGAAGAACCCCTGGTTCACGGAGGCCGCGTAGAAGACGAAGATGCGGCCCGTGGTGCGGTCCACCAGCAGGCTCGGGTCACCGAACCCCATGGGGGCCGCCTCCTTGCGGACCACCTGCTGCGCCTGCCAGGTGGTCCCGCCGTCGGTGCTGCGCCGCAGCACGATCCCCAGGTTGCCGGGCAGGTCGCCGAGGGTGGGGCGGGAGTCGTAGGCGGCGAGCAGGGTGCCCTTGACGGAGGTGGTCAGTGCCGGGATGCGGTAGTACGGGGACCCGGCACCCTGGGTGGCGATGTCCTGGGAGGTGAGTTCTCCGGCCGCGGCGGCGGGTGCGCCGTGGACGGTGCCGGTGGCGGCGGCCACCAGGACGGCGGCCGAGAGCATGGCGAGGGTGACTCTGCGCTGCATGGGCGGTCTCTCTTCTCGTGAGGGGGGAGAGGTGCGGGGCCGAGCGGGGCGCGGCGTGGACGGCCGGCGCGTCAGGGGGAGAACAGGTCGTGAACCCAGGCCAGTTGGACCGCCCGGTGGTGCGCGCCACCGCCTTCGTGTCCGTTGAACTCGTAGACGCGCAGTTCCTTGGGGCCCGTGTACCGGTTGTAGGCGGTGAAGCAGGTGGACGGCGGGCAGATCTCGTCCGTCATGGCGATGGAGAACAGCGCCGGCGCCGTCGCCCGGGTGGCGTGGTGGGCCGCGTCGAAGTACGACAGAGTGCGGAACACCTGGTCGGTGCGGTCGTGGTGGAGCCGGAGGTAGGCGGCGATCTCGGCGTACGGCGGCAGTCCGGCGATCCGCGCCCCCCGGGCGATGTTGCACAGGAACGGCACGTCCGGCATCACTCCGGCCAGCCCCGGCACGAGCCCTGCCACGGCGAGCGCGATGCCACCGCCCTGGCTCACCCCGGTCACCACGATGCGGGCGGGATCGATCTCGGGGTGCTCGCGCATCGCCTCGACGCAGCGGACCGCGTCCGTGAACACCCGCCGGTAGTAGTAGGTGTCGGGGCTCTCGATGCCC
Organism: Streptomyces sp. NPDC055962; assembly: GCF_042270185.1. NCBI lineage: Bacteria > Bacillati > Actinomycetota > Actinomycetes > Kitasatosporales > Streptomycetaceae > Streptomyces > Streptomyces sp. NPDC055962. The sequence goes on from NZ_JBHJYN010000004.1 coordinate 110,550, forward strand.
CGGGTCAGGAAGCCCGGCACCGCTCCGGCGGACCCCGGATCGGTGTCGGCGGTGAGGCCGGGCGCCGCCGACCACCCCTGGCCCCGGGTGTCCATGACCAGGTGCGCGTAGCCGGCGCAGGCCCACACGAGTTCCTCGTGCGGCAGGCCCCTGCCGCGGCCGTACCCGAGGAACTCGACGACGCAGCCGAGCGGTTCGGTGGAGCCGGAGGGCATGTGAAGCCAGCCGCGCACCGGGCGCCCGCCGTAGCCTGGAACACTCACGTCGTACGTGCGTACGTGGGGCAGCCCGCAGTCGACCTCCTTGTACCTCGGCCCGTCCCCGGTACGGTCGTGCGGCGCCTCGCCCAGGGTGCCTGACCAGAAGGCGGCGAAGCCGACGGGCAGGGGCATCTCGGGACGGTAGACGCGGCATTCATCGAGCGGGAGATCGGCCGACGGCATGGCTGTGCCCTTCTGGCGTGCGGGGAGGTCTCATGGAAGGCCTAGACAGCAGACGTCAGATGTCCTGCTGGCGAACTGGACCTTAGGGAGCCCTGCGGCCGGACGTCAAGGGTGTGCGTGGCAGACGGGCTCCCGCCCCCGGAGCGGGGCGGGAGGTGCTGCGCCGGGGGGTCAGTCCTGTTCCGTCAGGCCCGCGTCGCGCGACCTGGCCTCGGCGATCCGCCGCCGGACGGGGGCGTAGTGCTCGTCCAGGGCCTTGAGGAACGCGGTGACGTCGCCGGCCCGGGCCGCGTCCACGATGCTCTGGTGGGCGGCGACCGTGGCGGTCTCGTCCGCGTGCGTGAAGCCGTCGAGGTGGGGGGCGACGATCGTGTAGACGTCCCAGAAGGCCATCGAGAGCTGGCCGATCAGGTCGTTGCCCAGAGGGGCCACGAGCAGGGCGTGGAACGCGCGGTCCGCGGCGACGAAGCCGTGCCCCTCGCCTGCTCCGGTGGTCCGCATGGTCTCCACCAGGCGTTCCAGCCCGTCGAGCTGCTCGGTGCCGAGTGAGGAGATGATCCGGTCGGCCATGCCGCGCTCGAAGAGCTCGCGCACGTCGACCAGGTCGGCCATCACCTGGAAGTCGTCGTCGGGGGAGAGCAGGCCACGGAAGGTGAGGCTCTCCACCAGGGCGGACAGGCTCAGACGCCCGACGTACGTCCCGTGGCCGTGGCGCACCTCGACGATGTCCAGGGCGGCGAGGATCTTGACGGCCTCCCGGACGCTGGAGCGGCTGGCACCCAGTGCCTCGCACAGGGCGGGCTCCGTCGGGAGCGGGTCCCCGGGGCGCAGCCGCTCGTCGAGGATGTAGCGCTTGATGCCCTCGACCACTTCCTGCCGAAGCAGGGTGCGGCCGGGTCGCGTGCCGGACATAGGTGAACTCCCCACCTCTTGACCCCTCTCGATTGTCAAGCTACGTTCCCACGCTATCAAGGCATCAGACATCTGACGTCTGATGCTTGACCGTCCGATGGCAGCCCGAGAACCGTCGAAAACGGTCGTTCCCCACTGATTCCACGCTCCCAACGTCCCTTGGAGGACCTGTGCCCGAGCTGAGGCCAGCCGGCGTCGAGCGCCGCACCTTCCTGCGTCACACCAGTGCCATCGGCGTGGCGGCAGCCATCACGGCAGGCCTTTCCGCATGCGGCGGGCCCTCCTCGACCGCCGACGGTACGGCGGGCAAGGGAGACGGCGGTGGGACCATCGAAGCCGGTCTGTCGTACCCGCTGTCGACCGGCTTCGACCCGATGATCACGTCCGGCGCCACGCCCTACGCGGCCAACATGCACATCTTCGAGGGTTTGGTCGACCTCGACCCGGCCACGCTCGTGGCCCGCCCCGGGCTCGCCACCGGGATGCCGGAGAAGATCAACGCCACCACCTACCGGGCCACCCTCCGCGACGGCGCCACCTTCCACGACGGCTCGGCGGTCACCGCCGAGGACGTCGTCTTCAGCTTCGAACGCATCCTGGACCCGAAGAACTCCTCGCTGATGGCGCAGTTCGTGCCCTTCATCGACACGGTCACCGCCGTGGACGCGAAGACGGTCGAGTTCAAGCTCAGGTACCCCTTCGCCCTCTTCCCCTCCCGTATCGCCGTCGCCCGCATCGTGCCGAAGAAGATCGTGGAGGCGGACGTCAAGGGATTCGACGCCGCGCCGGTCGGCTCGGGGCCGTACAAGTTCGTCTCCGCGACCCGTGAAGACAAGATCGTCTTCGAAAGGTACGACACGTACAACGGCTCGCACCCGGCCAAGGCCGAGAAGATGATCTGGCGCCTGATATCGGACCAGTCGGCCCGCGTCAGCGCCATGCAGTCCGGCCGTGTCCAGGCCATCGAGGACGTCCCGTACATCGACGTGAAGGGCCTCTCGGGCACGGCGAAGACCCAGTCCGTGCAGTCCTTCGGCCTGCTCTTCCTGATGTTCAACACCACCGACAAGCGGTTCGCCGACAAGCGGGTCCGCCAGGCCCTGCACTACGCGCTGGACACCGAGAAGATCATCCGTACCGCGATGGTCGGCAACGCCGCCGCCGCCACCGGATACGTCCCCTCGACCCACCCCGACCACCACGAGGCCGCGACCGTGTACACGCACGACGTGGCCAAGGCGAAGAAGCTGCTCGCCGACGCGGGCGTGGGCACACTCAAGTTCACCGTCCTGACCACCGACACCGGCTGGGTCAAGGACATCGCCCCGCTGCTCAAGGAGAGCTGGGCCGCCGCCGGTGTCGAGGCCACCCTGAACATCGCCCAGTCCCCGGCCCAGTGGGCCAAGGTCGATGCCGGCGACTTCGAGGTCATGGTGGCACCCGGCGACCCCTCCGTCTTCGGCAACGACGTCGACCTCCTGATGCGCTGGTTCTACTACGGCTTCTGGCCGGAGAAGCGATACGGCTGGTCCCGGACCGCCGAGTACAAGCAGGTCAAACAGCTCCTCGACAGGGCCGCACAGGCCGCCGACGAGCAGGTGCGCAAGCAGCTCTGGGGCCGGATCAACGACATCGTCGCCGAAGAGGCGGCGCTCTACCCGATCCTCCACCGCAAGCTGCCCACCGCCTGGAGCGAGAAGGTCCTGCCCGGCTTCAAGCCGCTGCCGACCACCGGCCTGTCCTTCGTGGACGTCAACCGCGCCTGACGCCCACGGTGCGGTGCCGCCCCCTGAGGGAGGCCCCGCACACCGGTCCGGGCCGCCTTCCCCGGCGGCCCGGACCGCCGCCCGCTCAATCGCAAGGAAGCTGACGATGGTTGCTTTTCTCCGGCTCGCGCTGCGACGCGTCGCGATGATGCCGGTGATGATCCTCGGCATCGCGCTGCTCGTCTTCGTGGTGCTGCAGTTCTCGCCGGTCGACCCGGCCTTCAACGCGCTCGGGGAGAGCGCCACCCCCGAGGCCCGCGCGGCCTTCGCCGAGGCCAACGGGCTCAACGATCCGCTGCCCGTGCGCTACTTCGACTTCCTCGGCCAACTGCTCCACTTCGACCTCGGGACGACCGTCCCACCCAGTCAGCCCGTGATCGACCGGATCACCGCCGCCTTCCCGCTCACCCTGCAACTCACCTTCCTCGGGCTGCTCCTCGCGATCGTCCTCGCCGTCGTCGGCGGAGTCCTCGGTGCCATGTACCGGGACCGTTGGCCCGACCAGCTCTTCCGCGTCCTGTCCATGGCCGGGGTCGCCGTCCCGTCCTTCTGGCTCGGCGTCCTGCTCATCCAGCAGTTCGCGCTGAACACCCGGATCTTCCCGACCGGCGGGTACACCAACCCCGCCGACTCGTTCAGTGGCTGGCTCACCACCATGGTCCTGCCGGCCGTGTCGCTGGCGGTGCCCGTCGCGGCCTCGCTGGCCCGTCTCGTCCGCACCTCCATGGTCGCGGAGCTCGACCGCGACTACGTCCGGACCGCACAGGGCAACGGCCTGCCGGTCCTCCTCGTGATCCGCTCGGTGCTGCGCAACGCGCTCGTCACCCCTCTCACCGTGCTCGGGGTCAAGGTCGGCTACCTGCTCAGCGGAGCCGTCGTCATCGAAGCGATCTTCGACCTGCCCGGCATGGGCAAACTCATCCTCGAAGGTGTCACCGGAGGCGACGTCGCCCTGGTCCAGGGCACCGTACTGACCATCGCCATCGTCTTCCTGGTGGTCAACGTCATCGTCGACCTGCTCTACCTGCTGGTCAACCCGCGCATCAGGACGGTGTGACATGTTCGCCACGGGCCGTCCGGCCACCACGCTCTCCCGGCCCGGCATCGCCTTCCGAGCCCTGCCGGTCACCTCCCGCGTCGCCCTCGGCGTCCTGGTCGTCGTCGTGCTCGGCGCCGTACTCGCCCCCCTGTTCACGCAGGACCCGCTGACCACCGGCACCCCCGTCCAGGCCCCGAGCGCGGACCACTGGTTCGGCACCGACCGTGCGGGCCGCGACGTCTTCGCCCGAGTGGTGCACGGCTCGCGCTACTCGCTGGTCATCGGCCTCGGCGCGACCGCCGTCGCCCTGGTCGCCGGCTCCGTCCTCGGGGCGCTCGCGGCCACCTCGCGCAGACTCGGTGACGAGTCCGTCATGCGCACCCTCGACATCGTCATGTCCTTCCCGCCGATCGCGCTCGCGGCCGTCCTCGTCGCCGTGTTCGGCACCGGCATCCCGGTGATCATCTTCACCATCGCGTTCGTCTACACCCCCTCGCTCGCCCGCGTCGTACGCGCCAACGTCCTCGCCCAGTACGGGGAGGACTACGTCGCCGCCGAGAAGGTCATCGGGGCCCGGCGCGGCTACATCGTGCTCCGCCACGTCGCCGTCAACTGCATGGCGCCCGTCATGGTGTTCGCGACCGTCATGGTCGCCGAGGCCGTCATCTTCGAGGCCAGCCTCTCCTTCATCGGCGCGGGTGTGCAGGACCCCGACCCCAGCTGGGGCAGCGTCCTCGCCTACGGGCGGCAGATCCTCCTCGCCGGCGGGTGGTGGGCCACCTTCTTCCCCGGCCTCGCCCTGCTGGTCACCGTCCTCGCCCTCAACATCCTCTCCGAGGGCCTCACCGACGCCTCCGCCGCACCCCGGAGCGCCCGCCCGTCCGCGGTCCCCGCCGCCGGCACGGCACCGGACCCGGTCGAGGCCGCCTCCACCGTCGACGTCGACGCCGCCCTCGCCGGACTCGCCCGGCACATCGAGGCCACCCCGCCCACCATCACCCCGGTGCACGAGGGCGCCGACGAACTCCTCGTCGTACGCGACCTGGCCATCCGCTTCCCCGACCGCTACGGCGACGTCCCCGTCGTCGACCGGCTGAACCTCACCGTCCACGAGGGCGAGACCGTCGGTCTGGTCGGCGAGTCCGGGTGCGGCAAGTCCATCACCAGCCTCGCGGTCATGGGACTCCTCGCCCGCAACGCGGAGGTCGGCGGCGAGATCCTCTACCGCGGCCGGGACCTGCTGAAGCTCCCGCCCGGGGAACGCCGCTCCCTGATGGGCCCCGAGATCGCGATGGTCTACCAGGACGCCCTCTCCTCCCTCAACCCGTCGGTGCTCGTCGGCACCCAGCTGCGGCAGCTGACCTCGCGCGGAGGGACGAAGACACCGGCCGAACTCCTCGAACTCGTGGGCCTCTCGCCCGCACGCACCCTGCGCAGCTACCCGCACGAGCTCTCCGGCGGCCAGCGCCAGCGCGTCCTCATCGCCATGGCCCTCTCCCGCAGTCCCCGCCTCCTGATCGCCGACGAACCGACCACCGCCCTCGACGTCACCGTCCAGGCACAGGTCGTCGAACTCCTCGTCGAGCTGCGCGACGAACTCGGCTTCGCCATGGTGCTGGTCTCCCACGACCTCGCCCTGGTCGGGGACCTCGCGCACCGGGTCGCCGTCATGTACGCGGGCCGGCTGGCCGAGGTCGGCGCCACCCGGTCCGTGCTCACCGGCCCCGCCCACCACTACACGCGCGGCCTGCTCGGCTCCGTCGTCTCCCTCGAAGCGGGGGCCGACCGGCTCCACCAGATCCGCGGAGTCGTACCCGCACCCCAGGGCTTCGGCGCGGGATGCCGCTTCGCGGGCCGGTGCCCCGCCGCGAGCGACCTCTGCCGCACCACGGCGCCCGCCCTCACCGGCCGCGGCACCACCAAGGACCACGGCTTCGCCTGCCACCACCCGGCCGGACCCGCCGTGCACCAGCTGGAAGGGAGCGCCCTGTGATCAGGCTCGACAACGTCCACGTACGCCACCAGGCACGCGGCGGAGGGCTCTTCCGCCGCGACGCCGTCCACGCGCTCACCGACGCCACCCTCGAGGTCGGCCGCGGAGAGATCGTGGGCCTGGTGGGGGAGTCGGGCTGCGGCAAGTCCACCCTCGCCCGGGTGCTGACCGGACTGCAGAAGCCCACCGAGGGCACGGTCCTCTTCCACGGCCGTGACCTCTGGCAGATGCCGGGCGCCGAGCGGCGCGACGACTTCGGCTCCGCCGTCGGCGTCGTCTTCCAGGACCCGTCCACCGCCCTGAACCCGCGTCTGACGGTCCGACGGATCCTGCGTGACCCGCTGGACGTGCACCGGCGCGGCACCCGGGAGGCCCGCGAGGCGCGCGTCGGGGAGCTGCTCGACCTCGTCGGCCTGCCCGGCCACACCCTGGAAGCCCTGCCCGGTCAGCTCTCCGGCGGTCAGCGCCAACGCGTCGCCATCGCCCGTGCCCTGGCCCTCGAACCGGAACTGATCGTCGCCGACGAACCCACCTCCGCGCTCGACGTCTCCGTCCGCGCCCAGGTGCTCAACCTGCTCGTCGACCTGCGCGACCGCCTGGGACTCGGCATGGTGTTCATCTCGCACGACATCCAGACCGTGCGCCACCTGGCCGACCGCATCGCCGTCCTCTACCTCGGCCGCGTCGTCGAGGAGGGGCGGGCTGCCGAGGTGGCCGGGTCACCCAGGCACCCGTACACCGAGGCGCTGCTCTCCGCCACGCCCAGCCTCCTGGAGACGACGGAGCGCATCGTGCTCACCGGGCCGGTGCCCTCCGCCACCAACCCGCCGCCCGGCTGCCCGTTCACCACCCGTTGCTGGAAGGCCGACGACGCGTGCGCCACGGCCTTCCCAGCGGAGGGCTCCGGCCCCGGCGGACACCGCTGGCACTGCGTCCACCCCCAGCCCACCACGCCGTCCCCGTACGGGGACCCGGCCCCCGTACCTCCCGCGAGGAGTACCGCATGACCACCCCCACCGCCTCCTACTCCGGAGTGATCCCGCCCGTCGTCACCCCGCTCACCGCGGACGGCGAACTGGACGTGCCGTCCCTGGAGCGGGTCGTCGGCCATCTCCTCGACGGAGGAGTGAGCGGCCTCTTCGCCCTCGGCAGCTCCGGCGAGACCGCCTACCTCACGCCCGGGCGGCAGGACGAGGTCATCAAGGTGATCACCTCGGTGGCGGCGGGACAGGTCCCCGTCCTCGTCGGCGCCATCGAGACCACCACGGACCGGGCGATCGAGAGGGCGCGCGCCGCCGCCGGACTCGGCGCGGACGCGGTCGTCGCCACCGCGCCCTTCTACACCCGCACCCACCCCTCGGAGATCGACCGCCACTTCCGGCTCATCGCCTCCGCGGTGGACCTTCCGCTCCTGGCGTACGACGTACCGGTGTGCGTCCACAGCAAGCTGGACCCCGACCTGCTGCTCCGGCTCGCCGCCGGCGGAGTCCTCGCCGGTGTGAAGGACTCCAGCGGCGACGACGGGGCGTTCCGCAGGCTCGCCATCGGGGCACGGGCGGTCCCCGGCTTCTCGGTCCTGACCGGTCACGAACTGGTGGTCGACGCGATGATGCTGAGCGGGGCGGACGGTTCGGTGCCCGGCCTCGGCAACGTGGACCCCCATGGCTACGTGCGGCTCCACCAGGCTGCCCTACGCGGTGACTGGGCCGCCGCCACGGCCGAACAGGACCGCCTGGTCGGGCTGTTCGACATCGTGACGGCCGCCACGTCCGGTACCGCCTCGGCGTCCGCGGCCGGACTGGGCGCCTTCAAGACGGCCCTGATGCTGCGCGGGGTCATCGCGACCAACGTGATGAGCCCGCCCATGCGCAGGCTCGACGCCGCGGAGACCGTCGTGATCGCCGCATACCTGGACCGCGCGGGCCTGTCCCGCGTCTGACACCGCTTCCCCGCCCATGCGGAAGGGGCCGTCCCGCAGCATCCACGCTGCGGGACGGCCCCTTCCCCGTACGGAACTAGTTGCGCGAACCGCGGGTGCGGCGCATGAGCACCGCGCCACCCAGCAGCAGGGCCGCGCTCGCACCGGCGGCCAGGCCGATGTCACCCGCACCGGTCTGGGCCAGCTGCGAGCCGGGGGTGTTCGGGCCCGGGTTGCCGGCCGGCGGCTCGACGGGAGGCTTCGAGGTCGGCGGCGTGACGGTCGGGGGCTCCTCCGTGGGGGGCTCCTCGGTCGGCGGGGTGACCGTCGGCGGCTCCTCGGTCGGGGGCTCGACCGGCGGCTCCACCGGCGGCTCCACCGGGGGGTGGACCGGAGGCTCGACGGGCGGGTGGACCGGCGGGTGGTCGTCGCGGCCGCTGTCGTTGACGCAGGAGTTGCCGAAGACGGGGTTCAGGACTCCGACGACGTCGACGGAGTTGCCGCAGGCGTTCACCGGGACGTCCACCGGAATCTGCGCCAGGTTGCCGGACAGCACGCCGGGCGAGCCGACCGCCTCGCCGTCGGCGCTCGCGCCGGACGAACCGTGGCCGTGGCCGTCGTCCGAGCCGACGTTCGCGCAGGTGTTGCCGAAGGCCGGGTTCAGCAGGGCGATCACATTGACGGTGTTGCCGCAGAGGTTGACCGGGACGTGCACCGGGACCTGCACGGCGTTGCCCGAGCCGACACCGGGGGAATTGGCGGCGACACCGTCGGCCGAGGCGTCGGCGTGTGCGTAACCGCCGGCGGCGGTCAGGATGCCCGACGCCGCCGCCATGACGATCATGCTTTTATTCAGAACCTGTCGCATTACGTGCCCTTCTCCGGGAAATTCGCGTGGGCGGTGACCCTGATGGCAGTCATTCCATCGACGCGGACGACTTCCTAACGACACGGCGGTTACGGGGGAAACTTGGAGATCCGTGGAAATCGTGTAACCACCCGAAAGGGTCACGTACGGGTGTTCGGCCCGGCGGTGGTCCTGTGGCATTCGGGTGAACAGGGGGAACCAAACGCCGGCCGGCCAGTTGATCAGTGTGCTCCGCCGCGGGGCAATCGGTACGAGAAGGGTTCATCGTGATCAAGAAGGTTCTGGCTACGGGCGCCGTCGCCGCCTCCGTCCTCGGTCTCTCGGCGACCAGCGCCATGGCGATCGGCAACGACACCGGTACGACGTCGATCAACGGCAACGGCGCCGAGTCGGAGTTCGGCAACAGCTCGACCGAGGGTGACCAGAGCCCCCAGCTCAGCCTCGTCCAGGGCTCGCTGAACAAGCCCTGCATCGCCCTGCCGGTCAAGGCCAACGTGGGTTCGCTGATCGGTCTCGTTCCGATCGCCGTCCAGGACGTCAACGTCCTGTCCAACCCGCAGAACCAGCAGTGCACCGACAACTCCACCCAGGCCAAGGGCGACGAGCCGCTGTCGCACATCCTGTCCGACATCCCGGTCCTTTCCGGCAACGGTGCCGGCAACAACTGACCGGACCCCCGGGACCGGTCCGGGCCGCCGACACTCCTCCATCGCGCGGCCCGGGCCTGCATCATTCGGGCGGTTTTCCGAGAAACTCCGCGCATAGCGTTTCGCGGCCGCCCGTCAATCGTTACGCATGACAGCTCCGGAGTCACGAGCGCATTTCAGAGAAGTGCTCGTGCGGCACGAAAGACGTGACCGCTCAGGACTCCGCTGCAGAAAGGGACGAAAGTGAAGTACACCAAGGTTGCCGCCGTCGCCGCCGGAACTCTCATGGCTCTGGGCGCTGCCGCTCCGGCCATGGCCGACTCCGGCGCCGAGGCCGTTGCCGTCGGCTCCCCGGGCGTCCTGTCCGGCAACGTGGTGCAGGTTCCGATCCACATCCCGGTGAACGTCTGCGGTAACACCATCAACGTCATCGGTCTGCTCAACCCGGCGTTCGGCAACGTCTGCATCAACGACTGATCTCATTTCGGCCGAGCCGACGGTTCGTCATGAGAGGGCCCTGGGGCGCACATGCCGCTCCAGGGCCCTCTCGGTGTGCCGGGGATACGGTGGGTCCGGGGAAATCCGGGCGTGCGCAGTTTCCCCGCCCGACACACGGTCGTTGTCCCGGGAAAGGCGGTGGACACCGCCGAAGAAGGGATTTGGGAAAGTGAAGTACGCGAAGACCGTCGCCCTGGTCGCAGGTTCCGTCGCCGCTCTCGGGACGGCCGCTCCCGCCCTCGCCGTGACCGCCCCCACGGCCCCCCGGATCAGCCTCACCGGTGGCGTGAACGAACTGACCTCCACGGTGCCGCAGATCCCGGACCGTGTGGTGAACCCCCTGGTGGACGGGGTCGGAGAGACCGTCGAAGAGGTGCACGAGGACGGCACGGTCGGCAGGTCGGCCGGCCTGGTGACCGGTGCGGCCGACTCGGCGGGAACGCTCCTGGGCGGACTTCCGCTGGGCGGCTGACCACAGCGGCCGCCGATTCTCCCCGCGCGGTTCACGGGCTCTTCCGTGCGCCGGACGAGAAACATCGTTCGGGTGAACGGGCGCAACCGCGAACCGCCGGACGGAGTTGTTCAGAATGCTCCGGACAGGCGGGCAACAGAAAAACCAGAAGGGCACGTTCATGATGAAGAAGATTCTGGCGTCGGCGGCCATGGCCGCATCCGTCGCCGGTGTTTCCGCTGCCGCGGCCCCCTCGGCCATGGCGGTCGGCAACGACCAGGGAACCACGACCGTCAACGGCAACGGTTCCGACCAGTACTACGGCAACAGCAGCACCCACGGCGACATGAGCCCGCAGATCGGCCTCATCCAGGGCTCGTTCAACAAGCCCTGCATCGCCCTGCCGGCGAAGGCCAACATCGGCTCGCTGCTCGGGCTCGTCCCGATCTCGGTCCAGGACATCAACGTCCTGTCCTCGCCGCAGAACCAGCAGTGCACCGAGAACTCCACCCAGGCCAAGGGCGACGAGGCGCTGTCGCACATCCTCAACGACATCCCGGTCCTCTCGGGCAACGGCGCCGGCAACAACTGACACCGCGCGACTCCGCCTCCGCCCGGCCCGCTTCGGGCCGGGGGAGACGATCTCCCGCCTCGTCGTAGTCCGTGACACGTGTGGGGCCGCTCTGTCCGTGCCGCGTCCGACCCTGCGTCGGCGCCCGGACGGGGCGGCCCCACACGGCTGCCCGTGGACGGGTGGCGGTCACCGGTCTGCACGTCGGGTAGCCCGATAGTGCGCGAATTGGGCCGATTGCCACACTATTGACCGACATTGCGGGCGCGTTCGGGTAGGTGGGCCTCATGGATCCCTACGACCGTCACCACCCGCCCGGCCCCGCGCGGTTGCCGGATAGCTCCACGCCCATCTACGACCGGCTGCTCGCCGAATGGCGCGAGGCGGCCCGACGTGAGCCGGGGGATGCGGCATCCGCTCCACCGGTGTCCGGCAGGACCGTGCCCGGCCGGAGGGGCGCCTTCGTCCCCGCCGCCCGCACGGCGGGTGGCGCGGAGTCCGGCGGCGCCTGATCGCGCGTCGACCTTGATCCGGATCCAACCCGTTCGAGTGGTGTAGCGGAACCGAAAGCTCCGCTTGGGGTTATCAGTACGTTCCACAACGGGACGCTCCGAAAGGTGAAGCGTGATGAAGAAGATGATGGCCGGCGCCGCCGTAGCCGTGTCCCTGATCGGCCTGTCCGCCGCCGCGGCCCCCTCGGCCATGGCGATCGGCGACGACCACGGCACGACCACGATCAACGGCAACGGCGCCGAGTCGGAGTTCGGCAACAGCGAGACCGAGGGCGACCAGAGCCCCCAGCTCAGCCTCGTCCAGGGCTCGCTGAACAAGCCCTGCATCGCCCTGCCGGTCAAGGCCAATGTGGGTTCGCTGATCGGTCTCATTCCGATCGCCGTCCAGGACATCAACGTCCTGTCGAACCCGCAGAACCAGCAGTGCGCGGACAACTCCACGCAGGCCAAGGGCGACGAGCCGCTGTCGCACATCCTGAACGACATCCCGGTTCTCTCGGGCAACGGCGTCGGCAACAACTGACGCCACGCGTGCGGGCGGCTCCGGGTACACGCCGGCCGCCCGCACGCATCCGCGGCGTACGTCGCACCGGGCGATGCCCACCACTCCACGGGGGTGGTGGGCATCGCCGTTGCGTGTGCGGGGACGTCGGGCGGTCAGCCGAGGCGGCGCACCGGCAGCAGGCAGTGGGCGGAGGTCCTGATGACGTCGGGGTCGCCCACGAAGGACAGCAGCGCCTCCTCGCCCACCGGCTGCCCGGGGACGGCCGCGGGCCACGGACGCGTGGCGAACATCCCGTGGACCGTGCCCGCGGACCGCGCCGCGGCCAGCCACTCGGGGGGCACGGTGTACTGCGCCTTGAAGTGAGGCAGTGTCAGCACCGCCTGGCCGGCCTGCACGAGGAGCTTCACCGGAAGGTTCGGAAGCTCCGTGGCGTCCAGGGTCTCGCCCCCCACGTGCAGTCCGCTGCGTTCCAGGGCGGTGTGCATCGCGCTCTCCCCGGCCTCCGGTCCGTCCGGGCCGTCGCCGAGCGAGTAGGCGAGGAGGAAGGCCGTCTCGCGCTCCCCCGGGGCGCTCGCCCCGCTCCAGCCGATCAGGACCTGCGTGCCCAACTGGGCCTGGGAATAGGGGAGGGTGGCGGTTTTCGGTGAGGTCATGTCCGGCACCCTAACCGCCCGAGACCGGTCCGTGTGCACGCGTATCACCTGTTCGGGGAATATCCCTGCCAACCCGCCCCAATCCGTCGGATCGGCCGCCCGCTCCCGGAAAACCCGTTGACCGCCCGGGGCGGCCCCGGGCTATGGTGTGCGGAGTTCGAGGAACCAGGAGGTGAGGACATTGATGACTGTCGTTGCGATGGGCGCTGCCCACAAGCCGAAGTACATCGTTTTCACCCCTGTGGCCACCGGCTGACTCGACCTTCTCCTCCGCGCCTGACGCGCGGTGCCGGGGCCGCCCTTGTGAAGGGTTTCCCTTGTCTTTCTCCTTTTCCCAGGCTTCCGCTCCGTCGCACCCGCTGGCTCCGTACGGCTGGGACGACGCGTGGGCCGACACCTTCGCTCCGTATGCCGAGCAGGGACTCCTGCCCGGACGCGTGGTGCGCGTGGACCGCGGGCTGTGCGACGTGGTCACTCCCGCGGGCACCCTCAGGGCGGACACCGCGTTCGTGGTGCCCCGCGACCCGATGCGGATCGTCTGCACCGGTGACTGGGTGGCCGTCGACCCCGGCGGCGACCCGCAGTTCGTCCGCGCGCTCCTGCCCCGTCGCACGGCCTTCGTGCGCTCGACGTCGTCGCAGCGCTCCGAAGGGCAGGTGCTCGCCACCAACATCGACCACATCGTCATCTGCGTCTCACTCGCGGTCGAGCTGGACCTCGGCCGGCTGGAGCGGTTCCTGGCGCTGGCCATGTCCGCCACCGCCGGTGCCGCCCTGCTCGGGGACGGGTCCCCGTCCCCCGGGCACGAGGCCCAGCCGCTCGTGCTGCTCACCAAGGCCGACCTCGTGCCTGACGCCACGACGCTGTCGCACCTCGTCCAGGACATCGAGCGCATCGCCCCCGGCGTCCAGGTGCTCACCGTCAGTTCCGCCACGGGCGAGGGGGTCGACGTGTTCGGCGCGATCGTCGCCGGCGGTACGAGCGTGCTGCTGGGGACCTCCGGCGCCGGCAAGTCGACCCTCGCCAACACGCTGCTCGGCACGGACGTGATGCACGTGCAGGAGGCGCGTGAGGTGGACGGCAAGGGCCGTCACACCACCACGACCCGCAATCTCCTCGTGCTGCCCGGCGGGGGTGTTTTGATCGACACCCCGGGGCTGCGGGGGGTCGGTCTGTGGGACGCGGAGTCGGGCGTCGGCCAGGTCTTCTCCGAGATCGAGGACCTGGCGCGGCAGTGCCGCTTCCACGACTGCGGGCACGAGGCCGAGCCCGGCTGTGCCGTGCTCGGTGCCATCGAGGACGGCACGCTGGCCGAAAGGCGGCTCGACAGCTACCGCAAGCTCCTCCGGGAGAACCACCGCATCGCGGCCAAGACCGACGCCCGGCTGCGCAGCGAAACCCTGCGCGAGTGGAAGCGCAGGGGCGCGGAGGGCCGCGAGGCCCTGGCGATGAAGCGGGGCAGGACGCGTTAGCGGGGACGGCCGGGAGCGTCCGGGCGGCGGTGCGCGCCGTCCGGGCCGCGGGCCCTCAGCCCCAGACGACCGCCGCCAGCCACGCCCCCACCGCCATCAGACAGCAGAAGAGCTCGAGAAGCACCGAGTACCCGGTCGCCCGCATCACCGAGCGGAGCGAGGTCCAGCCCGCGGCCCGGCTGCCGAGGCGCATGCGTTCGGCCCCGTAGACCGCGCCCACGTACCCCAGGATCCCGCCCACCACCGGGATCACGAAGAAGCCGACGATCGCGGCGATCCCTCCGGCCATCAGTGTCCTGCGCGGCGCCCCCGACTCGCGGGGGCGCCGCGAGGGCAGCAGGGCCTTCAGCGCCTGGTTCAGCAGCAGCAGGCACGTCGAGCCGATCAGCACACCCCAGGCGACCGGCGTCGGGTCCGTCAGCGCCCACCAGAGCACCGCCGCCCAGACGATCGCCTGCCCCGGCACGCCGGGCACCAGGACGCCGACCAGGCCGAGCAGCATCACCGCCCCGACGGCAACGAGCTGCCACACACTCATTCGACCAGCGTGCAGGAGTCTGCCGGGTCGCGCCCGTCAGCGGGGCCTCGTGAGTGGCCGGGGGGCGGTCAGCGGGGCGCGCGGGCCACCCAGCCGCGCTCATAGGCGTGCCAGCCGAGCTGCAGCCGGGTGGTGACCCCGGTGAGCTCCATCAGCCCCTTCACCCGCCGCTGCACCGTGCGCAGCCCCAGGTCCAGCTGCTTCGCCACGCTCGCGTCCGTGAGACCCGCCAGCAGCAGCGAGAGGATCTCCAGATCGGTCGGATCGGCGCCCGGCCCGCTCTCCTCACTGATGCCGCCGCCGCCCAGCCGCAGCGGCATCGCGTCCCGCCACACCGCCTCGAAGAGGCCCATCAGGGACTCCAGCAGCCCGCTGGCGTGGATCACCAGGGCGGCCGGCTCGGCCCCCCGTCCGGTCAGCGGCACCATGGCGAGCGCGGCGTCGGCGACCACCAGCTTCGTCGGCACCCGGTCGACCACCCGGCACTGCTCGTCACGGCTCAGCGCCGCCGACAGCTCCGTGATCCCGGACGGCAGCGAGAGGACGTCGCGCTCGACGACCACGCGGTAGGAGACACCCCGCATCGCAGCCCGTTCCTCGGACTCGTTCTCCATGCCGGTGACCGCGATCGGCTTCCCCGTGACCAGGGCGCAGACCTCCGACGCGGCGCCCAGCTGCAGTTGATGGAACCGGTGGGCCACGGCGCTCGCGCCCGTCACCACCTCCACCAGGTCGTGCACCGCCGGCTCGGCCGCCTCGGCCCGGTACTCCTCGGCGAGCAGGGCGGACGCCAGCTCCGCCCGTTCGAGCTCGTGGCGCTGCTGGGTCAGCAGCGCGCCCAGCGCCACGCCGGGGGGCGCCGCGACCCAGCGGTCCGCACGGGACGACGACTGGGCCACGAGCCCCTGCTGTTCCAGCCGGCGCAGGGCGCGTTCGGCGTCCGCCTCGGGCAGGGCCAGCCGGCGCGCGAGATCGGGGAGCTCCGCGGCGCCCGCCGCGACCAGCGCCCGGTAGGCCGCTTCCTGTCTCTCGTCGAGACCTATCGCTGACAGCATCCTCGGCCCTCCCCGGCTCGGTGCACGCGCGTTCCCGCGCCCGTCGGGCGGGTCCGCCGTGGCGGGAAACGGCCACGGCGTAAACCCGCCGGGCCCATCATGCCCCGTACCCTCCGCCACTCTGACAGCCTGGCGCCACCGCCGGTACCTTCCGCCCCGCAGGTGGAAGGCCGTGCGGACGGACCGGCCCGCCGGGCGACCTTCCCGTGGGGGGTGGGGACGTCCGGCGGGTCCCTTCCCGCTGCCACTTCCGGGCCTGTTTTCCGGATGACCCGTTTTCGTGCGGCCCGAGCGGTCGACACTATGGGCATGAGTCAGCAGGGGGAGAAGCCCGCCGCGCACGAGGACGACTGGTGGCGCAGGCTGTACGACGACACCGTGCCGGACACCGGGCCGGGCAGCGCGGCCGACAGTCTCGACGACCGGTTCGACTCCGCGTCGGACACCGTGTGCGGCGCGGAGTCGGCCGGTGCGGACCACCCCGTCACCGTGGTGCCGCTGCCCGACCCGCGCTTACCGGAAGCGGACCGGGACTCGGGCCCGGACGCGGACCCGGAGCCGGGAGGGCCGCCCGTGCGCCGCGTTCAGCCGCCCGTCGAAGCACCTCCGCCGGTCCCCGGCATGCCGCCGGTCCCCGGCACGCAGCCGCCTCCCGCCCCGGACGCGTCCCGGACCCCGCACACCGTCCCGGTCGAGCGCGCCCCCTGGGAACCCCCGGCGGCGCCCCCTCGGCCGCGGACCTTCGCCGTACGCCCGCCGCCGGCCCCGCCCGTACCTCCCGAGCCGCCCACGGTGGCCGCACCGCCCGCGCCGGAGCCTCCGGCCGTCCCCGGGCCGCCGGCGCGTCCGGCCGTCGGCCACATCGGGGACCGGCCGCCGACCTATGACGCGGAGCCCGTGGCGCTGCCCGGTTCCGGACCCGACGATCTGGACGGCCTCGTCCCCGACACGGTCCTCGACGGGGCCCGGTACGGGACGTACACCCTGAGGGCCGCGTCCGTGCGCGGCGACTCGGCGCGCTTCCGGGGCGAGCCCCGGCGCGACGCCCTGCTCACCGCGCGCTTCGGGACCGGGGACGCCGCACTGGTCCTGGTCGCGGTGGCCGGCGGAGCCCGGGGCGGGGAACGGGCCCATCTCGCCGCCGCCGACGCCTGTCGCTGGATCGGCGGAGCGGTCGCCCGCAGTCACGCCCGGCTCTCCGACGACATAAGGGCGGGCCGCAGGGGCGACCTCAAGTCGGGTCTGCACCGCCTGACCGACCGCACCTACGGCAGACTGCGCGCCCGCGCCGCCGAACTCGGCCTCGAACCCCCGGCGTACAGCACCGGTCTGCGCTGTCTGCTGCTGTCCTGCGACCCGTCCTGCCGCACACGGGTCTTCTTCGGCATCGGGCCGGGCGGCCTGTTCCGCCTCCGTGACGGGGGCTGGCAGGACCTCGAGCCGGTGCTGCCCGCGACCGGCGGCTCGGCGAGGGAGGAGACCCCGGGAGGGGACCGTCTGACCATGGATCTGCAGATCACCACCCCTTCCTCGCCGTACACCGGGGGCCCTCCGCCTCCGCCCGCCGAGCCCTTTCGCTTCCGCGCCTCGGTCGCACGGCCCGGCGACACGCTGCTGCTCTGCGGGAACGGCCTAGCCGAGCCCCTGCGCGGGGAGCCGGAGCTGGCCGGGGAGCTGGCGCGGCGGTGGGGTGCCGGCGGTCCGCCCGGACTCCCGGCCTATCTGGCCGACATACAGCTCAGGATCAAGGGGTACGCGGACGACCGGACGTGCGCGGCGGTCTGGGAGGCGTAACGGGGCGCGGCGTGGGTTGATGGAGTCCCGGACAGCCCGAGGCGGAGAGGGTGCGCACCCATGGCCAAGCAGAACGTGTCGGAACAGTTCGTCGACATCCTGGTGCGAGCGGGGGTCAAGCGGCTGTACGGCGTCGTCGGCGACAGCCTCAACCCCGTCGTCGACGCCATCCGGCGGAACTCCGCCGTGGAGTGGGTCCAGGTCAGGCACGAGGAGACCGCGGCCTTCGCGGCGGGCGCCGAGGCCCAGATCACCGGCACCCTGGCCGCCTGCGCGGGGTCGTGCGGCCCGGGCAACCTCCACCTCATCAACGGCCTCTACGACGCGCACCGCTCCATGGCCCCCGTGCTCGCCCTCGCCTCGCACATCCCTTCGAGCGAGATCGGCCTCGGCTACTTCCAGGAGACCCATCCCGAGCTGCTCTTCCAGGAGTGCAGCCACTACAACGAGATGATCTCCAACCCGCAGCAGATGCCGCGGCTGCTGCAGACCGCGATCCAGCACGCGATCGGCCGCGGCGGCGTCAGCGTCGTCTCGATGCCCGGTGACATCGCCTCGCAGCCCGCACCGGAGAAGTCGATCGAGCACGCCCTCGTCACCTCCCGGCCGTCCGTGAAGCCCGGGGACGCGGAGATCGACAAGCTCTGCCGGATGGTCGACGAGGCCAAACGGGTGACGCTGTTCTGCGGAAGCGGCACGGCGGGCGCCCACGCCGAGGTCATGGAGTTCGCCGAACGGGTGAAGGCCCCCGTCGGCCACGCGCTCCGGGGCAAGGAGTGGATCCAGTACGACAACCCGTACGACGTGGGCATGAGCGGACTGCTCGGCTACGGCGCCGCCTACGAGGCCACCAACGAGTGCGACCTGCTCGTCCTGCTCGGCACCGACTTCCCGTACAACGCGTTCCTCCCGACCGATGTGAAGATCGTCCAGGTCGATGTCCGCCCCGAGCACCTCGGCCGGCGTTCCAAGCTCGACCTCGCGGTCTGGGGCGACGTACGCGAGACGCTGCGCGCCCTGACCCCCCGGGTGAAGGCCAAGACCGACCGCAAGTTCCTCGACCGGATGCTGAAGAAGCACGCCGACGCGCTCGAAGGCGTGGTCAAGGCGTACACCCGCAAGGTCGAGAAGCACGTCCCGATCCACCCGGAGTACGTCGCCTCGGTCCTCGACGACATCGCCGACGACGATGCCGTGTTCACCGTGGACACCGGCATGTGCAACGTGTGGGCGGCCCGCTACCTCACGCCCAACGGCAGGCGCAGGGTGATCGGTTCGTTCAGCCACGGTTCCATGGCGAACGCGCTGCCGCAGGCGATCGGTGCCCAGTTCACCGACCGGAACCGGCAGGTGGTGTCGATGTCGGGCGACGGCGGATTCACCATGCTGATGGGTGACTTCCTGACGCTCGTCCAGTACAACCTGCCGGTGAAGGTCGTCCTCTTCAACAACTCCTCGCTCGGCATGGTCGAGCTGGAGATGCTGGTGGCGGGGCTTCCGTCGTTCGGCACGACCAACAAGAACCCCGACTTCGCAGCGATCGCACGGGCGGCGGGCGCCTACGGGGTGCGGGTGGAGAAGCCCAAGCAGCTGGAGGGCGCGCTCAAGGACGCCTTCAAGCACAAGGGGCCCGCGCTCGTCGACGTGGTCACCGACCCGAACGCCCTCTCCATCCCGCCGAAGATCAGCGCCGACATGGTCACCGGCTTCGCCCTCTCCGCCAGCAAGATCGTCCTGGACGGCGGGGTCGGCAGGATGCTCCAGATGGCCCGCTCCAACCTCCGGAACGTGCCCCGGCCCTGAGAGCCGTCCACGGCGCGCCGCGCGGAGATCCCGGAGCTCACACCAGCCGGAGCGTCCCGGGTGCGGTCCGGTCCGTGATGATCTCGGCCAGCTGGTCGAAGAGGGTGGGACCGCGGCCCGCCCGGGCCTCGGCCAGCTCGCCCTCGACGCGCGCCCGGTTGGCGGGGTGCACCCGGGGGAGGAGACGCTCCAGCCTGCGGGCGGTCTCCTCGTGGCCCAGGGCGCGGGCGGAGCGGTCGTGGTCACGCCACTCGATGACGAAGTCCCCGTCCTGCGGGGTGCCGAAGCCGCCGCCCAGGCAGTCCGCGAAGGCGTCCAGGCCACGGCCGAAATAGCCGCCGGGGCCGTTCACCGCCTCGCCGATCGCATCCCAGAAGCTGTCGAGGCCGGTGATCCCCGAGCCGTCGAGCACATAGGTCACGGTCATGCGTGGGAGCGTACAGGCGCGCTCTCCTCCCGTGCCGTCCGATGGTCCGCGCCGCAGGTGGGGGACTACGGCGCGGACCGGTCCGGGGGAGGTGCGGATCAGCAGCCGTGGTCGACCAGGTCGAAGGACTCGTAGTGGTCCGCGGTGTAGTAGTCCTCGTCGGCCTCTTCACCCGTGACGATCCGCCGGGCCCCGCGGTCCGGGGAGCCGGGGGTGATGACCGTGTACTCGTGGTAGTAGCCGGTGCCCTGGCTGGGCAGCAGCGACTCCCGGTTCTGGAAGACGGTGCCGTCCTGGTCGTACGGGAACGGGCCGCCCGCCTCGATGAGGTCGAGCGTGTCGTGGGCCTGGGAGGGCAGCGCGGAGGAGCAGACGCTGCCCACCGCGGCGGTCGAGGGAACCGTCGCCGCCGAGGCGGTGACCGGCCCGCCGACGAAGAGGACGGACAGGAGGGCGGCGACGCCGCCGAGCGTGGTGATCCGTGGGGGGATTCGCATGCCCACCATGATGACGCGCGTAGATCCCTATCCGTCAACGCCAACTCATGTGAATTTTTCGGAAGTTAACCGTGAGTACGAGAACGAAACACGCCGGTCGTTCGCGCGGGGGCGCACTCCCACTCGTTCATGTGTTGATGCCGGGGGATGCGTGGCCGCTCCGCCGTGGGGCATGCATCCCGGGTAGGCGTTCGACACATGACGTGAGGAAGCGGAAGCCGAGGGGGCCGATTCAGCGTGCGTGCGGGGGACATGACGAAGCGACAGGAGAGTCCGCCGGCGCGGATGCACCGCAGACTGGGGCACACCGATCTGTCGGCCGTGCGGGAGATACGGGCGGAGCTGAGGGAGTTCCTGGGCCGCCGCCGGCGCCCGGAGGAGACCGAGGTGGCGCAGCTCCTGCTCAGTGAGCTGGTGACGAACGCGCTGATCCACACGCGGAACGGCGCCGTGGTCACGGTGACGTCCGCACCGACGCGCTTACGGGTGGAGGTACGGGACTTCGTGACCGGGCAGGATCCCGCGCCGTACGTACCGAACGCCGACGACGGTACGCACGGCAGGGGACTGCTCCTCGTCCAGAGCCTGGCGGACTCCTGGGGAGTCACGGCGCAGGCGCTGGGCAAGGTCGTCTGGTTCGAGCTGAACGCGGGGAAGCCCTGACGCTCAGCCGAACTGCTGCTCCAGGTCCTTCAGTTTCTGCTCCAGCGAGTCGAGCCGGGGCAGGGCCTGGGTGTCGTCCTCGGCGGTGAGGTCGACGGTCGCGGGATCACCGCTGGTTGTCTGTGTCGAAGTACTCCTGGAGTTCGAGCCGTTCACGGCTTGCAGGGATGGCCGGGGGCGCAGCGGCAGTTGTCCCGGTTCTGTTATGGCAGGCTCCGCGACGGCCGGCGGGCCGCCCCCTGCTGCCGGGGCGATGGCCTGGACGTCCACCTGGCGTCCGGCCCGGCTGCCGCGGCCCCAGGCCCGGTTCTGCCGGTTCAGGGCCTTGATCTGGGCCCTGTCCAGCTTGGCCTGGTCCCGTCGGCGGTGCCGGTTCTGTTCCTTCTCCCGGCGGTCCTCGCGTACCTCGTCCACCGCTTCGTCCAGGGTGCGTACGCCCTCGAGGAGCATCAGCGACCAGGCGCCGAAGGTCTCCCTGGGGGCCCGCAGCCACCGGACGATCCGGATCTGCGGCAGCGGGCGGGGCACCAGGCCCTGCTCGCGCAGTGCCGCACGGCGGGTCTGCTTCAGCGCGCGGTCGAACAGCACGGCCGCCGAGAGCGACATCCCCGCGAAGAAGTGCGGGGCGCCCGCGTGGTCCATGCCGCGCGGTGCGTGCACCCAGTTGAACCAGGCGGCGGCACCGGCGAACGTCCACACCAGCAGCCGGGAGCCCAGTGCGGCGTCGCCGTGGCTGGCCTCCCGCACCGCGAGCACCGAACAGAACATCGCGGCCCCGTCGAGGCCGAAGGGTACGAGGTACTCCCAGCCCCCGGAGAGGCTGAGGTTTTGCCGGCCGAAGCCGACGAGTCCGTGGAAGGAGAGGGCGGCGGCGACAGCGGCGCAGCAGAACAGCAGGACGTACGAGGCGGTGGCGTAGAGGGCCTCCTTGCGCCTGCGGCGCTCCTCGCTGCGTTCCCAGCTGTCGTCGGCCGCGGCTTTCTCAGCGGCGCGCCTGCCGCGCGCGACCACCGTCACCGCCGCCATGACTCCCACGAGCAGCACGGCGCCCGGAAGCAGCCAGTCAAGCGATATGTCGGTCAGTCTCATGCGCGGTCCCTTGCGTCACGTAGGGCGTTTCGGGCGCCATCGTGACGGAAATTCCGCCGTGCTCAGGGAGTTTCGGGGCAAGTGAACGCCATTGGGGTGGCGGGGCTCATCGTTGGACGGAATCTTTTCGAATGGCCGTACAGGAGAGCCGGTATGCGTTCGATTTGTGGTCGCCCGCCCGGGTGGTGTGAGTCCCGTACGGCTCAGGGGGCCGGTGTCAGCTTCCGCACCCGGTCCGCGTCGCAGGTGCGCGGGCAGGTGACGCACGTGTCCTCGGGGCGCAGCGTGTAGAAGAGGCAGCAGCTCGCGCGGTCGCGCGTCGGGAGCGGTTCGCCGTCCGGACCGGTCAGCTCGCGGAACCCCGCCGTGCCCACGTACGGCCCGGTGGTGCCGGGGAGCAGGAGCTCCAGCTCCCTCATCGCGCGGCCCTCCTCCCCGAGCAGGTGGGCGACGTACCAGAGGCCCTCGACGATCTCGTCGGTCGCCATGCCCCACAGGGCCCGCCTCCCGCGCCGCATGCGAGGCCGGAAGCCGTCCAGCACGGGGCCGATGTGCTGCGCCACGGCGTCCAGGACCTCGGCCCGCAGCGCCGCCTCGTCGGGGACGACCCGGGCGCCGCGCCGCCCTGCCGCCGGGTCGTCGGGCAGGCAGGCGAACTCGCTTGCGCGGAGGGTGAGACGGCCCAGGCCCCGGTGGAAGGAGACGTCACCGACGGGGATCCGCGGGACCCGCCGGTGCGTGAACCACGGGAGGGTCACCAGGAGGCAGGCCGGCCAGGCGTACCGGTGGAGTCCGAAGCTCGCCACCACGTCGGGGCGGGCCCGGGTGCCGTAGTCCCGCAGCACCTGCGCCTCGTCCCAGGCCAGGAACTCGTCCAGTGCGGCACCGCCGGCCGCGAGGTCGGCGGCGCCGACCCATCCGCCGCCCGTGGGCGCCGCGACGCCGTCGGCGAGCACCTCCGCGTGGAGACCGGGGAAGACCTCGGCCAGTCGTGCGTACGCCGCCGTCAGCGGGGACGGGGCGGTGGCGGTGAGCAGGGCGGGCACGGTCATACGGGGACCACCGAATCACGATCTTTTGCAGGTAAGCCTTACCTTACCCGAAGAGATCGATGTGTGAACTGCGGCCCGCTCCGCCTATCGTGCACACGGGGCCCGGCGCGCGCGAGTCGGCCCGCCAGTGCGAGGAGGTCCCGATGGAGCAGGGCAGAGCGTGCGGGAACGCGCGGCCGTGCGCGCCCGCGGACCCCCCGCATGACGTCCGCGTGCCCGAACAGGCGCGCGGCGAGCACACCCACGGAGAGCCGCCCGCGCCCCGGGTCGTCCAGCGGCACTCCGTGCGCGGCCAGATCCTGGACGCCCTGCGCGCCGCGCTCGTCGGCGGGGAGCTGACCCCCGGGCACGTCTACTCCGCCCCCGCACTGGGTGCCCGCTTCGGCGTGTCGGCGACCCCGGTGCGCGAGGCGATGCAGCAGCTGGCCGTCGAGGGCGCCGTCGAGGTGGTGCCGAACCGCGGCTTCCGGGTGAGCGAGCGGGGTCCCCGCGAGCTGGCGGAGCTCGCCGAGGTGCGCGCCCTGATCGAGGTCCCGGTGATGCTGCGGCTCGCCCGGACCGTCCCCGCGTCCGGCTGGTGCGCGCTGCGCCCGCTGGCCGACGCCACGGTCGCGGCGGCGGCGGTCGGGGACCGGGCGGCCTACGCCGAGACCGACCGGGCCTTCCACCGGGCCGTGCTCGCCCTGTCCGGCAACCAGCAGCTCGTGTCGGTCGCCGACGACCTCCACCGGCGCTCCCAGTGGCCCCTGGTCAACAGCCCCGTGGGGCGCCGGGCCGACCTGCTCGCCGACGCGTCGGAGCACACCGCGCTGCTGGACGCGCTCATCGCCCGCGACCTCACCGTGGTCCGCTCCCTCGTACGCGAGCACTTCAACGGCGCGGACGTCTGAGTCCGCGGTCCCGGCCCGTCAGTTCGCCTCGACGGTCTCCGGGGCGGGCGGCTCCAGCCGGGGGGCGAGCCAGGTCGGCACGCCTCCCAGCAGCCGGAAGAGCCGGCCGGCCTCGGCGCGCAGCCGGGCGGCCGCCTCGGGCTCCGCCTCGGCGTCCGCCAGCGAGATGAGCGCCGGAGCCGTGCCGACGAGGTAGCCCAGCTCCTCCCGTATCCGCAGCGACTCGGCGAAGCCGTGCCGCGCCTCCGCCAGCTCGCCCTCGCGCAGGGCGAGCGAGGCGAGGTGCCGCCAGGTGAACGAGAGCAGGAGCTCGTCCCCCCGTGCCGTGGCCCCGGCGTGCGCCCTGCGGTAGGCGGCCCGGGCGGACTGGGGGGAGTCGGCGATGTTCTGGGCGATCAGGCCCCGGCGGAAGTCCAGGAGGGGGCGGCCGGGGGCCGCGGGGGAGAGCAGGGCGGCGGCCCTGCTGAGCGCCACGCTCGCCTCGTCGGCCCGGTCACGGGCTCCGAGCAGGGTCGAGGCGTAGGCGAGGTAGCCCCGCTCGCAGGCGGCCGCCCCCCGCTCTGAGTCGTCGTGGGCGAGCGCCTCGGCGGTGCGCAGGGCGTCCTCGGCATCCGTCCAGCCGGCGCCGGTGTAGAGGCACCGTTCGGTCAGCAGCGAGGTCCGCTGGAGGGCGGCCGCGGGATCGGTGGCCGCGTGGGGTTCGAGCAGTGCGGCGGCATCCGTCCAGCAGGCGCGTGAGCGCAGCCGCCATACCGCGGTCTGGAGCGGCGGATCGTCATCTGCTGTCGTTCCGGAACCAGACATGGCGGTATGCGCCACGTTGCCCTCCCCGAGCGCGCCATCGAGCTGTGGAGGCCGGCGGGCGCACACCCGTCGGCCAGGGTCTGCGCGCATCTCAGCACGGAATGGCACGCCGGGCCAAGAGGTGGGATCAATGTCAGGTGAAAGTTTTCACAATCGCCCGGAGCCCGGGGGCGCCGTGCCGGGCCCGGAAGATCAGCTCATACGCAGGGCGAGGAAGAAGTCGAGCTTGTCCTCGAGGCGGGAAAGGTCACGGCCCGTCAACTGCTCGATACGTCCGACGCGGTAGCGCAGCGTGTTGACGTGGAGGTGCAGCCGGGCCGCGCAGCGGGTCCAGGAACCGTCGCAGTCCAGGAAGGCCTCCAGCGTCTCGATCAGCTCCGCGCGGTGGCGCCGGTCGTAGTCGCGCAGCGGGTCCAGGAGCCGCGCGGTGAAGGCGCGGCGGACGTCGTCCGGGACGAAGGGCAGCAGCAGGACGTGCGAGGCGAGCTCGTGGTGGCCCGCCGCGCAGACCGGGCCCGGCCGGGCCGCGGCGACCCGCCGGGCGTGGCGGGCCTCCTCCAGCGCGCCGCGCAGCCCCTCGGCCGAATGGACGGGCGCGCTGACACCCAGGGTCAGCCGGCCGTCGTCCGCGAGGCCGGCGGCCAGGGGGGCGCGGACCGCGTCGAGCAGGGCGTCGGCGTGCAGCGCCGTCTCCTGCCGCTCCGGGGCGTCGGTGTCTTCCGGGGCGTCGGCGCCCTCCTGGGCTTCGGCCCCATCCGCGGCCGCGGGCACCGCGGTCAGCGGGACGAGGGCGATGGCCTCCTCGCCCGTGTACGCCACGGCGATCCGGTCGGCCGAGTCGGGGCCCGCCACCGCGGGATCGACGAGGATCTCCTCCAGCAGGGCCTGCGCCGCCCGGCCGCCGGAGAGGTCCGCGTCCTCCTGGGACCACTCGACCCGGGCCACCACGACCTGCCAGTGCGGAGCCGTGCCGAGGCCGGGCAGCAGGACCGGCGCGGCGACCCGCAGCCTGGCGGCGATCTCGGCCGGGGCCGCACCCGTCTGGACCAGCTCCAGCACCTCCTGGGCGAGCCTGCGGCGTACGGCCCGGGCCGCGTCCCTGCGGTCCCGCTCGACGGCGATCAGCTGGGTCACCCCCTGGAGCAGGTCCAGCCGTGCCGCGGGCCAGTCGCCCGCGTCGGCCGCGACGGCCAGCAGCCAGTCCGAGAGCACGGACGCGCGCACGTCGCGGGGAGCGGCGGGCAGGGCTCCCCGGCCGGTGTTCCGGATCGGGAACAGTGAATAGGACGTGCCCCCCACCTCGGCCCGGTGCGGCCCCGGGCGGCCGGTGCGCGTGGCGGCGAGGTGCCGTCCCGCCAGTTCCGCGCCGACCCGCGGCGGCAGCGGCTCGCCCGCCCCGGCGATCTGCCGGCCCGTGGGGGAGAGGACCCAGGCGTGCAGGTCCAGGTCGGAGGTGAGGAGGTCGAGGACGACCTCGGGGCCGCCGCCCGCCGGGCCCGAGGTCATCAGCCTGCGGTGCCGGTCGACGACCGCCGCGAGGTCGCCGGCCCGCTCGCCGGACACCTGGCGCACCACATGCTCGGTGATCGTTGCGAACGCGACTGTCTCGTCGACCGCGAAGAGCGGGAGCCGGTGCTGCAGGCAGGCCTCGATCATGTCGTCGGGGACGTCCCCCATCTCCGCCTCGCCGGCCGCCAGACCGGCGACCCCGGCGTTCGCCAGGATCCGTACGAACGGTTCCGAGTCCGCCGCGTCCCGGCGCCAGGCCAGCCCCGTGAGCACGAGCTCCCCGCCGGAGAGGTACCGGCTGGGGTCGCGCAGGTCGGTCGTCATGACGCCCCGGACCGAACGGTCCAGCTCGTCCTCGCCGCCGAGCAGCCGCAGGCCCAGCGCCTCGGTGTCCAGCAGTGCGCGCAGCCGCATCGTCGATTGCCGCCGATCTGTTCGTTGGTGCGGGGGACGGCGGAGGTGACCTGTGAGTTGCGGTGAGGTCAACGGGACCCGCCATTCGTTCGAATCTACAAGACAGGGATGGAGACCAGCCAATTCCTTCATGGTTTCGGTGACTGCACCGAGTGGAGCAAGGCTTGTGTACTGGGCCACACACCGCGACAACAACACAGGAACGAACCCCGAGGGCCGGCCGTCCCCAGCCCCAGCCGAACGACCCGATTGAGAAGAAGAGAGCCACTCATGGACTTCCTTCGCCCCGCCAGCTGGGAGGAGGCGCTCGCCGCCAAGGCCGAGCACCCGACGGCTGTGCCCATCGCAGGTGGCACCGACGTGATGGTCGAGATCAACTTCGACCACCGGCGGCCCGCACACCTCATGGACCTGAACCGTATCGGTGAGCTGTCCGAGTGGCAGGTGGGCCAGGACGCCGTACGCCTCGGCGCCTCCGTGCCCTACAGCTCCGTCATGGAGCACCTGCGGGCCGAGCTGCCCGGTCTCGCACTCGCCTCGCACACCGTCGCCTCGCCGCAGATCCGCAACCGCGGCGGCGTCGGCGGCAACCTGGGCACCGCCTCGCCCGCCGGGGACGCCCATCCGGCACTGCTCGCCGCCGGAGCAGAGGTCGAAGCCGCGTCCGTACGGGGGACGCGGATGATCCCGATCGACGAGTTCTACACCGGCGTCAAGCGCAACGCCCTCGCCCCGGACGAGCTGATCAGGGCCGTCCACATCAAGAAGGCCGACGGCCCGCAGCAGTACTCCAAGGTCGGCACGCGCAACGCGATGGTCATCGCCGTCTGCGCCTTCGGCCTCGCGCTCCACCCCGAGACCCGCACCGTGCGCACCGGCATCGGCTCCGCGGCCCCGACCCCGGTCCGGGCGAAGGAGGCCGAGGAGTTCCTGAACGCCGCGCTGGAGGAGGGCGGTTTCTGGGAGAGCGGAAAGATCATCACCCCCTCCGTCGCCAAGCAGTTCGCCCAGCTCGCCGCGGGCGCCTGCAACCCCATCGACGACGTACGGGGCACCGCCGCCTACCGCAGGCACGCCGTCGGCATCATGGCCCGCCGCACGCTGGGCTGGACCTGGGAGCAGTACCGCGGAGCGGGACGCACCCTCGAAGGAGCTGCTTAACCATGCGAGTGAATTTCACGGTCAACGGCCGGAAGCAGGAAGCCGACGACGTCTGGGAGGGGGAGTCCCTCCTGTACGTCCTGCGTGAGCGCATGGGCCTGCCCGGCTCCAAGAACGCCTGCGAGCAGGGCGAATGCGGCTCCTGTACGGTGCGCCTCGACGGCGTGCCGGTCTGTTCCTGTCTCGTCGCCGCGGGCCAGGCGGAGGGAACCGAGGTCGTCACCGTCGAGGGCCTCGCGGACTACGCCAAGCACCGCGAGGGCGCCCACCCCGGCACCGGCTGCGCGGCGAGCTCCTGCGGGACCTCGCTCGACGCCGCCCAGCGCTGGCAGGCCAGGCCCACCGACGGGCAGAGCGCCGAGGCGGGCGAACTCTCCCCGGTCCAGCAGGCGTTCATCGACGCGGGCGCCGTCCAGTGCGGTTTCTGCACCCCGGGACTGCTCGTCGCCGCCGACGAGCTGCTCGAGACGCAGCCCTCCCCGTCCGACCAGGACATCCGCGAGGCGCTCTCCGGCAACCTCTGCCGCTGCACCGGTTACGAGAAGATCCTCGACGCGGTCCGCCTCGCGGCCGCCCGTCAGGAAGAGACGGTCCGATAGCCATGGCGCTGCACCCGCGAGCCGCGTCCGTACCGGCCGGCACCCCCACCAAGATCACCCAGGGCTCCCAGACCCCGGGCGGCATCGGCGAGTCCACCCTCCGCCCCGACGGGACCCTCAAGGTCACCGGCGAGTTCGCGTACTCCTCGGACATGTGGCACGAGGACATGCTGTGGGGCCACACGCTCCGCTCCACCGTCGCGCACGCCGAGATCCGCTCCATCGACATCGGCGAGGCCGTCGCCACGCCCGGTGTCTACGCCGTGCTGACCTACGACGACCTGCCGGCCGAGATGAAGAACTACGGGCTGGAGATCCAGGACACCCCCGTACTCGCCCACGGCAAGGTCCGCCACCACGGCGAACCCGTCGTCATCGTCGCCGCCGACCACCCCGAGACGGCGCGCCGTGCCGCCGCGAAGATCAAGATCGACTACGCCGAGCTGCCGCTGATCACGGACGAGGCGTCCGCGACCGCGCCCGGCGCGATCCTGGTCCACGAGGGCCGCGAGGACCACCACATCGGCCATGTCCCGCACCCCAACATCGTCCACCGCCAGCCCGTCGTCCGCGGTGACGCGGCCGCGGCCGCCGAGCGGGCGGACGTGATCGTCACCGGCGACTACGTCTTCGGCATGCAGGACCAGGCATTCCTCGGCCCCGAGTCCGGCCTCGCCGTGCCGTCGGAGGACGGCGGCGTGGAGCTCTACGTCGCCACCCAGTGGCTGCACTCCGACCTCCGCCAGATCGCCCCCGTCCTCGGGCTCCCCGAGGAGAAGGTCCGCATGACGCTCTCCGGCGTCGGCGGCGCCTTCGGCGGGCGCGAGGACCTGTCGATGCAGATCCACGCGTGCCTGCTGGCGCTGCGCACCGGCAAGCCCGTCAAGATGGTCTACAACCGCTTCGAGTCCTTCTTCGGGCACGTCCACCGGCACCCCGCGAAGCTGCACTACGAGCACGGCGCCACCAAGGACGGCAAGCTCACCCACATGAAGTGCCGGATCGTGCTGGACGGCGGCGCCTACGCCTCCGCCTCCCCCGCCGTCGTCGGCAACGCGTCCTCGCTCGCGGTCGGACCGTACGCCGTCGAGGACGTGGACATCGAGGCGATCGCCCTCTACTCCAACAACCCGCCCTGCGGCGCCATGCGCGGCTTCGGCGCGGTCCAGGCGTGCTTCGCCTACGAGGCGCAGATGGACAAGCTCGCCGCAGCCCTGGACATGGACCCGGTCGAGCTCCGGCAGCTGAACGCCATGGAGCAGGGCACCCTGCTCCCCACCGGGCAGCCCTGCGACTCGCCGGCCCCGGTCGCCGAGCTGCTGCGCCGGGTCAAGTCCCGGCCGCTGCCGCCCGAGCAGCAGTGGCTGGCCGCGGGAGCGGAAGGCACGTCCGTGGACGTCCGGGCGCTGCCCGGCGGGCTCTCCAACACCACCCACGGCGAAGGCGTCGTTCGTGGTGTCGGCTACGCGGTCGGCCTGAAGAACGTCGGCTTCTCCGAGGGCTTCGACGACTACTCCACCGCCCGTGTGCGGATGGAGGTCATCAACGGAGAGCCGGTCGCGACCGTGCACACCGCGATGGCCGAGGTCGGCCAGGGCGGCGTCACCGTCCACGCCCAGATCGCCCGCACCGAGCTCGGTGTCAACCAGGTGACCATCCACCCGGCGAACACTCAGGTCGGCTCCGCCGGCTCGACGTCCGCCTCCCGGCAGACGTACGTCACCGGTGGCGCCGTGAAAAACTCCTGCGAGGCCGTCCGCGAACAGGTCCTGGAGATGGGGCGCCGCAAGCTCGGCACCCACCACCCGGCCTGGGCCACGGCCGAACTCCTCCTGGAGGGCGGCAAGGTCGTCACCGACGGCGGCGAGGTGCTCGCCTCGCTGGCCGACGTGCTGGAGGACGAGGCGGTCGACATCGAGCTGGAGTGGCGTCACCGGCCCACGGAGGCCTTCGACCTGCACACCGGCCAGGGCAACGGCCACGTCCAGTACTCCTTCGCCGCGCACCGCGCGGTGGTGGAGGTGGACACCGAGCTCGGCCTCGTCAAGGTGATCGAGCTCGCGTGCGCCCAGGACGTCGGCAAGGCGCTCAACCCGCTGTCGGTCGTGGGCCAGATCCAGGGCGGCACCACCCAGGGCCTGGGTGTCGCCGTCATGGAGGAGATCATCGTCGACCCGAAGACCGCGAAGGTGCGCAACCCGTCCTTCACGGACTATCTGATCCCCACCATCCTCGACACCCCGACCATCCCGGTCGATGTGCTCGAACTCGCCGACGACCACGCCCCGTACGGGCTGCGCGGCATCGGCGAGGCCCCGACCCTGTCGTCCACCCCGGCCGTCCTCGCGGCGATCCGGAACGCGACGGGCCTGGAGCTCAACAAGACCCCGGTACGCCCCGAACACATCACCGGGACCTGACGGTCCCTCAAAACCCTCCGGGCGGTGCGTGCCTGCCGTGAAC
Organism: Streptomyces sp. NPDC055962; assembly: GCF_042270185.1. Lineage (NCBI taxonomy): Bacteria > Bacillati > Actinomycetota > Actinomycetes > Kitasatosporales > Streptomycetaceae > Streptomyces > Streptomyces sp. NPDC055962. The sequence continues at coordinate 141,556 of NZ_JBHJYN010000004.1, forward strand.
GTCACACTTCCCCGCGCCGCGCACCGTCCGGAGCCACCGCACCACCGCACCACCTGCACGAAGAGTTCGCCTCGGGCCGTCCCCCGGGTCGTGCGCCTCGCAGCATCCCAAATCCCGCAATCACCAGAGCTCCACGCGGGTGCCCCTGTGAACCTTGGGAGTCAGGCAACATGACCCAGCAGTCCGTAGAACCCAGGACGAGCGCGGAGGACGCGGGCCCCGGCTCGCGCGTCCCCGCCGGACGCTCCTGGCTCGACCGTTACTTCCACATATCCGAGCGGGGATCGACCGTCGCGCGCGAAGTGCGCGGTGGCGTCACGACCTTCATGGCCATGGCGTACATCCTCCTGCTCAACCCGCTCATCCTCGGTGGCGAGGACGTCGACGGCCAGCTCCTCGGCCAGTCGGGCCTGATCACGGCCACCGCGCTCGCGGCGGCGGCCACCACCCTGCTGATGGGCTTCGTCGGCAAGGTGCCCCTCGCGCTCGCCGCCGGCCTGAGCGTCTCCGGGGTGCTCGCCTCGCAGGTCGCGCCCGCCATGACCTGGCAGCAGGCCATGGGCATGTGCGTGATCTACGGTGTGATCATCTGCCTCCTGGTGGTCACCGGGCTCCGCGAGATGATCATGAACGCGATCCCGCTCGCGCTGAAGCACGGCATCACCATCGGGATCGGGCTCTTCATCGCGCTCATCGGCCTCGTCAAGGCCGGCTTCGTCCACCAGGGCGTGGCGACCCCGTTGTCGCTCGGACCCACCGGTGCGCTGACCGGCTGGCCGGTGCTCATCTTCGCCGCGACCCTGCTGCTCATCTTCATGCTGCAGGCACGGAACGTGCCCGGCGCGATCCTCATCGGCATCGTCGTCGGAACCGTCATCGCGATCGTCGTCAACGCCGTCGGTGACATCGACCCCAAGGCCTGGAGCAGCGGCCCGCCCGAGCTGAGCGGGAGTGCCGTCTCCTCGCCCGACTTCTCGCTCTTCGGCGACGTCGAGTTCGGCGGCTGGGGCGACGTCGGGGTGCTGACGGTCGGCATGATCGTCTTCACCCTCGTCCTGGCGGGCTTCTTCGACGCCATGGCCACCATCATCGGCGTCGGTACCGAGGCGAACCTCGCCGACGACAAGGGCCGCATGCCGGGCCTGTCGAAGGCCCTGTTCATCGACGGCGCGGGCGGTGCCATCGGCGGTGTGGCCGGCGGCTCGGGCCAGACCGTCTTCGTCGAGTCCGCCACCGGGGTCGGGGAGGGCGCCCGTACCGGGCTCGCCTCCGTCGTCACCGGACTCTTCTTCGCGGCCTGCCTCTTCTTCACCCCGCTCACCGCGATCGTGCCGGCCGAGGTGGCCGCCGCCGCGCTGGTCGTCATCGGCGCCATGATGATGCAGAACGCCCGCCACGTGGACTGGGCCGACCGCTCGGTCGCCGTACCGGTCTTCCTCACCGTCGTCCTGATGCCGTTCACGTACACCATCACCACCGGTGTCGCCGCCGGCGTCATCTCGTACACGGCGATCAAGCTCGCCCAGGGCCGGGCCCGTGAGGTCGGCGTCTTCATGTGGGTGCTGACGCTGGTCTTCTTCGTCTACTTCGCCCTGCATCCCATCGAGAGCTGGCTGGGCGTCAACTGACGCCTGCCGCGCCCCCTTTCCCCCTCATAAGGAGACACGCCATGCTGGACATCGCCGAGGAGCTCCACCGGTGGGTGGGGCAGGGACGCGAGTTCGCCGTGGCCACCGTGGTGGCCGTCGGCGGCAGCGCGCCCCGGCAGCCGGGCGCCGCCCTCGCGGTGGACAGCGACGGCACCGCCGTCGGGTCGGTCTCCGGCGGGTGCGTGGAGGGCGCGGTGTACGAGCTGTGCCGGCAGGCGATCGAGGACGGCACCACCGTCCGCGAGCGCTTCGGCTACAGCGACGACGACGCCTTCGCGGTCGGCCTGACCTGCGGCGGAGTCATCGACATCCTGGTCACACCGGTGCGTGCGGACGACCCCGCGCGCCCGGTGTTCGCCGCCGCGGTCGCCGCCGCCGCCGGGGGGACGGCGGCGGCGGTCGCGCGGGTCACCGAAGGCCCGGCCCAGATGCTCGGCCTGCCCCTGCTCGTGCACCCCGACGGTGCGTACGAGGGCGGCCTCGGCGGGCACCCTGAGCTGGACCGCACGGCCGCCGCCGAGGCCAGGGCCATGCTCGACGCCGGGCGTACCGGCGAGATCGTCATCGGGGCCGAGGGCTCGCGCTGCGGCAGCCCCCTCACCCTGCTCGTCGAATCGAGCGTCCCCCCGCCCCGAATGATCGTCTTCGGGGCCATCGACTTCGCCGCCGCCCTGGTCCGGGCGGGCCGCTTCCTCGGCTACCGCGTCACCGTCTGCGACGCCCGTCCCGTCTTCGCCACGGCGGCGCGCTTCCCGGACGCCGACGAGATCGTCGTCGACTGGCCGCACCGCTATCTGGCCACCACCGACGTGGACGCGCGCACGGTCCTCTGCGTCCTCACGCACGACGCCAAGTTCGACATCCCGCTGCTGCAGCTGGCCCTGCGCCTCCCGGTCGCCTACGTCGGGGCCATGGGCTCACGCCGCACCCACCTGGAGCGCAACGAGCGGCTGCGCGAGGCGGGGGTCACCGAACGGCAGCTCGCCGCACTGCACTCGCCGATCGGACTCGACCTGGGAGCGCGCACCCCGGAGGAGACCGCCCTCTCGATCGCGGCGGAGATCGTCGCGGACCGGCGTGGGGGCAGTGGCCTGCCGCTGAAGGGCGCACACACCCCGATCCACCACGAAGGCGGACAGCCGCTCGCTTCGGTGGCCTGAACCCTGCCGGCAACAACGCTTCTCCACGGGCGGGTTGCCGCCACGGCGGCTTCACGCCAGGGGTGAATCCGTCCGCAGCCCCGGATTTACCGGTAGATCAGCTGCATGACATTTTCCCTCTCCTCCGTTTCCGGCCGGGCGAGACCCGCTCGTGCGGGACGCAGGGCTCTGCTCATAGCGACCTCGGTCGCCCTCGTGAGCGGTGCCATGCTCCCCGCGGCGGGCTCCGCCACCGCCGCTCCGAAGCCGTCGACCTCCGAGGACCGCCACGCGTCCGAAGTCCGCGACTACGACATCACACTGGTCACCGGCGATGTCGTCCATTACTCGGACGGCGCGGGCAACCAGGACACCGTCACCGTGGACCGCCCCGACGGCGCCAGGGGCGGCGTGCATGTGCAGCAGGCCGGGGGGGACATCTTCGTCATACCCGACGAGGCGACCGCCCTCATAGCGGCCGAGAAGCTGGATCGCCGGCTCTTCGACATCTCCACGCTGGTCGAGATGGGCTACGACGACCGGCGCTCCGGCGGCATCCCGCTGATCGCCACCTACTCGGCGAGCACGGCGCGTTCGCTGCCCGCCGCCCCCCGTGGCAGCAAGACGGTCCGCCGGCTGGAGTCGGTCCACGGTGCGGCCCTGAAGGCCGACAAGGACGACGCCCGCGCCTTCTGGAGCGACATCTCCCGTACGGAGAAGAGTCGTTCGCTGGACAACGGCATCGCCAAGCTCTGGCTCGACGGCAAGGTCGAGGCCACGCTCAAGGACTCCGTGCCCCAGGTCAACGCACCGCAGGCCTGGGCGGCCGGCTTCGACGGCAAGGGCACCACGGTCGCGGTTCTGGACACCGGCATCGACGCGACGCACCCGGACGTCAAGGACCGCATCAAGGAGTCCAGGAGCTTCGTGCCGGGCGAGGAGGTCGACGACGAGCACGGTCACGGCACGCACGTCGCCTCCACCATCGCGGGTTCGGGCGCAGCCTCGGGCGGCGTGAACAAGGGCGTCGCCCCCGCCGCCGACCTCATCGTCGGCAAGGTCCTGAGCAACGAGGGGTCCGGCGCCGACTCGGGCATCATCGAGGCGATGGAGTGGGCGAAGGCGGAAGGCGCCGACGTCGTCTCCATGAGCCTCGGCTCCAGCGTCCCGGACGACGGCACCGACCCGATGGCACAGGCGGTCGACGCGCTCTCCGCCGACGGCGGTCCGCTGTTCGTGATCGCCGCAGGCAACGCCTACGGGGCGGGGACCATCGGCGCGCCCGGTTCCGCCGCGAGCGCGCTCACCATCGCCGCCGTCGACAAGCAGGACGGCCGGGCCGACTTCTCCTCCATGGGGCCGCTCGTGCGGTCCTACGGGCTGAAGCCGGACCTGTCCGCCCCCGGCGTCGACATCAACGCCGCCGCCTCGCAGTCGGTCCCCGGCATCGAGGGCATGTACCAGCAGATGTCCGGGACGTCGATGGCGACCCCGCACGTCGCCGGCGCTGCGGCCATCCTGAAGCAGCGCCACCCCGAGTGGTCCGGTCAGCGCCTCAAGGACGCGCTGATGAGCTCGTCGAAGCCGCTGCCCGACTACACGCCGTACGAGCAGGGCACCGGGCGCCTCGACGTCAAGGCGGCCATCGACACGACGATCGAGGCCACCGGCTCCGTCGAGGTCGCTTCGTACGACTGGCCGCACAGTCCCGAGGACGCCGTCGCCGAGCGGACCATCACCTACCGCAACACGGGTGACGAGGACGTCACGCTGAAGCTGGCGACCGACACGGACGCCGCCGCCTACACCCTGTCGACGTCCGAGCTCGCCGTCCCGGCCGGCTCCACCGCCGAGGCCGTCCTCTCGATCGACCCGTCGAAGGTCGCGAACGACACCCGGTTCTCCGGACAGGTCGTCGCCACCGACGCGACCGGCGCGACCGTGGCCCACACCGGCTTCGCCGTGAACAAGGAGCAGGAGCTCTACGACCTGACGCTCCGTCTCCGTGACCGTGCGGGCAAGCCGATGGACGGCACCGTGGTGTTCGCCGCGCTCGGCGACCCGCAGCTCGGCCTCGTCCAGGTCTCCGGTGAGACCACCCTGCGGCTGCCCCCGGGCAACTACACCGCCTGGACCTCCGCGGACGTCGACGGGGACCGCGCCGACTCCCAGGCCGTGGCGTTCCTCGCAGCACCCGAGACGATCCTGGACAAGGCCACCACGGTCACCCTCGACGCGTCGAAGGCCCGCAAGGTCAGCGTGCGCACCCCGAAGGAGACCGAGACGCGGCAGCTGCGCTACGACATGGCCCGTACGTCCCCCGAGGGCATGGTCCAGCGTGACGCGTACCAGATCCCGCCGACCTACGACCAGCTGTGGGCGAGCCCCACGAAGAAGGTCACCCAGGGCGACTTCAGCTTCCTCACCCGCTGGCGCCAGGGTGAGAAGATGATCGACGTCTCCGCGGGTGGCGAGGACGTTCCCGTCATCGCCCAGCGCGGCTCCTTCGTCGCGGAGGACAGCCGGCAGGCGCTGACCGCCGTCTTCGCCGGCGACGGCGGCGCGGCCGACTTCAAGGGCCTGAACGCCAAGGGCAAGGCCGTCGTGGTCACCCGCAGCGACACCGTGCCGCCCGCCGACCGGCTGGCCAACGCGCTCGCCGCCGGTGCGCAGGCGCTGTTCGTCGTCAACGACGGCCGCGGAGTCGCGATGGAGTCGTACCTCCCCTACGGGGAGGAGAGCTCCATCCCGGTGGCTGCGGTGCAGCGGATCGCCGGCGATCCGCTGATCAGGGCGGCTCAGCGGGGCAAGCAGATCAGCGTCGACCAGAAGAAGTTCGCGGACTACGTCTACGACCTGGTGGACCGTCACGACGGCACCGTCCCGGACCGCTCGCTGGCCTTCGCGCCCTCGACCCGGCAGCTGGCGAAGGTGGAGAACACCTTCTACGGCCACAAGGCGACGCTGGGCGGCGGCTACCGCTACGACATCCCGGACTACGGACCGGGCCTCGGCTTCGAGGAGTACGAGAAGTTCCCCGGCACCCGCACGGAGTGGGTCAACCCGCTGCCCGGTGCCTCCTTCTGGTACGAGAACCACTCGGTCCTGAACGCCGACTCCGGCCCGGCGCACGAGGTGCGCAGCGCGGAGCTCGACTACACCGCCGGCCGCACCTACCGCGACGAGTGGTTCGCCCCGGTGGTCGGCCCACGGCTCGGCACCGGGTACTGGGGACCGTTCCGCACCGCGTACAACGATGTCCAGTTCAACATCACGCCGTGGACCGACTCGGGCGAGGGCCACTCCGGCTCGATGCCGGAGGACGAGTACGACACCACGTCCTACGCCTTCTACCAGGGGAACACCCTGATCAAGAAGGGTGCGGGCCGGGCCGGTTACGCCTGGGACCTGTCCGCCGAGAAGGTGCCCTACCGCCTGGTCATCGACTCGAAGCGCGACGAGGCGACCTGGAAGACCTCGACGCGCACGCACTCCGAGTGGGGCTTCGTCTCGGGCGCGCTGCCCGAGGGCACGGAGAGGGCGGACATCCCGCTGCTCCAGCTCGACTACGACGTGGACACCGACCTGGCGGGTGACGTCAAGGCAGGCAAGCAGGTCGAGATCGGCATCGAGTCAGGCACGCAGGCCTGGCTGGACGGTGCGGTGAAGGCGACCAAGGCCTCGCTGTCGGTCAGTTACGACGAGGGCAAGACCTGGAGCGCGGTGAAGCTGAGCAAGGAGGCGTCGGGGCAGTGGACCGCGAAGGTGCGGACTCCCGCCAAGGGCGTGTCCTCGGTCTCGCTCAAGGCGCACACCGAGGGCCCCGGCGGCCTGGTCGTGGACCAGGAGATCATCAGGGCCTTCGGCCTGAAGTGACCCGCTGAACGGACCGATCGAGGTGGTCCCGTGCCTCCCGCAGGGGGCACGGGACCACCTCGCCGTGCGGGTGCTCACCTTCCGAAGCGCGCGCCGCCCGGGTGGGCCGTGAGACCGCCGTTGCTGGTGCCGGTGACGAACTGGGAGACGTACACGCCGTCCTCGGCCAGCCGCTTCAGGACCATACGGCCGCCGCCGACCCGGTCCGGGTGGAAGGGCGACGTCACGCGCAGGGACGGGTCCAGCGGGCCGCCCGCCGACAGCGAGGCCACATGCGCCAGTGCGCGTGTACGGGCGGGCGGGAGGTCGGCGCTCATCGGCCGAGTCTGCCGGAGCGCCGACCACGGGGCACGCGAATTCAGCGCCGACGGGCCGCCTTCTCGCGGGCCTTGCGCCTCGCCACCGTGTACGTCGACCAGTCGCCCCGGTGCCGGTCGCACCGCGAGGCCTCTTTCATCGCCAGCCGTCGGCAGCGTGTGCCCTTCTGCGTGAGTGCTCCGCATGCCGGTTGCGTGCGAGCCATGTCCGATCGCCCCCCTGAACTCCGCCGTCCTGCCGGCCGCGTGCCGGCAGAGCCCAGGTTCGCCCGGCCGAGCGGTGCGGGGGAAGGCGCAACGGGTCCCCGCGGGTGCGCTCCGGAGCGTACGGGCGGTCAGACCGTCGCATCGTCCTGCCCGGCGGCATCGGCCCGCCGCTGCTCCTCGATGCGCCGCTTCGCCTCGTCCCAGCCGATCGGCAGCCGGCCGGCCGGCACCTCCCAGAAGGTGAACGTCGACGACAGCATCGTGGGCCGCAGGGCGGTCATGATGCCCCGGTGCGGCTCCGTCCGGGCGAAGGCGTGGAGGGCCTCGCGGCTCTCCCAGGCGGACAGGGTGTAGAAGACCCGCCTGCCCGGCCGGGCGATCAGCGAGGCGCCGAAGGCTCCCGGTGCGGAGCGCACCTGCCTCCACGCCGTCAGCGACTTCAGGAGGAAGCGCGGTACGTCGCGCAGCGAGCGGACCTCGAACCGCGACGCCATGACCACGGTCGTGGCGTCGGAGGGAGGCGGCTGGGGGGTGACCCACGGAAGCGTCGGCATCGCACTACTCACCTTCAGTATGGATAGTGGTGCTGTCTGCTTGCCATATTAGGGAAGGGTGCTTCCCTCCGCCGGAGAATTGCGCGGAGACGGTTCCCCCGGACCGGTGGGCCCGGCCGTCAGGCGTGGCGACGCCCCGCGCCCACCGGTCCGTCAGACGCGGGGTTCCCGACGGGCGGTGCAGGACGCGGGGCGCGAAAGCCGGAGGTCAGCGTCCGGACTGAAGGGCCTTCCAGGTCTCGGCGTCCACGTTCCCGCCGGTCCCGAGGGTGCGGGCGCTCCGGTAGTCGCGGACCGCCGTGTCCGTGAGCGCGCCGAAGGCTCCGTCGGCCGTCACCGTACGGCCCAGAGCCGCCGTCAGCGCACGCTGCACCCGCTTGACCGCGTCGCCCGAGGAGCCCTGGGCGAGGGCGGGCGTGGTGCCCGCGGAGAGCAGCGCCGTCCAGGTCCTCGTGCCGACCGCGCCGTCGGGGGTGAGGCCGCGCGCCGTCTGGAAGGCCTGCACGGCGCTCCTGGTGGCGGCGCCGAAGATGCCGTCCTCGGCGCCGGCCTCGTACCCCTGCTGGTTGAGCAGGTTCTGGACCGCCTTCACCTGCGCGCCCGTCGAGCCCTGCTTCTGGGTCGTGTACGCCGCGAAGCTCTGGGCGTCCGCGCCGCCGGCCGAGGCGCCGACGAGCTGCATGTAGTAGGTCCAGTTCCAGTTGGCGCCCGGATCGGTGTGGTCGTTCCCGGGGGCTTCGCTGTGCCCGATGATGTGCGACCGGTCCTTGGCGATGCCGTACCGGTCGCAGAGGTACTTCGTCAGCGCCGCCGAGGCCCGGTACATCGGGTCGGTGAACCACGACGGGTTGTCGATGAAGCCCTCGTGCTCGATGCCGAGCGACGAGGCGTTGGCGCTCTTCGCGTGGTACGCGGTGTCCTTGTCGCGGACCATCTGGGTGATCTGGCCGTCCGAGGCGCGGACCACGTAGTGGGAGCTGACCTTCGAGACGGGGTCCTGGAACCAGCTGATGGTCCCGGCGTACGACCCCTGCGTGACGTGGATGACCACCTTGTCGACCGTCGCCGTGCGCCCCGTGGCGAAGTTGGCGGTGTCGGCGGCCACCCACAGGGCCGGGGGGTAGTCCGGGCTCTGGGCGGTGACGTCGGCTTTCGCGAGCGGGCCCTTCTCCGGGGAGACCGGACGGGAGGTGACCGAGATCCGTTCACCGCCGGCGACGGTGGCCCGCAGGCCCTGTGCGAGGAAGGTGTAGACGGTGTCCGCGTAGAGGGCGGCGACGGCGCCCTCGGCCTCGCTGTAGCGGGCCACGGCCGGATACCAGGCGTCGATGTCGGCCCGCTCGGCCTTGTCCAGGCCCAGGGCATCGGCGTGGTTCCGCAGCACGGCCGCCCCGCCCAGGATGTTGGCCGCGGTGTCCTCGCGCAGATCCGCGGCGGACCTGCCCGTCAGTGCGGCCGCCTTCTCCAGGGAGTGGTTGACGGGGTTGCTGGCGAGGTGCATCACGCCGTAGCCGTTGTCCTGGCTGGGGAGCCCGGCGTGTCCGTCCAGGTGCGTCTCGCCGTAGCCGACGGCGGCGAGCAGGTCGCGCGGGACGCCGTACGCTGCGGCGGCCTGCCGGAACGCGCGGTTCATGGGGTCGGCGCCGACCGGGGCGGCGCCGGCCGGCTGGCCGGCGGTGACCAGGGCGGTGGCGGTGAGAGAGGCCAGAACGGCTGCGCGGCCTCGGATGTGGCCGACGGGGCGTCGGGGCATGCCTGCTCCAGGTTTCGTGGGGGAGAGGGAGGCCGCCGGACCCGGAGTGGGGTGGGGTGGGGTGGGCCGGGGGCCGTCGAGCCCGCACAGGCTATCCGTGTGATTTACACATTGCGCTCAGCGTCCGGGCGTGTCCAAATCGCCTTCACTCCAATGGATTTGAGCCCTGCCCCGCCCCGTGACTTCCGGCGGGCCGCCGTCGCGCCCCCCCATGAATGGCGGGCGCCGCCACCCTGCCCCTACGACCGGCGGCCATCACCCTGCCCCCACGGCCGGCGGCCGCCGTCCCGTCCGGGAGCGGCGGCCCGTCGGTGGTGCTACCAGCGGTCCCGGTGGACGACGTCGGCGACCGGGCGGCGCCGGACCGGTCCGAAGTTGCCCTGCGGCCATCCCACCGGAATGGCGGCGAAGGTGTGCGTGTCCGAGGGGATCCCGAGGGCCTTCTTCCACTCCTGCTCCAGCATCAGGTGCCAGATGGTGACGTTGGCCGCGAGCCCCAGGGCCCGAGCCGCCAGGAGGATGTTCTGGACGCCCGGATAGACGCAGGAGCCCTCGGCGAGCGCCTGGAAGCGCGTCTGGGTGTTCGTCATGTGCGCGAGACCCTCGGGGCCGAGCGACTCGGCGTAGATGCCCAGGCCCTCCTCGTCGAACCGGGGCTCCGGGAACTTGTAGCAGGGGATGATCAGCGCGGGGGTCTCGGCGAAGTGGTCGCGCTGGTACTCGATCGCCGCCACCATCCGCCCGTACGCGGCGTCGGGCATGCCCGCGGGCGCGTGCTTGCCGGTCGTCGCGAGATAGGCGTCCACGCACCGCTTCCACAGCGGGGCCAGCTCCGCCATGACCGCGCGGTCGGTGACGACCACGTACTCGTAGCACTGCATGTTGCCGCCGCTGGGGCCCCAGACCGCTGCCTGTATGAGCTGTTCGAGCGTCTCGTCCGGCACGGCGTCCGGCCTGAGGCGGCGCATGGCGCGCATCGTGGCCATGGTCGGGAAGAGGGCGGGCCCGTCGAGGGCGGGCGCGTCGGAGTACACCGTTTCGAAGGTCATGATCGCGGAGTTTACGGCCCAAGACCCCTCACCGGGAGTCCTGTTGGCGCCTCGTTCCCTCCCGGTCCGGCGCAGGTCAACGCCGTCGTCGTGCCGTGCCGGTGTGCATGCCGGGCGGACCGTACGGCCGGAGGCGCGAGGCGGACCGGGCCGCGCCCCGTGCCTCCGCCGGGCGACTCGCACAACTCGGCCTACGGAACCGTCCAGTTGGACCGGCAGGCCCCTCCTGTCGCTCCGTCACCACCGCGTTCCCGCCCCGCCTCGGATGCGCGCGTCCGCACGCCCGTGCCCATCGCGCGACACGCCGCGGCGCGTCGGATTCGTACACCTGGCCGCCTCCCCTCCTCACGGGGGAACGGGGGCCGGGAAACCGGCCTCGAAGGCGTATAAAGGGTCCCTCCCGAGCAGCCGGCGTCCCCCGATGGCCACCTCACCCCCCACGCGGCCGGCGCCACCGCGTACCGAGAGCGCAGGAGCGTCCGCATGAGCACCTCGGAAGAGATCAGCGCCTTGCTCGTCACCAGGTTCGGAACCGATCCGGGGTCCATCCGGCCCGAGGTGCCGCTCCGTCAGCTGAGGCTGGACTCGCTCGCCCTGGAGGAGCTACGGCTCCTCATCGAGGACCGGCTCGACATCGATCTGGAGGACGTCGTCCTGTCGTCGCGCGACACCGTCGGACATCTGGTCGCGGCCGTGCGCAGCAAGGCCGGCGCGTGACGCGCCCGGGTCCGCACGCGTCCGGGGTCCCACGGCCGGGCATCGAGCCGTTCAGCGCCGCGGTCACCGGCGTCGGCCTGGTCACCGCCGCCGGCGTGGGAACCGACGCGGCCTGGCACGGGGTGTGCGACACCGCTGCCGTCCCTTCGGTACCGCATCTTCCGGAACTGGAGGGCCTGTCCTGCGACTTCATGTACACCGTCGAAGGCCTGGACACGAAGGCGCTCCTGGGCGTCGCGGCGCAGCGGCTGATGGACCGCTTCTCCCAGCTGGCCGTGATCGCGGCCCGTGAGGCGGTCGCGGACGCCGGGCTCGACCCCTCCGTCTGGGACAGCGGCCGGGTCGCCGTCGTGATCGGCTCCGCCCACGGCGGGCTGCCGTTCTACGACGAGCAGCACACCACCCTCACCGAGCGCGGAGCGCGCCGTGTCTCCCCGAAGCTCGCCCCGCTGAGCGTCGTCAACGGCGCGGCCAGCAGCGTCGCCATGGACCTGGGGGTGCACGGTCCGAGCCAGGCCGTCTCGACGGCCTGCTCGTCGGGGACCGTGGCCATCGGCACGGCCCACCAGATGCTCCGCACGGGGGCCTGCGACATCGTCGTCGCGGGCGGCGCCGAATCGGTCCGCTCCCGGCTGCTGATCGCCAGCGCCTGCCAGATGCGGGCGGTCTCCACCCGCCGCGACGACCCGGTGGCGGCCTGCCGCCCCTTCGACACCCACCGGGACGGGTTCGTCGTGGGTGAGGGCGCGGGCCTCCTCGTCATGGAACGCCCCGAGCACGCGCGCGCCCGAGGCGCCCGCGTCCGGGCACGTGTCGCCGGCTACGGGGCCTCCAGCGACGCCCACTCCGCCGTCGCCCCCGACCCCGACGGCCTCGGCATCGAGCGGGCGCTGCGCACCGCGCTCGCCGACGCGGGCGTCGACGCCACGGACGTCGGCCACGTCAACGCCCACGGGACCTCGACCGTCGCCAACGACCTCATCGAGTCGGCCATGCTCCGCCGCGTCCTCGGCGAACACCCCCTCGTCACCTCGACGAAGGCCATGACCGGGCACACCCTGGGGGCCGCGGGCGGCATCGAGACTGCGCTGACCGTCCTGGCGCTCCAGCACCAGCTCGTCCCGCCGACCGCCAATCTGGACGCCCCCGACCCCGCGATCCCCGTCGAGGTGGTGAGCAAGGAGGCCCGGCACGCCGCGTTCGACTGCGCCGTCAAGACGTCACTCGGGTTCGGCGGCCACAACGCGGCACTCGTGCTCACCAGGGCCTGACGGGAAGCGAGGAGCACCGTGCCCGAAGAGATCATCCGCTCGCTGACCGTGGACGGACTGCGCTACGGCTACCGCGTCCTGCCCCGCGACCCGGCCGCCGGTGCGCCCGCCACCGAACCGGTCGTCGTCATCGGCGGCGCGTTGCAGGGCATGTTCGGCTGGCCGCAGATGGACGACCACCTGGGCCCCGTGGCCGACGTGGTGACCGCCGACCTTCCCGGCATGGGCACGGCCGACCCGCTGCCGCCCGGACCCAGCGCACCGGTCCTGCGCGCCGCGGTCACCGGGATCCTCGACGACCTGGACATCCCGAGGGTCAATCTCTTCGGGTTCTCCTACGGGGCCTCCATCGCCTTCGGCTGCGCGCAGCACCACCCGGGGCGCGTCGCCAGGATCGCCCTCGGCGGCGTCCCCACCCACATCGGCGAGGACCGGCGGACGTACTGGCACCGGGCGACACAGGCGCTGGCCGAGGGAAACACCGAGGGCTTCGCGACGCTGGCCGCCGACGGACTCATGTGCCTGGACCCGGCCCGCCCCGTGCACCGCAGGGAACTCGCCCGGCGCTACGTGCGCCGCTCCTTCCTGCACGCCCTCGCCCACTCGGAGCACGCGGCCGACTCGCTGCGCCGGGCGCTGGGTGACATGCCGGACTTCTCCGGAGGGCTGTCGGGCGTACCCGCCCTGGTCTTCGCCGGGGAGCACGACACGGTGACCTCGCCCGAACGGCAAAGGGAGTTCGCCGCGACCATCGAGGGGAGCCGCTTCCTCACGCTCCCCGAATCCGACCACTGGGTCGTCCTGGAGCGGTCCGACGAGGTCGCGTCCCTCGTGACCCGCTTCTTCACCGACCAGCCGCTCGACCCGGTCGCGGCCCTGTTCCCGCACCAGGGGCGGGCCGGCGAGGCCACTCCGGCGGAGAACGCATCCGCAGCGCCCCCGACCCCGTGATCCCGCATCGCAGTCCGGGGCGGTGCTCCTCAGGGAGAGCGGTGCTCGCGGGGCGGTGATCCGGCGGGAGAGCGCTGCTCGCGGGGCGGTGACTCCTCAGGAGAGCGCTGCTCACGTCGAGGAGCACCTCGTCCAGCGGCGTGGTCTGCTGGTCCACCGGCTCCAGGACGCGTGACTGTCGACCGGCCCGGAGCCGCACCGCCGTCTCCCGCTACCGGCGGGCGGTGACCGGCGGGTGGTGAGCGGCGGGTGGTGAGCGCGGTCCGGGTGGTCCGCGCGGTGCGGGTGCGGGTGGTCCGGGTGGCGGCCCGGCAGGGGCCACCACCCGGGGAGGGTCAGTGCCTGTGGCCCTGCCCCTTCACGTCGATCCGCACGATCTGCGGGTCGTGGTCGCTCGCCTGGTCGGCGAACTCCGCGTTGATGTGCACCACGTCGTAGTCGAAGCGGCGGACGGCAGGGCTGGTCAGGATGTGGTCCAGCGTCTGGGAGTTGCCGTCGTAGACGTAGCTGTACTGCTCGCCGGCGGGAAGTGTCGTGATCAGCGGCTTGAGCACCTTGCCGCCGGTCAGGGTCTTCACCGTGGGGGAGAAGGCGAAGTCGTTCAGGTCGCCCAGGGCGACGACCTGTGCCGACCTGTCCGCCTTCAGCAGCGAGGTGACGAAGGTGTTGACCTCCGCGGCCTGCCGCACGCGCTGGGTCTCCGATCCGCGCACCGGCTCCTGGTAGCGCCCGTGCAGGGACTGGTCGCCTCCCTTGGACGCGAAGTGGTTGGCGATGACGAAGACGGACTCGCCGCGGAAGCGGAACTCGCCCACCAGCGGCTTGCGGCTGTTGTCCCAGGCGGTGCTCGTCGGGTTGATCCGCCCCGGCGAGACGGAGAGTTCGGCGCCCTTCCGCGTCTTCACCGCCTGCACGGCGGTCGTCGCGTCGCCACCCGCGCGGTCAACGAAGTCGACCCGGTCGGGGTTGAAGAGGAAGACGTTGCGGATGTTGCCGCCGGGCTCACCGCCGTCCTTGCCGTCCTCGGGCGCCACATAGCGCCACGCGTACCTCGGCCCGCCCGCCGCGACGATGGCGTCCGTGAAGCGCTTCAGCGTGGCCTCGGAGCCCACGGTGCCGTCGTTCACCGCACCGTTGTCGTCCTGGATCTCCTCCAGGGACACGATGTCCGGCGACGAGAGGCTGACTGCCACGCCCTGCGCCAGGGTGTCGAACTTCGCCTGCTCGTCGGCCGCGTCGAGGTTCTCCACGTTGTACGTGGCGACGGCGAGCTCCTTGCGCTTCTGCTTCCGGGTCACCTCGCGCTTCAGGTGGTTGTCCTTCAGCGTGCCCAGCTCGGTGGCCTGGACGTTGTAGCCGCCGTACGACGCGTAGTCGACGACCCCCGTGGTGGCGCCCTTCAGCACGTCGCCCACGTCCGCGACCGGGACGGGCCGCGCGGCGTCCAGCGACATCACCTTGAGGCGGCCGGTGTTCTGGTCCTCGTAGGAGGCGTACAGCGTGCCGCCGCGCCGGGTGGGGTTCTCCCGCGGCTTGACGGTCACCCAGACCTCGTCGTACGCGGTGGTCGCACCCGTCACCCGGGTGTCGGCCATCGTGACGCGAGCGCCCTCGAGCGATTCGTAGAGGTCCAGGGCGTACGCCGCCGGGTCGAGGGCGAGTGCCTCGATGGAGCCGCCGCCGGCCGTCGGCACGTAGGCGTCCGGCACCGAGGAGGCGTCCAGGACGACCGCGTCCGGCAGGGCGTTGCCCGAGGAGAGGACCGTGGTCAGCGGAGCGGTGATCTGGGTGAGGGACTGGGCTCCGGTGGCCGGGTAGTACTCGGCGACCTTTCCGCTGACCAGTACGGAGTCGCCCACGGCGACGGTGGGGGCCGAGGAACCGGTGTAGACGAACACACCTTCGCTCGTGCGGGCGTCGTCGTCCGGTGCCGTGTCCTGGATCCAGAATCCGCGCGAGCCCGAGGTCCGTACCCCGGTGACGACTCCCGGGACACCGGTGACCTGCTGCCCGGCGAGCGGGGAGAGCCGGGTCGTGCCCTGGATGTCGTGGATCCGCACGGTGCCGGGCTCGGTCGGTCCGCCGGGCTCGCCCGGGTCCGAGCCGCCGGAGGTCTCGCCCGCGGCGTTGACCGGCGTCGGGGAGCCGCCGGCCAGGTCGGCGGCGTTGTCGTCGGTGTCCGCCAGGGACGTACCGCGTGCCACGGAGGCGGTGTTGGAGGCACCCGCCGCCGGTCCGGCGCCCTCCCGCACGACGGCGGAACCGTAGCCGACGAGGTCGACGATCCGGGTGTCGGCGGCGCAGTCGGCGGCCGTCCTGCAGGTCAGCGGGGCCGTCCCGGAGACCAGCGCGACCGTGCCGCTCGTCGCGGACATCGCGAGGGTGCCGGTCGTGTCGGGGGCCGGCAGGGCCACCGTCCCTCCGGTGCCTGCTGCCTGCGCGACGAGGTGGCGGCCGCCCGGCGCGACGGCGCCCGAGAGGGCGGTGGCCTGCCACAGCGATCCGGCGGAGGGACTGCCCGGAAGGTACTGGACGCTGAATCCGGACAGGGCGAAGGAGCTCTGGCTGGCGTTGGCCAGTTCGATGAAGTCACGGGTCAGCGACGCGCCGGAGTTGCCCCCGCCGCCGTACACCTCGGAGATGACGGCCGACGACGACGGTGCGGCGAAGGCGGCGGGCAACGCGGTCACGGAGAGGGTCACGGCGACGGCGGCGGCCAGCAGGGCGGAGCCGGGTCTGGCTATGTACACGGGAACTGCCCCCAAATGTGTGGTGAGGGCCAAAAGCTATGCGCGTAGACCGGTCGTGGCAAGAGACGGGAGGTTAATTCCGGGCGTCATCACCCCCCGTCCGTACTGGAGTTCGGCGGCTCCCGGTCCGCCGCGCGCACCCCGCGTGCCCCGGGGTGCCCGAGTCCACCATGCGGTCAGACGTTTGACCGGCTCGCGCCGTTCCGGATACGTTGCGTGACATGCAGCGAACCGCACACCTGACGACGCGAGGTCATGTCGACCTGAAGCGTGTGTGCTCCGCGGCGTGTCACCGGGCCTGAACACCCCGAGTCCGCGCGCCTCCTGAGGTCTCGCCTCCACGGACCCGCGCAGGACGCCCCGTCATGGCTCAGCGGACCCGGGCCGGCGCGATGCCGCCCGATTCCGCCAGGAGGCCCCGCAGGGGTACTCACCTCCACGCACGCCGCCATCCAGGACCTGGACGACGCCTGTGACACGTCTGCCCGCTCCCACCCGCCTCTCCCGGCCCCCGCTCCGCTCCGAGATCCCCTCCGCCGGGCAGTCCCGCCGCGCCTCCGGTACGGGATCCGTGCTGGGCGCGATCCTCGACCACGGCCCGGTGGCCCGTTCCACCGTCGCGCGGCTCACCGGCCTCTCACCCGCATCGGTCACGGGGCACGTCGGCCGGCTCCTGTCTCGCGGACTGGTCCGCGAGAGCGCGGAGACGACCGGACCGCGCGGACTCGGACGCCCTCACGTACCCGTCGAGATCGACACGTCCCGCTTCCTGGTGGCAGGCGCCCACATCGCGGTCGCGCACTCGACGGTCTCCCTGATGGACCTGCGCGGCCGGGTCGTGGCGGAGGACCGCCGGCCGCACACCAGCACGCACCCGCGCCGGATCCTGGACGACCTGGCCGCCCGGCTGCCCCTGCTGACGGCCGCGCACGCGGCCGGGCGGCAGGTGCTGGCCCTGGGGGTGGCCACAGGCCACCGGGTCGACCCGGCCGCGGGAGTCGTCGTGGAGCACCCGCACCTCGGCTGGCGCGCCGTTCCCGTGCGCGAGGTCCTCGCCGCCGCCACCGGGCTCCCCGTCCATGTGGACAGCCACTCCCGGGCGCTGGCCCGAGCCGAGCAGATGTTCGGCGAGGCCTCGACCCGGGCGAGCACGGTCCTGCTCTTCATCGGCGCGGTCGTCGACGGGGCCTTCGCGACCGCGGGGGAACTGCACCGCGGGCCCCGCTCCGGCGCGGGGAGCGTGGCCCATCTCCCCCTGGGATCCGGCGGGTCGGGAGACGCCGAGCCCTGCAGGTGCGGACGCACCGGGTGTCTGGAGTCCGAGGTGTCCGAGCGGGCCATGATCCGGCGTGCCGCCGAACAGCGCCTGTACGTCGGGACGTTCCAGGAACTGCTGGACCACGCCCTGGCGGGCGAGCCGCGTGCCGTGGCCCTGTTCCGGCGTCGTGCCCGCCTGGTGGGCAGGGCGGCGGCGTTGCTCCTGGACATGTTCGACCCGGAGTGCCTGGTGGTGGTCGAGCCCGGATCCGGCCGGCTGCCGGAGTGCCTGGCCGACCTCCGTGAGGAGGTGGGGATGCGCTCCTGGGCCTGCGAGGACCCGGAGCGGGCCGTGGTGCCGAGCAGCTTCACCGGTCAGGTGCTGGCCACCGCCGGGGGCGCCGTCGCGCTGGGCGCCCTGTACACGGACCCGCTGGGGCCCTGGCCGGCGCTGCCCGCGGTCTCCTGATCCCCCGATTCCCGCATTAATTCAGATCGTTGCATTGTTGACCGGCCCCGGACCGAACGAGAAGATGGATTCATGAACAGCCGAAAGCGGAATTCAGGGAACGTGCCCGTACGGGCGCACTCCTGCCGCGCGGCCACGCCGAAGAGCGATTGCGCCCGGCGTTCCTGTTGTCGTCCCTGTCCGGGTGACCGATAACCCCTCAGCCGCGTCTGCGGGCGGTCCACATTCGTGGATGTTTTCCCATCCGTCCCGCGATTTCGCGCACCCTGATGCGCTCCTGCACGCCCTCGCGTGATTTCCGCACGCCCGAATTCCGCCTTTCGACCGGGGAGAGACATTGACCGTCACCGTGTCCTCGTACGCCGCAGTCCCGTCATCAGAAACCGCCACCGCAGCCGCCCCCGGCATCGCGCCCGAGCACTTCAGGAGGGCCTTCCGCAGGCATCCCGCGGGTGTCGTCGTCGTCACCGCCGACGCGGGCCGCGGACCGGTGGGATTCACCGCGACCTCGCTCAGCTCCCTCTCCCTCGCCCCTCCGCTCGTCTCCTTCGGCATCGGGACGTCCACCTCGTCCTGGCCGCACATCGAGCGGGCCTCCACGGCCGTCGTGAACTTCCTCGGTGCCGAACAGGCGCCGCTGGCGACCACGTTCGCCACCAGCGGCATCGACCGGTTCGCCGCGCCGACCCGGTGGAGCCGGCTGCCCGGCGGGGAACCCGTGCTCGACGGGGTGGCCGGCTGGCTGAAGCTCACCGTCCTGACCATCGTCCCGGCCGGCGACCACCGCATCGTCGTCGCGCGGGTCGAGGAGTCCTGGCTGGACGAGGGGCGCAGCCCGCTGCTCTTCCACGACGGCTCCTACCACTCCCTCCGCCCCACGCCCGACCAGTGATCAGGACCTTCACCATGACACGTCACGACACCAGGCGGGCCCTGGCCCGGAGGTCGTTCCTCGCGCTCGCGGGAGGCGGCATCCTGAGCCTCGCCGCATGCTCTCCCCAGACGAAATCGGTGGCCACCGCGGAACCCGCGGGCGCCCTCCCCTCCGGCAGGCCCGCGTCCGGGACCGAGCTGAAGATCGCCGCCCGTTCGACACAGCTCCAACTGGGGGCGGCAGGACTGGCGAAGGAACTCCCCTTCACCGTCACCGAATGGCCGAACCTCTCCGCGGGGCCCGACATCATTCAGGGATTCCGCGCGAAATCCATCGACCTGGCCGTCAACGCCGGAATTCCTCCCATCCAGGCACACGCCATCGGTGTCCGGGCGAAAATCGTCGCGGTCCAGACACGGCGGCACCCCCTTTACACCTTTGCGACGGCCCCGGGCTCGTCCCTCACGAGAGCCGAGGACTTCCGCGGTAGGAAGATAGGTTTCTCCCAGGGGCAGGCACAGGGGGTCGTCGTCCTCCGGGCGCTCAAGGAAGCGGGACTGGAGACCTCCGACGTCGAGCTGGTCGCCCTGCCCAGCACGCAGTTCCTCACCGCCCTGCAGTCCGCCCAGGTCGATGTGGCACCGCTCGCCGAGCCGACCCTCACCAAGTACCTCGACCAGTACGGCAAGGACGGCGCGCGGGGGGTCAGCACGTCGGTCGTCGACCTGCTGACCGTGCTCTGGGCGCCGAACGAGGTGCTCAACGACCCGGAGAAGGCCAAGGCGGTGCGCAGCTTCGTCCCGCTGTGGGCACGCGGCCAGGTGTGGGCCTGGGAGAACCGGGACGAGTGGATCGACACGTACTACGTGAAGGACCAGGGCGTGTCGGAGGAGGACGGCAGGCGCATCGTCGAATCCCTGCACAAGCCCCAGTTCCCGGTCAGCTGGGACGAGGCCCTCGACTGGGAGCAGGAGACCGCCGACCTGCTGGCCGAGGGGGGCTTCGTGCCGGAGCAGAAGGCCTCCGGGCTGTTCGACCGCCGCTTCGAAGGGCTGGCGGCCGGTGCCGTCGCCGCCGAGTACCGGGAGGGATCATGACCGACCTGCTGGCGAAGGCGCGGACGGACCGCGCGCAGACGGTGGAGCGGCCGTCCGGACCGCCCGCCGCCGGAGGCGCGGCTCCTGTCTCCCAGGGCACCCGCCGGCGGCTCGGACCCGGCCGGGCCCTGCCCTTCGGACGGCTGATCGGCCCCGCGCTCCTCGTCCTCGTGTGGTGGGCGGCCTCCGCCTCCGGCCATCTCGACCCGCGGATCCTCTCCTCGCCCGGCACGGTGTACTCCACCGCGGTCGACCTCGTCGCGACCGGACGCCTCCAGGACAACGTCCTCGTCTCGCTCCAGCGCGCCGGACTCGGCCTCGTCCTCGGGGTGTCCGCCGGGGTGATCCTGGCCGTGGCGGCAGGGCTGAGCCGCAGCGGTGAGTACCTGCTGGACGGCCCCCTCCAGATCAAGCGGGCCATTCCCTCCCTGGCGATGCTCCCCCTGCTGATCCTCTGGCTCGGCATAGGCGAGCAGATGAAGGTCACCGTCATCGCGCTCGGGGTCGCGGTGAACATGTACATCAACACCTACGCGTCGCTGACGGGCATCGACAGCCGGTACGTCGAGCTCGCCGAAGGGCTCGGCCTGAGCCGGGCGACGTTCATCCGCAAGGTCGTCGTCCCCGGCTCGCTGCCCGGCTTCTTCGTCGGCCTGCGGCTCGGCGTCACCTCGTCCTGGCTCGGCCTCATCGTGGTCGAGCAGATCAACGCCACCAGCGGCATCGGCTACATGATGTTCCAGGCCCAGCAGTACGCCCAGTCCGACGTGATCATCGTGGGGCTGGTGGCCTACGGGATCTTCGGCTTCGCCTCGGACGCGGCGGTACGCGCAGTCGAGAGGAAGGCTCTGTCATGGCGACGCACACTGGCGGGCTGACGGAAGACCGGCCCGCGATCCGCACCTCCGGGCTCGTACGGCGGTTCGGCGACCGGAAGGTCCTCAAGGAGCTCGACCTGACGGTGGCGCAGGGGGAGTTCACCGCGCTCCTCGGCCGCAGCGGCTCCGGCAAGTCCACGCTGCTGCGCGCTGTCGCCCGGCTCGACCACACCGTCGAGGGATCCGGCGCACTCTCCGTGCCGGACAGGGTCTCGCTCTCGTTCCAGGACTCCCGGCTGCTGCCCTGGCTGAGGGTGCTCGACAACGTGACCCTCGGGCTGCGCGGCCCACGCGCCCGTGAGCGGGGCCGGACCGCCCTCGCCGAGGTCGGTCTGGAAGGACGCGGCGGCTCCTGGCCCCATGAGCTGTCGGGCGGCGAGCAGCAGCGAGCCGCGCTGGCCCGCGCACTCGTACGCGATCCCGAACTCCTGCTCGCTGACGAGCCGTTCGGCGCACTCGACGCCCTGACCCGCATCAAGATGCACGGACTGCTGCGCGAACTGTACGAACGCCACCGCCCCGCCGTGCTGCTGGTCACCCATGACGTCGACGAGGCCGTGGAGCTCGCCGACCGGGTCCTCGTCCTGGACGACGGCCACATCTCCGTCGACCTCCGGATCGACCTGCCGTCCCCGCGCTCCCGCCGCGAACCCCGCTTCCAGGAGTACCGCGACACCCTGCTCGCCGCCCTCGGTGTCGCGCAGCCCTGAGGCGTCCGGGGCCCACCTCACGCAGCCGAGCTTCCGAGATCTCCCGAGGAGAACACGCCATGCCGCGCAAGCAGCTCCACCTCAACGCCTTCCTGATGTCCACCGGCCACCACGAGGCGTCCTGGCGCCTCCCCGAGAGCCACGCCGGCGCCGAATCGGACCTGGACCACTACGGGAACCTGGCCCGCATCGCCGAACGCGGGCTCCTGGACTCGCTGTTCCTCGCCGACGGACCCGTCCTCATGGGTGACCCCGGCCGGCGGCCCGCCGCCAAGCTGGAACCCACCGTGCTGCTCACGGCGCTCGCCGGGGTCACCGAACGCATCGGCCTGATCGCCACCGCCTCCACCAGCTACAACGAGCCGTACAACCTGGCCCGCCGCTTCGCCTCGCTGGACCACATATCCGGCGGGCGGGCCGG
Organism: Streptomyces sp. NPDC055962; assembly: GCF_042270185.1. NCBI lineage: Bacteria > Bacillati > Actinomycetota > Actinomycetes > Kitasatosporales > Streptomycetaceae > Streptomyces > Streptomyces sp. NPDC055962. The sequence continues at coordinate 163,495 of NZ_JBHJYN010000004.1, forward strand.
CTGGAACATCGTCACCACCGCCGGCGCCGACGCGGCGCGCAACTTCGGCCTCGACGACACCCCCCTGCACCGCGACCGCTACCGGCGCGCCGCCGAGTTCGTCGAGGTGTCCACCAAGCTCTGGGACAGCTGGGCCGACGACGCGGTCGTCGCCGACAAGGAGGCCGGGGTCCACGCGCTGGCCGACCGGGTGCGCAGCATCGGCCACAGCGGGGAGTTCTTCCGCGTCGACGGCCCGCTCAACGTGCAGCGCCCGCCCCAGGGCCACCCGCTGCTCGTGCAGGCCGGGTCCAGCGAGGACGGCAAGGACTTCGCGGCCCGCTACGCGGAAGCGGTCTTCACCGCGCAGCAGACCCTCGAGGAGGGCATCGCCTTCTACAAGGACGTCAAGCAGCGCGCGGAGGCGCTCGGCCGCCACCCCGACGGCATCAAGATCCTGCCCGGCATCGTCCCCGTCATCGGCGACACCGAGGCCGAGGCGCTGGAGCTGGACGCCGAGCTCGACCGGCTCATCGTCCCGGAGTACGCCAGGCGCCAGCTCGCCAGGACGCTGAAGCTCGACCCGGCCGCACTCCCACTCGACGAGGAGCTCCCCGGGAACCTCCCCGACGAGGACGAGATCGAGGGGGCCAAGAGCCGCTACACCCTGGTGGTGGAGCTGGCACGGCGCGAACGGCTGACGGTGCGTCAACTCATCGGCAGGCTTGGGGGCGGGCGTGGTCACCGCACCTTCGCGGGGACCGCCGAACAGGTCGCCGACACCATCGAGCACTGGTACGACAGCGGGGCGGCCGACGGCTTCAACATCATGCCCGCCGTGCTCCCCTCCGGCCTCGAGATCTTCGTGGACCGGGTCGTCCCGATCCTCCAGGAGCGGGGACTGTTCCGCACGGAGTACACCGGAACCACCCTGCGCGAGCACTACGGGCTGCCCAGGCCCGCCAACCAGCTGTTCGACACCGTCGACACCGCGGAGAGCCGCACCGCCGTCGGTCCGGTGACGGCGGGGGCCCGGTGACCGGGGGTCCGGACCCGGGCCGGTCGTACCGACGGAGCGGACCGGCCGGCGGCCGCCCGGACGGGGCCGGCGGACTGCGGCCCACCCGGCGCAGCCGCCGCTCCCCGCTCCCCGCACCCGACGACCACCCCACCACCGACGCACTCGTCGAGGAGAACGCACGATGACGGAGTACCGCACCCTCGGGCGCACCGGCGTGAAGGTCAGCCCGCTGGCCCTCGGCACCATGATGTTCGGCCCCCGCGGCAACCCCGACCACGACGACAGCGTCCGTATCATCCATCACGCGCTCGACGCGGGGATCAACTTCGTCGACACCGCCGACGTCTACTCCGCGGGCGAGTCAGAGACCATCGTCGGCAAGGCACTTGCCGGCGGGCGCCGCGACGACGTGGTGCTGGCCACCAAGTTCCACGGCAGCCTCGGCGACGGCCCCAACGAGCAAGGCAACAGCCGCCGCTGGATCATCCGGGAGGTCGAGAACAGCCTCCGCAGGCTCGGCACCGACTGGATCGACCTCTACCAGGTGCACCGTCCCGAGCCCGGCACCGACTTCGACGAGACCCTCGGCGCGCTCTCCGACCTCGTCCACCAGGGAAAGATCCGCTACATCGGCACCTCGACCTTCGAGCCGTCCGCGATCGTCGAGGGCCAGTGGCTCGCCGATCGCAGGGGACGCGAACGCGTGGTCGCCGAACAACCGCCGTACTCCCTGCTGGCACGGGGCATCGAGCGCGAGGTCCTGCCGGTCGCCCGGCGCTACGCCCTGGGGGTGCTCACCTGGAGCCCGCTGGCCGGCGGCTGGCTCTCCGGCCGCTACCGCACCGGCGCCGGGCAGCCGGCGTCCAGCCGCGCCGCGCGCCAGGCCGCCCGTTTCGACATCGCGGCGCCGGAGAACGCCGCCAAGCTGGCCGCGGCGGACGCCTTGGCCCACCTCGCCGACGAGGCCGGCCTCACCCTCGTGCAGCTCGCCCTGGCCTTCGTGCTCGAACACCCGGCCGTCACGTCGGCCGTCATCGGTCCGCGGACCTTCGCCCAGCTGGAAAGCCAGCTGGGCGCGGACAAGGTGAAGCTGAGCAGCGACGTCCTCGACCGCATCGACGAGATCGTCCCGCCCGGCACCGACCTGTCGGCACGCGACTCCGGCTACACCCCGCCGTCGCTCACGGAGGCCGCGCTGCGGCGGCGCTCCTAGCTCTCCGGCTGCCGCGCCGGATACACCGACAGGGAGAACGAGTGCCCGGCCGGATCGGTGTAGACGCGGACGTCACGCGGGCCGCTGTTGCTGTCGCCCGTGTCCACCGGCCGGGCGCCGAGGCCTATCGCCTCGCGCTCGGCCTCGTCCATGTCCCCCGGGTCCACCAGGACGCGCAGATGTGCCTGCTGGGAGTCCTCCGGGCGCGGCCAGCTCGGCGGCGCGTAACCGTGGTCGCGCCGCACGGCGAGGTGCACACCGCTGTTGCCGACGATCTCGACGAAGTCGGGATCGCTCCCGATCCGCGTCTCCGCGTCGAGGAGAGCCGCGTAGAAGTGCGCGAGCTCCATGGGTTCGGCGCAGTCCAGGACCAGAACGCTCGTTTTCCCGACAGTCATGCTCCACCGCTACCCCCGATGGGGCGTCACACGCCGGGATCCGCAGGGCAACGTCCCCCGGGGAGGGAAGAGCCGCAGGGGCGCAACCCCCGCTCCTCACCACCGGCGGGCACGCGACATCCGGGCACACGGCGCGCCCGGGGCGACGATCGGCGGACCGCGGCCTAGGGTGCGGATCATGGCAGCAAGCGCGGGTGACCGGGACACAGGCTCTTCCGGTCCCGGCCCCTCAGACCCCCGTCGCTGGCGCGCACTCGCCGTCTGCCTGGTGGCGGGCTTCATGACCCTCCTGGACGTCTCCATCGTCAACGTGGCGCTGCCGTCCATCAAGGAAGGGCTCGACACGCCGGAGTCGGACCTCCAGTGGGTGCTCTCCGGCTACGCGCTCGCCTTCGGCCTCGTCCTCGTCCCGGGCGGACGCCTCGGCGACGCCCGGGGGCGCCGCGCGGTGTTCATGTGGGGACTGGCCCTCTTCACGCTGGCCTCCGCGGCCTGCGGGGCCGCCCAGTCCAGCCTCTGGCTCGTCGTCGCCCGGCTCCTCCAGGGCGCGGCCGGAGGGCTGCTCTCCCCCCAGATCTCCGCGCTCATCCAGCAGATGTTCTCCGGACGCGAGCGGGGCCGCGCCTTCGGCATGTTCGGCACCGTGGTCGGCATCTCCACCGCCGTCGGCCCGCTGCTGGGCGGCCTGCTGATCCAGGGGGCGGGGGCGCAGGAGGGCTGGCGCTGGGTGTTCTACGTCAACCTGCCGATCGGGATCGTCTGCCTCCTGCTGGCCAGACGGCTCCTCCCCGACACCCCGTCGGCGAGCCGGGTCCGCCCGCGCGACCTGGACCCCGTCGGAGTCCTGCTGCTCGGCGCGGGGGTCCTCGCCCTGCTGCTGCCCTTCGTCCAGGCCCAGCAGTGGCCCGGCGACGGCAAGTGGCTGCTCGTCCCGGTCGCCGCAGTCCTGCTCGCGGCGTTCGTCGCCTGGGAGGCCCGCTGCTCACGGCGGAACATCCAGCCGGTGCTGAACCTGTCGCTCTTCCGGCTCCGGTCCTTCTGGCTCGGCTGCCTGATGATCCTTCTGTACTTCGCCGGGTTCACCTCGATCTTCTTCATCAGCACGCTCTACCTCCAGTCCGGGCTGCACTACAGCGCCCTGGAGGCGGGTCTCGCGATCACTCCGTTCGCCCTGGGCGCCGGCGCCTCGGCGAGCATCGGCGGCCGACTGGTGGGCCGCTTCGGCCGGCCCCTCATCGTGGTGGGACTCACCATGGTGGCCGTCGGGCTCGGACTCACGGCCCTGGCCGCCCACCTGGTGCCGGGCAGGGGCGCCGGGCTCGCCATGGCGGCCCCCCTGCTGCTCGCCGGACTGGGCAGCGGACTCGTCATCGCGCCCAACCAGACCCTCACCCTCTCCGAGGTGCCGGTGAACAACGCGGGCAGCGCCGGCGGCACCCTGCAGACCAGCCAGCGCGTCGGCTCGTCCATCGGCATCGCCGCCGTCGGCTCGGTGTTCTTCGCGCAGCTGGGCCCCGGCGACTGGGCCGACGCCTACGACCACGGCCTGCTCGTCTCGGTCGCGTTCGTCCTCGCGGGCCTCGTCGTGGCGCTCGCGGACGTCGTGGCGGGCAGACGGGGAAGGAGACGTTCCGAGACGTCCGACGCCACGGGCGCCGGAGCCACCGACGCCCCGGAGGGGACACCATGAGCGACACCGAGGACCGGGGGAAGCAGGACGGGAACACCTCCTACGGTCACAAGCCCTTCAAGCGCTCCCGCAGCCACTTCGCCGACCGCATCACCGCCGACGGCCGCGACGGCTGGCCCGTCGAGTCCGGCCGCTACCGCCTGGTCGTCAGCCGCGCCTGCCCCTGGGCGAGCCGCGCCCTGGTCTCACGGAGGCTCCTGGGACTGGAGAGCGCCCTCTCCCTGGCCGTCGCCGACCCGATCCAGGACGACCGCAGCTGGCGCTTCACCCTCGACGAGGGCGGCAAGGACCCGGTGCTCGGCATCGGGTTCCTGAGCGAGGCGTACGACGCACGCGAGCGCGGCTACCCGGGAGGCGTCAGCGTGCCCGCGGTCGTCGACGTACCGACCCGGGCGCTGGTCACCAACGACTACCAGCGGATCACGCTCGACCTGGCCACGGAATGGACCGCCCTGCACCGCCCCGGCGCCCCCGACCTCTACCCGGAGCGGCTGCGCGACGAGATCGACACGGTCATGGACGGCGTCTACCGGGACGTCAACAACGGTGTCTACCGCGCCGGATTCGCCGCAGGCCAGGGCGAGTACGAGGCGGCGTACGTCGACGTGTTCCGCCGCCTGGACCTCGTCTCCGAACGCCTCGCGGGGCAGCGCTACCTGGTCGGGGACACGATTACCGAGGCCGACATCCGGCTGTTCACCACCCTGGTGCGCTTCGACGCCGTCTACCACGGGCACTTCAAGTGCAACCGCTCCAAGATCGCCGAGGACCGCGTCCTGTGGGCGTACGTCCGCGACCTGTACCAGACCCCCGGCTTCGGTGACACCGTCGACTTCGACCACATCAAGCGGCACTACTACCAGGTGCACACCGGCATCAACCCGACCGGCATCGTGCCGCTCGGCCCCGACCTCGCCGGCTGGCTCACCCCCCACCACCGGGAGCAGCTGGGCGGCCGTCCGTTCGGCGACGGCACCCCGCCCGGACCGGTGCCGCCGGGCGAGGAGGTCCCGGCGCGCGGGCGCCCCTGACCGGCTCACTCCACCCGGGGCGGCGGCGCGGCGTTCGCGGTCGCCAGCGGGGAGCGGGCGAGGACCACGCAGCCGGCGGCGATCAGGGCCAGTCCGGCCAGCTGGGGCAGGAGCCACCACCCGGTCTGCAGCTCCTCGCCGAACAGTGTCACCCCGTAGGCGATGCTGATCAGGGCGTCCCCGAGCGTCAGCATCGGCTGCACCGCGACCAGCGAACCGGCCTGGAGCGCGTTCTGGAGCAGGAACAGCGCGCCCACGCCGGCCGCCGCCGTGGCGTACAGCTGCCACGCCGTCAGCAGGCCGGTGACGCCGTCGCTGTCCAGCCGTGCCATGGCGTCCTTCATCAGCGCCGCCGTCAGCGCGTACCCGCAGGCCGCGGCAAGCCCCAGCAGCGCGGCCCGGGCGTTGCCGGAGGTGCCGAGCGCCGCGGCGACGAGCGCTGCCTCGAAGGCCCCGGTCACCACCAGCGCGGGGATCCACGCCGCACCCTGGACGTCGTCGCTGCCGCCGACCGGCGAGGCCGCCGCCATGCCGAGCGCCAGGCCGGCCGTCACCGCGGCCACCCCGGCCCAGACCTGGCGCGAGACCCCCACCCGCAGGACGAACCCGGCGACGACCAGGGTCGCGGGCAGCTCGATCACGAAGATCGGCTGGACCACGGCGATGGGCCCCGTGGCCAGCGCCACCGCCTGGCACACGGCCGCGACGATCACGAGCCCGATCCCGGCGAGCCACACCCTCTGCCGCAGCAGATGCCCGATCAGCGACAGGCGCATCGCCTCGCTGTCGGGGACCTCCAGGGCGGCGCGGCGCTGCAGCACCGAAGCGGTGCCGTTGCTCAGGGCGGTCAGGACGGCGAACAGGACACTGATCACCGCCCCATCATGGGGGCCGAGGCCCCGCAGTCCTCGGTGCCGCGGACCGGTGGGGGTGTCGCGCGTCCGCCATGCCGCGGACCGGGGGGTACCGCCCCGTTCCCGTCCGGCGGCGCAAGGGTCCGCGTAGTCTGCGGACCATGGCCACCGGACACGCTCCCGTGCTCTCCACCCGCGCGCTCAACAGGGCGACGATGGAGCGGCAGTTGCTGCTGCGCCGCAGCGAGCTGCCGGTGAAGGAAGCAGTCAGCCGCCTGGTGGGTCTCCAGGCCCAGAACACCAGGCCGCCCTACTTCCAGCTCTTCTCCCGGCTCGAAGGCTTCGACCCGGCGGCGCTCTCGGCGCTCATGGAGTCCCGCGAGGTGGTCAGGATCGTCACCCTCCGCTCCACCATCCACACCCACACCGCCGAGGACGCCCTCACGCTCCGCCCCCTCGTCCAGCCGGCACGCGACCGGGAGCTGCGCATGTTCCGGAGCGGGCTCACCGGGGTGGACCTGGACCGGCTCGCCTCGCTCGCCAGGGAACTGGTCGAGGAACGGCCCCGCACCATGAAGGAGTTGCGGGAGGAGCTGCGCGCCCACTGGCCGGACGCCGACCCGCAGTCGCTCGGCATCGCCGCCCGCTGCCGGCTCCCGCTGGTCCAGGTCACGCCGCGAGGGCTGTGGGGGCGCAGCGGGCAGGTCGCCCTGACGACCGCCGAGCACTGGCTGGACAGCCCTGCGCGGCCGGCGGCCCCGCCCGACGCGACCGTGCTGCGCTACCTCGGTGCCTTCGGCCCGGCCTCGGTGAAGGACCTCCAGGCGTGGGCCGGGCTCACCCGGATGCGGGAGGTCTTCGAGCGCCTGCGGCCGGGCCTGGTCACCTTCCGCGACGAGAACGGCGTCGAACTCTTCGACCTGCCCGACGCCCCCCGCCCAGACCCGGAGACCCCGGCCCCGCCGCGCTTCCTCCCGGAGTTCGACAACGTCCTGCTCGGCCACGCCGACCGCACCCGGGTCATCCCGCCCGCGTACAAAGGGCGCAACGGCGTGGGCAACCAGTCCTACGGGACCGTCCTCGCCGACGGCTTCCTGGCTGCCGTCTGGCGCCTCGACGAGAGCGCGGACGACGCGGTCGTCACCGTCCAGGCCCTGGGAGACCTCGGCGCTCCGACGCGTGAGGCAATCACCCAGGAGGCCGTGGACATGCTGGGCACGATGAGCCGGGCCCCCGCCCACGACGTACGGTTCGCCACCTTCGTCGACTTCGGGCGGTGAGACCCCCGGTCCCCCCGGCGGCGTCACGGGGGAGGACGAGCCCTACGGCAGCAGTCCCGCACGACGGGCCGCCACAACGGCCTCCAGCCGGGTGTGCGCCCCCAGTTTCCGCATCGCGGACCGCAGATAGCTCTTCACCGTCTCGGGCCGCAGCCCCAGGCGCCCGGCCGCCGCGGCGTTCGTCGCCCCCGACGCCACGCAGGCGATCACATCCACCTCGCGCGGTGCCAGCCGCACCCGTCCTGCGGGCCTACCCCGATCCGCCCCCGCGGCCGACGCCAGCCGCCCGCACACCGCGAGCAGCTCCTCGCGCAACGACGGGTCCGTGATCCTCGGGGCCAGCACACGCAGCTCGCGGTGCGCCTCGCGGACGTCCTCCCAGGTGCCGTCCCCGCCGCCCGGATCGGTGATCTGCTCCCTGGTCGACGCCAGGAGCTGCTGCACCTCGTCACGGACGGCCAGGGCCTGCTCCACGTCCCGGGCCGACGAGGCAACGGCGTCGAACGTACGGTCCCCGAGCGTGAGAGGTTCGCGCAGCGCTCCGTACAGGACACCGCGCACCGTCCGGCGTACGACGACGGGCACCGCGACGACCGAGCGCAGGCCCTCCGCGGCCACCGCCGTGTCGTATTCGTGGCTGATGTGGCGCGACGAGGGGTAGTCCGTGACGGCGCACGGCCGGGAGAGGGCGATCGCCTTGCCGCCGAGCCCGCTTCCCGCCGAGATGACGAGCCCCCGCAGCGCGGGCGTCTGCGCGCCGCTGAGCTCGGCGATCCGGGCATGGCGGGCGTCGGACAGCAGCCCGCCGAACACGACGGGCAGCCCGCTCGTCCGCCGCAGGCTCAGCAGGGCGGACCGCAGTTCGGTCGCCTCGCCCGGTTCCGACACGCCGCTGACTCCCCGCTCCGCCGGCCCACCCCCGTTCGGGGGTGGTGAGATCTGGGTCACTGTTCGCATGATGTTAAAGGACGGGTTCCGCGACGAGGAGGGCACATGCCGGCAACGAGTGCGACGGAGACGTTCCGGGCGGCCCGGGACTTCCTGATCGAGCACCGTGAGGACTACACCACGGCGTACGAGGGCTTCACATGGCCCCGGCCCGACCACTTCAACTGGGCACTCGACTGGTTCGACGTCATCGCGGAGGGCAACGACCGCACCGCCCTGCACATCGTGGAGGAGGACGGCGGGCGCACCGAGGTCTCCTTCGCCCGGATGGCGGCCCGCTCGAACCGGGCGGCGAACTGGCTCCGGGAACAGGGCGTGGCGGCGGGCGACCGGATCCTCGTCATGCTGGGCAACCAGGTCGAGCTGTGGGAGACGGCACTGGCCGCGATGAAGCTGCGGGCCGTCGTCATCCCCGCCACCCCGCTGCTGGGGCCGGTGGACCTGCGCGACCGGGTCGAGCGCGGCCGGGTCCGCCACGTCCTCGTACGGTCGGCGGACGCGGCGAAGTTCGACGAGGTGCCCGGCGACTACACCCGGATCGCCGTCGGGGACGACGTCGAGGGGTGGCTCTCCTACGCCGGGGCCGACGGGGCGGAGCCTGGCTTCACGCCCGACCGGGAGACGGACGCGGACGAGCCCCTCATGCTCTACTTCACCTCCGGCACCACGGCCAGCCCGAAGCTCGTCGAGCACACCCATGTCTCCTACCCCGTGGGCCACTTGGCCACGATGTACTGGATCGGCCTCGAGCCCGGCGACGTCCATCTGAACATCTCCTCACCCGGCTGGGCGAAGCACGCCTGGTCCAATCTCTTCGCACCGTGGAGCGCAGAGGCCACCGTCTTCATCTTCAACTACACCCGGTTCGACGCCGCCCGGCTGATGGCGGAGATGGACCGCTCGGGGATCACCAGCTTCTGCGCCCCGCCCACGGTCTGGCGGATGCTCATCCAGGCCGACCTCGCCCAGCTGAAGACACCGCCGCGCGAGGTCGTCGCGGCGGGTGAGCCGCTCAACCCCGAGGTCATCGAGAGCGTCCGGCGCGCCTGGGGCGTCACCATCCGTGACGGGTTCGGCCAGACCGAGACCGCCGTGCAGGTGGCCAACACCCCGGGACAGCTCCTCAAGGCGGGTTCCATGGGGCGGCCCAGCCCCGGGTTCACGGTCGAGCTGCTGGACGCGGTCACCGGCGAGCCGGGCGCGGCGGAGGGCGAGATCTCCCTCGACCTGTCCACGGCCCCGGTCGGCCTGATGACGGGGTACCACGGCGACCCGGAGCGCACGGCGGAGGCGATGGCGGGCGGCTTCTACCGCACGGGTGACATCGGCGCCCGCGACGCGGACGGCTACATCACCTACGTGGGCCGGGCCGACGACGTGTTCAAGGCCTCCGACTACAAGATCTCGCCGTTCGAGCTGGAGAGCGCCCTGCTGGAGCACGAGGCGGTCGCGGAGGCCGCGGTCGTGCCCGCCCCCGACCCGGTGCGGCTCTCCGTCCCGAAGGCGTACGTCGTGCTCGCCGAGGGCTGGGAGCCGGGACCCGGCACGGCCAAGGTGCTCTTCGAGCACTCCAGGTCGGTCCTCGCCCCGTACAAACGCATCCTCCGGCTGGAGTTCGCCGAGCTGCCGAAGACCGTGTCGGGGAAGATCCGCAGGATCGAGCTGCGGGAGCGTACGGCGCGGGGGACCGGCACCGAGTTCGATGAGGGGGACCTGCGATGAGCGGCCTCTCCTACGCCCACGGCACGAGCAGCACGGCGCTGCTCGGCGACACGATCGGGCGCAACCTCGACCGCGCGGTCGAGGCCTTCGGGGCGCGGGAAGCCCTGGTCGACGTGGCCTCGGGGCGCCGGTGGACGTACGCCGAATTCGGCGCAGCCGTCGACGAGCTGGCCCGCGGGCTGATGGCGTCCGGCGTGGCCAAGGGCGACCGGGTCGGCATCTGGGCGGTCAACTGCCCCGAGTGGGTCCTCGTCCAGTACGCCACTGCGCGGATCGGCGCCGTCATGGTCACCATCAATCCGGCTTACCGGGCGCACGAGTTGGCCTTCGTGCTCAAGCAGGCCGGGATCTCCGTGCTGGCCGCCTCGCTCGCCCACCGCACGAGCGACTACCGGGCCCTCGTCGAAAAGGTCCGCGCGGACTGCCCCGGGCTCCGGTCCGTCCACTACATCGGCGATCCGTCCTGGGAGGAGCTGACCGCCTCCGCGGAGACCGTGACGCCGCAGCAGCTGGCCTCACGGGAGGCGGAGTTGTCGTGCGACGACCCGATCAACATCCAGTACACCTCGGGAACCACCGGATTCCCCAAGGGAGCCACGCTCTCCCACCACAACATCCTCAACAACGGCTACTTCGTGGGGGAGCTGGTCGCCTACACGGAGCACGACCGGGTCTGCCTGCCCGTCCCCTTCTACCACTGCTTCGGCATGGTCATGGGGAACCTCGGTGCCACCTCGCACGGTGCGTGCATCGTGATCCCGTCGCCCGCCTTCGAACCGGCTGCGGTGCTGGCCGCCGTCCAGCAGGAGCGCTGCACCTCGCTCTACGGCGTCCCCACGATGTTCATCGCGGAGCTGGATCTGCCCGACTTCGCCTCGTACGACCTCTCCTCGCTCCGCACCGGGATCATGGCCGGTTCACCCTGTCCGGTCGAGGTGATGAAGCGGGTCGTCGCGCAGATGCACATGGACGAGGTGTCCATCTGCTACGGCATGACGGAGACCTCGCCCGTCTCCACCCAGACCCGCCGGGACGACGACCTGGAGCGGCGCACGGGCACGGTCGGCCGGGTCATGCCGCACATCGAGGTGAAGGTGGTCGATCCCGTGTCGGGCGTGACCCTGCCGCGCGGCGAGGCCGGCGAACTGTGCACCCGGGGCTACAGCGTGATGCTCGGCTACTGGGACCAGCCGGAGCGCACCGCCGAAGTCGTCGACGCGGGACGCTGGATGCACACCGGTGACCTCGCGGTGATGCGTGAGGACGGGTACGTCCGGATCGCCGGCCGGATCAAGGACATGATCATCCGCGGGGGCGAGAACGTCTACCCGCGCGAGATCGAGGAGTTCCTCCACGGTCACCCGAAGATCGCGGACGTACAGGTGGTCGGGGTGCCGGACGAGCGGTACGGCGAGGAGATCCTGGCCTGCGTCATTCCCCGCGACCCGGCCGACCCGCCGACGCTCGACGAGGTGGCGGAGTACTGCCGTGAACGGCTGGCGCACTACAAGGTGCCGCGCGGGCTGCGGATTCTCGAGGCGTTCCCGATGACCGTCAGCGGCAAGGTCCGGAAGGTCGAACTGCGGGAGGGGTACGGCGCGTAGCCCGTATCCGGATACGGCCGGGGGTCAGGCGGCCTCGATGACGCCGGAGCCTATGTCCTGGGTCGCCGCGGCCCACTCGACGAGCAGCACCTCGTACTCCGCGGCCTCCACCGGGGTCCAGTCCTGACCGGCCCGCGAGTCGACGAGCGCGCGGATCGCCTCGTTGGCCTCTACGGCGGACGGGTGGGTCGGCTGGGTCAGGAAAACGGGGGTCGAATGGGTGGGACGTCGGGGAGTTAAGACCATGCCTTCACTCTACGTCCTCATACTGACAACAGCTCGAACATATGCGGCTGGCAGGGCACAGGTGACCGAAATCATTCGACGGTGCCCGGCGGCCGGGGTCCGGTCCGGACCCACTCCTCCGCGGGCCCGTTCAACGGCTGCGGTGTGCCCGTGAGGTCGAGGACGAACAGCGGGATCGCGAGGCCGTCGGCGCGGGAGCGCGCCTCGTCGGTGTAGCCGGCCAGGGAGAACAGGGCGCTGGACACCGAGGTGTTCAGGGCGTTGAGCCAGAGGCATTCCACGTCCCGCAGGGCGGTCGGCCGTGTGGTCGCGTCGACCTGGGCGATGAGCCCGCCGGCCCTCAGGTCTATCCGGGAACTGGGCCGCACCTCAGGCTGGACGACGTCACGGAAGCCCAGCCACTTCAGGTACAGCGCCGCGGTGTTCACGGCGTCGCGGGCCGTCCGTATGACCAGGGGCCGGAACGACGGGCGCGGATGCGCGGCCGTGCGCGGCGGGAGTGTGCGGGACGGGCCGGAGGGATCGGCGGCGGGGGGCGGCGGTTCGGCGCCGCGCGTGGCCACGGGGCGCACGGGCACCCGGAGCACCGTGCCGCAGGGGCAGCAGAGTTCGGGGTGCGGCCACTGGTCGCGCCGTCCGCAGGAGTGGCAGCGCACGCTCACCCAGTCGTCGTTCCAGGTGCGGTGCGTGATGATCACGGCCGGGGCGCCGCGCATCAGCGGCGGGGCGGTCGGGGAGCCGCACGGGCAGGGGTACACCGGCGTGACGAACGCGTGGTCCCGGCGGCAGACCGGGCAGCGCACCGGTACGGATTCCACGTACTGCCCCTTCCTCCCGCCCTGCGGCGGCGACTGCGTTCCGTGCCCCCATCGTCCACCAGGAGCGACGTCCGGGGGAGGGAATCGGGCACTTCGGTCCGTCCGTCCCGGCCGCTTCCACCTCCCTCCCTTGACGGCGGTCCGGGGCGGCCCTAAATTGATTCCGTATAGCAGAACTAAGTTTCCATAATGCGGAATTCGAGCTCTCAGGTGGCGCGACAGAGCCCGACTCCACCAGGTCCGAGCAGGAGCACTCATGCCTCGTATGACCGCTGCCCGAGCGGCAGTTGAGATCCTCAAGCGCGAAGGCGTCAGCAACGCGTTCGGCGTGCCGGGTGCGGCGATCAACCCGTTCTACGCGGCCCTCAAGGCCTCCGGAGGGGTCCACCACACCCTCGCCCGCCACGTCGAGGGCGCCTCCCACATGGCGGAGGGCTACACCCGCGCAGCTGCCGGGAACATCGGCGTCTGCATCGGGACGTCGGGGCCCGCCGGCACCGACATGATCACCGGCCTCTACTCGGCCATCGCCGACTCGGTCCCGATCCTCTGCATCACCGGCCAGGCGCCGACGGCCGTCCTGCACAAGGAGGACTTCCAGGCCGTCGACATCGCGTCGATCGCCGCGCCGGTGACGAAGGCCGCGACCACCGTCCTGGAGGCCGCGCAGGTCCCGGGCGTCTTCCAGCAGGCCTTCCACCTGATGCGCACGGGCCGGCCGGGGCCGGTCCTCATCGACCTGCCGATCGACGTGCAGCTCACCGAGATCGAGTTCGACCCCGAACTGTACGAGCCGCTGCCCGTCCACAAGCCCGCCGCGAGCCGCAAGCAGATCGAGCGGGCCGTCGAGATGCTCAACGCCTCCGAGCGCCCGCTGCTCGTCGCGGGCGGCGGCATCATCAACGCCGACGCCTCGGCGCTGCTCGTCGAGTTCGCGGAGCTGACCGGTGTCCCGGTCGTCCCCACCCTGATGGGCTGGGGCATCCTGCCCGACGACCACGAGCTGAACGCCGGCATGGTCGGCCTCCAGACCTCGCACCGCTACGGCAACGCGAACTTCCTGGAGTCCGACTTCGTCCTCGGCATCGGCAACCGCTGGGCCAACCGCCACACCGGCAAGCTGGACGTCTACACGAAGGGCCGCACCTTCGTCCACGTCGACATCGAGCCCACCCAGCTGGGCAAGATCTTCGCCCCGGACCTCGGCATCGCCTCCGACGCGAAGGCGGCCCTGGAGCTCTTCGTCGAGGTGGCGCGCGAGCTGAAGGCCGCCGGGAAGCTGAAGGACCGCGCGCAGTGGGCCGCGTCCACGCAGGAGCGCAGGGCGACCCTCCAGCGCCGCACGCACTTCGACAACGTGCCGCTGAAGCCGCAGCGCGTGTACGAGGAGATGAACCGGGCGTTCGGCCCGGAGACCCGTTACGTCAGCACCATCGGTCTCTCCCAGATCGCGGGTGCCCAGATGCTGCACGTCTACCGGCCGCGCCACTGGATCAACTGCGGCCAGGCCGGGCCGCTCGGCTGGACGATCCCGGCCGCGCTCGGCGTCGCCACCGCCGACCCGGAGGGCTCCGTGGTCGCCCTCTCCGGCGACTACGACTTCCAGTTCATGCTGGAGGAGCTCGCGGTCGGCGCGCAGCACCGCATCCCCTACGTCCACGTCCTGGTGAACAACTCCTACCTGGGGCTCATCCGGCAGGCGCAGCGCAACTTCGACATCGACTTCCAGGTCAACCTGGAGTTCGAGAACCTCAACTCCCCGGAGCTCGGCGTCTACGGCGTGGACCACGTCAAGGTCGTCGAGGGCCTCGGCTGCAAGGCGATCCGGGTCACCGAGCCGGACCAGCTGCTGCCGGCCTTCGAGGAGGCGAAGAAGCTCGCGGCCGAGCACCGGGTGCCGGTCGTCGTCGAGGCGATCCTGGAGCGGGTCACGAACATCTCGATGAGCGGGTCGGACATCGCGTCCGTCAACGAGTTCGAGGACGTCGCCTCCGAGCCCGGTCACGCGCCGACGGCGATCCGTCCGCTGACGAAGGCCTGACCCCTCGCGGCCGCCGCCCCCGCCCCCCTCCCCTGACCGGGGGACGGGGGCGGCGGCCGTGTGCCGTCATCCGGTCCGCGCCGGCTCCTCGCCCTTGAGCACCTCGTAGTACTGCGTGTAGGAGAGGTCCAGCCGGAACACCATCCCGTGGCGTGCGCGCACCGCCGTCACCGTCGTCGACGCGGGCTCGCGCAGGCAGCGGGTCACGGGCGGGTTCGACTCCCCGCACGCCTCCGGCTCCTCGACCGGAGTCCTCGCGGGGCTGCGTACGGTGTCCCAGGACAAGGTCTGCGAGGGGTTGGAGACCTCGACCGGCTCCGGGGTGTCCGGGCCCGTCGGGTTCGGGCCGCGGTCCCGGTAGTAGGCGACGAGGCGGTCGCGGTAGTCGTCGTGGCCGAAGGGGACCGACGCTGCCGGGGCGCCGGCCGATGAGGCACGGTCGCCCGCCGTGAACACCGCGTCCAGGACGTCGCCGATCCGGTCCGGATCTGCTCCGAACCACGCGCTGACGTGCAGGATGCAGCGGATCCGGTACCGGTCGTCGCCGGTCCGGAAGAACCACTCCTTCGCCGAACCGCCGGCGCACCGGTCGTCCACCGCCACCAGCCCGAGGGTGAGCGGGGTCTTCTCGTCGTAGGCCCGCACGACGCCCCGGAGGTGGTCCTCGGCCTCCTGGCGCGCCTTCCGTGCGGGAGCGCCGTTCGCGAGCTCGCGCACCTCCTCGGGGCTCGTGGCCCGGTCGGCGGAGGAGCAGGCCGACAGGGGGAGGACGAGCAGGAGGGCCGCGGCGACGGATCGCGCTGTGGAAGCGCGGACGGCTGAACCGGGTGATCTCATACGGTCATTGTGGGCACGAGGACGGCCACGGCCATCCGCTTGCGTACTCATGTGCGGCAGTCCCGAGGCGGCGGCCGGGGCGTATGCAGGCCACACGGCACGGGCTCCGCGCGCCAGAGCACACCCCGCGGGGCGTCCCGCGCATCAGGAGCCGTCACCTGCCCCACCTGTCACGGCCGGATCGCGTCCTACCGGGACGCCCACCGCGCCCGGATCCTTGGCCCATGGGGGACTCCGAGACCACCTCGTCCTGCCCGGACCCGCCGGAAGACTATTTTCAGGTGCTGTTCGAAGGCGCCACCGCGCCCAGGCCGCCGGCGCCGCCCGAGTGCCCCTTCTGCGACCTCCGGCAGGACCGGTACCCCACCTCGTACGCCGGGCACTGGATCCTCCTCGAACCCCGCATCCTCGTCCCGGCCCACATCCTTCCCCCACGACGACGGTGGGTCATCACCTCGACCGGGACCGCGATGAACCTGTGGGACGCCGAGCCGCTTCCCGGCGCCAGGTGCCGCATCCCGCACCGCATCGTCTGCCCGTACCTCGTGCCCGAGGACGACCGGCCGTGGGTCACCGTGCTCCGCCGGCACAACTGGGAGCGGGCGCAACGCCTGTTCGAGCTGCCGGAGGAGGGATTCCCGGACACGGGCTGACGCACGCGCGCACGCGGACACGGGCTGACGCACGCGCACGCGCACACGCGGAAAGGGGTGCGGCGCACGCCCACCGGCGTACACCGCACCCCTGTACCTGCATCCTGTTCACAGCGACCGCGACGGCGGACCGTGGGCGGCGGGCGGCCGGACTCCTTCAGGTCTGGAGCGGGCCGCCCGGCCCTTCGCCACCGCACTGGCGTCGTCCGCCGCCGCGGTCCCGTCCTGCCGGTGCCGCGCGCTCCCCTCATCCGGGTGCGCGGCACGGGCAGGGCCCTGGGGGGAGGCTCAGTCCTCGCGCAGCGCGCGGACCGCCTCCTCCACGCGCTTGCCGTAGTCGGCGTCGGCGGCGTGGAAGTGGGCGAGGTTCTTCTCGATCACGTCGTCGCGGGTGACCTGCGAGAGCCCTCCGGCGATGTTGGCGATCAGCCGGTCCTTCTCGTCCGCCGACATCAGCCGGTACAGCTCGCCCGCCTGGAAGAAGTCGTCGTCCTTCGCGTGCGCGGGCGCCTCGTGGGTGCCCGTCCAGCCGTGCACGGGCAGCGGCGCGGCCAGTGCGGCGCCGGTCTGCGCGGGGCCCGCGTAGGAGTTGGGCTCGTAGTTCTTGTCCTGGCGCGAGCCGTAGCGGGTCGCGTGCAGGCCGTCGCGCCCGTAGTTGTCGACGGTCGCCGCCCTCGGTGCGTTGACCGGGAGCTGGGTGTGGTTGATGCCCAGGCGGTAGCGCTGCGCGTCGGCGTAGGCGAAGAGCCGGCCCTGGAGCATCTTGTCCGGGGACGGGCCGATGCCGGGCACGAAGTTGTTCGGGGAGAAGGCCGCCTGCTCCACCTCGGCGAAGACGTTGTCGGGGTTGCGGTCGAGCACCAGGCGGCCGACCCGCTGGAGCGGGTAGTCGGCGTGCGGCCACACCTTCGTGACGTCGAACGGGTTGAAGCGGTAGTCGGCCGCCTCGGCGGCCGGCATGACCTGCACGTGCAGCGTCCAGGACGGGTTGACGCCGCGCTCGATGGCCTGGAGCAGGTCCGTCTGGTGCGAGTTGGCGTCCTTGCCGACCTGTTCGGCGGCCTGCTCGGCGGAGAGGGAGCGCACACCCTGGTTGGTCTTGAAGTGGTACTTGACGAAGAAGGCCTCGCCCTGCGCGTTCGTCCACTGGTAGGTGTGCGAGCCGAAGCCGTTCATGTGACGGTAGGAGGCGGGGATCCCGCGGTCACCCATCAGCCAGGTGATCTGGTGTGTCGACTCGGGGGAGTTCGCCCAGAAGTCCCAGACGTTGTCCGGCTCCTGGCGGCCCGTGAACGGGTCGCGCTTCTGGGAGTGGATGAAGTCGGGGAACTTGACCGGGTCCTTGATGAAGAAGACCGGGGTGTTGTTGCCGACGAGGTCGTAGTTGCCCTGATCCGTGTAGAACTTCAGGGCGAAACCGCGGGGGTCGCGCACGGCGTCCGCGCCCCCGAGCGAGTCGGCGACGGTCGAGAACCGGATGAAGGTCTCGGTGCGGCGGCCCACCTCGGAGAGGAAGTCGGCGTGGGTGAAGCCGGTGACGTCGTCCGTCACCTCGAAGTAGCCGTACGCGCCGGAACCGCGGGCGTGGACGACGCGCTCCGGGATGCGCTCACGGTTGAAACGGGCGAGCTTCTCGAGCAGGTGCTGGTCCTGGATGAGGAGCGGCCCGCCGGCGCCGGCTGTGGCGGAGTTCTGGTTGTCGGCGACGGGGGCGCCTGACTCGGTCGTGAGCACACGCTGGGACATGGGTGCCTTCCGTACGGGGCTGCTGACGGCCTCAGGAGCGTAGATTCGCCGGGATCGCTGCGTCAACAGTTTGTTGAAATTGGAGGTGAGGGTTCCGGGTCGCGGCAGCGCCTGGGCGCGACAGGACAGGTGTCAGCGCCGCCGCGACCCGGAGTTCAGGGGGCCCCGGAAGGGGGCCGGGTGGTGTCAGACCTGGGAACCGGAGAGCCGCTCGACCGAGCGCAGCAGTGCGGAGTGGTCGAGGCCGCCGTCGCCCTGGGCGCGCAGGGAGGCCACGAGCTGGGCCACGACCCCGCCGACGGGCAGTGCGGCGCCGACGTTGCGGGCGGCGTCGGTGACGATCCCCATGTCCTTGTGGTGCAGGTCGATCCGGAAGCCCGGAGCGAAGTCCCGCTTGAGGAAGTTGTCCTTCTTGCGGGTGAGGACCGTCGAACCGGCCAGTCCGCCGTTCAGTACGTCGAGCGCGGCGGTCAGGTCGACCCCGGACTTCTCCAGGAAGACGACCGCCTCGGCGCAGGCCTGGATGTTGACCGCGACGATCAGCTGGTTGGCGGCCTTGACCGTCTGGCCGGAGCCGTGCGGTCCGCACAGCACGATCGTCTTGCCGAGCGCGTCGAGCAGCGGCTTCGCGGTGTCGAAGTCGGTCTGCTCGCCGCCGACCATGATGGACAGCACGGCCTCGATCGCGCCGGCCTCACCGCCGGAGACGGGGGCGTCCAGGACGCGGATGCCCTTCTCCTTCGCGTTCGACGCCAGGTCCACGGAGGTCTGCGGCGTGATCGAGGACATGTCGATCAGCAGGGCGCCCTGCCGGGCGTTCTCCAGGATGCCGTCGGGGCCGTACGCGATGGCCTCGACCTGCGGGGACGCCGGGACCATGGTGATGACGACATCGGCGTCACGGACGGCCTCGGCGATGGAGGCGGCGCCCTTGCCGCCCGCCGCGACGAGCCGGTCGACCTTGTCCTTCTCCAGGGTGTAACCGGTCACCTGGTAACCGGCCTTGACCAGGTTCTCGGACATGGGGGAGCCCATGATGCCGAGCCCGATCCAGGCGACCTTGGGGAGGTTGCTGCTCATGAGGGTGCCTTCCGGTAAGCGTGTGTGCGGGAGGGGGCGGGCCTCAGCGGGCCGGCCGGTGTTCGGCGGGGAGCCAGCCGAACGAGTCGGCGCTCGGGCGGTCGCCCGGCTTGTACTCCAGGCCGACCCAGCCGTCGTACCCGGCCTCGGTCAGCTCGTCGAGGAGCCGCTCCAGGGGGAGCGAGCCGGTGCCGGGCGCGCCGCGCCCCGGGTTGTCGGCGATCTGGACGTGGCCGGTCTTCGCGGCGTACGCCTTGATCACCTGGCCGAGGTCCTCGCCGTTCATCGACAGGTGGTAGAGGTCCAGCAGGAACGCGGCGTTGCCCAGCCCCGTCGCCTCGTTGACGCGGTCGACCACCTTGATGCCCGCCGGTGCGCTGACCAGGGGGTAGAGCGGCGACTCCGTGTCGTTGAGCGTCTCGACGAGGAGGGTCGCACCGATCCGGTGCGCCGCGTGGGCGGCCAGGACCAGGTTCTCCAGGGCGAGTTCGTCCTGGACGGCCGGGTCCACGCCCTCGACACGGTTGCCGTACAGCGCGTTGAGCGCCTTGCAGCCGACCGAGGCCGCGAAGTCCGCCGCCACGTCGATGTTGGCGCGGAAGCGGTCCGACTCCTCGCCGGGGAGCGAGAGCGCGCCCCGGTCGGGGCCGGGGAGCCGGCCCGCGTAGAAGTTCAGCCCCACGAGTTGCGTGCCCGCGTCGTCGAGCGCCTTCTTCAGGGCGTCGAGCTCGGCCTGCGCGGGGGTGGGGGTCTCGATCCACGGCCACCAGAGCTCGACCGCGGTGAAGCCCGCGGCGGCGGCCGCCGCGGGACGCTCCAGGAGCGGGAGTTCGGTGAAGAGGATCGAGAGGTTCACATCGAAGCGCTGGTCCGAGAAACCCATCTTGCGCTCCTTCCGTATCGCGGAAGTTAGTTTCTGCTTAACGGAAGATTGCCTCGCGTGTGGCGAGGATGTCAAGAGGCGAACCGAATTCCGGACACGCGCAAGCGGGGTGGAGGCCGTACAGCCCTCCACCCCGCGACCGCTCACCCGTGCCTGGTCAGACGGCCGGCACCGTGTCCTGGAACGTCGTGCCCGCCGCCCGGTAACCGCTCACCAGAGCCGAGACCTGGGCGGGGGAGAGGACCTGGTCCTTCACGTGCAGCACGTAGTCCACCTGCTGGTCGTACGAGCGGGGCGTCGTGCTGGTCTGGCCCGCCAGGTCGATCAGCCACTGGTTGAAGTTGATCGACATCGGCCGCTCCGGCAGGTACGCCGCGCCGTGGGTCCCGAAGGGCTGCCCGTCGACGTAGTACGTGATGGCGCTGTTGTCGATGGTCACCACCAGGTCGTGCCATCCCGCGTAGCTCTGCCGTGCCTCGCTGTGCTGGTTGACGGCCTCCCACGGGTCGGGCCGGTACGTCTCCCAGGACGTGGTGTAGAGGATGTTCGACGGCTCGCCCCAGCCGCCGTTGGGCAGGTACTCGAAGTCGTACTCCGCGTAGTCGTCCGCCATCGGCGCCTTGAGGTCGTTGATGGTGAAGAAGGTCTGGACGAGGTGGTCGCCGTCGGGACCCGACCTCGGCGCGTCGCTGAACTTCACCCGGGCCGCGTAGGTGCCGTTGCGGAACTTCGAGGACTTCGTGAGGATCTCCGTCTGCTCCGTCGAGGCACCTGTGCCCGCCGTGGACGTCTCCAGGTTCATCACCGAATTGCCTGCCTGGCTGCTGAAGGTGACGTTCTCCGGAGCCCAGACGGCACCCGGCACGCCGGGGCCGCCGGAGTTCGAGCGGACGCTCCAGCCGTTCGCCGCGATCCTCGGGTCCGTGTGACCGCTGTAGTTGAAGTCGTCGAACAGCCGGGGCCCGTCGGCCGGCGGGTCGGTGGGCGGATCCGTCGGGTCGGTGGGGCCGTTGCCCCCGGGAGCCTCGCCCCAGGCCGTGACCGACCCCAGCTGCGCGGTGATCCTCGCCCAGTCGCCGTACGTGTTCCGCTCGGCGCCGAAGGAGTAGTCGTCGCTCTGCCCGAGCGGCTGCCAGTCCGCGCGGTGGAAGCGCAGCTGCATGTCACCGGTGTCCGCCCCGGGGGCGAGGGAGCCCGCGCCCGTGGTGAAGCCGATCTCCAGGTAGCGGTCGGCGGTGGCGGTCGGGCTGGGCAGGGTCTTGAAGGTGCCGGTGATGTTCGCGCAGCCCTTCACCGCCCAGGAGCAGGCGAACCGGTAGGCGGCCGACGCCGAGTCGCCCTTGAAGTAGTAGCGCAGTTTGACGTCGGAGAGCGGCACGCTCGCGCTCCCGGTGTTGCGCACCTTCAGCCACGGCTCGCTCTGGTCGGCCGTCGCCCCGGAGGCGCTCGTGCGGTACTGGACGACGAGCCCGCCGGCCGCGGCGGCCCCGGCGGTGCCGGGCAGGGCGGCCAGGGCGGTGCAGCCCAGGGCCAGGGTGACGGCGGCGGCGGCCGCCGCGCGGATACGGCTCCTGCGGAATGTGGTCATGGCGGTGTTCCTCTCCGGAACGGTGGGGGACGGGTTACCGAGGGGGTCGCGCTGTACCTGAGGACGCGGTCGCCAGGGACCGTGGGGTGAGGGGCCGGTAGTGGACGCCGAGGGCGTCCAGCCGGGCGGTGTGGTCGCGCAGCCGCTCGACGAACCCGGCCCAGTCGCCGCGCCCGCCGGACCAGGCACGGTCCGCGAGGGCGCAGAGCCGGGGGTAGGTGAGGTATTCGATCCGGTCGGGCGTCGTCACGTACTCGGTCCACAGCTGGGCCTGGGTGCCCAGCACGCGGGAGGCCTCTTCCGGCTCCCACTCCCGGGACACCGGCTCGTTGGCGTGCACCGCGTGCAGGGGGACGGGATCACCCGGCTGGGCGGGGGGCTCGTCCGGATCCGTGGACTGCACGTAGTCCAGGTACGTGGCGCGGTGGTGTGCGGTCACCACCTGGTGACCCCGTCGGGCCGCGGTGCGGGCATGGGCAGGATCGCGCCAGGTCATCACGGTGAACTCGGGGGGCAGTTCGGCCCCGGTCTCGGCCCAGCCGGTGGGCCGGCGGCCGTGCCCGACGAGGAACGAGCCGATCCGGCCCATGAACCAGCCGTGCAGTTCGCCGGGGCCGGTGAGCCCTTCGGCGGCCGCCCGTTCGCGGGCCGCGGGAGAGGCCTCCCACTCGCCGGTGGGGCACTCCTCGCCCCCGATGTGGATGTACGGGGACGGAAAGACGTCCATGACCTCCTCCAGCACGGTCCGGCAGAAGTCGAGGACCTCCTCGTGGACGCCGAGCACCGTGTCGCAGACGCCCCACCTGGTCCAGACGTCGAGCTGCCGCTCCGGACGGTTCCCCAGGTGCGGGTAGGCGGCGAGGGCCGCGCGCACATGGCCCGGCATCTCGATCTCCGGGACCACGGTCACCCCCCGCTCCCGGGCGTGGCGGACCAGGTCCCGCAGCTCCGCCTTGGTGTACGCACCCGAGTGCGGCACCCCGTCCGACAGCGACTCGGCCCGGGTGCCGCCCACCGACGTCAGCCGGGGGAAGGCGTCGACGGGCATGCGCCAGCCCTGGTCGTCCGTGAGGTGCAGATGCAGGACGTTGAGCTTGTGCAGCGCCATCAGGTCCACGTACCGGCGCAGGTAGGAGACCGGCTGGAAGTGCCGGGCCACGTCGAGCATCGCGCCGCGCCAGGGGTACCGCGGTACGTCGCTGATCTCGACGCAGGGCAGCTCCCAGGACGTCGCGCGCAGACCGCCGGCGAGCGCTTCGGGCGGCAGCAGCTGCCGGATCGTCTGGACTCCCCGCAGCAGGCCGTCGGGTCGGCCGGCCCGCAGCAGCAGGGTCCGGGGCCCCACGGTGAGGCCGTAGCCCTCGTCCCCCAGGCCGCCGAGCTGCGGGTCGAGCGCCAGGACGACCCGGCCGTCGGCGGAGGGCGGCAGGGAAAGCCCGGTCGTCGGACCGAGGAGCGTCCGCAGCAGGTCCGCCGCCCCCTCGGCACCCGGCAGGGCACGTACGGAGGTGTCCTGGTCCAGGACGAGACGGCCCGGACGCGGCGAGATCTTTCGGGGCCGGGGGACGAGGGAGAGCTCGGGGCGTGATGCGGGCACGGGGGCCTCCGGGGTCGGGGAGTCGGGCGGGTCGGGCGGGTCGCGTGACCGGGTGTGCGGGGACGCCCGGCGGGCTCAGCCCTTGACCGCGCCGGCCGCGAAGCCGGAGGTCACATGGCGCTGGAGCACCAGGAAGATCACGAGGGCGGGCAGCGCGAAGAGCGTGGAGGCGGCCATGGTGGCGCCCCAGTCGGTGCCGAAGGTGTTCTGGAAGGACGAGAGCCAGACCGGCAGGGTGCGGTTGTCCTGCTGCTTGATGATCAGGAAGTTGGCGTAGGCGAACTCGTTCCAGGCGGTGATGAATCCGAAGAGCGAGGTCGCCATCAGGCCGGGGGCGAGCAGCGGCAGGGCCACCCGGACGAACGCCCCCGTCCTCGTGCAGCCGTCGACCTGGGCGGCCTCCTCCAGTTCGGGCGGGATCGTCGCCAGGAAGCCCCGCAGCACCACGATCGTGAAGGGGAGCGTGATCATGAAGTAGACGAGGGTGAGGGTGGGCAGCCGGTCGAGCATGTCGGTGTCGCGCGAGATGATGTAGATCGGGATGATCAGCGACTCCCACGGCGCCATCTGGGCGACGAAGACCAGCAGCATGAACTGCCGCCGGCCCTTCCACCGCAGCCGTGCGACGGCGAACGACGCGCCGAGGGCCACGACGAGCGAGAGCAGCACGGCCCCCAGCGTGACCAGGACGCTGTTGCGCCAGAACAGTCCGAAGCCGTCCGCCTCCACGGCCCTGCGGAAGTGGTCCAGCGTCCAGGTGTAGGGCACGAGCCGCGGCTCGTCGGACTGGATGTCGCGGGACGGCTTGAACGCGGTGGAGATCATCCAGTACACCGGGAACAGGCAGACCACGACGGTCACGACGGCGGCGGCGTTCAGCGGGATCCGCCGGATCCGGAAGTGCGGCGAGGTCATCGCGGGTCGTCCTCCTGTCGGAGCATCTGGCGGAAGTAGAGGACCAGCACCCCGGACATCAGGACCACGGTGATCATCGACGCGGCGGACCCCAGGTCGTAGCGCTGGCTGGAGAGCGCCGTCTGCACCGCGTACACGGGCAGGATGGTGGTGGCGTCGCCGGGCCCGCCGCGGGTCATCACCCAGATCTGGACGAAGGCCTTGAAGGTCCAGATCACCTCCAGGGAGAGGACCAGCATGAAGATCGGCCGCAGCATCGGGAAGGTGACCGAGCGGAAGATGCGGGAGCCGGAGGCGCCGTCCAGGCGGGCCGACTCGTACAGCTCGGCCGGGACCGTGGTCAGGGCGGAGTAGAGGGTGACCGCCGCGAACGGCACCGACTGCCAGACGATCAGCAGGACCAGGATCGTGAAGGACGCCGTACCGTTCGCGAACCACGGGTAGCGCTCGAAGGACCCGAAGCCGAGTGCCGTCAGCGACTGGTTGACGATGCCGAACTCGGAGTGGAAGAGCCACTGGAAGACCGTCGTCGCCGCCACCACGGGCATGGCCCAGGCGAGCACCAGCGAGCAGAGGACGATCGTCCGGCCGGCCCGGCGGAGCCGCTCCGTCATCAGCGCGACCAGCGTCGAGATGACCATGATCAGGACGACGTTGACGGCCATGAAGACGAAGGTGCGGCCGGTCACCTCCCAGAAGCGCGGGTCGGACAGCAGCGTCCGGTAGTTGCGCAGTCCGACGAACTCGGCGTCCCCGCTGATCAGCTGGCGGAGCCGGAAGTCCTGGAGGGAGATCACCACGGCCCGCACCAGCGGGTAGACCAGCAGGTAGAGCATGCCGCCGATCGCGGGCGCGATCAGGGCGTAGGGCCAGAGGTCGCGCGGGGGCCGTCCGGCCCGCCGCCCCGGTGGCGCCTTCGGTGGACGGTGGACGCGTGGCGCGGGTCTCTCGCGGACAGCCGGCACGGCGGGCCTCCTCTCGTGGTGGGAAACGGACGGGCCGGATCAGGAACCGGCGTTCATGGCCCGCGTGATGTCGGCGGAGGCCTTGGCCGCCTCCTTCTCCGCGTCACCACCGGTGAGGACCGCGGTCATGTAGTCCTTGACCGGGTTCTCCGCCTCCACCGCCGCCCACCCCGGGGTGTTCGGTGTCGCGTGCCCGTTCGCCGCGCCGACGGCCATCGCCGAGGCACCCGGGTCGTCCGCCACGGCGGAGGCGAGCGTGGTCCGGTTGGGCACGTAGCTCATGGCCACCGCGAGCTTCTTCTGCCAGGCGTCGCCCGTCAGTTCCTTGATGAAGGTCACCGCCGCGTCCGGATGTCCGGCCGCCGCCGGGACGACCAGGTCGGAGCCGCCGGTGAACACCGCACCCGGGGTGCCAGCCGTCTTCCCGGGGATCGGGAAGAAGCCGAGCTTCCCCTCGAGCTCCGGGTTGTTCTCGACGACCACGTTGGCGCCGCCCGGGGTGGAGATCACCTGGGCGACCTGGCCCTTGGCCATCACCTCGGCCTGCGGCGGGTCGTCCTCGTCGGAGTCCCGGGGGCCTTTGCCGAGCGCCTGGAGCTGCGCGTAGAAGGCCATGCCGCGCTGCGCCTCAGGGGTGTCGAGCGCGCCCTTCCACCGGCCGCCGGACTCGGTGGCGAGGTCCCCGCCCTCGTCCCAGACGAAGCCGGCCAGCGCGTACCAGAGCTGTCCGGGCAGGTAGATGCCCTGGGTGCCGCCCTTGTTCAGCTTCGTGGTGGCGGCGATCCACTCCTCGCGGGTGGTGAGTTCCGCGGGGTCGACGCCGGCCTTCTCGAAGAGGTCCTTGCGGTAGATCACGACCCGGTTGGCGGCGTAGTACGGGATGCCGTACTGCTTCCCGTCGTAGGAACCCGGCTCGGCCAGCCCCTTCAGCCAGTCGTCGCCGTTCAGCTCGTCCTTCCTGTCGCTCAGGTCCAGCAGCCCGCCGCTCTCCGCGAACTGCGCCACCTGGGTGTTGCCCGCCTCGATCACGTCCGGGGCGTCGTTGCTGGCCAGGGCGGCGGTGATCTTCTGGCCGATGCCGTCCCACTCCTGGATCTGGATCTTCACGTCGATGTCCGGGTGCGCGGCCTCGAAGCCCTCGGTGAACTCCTTCTGGAACGCGGCCGAGACACTGTCCCGCATCAGCCAGACGTCGACCGTCGTCACGCCCCCGGCCCCTTCGGCGTCGTCGGCGCCGGAGCTGCAGGCACTGAGAGCGGCGGCCGTCACGAGCGCGGACACACCGGCAAGCAAGCGGTACTTCACGGTTCACCTCAACAGGAGCAGAGACCTGACCACCTGACCAGTGAAGCCCACTGGACAGCTCACCTCTTGGTGGTGGATGAAGGTGGCATAGACCAATGGGGCCGTCAACCCCTTGTGTACAAAGGGATTTTGAGGACTCCGGTACGGTCGGCCCTCTGTTCATGTGGATGAGGGTGGTTAGAATCTCTCTGACCAGTGGCCTACGGTTGCTCAACTGGTAAAGGGAGCGGGACGCGCGAAGGGGAACGCATGAAAGCCGACGTGCCGGGGACGGTGCTCAAGAGGGAACGGGTGCGTGACGCGGTCCTGGAGCTGATCGAGAGCCGCAGCCCCGGGGACGCCATCCCGTCCGAGCGGGCCCTCTGCGCCCTGCTCGAGGTGTCCCGGCCCACCCTGCGCGCCGCCGTCGACGAGCTCGTGGCTTCCGGCCTGCTGGTCCGCGAGCACGGACGCGGGATGTTCGTCGCGCCGGAGAAGATCACCCAGGAGCTGGTCTCGGCGGACCTCGCCCTGAGCGTGCCGCAGGCGGCCGGGGCGTGGTCGAGCAGGCTGCTGGAGTTCACCACCCTCCAGGCCGGGGCCCGCGTCGGCCGCAAGCTGCGGATGTCGCCCGCCGAGGAGATCGTCTACGTCGCGCGGCTGCGCCTGGTCGACGGCGCCCCCATGGCGATCGAGCACCTGCACATCAGGGCGGCGCTCGTCCCCGGCCTGTCGGCGCAGGAGCTGGAGGACGGCGATCTCTACGAGCACCTCCGCCACACCCACGGGGTCCATGTCCGGGAGGCGGTGCAGGCCATCGAGCCGACCGTCGTCACTCGGGCGGAGGCCCAGCTGCTCGAGGTCCCCGAGCTCTCCCCGGCCCTGCTCTTCGAGCGCCTGACCACGGACGTCTCCGGGGTGCCCGTGGAGTACGTCCACTCGCTCTACCGGGGCGACCGCTACCGGATCGTCTCCCGGCTGGCGCTCGGCCCGGCCGCGGCGACCGCGGGGCTGGTCAGGGACGGCCACCACCCCGGGATCCCGCCCGGGGACTTCGCCCACGGCGATCCGATCGCCTCGTCCACCCGTGGGGACATCCAGGCGGGGTCCTGAGCTGCGGGGCCCCGTCGCCGGGCGGGACCGGTGGTGGGGCCGGGCCCCGGACCCCGCTGCGTCCGGGGGGCCGTGCCTTAGGGTCGGGGCGAGCCGTGCGAGCCGACCGACACGGCGGGACATGAGGGAGGCACTGTGCGCTTGAGGGTGGAATTCACCACCGAGCCCTTCGACCTGGACGAGGCGCCCGCCCACGCGGTGGTGGCCCGTGAGGTCATCCACTCCGCCGACCTGGACGCGGTGGACGTGGGCCCTTTCGGGAACACGGCGGAAGGGGGCGCCGACCAGGTGCTCACCGCCGTGGACTCCCTGCTGCGCAAGGCGCTGGCCTCGGGCGCCACCCGGGTCTCCCTCCAGCTCAACGTGATCGGGGATGACGCCCCGTGACCGAGCCGGCCGACCACCCGCTGGTCACCGCGGTGAAGCCCCTCGTCGACGCCATGGGGGCGGAGATCCTCGCCCCTGACCAGGCCACCTCCGAGGACGTCGTGCTCGCGTGGGAGGGGGCGGACGTCGTGGCGGTGCGGCTCCCGCAGCTCTCCGAATCGCTCGACCACATCCTCGCCGCGATGGAGCGACGGCACGGGATGCCGCTGGCCGACCTGGACCGTAAGGCGAAGCAGGGGGTGGTGCGGACCCTGGAGGCACGCGGTGCCTTCTCGGTGCGGCACGGAGTGGAGACGGTGGCGGGCGCCCTCGGGGTCAGCCGCTTCACCGTCTACAACTACCTGAATCGCGACAATGCCGCCAAGGACGGCTAGCCGACGCGTAACGCCTGTCGATGCCGCTGTCCGGGAACTCGGGCGGCGGCATCATCTGTTCGTGGAATTTCAACAAACTGTTGACGTGGTGTTGCGAAGGGCGTTAGCTATCCGCAGCCCGACAACGCACAGCGGAAAAAAGCCACGGAGGCTCCCGTGACTACGAGCTCCACACCGGGCCTCGCCCGGTTCAACACCCTGGCGGCCGACGAGGCCGCAGCCGCACTGCACGAGGTGTGTGCCAGTACGGCGTGGGGAACCCTCGTCCTCGCCCGCCGGCCCTACGCCGGCACGGAAGCCCTGTTCACCGCGAGCGACGCCGCCATGGCCGAGCTCTCCGCGGAGGACCTGGCCGAGGCGATGGCCGGCCACCCGCCGATCGGACGCCCCAAGCCCGGGGACCCGGCCTCCGCCCGTGAGCAGCGGGGGATGGCCGGTGCGTCCGAGGAGCTCAAGGCGGAGATGCTCGAACTCAACCTGGCCTACCAGGAGCGGTTCGGACACGTCTTCCTGATCTGCGCCACCGGAGCCACCGGTGAGCAGATGCGCGACGCGCTGAAGTCCCGGAGCGGCAACTCGCCCGAGCAGGAACGCGAGATCGTCCGCACCGAACTGGGCAAGATCAACCGAATCCGGCTGACCCGCCTCGTGCAGGACTCCTGAGACCTCGCACCACCCCGAAGAGAAGCAAGGAGCGTGACGGTCTTGAGCACCGACACCACCGCATCGGTGTCCACCCACATCCTGGACACCAGCATCGGCCGTCCCGCCGAAGCCGTCACCGTCTCCCTGGCCGCCCGGGGCGCCGGCGACACGCAGTACGTGACGCTCGGCGGATCCGCGACCGACGCGGACGGGCGCTGCAAAGACCTGCCGGCCCTGCCGGAAGGAACCACCCACGTACGGCTCGTCTTCGACACCGAGTCGTACTTCACCGCGAAGAAGCAAGCCGAGGCGCAGCAGGACGCCCCCCGCGTAAGGGACAGCGGCGCGTTCTTCCCGGAGGTGGCGATCGCATTCGCCGTCACCCCGGGCGAGCACTACCACGTACCGCTGCTGCTCAACCCGTTCGGCTACTCCGTTTACCGAGGGAGCTAGCAGACAATGCCCACGATTCTCGGCCAGAACCAGTACGGCAAAGCAGAGAACCGCGTCGTCAGGATCACGCGGGACGGCGACACCCACCACATCAAGGACCTCAACGTCTCGGTCGCCCTCTCCGGCGACATGGACGACGTCCACTACTCCGGCTCCAACGCCAACGTCCTGCCGACCGACACCACCAAGAACACGGTGTTCGCCTTCGCCAAGGAACACGGCATCGAGTCCGCCGAGCAGTTCGGCATCCACCTGGCCCGGCACTTCGTGACCTCGCAGGAGCCGATCAAGACGGCGCGGATCCGGATCGAGGAGTACGGCTGGGAGCGCATCGCGACCTCCGACGGCAACTCCAAGTTCATCGGCGCCGACGAGGTCAAGCACTCCTTCGCCCGCAAGGGCCAGGAGACCCGGGTCAGCCAGATCACCTTCGACGGGGAGAAGTGGGAGGTCATCTCGGGCCTCAAGGACCTCTCCGTGATGAACTCGACCAACTCCGAGTTCTGGGGCTACGTCAAGGACAAGTACACGACGCTGAAGGAGGCGTACGACCGCATCCTCGCGACCGACGTCTCCGCCCGGTGGCGCTACAACTGGACCAGCGACGACGAGCGCATGCCGAACTGGGAGAAGTCCTACGAGCAGGCGCGCAAGCACATGCTCCAGGCCTTCGCGGAGACGTACTCCCTCTCGCTCCAGCAGACCCTCTACCAGATGGGTTCGCGCA
Organism: Streptomyces sp. NPDC055962; assembly: GCF_042270185.1. Lineage (NCBI taxonomy): Bacteria > Bacillati > Actinomycetota > Actinomycetes > Kitasatosporales > Streptomycetaceae > Streptomyces > Streptomyces sp. NPDC055962. The sequence goes on from NZ_JBHJYN010000004.1 coordinate 193,587, forward strand.
TCATCAACAACCGCAGCGAGATCGACGAGATCCGGTTCTCGCTGCCGAACAACCACCACTTCCTCGTCGACCTGGAGCCCTTCGGCCTCAAGAACGACAACGAGGTCTACTTCGCAGCCGACCGTCCGTACGGCCTCATCGAGGCGACGGTGCTCCGGGACGGCGTCGAGCCGAAGATCCCGGTCGACATGACCAACCTCTGACGCGGTGCTGAACCGGTCCCCGCCCCCCGAGGCGGCGGGGACCGGTCATCCCGGAGGGAAATACCATGGCACAGCCTGCAACGGGGCCGGCGAAAGGCCCATGTACCGCCCCACCGACCGCTGCCGACAAGGCAGTTCACCCGGTGGACGAAAAGCTCCCGCCCTCGCGGCTCGTCCCCGCCGCGCTCCAGCACATCGCCGCCATGTACGCGGGCGTCGTCACCCCTCCGCTCATCATCGGCCAGGCCGTCGGTCTCGACGCGGCCGGCATGACCCGTCTCATCGCGGCGAGCCTCCTGATCGCCGGTCTCGCCACCCTGCTCCAGACCCTCGGAGCCGGACGCTTCGCCGGGAACCGGCTGCCCTTCGTCAACGCCGCGTCCTCCGCGGGGATCGCACCGATGCTCGCCATCGCGGAGACCACGGCCCCCGGCCGTCAACTCCCCGCGATCTACGGCGCGGTACTCGTCGCAGGCGTCTTCTGCCTGGCCGTCGGCCCCTTCTTCGGACGGCTGCTGCGCTTCTTCCCGCCGCTGGTCACCGGCGTCGTCATCACCCTCATCGGCGTCACCCTGATGCCGGTGCCGGTCGGCTGGGCCCAGGGCGGCGACGCCACCGCCGAGGACTTCGGCGCCATGAAGTACCTGGCGCTGGCCGCCTTCACGCTCGTCGTCATCCTGCTGATCCAGCGCTTCGGACGCGGTTTCGTCCGGCAGACCGCCCTGCTCTCGGGCATGCTCCTCGGCACGCTGGCCGCGATCCCCTTCGGACTCGCCGACTTCTCCGCGCTCGGCTCCGCCCCCGTGGCCGCCCTGCCGGCGCCCTTCGCCTTCGGCGCCCCCGAGTTCCAGCCCGCCGCGATCCTCTCCCTGTGCATCGTGATGCTCGTGCTGATGACGGAGTCGTCGGCCGGCATGCTGGCGCTCGGAGAGATCTGCGAGCGACGCACCGACGGCGCCACCATCACCCGCGGGCTGCGCACGGACGGGATCGCCACGCTCCTCGGACCGGTCTTCGGGGGCTTCCCGACGAGCGCCTTCGCCCAGAACGTCGGCGTGGTGTCGCTGACGCGGGTACGCAGCCGCTACGTCGTCGCCGCGGCCGGCGGCGCCCTGATCGTCCTGGGCGTCTTCCCCATGCTGGGCGCGGTCGTCTCGCTGGTCCCCATGCCCGTGCTCGGCGGCGCCGGCATCGTCCTGTTCGGCTCGATCGCGGTGAGCGGCATCCGGACCCTGGCAGAGGCCGGCCTCGACGACAGCTCCAACATCATCCTCGTAGCGGTGGCGCTCGGAGCCGGTATCATCCCGCTCGCGGCCCCCTCCTTCTACGCCGGATTCCCGTCCTGGGCGCAGACCGTGCTCGGATCCGGGATCAGTGCGGGAGCGCTCGTCGCGGTCCTGCTCAACCTGTTCTTCCACCATCTCGGCACCCACAGCCGTCACGCTGTGGCACTCAAATCCTCCTAGGGTCCTGCCGTGCCCACATCGCCAGAGACAGAAGAGGAAAGCCCCATGGCAGCTTCGGCGGATTCAAGGACCACTGAGCGCATCGTCATCGAGAACTGCTCGATCGCCACGGTCGACGCCCACGACACCGAGTACGCCTCGGGGTACATCGTCGTGGCGGACAACCGCATCGAGTCCATCGGCGCGGGCAAGGCGCCGGAGGGACTCACCGGTGTCGTGCGGCGGATCGACGGCACCGGCCACCTCGCCACACCCGGCCTGGTCAACACCCACCACCACTTCTACCAGTGGATCACCCGGGGCCTGGCGACCGACCACAACCTCTTCGACTGGCTGGTCGCGCTCTACCCGACGTGGGCGCGCATCGACGAGCCCATGGCGCGCGCCGCGGCACAGGGTTCGCTCGCGATGATGGCGCGCGGCGGTGTCACCACCGCGATGGACCACCACTACGTCTACCCCCAGGGCTCCGGCGACCTGTCCGGCGCGATCATCGGCGCGGCCCGCGACATGGGCGTACGGTTCACCCTCGCCCGGGGCTCCATGGACCGCAGCAAGAAGGACGGCGGCCTGCCGCCGGACTTCGCGGTGGAGACCCTCGACGGTGCGCTCGCCGCCACCGAGGCGACCATCGACGAGCACCACGACGCCTCCTTCGGTGCGATGACGCAGGTCGCCGTCGCCCCGTGCTCGCCGTTCTCCGTCTCCACCGAACTGCTGAAGCAGGGAGCCGAACTGGCCCGCCGACGCGGTGTCCGGCTCCACACGCACGGTTCGGAGACCGTCGAGGAGGAGCAGTTCTGCAAGGAACTGTTCGGGATGGGCCCCACGGACTACTTCGAGTCGACCGGCTGGCTCGGCGACGACGTGTGGATGGCGCACTGCGTCCACATGAACGACTCCGACATCGCCGCCTTCGCCCGCACCGGCACCGGCGTCGCACACTGCCCGTCCTCCAACGCCCGCCTCGCCGCAGGCATCGCCCGCGTCCCCGACATGCTCGCCGCCGGAGTCCCCGTCGGGCTCGGCGTCGACGGGACCGCGTCCAACGAGTCCGGCGAACTCCACACCGAGCTCCGCAACGCGCTCCTCATCAACCGCCTCGGCGCCCACCGCGAGAAGGCGCTGAACGCCCGTCAGGCGCTGCGCCTGGGAACCCACGGCGGCGCCAGGGTCCTCGGCCGGGGCGACGAGATCGGCTCCCTGGAACCGGGCAAGCTCGCCGACCTCGTGCTGTGGAAGCTGGACACCCTCGCCCACGCCTCCATCGCCGACCCGGTGACCGCTCTGGTCTTCGGTGCCGCGGCCCCCGTCACCCTCTCCCTCGTCAACGGCAGGACCGTCGTCGAGGACAACCGCCTCACCACGGTGGACGAGGACGCCATCGCCCGCGCGACCCGTGACGAGGCCAGGCGCCTGGCGCAGATCGCCGCCGGAGCCTGACGCTCCGCACCCCCATGACAGGCCGGCCGGGGGGGACGGCCCTCGGCCGGCCGCCGCGGATCCACCAGGGTCCACGGCAGCCTGTGCGGGTGCGCGCGACCTTTGTCGCGCGCCCCCGCACAGGTGAGCTCCAAGCTGCCCGCACCAGCTGCACGACCTGCACCAACGCACCACTCAGCAACACCTCCCTGATACCCACGTCGCCCGACGTGTACCCGACCGGAGGAAGCCGTGGCAGCTACGCCCAGGTTTCGCAAGAACGCAGTCGACGGAAGCACCGCAGAGGGAATCGCAGCAGAAGGGAATACGGCGGAAGGACCGGTGGGCAAGCACCCGGTCGACGAGACGCTCCCGCCTCTCAGGATGTTCACCAGCGGCCTCCAGCACGTGGCCGCGATGTACGCGGGCGTGGTGGCCCCGCCCATGATCGTGGGGCCCGCCGTGGGCCTCAGCGCCAAGGAGACCGCCTTCCTCATGGGGGCGAGCCTCTTCACGGCGGGGATAGCCACCCTGCTCCAGACCCTCGGGTTCTGGCGCATAGGCGCCAAACTGCCGTTCGTCAACGGGGTGTCGTTCGCCGGGGTGACCCCGATGATCGCGATAGGCAAGGACCGGGGGCACGACGGGATAGCCGTCATCTTCGGGGCGATCATCGTCGCCGGCCTCCTCGGCTTCGTCCTCGCCCCGTACTTCTGCAAACTGGTGCGGTTCTTCCCGCCCGTCGTCACCGGCACCGTCATCACCCTGATCGGTGTCTCGCTGTTGCCCGTCGCCTTCAACTGGTCGCAGGGCGGCAACGCGACGGCCGACGACTACGGCTCGATGACCAACATCACCATGGCAGCCGTCACCCTCGTGATCGTGCTGGCGCTGCGCAAACTGCTGCGGGGGTTCCTCCAGCAGATCGCCATCCTGCTCGGCCTGGTCATCGGCACCCTCATCGCGATCCCCGCCGGCATCACCGACTTCGGGGCACTGGGCGACGCCGACGTGGTCGGTTTCCCGACGCCGTTCCACTTCGGAGCACCGCAGTTCGAGGTCGCCGCCATCATCTCGATGTGCATCGTCATGCTGGTCTGCATGACCGAGTCCACCGCCGACATGCTGGCGCTCGGCAAGATCGTCGGCCGTCCGGCGGACGAGCGGACCATCGAGGGCGGACTGCGCGCCGACACCCTGGGCAGTGCCATCAGCCCGCTCTTCAACGGCTTCATGTGCAGCGCCTTCGCCCAGAACATCGGGCTGGTCGCCATGACCAAGGTCCGCAGCCGGTTCGTCGTCGCCGCCGGCGGAGTCATCCTGGTGCTGCTCGGCCTGGTCCCCGTCGCCGCGTCCGTCATCGCCCTCGTACCGCTTCCGGTCCTCGGCGGCGCGGGCATCGTCCTGTTCGGATCGGTCGCCGCGAGCGGCATCCAGACCCTGGCGACGGCAGCCCTGGAGAAGGGCGAGAACGCCCTGATCGTCGCGGCGGCCGTCGGTGTCGGCCTCATCCCGATCGCCGCGCCGGACTTCTACCACGCCTTCCCCGAGGACCTGCTCGTCGTCCTGGACTCGGGCATCTCCACGGGCTGCGTGGTGGCGATCGTGCTGAACCTGGCCTTCAACCACTGGGGCCGGCGGACGGACGAGGAGCCGGCGCCGGAGACCGGGGTGCCGGCCGGCGAACAGCCCAAGGACCCGATGGCCCTGCCCGTCGCCCACTGACGTGCGCGGTGCGCGTACAGGCCCCGACCGGGGCCCGTACGCGCACCTGGACGTGGAAGGACTCAGCCGATGTGGAAGCTGTCGCCGTAGACCTGCCAGTCGAGCGGCGGGTCAAGATCCAGATTGCCGTTCCGCAGGAACACCCGCTGGGCCGTGTCGACCCTGCTGGTGTCCGAGTGGGCCTCCTCCTGTTCCATCGCCCAGACGCGCGCGTCCAGGAACGCGTCGAGGTAGGCGGTCTCGTCACCGCCCTGCGAGGGCGGTGCGGCCGCGGCCAGGGCACGCTGTCGGATCGAGCCGAAGCTCGTGGAATCGGTGCCGCCGCCGTGCATCACGATGGCGTCGTAGTACGCGAACTGACCGAGCGTGCCGAGGCCGTCGGCCTTGCCCTGACGCACCGCCGGGTCGAAGTACACCCGGTCGCGCTCGTCGTTCTGGGCCTGCTCGAACACGGGGTCCGAGGCCGCCTCGGACCAGGCGCCGGTGAATCCGGGGTCGAGCCCCTCGTGCGAGTCGGTCCCGTCGACCTCCCGCAGGGCGGGCAGGTACGCGGCCAGGACGTTGCCCGGCTTCCGCTCGGTGTACAGCTCCACCAGGGCGAGCATGTCCCCGGTGCCGGAGCAGAAACCGATGATGCCGGCGGTGTAGCCGCGGCCGTCCCCGATGTCCTCGATGTAGCCGTACTGGGCCTTCCAGTCGAGCGTCGAGTTCTCCGCGCTCGACACGAGCTGCATCGCGATGTCCTTCTTCGCGGGGTCGTCGAGACCGGTCGCGGCTGCCTCCAGGTGTGCGGCCGCCGGCGTGGGGGCGCCGGCGAGGGCGGTGGCCGGGATCGCCGTGAAGGTCAGCCCGAGGGCCAGTACGGCGAGTCCGACGGTGCGGGTGAGTCGGGTGGTGCGACGCGGGGTGCTGGTGTGGGGGTGATGCACCGGTCCTCCAGAAGGAGTTCGTCGTCCGATGTTCTGTTAGGAAGGTTTCCTACCAGAGCTCGGGGCGCGCGGTAACCCCCCGCGCGCCGTACGGTGCGGAGTTCCTCGCGGACCGGTCGCGAGCCGGAGGTGTCAGCCCGCGTCGATGCGGTAGCTCTCGCCGTAGACCCGCCACGCCAGCGGGGTCTCCAGCTGGAGCTTCCCCTCGCGCACGAAGACGCGCTGGGCGGTCTCCACGCGGCTCGTGTCGCTGTGCGACGGCTCCTTGCGGAGCGCGGCCACCCGGGCGTCCAGGAAGGCGTTCAGATACGCCTCCTCGTCACCGCCCTCGGAGGGCGGATCGGCCACGGCGAGGGCCTGGGCCCGTATCGTCCGGAAACCCACCGTCCCCTCGGCGTCGGCGTATCCGTGCATCACATAGGCGTCGTAGTAGATGAACTGCCCCAGGGCGCTGAGCCCGTCGTCCTCGGCCCGGCCGACCGCCGGGTCGAAGTACGAGGCGTCGCGCTCCGCGTCCTGTGCCGAGCGGAGCGCCGGATCCGCCGCCGCCTTCGCCCAGGCCCCGGTGAAGGCGGCGCCCAGACCGTCGTGCGAGTCGGTGCCGTTCACCGCGCGCAGCGCCGGGAGGAACGGCGCGAGCGCGTTGTCCGGGCGCTTCGCCGTGTAGCGCTCGACGACCCTCAGCAGGTCTCCGGTGCCGGAGCAGAATCCGATGATGCCGGCGGTCCAGCCGCGGCCGTCCCCGATGTCCTCGATGTAGCCGTACTGGGCCTTCCAGTCGAGCGTCGAGTTCTCCGCGCTCGACACGAGCTGCATCGCGATGTCCTTCTTCGCGGGGTCGTCGAGGCCCTTCTCGGGGGAGCCGGAGGCGGCGCCGGAACAGCCGGCCAGGACGAGGGCCGCGGCGGCGGCGAGGGCGAGACGTCTGTGCTTCACGCACCAAGCGTGCCAGGCCGGGGGCCGGAGCCGACGGGCGTCCGGCGCCTGTAGCGTTCGGTACATGGAAGATCAGTCTGTTGTGGACGTCGGCGATGTACGGCTGGCGTACCGGACCTGGGGCGACCCCTTCGGTTCACCCGTGGTCCTGTTGCACGGCCTCGGGGGCTCGTCGCTGAGCTGGGAGGCGGTGGGGGCCCTCCTCGGCGAGGAGTGGCGGGTGTACGCCATCGACCTGCGCGGTCACGGCGAGAGCGACTGGCCCGACGAGTACGCCTTCGAGCAGATGAGGGACGACGTGCTGGAGTTCCTCGACGCCTGCGAGATCGACCGGGCCGGCGTCGTCGGGCACTCGATGGGCGGGGTGGTCGCCTACCTGCTCGCCGAGGAGCACGCGGACCGGGTGGAGCGGCTGGTGCTGGTCGAGACCCCGCCGCCGTTCCCGGGGCAGCTCATCGACGACAGCAGCCCCACGGGACCGGTGGACTACGACGAGAACGCGTTCCCGGCCGTCCGGGCGCAGATCGCCGAGCCGGATCCCCGCTGGGAGGAGGAGCTGGGGCAGATCGTCGCCCCGACGCTGATGATCGCGGGGGGCCCGGAGAGCACCATGCCGCAGGGCAGGCTGGCCGACATGGCCTCGCTCATCCCCGACTGCCGGCTGATCACCCTGGGCGGCGGCCACCAGGTGCACAGCAAGCACCCGGATCAGGTGGCCCACCAGATCACCGAGTTCTTCACCAGCTGAGCCGTCCGGCGCGCGGTCCCGGCGTGCGGGCTCCGGCCGTCGTACCGCACGGTCACCCGGGGACCGGCCCTCCGGGCGGCCGGCCCCCGGGTGCCGCGTGCGCCCGCACGTGTCAGCCGCCCGGCCGCCAGTCCGGCCGGCGGCCGCTGAGCGCGATGACGCGGTCCAGCAGCGGTGCGTCGTCCGGGACGGCGACCGGCGGGCCGAAGATCGCGTCGGCGCCGGACCTGTCGTCGTCCCCCGGGGCCAGCATCGCCTCCGACGAGCGCAGGCTCGCCTCGTCGGCCGAGAACTCCTGCCCCGTCGACCGGGCCAGGTCCCAGCCGTGTACGAGCAGCTCGTTCCGTGCGACCATCCCCGCGACCTCGCCGGGCAGGTCCACGCCACCCGCCCGGGTCATCCCCTCCAGAGCGGCCGGGGAGCGCCAGGCCGCCACCAGCTCGTCCAGCAGGGGCGGCAGAGCCGTGCGCCAGTCGGCCGGCAGCACGGGCAGGGCCGAGTCCGGAGAGGTGTCGGTCGCCGGTCCGAGCTTCTTGGCCGCCGCGTCGCGGAAGGCCGCGGCCAGTCCCAGCAGGTGCCCGAGCAGTTCCCGTACCGCGTAGTCGGGGCAGGGGGTCGGGCCGGCCAGCTGAGCGTCGTCGACGGAGCCGGCGAGCGCGCGGACCTGCCGCGCCACGGGTCCGAGATCGAGTCCGGGTGCGTTTTCCTCGTGCGTATCCATGTCCTTAGGACTCGTCCCGGCACCGGAACTCATCGCGGACATTGCGGAACGTTCCGATCCCCCCTCTTGTCGGGGGCCCCACCGGCATGGCATATAGGTCTGGACCATTGCTCCGGATGGAAGGCATCACCGTGCAACGCCCCCACGCACGCACCGCGTTGGCCTGTCCCGCCGTCCTGCTCCTCGCCGCGCTCACGGCCTGCGGCGGTACCGCGCAGGCCGACACGGAGAAACCCACCGCCCCCACGGGTGTGACCGCCCAGGCCGGCAGCGCCACATCCGCCCACGTCATGTGGGAGCAGGCCTCGGACGACACGGGGATCACCGGCTACGACGTCTACCGCGGTGGGAAGAAGGTCCTCTCGGTGCCCGCGACGAAGCTGATGACCGACGTCGACGGCCTGACCGCCTCCACCGACTACACCTTCACCGTCAGGGCGCGCGACGCCGCCGGGAACGTCTCGCCCGAGAGCGCCTCCGTCCCCCTCACCACACCCGCCCCCGCCCCGGACGACAGGAAGGCGCCCACCACCCCGGTGCAACTCCGGGGCAAGGCGGACGGCGCGCGGACGGTCACGCTGTCCTGGGGCGGCTCCACCGACGACGTGGGCGTGACGGCGTACGACATCTACCAGGAGGACGCCAGGATCCACAGCGTTCCCGGCACCGGGACCACGGCCAGGCTCTCCGGCCTGCGCCCCGGCACCGTCTACACCTTCACCGTCCGCGCACGTGACGCCGCCGACCACTCCTCACCGGACAGCCGCCCGCTCGACCTCACCACCCCGTCCGCGCCGGGCGACCCCGCGAGCACGGCTCCCACCGGGCTGCGCACGACGACGACGGCGCAGGAGAAGGAGTTCGTGGTGGACCTCTCCTGGGACCAGCCGGAGACCGGCGGCACGATCCCCGCGTACCAGCTGTTCCTCAACGGCGAACTGACCACCACGATCGTGTGGGGCGGGACCCCGCCCGCGGGCCGCGCGACGTACCGGCTCACCCTCGCCGACCCGCCGGGCACCCGCTACTCGCTCAAGATCCGGCCCAAGCTCCCCGACGGGACGTGGGGCGACTTCTCGGCCCAGCGGACGGTGGTCCTCACCGGCTGAGCTGCGGTGACCGCTCGTCCGGGCCGGGGCCCGCGCGCCGAGGCGCCGGGCCCGGCAGCCACACCGTGCCGCTGCTCTTCAAGGACTACGGGGACATCCCGTCCGGCGGGTGAGCCCCGAGGACCGTACGGCCGTGCGCCGCTCCCGGAGCCGGGGGCGGCGCACGGGGGCTCAGCCCGTGACCCGTACGGTCTCGATCCACGGCGGAGGGGTGGGCGCGGACGGCCCGATGAGCGCGGCGACCAGCCGGCAGGCCGGGGTCTCGTCCGGCCACGGCGTGTGACCGTCCGTCAGTACGACGATGACCGAAGGGCGTTCGGGGGCGGCGAGCGCCGCCGCGATGCCGACCCGCATGTCGGTGCCACCACCGCCGCCGAGCGTGATCTGCCCGGCGTTCGTGACCCGGGAGACGGCCTGGACGTCGGCGTCGCAGGCCAGGACCGTGACCCGGTTGCCCCGGATCCCCACCTCGCGCAGCACACCGGTGACCTCGGCGAGCGCGGCGGCCAGCTCCCCGTCACCCATCGAGCCCGAGGTGTCGATGACGACCGCCACCCTGGGCAGCGGCCGCCGCAGGCTGGGCAGCACGACCCCGCGCAGGGCCGCGCTCCTGCGGGAGGGGCGGCGGTAGGTGTAGTCGACCGCCCCGGCGGCCCAGGCCGCTGCCTCCCGCACGGCCCCCGTCAGCGCCTGCCGCCAGTCGACCGTGGGTTCGAGGACCTCGTCCGCCCAGCGCTTCCATCCGCCCGGCAGGGTGCCCCTCGCCCGCACGTGGGCGCGCATGGCCTCCGCGGTGTGGCGCCGCAGCGACTCCGCCTCCACCCCGCCGACCCCCGCCGGCCCCGCTGCCGCATCCGACTCCCAGGGGGACGGCTCGCCGTGGGCGCCCGACCCGCAGTCGTGGACCCGGGCGGAGGGCGGCAGCGCCGCCAGGTACGCCTCGAAGAGCTGCCCCTCCGGAAGGCCGAAGAGACGCGGCTCCAGGCGCCCGGCGGGCAGAGGGAGCCCGTCGGCGATCAGGTCGTCGTTGATCTCGCAGTCCTGGGCGACGTTCACCCGGTGCCGGTCACGACGGTCCGCCGCGGGCAGCAGATCCGCCCGGCCGTGATGGTCGCGCAGCAGATGTGCGACCTCGTGCACCCAGACCGCCGCGAGCTCCGCCACCGGGGTCCGGTCGACGAAGCCGGGCGAGACGTAGCAGCGCCAGTGCCGGTCCACACCCATGGTCGGCACCTCGTCGCTGGGCACCACCGTCAGCGCGTACAGCGCCGAGGCGAGGTACGGGCGGTCCGTGGCCGCCCGGTACCGCGCCGCGAGCAGCTTCGTGGTGTCCAGCTCAGCCACCCTGCGGCAGGGCGCCGGACTGCCGCAGCAGGTCGAGGAAGCCGTCGATGCCCGGCGGCACGGGCCAGTCCAGGCTGCGCATGGCAGCCAGGTCGACCGCGGCCCGGGCCGCCACGTCGGGCACCCCCGCGTCCACGGCCTTGGCCAGCACCGCCCATCCCGCCTCCCAGCGCTTCCGGGTGGGCTCGCCCTGCACCGCGGCGACGACCGCGATCAGGAAGGCGAGCTGCCGGTCGCCCCGCTCGGGCAGCGCGAAGGCGTCCGGGTCGGCGAGCACGCGGTCGGGGTCCGGCAGGTCGAGGTGGTCCAGGTAGGACAGCAGCTCGATCCCCGCCCCGTCCCCGACGGCGCCGGTGAGCGCGGTGGCGACCGCCTCCCGTCCGGTGCCCGCCGCGTAGCCGGTGGCCAGCAGCCGCAGCGCCATGTCCCAGGTCCTCGGGGACGGCCACGCGCGCCCCCGGCTCTCCGCGTCGGCCGGGAGATGGTGGACCAGGCCCGGACGTGCCGTCAGGAACCCGGAGACGACGCCCCGGGCCCGGGCCACCGCGCCGGAGACCTTGGCCGGGTCGACCACCGGCACCCCCAGGGCCGGCCAGGTCCCCGCCATGCCGCGGGCGACGGTGCGCGGGTCGTGCGTCCACCGGAGATGGACGAACCGGTTGGCGAGCGGCGGGCTGAGGTGCCAGCCGTCCGCCGCGCTCGACGGAGGATTGGCCGCCGCGACGATGCGGACGCTCCCGGGCAGCCGCAGACTGCCCACCCGCCGTTCCAGCACGACCCGCAGCAGCGCGGCCTGCACGGCCGGAGGCGCCGACGACAGCTCGTCGAAGAACAGCAGCCCGCGGCCGGAGCGGGCGAGCCTGACCGCCCAGTCCGGAGGCGCCATCGGCACCCCCGTCACCGCCGGATCGTCCCCCACGACCGGCAGCCCCGCGAAGTCCGACGGCTCGTGGACGCTCGCGACGACCGTCTCCAGTTCGAGCCCGAGGCCGGCGGCGAGCTGCTCCATCCCGGCGGACTTGCCGATGCCCGGCTCGCCCCACAGCAGGACCGGCTGATTGGCCGTCACCGCCAGGGCGAGCGCGTCCAGCTGCGGGCTCTCGGCGGGCTCGGTGCGGGTGAGGTGCAGGCGCCGGTTGAGCTCGTCGGCCGCCTCCAGGGGAGTGGAGGGGCGGGGCCGGTCCCCCGTGGTGGTGCTCACTGCTCGTCCTCCCCGTCCCTGGTCCTGAACCATCTCTCGTACCAGTCGGCTCCGATGCCCGGGTGCTCCGAGGCCAGCCGCTCCTGGAGGAAGGCGAGGTCCTCGCGCTTGTACCGGTGGATCAGCTGGTCGAGGGAGAGCCCCTCCGCGTCCGTCACGTCGATCCGGGCGCCCGCGTCGAGCAGCGCCCGCACGAGCGTGAGGGGACCCTTCTCGCTCACCGCGACGCTCAGCGGGGTCCGGTCGAGGTGGTCCCTGGCCTCCAGGTCGAGCTTCGCCGCCAGCAGCCGCGGCAGGAGTGCCTCGTGGTCGAGCAGCGGCAGCGCGTGCAGCAGGCCCCGGCGCCTGGCGTTGCGCACCCGGACGTCGACCCCGGCGTCCAGCAGCTCCAGGACGCCGGCGGTGTTCCCGTGCTGGACGTGCAGGAACAGCTCCTTGCGCTGTGCCCGCAGCGCCTTCGGGAGGCGCCCCTGCCCCGTCGTGCACGAGTGCTCCACCGCGAAGCAGCCCGCGACCGCGCCGCCGAACGCCCGCATGGCGCTCTCGCGCTGCCGCTCCTCCTCCGTGTGCGGGGAGCGCAGGGCGCCGTCGCGGAAGACGACCTCGTGCCACTCATCCCGGCACCGCACGCGCACGGGAGCCGGCAGGGACGGGCCGGGCGGCCCGAATGGGCCTTCGAGGGCGGGGAACAGGGCCCGCGCCACCAACGGATGCAGCCACCGCGGCGGTATGACGCCCGCCCGCAGGAGATCGAGGTCGCGCGGACGCCGCCAGGCCGCCTCCGGCAGGAAGGCGGCGGCATCGGTGGACCCGGCCTCCACGACCGTGGCGCGGAGGCGCCCGCCCGCGCTGGGGTCGGTGAGCTCCAGCAGGATGTGCCTCCGCCAGTGGCCGGCGGCCAGGAAGCGTTCGCTGCCGACGGCTGCCGTCGCCCGGCGCACGGCCGACTCGAGCCGGGGGATGTCGATGGCGGTCGCGCGGAGGATCGCCCCGGGATCCATCCGGTACAAGGCGCGTTCGGAGGCGGGCGGCGTCGGATCCCATTCGATCCCCGCCGCGGCGAACGCCTCCGAGATCTCGCCCCGCTCGTACAGCAGCGTCACCCGCTGCGCCCGGGCGGCGGCGTCCCCGTCGCCGGACGCGCCGAGCTCCTGCTGAGTGAGCGGGGTGCCGTCGTCGTGGAAGAAGGGGATCCGGCCGCCGGCTCCCACGGCCGCCCGCAGACCGTCCGTGCGCCGGGAGTCCCACAGATGCCGGACCGAGCGCCAGTCCTCGGTGCCGCCGGGGAACAGACCGGGGGAGGACTCGCCGGGCACGGCCCCGAAACGCAGGGAGAGCCGCTGAGGGCCCTCCACCATCGGGGGCGTACGCAGATGGAGGTACGGGGCGTGGGGCAGACCGGACCCCTCCTGGTGTCCGGCGTATCCGGCGTACCCGGCGAGGACGACGGTCCGGTCGGGGGCGAGCGTCGAGCGCCCTCCCAGGACCCGGGGCAGGTGCCAGCGCACCAGGTCGGGCACCAGGTGGAGCAGGTCCGGCAGCAGGGCCTCCGCGACGGCCGTGCCGTGCGCGGAGGCCACCTCGGCGGGATCGAAGTCCACATCGACGCCTGCCGCGGCGAGCGCGCCCCGCCAGTCCCCGGCCAGCCGCCGCTCCGCGGACCGCTCGATCATTCCGCGGGGTACGGCGTACCGCCGGACCTGCCACAGGCTCGACGCGTCCTCGGCGGTGAGGAACCGGTCCTCCGGACGAAGCCTCACCGGTAGACGCTCCGGATCGCGCGCAGGTCGGGGTGGGCGCCGCGGTCGGGGCGCAGCCGGGTGGCGAAGGACCGTTTCACCTTGCGGGGGAGCCCGGGGCCGAGCCCGACGTACTCCAGCCGGCAGTCCGCGCCGACCGCGCCCAGCAGGGCCTTCGCGCCCCGCGCCGTCAGCCCTGTGTGGGCCAGTTCGAGACGCCGCAGGGGGCTCCCGGGCAGGGCCAGGGCCAGCGCGTGGGCGCCGGCGTCGCCGGTCGCGTTGCCCGCCGCCCCGAGGCTGCGCTCCGACAGCGGCCGTCCGAGGTCGAGGGCCTCGATCCCGCCCAGCGCGTCGGCCAGGGCGCCGGCCCCGGCCGGCCCGATCCCGTTGCCGCCGAGGCCGAGCCGCACCGGGCGCTCCGGATCGGCCGATGCGGCGAGCACGGCGGCTCCCGCGTCGCCGAGGTGGTTGGCCGGCACGTACAGTTCCCGCACCCCCGCGTCCCGGATCAGCGCGGCGAGGAGCGGAGCGGCGTCCGGGCCGATCCCGTTGCCGCCGAGGAAGAGCCGCTCCAGCGGCTGTTCCCGCGAGGCCAGCGCGTCGAGCAGCGCCTCCAGACCGGCGGTGGTGACGCCGGTGTTGACCAGGTCGAGCGTGCGCAGCGAGGCGGTGCGGACCAGCATCGGCGCGAGGGCCCGGACGCCGGCGTCGCCCAGCGGATTCCGCTTCAACCACAGCGCCCTGACGGTGGTGTCCGCGCCGAGCGCGCCCGCGAGCGCGGCGGCGCCCCCGGCCGCGATGCGGTTGCAGCCGAGGTAGACCGTCCGCAGCCCGTGTCCGCGTACGCCGCGCAGAGCGTCAGCCACCGAATGCGCGCCCTCGTCGCCGAGGGAGTTGGTGCCGAGCAGGACGTGGCGGGCGTGCGGCGACCGGGCGAGGGCGGGCATCAACAGGGCGGCACCGGCTGCACCGAGGCCCTGTTTACAGAGATCGGCGCATCCGTCGGCACGCAGCGTCCCGACCGGGAACACCTCGTCGGGACCGACCGCCCGCTCACTCCCGAGCCGCTCCATCAGCGGGTCCAGCGCGGCCACATCGACGAGCGGAACATCCGGGTGCTCGATCGCGGGGCAGCGCACGGGCATCGGCTGCGACAACACAACTCCCCCAGTCGCACGCCGGATCCCGGGCCGGAGGCGGACGGTCCGCGCCCACCACCCGCCCGACGCCGGCGCGATCCTCCAAGAACAGGTGGCAAGACCGGCCGGATTCGAACCGGCGTCCTCCAGCTCGATGCGTGGGCGCGACGACCTCTGCGCTACAGCCTTGCCGTGCGTGATCATAGCGGCCACCGGCCTGAAATCGCACGCCTGTACGCCGGTACTCCGGTGTGGGCGCAGGCCCGCGCGGTCGAGGCGGACCTCCCCGTACGCGGAAGCGCCGCACCCCGGCGCGGTCGACGCGGGGTGCGGCGCTTCGTCCTGCGGGGCTCAGCCCAGCTGCTCGTACGCCGGCAGCGTCAGGAAGTCCGCGTAGTCCTGGTCCAGGGAGACCTGGAGCAGCAGGTCGTGGGCCTGCTGCCACTTGCCGGACTCGAAGGTCTCGTCGCCGATCTCCGCGCGGATCGCGGCCAGTTCCTCGGCCGCGACCTTGCGGGCCAGCTCCGCGGTGGCGTGCTCGCCGTTCTCGAAGACCACGTCCGCGTTGATCCACTGCCAGATCTGCGAGCGCGAGATCTCCGCGGTGGCCGCGTCCTCCATCAGGTTGAAGATCGCGACCGCGCCCATGCCCCGCAGCCACGCCTCGATGTAGCGGATGCCGACCGCGACCGCGTTGCGCAGACCGTCGTACGAGGGCTTCGCGTCCAGCGTGTCGATGGCGATCAGGTCGCCCGCGGCCACCGAGACGTCCTCGCGCAGGCGGTCCTTCTGGTTCGGCTTCTCGCCGAGGACCGCGTCGAAGGAGGCCATGGCGATCGGGACCAGGTCCGGGTGGGCCACCCAGGAGCCGTCGAAGCCGTCGTTCGCCTCGCGGTCCTTGTCGGCCTTGACCTTCTCGAAGGCGACCTTGTTGACCTCGGCGTCGCGCCGCGAGGGGATGAAGGCCGCCATGCCGCCGATGGCGTGCGCGCCGCGCTTGTGGCAGGTGCGGACCAGGAGTTCGGTGTACGCCCGCATGAACGGGGCGGTCATCGTGACCAGGTTGCGGTCGGGCAGGACGAACTTCGAGCCGCCGTCACGGAAGTTCTTGACGATGGAGAAGAGGTAGTCCCAGCGGCCCGCGTTCAGCCCGGAGGCGTGGTCGCGGAGCTCGTAGAGGATCTCCTCCATCTCGTACGCGGCGGTGATCGTCTCGATCAGGACGGTGGCGCGGACCGTGCCCTGCGGGATGCCGACGTAGTCCTGGGCGAAGACGAAGATGTCGTTCCAGAGGCGCGCCTCCAGGTGCGACTCCGTCTTCGGGAGGTAGAAGTACGGGCCCTTGCCGAGGTCGATCAGCCGCTGCGCGTTGTGGAAGAAGTAGAGGCCGAAGTCGACCAGCGCGCCGGGCACCGGGGTGCCGCCGAGCTGGAGGTGGCGTTCGTCCAGGTGCCAGCCGCGGGGGCGCGTGACGACCGTCGCGAGCTCCTCGGCGGGCTTGAGGGCGTACGACTTGCCCGACTTCGGGTCGGTGAAGTCGATGGTGCGGGTGTACGCGTCGATCAGGTTGAGCTGGCCGGTGATCACGTTCTCCCACGTGGGGGCGGACGCGTCCTCGAAGTCGGCGAGCCAGACCTTGGCGCCCGAGTTCAGGGCGTTGATGGTCATCTTGCGGTCGGTCGGACCGGTGATCTCCACACGGCGGTCGTCGAGCGCGGCCGGGGCCGGGGCGACCTTCCAGGTGTCGTCCACGCGGATCGCTTCCGTCTCGGGGAGGAAGTCCAGCGTGGAGGTGCGGGCGATCTCGGCCCGGCGCTCGCCCCGGCGGGCGAGCAGCTCGTCGCGCCGGGGCGTGAACTGCCGGTGCAGCTCGGCCACGAACGCGAGGGCCGCATCGGTCAGGACCTCGTCCTGCCTCGGCAGGGGCTCGGCATCGACGATGGCCAGCGGGGACGGCGCTGGTGCGGACATGAGCTGTCACTCCTTCAGCGGGGCGGCGCGGACGACGTCCCACGGCTGCCGGGTCGCCTGAGACGGCACGGGGTGCCGTGGCTCCGAGATACGGCCGTGGGTGCCGTACGGGTGCGGAAGCGGCGCGGCGTGCGTGCTGCGTGCTTCTGATCAGTGGATATTAGTTTCCTCATGGTGGAAGTTCAATGGTTTGTTGATATCGAGATTCTCCGGGTCGACAGATATGGGCCCTCGGTGGCGCGGAGTGCCAGGGCCCGCACGGACCGTGTACCCCGTGCTCCCCGCTCACTCCAGGTGCCTCAGGTCCTCCGCCGTGTCGATGTCATGGGCCTGAGCCACATCGGAACACTCGACGAGCGTGATCGCATCGCGGTGCGCCCGCAGATAGGCCCTTGCCCCCTGGTCGCCGACCGCTCCCGCCGCGATGTCCGCCCACCGGTCGGCCCCGAACAGCACCGGATGGCCGCGCTCCCCGTCGTACGCTGCGGCCGCCAGGGCCGCCCGGGAGCGGTACGCCGCGCGGACCCGTGCCACCGCCTCCGCGCCGATGCCCGGCTGGTCGACGAGGAGCACGAGGGCCGCGTCCGCCTCCGAGCCCATGAGTGCGTCCAGCCCGGCCCTCAGTGAGGAGCCCATCCCCTCCTCCCACCGCGGGTTCACCGTCACCGCGCACGCCGAGAGGTCCGCGCGGGCCCGCACCTCGTCGGCGGCGGCGCCCAGCACGACGTGCACCGGGCCGCAGCCGCCGTTGCGCAGCGTCCGTGCGGCGTGCTCGACGAGGGGGCGGCCGCGGTGCTCCAGCAGGGCCTTCGGCCGGCCGCCGAGGCGCCGGCCGCCACCCGCGGCGAGCAGTACTCCGGCGACCACGGGGATCCGTTGTGTGTGAGCCATGCGCTCTGGATACCACTGCGCCGGCTCGGCCGACGGGAGGGGTGTCACCCCTCAGGGGTACCCTCGGACTCCGTCCGCACAGTGGCGCACGTCACCTTCGATGGCGTTAACTTGGCGGCGGTCCCAGGCACTTGACCGCTGCCCGGGGCGAGGTCGACACACCGGCACAAGGACGTGCGAGGGGGAGTGCTTTGTTGCGAAGCGTGGGGCAGGAGCGGTTGACCGGCATCGACGAGGATCCGAGAGTGGCGGAGCTGCGTACGGCCGTCTCCAGGCTCCGCCGTGAACTGGCCGTACTCCGGACCGAGTTCCCCGACCGGGGCATCGCCGAGGACGAGCTGGCGGCCCTGGACGCCATGGCCCTCAGCGGGAGGCCCGAGATACCCCGGCTGCGCCGTTCGCTGCTCCTGGTCGCGGGGGCCATCGGTTCGGTCAGCGCGCTGGCGCCGGGCCTACGGGACGTACGGGTGGCCGTCGACCTCTTCGGGGAGCCTCCGCACCACGCGTGAGACCCCGGGGAGTGGTCCGCGCCACGCGCCGGGCTCGGGGGAGCGAACTGCGCCCTCCCGGCGCTCGGTGCGGCGGTCCGCGCCCTTCGGGAGGCTCGGGGAGCGGTCCGCGCCCCTTCGTGAGGCTGCGGAAGTCTCCGCGCCCCTTCGTGAGGCTTCGGAGGTCTCCGCGCCCCTTCGTGAGGCTTCGGAGGTCTCCGCGCCGCGCGTGACGTCAGCGGCGGATCAGGCGGCGGGCGGTCGCCGCGGCCACCGCCGACGTACGTGAGTCGACGCCCAGCTTCGCGTAGATGTGCACCAGGTGGGACTTCACCGTCGCCTGGCTCAGGAAGAGCCTCTTGCTGATCTGCTGGTTCGACAGGCCCTCACCGACCAGCCGGAGCACCTCCAGCTCACGCTTGGTCAGGGCCTGGGCAGGTGTCCGCATGCGGTCCATCAGCCGGTGCGCCACCGCCGGAGCGAGCGCCGAGCGGCCCGCGGCCGCCGTGCGCACGGCCGCCGCCAGCTCCTCGGGCGGGGCGTCCTTCAGCAGATAGCCGCCGGCGCCCGCCTCGACGGCGGCCAGGATGTCGGCGT
Source organism: Streptomyces sp. NPDC055962 (assembly GCF_042270185.1). Taxonomy (NCBI): domain Bacteria; kingdom Bacillati; phylum Actinomycetota; class Actinomycetes; order Kitasatosporales; family Streptomycetaceae; genus Streptomyces; species Streptomyces sp. NPDC055962. The sequence continues at coordinate 212,216 of NZ_JBHJYN010000004.1, forward strand.
CCGAGTCGTACGTGGTGAGGATCAGCACGCGGGGGGCGTCCGCGGCGGCGGTGATCGCCGCGGTGGCCTCCGCGCCGTGCATGCCCGCGCCGAACTGCAGGTCCATCAGGACCACGTCGCACACACCGGTCGCGGCCAGGGCGACGGCCCGTTCCGCGGTGGGGGCCTCGGCGACGACCTGGAAGTCCGGCTCGGTGTCCAGGACCGCGCGGAGACCCGCCCGCACGACCGGGTGGTCGTCGGCGAGGAGCAGCCGGATCGGCCGGGTCACGCCGCCCTTCCCTTCCGGCCGTCCGCGCTCTCCGCACCGGCCGGGAGCGGCAGGGTGACGGCGACGGCCGTTCCCTGACCGGGCCCCGACTCCACACTGAGCGTGCCGCCCAGCGACCGGGCCCGCGCACGCATCGCGAGCAGCCCGAAGCCGCCGCCGGAGGTGCTCGCGGGTCCGGCGGCCGTGTCGAAGCCGTGGCCGTCGTCCACCACGTCCAGGGAGACCGACGTCTCCATGAAGCTGAGGGTGATCTCCGTCCGGCGCGCTCCGGAGTGCTGGACCGCGTTGGCCAGCGACGACTGCGCGGTGCGCAGCAGCGCCACCTCGTACGGGGTGGGCAGCTCGACCGGCCTGCCGCTGACGGCGAACTGCACCGTGAGGTCCGGCGCTGAGGTGCGGGACGAGAGGCGGGACAGGGCCGCCGCCAGGGAGCCCTGCTGAAGATCGGGCGGGGTCAGGGCCCGGACGAAGCGGCGCGCCTCGGCCAGGTTGTCCTGGGCGGCCTCGCGGGCGCGCCGGACGTGCGGGGCCGCGGGCGCGTCCTCCGGGAGCGAACGCTCGGCGGCCCGCAGCAGGAGCTGGATGCTCGACAGCCCCTGCGCGAGGGTGTCGTGGATCTCCCGGGCCAGCCGCTCCCGCTCGGCCAGGGTGCCCGCGGCGCGCTCCGCGTCGGCGAGTTCCGCCCGGGTGGAGACGAGCTCGTCGATGAGCTCGCGGCGCCGCTCGCTCTCCCGGAACAGCACGTCGTATCCCCGTACGGTCGCGACGGCCACCGCCGCGCCGAGCAGCGGACCGATGAAGGCACCCGGCGTGACCTCCTGCTCGTGCAGCAGGAAGCTGCTGATCGCGGCTGCGGCCGTGACCGCCACGGCGGGCAGCCCCCACCGCAGCGGCAGCAGGTGCAGCTGGAGGAAGTAGAGGGGGAACGCCACCCACAGCGCTTCGGGCGACAGGGCGAGCAGCGCCAGCCACACCGCCCCCAGCGCGGTGAGCCAGAGGGATGCGGCGCGTGTGTGGGGCTGGACGACGGGGGCGAGCGCGCCCGCCAGGTAGAGGGCGGCCATCAGGCCGGCCAGCACGACCACGGCCGTGGCGTGCGGTGTGCCGTCGCCGGTCGCTCGCAGCGCGGCGAGCAGCAGCAGTCCCACCAGCAGCGCGTGCAGACAGAGCCGCAGTGCGGTGGTGACGGGGGTGGGGGCACGCAGATCCATGGTCGTTCCAGCGTAGACGCGCCCGGCGCCGGGCCGGTCAACCGAAAGGTTGAGGTGGGCCCCGTCCGGCGCGCGATGTCCCCGCGGGCCCGGGACCGGAGTCTGGAGCCATGTTCGTCGCATGGAGAGATCTACGGTTCGCCCGGGGCCGCTTCGCCCTCATGGGCACGGTCGTCGTGCTGATCACGTTGCTCGTCGGGCTGCTGTCAGGCCTCACCGCGGGCCTGGGCAGGGAGAACACCTCGGCCGTCACGGGGCTGGACGCCGACCGCATCGCGTTCGCCGCACCGCCGGACGGACGGCCGGTGTCCTTCTCCGACTCGGCCGTCGAGGAGAGCGCCTGGCACATCTGGGCGGAGCGGTCGGGGATCTCCTCCGCCCGGCCGCTGGGCATCCGGACGCTCGACGCCTCCGCGGACGAGGGGAGGCGCACCGCCGCCGTGTCGGCCTTCGGCGCCGAACCCGACGGCGGGCTCGCGCCCTCCGGCGTGGGGGCGGGCCGGATCGTGCTGTCGGAGAAGGCTGCCGCCGAACTCGGCGCACGGACCGGTGACACGCTCGGACTCGGCGGCCACCGGATGACCGTGTCTGCGGTCGGCGGCGACGCCTCGTACAGCCACACCCCGGTGGTGTGGACCTCGCTCGACGACTGGCAGCGCATCGCGGGCACCGCGGGACAGGCGACCGTGATCGCCCTGACCACGGACGGGGGCGCCGACTTCGCCGCCGGGGACGCGGCGGCGGGCACCAGCACGCTGACCCTGGCCGGCTCCCTCACCGCGATCGGCTCCTACCAGGCCGAGAACGGCTCGCTCCAGCTGATGCGCGGTTTCCTCTTCGCGATCTCCGCGCTCGTCATCGGCGCCTTCTTCACGGTCTGGACGATCCAGCGCAGCGGCGACGTGGCCGTGCTCAAGGCGCTGGGTGCCTCCACTCCCTACCTGCTGAAGGACGCACTCGGGCAGGCCGTGGTGATGCTGGCCCTCGGCACCGGCCTCGGTACCGGTCTCGCGGCGGGGGCCGGCGCCCTGGTCGGAGGGGACGGCGGCGCCGTGCCGTTCGTCCTCGACGCGTCGACGGTGCTCGTCCCGGCCGGCGTGATGATCGTCCTCGGCGCGCTCGGGGCCGCCCTGTCCGTCCGGCGGATCACCGCCGTCGACCCCCTCACCGCACTCGGGAGCGCCCGATGACCCTCACCCTCACCGATGTCACGCTCACCTACCCCGACGGCGACACCCGGCTCACCGCACTCGACCGGGTCTCCCTGGACGTGCCCGCGGGCACACTCACGGCGGTCGTCGGGCCGTCCGGATCGGGCAAGTCCAGCCTCCTCGCCGTGGCGGCCACACTCGTCACCCCGGACCGGGGGCGGATCACCGTCGCCGGTACGGAGACCGCGGGGCTCAGCCGCGCCGACACGGCGGCCCTGCGCCGCGACCGCATCGGCATCGTCTTCCAGCAGCCCCATCTGCTGCCGTCCCTCACCGCTGTGGAGCAGCTCCAGGTGATGGCGCATCTGTCACGGCGTTCCGTGCGCGCGGCCAGGGGCCGGGCCATGGATCTCCTGGACGCGGTCGGCCTGGCCGACAGGGCGAGCAGCAGGCCGCACCAGATGTCGGGCGGTCAGCGCCAGCGGATCAACATCGCCCGGGCCCTGATGAACGAACCGGCGGTGCTGCTCGTCGACGAGCCGACCAGCGCCCTCGACCACGAACGGGGCGCGGCGGTCCTCGACCTGCTGACCGGCCTGACCCGGCAACGCTCCACGGCCACGGTCATGGTCACCCACGACCGGGCGCACCTGGACCGGGTGGACAGGACGGTCGGCATGGAGGACGGACGTCTGTCGCTGCCCGCCCCGGCCTGAGGGGCCGGCCGGGGGAGGGCCGGGCGCCGGGCGGTCGGCTCGCGCGGTGTCAGCCCGCCGAGCCGCCGCTGCTCGCCAGTGCCTCGGAGAGCTCCTTCGCGATCTGCTGGAGGATCGGCACGATCCGCTCGGTCGCCGCCTCGGTCACCCGGCCCGCGGGCCCGGAGATGGAGATGGCGGCCGAGGTCGGGGAGTCGGGCACCGGGACGGCGAGGCAGCGCACCCCGATCTCCTGCTCGTTGTCGTCCACCGCGTACCCCGCCCGCCGCACCAGTTCGAGCGCGTCGAGGAAACCGTCCGGTGTGGTGATCGTCTTCTCGGTGGCCGCGGGCATGCCCGTACGCGCCAGCAGAGCCCTCACCTCGTCGGCCGGGGTGTGGGCGAGGAGGGCCTTGCCGACGCCCGTGGAGTGCGGAAGGACCCGGCGGCCGACCTCGGTGAACATCCGCATCGAGTGCTTCGACGGGACCTGGGCGACGTAGACGATCTCGTCCCCGTCGAGCAGGGCCATGTTCGCCGTCTCGCCGGTCTCCTCGACCAGGCGCTGGAGGTACGGCCGCGCCCAGGTGCCCAGCAGCCGGGACGCGGACTCGCCGAGGCGGATCAGCCGCGGGCCCAGCGCGTAGCGCCGGTTGGGCTGCTGGCGCACGTAGCCGCAGACGACCAGGGTGCGCATCAGCCGGTGGATGGTCGGCAGGGGGAGCCCGCTGCTCGCGGACAGCTCGCTCAGCCCGACCTCACCCCCGGCATCCGCCATGCGCTCCAGCAGATCGAAGGCACGTTCGAGGGACTGCACGCCGCCGCTGGGACCGGCGGGCTTGGAGTCGGATGTGCTGGCGTGGGACGGCGGCACGTCAACGGTCCTTTCGAAGCGGAGGCAAGGCAGCAGCCTACCGGGCTGTTCCCGATCGGCCCACTGCTCCCGGTGCGGCGTCCTTGCCGGTCAGGACCTGTTTTGTCCGGGTGTCGACGGTCCGGCCCGCGTTCGGAGTGAAGCGCGGTGATGCCGCTCCTGGCCCATTCTACGTTCCGCCTGTCGAAAACGAACTTTTACTTCGTGGAAATCTACAAACCTTGCCTTCCATGATCCTCCGGGGGTTCCATGGGGGAGGCGGGGCCTTGACGGGTCGCCTCCTCGAGTGAAGACTCCTTCAACAGTTCGTTGAAATCTGCCCTGAGGAGCACAGGTGCCCGGTGTGGACTTGAAACTGGTACTGCGCTCGACGCGCGTCGTCACCCCGGAGGGGACCCGTGCCGCCGCGGTCCTCGTTGCCGACGGAGCGATCGAGGCGGTCCTTCCGTACGACGCCGAGGTGCCCGCCGGTGCGCGGGTCGAGGACTTCGGCGACGACGTCCTCCTGCCAGGGCTCGTCGACACCCACGTCCATGTGAACGACCCCGGCCGCACCGAGTGGGAGGGCTTCTGGACCGCCACCCGCGCCGCGGCCGCCGGCGGCATCACGACCCTGCTCGACATGCCGCTCAACTCCCTCCCGCCGACGACGACGGTCGAGAACCTGCGCGTCAAACAGCAGGTGGCGGCCCCCAAGGCGCACATCGACACCGGCTTCTGGGGCGGTGCGATCCCCTCCAACACCAAGGATCTGCGTCCGCTGTACGAGGCCGGGGTCTTCGGCTTCAAGTGCTTCCTCTCGCCCTCGGGCGTCGAGGAGTTCCCCGAGCTGGACCAGGAGCAACTGGCCCGCTCCATGGCGGAGATCGCGGGCTTCGGCGGACTGCTGATCGTGCACGCCGAGGACCCCCACGAGCTGGCGTCCGCGCCGCAGCGCAGCGGTGGGAAGTACGCCGACTTCCTCGCCTCGCGGCCCCGCGACGCGGAGAACCAGGCGATCGAGGGCCTCATCGCCCACGCGAAGCGGCTGAACGCACGCGTCCACGTCCTGCACCTCTCGTCCAGCGACGCCCTGCCGCTGATCGCCGCCGCCAGGCGCGAGGGCGTCCGGATCACCGTCGAGTCGTGCCCGCACTTCCTCACGCTCACCGCCGAGGAGGTCCCGGACGGGGCGACCGAGTTCAAGTGCTGTCCGCCGATCCGCGAGGCAGCCAACCAGGACACGCTCTGGGCCGGGCTCGCGGACGGGACGATCGACTGCATCGTCTCCGACCACTCGCCCTGCACGACCGACCTCAAGACCCCCGACTTCGCCTCCGCCTGGGGCGGCATCTCCTCCCTCCAGCTGGGCCTGCCCGCCATCTGGACCGAGGCCCGCCGACGCGGTCACACCCTCGACGACGTCGCCCGCTGGATGTCCGCCGCGCCGGCGGAGCTCGCCGGGCTCACCCGCAAGGGGGCCATCGAGGCCGGACGGGACGCCGACTTCGCGGTCCTCGCGCCCGACGAGACCTTCACCGTCGACCCCGCCGGACTCTTCCACCGCAACCAGGTCACCGCCTACGCCGGGAAGACCCTGCACGGCGTGGTCCGGTCCACGTGGCTGCGCGGTACGCGGATCGCGGCCGACGGCGTCCTCGCCGAACCCACCGGGCGACTCCTCGAAAGGAACCACTGACCATGACGGCGACACCGCGCTTCACCGGCGACGCCAGCCCCTACGGAGGCGGCGACCCGTACGCCGACTACCGCACCGCCGACTTCCCCTTCACCCATCTCGTGGACCTCGCGGACCGCCGGCTCGGTGCGGGAGTCGTCGCCGCCAACGACGAGTTCTTCGCCGAGCGCGAGAACCTGCTGAAGCCGGAGCCCGCGGAGTTCGACCCCGAACGCTTCGGTCACAAGGGCAAGATCATGGACGGCTGGGAGACCCGCCGCCGACGGGGTGCGGGCGCCGACGAGCCGCACCCCACCGACGCGGACCACGACTGGGCCCTCGTACGCCTCGGCGCCCCCGGCGTGGTGCGTGGGCTGATCGTCGACACGGCGCACTTCCGCGGCAACTACCCGCAGTCGGTCTCCGTCGAGGCGACCTCGCTGCCGGGCTCCCCGTCCCCCGAGGACCTCCTCGCGCCCGACGTGAAGTGGACGACCCTCGTGCCCCGTACGGCCGTCGGCGGCCACGCCGCGAACGGTTTCACGGTCGACGCGGGGCAGCGCTTCACCCACCTGCGGGTCAACCAGCACCCCGACGGCGGGATAGCCCGCCTGCGCGTCCACGGCGAGGTGGCCCCCGACCCGGCGTGGCTGGCCGCCCTCGGTACGTTCGACGTGGTGGCCCTGGAGAACGGCGGTGGGGTCGAGGACGCCTCCGACCGCTTCTACTCCCCGGCTACCAACACCATCGCTCCGGGCCGCTCCCGCAAGATGGACGACGGCTGGGAGACCCGCCGCCGGCGCGACAAGTGCAACGACTGGATCCGCTACCGGCTGGCCGAGCAGTCCGAGATCCGGGCGGTCGAGATCGACACCGCCTACCTCAAGGGCAACGCGGCCGGGTGGGCCGAGATCTCGGTGAGCGACGGCGAGGACGGCAGCCCTGCCGTCCTGCTGCCCCGCACCCGGCTCCAGCCCGACACGAACCACCGGTTCGTCCTCCCGGAGTCCGTGCGCGGCACCCACGTCCGGATCGACATCTTCCCGGACGGCGGCATCTCCCGGCTGCGGCTCTTCGGCTCGCTGACCGAGGAGGGGGCCGCGCGGCTGACCGCCCGTCACGAGGCGCTCGGCGGCTAGGCCGCTTCTCCCGGATCACCTTGCCGGCCGGACGAAGGGTGGCGGCGAGGTGGAGTCCTGAGAGGCGGATGGTGGCGGTCCTGCCGTAGCGGGTGGCCGGGCCGCGCCACTGTTCCAGCTCGACGTGCGTACCCCGCCGTCGCGGTGTGCCGCTCGCGCGCACGGTCCGGGGCGGGCGCGCTGCCGCGCGGGCGGAGGATCGGCCGCATTCGGTGCCGTGAGGCGGCGGACGCGGGGTAGTCGGAGGTCACTCGGACGGCGCTTCTGCCGCCCGGCCCGATCCCACAGCCCCCCGAGGAGCACCATGTTCACCTTCAGCGCGTTGACCCGGCGACTGCAGCGCAGTGCGCGCAAGGTGTTCGGATGGGAGCGGCTGCGCCCGGAGCAGTTGCGGGCGATGAAGTCGGTCATGGAACATCGCGACACTCTCGTGGTGATGCCGACCGGCGCAGGGAAGTCCGCCGTCTACCAGGTGCCCGGGGTACTTCTGTCCGGCCCCACCGTCGTCGTCTCCCCTCTGATCGCCCTGCAAAGAGACCAGGTGAGCGGCCTGTTGAGACGGGCCGGTGCGGACGCCGCGGCCGTGAACTCCACCCAGAGCCGCGGCGAGAACGACGCGGTGTGGGACCGGATCAGCGAAGGGGACGTCGACTTCGTCTTCCTCGCCCCGGAGCAGCTGGCCAAGGACGAGGTGGTCGAGCAGCTCGCGGCGGCGCGGCCCGCGTTGTTCGTCGTGGACGAGGCACAGTGCGTGTCGACCTGGGGGCACGACTTCCGGCCCGAGTACCTGCGGCTGGGCCAGGTGATCGACCGGATCGGCCGCCCGCCGGTGCTCGCCCTGACGGCGAGCGCCGCCGCCCCGGTGCGGGCGGACATCGTCCAGCGGCTCGGCATGCGCGACGTGCGGGAGGTGGTCACCGGCTTCGACCGGCCCAACATCCACCTGGAGGTCATCCCCTTCCGCAGCGCCGCCGACAAGCGCCGGGCCGTGGTCGAACGCGCCGCAGCCGAACCCAAGCCCGGGCTTGTCTACGCGGCGACCCGCAAGGAGTCCGAGGAGTACACCCGCGAGCTGGGCGACCTGGGGCTGGGCGTGGCGGCGTACCACGCCGGCCTGCCAGCCAAGGAACGCGGTGCGGTGCACGACCGTTTTCTCGCGGGGGAGCTGGACGTGGTGGTGGCCACCTCCGCCTTCGGGATGGGAATCGACAAGCCGGACGTCCGGTTCGTGCTGCACGCCTCGGTGCCCGGCTCCCTGGACGCCTACTACCAGGAGATAGGCCGCGCCGGACGGGACGGGAAGCCGGCCCGGGCGATCCTCGCCTACCGGTCGCAGGACCTCGGCATGCAGCGGTTCTTCGCCGCCGGACGCCCCGACCCGGACACCGTCTCCCAGGTGGCCGCCACGTTGGAGGAGCACGCCGGCCCGGTCCGGCCGAGCGACCTGCGCCGCGAGACGGGCCTGACGGCCAGTCGGCTGACAGCCGTCGTCAATCTGCTGGAACAGGTCGAAGCGGTACGCACCACCGCATCGGGAGACCTGGAGACCACCGGTGCCGATTCGGCGGACGCCGCCCGCAAGGCCGTCGAACTCGGTGACGCACACCAGCAGCTGGAGCGATCGCGGGTCGACATGATGCGGGGCTACGCGGAGAACACGGGCTGCCGGCGGCGGTTCCTGCTCGGCTACTTCGGGCAGGAACCGGAAGCCGGGGGGTCCTGCGGCTCCTGTGACCGCTGCGAGGCCGCCGCACTCTCCCAGCAGGGCCCGAAGGCGGCCGCGGGGGTGCTGGCCGGCACCGGTGGACCGGTGGCCCCGCAGGAGGTGAGCCGTGCCGACCACGCCCCGCACCCCTTCCGGCTCGGCGCCCGGGTCCGGCACGGTCAGTGGGGGGACGGCTCGGTGATGAGCCAGGACGGCCGTCGGCTGACCGTGCTGTTCGAGACGGCCGGCTACCGCACGCTCTCCCTGGACGTGGTCGAACAGAACGGCTTGCTGACGTTGTGCTGAAGACCGGCGCCCGGCGCGGGCCAGGCGCAGGCACTCGCCCCGCAGCCCGGATCGGAGGCCCGGGCCCGGCGTCTCACCTGGGCCGTTTCCGTCGGATCATCTGATCGTTGGTTGATGTGTGTCGTTGACTGACGCCCCGTGCGCGACCGCACGGGAGCGGCGGGACGGCCTTCGGGCCGTCCCGCCGCTCCCGTCGTTCAGCGTCCGGCCTGCAGAGCCGCCCACGTCGCGGGGCCCACCGCGCCGTCGACGGTCAGCGAGCGACCGCTCTGGTAGTCCCGTACCGCCTGCTGCGTCCCCGATCCGAACGTACCGTCCGCGGAGACGGTGCGTCCCAGGGCGGCGGTGAGGGCCCTCTGGAGACGCTGGACCGCCGAGCCCGTGCTGCCCTGGCTGAGTGCGGGCGTGGTGCCCGCGGAGAGGAGTGCGGTCCAGGTACGGGCGCCCACGACCCCGTCCGCACCGAGGCCCTTGGCCTGCTGGAAGGAGGTGACGGCCGCGGTGGTCCTCGAACCGAAGCTGCCGTCGACCGTGCCCACGTCGAACTTCTGCGCGTTGAGGAGCGACTGCGCCGCCGACACCTGGGCGCCCGACGAACCCGCGCGCAGGGTGTCGTAGGACGGGAAGGTCAACTGGACCCCGCCGCCTCCCGTGCTGCCGCCCACCAGCTGCATGTAGTACGTCCAGTTCCAGTTCGGCCCCGGATCGGTGTGGTCGTTGTTCGGTACCTCGGAGTGGCCGACGATGTGGGCGCGGTCCTTGGGGATGCCGTACCGGTTGCACAGGTAGGCGGTGAGTGCGGCGGAGGAGCGGTACATCGCGTCGGTGAACCAGCTCGGGTTGTCGACGTACCCCTCGTGCTCGATGCCGATGCCCGACGCGTTGCCCGAACGAGCGTGCCAGGCCGTGTCCTTGTCGCGGACCGTCTGGGTGATCTGACCGTCCGAGGAGCGCACCACGTAGTGGGCGCTGACCTGGGCCGAGGGGTTCTGGAACCAGCTGATCGACCCGGCGTACGAGCCCTGGGTGACGTGCACCACGATCTTGCTGATGGCGGCGGTGCGGCCCACCGCGTAGTTGGCGGTACTGGCGGGGACCCACAGGGCCGACGGGTAGTCCGGGCTCTGCGCCGACGCCACGGAGGCGCTCGCGTACCGGCCGCGCTCGGGTGCGACGGCCCGTGCGCGGACGGTCAGTTCCTCGCCGTCCGGGGTGCGGGCCGTGACGCCCTCGGCCAGGAAGGTGTAGACCGTGTCGGCGTAGAGGCGCGCGCCGGAGGGATCCGCCATGCCGCCGTACCGGGCCACCAGCGGGTACCAGGCGTCGGCGTCGCGCCGCTCGGCCGGGCCGAAACCGGCCTCGTCGGCGTACGAGCGGAGCACTGCCGCTCCGCCGCGGATGTTCGCCGCCGTGTCCTCGCGCAGGCTGGAGGGCGCCTCGCCGGTCAGCCGGGACGCCAGCTCCAGGGTGTGCCGGTCGGGGTTGCTCACGAGGTGCATCACCCCGTAGCCGCCGGCCTGGCTCGGCAGGCCCGCGTGGTCGTCGAGGTGGGTCTCCCCGTAGCCCAGGGCGATGAGGAGGTCGCGCGGTACGCCGAACTCCGCGGCCGCACCGGTGAAGGCGCGGCCGACGGGGTCCTGGCCCGCGGTGCGCGGCGCTGCGCCGGCGGGCTGCACCGCGGTGACCAGGACGGCCAGGGTGCCCAGGACGGAGAGTGCTGCGCGGCGCAGGGGGGTGCGCGGCGGTCTGCGATGCATCGGAGTGCCTCCGGAGGAAGAGTGGCTTCGGGCGCGCGGTGGCCGAGCGCCCGGCTGTGAGCGGTCCTGCCGTCGTTCCGCCGCGTCTCAGATCGTGCCGCTCTCCCACCACCAGGCCCGGCCGAGGTCGGCTCGGCTGTCCACGTGCTGGTGATCGACGGTGTACCGCTCCAGACCGGAGAATCCGCAGGTCTCCGCCTTCTGGTACACGGTGCGGTTGCTGACGCCGGGCACGTCGAGGTCGGCCGCCGTGCCGTAGAGGTGCATGCTGTCGCTCGCGCCGCCGATCTCGGCGTTGTGCGCGATGCTGCGGAAGCCCGAGTTGACGGTGATGGCCGTGTTCCCGAGCTTCTTGCGCAGGGCCTCCAGCTTGTACATGGCGCGGCGGGCGTTCTCCCGGGTGGCGGCCGCGCTCAGCTTGCCGCCGTTGAAGGTGCCGCTCGAACGGTCCGTGAACTCACTCCAGTTGAAGTGGGCCGTCGAACCGTCCGACTGCTCCAGGGCGTTGAGCTGGGCCTGGGTGGCGGGACCGGCGCTGCCGTCCACGGAGAGGCCGTAGGCCGCCTGGAATCTGCGTACCGCCGCGGCGGTCCCCGCGCCGAAGGCACCGTCGACGCTCACCCGGGAGTGCGACGCCGAGTCCGCCGCCCACCCCGCGATCCGTATCTGGAGCTCCGTCACATCGGCGCCGCTGGCCCCCTGGTTCATGGTGCGCGGCCAGCTGTAGGCGTGTGCGGTGCCCGACAGGAGCAGCGGGCCCGCGAAGGCACCCGCGGTCACGGCGAAGGTTCCGCGCAGGATCGTGCGGCGGTTCGGGGAAGAGGTCATCGGGGCTCCTCGGGACGTGGGGGCGTGGGGCCGGAGCGGCGCGTGCTGTCGCCGGTACCGGTGCGACGAGGCAGTTCATGCTCCGGCCTGCGCCCCTGGCTGTCATGCTCATTCGAAGGAGTTGAAATGACGCAGGTGGAAAGGGTGACGGCAGTGCTTCGCTTCCACTTCACCGCTGAGGACCTGGCCAGGACCCGGGTCGCCGCCGCACCGCATCCGCTGTGGGAGATCGCTTCCAGCCTGCACCGCTTCCAGACCCCCCTGGGCCGTGGGGCGTACGCGCACTGGTACCAGCCAGCCCTTGAGCGGCTCCGGGAGGCGGGACTCGAGGGCGTGGTGCGACGGGTGCTGTTCCCTCTCTATCCGCGCGCTTCCTACTTCCCCGACTTCCTCACCCCGCTGGAGGGCGCGGCAGGGCTGGAAGCGGGGCTCGACGCCATCCTGGCCACCCCGCCGGACCAGGTCGCGGCGCAACTCGCGTCCCTCGCACGGGTCGTACGGGTACCCGCCCGGCTGGGGCGGCTGACGGAGCAGAAGGGACGCAGAGAGCTGGTGGACATCCTGCGCGCCTATCACCGGACCGTCATCGCACCCCACGAGGAGTGGGTCCGCGAGAGCCTGCACACCGAGCGGCTGCGGCTGGCCCGCCACCTGCTCGACGGGGGTACCCAGGGCCTGCTCGAAGAGCTCGGCCCGACCGTCCGGTGGAAGCACCCGCGGCTGGAGGTCAGCGCGTACCCGACCGATCACGACATCCGGCTGGAGGGCCGCGGGCTGCTGCTCATCCCGTCGTACTTCTGCTGGAAGGGGCCGATCTCCCTCGCGGATCCGGAGCTGCCCCCGGTCCTCATCTACTCCCTGCGCCACGAGGTCCCCACCGGACCGGCGAGGGCCGCGGCCGAGAGCGCCGGCTCCCCGTCCCTGCAAGGGCTGCTGGGCCGGGCCCGTGCGGCGGTCCTGCAGGCCGCGGCCGCCGGGGCGACCACGACGGAGGCCGCGCGGCGGGCCGGAGTCTCCCCGGCGACCGCGACGCATCACACCACGGCCCTGCGCGACGCAGGGCTCATCACCAGCCACCGCCACGGCAACACCGTGATCCACACGCTGACGGTGCTGGGGGCGACGATGCTGACCCGGAACCCGGCGAACCCCCTCCAGGGGTCGTCGTCGGGGCACGGCCCGGGGTGAGAGCAGACCCCGGCCCGGCCGCGCTCCTTCCCGCCGCCCGCACGGGTTCCCGCCGCCTACACGGGTGACGTACGGCCCAGTGCTTCCTCGCGCCGCGCGGACAGTTCGCGCTGGACGCGGGCGACGTCGTCGGCGTACGGGCGGTAGAGCAGGGTCAGGAAGGCGCCGTTGACCAGCATGAGGATCACCAGGACCCACAGGAAGACCGTGCGGAGCCCCACCGCGTCACCCAGGAAGCCCGCCCCCAGACCGAAGGCCGCCCATGCGATCGCCTCGAAGACGGAGACGTACAGGGCGAAGGCGGCCCCGCGCAGTTCGGGCGGGGTGATGGCCATGACCATGGGCCGGTTGACACTGGGGTTGACCCCTTGCGCGGCGCCGATCAGCGCGAAGAACACGCAGAACACCGCGATGTTCCCGTAGTCGAACTGCGTGCCCAGGAAGGCGAAGAGGGCGAAGGCGAACTGCGCCGCCTGGAGGATCGCGACCAGTCCACGGCGTGGGCTGCGGCGGGCGACCCGGTCGGCGGCGAACCCGCCCAGGAGAGTGCCCAGGAAGTAGCCGACACCGAACGGCAGCAGGACGATAGCGGCCTTCTGCGTGCTGAACCCGTAGACGTCCACCAGGTAGACCACACCGAAGGTGCCCACCAGGAGATGTCCGGAGAGCAGGCGGGACACGAGGAGGATGACGAAGCTGCGGATGCCGAGGAGCGAGAGGACCTTGGCCCGGGTGAGCTTCGCGTGCCTGTCGAGGGTTTCGCGGTCGAGGCCGGCGAGCTGCTCCTCCGCGGCCCCCCGCCCCGGGTCGCGGAACCAGATCCAGAGGCAGAGGCCGAGGGCGATGTTGAAGGCGCCCACGCCCCACAGGCCCCAGCGCCATCCCTCGTCCACGCCCGCCAGCTGTCCCTTGAGCGGTCCGATCAACGCACTGACCAGGGATATCGCCCCGTAGACCACGCCGACGGCGCGGCCGCGGGAGGATCCTGCGAAGAGGTCTCCGATGAGTTCGGAGACGATGGGATGGGCAGCGGCGTACCCGGCGGCGAGGATCGTGTAGAGCACCAGGAGCTGCGTGAAGTTCTGGGAGAAGCCGGCGGCCACGCCCCACACCCCCCACAGACCGGTGGCCAGGACGAGCACGCTCTTGCGGGACCAGCGCTGGGCGGCCCACACCCAGAAGGGCCCGGTGAACGCGCCGACCACCTTTCCTGCGGCGGTCAGGATCCCCAGCGCTCCGAGCGAGACCCCGAGCGACTGCCTGATGAGGGGGAAGAGGCTGCTGACCAGACTCGCCTCGGTGCTGTCGACCAGCATGGTGCCGCCGAGGAGGGTGAGTTGTCGTCCGCGGCCCGGGACGTGCGACACGGATCCGGACATGACGGGGCCCTGACTAAGCTGGGGCATTGTGCCGTCTCTTTTCTCTGCGGTAGGTCTGCGGGCGGGAGAGGCTGTACGCCGGTGACGGGGCTGCATCCCCGTCACCGGCCCTGAGGGCCGTGCGGTCTCAGAGCCCGGCGAGCTCCTCGGCGACCAGACGGAGGGACGCCTGGGGGAACAGGGGCCCCGCCATCGCGGCCACGTCGATGAGCGGTGTGGCGTCGAGCAGCTGGAGCAGCTCGGAGTCGACGACACCCGGCAGGCGCCTGCGCAGCACCTCGACGGCGGCCGGATCGGCGATCAGGGCCTTGAGCGGGCTGCGCAGCGACAGGCGACCCGCGGGGTAGTCCTCGGCTCGGGGCAGGGGCTGCGCGGCGCGCTCCGCCCGGTCGCGCTGGGCGCGGACCAGGAGGTGTTCCGCCGTCACCGGCCCCTCGGCCGGGAGCCCCAGGCGTTCGTACTGGCCGACCGGTGCGTCGTTGGCCCTCATCAGCTCCACCATCAGCCCGGCCATGCGCAGTTCGGCCTCGTCGTCGACCAGGGGGGCCCGCTGCTCGGGGTCGTTCTCCAGGTCGAAGAGGAGCGTGCCGTGGTGGTACGGGTTGAACAGGGTGCGGCCCGGGACGCGGAGCGTACGGATGCCCTTGGTGAAGGCGAACGGCTCGGCGAGCTCCAGGTCCGCGAGCTCGGCGGGGGAGAAGCGGCCCCGCATGTGCGTGGGCATCAGCGTGTGTTCGTGCAGCGGTGCGTTACCGGGATCGACGGGTGCCCGCATGTAGACGTGGCGGCCGTCCGTGACGTTGACATGACCACCGTGCATGCCGAAGAGGCCCGCCTCGCGCACCGGGGTGTCCTCGGCGATCGGCAGCGGCCGGCCCTGCATGTCACCGGGCCGCTCCACCCCGAAGAACTCCAGGAGGGTGGGGGCGAGGTCGACCGTCTGGACCAGCGCCTCGTGCCGGGTGCCCGCATTCGCCGCACGGGGGTCCCACGCGAAGAGCGGCAGGTGGACGAGCTCGTTGAACCAGGGCTGGACGCTCTTGCCCCACCAGCCCTTCTCACCCAGCAGCAGACCGTGGTCGGTGCACACGACCAGGAGCGTGTCGTCCCACAGGTCCAGCTCGTCCATGGTGTCGAGCACGCGTCCCAGCGAGTGGTCGCACATCGACAGGAGGGCCGCGTACTCCATCCTGCCGTGCTCCACCTCCTCGGGCGCTTCGACGACCCTCTTGTAGTCGGGCCAGTCGAAGTGCGGACCCTCGTAGTCGTGGGGGTACAGGTCCTTGTAGCGCTGGTGGCTGAAGAACGGCTCGTGCGGGTCGAACGTCTCGATCTGTACGAACCACCGGTCGGCATCCCGGTTGGTGTGGATGAACTCGATCCCCGCGTCGAAGGTGAGCGTCTGCGGGTGCCGGTCCTCCGTCGCCATGTGCGGGCGGTTGACCCAGTCCTGGCGGTACGTGCCGAACCGCATGCGCTTGAGGTCCTCGGGCGTCTCCGGTTCGGCGACCTGGCCCTTCCACGGGTCGCCCTCCTGCCCGCGGAAGAACTCCCAGGTGGTGTACCGGCCGTGGTAGGTCGCCCCGCCGTCCTCCCAGTAGTGGGGATGGTCGCTGGCGAGGTGCGTGTGGACGCCGTTCTGCTTGAGGAGTTCCGGCATGGAGTCGTCGAACGGCTCCAGGGGACCCCAGCTGCGGTGGAGGAAGTTGTGCCGCCCGGTGTGGATCTCCCGGCGCGCCGGCATGCAGGGCATCGACCCGGCGTACGCGTTGTCGAAGGTCACCGCCCGTCCGGCGAGGCGGGCGAAGTTCGGGGCGTGTGTCCAGTCACCCCCGTACGGCGGCAGCATGTGCCGGTTGAGGCTGTCGAACATCACCATGATCGCTTTCATCGGACGGGCTCTCCCTCGGTCAGTCGGTGCAGGGTCTGCTCGAGCCAGGCGACCCAGCGGTCCATCGCCGCGGCGCCGAGCTCGTGGAGCGCCGTGTGGACCTGCCGGTCCGTCTCCTGGTCGAGACCCGGGACCGGGTCCTCGTAGCGCAGGGTGCGGTCACGGCCGCGGTTGCGGGCGATCTGGGCGCGGCGGTGGTCGAGCTCGGTCCTGACGAGCTCGACGGCCGCTTCGTGGTCCAGCGGTGCGGCGGTGCTGAACCTCGCCAGGAAGTCGATCTCCTGGAAGCGGCTCGGAGGCTCGTAGGGGGAGCGGACCCACTCCAGGAGAGCGGTGTGTCCTTCCGCGGTCAGCCGGTACACCTTGGCGTCCGGCCGCCCCTCCCGCTCGTCGACCTCGTGCCGCACCCATCCGTCGGCCTCCATCTGGCCGAGCTTGCGGTAGATCTGGCTGTGGTGGGCGCGGGCCCACAGGAACTGCCCTTCGACTTCAAGCCATTTGCGCAGGTCGTAGCCGCTGTGCGGGCGCCGCGCCAGAAGAGCCAGCAGGACGTATTCGAACTTCACGGATGCGGACTCCTATGTGCAACTTCACCTATGTGCACATTCATATAATCGCGCCATGGAGACGTCAATGGCTTGCTGCGCATCGGTATCCCGAGCCCCCTTTTCCGCGGCCCCGCTCCCGGACCCGGCGCCCGAGCCGCCCGTGCATGACGACGTGCGACTGCCCGGCGGTGAGTTCCGGATGGGGGACGCCTTCGGGGAGGGGTATCCGGCGGACGGCGAACAGCCCGTGCACACGGTGCGCGTGAGGCCGTTCGCCGTCGACGCGACGGCCGTCACCGTGGCGATGTTCGGCCTATTCGTCGCGGCGACCGGGTACGCGACCGTCGCCGAGCGGACGGGCCACTCGGCGGTCTTCCGCCTGGCGGTCGCGGCCGGACGCGCGGACGTCGTGGGCGCCGACCCGGTCGCGCCGTGGTGGCTGGACGTCCGGGGGGCGGACTGGCGCCACCCCTACGGCCCCCTGTCCACGGCGGAGCAGGACCACCCGGTCGTGCACGTGGCCTGGGACGACGCGGTGGCCTACTGCGCCTGGGCGGGCCGTCGCCTGCCCACCGAGGCCGAGTGGGAGTACGCGGCGCGCGGCGGCCTCGAAGGCCGCCGCTTCGCGTGGGGGGACGAGCTCACCCCCGGCGGGCGGTGGGTGTGCAACATCTGGCAGGGGGTCTTCCCGCACACCAACACCGGCGACGACGGCTGGCTGGGGACCGCACCCGTGCGTACGTACCCGCCGAACGGCCACGGCCTCCACGAAGTCGCCGGAAACGTCTGGGAGTGGTGCGCGGACTGGTTCGCCCCCGACTACTACGCGCGCTCGCCCGCCGCCGATCCCGAGGGCCCCGGCAGCGGGGAGCGGCGCGTCGTGCGCGGTGGTTCGTACCTGTGCCACCACTCGTACTGCCACCGCTACCGGGTGGCCGCCCGCTCGGCGAGCACGCCGGCCTCCAGCAGTGGCAACTGCGGCTTCCGGACGGTCGCCCGGGACTCCGCCGCCTGACCCCCGGGCGGGCGGCGGGCTCCCGGGTGCGAGGGCTATCCCCGCGCCGCCCGGCGGACCTTCTCCACCAGGTCCCGGACGTCGTCCGGGCCGACGGGGGCGATCGGCAGTCCGGCGAGCTGACCGAGCCGCAGACCGGCCAGCATCCGGTGCCAGGGGCTGTCCTCCTGGGGGAGGCCACCCGGCACGGACCCCTGGACGCTCCCGAGGAGTTCGGCGAGCGCGGGCCCGCCGACCGGATGCGCGAACCACTCGGCGAGGGTCGATTCGGCCCCCGGTTCGGGAGCGAACGGATCGCCCTCGACCGCGACCGTGGCGGTGAGCCTGATGTCCCGGCTGGAGGCGCCGACGTCGAACCGGTGGTCGAGACCCTCGACGAGCCAGGCGTCGGCCGCCGTGTCGAAGTGGGCGAGGTCGGAGCGGGCGACGCGCACCGTGGTGGGCCTGCTCTCGCCGGGCTCCAGACGTACGGTCGCGAAGCCCCGCAGCTCCCTCACCGGCCGTGTGACACGTGAGCCGGGTGCGGACGTGTAGACCTGTACGACCTCGTGGCCGGCGCGCTCCCCGGTGTTGGTGACGGTGACGGTGACGTCGAAGCCCGTGGCGTCGCAGGACACCCGCAGGTCCGCGTAGGCGAAGGAGGTGTACGACAGGCCGTGGCCGAAGGGGAAGGAGACCTCCGCCTCCCGGGCGTCGTAGGAGCGGTAGCCGACGAACAGGCCCTCGCCGTAGGCGGCGTGACCGTTCTCGCCGGGCCATCCGAGATGGGCCGGGGTGTCGGCGAGGCGCAGCGGGATCGTCTCCGCCAGGCGCCCCGACGGGTTGGCCCGCCCGAACAGCAGGTCCGCAGTGGCCGAGCCGCCCGCCTGGCCGGGCAGCCAGCCCTCAAGGACGGCCGGCACCCGGTCGATCCAGCCGGACAGCCGTACCACGCCGCCGTTGGCGAGCACCACGATCGTGCGGGGGTTCACCGCGGTGACAGCTTCGAGCAACTCGGTCTGTGCAGAGGGGAGTTCCAGATGATCTCGGTCGAATCCCTCGGACTCGTAGCTCGGCGGGAGGCCGAGGAAGAGCACGGTCACGTCGGCCGCCGCGGCGACGCGCACCGCCTCTTCGCGCAACGCGGCCACGTCGCCGTCCGGTGTGTCCACGGGGAAGCCGGCCGCGAAGCTCACCTGTGCGGCGGGCGCCGAGCGGGTGATGGCGCCCAGGGCGTCGTCGAGGCGCGTCGGGGTCACGCGTGAACTGCCTTCGCCCTGGTAGCGGGGTGTGCGCGCGAACTCCCCGACGACGGCGATGTGCTGGGCCGCCGCCGGGTCCAGGGGAAGGACGTTTCCCTCGTTCCTCAGCAGGACGGCGCCTCGGGCGGCGACCTCGCGGGCCAGCTCGTGATGGGTGTCCGGGTCGTAGGCGGCGCCGGGGCGTACGTGCGCGGCGGCCTTGCGGGCGAGCTCCACGATGCGGACGGCGCTGCGGTCCACGTCCTCCTCGTCGAGCTCGCCGGTCCCCACGGCCGCCACCACCCGGGCGGGGCCGGTGCCCGACGAGGACGGCATCTCCAGATCCAGCCCGGCGGCGAGCGCCGCCGCGCGGTCGAGCACGGCGCCCCAGTCGGAGACGACGAGGCCCTCGTACCCCCACTCGTCCCGTAGCACGTCGGTCAGCAGCCACGGGTTCTGCGAGGCGTGGACCCCGTTGACCCGGTTGTAGGCGCACATGACGGTCCACGGTCCGGCCTCGGTGACCACTCGTCGGAAGGCCGGCAGATAGATCTCGCGCAGGGTTCGCGCGTCGATGTCGGCGCTGACCGTCATGCGGCCGGTCTCCTGGTTGTTCGCGGCGAAGTGCTTCACCGAGGCGCCGACCCCCTGCGCCTGCAGCCCCCTGACCCAGGCCGCGCCGAGGACCCCGCTGAGGAGGGGGTCCTCGGAGAAGTACTCGAAGTTGCGCCCGCACAGGGGACTGCGCTTGATGTTGATTCCGGGGCCGAGCAGCACGTGCACCCCGTGGGCGAGGCACTCGCGGGCCAGCGCGTCGCCGACCCGGCCCGTCAGCTCGTCGTCCCAGGTGCACGCCAGGGTCACGGCGGGAGGGAAGCAGGTCGCGGGGGCGCTGCCGTTGATGCCCAGGTGGTCACCGTCGGCGCCGTCCTGGAGCCGCAGCCCGTGCGGGCCGTCGGAGAGCCGGACCGCGGGGATCCCGGCCTCCGGGCGCGCGGTCGTGTGCCACCAGCCGGCGCCGGTCGTGAGTGCGGCCTTCTCTTCGAGACCGAGCCGGGCGACCGTCTCCTGGGCTGATGCTTCGTTCGCGTGGGCCAAGTCGGTCATGCCATCTCCTCGGGTCGTGCGGGACGGGGGTGCGGGTGCGGGTGACCGGTGCGCCGGCCGGGCGAGGCCGTCGGGCGCACGGAACCGGCCAGGGTGCGCCGTGTGGGCGACCTGCGGTTGCCGAGAAACAGTACGGTGTACTGTTTTTTGCGGCAAGGGTCGTCACGCTGCCGCGAGCTGCCGTGACGGGCCCGTCCCGCCGGTGCCGTCGCCACTACAGTGGCCGCGTGAGAGACCGAAACCTGTATCCGAAGGGGGCCGCCAAGCGGGACGAGATCCTCGGGGTGACCCTTGAGATCTTCGGCCGGGAGGGGGAACGGGCGACCACCCTGCGGAGGGTCGCCGGGGAGAGCGGCATCAGCCTGACCGGCCTGATGCACTACTTCGCCTCCAAGGACGACCTGCTGACCGAGGTTCTGCGCGCGGGCGACGAGGCGGCGGAGGCGCGCTACCGTTCCCCTGGAGCGGAGTCCGACCCCGGGGAGTTCCTGGCCCGGGCCCTGACGGCGAACGCGGCGAACCTCCCCCGCATCCGCCTCTACGTCACTCTTGCCGCGGCCTCGATCGACCCCGCCCATCCGGCCCACGCGTACTTCCGGAAGCGCTTCGCACTCCTCCGCGACGGCATCGCCGAACACGTCGTGACGGAGCAGGGTGAAGGGCGCGCTGCGCCCGGACTCGACCCGCGATTCGCCGCCTCGGCGCTGATCGCGGCGTCCGACGGCATCCAGCTCCAGTGGCTCAGCGACCCCTCCATCGACATGGCGGCGCACGTCCGCCGCGTCTGGCGGGCCCTTCTTGCCTGAGCCGGAAGCCGGGCCCGTGGGTGCGCGGCGGCGCACGGCGCCACGGTGTGTGGTGCGACGCGCCGGCCCGGCTCCCGCCCGCCCCGGCCCACGGGCGGTGTGCCGGTTCGGGCCCGGCCCGTGGCGATATGGGACGCTGGGCGGCACGTCGCCGTCCGACCAGGAGTCAGCATGATCTTCATCGCCGTCAAGTTCACCGTGCGTACCGCCGAGCGGGACAACTGGCTCCCGGCTGTGGAGGACTTCACCCTGGCCACCCGCCAGGAGCCGGGCAACCTCTTCTTCGACTGGTCCTACAGCGTCGAGAACCCCGACCAGTTCGTCCTGCTCGAGGCGTTCGCCTCGCAGGAGGCGGGCGTGGCGCACGTGAACTCCGACCACTTCAAGGCGGCGATCGACACCATGTCGGAGCTCGTCAGTGAGGTCCCGGAGATCATCAACGTCGAGGTTCCCGGGGACGACTGGTCACGGATGTCGGAGGTCACCCCCCGCAACCGGTGACCGCCGTCCCGGCCGGTCCCCGGTAACGGGGGTGGCCGGGTGAGGCCCGGCCTCCCCGGCGTCAGAACTCCTCGTGCGTGGCAGGGTCCCCGCCGAAGCGCTGGGACGGCCGGGCCCCGATCCGGTCCAGCTCCTGCCGGGTCAGTTCGAAGCCGAACAGGTCGAGATTCTCCCGCTGCCGCCGGGGGTCGGCCGACTTGGGGATCGGCACCGCGCCCAGCTGGGTGTGCCACCGCAGCACCACCTGGCCCGGCGTCACCCCGTGGGCCTCTGCGGCGGCGATCACCTCCGGGGCCTCGAGTACCTGGCGCCCCCGTGCGAGCGGGCTCCAGCTCTCCGTGACGATGCCCTTGGCGGTGTGCACGGCCCGCAGCTCCTCCTGCGGGAGCAGCGGATGCATCTCGATCTGGTTCACCACGGGCAGCACACCCGTCTCCCGCTCCAGCCTGTCCAGGTGCTCCGCCGTGAAGTTGGAGACGCCGATGGAGCGCACGAGGCCGTCCTCGCGGAGCTTGATCATCGCCTTCCACGTGTCCACGTACTTGTCCACCCGGGGCAGCGGCCAGTGGATGAGGTACAGGTCCACGTAGTCCAGCCCCAGATTGCTCCGGGACTCCTCGAATGAGGCCAGCGTCTCCTCGTAGCCGTGGTGCCGGCCGGGCACCTTGGTCGTGACGAAGAGTTCCTGGCGGGGCACCCCGGAGCGGGCGATCCCGCGCCCCGTCCCCGTCTCGTTCCGGTAGTTCAACGCGGTGTCCACGAGCCGGTAGCCGTTCTCCAGCGCGCCGGCGACGGCCTTCTCGGCCTCCGCGTCGTCGAGCGGCCAGGTGCCGAGGCCCACCGCGGGGATGGTGCTGCCGTCGTGGAGGTTGCGGACCGGGGGCGGTGTCTGACTCATGGTCTCCCATTTCGTTCGCGTTCCGTCCCCGCCAGCGTAGGACGGGCCTTTGGGCGCGGCGCGCGGCGTACCACCCGGCGGAGTGCGCCTCCGGTCCCTGACCGCCGTGCCGGGAGGCGGCGGGACTCGCCGGGCGTTGCGCCGGATTCACGCCGACAGTGGTTCAGGACAGGTGGAGGCGCACACACGGCCGCACCCCACGGCGGCGGGACGAAGGAGCAGGACCATGGCGAAGCTGACCCTCACCACGTTCGTGTCCCTCGACGGAGTGATGCAGGCGCCAGGGGGCCCCGACGAGGACACCACCGGGGGGTTCGCGTACGGCGGCTGGCTGGCGCCCTTCGCGGACGAGGACATGGGGGCCTTCATGAACGAGGTCTTCGACCGGTCGGGGGCCTATCTCCTCGGACGGCGTACGTATGACATCTTCTCGTCCTACTGGCCCCAGGTCACCGATCCGCTCGATCCGATCGCCTCCCGCCTCAACACGCTGCCCAAGCACGTCGTCTCCACCACCCTGACCGACCCGGAATGGGAGAACACCACCGTGGTCCCCGGAGACGTACCCGCCGGGGTCGCACGGCTGAAGGAGGAGACGGCGGAGGGTGAGCTGCAGATCCACGGCAGTGGAGTACTCGCGCAGAGCCTCATGCCGCACGGCCTGATCGACGAGGTCAACCTGCTCGTCCACCCCGTCTACCTGGGCAGCGGCAGGCGGCTCTTCCCGGAGGGAGGACAGCCGACCGCCTTCGAGCTGACCGACCTGCGGACCACCGGCAGCGGCATCGCCATCCACACCTACCGCCCCGCCGGGCGCGCGCGGTTCGGGACCGTGGGCGAGGTGTGAGGGGAGCGGCTCCCGCTCACCGCTTCCCGGGCGGTGTCCAGTCGGGGCTGCGGCCCAGGGCGGCCAGGATCAGGGGCATGGTGCCGGGGCCGTCGGGGCGGGTCCCCGTGTCCGGGCGGAGGGCAGGACGGAACGCGGCGCCCGGCGCACGCCGTACGTCGCCCTCCGGTACGGCGCGGGCGATCGGCAGGGCTTCACGGAGCACGCGCTCCGGCAGGCGGACGGGGAGCCCGAGCGTGGCGGCGACGTCCCAGGCGTGCACCACGTAGTCGATGAAGTGGAAGCCGACGGCCCTGAGGGCGGGCACCGGCCGTGCGCTGATCTCCGGCAGGGCGAAGGGGCGTCCGGGCAGCCCCGGATCGGCGAAGGCGTCCAGGACGGCCGTCGCGGCCGTCCGGTAGGCCGCGGCCGGATCGTCCCCGAGGTCCGGGGTCCGCCAGGCTGCGGCGGCCGCTCCTCCTCCCCGTGAGGCCGCCGCGAACCCGTGGTGCTGTGCGGCCATGTGCGCCACCAGTTCACGCAGGGTCCACCGGTCGCACGGGGTCGGGCGCAGCCAGTCGCCGGGGCGGGCCTCGTCCACGACGCGGACGGACTCCAGGACGGCGGTGCGGTCGAGCAGGACGATGTCCGCGGGTGTCCCGGTCAGTTCCACGGGACGCCCCCGGTCAGGATCCGCTCCGCGTCCGCCCGGAGAGGCGCGAGTGCGGGGCCGGCGGCCTGCGGGAAGCCGGCACGGGGGGCGCCGAGCGCCGTCTCGCGCAGGGCCGACCGCATCGTTCCGCGCCCCCGGAACGCCCGCACGATGCGCAGATGGTCGGGTCGCGCGACGAACCGCATCAGGGAAGCCTCGTCGGTCCGTACGGTGACCGACCCCGACCGGTCCGGGCGGGGGCCGGGGTCCCTCCACAGTCGGATGGCGACCGCTCCGGGCGTCCGCGGCCGGCTGCGCCGGAGCCGCATGCCCTCGAAGGCGACGGCGGGCGTGCCCCAGGGGCGGTGCGTGCTGTATTCGGTGATGCTGACGACGACGGACGATCCGGGGCCCGTGCCGCGCGCCGCCGGACCGCTCTTCCAGGACGTCTTCCAGATGCCGGAGGGCATGACCGGCTCCTTCGTCGAAGGGGGGGCCGGACCGGTGCCGCGGCCTCCCGCCGACCATATAACTATACGAACGGTCGTGCGTGCAATTGCGGTCAGGGTGTCTCCGGCAGCAGGGAGGGGTCCGTGGCGGCGGCGTGCAGCCGCCCCAGGATGGCCCGCGCGGCCTTCGTGTAGCCGGGGTTGTTGTTGTGCAGCACCGATTCCGCGTTCGCCAGTTCCATGAACGCGATGAGTTCGAAGGCCAGTTGGGAGACGTCGGTGTCCGCGGCCAGTTCGCCCCGGATCCTGGCCTCCTCGAGGGTCTCCTCCACGAAGGTGACCCAGCCCGTCTGGGTGGAGGCCAGGGCGTCGTGCACCTTGCCCTCCCTGGAGTCGAACTCGGCGATCGTCGCGTAGAAGAAGCAACCGCCGCTGAACACCCGGCGCCGGGAGTAGGAGAGCCAGCTCTCGCACATCCGCCAGACCCGGCCGAGGCCCGGCGGGGCCGCCCGGGTCGGTGTCAGCACGTGGTCCACGAAGACGGTCACCGCGGCGCGCACGGTGGCGAGCTGCAGTTCCTCCTTGGACCCGAAGAGGGCGAAGACGCCGCTCTTGCTCAGCTTCAGCTCCGTGGCGAGCCGGCCGAGCGAGAGGCCTTCGAGACCTTCGGTCGAGGCGACGTGGACCGCGCGCCCCAGCACCAGCTGCCTGGTCTGGTTCCCCCGCTCGACCCGTCCGTCCAGCCGCGCTCCACCCATGTGCCAACTCCGTGTGTCCGAGCGTCCCAAGACCGACATTCTAGGAGGAGGCGGCACCGCCGGGAGACCGCTCCGGCCGGTGACGACCCCTGCGAACAGGTGGACGGATCACCCTGCGGACAGAAGTTCCCGAGGGGGCCGCCCGTTCGGTACGGTGTGCGCTCCCCTGTGTGAGCCGGCGAGGTCTCCACACGTTCCTCCCGTGGAGAACCAGGAGAACCAGGTGTCCTCTGCCGCACTGACCGCTCTCGCCCCGTCCCGGCGCGCGTGGGTCACCGACCTGCCGCTCCTGCTCGTCGCCGCCGTCTGGGGAGCCAGCTACCTCGCGGCCAAGGGCATCACCACGACGCACACCGTGATCGCCGTCCTCGTGCTGCGCTTCGTGCTCGTGCTGCCCGCCCTGGCCGTCGCCGGCCGGCGCGGGCTGCGGGCGCTGAGCGGCGCGCAGTGGCGGGGCGCGGGCGTGCTGGGGCTGGTGCTCAGCGGGATCTTCCTGCTCGAGACGTACGGCGTCGTGCACACGTCGGCGACCAACGCGGGGCTCATCATCAGCCTCACGATGATCTTCACGCCGCTGGCCGAGGCGGCCGTGACCCGGGTCCGGCCGCCTGCGTCCTTCCTCGCGGCGGCGGGCCTCTCGGTCACCGGTGTGGTGCTGCTGACCCAGGGCGGCGGCTTCACCAGCCCCTCCGCGGGCGATCTCCTGATGCTGCTCGCGGCCCTCGCCCGTACGGTCCACGTCCTCGCGATGGCCCGCATCGAAGCGGTCCAGGACGCCGACTCGCTCTCCCTGACCACCGTGCAGCTCGGCAGCGCGGTCGCCGTCTTCGCCCTGCTCGCCGCCGTCCCCGGGACCGGTCCGGCGCCCTGGACGGTGGCGGCGGACTTCGGCGCCGCGGAGTGGGCGGGGCTGCTCTTCCTGTCCGTCTTCTGCACGCTGTTCGCGTTCTTCGTGCAGATGTGGTCGGTCCGCCGCACCTCGCCGTCCCGTGTCAGCCTGCTGCTCGGTACCGAGCCGCTCTGGGCGGCAGCCGTCGGCATCGCGATCGGGGGCGAACGCCTCGGATGGCCGGGACTGCTGGGGGCGGTGCTCGTGCTCACGGGCACCGCGTGGGGGCGCCGCCGGGCCGACGTCACGTCCTGAGGGAGTCCGACGCGATCATCATCGCGCCGCCCGTCACCACCAGCACGATGCTGACGAAGAGTCCGTAGCCCTCCAGGAATCCGAGCCGCGCCACCACCGCCCACAGCCGGAACCAGCCAGTCCACTCGTACAGCAGCCCGGCGACGCCCTGCACACACACGAGGAATCCGGCCGTCTCCACGAATGTCTTCATGGTCCGAGCCTGGGCCGGGGCGCACCCTGTCCGCGTCGGCCACCGGTCTGCGTGACCGCGACGGAAGTATCGGATCGTGCGACTTCGGTATCTCCCCGGGGCACGAACGCGCGTCGGCGTCCGCCGACTGCGTAGCTTTGTCGACATGACCCGTACGGAATACCCCTGGCTGCTGCCCTCGGCGCTGGGCGACCACGAGAAGCCCGGCCGCCCGGGCAGGCCGCGCCGGACCGTGCGGGACTGGGGCGTCGACATCACGCTCTTCCTCTGCGCCGCGGGGGTCGGGATGCTCGCCGCCTCCGCGATCGACGCCGACCACACCACCCCCGACGGCGTCGTCCTGGTCGACTGCCTGCTCGGGGCGGCCGCGTGCTGCGCCCTCTGGGTGCGGCGCCGGTGGCCGGTGGCCGTCGCCTCGGCCCTCACGGTGCTGTGCGTCGTGGAGCCCGTCGCGGCCGGAGCGATGCTGATCGCGCTGTTCAGCCTGGCGGTCCACCGTCCTTTCAAGCCCGTGGCCGTCGTCGGCGCGGGCGCCCTCGCCGCGGCGCCCGTCCAGCCCCTGCTGCGCCCCGACCCGTCCACCTCCTTCATCGTGTCCACCGTCATCGGTGTCCTGCTGGTCCTGCTGGTGCTCAGCTGGGGCATGGCCGTACGGTCGCGACGGCAGCTGGTCGTCACCCTGCGCGAGCGCGCGCTCCGGGCCGAGGCCGAGGCCGCGCTCCGGGCCGAGCAGGCCCAGCGGCTGGCGCGGGAGGCCATCGCCCGGGAGATGCACGACGTCCTCGCCCACCGGCTGACCCTGCTCAGCGTCCACGCGGGCGCGCTCGAATTCCGTCCCGACGCGCCTCCGGCCGAGGTCGGCAGGGCCGCCGGAGTCATCCGCGACAGCGCCCACGAGGCGCTGCAGGACCTCCGCGAGATCATCGGCGTACTGCGTGCCCCGGGCGACAGCGACGAGGGCAACAGGCCGCAGCCCACCCTGGCCACCCTGGACGCCCTGATCGACGAGTCCCGCTCGGCCGGCATGGAGGTCACCCTGGACAACGCGGTCGCCGACCCGGGCCGCGCGCCCGCCGCCACCGGGCGGACGGTCTACCGCATCGCCCAGGAAGCGCTGACCAACGCCCGCAAGCACGCACCCGGAGCCCCCGTCGGCGTCACCGTGGCGGGCGGGCCCGGCGACGGGCTGACCATCGAGGTCGGCAACCCGGCGCCCGCCGAGCCCTTCGAACCGGTCCCGGGGTCCGGCCAGGGACTCATCGGCCTCACCGAGCGGGCAAACCTGGCCGGCGGCAGTCTGGAGCACGGGCCGCGCACCGACGGCGGATTCACCGTCCGGGCCCGGCTACCGTGGCCGGCATGACCACTCCCACCTCCCCGGAGCCGCCGCCGGTCCGGCTGGCCGTCGTCGACGACGACCCGCTCGTACGGGCCGGTCTGACCCTGATGCTCGGCGGTGCCGACGGCATCGACCTCGTCGGGGAGGGCGCCGACGGCACCGAGGTCGCCGCCCTCGTCGCCCGCGCCCGCCCCGACGTCGTGCTCATGGACATCCGGATGCCCGGCATGGACGGGCTGACCGCGACCGAGGAGCTGCGCCGACGGCCCGGCGCACCCGAGGTCATCGTCCTGACCACGTTCCACGCCGACGAGCAGGTGCTGCGTGCCATCCGCGCAGGGGCGGCGGGTTTCGTGCTCAAGGACACCCCGCCCGCCCAGATCGTCGAGGCCGTCCTGCGCGTCGCGGCCGGTGAACCCGTGCTCTCGCCCGCCGTCACCCGCAGGCTCATGGCCCGCGCGGCGGGGGAGCCCGCGGACGACCGCCGCTCCCGCGAGACACGCGCCCGGCAGCGGTTCGCCGAGCTGGGGGAGCGCGAGCAGGCGGTGGCCGCCGGTGTCGGGCAGGGCGGATCCAACGCGGAGATCGCTGCGGCGCTCCATCTGAGCGTGGCCACCGTCAAGACCCACGTGTCCCGGATCCTCGCTCGCCTCGGGCTCAACAACCGAGTCCAGATCGCCCTGTTGGTGCACGACGCCGGTCTCCTCCGCGAGGACGAGGACGGGGCGGGAGACGGCCGCCTACGCTGAACCCGGACCGATCGGACCGGAAGAGGGGCGGGACCATGTCGGTGGTCGATCTGCGGGGGACGGACTTCTCGGCCGATCCGTATCCGTACTACGCGAAGCTGCGGGCCGAGGGGCCGGTGCACCCGGTCCGTACCGACGACCTGGAGCGGGTCTGGATGATCGTCGGTTACGAGGAGGCCCGCGCGGCCCTCGCCGACCAGCGGTTCAGCAAGGACTGGCGGACGACGGAGACCCTGACCGCGTCGGACAATCCGATCAACGCCAACATGCTGGAGCTGGACCCTCCGCACCACACCCGTCTGCGGAAGCTCGTCGCACGTGAGTTCACCGCGCGGCGGATCGAGGCCCTGCGCCCGCGCGTCGAACAGATCACCGCGGAGCTCCTCGACGCGATGGTGCCCGCCGGGAGGGCCGACCTGATCGACGCGTTCGCCTTCCCGCTGCCGATGACCGTGATCTGCGAGCTCATCGGCGTGCCCGACATCGACCGGGACGCCTTCCGCCGGATGTCCAACGCCATCGTCACACCGGACTCGGCCGAGAAGGAGACGGCGGCGGTCCACGCGATGGGCGCCTACCTCGACGAGCTGATCGAGGACAAGCGCTGCTCCCCGGGCGAGGACCTGCTGAGCGCCCTGATCCGGGCGCGCGCGGAGGACGGCGACAGCCTGTCCCGCGACGAACTGACCGGCATGGCCTTCCTCCTCCTCGTGGCCGGCCACGAGACGACCGTGAACCTGATCGCCAACGGGGTGCGCGCGCTCCTCGACCACCCCGGGCAACTCGCCCTGCTCCGCGCCCGGCCGGAGCTGATCGACGGCGCGGTCGAGGAGATGCTCCGGTACGACGGGCCCGTCTCCACCGCGACCTTCCGCTTCACCCGGGAGCCCGTCGCGATCGGCTCCGCCGTCATCCCCCGGGGCGAGGCCGTGCTCGTCGCACTCGGCTCCGGCGACCGGGACGCCGGACGCTATCCGGATCCGGACACCTTCGACATCACGCGCCAGGCCCAGGGGCATCTGGCCTTCGGGCACGGCATCCACTTCTGCCTGGGCGCCCCGCTGGCCCGTATGGAGGGCCGCATCGCCGTCCAGGCGCTCCTGGAGCGGTGCCCCCGCCTCGAACGGGACCCGGACGGAGGCGAACCGGACTGGCTGCCCGGGCTGCTGCTCCGGGGGGTCCGCCGGCTGCCTGTGCGCTGGTGAGGTGGGACGGCCCCATGACCGGACTTCTGCTCGGCGCAGCGCAGCAGGTCCTCGACAGCCAGCCGTTCTGCGGGCTCGTCGGGGCGCGGATCACGGAGTTCGGGGACGGCGCGGCCGTCCTCGAGATCGACGTACGTGAGGAGCTCACCCAGCAGAACGGCTTCCTGCACGGCGGCGTCCTGTCCTACGCGGCCGACAACGCGCTCACCTTCGCGGCCGGGACGACCCTCGGGCCCGCCGTGCTGACCGGCGGCTTCTCCATCCAGTACATCCGGCCGGCCGCCGGCCGCACCCTGACGGCACGCGCTGAGGTGGTCCACACCGGCCGGCGGCAGGCCGTGGCGCGCTGCGACCTGTACATCGTGGACGACGAGGGGGCCGAGACGCTGTGCGCGGTGGCCCAGGGGACCGTCCTGTCCGCCCGACCCACCTGAAGGGACCCACGTTGACCACGGATGCCCCGCTCGACCTCGGCGCACTCGGTGACGACTTCATCCGCGACCCGTATCCCGTCTACGCGCGGCTGCGCGCCCGCGGGCCGGTCCACCGCGTCCGCATCCCGGAGGGCGCGCAGGCATGGCTCGTCGTCGGGTACGACGCGGGGCGGGCGCTCCTCGCCGACCAGCGGCTCTCCAAGGAGTGGCGCAGGGCGTCGCCCTCGCTGGGCGTCGGCAAGGTCTCGGCGGGGACGTCCATGCTCAGCAGCGACGCCCCGGCCCACACCCGGCTGCGCAGACTCGTGGCGCGGGAGTTCACCCCGCGCCGTATGGAGGGGCTAGCCCCGCGTGTCCAGGAGATGACGGACGGCCTCCTCGATTCCATGACCGGCGGGCCGGACCGGAGCGCCGACCTGGTCGAGGCGCTGTCGTTCCCGTTGCCGATGGCCGTCATCTGCGAGCTGCTGGGGGTGCCGGCGCTGGACCGTGAGGCCTTCCGCACCTGGTCCGGCACCGCCCTGTCGTCCCTGGACGCAGGGGCGCGCGGCCGGGCCACCGCCGCGATGACCGGGTACCTGACCGGTCTGCTGGACGAGAAGCGCGCGGCGCCCGGGGACGATCTGATCAGTGCGCTGATCCACACGTCGGACGACGACGGGGACCAGCTCTCCGCCGACGAACTCCTGGGCATGGCCTGGCTGCTGCTCGTCGCCGGGCACGAGACCACGGTCAACCTCATCTCCAACGGAGTCCTGAGCCTGCTCACCCACCCGGACCAACTGGCGCTTCTGCGGTCCGACTTCGGTCTCATCGGCAACGCCGTCGAGGAGACGCTCCGCTACGAGGGCCCCGTCGAGACCCCCACGTACCGCTTCACCACCGAGCCCCTCGACGTCTCGGGCACGGTGATCCCCGGCGGCGGCGAGCTCGTCCTGATCGCGATGGCCGACTGCGACCGCGACCCCGCCCGCTTCCCCGGCGCCGACCGGTTCGACCTCACGCGCGACGCCCGCGGGCACGTCGCCTTCGGCCACGGCATCCACTACTGCCTGGGCGCCCCGCTGGCCCGCATCGAGGCGCGCATCGCCATCCGGACGCTCCTGGAGCGCTGCCCGGAGCTGCGGCTCGACACGGATCCGGCCCGGCTTCCCTGGCGTACAGGCATGCTGCTCCGGGGTCCGCAGAGCCTGCCGGTGGCCTGGTAGCGGACTTCAGGCCTCGGGGATCTCCGTCATCCGCACCGGGCGGCGCTCCGCGCGCGACAGTTCGCACGCCTCGGCGATGCGCAGCGCGTGCAGCGCCTCCCGGCCGTCGCACGGGTTCTCCTGCTCGCCGCGTACGACGCCGAGGAACGCGTCCAGTTCGGCCTCGTACGCCGGCGCGAACCGCTCCAGGAAGCCGGGCCACGGCTTGGCCGGCGGGGGCGGGCCCTGCGGCTCGGTGGAGGTGAGCGGTGTGCGGTCGTCGAGGCCGACCGCGATCTGGTCCCGCTCGCCCGCGAGTTCCATCCGTACGTCGTAACCGGCCCCGTTGCACCGGGTGGCCGTGGCCGTGGCGAGCGTGCCGTCGTCCAGGGTCAGCAGCGCCGCCGCGGTGCCGACGTCGCCCGCTTCCCGGAACATCGCCGGGCCGGTGTCCGACCCGGCGGCGTACACCTCTGCCACCTCACGGCCCGTCACCCAGCGCATGATGTCGAAGTCGTGCACCAGGCAGTCCCTGAACAGGCCCCCGGAGAGCGGCAGATACGCGGCGGGCGGGGGAGCGGGGTCGGACGTCGCCGCCCGTACGGTGTGCAGCCTGCCCAGAGCTCCGCTCCGCACGGCGGTGCGCGCGGCGGCGTACCCCGCGTCGAACCGCCGCATGAAGCCGAGCTGGAGCGCGCTGCCCGCCTGCTCGACCTCGTGGAGGGCGCCCAGCGTCCCGGCCAGGTCCAGTGCGATCGGCTTCTCGCAGAAGGCGGGGAGGCCGGCCCGTGCCGCCCGTCCGATGAGTTCCGCGTGTGCCGAGGTGGCCGACGTGATCACCACGGCGTCCACCCCCGCGCCGAGGACCTCCTGGGCGGACGCGACCGCGGTGGCTCCCGTCCGTGCCGCGGTCCGTGCGGCGCGAGCGGGGTCCATGTCCGTCACGACGAGGGAGGCGACCTCCGGGTGCCGTGCCAGGACGCCCGCGTGGAAGGAACCGATCCGGCCCGTGCCGATGAGTCCGATGCGCATGGACCCAACGTGCCGCCCCCCAGGCGCACTGTCAACTATATGTCCTGACAAATCGAAGGGTGCGACGCGGCCGTACGGGGTACGCTCCGTGCCGTGCCCAAAGCCGCCGCCGACTCCGCCGCCCTGGGGCTGGGCGTGGACCGCACCAGTCCTGTCCCGCTCTACCACCAGCTGGCCCAGCAGCTGGAGGCGGCCGTCGAGCAGGGGCTGCTCGCACCGGGCAGCCTCCTCGGCAACGAGCTGGAGCTCGCCGCGCGGCTCGGGCTCTCCCGGCCCACCGTCCGCCAGGCCATCCAGTCGCTCGTCGACAAGGGGCTGATGGTGCGCCGGCGCGGCGTCGGTACGCAGGTCGTGCACAGCCGCATCCGGCGCCCCCTCGAACTGAGCAGCCTCTACGACGACCTGGAGACGGCCGGCCGGAAGCCGGCGACCCGCGTCCTGCGCAACACGGTCGAGCCGGCCACGCCGGAGGTCGCCGCGGCGCTCGGGGTGGAGGAGGGGAGTGAGGTGCATCTCGTCGAACGGGTGCGGTACGCGCACGACGAGCCCATGGCCCTCCTGCGCAACCACCTGCCGCTGCGGCTGGTCGACCTGTCCACCGAGCGGCTGGAGTCGACCGGCCTCTACCGGATGATGCGCGCCTCGGGGATCACCCTGCACAGCGCCCGGCAGTCCGTGGGCGCCAGGGCCGCCACCGCGGAGGAGGGCGAACTGCTCGCGGAGCCCGCGGGGGCACCGCTGCTGACCATGGAGCGCGCCACCTTCGACGACGGCGGCCGGGCGGTCGAATTCGGTTCGCACGTCTACCGCGCCTCGCGCTACGCCTTCGAGTTCCAGCTGCTCGTCCGGCCGTGACCTCCGTGACCTCCGCCTCTCCGGTAAGAATGGTCGGACGCAAACATTGACGTGGCCATGCAAGGTCACTAGAACGACGGAAGGGCGCGCCCCGCGCCCCTGCCGGGCCGTGACGGACCGGGCTCGGGGATA
Organism: Streptomyces sp. NPDC055962; assembly: GCF_042270185.1. Taxonomy (NCBI): domain Bacteria; kingdom Bacillati; phylum Actinomycetota; class Actinomycetes; order Kitasatosporales; family Streptomycetaceae; genus Streptomyces; species Streptomyces sp. NPDC055962. The sequence continues at coordinate 245,318 of NZ_JBHJYN010000004.1, forward strand.
CTTGGCCCGCCGGGCGGCGGGCGCACATGTCCCCGGGCCCGGCTCCACCAGGCAGCACAACGAGCAGCACTAGAAGGGCACGGCGTCGTGGCAAGGGTTCGGACAGGGGTACGCGCGATGGGCGCCGTGCTGGCAGCGGTACTGGCGGCCTCCCTCGCGGGATGCAGCAGTACCGGCGGCAAGCGGGCGGAGGAGCGCGCGGCCGAGCAGGCCGCCGAGGGCCGGTCCGCGGTGAACACGCCCCGCTGGACATTCGCCATGGTCACCCACTCGGGTGATGGCGACACCTTCTGGGACATCGTCCAGAAGGGCGCCAAGCAGGCGGCCGAGAAGGACAACATCAACTTCCTGTACTCGCACAACGACGAGGGACAGCAGCAGGCCGAGCTCGTCCAGACCGCGATCGACAAGAAGGTCGACGGCCTGATCGTGTCGCTGGCCAAGCCCGACTCGATGAAGACCGTCGTGGCCAAGGCCGTCAAGGCCGGCATCCCCGTCATCACGGTGAACTCCGGCTCCGCCGAGTCCAAGGCCTTCGGTGCGCTCACCCACATCGGCCAGGACGAGTCCATCGCCGGCGAGGCCGTCGGCGACGAGCTGAACGGACGCAAGCGCAAGAAGGTCCTCTGCGTCCTGCACGAGCAGGGCAACGTCGGCCACGAGCAGCGCTGCGCCGGGGCGAAGAAGACCTTCGACGGCACGATGCAGAACCTCTACGTCGACGGCACCAACATGCCCGACGTCCAGTCCTCCATCGAGGCCAAGCTGAGCGCCGACCAGGACATCGACGCCGTGGTCACCCTCGGCGCGCCCTTCGCCGCGGCCGCCGTCAAGGCGAAGCGGACCGCGGGCAGCGAGGCCGAGGTCGACACCTTCGACCTCAACGCGAGCGTCGCCGCCGGCCTCCAGGACAAGTCGCTCGGCTTCGCCGTCGACCAGCAGCCCTACCTCCAGGGCTACGAGGCCGTCGACCTGCTCTGGCTCTACCGCTACAACCAGAACGTGCTCGGAGGCGGCTTGCCCGTCCTGACCGGCCCGCAGGTCATCACGGCCGACGACGCCGACGCGCTCGCCGAGTACACGGACCGGGGGACGCGATGACGGCGACCGGGCAACCGGCGGCGCCCCGTACCGACGAACGCCTGCTGCGCACCTCCCCGCTGCGCAGGCTGCTCGGCAGGCCCGAACTCGGCTCGGTCGTCGGGGCCGCGGCCGTCTTCCTCTTCTTCGCGATCGTCGCGGACAGCTTCCTCCAGGCCTCCAGCCTCGGCACGGTGCTGTACGCGGCCTCCACCATCGGGATCATGGCGGCGCCCGTGGCGCTCCTGATGATCGGCGGCGAGTTCGACCTCTCCGCCGGTGTGATGGTGACCAGCTCCGCGCTGATCTCCTCGATGTTCAGCTACCAGATGACGGCCAACGTCTGGGTGGGCGTCTTCGTGTCGCTGCTGGTCACCCTCGGCTTCGGCGCGTTCAACGGTTTCATGCTGACCCGCACCAAGCTCCCGAGCTTCATCATCACGCTCGGCACGTTCCTGATGCTGACCGGCCTGAACCTCGGCTTCACCAAGCTCATCAGCGGCACGGTGTCGACCAAGGCCATCGGGAACATGGAGGGCTTCGACTCCGCCCGCAAGGTCTTCGCGTCCTACCTCACCGTCGGGGGCGTCGAGATGAAGGTGACCATCCTGTGGTGGGCCGCGCTCGTCGCGATCGCCACCTGGATCCTGATCCGCACCCGCTTCGGCAACTGGATCTTCGCCGTCGGCGGGGAGGCGGACGCCGCGCGTGCCGTCGGCGTGCCCGTGATCCGCACCCGGATCGGGCTCTACCTCGGGGTCGCCTTCGCGGCCTGGGTCTCGGGGCAGCACCTGCTGTTCTCTTACGACGTCGTGCAGTCCGGCGAGGGTGTCGGCAACGAGCTGATCTACATCATCGCGGCCGTCATCGGCGGCTGTCTGATCACCGGCGGCTACGGCTCCGCGATCGGCTCCGCCGTGGGCGCGATCATCTTCGGCATGACCAGCAAGGGCATCGTGTACGCGGAGTGGAACCCCGACTGGTTCAAGTTCTTCCTGGGAGCGATGCTGCTCCTGGCCACCCTGCTCAACCATTGGGTACGCAAGCGTGCGGAGGCGACGAAATGACGGCCACCCAGGCTCCGGCTCCCCGGGACACGGCCGGTCCGGCGCTCGTCGAGCTCGACGGCGTCAGCAAGTTCTACGGCAACATCAAGGCCCTGGAGAACGTCTCGCTGGAGGTGCGCGCGGGGGAGATCTCCTGTGTCCTCGGCGACAACGGCGCCGGCAAGTCCACCCTCATCAAGATCATCGCGGGGCTCCACCGGCACGACGCCGGGACCTTCCTGATCGAGGGCGAGGAGACCACGCTCGTCAACCCGCGCGACGCACTGGACCGGGGCATCGCCACCGTGTACCAGGACCTCGCCGTCGTCCCGCTCATGCCGGTCTGGCGCAACTTCTTCCTCGGCTCGGAGCCGACGAAGGGCTCGGGCCCGTTCAAGCGCCTCGACGTGAAGCGGATGCGGGAGACGACCCGCGCGGAGCTGACCCGCATGGGCATCGACCTGCGTGACGTCGACCAGCCCATCGGCACCCTGTCGGGTGGCGAACGCCAGTGCGTGGCCATCGCCCGCGCCGTCCACTTCGGTGCCAAGGTCCTCGTCCTCGACGAGCCGACCGCGGCGCTCGGCGTCAAGCAGTCCGGGGTCGTCCTGAAGTACGTCGCGGCCGCCAGGGACGCCGGGCTCGGCGTGGTCCTCATCACGCACAACCCCCACCACGCCTACCTCGTGGGTGACCGGTTCGTCCTGCTCAAGCGCGGGGCGATGTCCGGAAGCCACACCAGGGACGACGTCACCCTCGACGAGCTGACCCGTCAGATGGCCGGTGGGAGCGAGCTCGACGAGCTCAGCCACGAGCTCGAGAGGGCCCCGTCGCCCGGCCACCTCGGCGGCCGTGCCGCCGGTGACGACACCGAGTAAACCCTGCTCCGCATCCCGCGCCCCCGACCCGGAGACCGGTTCCGGGGGCGCGGGAGTGGCAGAATCGAGGGCGGCGGGCGCCGTCCGCCGCCGGACCGACCACCGACCGGCCCCCCGACCTGCGCAGGGACGATGAGCACGTACCGCGACTTCACACACCGCGGCTCCGCCCGCGCCACCGTCCTGCGGACCGTCGGCACCAGGGAGCGGCGCTCGCACCTCACGGCGCCCCGGGTCCCCACCGTCGGCATCGACATCGGCGGGACGAAGGTGATGGCCGGCGTCGTCGACGCGGACGGCAACATCCTGGAGACCCTGAAGACCGAGACGCCGGACAAGTCCAAGAGCCCCAAGGTCGTCGAGGACACCATCGTCGAACTCGTCCTGGACCTCTCCGACCGGCACGACGTGCACGCCGTGGGGATCGGCGCGGCGGGCTGGGTCGACGCGGACCGTTCCAAGGTGCTGTTCGCCCCGCACCTCGCGTGGCGTGACGAACCCCTCCGTGACGCCATCGCCTCCCGGCTGGTGGTCCCCGTGATGGTCGACAACGACGCGAACACGGCGGCCTGGGCGGAATGGCGCTTCGGCGCCGGGCGCGGCGAGGACCATCTCGTCATGATCACGCTGGGCACCGGCATCGGCGGCGCCATCCTGGAGGACGGGCACGTCAAGCGCGGCAAGTACGGCGTCGCTGGTGAGTTCGGCCACATGCAGGTCGTGCCCTCGGGACACCGCTGCCCCTGCGGAAACCGGGGCTGCTGGGAGCAGTACAGCTCGGGCAACGCCCTCGTGCGCGAGGCCAGGGAGCTGGCCGCGGCCGACTCCCCGGTGGCGTACGGCATCATCGAGCGGGTCAAGGGCAACGTCCCCGACATCACCGGACCGCTCATCACCGAGCTGGCCCGCGAGGGCGACGCCATGTGCGTCGAGCTCCTCCAGGACATCGGCCAGTGGCTGGGCGTCGGCATCGCCAACCTCGCGGCCGCCCTGGACCCGTCCTGCTTCGTCATCGGCGGTGGCGTCAGCGCCGCCGACGACCTGCTGATCGGCCCGGCCAGGGACGCCTTCAAACGGCACCTGACGGGGCGCGGTTACCGCCCCGAGGCCCGGATCGCGAAGGCGCAGCTCGGCCCCGAGGCGGGTATGGTCGGCGCCGCCGACCTGGCCCGCCTGGTCGCCCGCAGGTTCCGGCGGACCAACCGGCGCCGGGTCGAGCGCTACGAGCGGTACGCGCAGTTCTACGACCAGGCCGCGAGCACCATCCGCGGCACCCGCACCGACTGATCCGCGGGCCGCCGCCGCGGCACCCGGCCACACCCGCACCCCGCTCCGTACCGCAGCTTCGAGGGATCACCGACCATGACCGCAGCCGAGCAGAACATCGTGCCGCGCCAGCCACCTTCCTCCGGCTCCTCCGGCTCGTCGGAGGGGGTGGGCTCGACGGGAGCCGCCGGACCTTCGGGCCCCTCCGGCCCCGCAGACCCGACCGGTCCCTCCTCCGGGGACGGCGACGGGACTCCTCCGCAGGACCGGCGCAGGGTGGTCCGCCGCCGGCTGATCACGCTGACGATCATCGTGCTGCTCATCGGCATCCCGGCGGGCTACCTGGTGATCTCCGCAGGCCAGAGCCGCCGCTCCGGCAAGGACAAGGAGGCCGAGGCCTCCGCCCAGGGACTCCGTGAGGACTGGCCGTCCGGAATGCAGCGGAGGATCTTCGAGCTGCCCGTTCCGGGCAATGCGATCGGGGTCCAGTACTACGAGACGAACAACTGGAAAGCCAGCCGGATGTACGTGAAGTTCCGTACGACGTCCGCCGGGCTCGACCGCTTCCTGAGCGGTGTCGGCACCGGCCGTGCCGCGCTGGAGACCGGCAGGGTGACCATCCCCGAGCGGGACATCAAGATCACCGGCTGGTACTTCGGACCAGGCGTCGACTGGGCGGGAACGGTCCACAAGAACGAGAAGCCGCGCCCCACCCAGAACATCACCGTCAACATGACCGATCCGGCGGCCCCGGTCGTCTACGTGGTCTCCGCGGCGACCCCCTGACGGGGGACGGACGGGGCGCTCATTACCCTGGAGCGAGTGAGTGACGTGAGCGAGACGACCCCGCAGCCTGCCCGGCCCCCGCGTACGGCCAACCCCGAGCCCCTGCAGGGAGAGGTGATCCGGCAGCTGCCCACGGCTCCCGGGCCCGTGCCGCCGTACGCGCACGCTCCGGGGCCCGCGGGCGTCCAGCCGCAGACGGCCACACCGCCCCCGCAGCAGGCGGCCGTACCACAGCAGCCGGTTCCGGGGCAGTACGGCACGCAGCCGCAGCCCGAGCCGGGACCGTACGAGGCCGGGCCGCAGACGGGGGCGTACGAGGCCGGATCGCAGCCGGGACCGTACGACACGCAGCCGCAGCCGGTTCCGGGGCAGTACGAGAGCGTGCCGCCGTCGCAGCCCGGGCCGCAGACGGGACCGTACGACACGCAGCCGCAGCCGCAGCCGGTTCCGGGGCAGTACGAGAGCGTGCCGCCGTCGCAGCCCGGGCCGCAGTACGCTCAGCAGCCCTCGCCGCAGTACGGCGAGCCCGCGCCCGCCCAGCCGTACGCCCCGTCCGCACCCCGGGGAACCCGGCCCGGCCCGGCGCCGCAGGCTCCCCAGCAGCCCCAGGACCTCCGTGGCACGCAGCCCGGTGGTCCTGCGCCGCAGGGACCCCGGCCCGGGCCCGCGCCGCAGGCGGCGTCGGCGGGACGGCTGCTCCAGTACCGCTTCGACGGCCCCGAGGACGCTCCGGTCCTGGTGATCGGCCCCTCCCTCGGCACCACCTGGCACATGTGGGACCGCCAGATACCCGAGCTGTCCCAGCACTGGCGCGTCTTCCGCTACGACCTGCCCGGGCACGGCGGGGCCCCCGCCCATCCCGCCGCCGCGGTCACCGACCTCGCCGACCGCCTCCTCGCCACCCTGGACAGCGTCGGTGTCCAGCGCTTCGGGTACGCGGGCTGCTCCATCGGCGGCGCCGTCGGTGCGGACCTGGCGCTGCGCCACCCCCACCGGGTCGCGGCCCTGGCACTCGTCGCCGCGTCGCCGCGCTTCGGCACCGCCGACGAGTTCCGCCAGCGCGGGGTGATCGTTCGCAGCAACGGCCTGGAGCCGATCGCGCGCACCTCCCCGGAACGCTGGTTCACCCCCGGCTTCGCCGCCGCCCAGCCGGCCATCGTCGAATGGGCCGTGCAGATGGTCCGTACCACCGACCCCGGCTGCTACATCGCCTCCTGCGAGGCCCTGGCCGCCTTCGACATCCGCGCGGAACTGCCGCGCATCGGTGTGCCGACCCTCGTCCTGGTCGGTGCAGAGGACAAGGTCACCGGACCCGCCGAGGCCCGGAACCTGGTCGCGGGCATCCCGGACGCCCGGCTCGCCCTCGTCCCCGGTGCCTCCCACCTGGCCCCGGTCGAGCAGCCGGCCGCCGTCACCGACCTGCTGCTCATGCACTTCTCGACCGCGTGGCAGGACACCCTCGCGTCGATCCCCGTGCCGCCCTCCCCGGGTTTCGCCGCCCCGTTCGCCCCGGTCGTCCCGGTCGCGGAGATCGCGGCCGCGGCCGACCTGCCCGACGCCTCCCCGACGGGACGCAGCGACCGGTACGAGCGGGGGATGAAGGTCCGGCGCGAGGTCCTGGGTGATGCCCACGTGGACGCCGCGTCGGCCGCGTCCGACGGTTTCACCGACGACTTCCAGGAGCTCCTCACCCGCTACGCGTGGGGTGAGATCTGGAGCAGGGAGGGACTCGACCGCAGGTCCCGCAGCTGTGTCTCCCTCACCGCGGTCGTCGCGTCGGGGCATCTGGGCGGCCTCGCCCAGCACGTCAGGGCAGCCCTGCGCAACGGGCTCACGCCGGTCGAGATCAAGGAGGTGCTGCTGCAGACGGCCGTCTACTGCGGCGTCCCGGCGGCAGGCGCGGCGTTCGAGATCGCGCAGTCCGTGATCCAGGAGGAAACCACCCCGCCCGCGTAGCAGGATGGTGGCATGAACGCATCGCCTCTCACCCTCACGAAGAAGACCCACTCCTGCGTCCGCCTGGAGCGGAACGGGCAGTCGCTCGTCATCGACCCCGGCGGATTCACCGAGGACGACGCCGCGGTCGGTGCCGACGCGATCCTGGTGACGCACGAGCACCCCGACCACTTCGACGAGGCACGGCTGCGCGCGGCCCTGGAGGCCGACCCGGCCGTGCAGGTGTGGACCCTGCGGAGCGTGGCCGAACGGCTGTCGGCCGCGTTCCCGGGGCGTGTCCGCACGGTCGGCCACGGCGACACCTTCACCGCCGCCGGGTTCGACGTCCAGGTGCACGGCGAACTCCACGCGGTGATCCACCCGGACATCCCGCGGATCACCAACATCGGCTTCCTGGTGGACGGTTCCGTCTTCCACCCGGGCGACGCGCTCACGGTGCCGGACCACCCGGTGGACACGCTGATGCTGCCGGTCATGGCCCCCTGGAGCAAGATCTCGGAGGTCATCGACTACGTGCGTGAGGTGAAGCCGCGCAGGGCGATCGACATCCACGACGCCCTGCTCACCGACCTGGCCCGTCCGATCTACGACACGCAGATCGGCGCCCTCGGCGGAACGGACCACGGCCGGCTGACGCCGGGCGATGCGACCCGTCTCTGACCCTGCTGTCAGTGGGAGCGGTTAGGTTTACCGCATGCGCATCGCCACCTGGAACGTCAATTCCATCACCGCCCGGCTTCCCAGGCTGCTGGCCTGGCTGGAGAGCAGCGGCACCGACGTGCTCTGCCTCCAGGAGACCAAATGCACCCTGGAGCAGTTCCCCGCCGACGCGTTGCGTGAGGCGGGCTACGAGTCCGCGGTCAACGCCACGGGCCGGTGGAACGGCGTGGCGCTGCTCTCCCGCGTCGGCCTCTCGGACATCGTGACGGGCCTGCCCGACGGCCCGGAGTACGAGGGGGTGCAGGAGCCGAGGGCGGTGTCGGCGACCTGCGGAGGCGCACGCGTCTGGTCCGTCTACGTCCCGAACGGGCGCGAGGTCGACCACGACCACTACGCCTACAAGCTGCGCTGGCTGGAGGCCCTGCGCAAGGCCGTTGCCGCGGACGCGGCCGGGGCGCTGCCCTTCGCGGTCCTCGGCGACTTCAACATCGCGCCGACGGACGAGGACGTCTGGGACCCGGCGCTCTTCGTGGACTCCACCCATGTCACCCCCGCCGAGCGGGCCGCGCTCGCCGCGCTGCGCGAGGAGGGACTCCTCGACGTGGTGCCGCGCCCCCTCAAGTACGACCACCCGTACACCTACTGGGACTACCGTCAGCTGCGCTTCCCGAAGAACAAGGGCATGCGCATCGACCTCGTCTACGGCAACGCCCCCTTCCAGACGGCGGTCAAGGACAGCTACGTCGACCGCGAGGAGCGCAAGGGCAAGGGCGCTTCGGACCACGCTCCGGTGGTCGTGGACCTGGAACTCTGAGCGAGGGCGCAACGGCTTCGATGTCAACTCAGGGTTGACGATCTCGGGGTGTCAACCTAGGGTTGACGCATGACGAAGCCGTTGCGCCCCCGTCCGCCGATCCGCCTCGACGACCTCATCGACGCGATCAGGCACACCCACACCGACGCGCTGGAGCAGCTCTCCGGAGCCGTGGTCGCCGCGGACCACCTCGGTGAGATCGCCGACCACCTCATCGGGCACTTCGTGGACCAGGCACGCCGCTCCGGCGCGTCCTGGACGGACATCGGCCGGAGCATGGGGGTCACCCGGCAGGCCGCCCAGAAGAGGTTCGTGCCCAAGAAGCCGGGCGAGCCGTCGGACCTGGACCCGGGGCAGGGATTCGCCCAGTTCGACACGGAGGCCAGGAACGTCGTCATGGGCGCGAGCAACGAGGCCCACGCCGCCCGCAACGACGAGGTGGGAGCGGAACACCTGGTCCTGGGGCTCCTGGCCGACCCGGCGTCCGTCGGCGCCCGGGTGATCACCGGCCAGGGAGTCGCACTGGAGACGGTCAGGGCGGCGGCGGCACTCACCCTCCCGGCCGCGGCCGACGAGGTCCCCGAGCTCATCCCGTACGACGCGGGCGCCCGCAAGGCCCTGGAGCTCACTTTCAGGGAGGCGCTGCGCCTCGGTCACGACTTCGTCGGGTCCGGGCACATCCTGCTGGCCCTGCTGGAGTTCGAAGGAGGAGCAGGCCTGCTCACGGGGCTGGGCATCGACAAGGAGGCGGCGTCGTCGGCCGTCACCGCGGAGGTCGCCCGCGAGAGCGAGGAGCCGCCTCCGGGCGCCGACGGCTGAAGGACCGTCCCGTCCGATCTCCGGCTGTGCCGACCACGGTTCATCCCCGCGAAGCCCGTTGATCTGTCCGGCGAGGGCGGGAGGGTGCATCCGGGCGATACCGAGCACCGCGTGGTGGACGCCGTCGTGTCCGGGTCGGCAGTCTCGGAGGCGACTGACGGCATGGCACGATGACCGCCATGTCAGGGCAGGTCCGGGTTTCACTCATATCGCTGGGCGGCGTTGTCCTCGGTGGCTCGTTGCCCTACCTCGTCCAGCACAGAACTCAACTCTCGGCGGAACGGGCTGAACAGCAACGGCAGCAGAACTCCCTGTCGGAAACCCGGCGCGGGGAACGACTGGCTCTGCTGGAACGGTTCATCGAGGCGGGGGCCGAGGCGGAACGAGCGGCCTTCCGTCGGCCTTCCGAGTGGGAGGACACCGACGCCTGGTACCTCACGACCCGGGACGCCATGAACGAGCTGTGGATTGCGGAACGGCTTATCCAGTTCCCCCTGTCCGTGCACGATGCGGCACGTGCGTACTCCCTCGACCTCAACCGGACGGTGTGGGAAGGCTTGCCCGACGGCGAAAGCGTGCGGGACTACCTGGAGGCCAACCGGCTGGCCCTTCTGGATGCAGCTCGCGCGGTCATGGGCCAGCGGACCGCCGGTTCCGGAGATCTTTCGTGGGGCAGCCCCTTGTCGCCGTGGCCGACCTCGATCTCGGGCGCTCCTGAACCGGTGCTCATGCCCTGTGCCCACGAATCTGGGCTCACGAGCCTGTGCTCACGAACCTGGGCTCAGGAGCCGCCGGATGCCGCCCTTCCCGGGGCGGCATCCGGCGTTTCCGGAGCGCCTCAGTGCACCGAGAACCCGCCGTCCACGAACAGCGACTGCCCCGTGACGTAGGCCGAGGCCCTGCTCGCCAGGAACACCGCGGCCCCCGCGAAGTCCTCGGCCAGTCCGTTGCGCCCCACCATCGTGCGTGCCGCGAGGGCGGCCACGCGCTCGGGGTCCGACGACAGCCGCTGGTTGAGCGGTGTCATCACGAATCCGGGTACCAGTGTGTTGCACGTGACGCCGTGCGGCGACCACGCCTCGGCCTGTGAGCGGGCCAGGGACTCCAGGGCGCCCTTCGAGACCCCGTACGCACCGCTCTGGACGAACGCCCGGTGGGCCTGCTGGGAGGTGATGTGGATGATCCGGCCGAAGCCGCGCTCGGCCATCCCCGGGCCGAAGCGGCGGCCCAGCAGATGGGGCGCCTTGAGATTCACCGTCATCGTGGTGTCCCACACGTCCTCGTCGAGCTCGCTCATCGGCGGCCGCAGGTTGACCCCCGCGCAGTTGACGAGAATGTCGGGTTCACCGAAGGCCGCCGCGGCCTCGTCGCCGGCCGTGCGCACGCCCTCGCCCGTACCGAGATCGGCGCTCACCCACGCGGCCCGGCAGCCCTCGGCGGTGAGTTCGTCCACGGTGCGCACGAGCTCTGCTTCCCGGCGGGCCACGATCACCACCTTCGCGCCCGCGCGGGCGAGCGCGTCCGTGATGCCCCGGCCGATGCCGGAACTCCCGCCGGTCACCACGGCGACCCGGCCTTCCAGCGAGAAGAGTTCGGAGAGATAGTTCTGCGACGTCATCCCCGTACCTTAAGGAGATGGCCGGATCATGTACGGCGCGGGTCCCCGAATCGGAACGGTCGCGCGCCCCTGCGATGCGGAACGCTCCCGGGATGGGATCCTGGTGGTATGAACATCTCCTTCCTGGACAACTGGCGTAAGCGCTTGGGCGGTACGCGGGAGGCGGCTCTCGCCGCCGCCGTCGAGACCGACCCGGAGGGCGTGGCCGAGCTGTTCGCGGAATGCGAGCTGCTGCGTGCCCGGGCCGGGCAGTGCGGTCTCGAACTCGACGACAGTCCGGCCTCGTTGTCCGCGCTGGACCAGCTGCCGCCCATCTGGCGCGACGACCCGGAGGAGCTGCCCTGGGTGGGCAACGACGCCGGCCTCTACCTGGGGACCGTGCTGGTCCGCACCGTCGCCGGGGCCGCCTGGGACATCCTCGCGGGCGGACGCCCGGTGGTGCGGCTCGCGTCCGGGCGCGAGATCGACGTGGTCACCGCCGGCCTGGACTGGGCGATGTCGGGCAGCCCCGAGCTCTCGGAGATGTACGCGGAGTCGGCGGAGAGCGGACCCGAGGCCAAAACGCGATAAACAGCCTTATGTGCCGCCGGTGCGTGTCGCCCCCGACGTGCGTGTCCACCCCGGATAGTTTGCGCTGACCTCGACACAAGCGATAAGTGGGTAGGGCAGCGTATGGCCGTCGATCCGTTGATCGAACTGCGGGACGTCAACAAGCACTTCGGGACGTTGCACGTACTGCAGGACATCAATCTCACCGTCGGCCGCGGGGAGGTGGTGGTGGTCATCGGCCCCTCGGGATCGGGCAAATCAACGCTCTGCCGGACCATCAACAGACTCGAGACGATCGAATCCGGTTCCATCGCCATCGACGGGAAGCCGCTCCCCGAGGAGGGGAAGGGGCTCGCGGAGCTCCGGGCCGAAGTCGGCATGGTCTTCCAGTCGTTCAACCTCTTCGCCCACAAGACCGTGCTGGCGAACGTCTCGCTCGCCCAGCTCAAGGTCCGCGGCCGCAAGAAGGACGAGGCCGACCAGCGCTCCCGGGAACTGCTCGAACGCGTCGGGCTCGCCTCCCAGGCGGACAAGCTCCCCGCCCAGCTCTCCGGCGGCCAGCAGCAGCGCGTCGCCATCGCCCGCGCCCTCGCGATGGATCCCAAGGCGCTCCTCTTCGACGAGCCCACCTCGGCGCTCGACCCCGAGATGATCAACGAGGTCCTCGAGGTCATGCAGCAACTCGCCCGCGAGGGCATGACCATGGTGGTCGTCACGCACGAGATGGGCTTCGCCAGGTCCGCCGCCAACCGCGTGGTCTTCATGTCCGACGGACGCATCGTGGAGGACCGCACCCCGGAGGACTTCTTCACCGCCCCGGAGAGCGATCGCGCCAAGGACTTCCTGTCCAAGATCCTCAAGCACTGACAGGGGGCACCGTGTTGCGTACGAAGAACATCGCGGCCGTGCTGGCCTGCCTCCTGATCTCCGCGCTCGCCGCCGGCTGCGGCAGGGAGGGCAGTCCGCCGGTCAAGGGGCCCAAGGCGGATGCCTTGCCGCAGTACAAGGTCGACACAGGATTCCGGCTGCCGCAGTCGAAGACCTGGAAGAAGGCCGAGCGGCGGGGCCACCTGGTGGTCGGGGCCAAGGAGGACCAGCCCTACCTCGGCGAGAAGGACCCCGCGACAGGTGTCTACTCCGGCTTCGACATCGAGATCGCCCGCATGATGTCCGCCGCGCTCGGCTTCGAGCCGGACACGATCCGGTTCCGGACCATCGCCTCCGCCAACCGCGAGACGGCGCTCCAGAACGGGCAGATCGACTACTACGTCGGCACCTACACGATCAACGACATGCGCAAGAAGCTCGTCGGCTTCGCCGGGCCGTACTACATGGCCGGGCAGGGGCTCCTGGTGCGTACGGACGAGAACGACATCAAGGGCCCGCAGGACCTGGCGGGCAAGACCGTCTGCTCGGCCGCCGGTTCCACCCCGTACCAGCGCATCGCCGCCGACTACCCCGAGGCCGACCTGGTCGCCTACGACACGTACTCGATCTGCGTCGACAACCTGCTGACCTTCCAGGTCGACGCCGTCACCACGGACGACGCCATCCTGCTCGGTTTCGCGGCGAAGGCGCCGGACGAGATGAAGGTCGTCGGCAAGCCCTTCTCCGAGGAGCCGTACGGCATCGGCGTCCCGCGCAGCGACAACGCGCTGCGCTTCGCGCTCGACGACGCGCTGGAGGCCAACGAGAAGAACGGCAACTGGAAGAAGGCGTTCGAGGCGACCCTCGGGCTGTCCGGAGTGCCCGCGCCGAAACCGCCGCCCATCGACCGCTACCCGGCGAACTGAGGGGCGGGCCACCACCATGGACGTACTGACAGACAACTTCTCGCTCTACGGCAAGGGATTCCTCGGAACCCTGGAACTCACCGTCTACGCCTCGATCCTGGCACTGGTGCTCGGCTTCGTCATGGCGTCCTTCCGGGTCGCGCCCGTCGGCTCGCTCCGGGTGATCGGCACGGTCTGGGTCGCGGTGCTCCGCAACACCCCGCTGACCCTGCTGTTCTTCGCCGTGCTGCTCGGACTGCCGCGTTTCGGCCTGGTCCTGCCCTTCCAGGTCTTCGCGGTCCTCGCCCTCGGCTGCTACACCTCGGCCTTCATCTGCGAGGCGCTGCGCTCCGGCATCAACACCGTGCCCACCGGCCAGGGCGAGGCCGCCCGCAGCCTCGGGATGTCCTTCAGCCAGACCCTGGGCAACGTGGTGCTGCCCCAGGCCTTCCGGTCGGTGATCCCGCCGGTGGGATCGACGCTCATCGCCCTTGCCAAGAACTCCGCGATCGCCGGCGCCTTCAGCGTCACCGAGCTGCTGGGCACGTACAAGACCCTCAACGAACTCGGGTACAGCATCATCTGGTCCTTCGTCTGGATCGCCGTCGGATATCTGATCATCACCCTCGCCATCAGCGCGCTCTTCAACCTGTTGGAGAAGCGCTGGGGAGTCGCCCGATGACCCACACCACCGCCACCGCCACCGCGCTCTACGACATCCCGGGGCCCGCGACCCGCAAGCGCCACTTCCTCTACGGGGTCGTCTCGACGGCCGTGATCCTCGCGCTCTTCGGCTGGATCCTCTATCTGCTCTTCGACACGGACCAGTTCACCAGCGAGAAGTGGACCCCCTTCACCTACAAGGGCATCCAGGAACTGCTGCTGCGCGGGCTCGGCAACACCCTCAAGGCCTTCGCCTACGCGGCGGTCCTCTCCCTGGCGCTCGGGGCGGTCCTCGCCGTGGGGCGGCTCTCCGACCACAGGCCGGTGCGCTGGATCGCGACCCTGCTGGTGGAGTTCTTCCGGGCGATGCCCGTACTGGTGATGATCTTCTTCATCTTCGTCGCGCTCAAGGTCCAGCCGCTGCCGGCGCTGGTCGCCGGGCTGACCCTCTACAACGGCTCCGTCCTCGCGGAGGTCTTCCGCACCGGGATCAACTCCGTGGAGCGGGGACAGCGGGAGGCCGCCTACGCGCTGGGCATGCGCAAGACGCAGGTCACCACCCACGTCCTGGCCCCGCAGGCCGTCCGGGCGATGCTGCCCACCATCATCAGCCAACTGGTGGTGGCTCTCAAGGACACCTCGCTCGGCTATCTGATCACCTACGAAGAGTTCCTCCACGCGGGAAAGCTGATCGCGTCGAACCTCGACTACGGCCTCCCGTTCATCCCCGTGGTCATGGTGATCTCACCCATCTACATCGGGATGTGCATGCTGCTCTCCTGGTTCGCCACCTGGGTGGCCAGACGGCAGCGGCGCAACCCGAAGACGGAGAGAACGGGTGTCTCCGCCGCCGAACCGGGGACGGTCCTGCCGGGCCGCCTGCGGTAGACGTCGGCGAGTCCGTCCGGCAGCAGCCGGTGATCACTTCCCGCACCGTCGCGGAACCGGGATGCGCCCCGGGACCGTAGCCGGTGGGGAGAAGGTCAGCTGCGTGCCGGCCGGAGCGAGGCCGCGGAGAGTAAGGGGGCGCAACCGAACAGTCCGCCGGAACAGGGCGGTCCCACGTGCCGGCAGGCGACGTGGGGCCGCCCTCCTCCTGTGCATGGGGCGGCCGCGCGGCCCGTATGCGGGAGCGGCCGGGAACCGGCATCCCGGCACCCGGGGTGGTGGCGACCTGATGTCCGGCACGCCGGTGCAACCGGGCGGTGAAGTCGTTTGTCCTACGTGACATGACATCTCCTTCTGCCACCTCGGGTCCCCCTGCCTGGCCGTCCTGTGGGAGACGGGAAGAGGGCGCGGCACGTAGCTCCCCTGGTTGCAGGGGACGTGTCGTCGAGCCGTACCAGGAGTGTCTGGCCCATCTGGATGCCGCCGACCGGCGGGACTACCTGAGCCTTCTGGCCGCGGGTTCCGATGTCGATCACCGCGGGACGACCTTCTCCCCGGACCTGCTTGAGGAGCTGTCGGGCGCGGTGGTCGCTGGTGCCACTCATCGACCGGTCTACGGTGAGGCGGACTTCCGTGACGCCGTCTTCGTCGGGCCCGTCGCCTCCTTCGCGGACGTGACGTTCTCCCGTGCTCGCTTCGAAGGGTCCGTCCACCGGGGAGACGCGACGTTCCGGCGAGCCGTCTTCTCCGGCGACGTGACGTTCCTCGGCGCGAGCTTCGGCCGAGCGTCCGATTTCGCAGGGGCTCGCTTCGGTGGGACGGCTGACTTCCGCACGGCCTCGTTCGAGGGCGGCCGATCGATCTTCGTCGGATGCCGGTTCGAGGAGAAGGCCGAATTCGGACTGAGCGCGTTCTCCGGACGGGTCGACTTCACTCGTGCGCACTTCTCCGGGGACGCCGTCTTCGAACGTACGACGTGCTCGAGGCAGGTGTCCTTCGCAGGGGCGACGTTCGGGGGCCGGGCGGACTTCCGGCATGCCGCGTTCACGGCACGGGCCGACTTCGCCCGAGTGGCCGTCCTGGACGACCTCGACCTCTGCGGCACCGTGTTCGCCGACACCGCTGACTTCGACCGCGCGGGCTTCGAGGGCGTTTCCACCATGGGGCCCTTCCTGTGTGAGGGAACCCTGGACCTCTCAGGCGCGGTGTTCTCCCTCCCCGTCACCGTCATGGGGACAGCACGGGCTGTCGTGTGCGAGCGGACCCGGTGGATGGCCACGGCGCTTCTGCGACTGCGGTACGCGGAGGTGGACCTCACGGACACGGTCGCCGAGTACCCCGTGTCCTTGGTGACGCACGCGCGCGCCTTCACCGACGGGCGCACCGGCATTCCGCTGCGCGAGCCGTCCGAGCAGTGGGGCGCGGACCACGGAGTCGCAGTCCGGTCGCTGAGTGGTGTGGATGCGGCTCACGTGAGCCTGACCGACGTCGACCTGTCTGTATGCCGCTTCGCCGGTGCTGTTCATCTGGACCAGCTCAGCGTGAAGGGCCGGTGCACCTTCGCCGAGCCCCCGAGCGGCTGGACGTGGTCACCCTGGCCCGCTCGATGGACACCGCGACGGACCCTCGTGGAGGAGCACCACTGGCGCCATGGGGCCGGACGCCGCGAGTGGAGCCGGCCAGAGGGCGACGAACCGATTCTCGGCCCGGCGACGCTGACCGCGCAGTACCGGGAACTGCGGAAGTCGTTCGAGGACAGCAAGAACGAGCCCGGAGCGGCCGACTTCTACTACGGAGAAATGGAGATGAGGCGCCATGACAGGGCGACACCGCAAGGTGAGCGAGGGCTGCTTGCTCTGTACTGGGCAGTCTCGGGCTACGGTCTGCGCGTCTCCCGCTCTCTGGGATGGCTCATCGCGGCCATGGCCGCCACCGTTCTGCTGATGATGCTGTGGGGGCTCGCGGAGAACGAGCCGAAGCCGTTGACCTACGGAACTCAGGCGGCACCCGGCCAGCAGGTACGGCTCCGCACAGACAGCCCGGCCCCGGCCAATCCCGATGGAGCCCTCGTCGACCGGTTGACGACGAACCGCTTCGAGAAATCACTGAGAACCGTGGTCAATTCGGTGGTGTTCCGTTCCGGTGGCCAGGACCTGACCACCGCGGGTACCTACGTCGAGATGGGTGCCCGGATCGGAGAGCCGGTTCTTCTCGGGCTGTCCGTTCTCGCGCTGAGAGGCCGGGTGAAGCGCTGAGGTTCCGGGCCGAAGGGGGGACGACCGGGGTGGTGGCTGCCAAGATGAACCGGTGGACTACCTGAGCAGCACTCTCGCCGCAGTGATGAGTGAAGTCATGCGTGAGGCGGCGAAGCCCTGTGTCGATCAGGTCAGCAGGGAGCTCGTCCGGCGGAGGATCCTGACAGCTCCTCAGGCCGACGATCTTCTGCGAGCCGTGAGGGCCCCGCGGGCGGACCGGTTCGCGACGCTCGGGCTCCTGCAGTCCCTTCCTGACGGTGCCACTCCCGCGCACGTGCGGCGGGCCATCGGTTCGAGAGCCTTCGGGGTCTTCGCCCGACAGCTCATGGCCCTTGCCCTGTGCGACGAGGACAAGGCACATAAAGTACACATCGAGAAGGGGCTGCAGAACCTCTTGCTCCGCACCTTCTCTTCAGTCAATCGCTTCGGTGTCGTGCCGTACAGTGGGCAACTTTTCACCTTGCTGGACGTGTGCTGCGCGGAAGTGGCGGATGCGGTGAAGAAGCTCTTCAGGCGTGCCGATCCTGCCTTCTCGTGGGAGGCTCAGCCGTTGCTGAAGGCCATCGTCGGCACGATCGAGCAGAGTGTCGACGCGATGGCGGAGGAGGAGGACGGGGCCTGGCGCCGTGATTACGCCACGGCATTCATGAGGAGCCATGAGAGGATCGAACTTCCCGATTTCGACCTGCGCAAACGTGTTCACCACTCCGAGATCTTCGTGGCGCCACACTTCGCGATGGTGGGAGGGGAGGACGACACCTACGAGCCCCGCCGCGCAGGCCGGGCGCGACTGCCGTTTCAGATCAGCTTCAGTTCGCTGGCGTCCTCCGTCAGTCATACGGTCATTCTCGGTGACCCGGGTGCCGGAAAATCAACGGCCAGTTCCGTCATCGGCTGTCGATGGACCGAGGGCGGCCGAGGAGTCTGCTACATACTGAAGATCAGGAACATCGATTTCACGAGATCCGGGTTCGATCTGGTGGCGACGATCAGCGCCATGATTCTGAATTCATTGCAGCAGAGAGTGACTGCCGAGAATATATCGCGGTCACTTGTCGACGGTTCCGCCCTGGTCATCTTTGACGGGTTGGACGAGCTGGCGGAGACGATACCGGGCAGGCTGGCGAGTCATGCGATCGAAGAGGCGAGCCTGGCCTACCCGCTGGCCCGCTTCCTGGTCACCTCACGGCGACTCGGATACACCGCGGTGCAGTTGGACCAATCCGTGTTCCACACCTACACACTCCAGCCGTTCGATGTGGGTCAGGTGCGGTCCTACGCCTTGAAGTGGTTCGCCTTCCGGGCCGAAGGATCCGAAAAGCAACTGGAACTGGCTGTGGCGGACTTCATGGACGCCAGCGAATCCATTCCGGACCTGCGGGAGAACCCGCTGCTCCTTGCCGTCATCTGCCTTCTCCATGCCGGTCACAGCGAACTTCCCCGTAGCAGGCCCAAGATCTACCGGAAGTGTGTCGAGCTGCTGCTGAGGACGTGGGACTCGCACCGGGGTATCGGAGAGCACGGCGACCTGGAGGTTCTCGAACTCGTCTTGGCGGAGGTCGCGCATCTCACGCTCTTCAAGCCGGTCCACCGCGACGGGATGACGGAAGCCCAGGTCCGTGAGGTCGCAGTGGAGGTACTGCTCCGGGATGCGGTGTCGGACCGGTTCGAGGCGGTCGCCCTCGCCAAGCAGATGATCAACCTTTGCCGGGGGCGTGCCTGGATGTTCACGGATGTCGCGCCCGGATCACCCGATGCCGAGATCTTCTCCTTCACTCATCAGAGCTTCCAGGAGTACTTCGCGGCGCGGCGCTTGGTGCTGACGTGCGATACGCCGGCAGAGCTGGCCGCGGAGATCGAGGACTGCGTACTGGACGAGAAGCTGGAGATCTTTTCGCAGATCTGCCTCTCCCTGTCGGGGGAGAAGTTCATCTCGGGTCCGACGCAGGTGTATCTGCATTGCCTCCGGGCGAACGAGCGGCGTCCGCTTCGCGAACAGGAGGCGATTCTTCGATTCCTGATCAGAAGTGCGAATCTGGTCATGCTCAATCGAAGCGCGCGGCTCGCGCTCGTTCGCAAGGCGCTGCAACAGATGGAGAGCGACGCACGGTTCAAAGACCTGCCGACACTGATGCGCTCCGGTCACGGCAGTCCTCTCGCTCTGCGCCATGTGATCGGAGAGGCTCTTCGGGAACGACGTGACCGTGACCCTGCCGCTCTGCAACGCATCATCACGCGGGATCCCTGGCTCTGGGAAGTCTGCCTGCGCGAGGGAATCGTGTCCCTGAAGTCGATGGGGCGGCTGTTCGAGGGGTACATGAAGAAGATGGTCCGGGACGATGATTCCTGCTCCGCGGAATGGTTGATGAGGTCGCTCCACAAGGGGCAGGCCGATCAGGGCGCCCGGGATGTCTGCATCAGCATTCTGGAGGGCGTCGCGGAGCATGTCCGGCGGGATGGCATTCGAACCGACAGTGGGCCGGAGGCGCCCTATGCGCTGTTCGACAACAACCCCATGGTGAAGCTGACGTCGCGTGCGTTGGCCCGCCATCAGCAACTCACCCCCGATGCGGTGGTAGGCCTGGTATATGTGGCCATGGCATTCTGTGAGGTGAGCGCCCACTATCAGCCCGGAACCATCACGGAGAGATCCGGGGTGATTGTCAGGTTTATGGAATCCCGGCTGTACAGGACGCCGGCTCTACCGGCTGAGGTATCTGCCCTTCCCTCGGCGGACCGGGATCGAATCAAGCGATGGTGTCGCCGCGAAGCCAACTTCTTCGAATGGGTGGATCTGTTGGTGGAGACCGGTTGAGTTGACCTCGTAGGGCTCGGTGCAATGCCCGAGCCGGTGCCCGGTCCGCCCGTCGCTTCCTCGCCGAGGGCGATCAGGGAGCCGTCTCTCAGCTCGCGGCCCGGTGGGAGGCGGGGGGTTCGGTGGGCAGCGCGGCCTGGGCGGTGCGGGTGACGTCGCCGATCAGCTCGACGACGTCGGGCCCGTACGCCTGGGAGTTGACCACTTTCAGGAGCAGCACGAAGGAGCCGTTACGGTGCTTGCGCTGCAGCTTCTCGTAGTTGCGCATCAGGTAGCGCGAGGCGGCCTGGTTGGTGATGGCGCGCTGTCCGCAGAGCAGGAAGACCGGACGAGCGTCCTGACCGCCCGTCAGCCTGGCGAGCAGGACGTGTTCGGAGACGCCGGACTCCAGCCGGTAGCGCTCCGATCCCACCTGGAAGGCCGCGCGGTCGGGACCCGGATCGCTCCCGGTGCTGATCTTCACACCCGGGAGGAGCGACTGGAGGTGGGCCGCCATGCGCCGGTTGGACCCCGGCCCGCCGACGCAGAACTCCGTGCGCTCGCCGAAGCCTTGCTGGGCGGTGTCGTGGGAGACGATCTGGGCGTGGGCCGCGCAGTCCTTGATGAGGGCCGAGAGTTCCAGCAGGGCGAAGACGTCGTGGCGGTGGACCGCGCCGTCGCCGCCGGCGTCGCGGTTGACGACGAGCAGGCACTCGGAATTCCCCGGGAGCCCGAAGAAGGCCTGCTTGCGGCGGAGCTTGCGCCGCCAGAGGTACGTACGGGCGACCCAGCCCAGGGCGGCGCTGATTCCGGCGGCTATGAGACCGAGCACGATGTTGCGTACGTCGTCATTCATGAGCGGGCATAGTAGCGGTCCGTTCGGACACCTGACCGGGGCGGTCCGGGCCATGGGGCGGGTCAGAGACGGATGATGACCAGCGCGGTGTCGTCGGTGTTGCCCGTGGAGGGCAGGAGGTCTGCCAGGAGCGCGTCGGCCAGGGCTTCGGGGCCCGACCGCCCGTGCAGGACGAGAGCTTCGGCGAGGCGGGTCAGACCGACGTCGATGTCCTCGTCGCGGCGCTCGATCAGCCCGTCGGTGTACAGCACCAGGATGGCGCCCTCGGCGAAGGGCACCGTGGCCTCCGGGCGGGGGACGTGATCGGGGCGGGCGCCCAGCGGCGGGTCGGTCGCCCGGTCGAGGAAGGTCACCGTGCCGTCGGGGCCGAGCAGGACCGGGGGAGGGTGGCCCGCGCTGCTGTAGACGACGGTGTGGGACTCCCAGTCGATGAAGGTCTTCACCGCGGTGGTCGACTCGGCCCCGTCGACATGGCGGGCGTAGAGCCCGAGGGCCTCCAGTGCACGGGCGGGGCCGTCCGCGACACGGGCCGCCGCGCTCAACGCGCTGCGCAACTGCCCCATGACACAGGCAGCTTTCAGGCCATGACCGACGACATCGCCGACGGCGACCGCGATGCGGTCACCGGGGAGGTCGACCAGGTCGTACCAGTCTCCGCAGACGTTCAGGGTGCCGACAGCGGGCCGGTAGCGGACCGCCGCCCGGTGATGCCCCACCGGGGAGGGGGCGGGAAGCAACGCCTCCTGCAGGGCCAGGGCGACCTCGCGGTCACGGGCGTGGGCCCGGCGCAGGCGCTCGTTGACCTCCTGGAGTTCCCTGGCGCGGGTGTAGAGCTCGGCCTCCAGGACGCGGGCCCGGCTCTCGTTGGCGGGTCCGCCGCGGCTGCGGGCCTGGAGGAGCTCGGTGACCTCCTCGACGCGGTGGACGACCAGCATCACGTTTCCGTCCGGGTCGACCACGGGTGCGTTGACGGGGCTCCAGTAGTGCTTCACCCAGTGGCCGGGCCGGTCACGCTCCTCGATGTCGTACCGCACCAGCGCCATGGTGTCGCGCTCCCCGCCGGCCACCACACGCAGCATCGACTCCCGGGTCTCCCGCATGCCGGCGGCGGCGGGATCGTTGGGGTTCTCCGGGAACACGTCGAAGATGTACTGGCCCAGCAGCTGCTCGCGCGTGCGTCCGGCCAGGCGGAGGAAGTCCTCGTTCGCGTCGGCGTACACGAGGTCGGGGGTGAGCAGGGCGACCATGCCGGGCAGGGCGTGGAAGACCGCCTCGTAGTCGATCTGCGGTTCCCTCATGTGCTGTCCGCCTCGGTGCCGGCCGGTCCTGTGCGTTCCACCTTAGGAGGAGCCGGGCCGCCGGGCGCGGGATCGACCCCCTCGGGCCGGGAGAATCACCTGGGCGGGTACCCGGCGGCGAGCGGATCACGGTCCTCCCGGGGCGTTCCGGACGACGACGCGCGGCGCTCCGCCCGCCGGACCCGGAGGGTGGCGCGCGGAGGGGCCGGCCCGGCGCAAGGGTGTTCCTGGCGTGGCCCGTTCCCGGTGCGAAGGAGCACTCGGTCCCGACACAGGGCGGAGGCGGTCCTGACGGTACGGCCGGTGCGGCGTTACCCTGCGCGGACGATCCTTCACTGGAGGTACGGATGCGTCATTCCGTCGGCCGGAATGTGTCGTTCCTAAGCGTGATCGCCGTCATCGGTTCGCTCGGCGCCGCGGCCCCCGCGGCCTCGGCGCCACCCGTTCCGCCCCCCAAGTCGCCGGTGGCGGTGGGACACGGGGGAGCGGTGTCGAGTGTCGACGCGGACGCCTCGGCAGCCGGGATCGAAGTGCTCCGCAAGGGAGGGAACGCCGTTGACGCGGCCGTCGCCACCGCCGCCGCGCTGGGGGTCACCGAGCCGTACTCGGCGGGCATCGGGGGTGGCGGGTACTTCGTCCACTACGACGCCAGGACGCACCGTGTACAGACCATCGACGGGCGCGAGACCGCCCCGCGCAGCGCGGACCCGTCGCTCTTCCTGGAGAACGGGCAGCCGATCCCCTTCAACGACGCGGTCACCAGCGGCCTGGGCGTCGGCACGCCCGGCACACCCGCCACCTGGGAGAAGGCGCTCGACGCGTGGGGCAGCAAGCCGTTGGGGCGGCTCCTCGAACCGGCCGAACGGCTGGCCCGCGACGGATTCGTCGTGGACGAGACCTTCCGGTCCCAGACCGCGGCCAACCAGGCCCGGTTCGCCGACTTCCCCGCCACCTCCGAACTTTTCCTGCCGGGCGGGCAGTTGCCGGTCACGGGATCGGTGTTCAAGAACCCCGACCTCGCCCGTACGTACAGGACGCTCGGCCGCGAGGGCGTCGACGAGCTGTACCGGGGCGACCTGGCGCGGGACATCGTCTCGACGGTGCGGAACCCGCCCGTGGACCCCGCGGCCACCCGTGTGGTGCGCCCCGGAGACCTGACGGCCGCGGACCTCAGGGCCTACCGCGCGCTCCGCCAGGACCCGACGAGGACCGGCTACCGGGGTCTCGACGTCTACGGCATCGCACCCTCCTCGTCAGGGGGCACGAGTGTGGGTGAGGCCCTCAACATCCTGGAGTCGACGGACCTCTCGGAGGTGAGCAGCACCCAGTACCTGCACCGCCTCATCGAGGCCAGCAGGATCGCGTTCGCCGACCGGGGACGCTGGGTCGGCGACCCGGCGTTCGAGGACGTGCCGACGCGGGAGCTGCTCAGTCAGCGCTTCGCCGACTCGCGCGAATGCCTCATCAAGGACGACGCGGTGCTCACCAGTCCGCTCGCTCCCGGCGACCCGCGCGACCCCGCCCGCTGCGCCACCGGCGGAGCCACCGCCCCGACGACGTACGAGGGCGAGAACACGACGCATCTGACCACCGCCGACAAGTGGGGCAACGTCGTCGCCTACACCTTGACGATCGAGTCGACGGGCGGCAGCGGCATCACCGTGCCGGGGCGGGGGTTCCTGCTGAACAACGAGCTGACCGACTTCTCCTTCGCGCCGGCGAATCCGTCGGTGCACGATCCGAACCTGCCGGGCCCGGCCAAGCGTCCGCGGTCGTCCATCTCGCCGACCATCGTGCTGGAGCACGGGAAGCCGGTCCTGGCCCTCGGATCGCCGGGCGGGGCCACCATCATCACCACCGTCCTGCAGTCGCTGACCGGCCATCTGGACCGGGGGCTGCCCCTGGTCGAGGCGATCGCCGCGCCGCGCGCCAGCCAGCGCAACTCCGCCACGACCGAGATCGAGCCGGGACTGTGGGACAGCCCTCTGCGCGGCAGGCTGGAGGCCCTCGGACACGTGTTCAAGGCGAACCCGGAGATCGGGGCCGCCACCGGTGTCCAGCGGCTGCCCGACGGGCGCTGGCTCGCGGCCGCCGAAAAGGTGCGGCGCGGTGGTGGCTCGGCGATGGTGGTGCATCCGAGCGGCCGTTCGTGACGGTACGCCGCATGCACGGGCCTCGGGGCCGGTACGACGCTCCCTCGCGTCGTACCGGCCCCGAGCCGGTGAAGCGGTGGGGCCGCGCCGGTAAGGGAGGGTCCGCCAGGCCCTCCGTGTCCAGTGAAAGGGCATCTCCCACGGTGCGTAAGCGCATGCTCGTCCTCGCCGCGGCCTCGGGCGCCGTCCTCCTCGCCGCCTCGGCCCTCCCCGCATCGGCCGAATCCTCCGCCGGAGCACCGGCCGATGACACGGTCGGAGCCGCCGAGCTCCTGGCGCGGGTGAAGACCTGCAGCCGGATCTCCCACGGGATGTACCGGACGGACCAGGGCACCAAGGCGGCCATCCCCGTGTGCGGGACGAAGGAAGCCGTGTTCTGGAAGGCGGACATGGACATCGACTGCGACGGGAGGACCACCACCCTCTGCAACAGCAGGACGGACCCGTCCTTCCAGGCGCAGACGGCGTTCACGACGTCGGCCGGCAAGCCGCTGGACGCCGCCGCGCTGCCGTACGTCGTGGTGCCGGGCCCCGGGCCGATCTGGAGGTACTCCAGGTCCGGGATCAAGGGGGGCGGGGTGGCTGCCGTCATCCACGACGGGAAGGTCCGGTACGCCGTCGTCGGAGACACCGGCCCCACCGGGATCATCGGCGAGGCCTCGTACGCCATGGCCCGGGAGCTCGGGATCGACCCCGACCCGAAGACCGGCGGCACGGCCTCCGGTGTCACCTACATCCTGTTCCGGAATTCCAGGGTGTCGCCGATCGAGGACCACGCGGCCGCCGTCGCGGAGGGCGAGGCACTCGCCAGGGCGTTCGTCGCGGGCGGCTGACGGGCGCGGCGGGGGCGCGCCCCCGGGCCCCCGCAGGCACCGGGCCGAGCTCCCGCGCCGGGCGTCGTCCGAGTAGGGTCGCGCCCGTGACTCTCCAGGATTTCGCGCGCAGTGAGTACGTCAGCCTGACCACGTACCGGAAGGACGGCACGCCCGTCGCCACGCCCGTCTGGGCCGCGGCCGACGACGGGGTGCTGTACGTCTGGACCCGTTCGGACTCCTGGAAGGTGAAGCGGCTCCGCAACGACAGCCGGGTCCGTGTCACCGTCTGCGACGTCCGCGGCAGGATCGCCGAGGGTGCGCCGAGCGCCGAGGGGACGGCGCGTCTGCTCGACGCCGACGGGACCCGGGCGGTGCGCAAGGTGCTGGCCCGCAAGTACACCTGGAAGTTCTGGCTGGTGGACTGGCCCGCCATGGTCGCGCGGCTCGGCAAGCGGCCCCATACGGGGATCGCCGTCACCCTCTGACGGGGCGTGCCCGGACCGCCCCGCGCTCCGGCCGCAGCACGCCGGTAAAGCGGGCGTAGCCCGTCCGTAACACGCCTGCGGTCGAATGCCCGGCAGACTGGAATGCTCCAGTCCCGGGCGACCGGTGAGGGCGACGGTGACAGTGGATCAACATGCTCCGGAAATAAGGGCGTTCGCTCAGTACCTACGAGACCTGGCGGCCCTGCTCGACCCCGGGCGCGGCTGGTACGGGGTCTTCCGGGCGCGCGACCCCGAAGGCATGCGCGCCTGCTTCGACGGTACCGAAGTGCCGCCCTGGGACGTGGTCGAGGCGTTGCTCCAGGACCTCGCCGCGGTGCGCGGCACCGCGTTCGCCGCGCGGGAGTCCGTACAGGCCGCCGCGCTGTGCGCCGCTTCGGCGGCCGCGTACGACCGGCGTCCGGGCGGGCGGCAGGCGCTCGTGGACCGGCTGTCCGTGATGCTCCAGGAACAGGCGTACGCGGCGCGCCGGATGCAGGCCGCCGACGCGGACGGTGCGGGTGCTCCGGACGGGGGCACGGAGGCGCAGGCATGGGCGCGCGACGACCACGTCCGTGCCACGGCCCGCTGCTCCGAGCTCCGCAGCCGGCTGGCGGCGGTGGAGCGGACGGTGCCGGATGCCTGGTTCCGTGAGCAGCGGGGACCGGACGTGCCCGAGCGCGGTGCCGTTCCCGTGGTCCCCGGGCCCCGCCGCCCGGAGGAGCATCCGGCTTCTCGCGTGGTGGAACGCCCGGCGGCGGAAGCGCCCGGGAAGAAGCGGGTGAAGCCGCGCGGGGCGCGGTTCGCGGGGCTGGAGGTCGAGGACGGAGCGGGTGCCGATCCGCTGCCTCCGGGCGGGCCCGTGGCGGCGGCCCCCGCACCGGACGCCGCCGCGCCGCGCGGGGCGCGCTTCGGTGCCGTACGGGCGGAGGTGGCCAGGCCTGCGGCCCCCGCAACCGCGGAGCCCGACCCCGTCGCACGACGGGCCGCGGAGGACACCGTCGCGCTGCTGCTGCGGCTGCGCGCGGAGGGCCGCACCGGCGAGGCGCACGTGGCGCTCTGCGAGGCTGCCGGACGGCCGGCGGGCCACCTGCCGGTCCTCGCCGTGGCTCTCCACACGGCCGGTCTGGACGCCGACTGGGCGACGCTCCTGTGGGAGGTGTCCTCCCTGCCGCCGGCCGGACTCGCCGCCGCCGCCGGCGCGCTGGCCGCGGCGGGCCGTGCGGACGACTGCGGGCAGCTGCTCCGCCAGGGGGTCGCCCGGCCCGCCGGTGAGATCGCCGATGCCGTCGTCGCCCTCGACCGGGCCGGACTGGAGCCGGAGGCGCGGACGCTCCTGGGAGCGTTCGTGCGGGCGCGGACCCCGCAGGACGCGGCGCGCATCGCCGAGGGCGGACCCGGGCACCTCGTGCCCCGGCTGCTGGCCGCGGCACGTGAGGTGTCCGCGGCCCGGGAGTGGGACCTGGTCCACGCGCTCCGGGTCGCGGGCATCGCGGCGCCGTAGACGCGCGTCCCGGTGCGCTCCGACCGGCGGGGCACGCGTGACGGACCGGACGCTCTCCGGCCGGCGGGGCACGCGTGACGGACCGGACGCTCTCCGGCCGGGCGTCCCGGCGAACCGTCAGGGGCCGCCCAGGAGGCCGCTGAGCAGCCCGCCGACCAGGTCTCCGAGAGGCCCTCTGCTCGCGGGCGTCTCCTCGGGCTCCGGGGCCTGGGCGTCGTCACCGCCGCCGGCCGGGGGCTCGGTTCCGGTGCCGGTCTCCGGGGGACTGGAGGGCTCTGCCGTCGACGAGCCTTCGCTCCCCGCGTCCTGCGCGGGCTGCCCGGACGTGCCGGAGGCCGGGGTCCTGGAGGGCGCCGCGTCGGCCACGGCGTCCCCCACCGGGATGTCCGACGGGCCCGCGGAAGCGCGGAGGCCGTCCGCGGCGGTGGGCCCGGCGCTCGTGGACGGACCGGCTGCGAGGAGTGTTCCCGGACCGGTCGTCCCGTCGGCCGCTCCGGGGGACGGGGAGGGCGAACGGCCGCCGTCCGGAGTCGCGGTCGGCCGCGGTCCGGACTCGCGGTCGAGGCCCATCGCCCGGGGCAGCCGCAGGAAGGGCGCGCTGGAATCGCTCCCGATCAGCGTGGCGACCAGGGTCGTGGCGTAGCAGGCGCAGCAGAGTGCGGCGACGGTTCCCGCCCGGCGCCAGGTACGGCTGCGCCGTCCGGTCAGGTCGACGAAGACGGGCCCGGTGGACGGGGCGGGGGAGCGGGGGGCCGGCCGCCCGGCCCGTGCCGGTGGGGAGTCCGCTGCCTCCCCCGGGCCCCCGTCGGCCTGCGTGCCGGCCACACGGGGCAGGTCCACGGTGTCGCCCGTGGTCCCTCCGCCCGCGCTCGCTAAGGCGTCTTGCTTCCGGCGTTCCCGTACGTCATTCGCCGGCGCACTGGCTATGCCCACGTAAGTCTCCCCTTCGTCGCCCTGCCGGGCCGCATACCCGCAGGGCCTTGCGTTGCCGGGCCCACGTCACATCCGTGCCGAGGAGGTCCGGCGGCCGCGCCGGACCTCCTCGGTCCCCCATGGGTTCGGAGCCGGCAGCCGTACGGATTGGTCGGACGGCCGACACCGTTCACCACTTTCCCCGATCCCGGGGTGACCGGAGTGGCCATCACATGAACCGCCCCCGCAGCGGCGGGACTTGATGTACGGCGGCGCGACGTGCGGTGCCCGGATCCGGGCCGGAGCGGGCCGCCTGCCGTGTGCGGGAACGCGGGGGCCCGAGCGCACCCCCCGGGCGGGCTGTCCTGCGTCCCCGGTGGAGGTGCCTCAGGGGCGCGGCCGGGGCTTCTCGGGCCCTGTGGTCCATGCACATGGCCAGTAGGGACGGACTTGCGGAGAGATTTTCCGGATCACCCTTTAGGGTCGATCGAGGCATAACCACACAAGTGGTACATGTCCCCCCAGTGATGTGGAGGCACCATGCTTACCCAGGAGATCACTCTCACCGCGACCCCGGCGCAGACCACCACGCTCAGCGCCCTGATGGCGGAGCCCGAGGCGGTCGTCAGCGACGCCCCGCTCTACACCCCCGAGGCCGCGGGCTTCCTGCTCGCGCTCCTCCTCCTGTCTCCCAAGGAGCCGAAGGAGCCCCGGGGCAAGTGAGTTCCCACTCCGCATTCGCCGAGGCGGCCGACGCCCTGGCGGCACGTGTCCTCGGTGCCTTCACCGGCACCGGGGACGCCGTGCAGCTGGCGCGGTACGTCGACGACGCCCCCGACACCCTCGCGGCGCTGGCCGCCGTACGGGTCCTGGGTGCCGACGTCTTCAGTCCCCACCTCCTCACCGGCCAGGCGTTCGAGCCGCAGGACGCGGCCGTCGTCGTCAAGGCCTTCGACGCCTTTCCCGCATCCGACACCACGGAAGAGGCGACGGTCGCCCGGCGCGACCATGCGACCGCGGTCCTGCTCGCCCGGCTCTCCGGTGACGACACCCTGCGCGAACTCGCCCCCGAGCCGACGGGCGACGCGCTCCCCGCGGCCGGGGAGTGGAGCGCCTGGTCCGTCCGGATGGCCCAGCTCGCCCCCCTGGCCACGCCCGGTCTCGACGGCCCGGTCCATGGGGCCGCCCGCGGCGGAGCCCTCGCGCTGAGCAGGGGCGTCAGCCGGTCGATCCTCCGCCGTGACTTCCCCACCGCCGGACGCCTCGTCCGCTGGCTGGCCTGGCTGCGTCACGAAGGCGTCGGCCTGCCCCTGGACCCGGAGGTCGCCGTGGAGCACGTGCACCTCGTGGGAGGAGCAGGTCCGCGTGCCGCCCTCGACCTGGCGATCGCACGCGCCCTCCTCGGACAGCGGCCCGGCACGGACCCCAAGGCGGCACGCACATGACGACGATCCCCGAACCGGTCACCCGGGCGGCCCGCAGCATGGCGGACCGCGCCCTCTCGTGGCTGCACGCCAACCGGGACCTGGGCGGTCTCCCGCCCGGCACCACCGAGACGATGGCCGACCCCGACAGCGTCTACAAACCCCTGGGGGAGACCACACTCGCCGCCTCCCTCATCCTGAGGGACGGCGTC
Organism: Streptomyces sp. NPDC055962; assembly: GCF_042270185.1. Taxonomy (NCBI): domain Bacteria; kingdom Bacillati; phylum Actinomycetota; class Actinomycetes; order Kitasatosporales; family Streptomycetaceae; genus Streptomyces; species Streptomyces sp. NPDC055962. Next base: position 274,818 of record NZ_JBHJYN010000004.1, read on the forward strand.
GCCGGACCAGGACGGCTGGCCGCCGCCCAGAGCCTGATGGACTTCACCTGGGAGCAGTTCCGGCACGGCGACATGATCTACGAACGCCAGCTCCGCCACACGCTGATGACGGACCCGCTGGAGATGTACGCCCCCTTCGTGCGCTGCGGCTACCGCCACGAGGAGCTCGACCGGCTCCTCGCGCACCGTTCCCGCATGCGGTCCGTCAGCAGCGTCGAGGTGCTGCCGAACCGGCGGCTCGCCGTCGCCAACGCCGCCCGTGTCGTCGGCCTGGACCACACCGAGGACATGAAGGCCCTGGCGGCCGGCACCTGGCTCGGCGCGCGCCCGGAGCCGTGGGCCATCAACTGGATCACGGCCTACGCCATGACCCACACGGTCTTCCACCTCACCGACTGGGGCGGGAACCCGGGCGGCCTGCCGCCCGAACTCGCCGACTACGTCCGCACCTGGCTCCCCGTGTGGATCGACGTCTGGCGGGAGGTGGGCCAGTGGGACCTCGTGACGGAACTCCTCGTCGTCGGGGCCTCGATCGAGGACCCGTACTGCCGGCCGGAGGACTGGGAGGCCCTCGCGGCGCTCCAGCACGAGGACGGACTCGTCCCCCGGGACAGCGACCCCGTGGACGACGACCCCCAGCGGCGGTTCACGGACCACCAGCACACGGTCGTCGTCGCCGCCGTCGCCGGGTCCGTCGCGCTCGCCCGGGCGGCTGAGCAGGGGTGACGGTGTGACAGGACTGCCGCTGGCCGACCGCCTGGGCCCTCTCCTGGCGGCGGCCGCGGGCCCGGTGGCCGCGGTCGCCGCGGTGCGGGGCGCCGAGCGGACGGTGCTCCTGCGCGGCCCGGTGGACGAGGACAGCAGATTCGAGACAGGTTCGCTGACGAAGACCTTCACCGCCCTGCTGCTCGCCGAGCTGGCCGCACGGGGCGAGGTCCGCTACGGCGACCGCGCCGACCGCTACCTCCCCTTCGGACTGCCCGGGCCGCCGCTCACCCTGCTCCACCTGGCCACCCACACCTCCGGCCTGCCCCGGCTGCCTCCGGGGCTGCTTCCCCGGGCGGTCCGCAGCGGCTGGCTCAGCAATCCGTACGCGGGATTTTCGGAGGACGACCTGCTCGCCTCCTTGCGCCGCACCCGGCCGCGCCACCGGCCCGGGACCCGGGTGCTCTACTCCAACTTCGGCGGGGCGCTGCTGGGTCACGTCCTCGCCAGGGCGGCGGGCGGTACCGGCGGCGACTACCCCGCTCTGCTGGCCGACCGGATCACCGGCCCGCTCGGCCTGTCCCACACCGACTGCGACGCCAACGCCCCGCAGATCACCGGGTACTGGCACGGCCGTCCCCGTCCGGCGCTGCGGATGCCCGGGCTGGTCGCGGCCGGGGCCGTGCGCTCCAGCCCAAGCGATCTGCTGCGCCTCGTCGGCGCCCTGCTCGACCCCGGCTCCGTACCGGACCGCACGCTGCGCACCGCGCTGGCGGACGTCCAGCGGCCCCGGCTGAGCGTGCCGAGGACCGGGGGGCGGCTCTGCCTCGTCTGGAACCTCCGTCCGCGCCCGTCCGGTGCGCTGCTGCACCACTCCGGGGGTACCCGCGGATTCACCGCCTTCACGGGGTTCCTCCCTGCCTCCGGCACGGGACTCGTCGCCCTGACGAACACGGCACCCACCCCTCTCGCGCCCTTCGTCCAGGCGGCGTACGGGACCCTGCGCGCACTGGACGCCCGGCCCCCGGAAGGACATGGACCGCTCGGGTGTGAAACGTGATCGACTCCGCCGGTTCACGGCGATGGTCTTGCCCCGGTGTGTGACGGGGCTTACGTTCTCCTCCTACGCACCGTGTCTACGGGCGTAGAGAAACGTTGAGGCTCTCTGACGCCGCGTCGAAGGAGCAGCTCATGTCCCACGTCGTACGCGCCGCACTCGTCCAGGCGACCTGGACCGGCGACACCGAATCCATGATCGCCAAACACGAGGAACACGCTCGGGAGGCCGCCCGGCAGGGCGCGAAGATCATCGGCTTCCAGGAGGTGTTCAACGCCCCCTACTTCTGCCAGGTCCAGGAGCCGGAGCACTACCGCTGGGCCGAACCCGTCCCGGACGGGCCGACCGTCCGGCGCATGCAGGACCTGGCCCGGGAGACGGGCATGGTCGTCGTCGTACCGGTCTTCGAGGTCGAGCAGTCAGGCTTCTACTACAACACCGCGGCAGTGATCGACGCCGACGGCTCGTACCTCGGGAAGTACCGCAAGCACCACATCCCGCAGGTCAAGGGCTTCTGGGAGAAGTACTACTTCAAGCCCGGCAACATCGGCTGGCCGGTCTTCGACACCGCCGTCGGCAGGGTCGGCGTCTACATCTGCTACGACCGGCACTTCCCCGAGGGGTGGCGCCAACTCGGACTGAACGGAGCCCAGTTGGTCTACAACCCGTCGGCCACCTCGCGCGGGCTCTCCGGCTACCTGTGGCAGCTCGAACAGCCCGCGTCGGCCGTCGCCAACGAGTACTTCGTCGCCGCGATCAACCGCGTCGGCCAGGAGGAGTACGGCGACAACGACTTCTACGGCACGAGCTACTTCGTGGATCCCCGCGGTCAGTTCGTGGGAGAGGTCGCGAGCGACAAGGAGGAGGAACTCCTCGTGCGCGACCTTGACTTCGGCCTGATCGAGGAGGTCCGGCAGCAATGGGCGTTCTACCGCGACCGCAGGCCGGACGCGTACGACGGGCTGGTGGAGCCGTGACCGGACTGCACGAGCGGCACCTGGCCGTCAGCCCCGAGTGGCTGGCGCTCTACTACCGCGACCCGCTGGAACTCACCCACGGCGAGGGCCGCCACGTCTGGGACGCGGACGGCAACCGCTACCTCGACTTCTTCGGCGGCATCCTCACCACGATGACCGCGCACGCCCTGCCCGAGGTGACCAAGGCCGTCTCCGAGCAGGCCGGCCGCCTCATCCACTCCTCGACCCTCTACCTCAACCGCCCGATGGTCGAGCTCGCCGAGCGGGTGGCGGCGCTCTCCGGCATCCCCGACGCCCGTGTCTTCTTCACCACCTCGGGCACCGAGGCCAACGACACCGCCCTGCTCCTCGCCACCGCCCACCGGGGGTCGAACCAGATCCTGGCGATGCGCAACAGCTACCACGGCAGGTCGTTCTCGGCGGTGTCCATCACCGGCAACAGGTCCTGGTCGACCACCAGCCTCTCCCCGCTGCAGACGCTGTACGTCCACGGCGGGGTCCGCACCAGGGGACCGTACGCCGAGCTCAGCGACGAACGGTTCGTCAAGGCCTGCGTGGCCGACCTCGAGGACCTGCTCGGACACACCAGGGGAGTGGCGGCGCTCATCGCCGAACCCGTCCAGGGCGTCGGAGGATTCACCGCACCGCCCGACGGGCTGTACGCCGCGTTCCGCGAGGTCCTCGACCGGCACGGCATCCTCTGGATCTCCGACGAGGTGCAGACCGGCTGGGGGCGCACGGGCGACCACTTCTGGGGCTGGCAGGCCCATGCTTCGAGCGGGCCGCCGGACATCCTGACCTTCGCCAAGGGCATCGGCAACGGCATGTCCATCGGCGGGGTCGTCGCCCGCGCCGAGGTCATGAACTGCCTGGACGCGAACTCCATCTCGACCTTCGGAGGGTCCCCGGTCACCATGGCCGCCGGCCTCGCCAACCTCGCGTACCTCCTGGAGCACGACCTCCAGGGCAATGCCCGCCGGGTCGGCGGGCTGCTCATCGAGCGGCTGCGGGCCGTCGGGGCCGGTCTGCCGGGCGTGCGGGAGGTACGAGGCAGGGGGCTCATGATCGGCATCGAGCTGGTGAAGCCCGGCACCGACGAGGCGGACCCGGAGGCCGCGGCGGCCGTACTCGAAGCGGCCAGGGAGGGCGGGCTGCTGATCGGGAAGGGAGGCGGCCACAGCACCAGCGTCCTGCGGATCGCGCCGCCGCTCTCGCTCACCGTCGCCGAGGCCGAGGAGGGCGCGGAGATCCTGGGTGAGGCCCTCAGGGCCGCGGGCTGAACCGGCCGCGCCGGCCGGGAACCCCTGATCCGAAGCGAATGGAGCTGAACTGTGGCACGCACTCTGATCACCGGTGGTCTGGTCATCACCGCGTCCGACGAACTCCACGTGGACGTGCTCGTCGAGGAGAGCCAGGTCGTGGCCCTGGCCACTCCCGGCAGTCACGGGTGGACGGCGGACCGGGTCATCGACGCCAGGGGGAAGTACGTCATCCCGGGCGGGGTGGACGGCCACACGCACATGGAGATGCCCTTCGGCGGCACGCTGTCCGCCGACACCTTCGAGACGGGGACCCGGGCGGCCGCGTGGGGAGGGACCACGACGATCGTCGACTTCGCCATCCAGCCGAAGGGCGGCTCGCTCCGGGAGGGCCTCGACGCGTGGCACGAGAAGGCCGACGGCACGTGCGCCATCGACTACGGCTTCCACATGATCATGTCCGACGTGAACGAGTCGTCCCTCAAGCAGATGGACCGGCTGATCGAGGCCGGCGTGACCTCCTTCAAGCTCTTCACCGCGTATCCCGGGGTGTTCTACTCGGACGACGGGCAGATCCTGCGCGCCATGCAGCGGGCCGGCACCAACGGCGGTCTGATCATGATGCACGCGGAGAACGGCATCGCCATCGACGTCCTCGTGGAACAGGCCCTCGCACGGGGGGAGCGCGACCCGCGCTACCACGGGGAGGTCCGCAGGGCACTCCTGGAGGCCGAGGCGACGCACCGCGTCATCCGGCTGAGCCAGGTCGCCGGTTCCCCCGTCTACGTCGTGCACGTCTCCGCGCGGGAAGCGCTGGCCGAGCTGACGCGGGCCCGCGACGAGGGCCTGCCCGTCTTCGGTGAGACCTGCCCGCAGTACCTCTTCCTGTCCACCGACAACCTGGCCGAGCCGGACTTCGAGGGCGCCAAGTACGTCTGTTCGACACCGCTCCGGCCGAAGGAGCACCAGGCGGCCCTGTGGCGGGGGCTGCGGACCGACGACCTCCAGGTCGTCTCCACGGACCACTGCCCGTTCTGTTTCAAGGGCCAGAAGGACATGGGCGTCGGCGACTTCTCCAAGATCCCCAACGGCATGCCGGGCGTGGAGAACCGGATGGACCTGCTGCACCAGGCCGTGGTCGACGGGCACCTCTCCCGCCGTCGCTGGATCGAGATCGCCTGCGCCGCCCCGGCGAGAATGTTCGGGCTCTACCCGCGGAAGGGGACGATCGCGCCGGGGGCGGACGCGGACATCGTCGTGTACGACCCCGAGGCCGAGCAGACGATCTCCGCGCAGACGCACCACATGAACGTCGACTACTCGGCGTACGAGGGCAGGCGGATCACCGGACGGGTCGAGACGGTCCTGTCGCGTGGAGTCCCGGTCATCGAGGGCGGCGCGTACGTGGGGCGTGCGGGCCACGGGGCTTACGTACCAAGGGGGTTGTGCCAGTACCTGTGAGCCGGGGCCCGGCCGGCGACGCCTCCCGCATCCCCGGCTGAGCCCCACCCCCGACCGGACGGTGTACGTCCGGTCGGGGGGTCCGGTGCGCTACCCGGGAAGTACCGACAGCGCCCTGAGCCGTGCGTGCCCGCTGCTCCAGCCCGCTACGTCGAGCGCCACGTAGCGAGCGGTGGTGCGCGTGGAGAGGCTTCCGGTGCCGCCACGGACCCGGAGCCGCCCGCCGGACCCGTAGGTGACGCCGTCGGTGCTGAACTCGACGCCCGCCTCGGGGACCCTGCCCGGGGTCCACTCCGCGAGGACGCGCTCGACCGGGAGCGGGGCCCCGAGATCCACCACCATCCGCGCGCGGTCCCGCCCCGGTGTCCACGCGGTGCGGGCGTCGCCGTCGACCGCGGCCGAGGGATCCGACATGCCTGCGGGGAAGGGGCCGTTGGGGAAGGTGTCGCAGCCGAGCGCCGCGTCGCCGAGCGGGTGGGCGACGGTGCCCGGCACCGACAGCGTCACGGGCCGGCCCCGGCGCAGCCGGACCTTCTCGCGGCGGCCGTTGCCCGCGGTGACGAACAGGTCGCACGACGGCCCGGTCAGGCGCACCGTCGAGGCGTCGAGCACCTCCGCCCGGACCCCCGCCGGGACGGCCGCTCCCGTCGCCGAGCGCAGGGTGAAGCGGGCCGCGGCCACCTGGGCCGTCGCGCCGTCCAGCTCGGCCTCGAAGTCCGTCCCGGTGGCGGTCACGAGCTGCGAGCCGGCGTAGAGCTGCAGGACTGCCCCCTGCCGGGGCACGGCCACCACGGTGGAGACGGCGTCCGGTGAGAGATTGAACAGACTCAGGTGCCCGCCGACGGTGCTGGCGCGCACGACGGAACTCGCGGCGCGCGGAGCCTCCAGCGCGGCTGACGCACGCACCGCGGCGGGATCGCCCGACGGATGACCCTCCACCGTCAGGGCCTCGGCCGGACCGTCCGACAGCACCACCACGTCGCCGTGGACGGTCAGGGGATTCCGCGCGCCGCGGACCACCAGCCCGGCCCTCCCGTCCACCGAGAGCCAGCCCCCGCGGCTCGTGAGATCGGGCTCGGGGAAACGGATCAGCTCGGTCCAGGTCTCCCCGTCGTCGGAGCCCTCCACCCGGTACACGGACGCGGCCGCGGACTCCCACGCCAGGGTGACGTGATCGAACGCCGTGACGCTGCCGAGGTCCACGGTCAGCCAGCTGTCCTGACGGTTCCTCTCGCCGACGGCGACGGCCCAGCGGCTCGTGTCGTCGCCGTCCACCGCGCGTTCCGCCTCCTTGCCGGACGTCGCCGACGAAGCGGTGGCGACGCGGCCGCGCGCGAGGTCCGGGCCCTCGGCGCCGTCGCGGACGGAGAAGGTGAACAAGGAGTACCCGTACTGCGGATGGCCGGAGATCCCCTGCATCCGGACGAAGCGGTGGGAGCTCCGGGGGAGTGGCAGGGTGTCGACGCGCGGGCCCGGCCCGACCGCGGTGGTGCCGCTGTCCGCGGAGTCCACCCGGGCCGATCCCTCGGCCGCGGTGTACGTGCGCCGGCCGTCCAGGCCGGCCAGTCCCGGCATGGTCAGGTTGTGGAGCCGCAGACGCCCCTCACCGGCGGCCGTGCCGCTCGTCGCGTAGACGACCTCGCCGGACGGCAGGGTGGTGAACCCGGCGAACCCGGAGTCGAGCTGGAGCAGGGTGGCCGTCGCGTCGAACCCGTCGCGGACCTTCCGGTACGCCGTGACCGACCGCCGGAGCACCTTTCCGCCGGTGGACGGCAGGAACATCGGGGTGTTCCCGCTGAGCGCGAACAGCCAGTCGTCGTGTGCCGGCTGCCACGCGAACTTGACGAAGCCCGGCTTGCTGACCGAGGCCGCCCAGGCGGACGGGGTCTGCTGGACCACCAGGCCGGGGCCCTCGCCGAAGTCCTTCACCCCCGCGGCCCGGGCGAAGAACTCCTCGTCGGACAGAGGTGCCACGGGGCCGTCGTGCGCCGCGCGCCACCGGTGCAGGAGATAGCTGATGGCGATCTCGGCCCGTGCCTCGGGTTCGTACTTCGCCTCGCCCGAGAACTTCGCGAGCCGGTCGGCGGGGGCGTAGCCCTGGTAGGGCACCAGCCGCTCCGCCATCGCCGCCTCCGCCCAGGCGGCGGCGCGGTCGCCGGTCACCTGGGCCAGGAAGGCCAGCGGGATCACGTCGCGGCCGTAGAGGTGTTCGCGGTCCGCCACCATCGGCATCAGCGGCTCGCCCGCGTCGCTCATGACCAACTGGAGCGTGCGCCACAGGGGCGCCGCGTTCGGCTGGGCGGTCAGGACCTCGGGCATGGGTCGCCCCGCCGTGATGAAGTGCGCGGCGTTGCGCCCGGAGGTGCGCCACAGCTCCGCCTGGTAGTGCGGGCCGAAGGAGTTGTGGTTCTCGACGATGAACGAGTCGTACAGGTTCGTCGCGGTGTTGGCGCTCACGGGCACGCCGTCGACCAGGGCCGGGTTGGCCAGGTCCGCCGCAGGCAGCCCCGCCTCGTTCCTCGTCCACCGGCCGAAGGCCGCCGCCCAGCCGGCGTGCCGGGGATCGGAGCCGGCCCAGGCGAGGCCGGGCGCCAGGGACTGGGCGTAGACGCCCATCTCCTCCAGCTTGGTGTCGCCCACGTGGCCGCCCTCGAGCCCGTTGGGCGTCCAGCTGCCGGAGGCGGGGTCGTTGCCGCTGCCCAGCGACGCGGTGTACTGGGCCTGTTCGGCGACGATCGTGTCGACGTTCTGCCGGGTCGCGGGGTCCAGCCGCTCCCAGAGCAGTCTGGCCGCGAGCACGAAGTACAGCTGGAACGTCGTGTCGAAGAACAGGGTCCGCCCCCACTCCGTGCCGCCCGCACAGCGGTTGGAGGCGGCGAAGTGCTCGATGGTGGCCAGCGTGCGGGCGAGGAGGGTCTCCTCGGTAATGCCGGCGCGCTCGGGGTCGAAGGTCCCGTGGGTCAGCAGCACGGCGTTGCCGAGCACCACCGCGAAGCCGAAGTCCTTGGCCGTGTAGTGGCCGCGAGCTGCGTCCCACTGCGTCTCCGCCCAACGGGTATGCGTCAGCAGAACCTGGTAATAGGTGTCCGCCACGCTGTCCCGGCCGGTGTCGAGAGGCCGGTGGCCGGCGGCGGCGACTGGTCCGGCCGCCGCCGACTCACCCGCGACGGACAGCGGGCCGACGGTCAAAAGCCCCGTAATACCGGCGAGTTGGAGAAATCTGCGCCTGTCGAAGGGGGTCGCGTGACGTGACATGAGCGTGCTCCGGGATGTTGACAACGTTGTCAGATCGAGGGTCATCCTTTCCCCCGGGCCGGTGGCCGTCAAGGGTTCTCGCTCACTCGCCGCACCAGCGCCGCGACACCCGTTCCGTGTCGGCGGGTCCCTCACCTCGTCCTCGTCCCGGGCCGGCACGAGGACCTGTGCCATTCTGCTCGAGGCCGCATACGACCGGATGCGGGGCGGCGGGCAGGACGACTGCCGTAGCGGTGTGTCAGCGTCCGTCGCCGCGAGACCGGACCGTCCGAGGGAGGGGCAGTGGTTCACCCGAGTCCGCCCGGCGTCTCCCCCGTCGCCGGGGTCCGCGCGTGACCCGGGGCTTCCGGGGCCTGCCCGGACGGACCGTCGCGGTTCGGCTGGACGAGCCGCCGCGGGTGTTCAGCCTCGGCGTCGGGGTCCATGGCACGACGAGTCCCGTCGACGTGTTCCGGCTCCCGGACCTGTGGCAGCTGCACCTCTACGGATACACCGCCGAACTCGTCGTCGACGGCGTGCTCCACATCGTCCGGCCGGGGCACGTGAGTCTGGTCCCGCCGGGGGCCGAGGTGCGCTTCCGCTACCGCGGCCGGTCCGAGCACCTCTACGCGCACCTGAGCCTCTCCGGTACGGGGGAGGCGGTCACCCTGCCCGTCGTCCAGGACGCCGGTGCACGGACCCCGGCCCTGTCGGACGTGCTGCTGCGGGCCATCGCGGTGGCGCCGCGCGCTCCGCGCCGGGCGGACGCCGAGATCTGGACCGCGCTGTGGGAGCTGGCCGAACTGGCCGCCCCGGCGGGGCGCGAGAACGGTCCGCACGCCTCCCTCGCCGCCGCCGTCGCCCACATCGAGTCGCATCTCGCGGAGCGGCTCCTCGTCCCCGACGTCGCCCGGGCCGCGGGTGTGTCGCACAACCATCTGCTGCGCCTCTTCCGGGCCGGGACGGGCGCCACCGTCGTGGCGTACATCCGGCAGCGGCGGATGGAGCGCGCGCGGCACCTGTTGCGGGAGTCGACCCTGCCGATCCCCGCGGTGGCCGCGGCGGTCGGAATCGACGATCTGCAGTCGTTCAACAAGGCGTGCCGGCGCGAACTGGGCGCGTCGCCCCGCGCGGTGCGCGCCGGCAGCTGAGCAGGACGGACGGCCTTGGCCGGGGAGGGCTCAGTCGCGGCCGGTGCCCCGGTAGAGGTCCAGCTCCCCGTCGAGCTCGACGGCCAGCACGGTCGCGCACGGGTCGACGTCCTCCGAACCGGGGGCGTCGATCCACAGCACGCCGGGCACGTCGTGGAGTCCGCCGGTCACCCGGTGGGCCAGCTCGGTGCCGGTGCCGAGCACGGTCACCCGCTCCACCGTGTTGCGCAGGCCGCGCAGCGACACCGATTCGCGCGGGGTGTCGAAGCAGATCAGATGGAGCGTGCGCCGGTCGGCGGAGAGCGTGCTGGGACCGTAGTGGTGCCCTGCCGGCAGGCCGGCCACCGTCCCGTACACCGCCCGTTCGTGCCGGGTGATCCATGCCCCCAGGCCCTCCAGCCGCTCGGCCTGCTCCGCAGGGATGGTGCCGTCCTCCCTCGGCCCGACGGCCAGCAGCAGGTTCCCGCCCATGCCGATCGTCTCGGTGAAGTACCGCACCAGCTGGCGGACCGACTTCTGGTTGCGGTCCCGGTGCTGGTGGCCCCAGGAGTCGTTGACGGTCAGACACAGCTCCCAGGGTCCGTCCGGCGCCACGAGGGGCACCCCCTGCTCGGGTGTGGCGTAGTCGCCGTGGCTGAGCATGCGGGCGTTGAGGACGGTCTCGGGACCGGCCGCGAGGATCTGCCCGGCGAGCTCGCGCAGGCCCCACTGCTCCTCGCTGCGTTCCCACTCCCCGTCGAACCACAGCAGATCGGGGCGGTAGCGGGAGACCAGCTCGCCGACCTGGGCGTTCCGGTAGGCGAGGTAGCGTGCCCACGCCTCCGGGTCCTCGATCCCGTCCGCGGGGGCGACGAGGGGGTGGGTGACCACGTCCTCGTTCGGCGGTTCGGGATGGACCACGCTCGCGTAGTCGGGGTGGTTCCAGTCCGAATGCGAGTAGTACAGACCGACCTTGAGGCCCTTCCGGCGCAGTGCCCCGGCGTACCCGGCCACGAGGTCGCGTCCCGCGGGGGTCCTCCGTACGACGTCGAGATCGCCGTGGGCGGTGTCCCACAGGGCCACGCCGTCGTGGTGGCGCGCGGTCAGCACGGCGTACCGCGCGCCGGCCCGGGCGAAGAGGTCCGCCCAGGCGTCCGGGTCGTACGCGGACGCGGTGAAGCCTTCCAGCTGCCGCATGTACTGCTCGTGCGTCACCAGGCCGTCGTAGAACGACCAGGACTCTGGGACGCCGTCCACGGCGTAGATGCCGTAGTGGAGGAAGATGCCCAACTTGGCATCGGGGAACCAGGGCTGCATGGGCATGGGATCAGTCCTCGGTGCACGGCGGGAAAGGGCGGGCGGTTCCCGCTCCGCCCACGCTAGGCCGGGGCGGCCGGCCGGCGCGTGGGCGGCGCTCACCCTCACTGGTCCGTTTTCACCATGCTGTCCGGAGGACCGAGGTGGTCGGGCGGGACCGTGCACACTCCTCGGCCCCGCCGGCCCGTCTCGCGGGGCCTACTCCTTCACGAAGGCCAGGAGGTCCGGGTTGATGACCTCGGGATGCGTCGTGAGCATGCCGTGCGGGTAGCCCTCGTAGCTCTTGAGCCGGCCGTCGGCCACCAGTTTCACCGACAGGAGCCCCGCGTCCTCGTAGGGCACGACCTGGTCGTCCGTCCCGTGGGCGACGAGGACCGGCACCTGGATCTTCTTGAGGTCCTCGGTGAAGTCGGTCTCGGAGAAGGCCTTGATGCACTCGTAGTGCGCGTTGGCCGCGCCCCGCATGCCCTGCCTCCACCAGTTGTCGATCACCCCCTGCGACACCTTGGCGCCGGGGCGGTTGAAGCCGTAGAAGGGGCCGGAGGCCACCTCGATGTAGAACTGCGCGCGGTTGGCGGCGAGGGAGGCGCGGAAGCCGTCGAACACCTCGATCGGCGTCCCGCCCGGATTCGACGCCGACTTGACCATGACCGGGGGCACGGAGCTGACGAGCACGGCCTTGGCGACCCGGCCCGGCTCGGCCCGGGCGACGTACCTGGCCACCTCGCCGCCGCCGGTGGAGTGGCCGATGTGCACCGCGTCCCGCAGGTCCAGCGCGTCGGTCACCGCCGCCACGTCGGCGGCGTAGGTGTCCATCTCGTGTCCGGTGGCGCTCTGGCTGGAGCGCCCGTGACCCCGCCGGTCGTGGGCGACGACGCGGTAGCCGTGGCTGAGGAAGAACAGCATCTGGTTGTCCCAGTCGTCCGCGCTGAGCGGCCAGCCGTGGTGGAACACGATGGGCTGCGCGTCGCGCGGGCCCCAGTCCTTGTAGAAGATGCTCGTGCCGTCGCTGGTGGTGACCGTGCCCATGTCGATCCTTCCGCTGAATCGCTGACTGCTGATCGCTGACCGCTCGTGCGGGGAGGGGGACGTGCCGGAGCGCCTCGGCCGAAGGGGTTCGGGGGCGCCTCGACAAGGAACCGCCTGTGCGGCCGACCCCACGAAACGATACCTTTCCCGGGCGAAACCCTCATTTCGACCCTCGGTGCGGTGGTGCGCGGGAAGCCCCGGCGATGCGTGCGAACCCGCTGACCACGCCCACCCGCATACGGAAGCTCCGCGCGTAGAGTCCCTCTTCCCAAAGGCCCCGAAGCGGTCCAGGATTGTCCCCCCGCGACTCGCGCTCCGAGGGGGCCGCGTCGGCGGGGCGGGCGCGGCTCCATGTGGAAAGCTCTGCCGGAACACGTCTCCGGGAGCGCGCCCGCGGTCCTTCCGCCCGCCCACGCAGCCGTACCGGCGGCGCGGGCGGCCCACCACCGTCCCGGTCACGGCTCACCGTCCCCGCGCCTCACGTGTCAGTACTTCCACAAGGAGCATCTGTCATGGATTTCGGACTCGTCCTCCAGACCGACCCACCCGCCTCGGCCGTCGTCGGACTCATGCGCCGCGCGGAGAGGAACGGCTTCCGCTACGGCTGGACCTTCGACTCGGCCGTGCTGTGGCAGGAACCCTTCGTCATCTACAGCCGGATCCTGGAACACACCGAGCGGCTGGTGGTCGGCCCGATGGTGACCAACCCCGGCACCCGCACCTGGGAGGTCACCGCCTCCACGTTCGCGACGCTCAACGAGATGTACGGCAACCGCACCGTCTGCGGCATCGGACGCGGGGACTCCGCGATGCGGGTGGCCGGCCGCAAGCCGAACACGCTGGCCAGGCTCGGTGAGGCCATCGACGTGATCCGGGACCTGGCCGAGGGCCGCGAGGCGACCGTCGACGGACAGCCGCTCCGGCTCCCCTGGGTGAAGGACGGCCGGCTGCCCGTCTGGATGGCCGCGTACGGGCCCAAGGCGCTCGCGCTGGCCGGGGAGAGGGCCGACGGATTCATCCTCCAGCTGGCCGACCCCTACCTCACCGAATGGATGGTCAAAGCGGTACGCGAGGCGGCCGCGGCGGCCGGCCGCGACCCGGACTCCGTCACCATCTGCGTCGCGGCGCCGGCCTATGTGAGCGAGGACGTGGAGCACGCGCGTGAGCAGTGCCGCTGGTTCGGCGGCATGGTCGGCAACCATGTGGCCGACCTCGTCTCCCGGTACGGGGAGCACTCGGGTCTCGTTCCCGAGGCGCTCACCGCGTACATCGCGGGCCGCTCCGGCTACGACTACAGCCACCACGGCCGCACCGGGAACCCGGACACCGCCTTCGTCCCCGACGAGATCGTGGACCGCTTCTGCCTGCTGGGACCCCCCGAGGCCCACATCGCGAAGCTCCAGGTCCTGCGGGACCTGGGCGTGGACCAGTTCGCCGTCTACAACATGCACGACGCGCGGGAGGCGACCATCGACGCCTACGGATCGACGATCATCCCCGCACTGTCCGCCTGACGCCCTCCGGACGACACCCGATCGGCAGCCGCTCCACGGGGCAGGAGCACGAGGAGCACTGTTGTTCGGCTGATCGGAACGGAGAACGCCCATGCGTGAACCCACGCAGACGGAAGTACGCCGCGCCTTCGACAGCGGCATGCCGGGGCTACGGCCCCCGCGGTCCGTGATCGTCATCGGAGCCGGCCTCGCCGGCCTGGCCGTCGCCCATGAACTCGCGGCGCGGGACTGCGAGGTGACCGTCCTGGAGGCGGACACGCGGCCAGGCGGGCGCGCCTACACGTTACGGGCGCCGTTCGCCGACGGGCTGCACGCGGAGGCGGGCGCGATGACGCTGACGCCGCACTGCCACTACGCGATGCACTACCTGCGCGAACTCGGCGTGGAGACCGAGACCGCCGACCTCTTCGACACCACCTTCTCCTACTTCGCCCGGGGACGGTTCTTCACCCCCGGCCCGGAGGACGTGGCGGCCGCAGGACTGGCACTCCACCCGCACGAGGCGGAACTCGGCGTCGCGGGCATGATCAAGCGGTACGTGACAGCCGTCGGCGACAGCCTCCAGCCGGACCTCGGCGCCCCCGACTGGGAGGCCACCGAACGGCTCGCCCCCTACGACGAGCGGTCCGTCCACCAGGTCCTCACGGACGGTGGCGCCTCCCAGGCGGCGATCGATCTCATGGAACCCATGTTCCTTGAGATGCGCGGAGGCGACCTGAAGACGGCGTCGGCGCTCTCCTGGCTGCGCCACGAGGCGAGCCCGCACTCGCTCAGCAACGCCGATCCCCGCTGGGCCAAGGTGAAGGGCGGGACCGACCGGTTCCCGCAGGCGTTCGCGGAACGCCTCAAGAGCAGGATCCGCTACCGCTGCCCGGTGGTCCGCGTCGAACAGGACGAGGAGCGGGCCCGGGTGACCTACCTCGACCACGGGAGCCTGCGGACGACGGAGGCCGAACGGGTCGTCGTCACCGTCCCGTTCAGCGCGATCCGGCACATCGACTTCACCGACGCGGGTCTCTCCCAGGCGAAGCACGACGTGATGCGGCGGGTGACGTACTCGTCCGTGGTCCGGGTGTACCTGCAGATGCGCCGCCAGTTCTGGCCGCAGCGCAACGCCAGCTTCTCCACCGACCTGCCCGTACGCTGGATACGGGACGCCACGCCCCAGCTGCCGGGACCCAGGAAGATCATGGAGTGCCTGATGACGGGGTGGCGCGCCAGGGCGGTGTCCGTCATGACGGAGGAGGAGCGCCAGAACTTCGTGCTCACCGAACTGGAGGGGATGCTCCCCGGGGCCCGCGAGCACTTCGAGACCGGCACGTCCGTCTGCTGGGACGAACGGCCCTACGCGGAAGGGGCGTACATCCTTCCCGAGCGCGGGCACAGCGCCCTCATGCCGGTGATCCGCAGGCCCGAGGGGCGTGTCCACTTCGCCGGGGACCACGCCGGCTTCGAACCCAACGGCGGGTCGATGACCTTCGCCCTGGAGTCCGCGGCACGCACCGTCCTGGAACTCGGCAGGACCACCACCCCCTGAGGGGCCCGGCCGGGTTCAGCTCAGGAGCGAGGCCAGCACCTCGGCGCCGCGGGTCGTCATGACCGACTCCGGGCGGAACTGCACGCCCCGGACCGCCGCGCCGTGCATCGCGATCAGCTCCCGTCCGTCCGGGCCGGGACACAGGGGGGGCGGGGCCTGGCGCACGGGCGGGGCGCCGGACGTGACCGCGTAGGCGTTGCGGAAGGCGGCCCTGATCCGCCGGCCGAAGACCTCGACGTCCCTGCCGATCCCGGTGCCGGTCCTGGCCGTGATCCGCGCGCCCGGTACGGCGGCGAGCGCGAGCAACTGGAAGCCGAGTCCCACCCCGGCCACCGGGGCTCCGTCCGGCCGCCGCCCGTGCACGAGGGAGGCGCTCACCTCGCGGAGCGCTGCCATCCGGGGATCGTCGGGGTCGTCGGGCCGTCCGGGTCCGGAAGCCAGCAGCACGGGCCCCCGGTGCCGTGACAGGGTGTCGCCCGCGCCGGGCTCCCCGTACCCGACCACCTCGGCCGGTCCGTGCACCGCGGCCACCATGTGGACCAGGGAGGCCAGGTCCGCGCCGCCCGTGGAGAGCACGAGCACCCGGTCGCCGCGGGCCCCCGGCGTGCCGTGTCCGCCGCTCGTCCAGAACGACGAGAGCGCCGCGTGCCGCCGGGCCAGGGCATCCCGCACGGGTCCGGCGGCGGTCTCCGGGCTGTCGGCGGTCTCCGGGCCGGTGGTGGCGGCGGTCTCCGGGCCGTCGGCGGTGGCGATGGCGGCGGCGGTGCCGTCGTCCGGTTCGGGGCGCGGCGGGGAGGGCGTCGTGAGGGCCGTCAGCAGGGCGCGTGCCTTGGTCCGCGTCTCGGCCGCCTCCGACTCCGGTGACGACCGGCTGCCGACGGTCGCCCCCACCGACAGCCGCGCGCGGCCCAGATGATCGATGTCCAGGGTGCGCAGCACCGCAGCGGAGTCCAGCTCCTCGTCGCCCCGTGCGTCGCGGCCGATCAGGGCGAGGAGCCCGCCGTAGTAACCCCGGCCGGTCGTCTCGTGGTGGTGGATGGCGCGGCAGGCCTCGGCGTAGGGGCTTCCCACCGCCGTGGAGGCGAACATCGCCCGTGCCAGGGTCCCGCGGGCATCCGCCACCGCCGGCCCGCTGATCCGGCACTGCGTGTGCAGCAGATGGGCCATCCGCCGCAGGAACGGCCCCTCCACCCGCACCCCCGGGCCGGCCAGCCCGCACAGCACCGCCAGTTCCGCGTCCACCGTCGTCGCCAGCTCCTCGGACTCCTTGCCGTCGGCGAGGAAGGCGAGCAGGTCCCCGGCGCGCGTCCCGTGCCGGGGACGGCGGTACGTGCCGCACAGGGGGTTCATCACCACCCGGTGGTCCTCGACGGCCACATGGCCCTGCGGGGTCGCCCCCACCAGGGTGGTGGGCCGCTCACCCCCGGTGTGCACGAGGAACGTCCAGTACGCCCCCGACTCGCCGGTCAGCAACCGGCGGAACAGCTCCACCGCGACGGCGGGGCGGAAGCCGGGAAGCAGGGCGGTGCAGTCGCGCCGCAGCAGGACGTTCAGCCCTCCACGGGCGGCGTCCGACGCGGCGAACTCGCGTACCAGCGACGCGTACCGGGCGTCGTCCGTCGTGAATCCCGCGTCCTGCCACCGCACGGGTGCGCCGCCGTGGGCGCCGAGCGCGGCCTCCGGCAGCACGTGGTGCTCGGAGACCCGCAGGACGCGCAGGGGAATGCGGTCGTCGTGGCAGGGCAGGCCGTGCTCGGCCATCTGCCGGAACGGCAGCAGGGCCAGCGTGCCCGGCCCCGGCGAGGTGCCGGCCGGCCCGGCGTCGTCCAGCGAGCGGACCGTCTCCATCTCCCCGAACAGCACCTCCACCGGGCCCGGGCCGCTCCCGTCGGTGCGGTCCCTGCGGAGCAGGGCGAAGGGCGGCGGCGCCGTCCCGTACAGGCGCTCCAGTACGCGCACGCTGCTCATCCCGGAGTCCTCGGGCCTCATGGCCGGCTCCTCTCTCGCCCCGCGGGGCGGTGATGTACGGGTCCTTCGGATTCAACTGGGCTTCATCGGACAGGAGTTATGGCCTGACGGGCTTCACGTCGTCCGTCGGACGGTCCATCCGCGCCGGTCCGGCCGATCCCACGGGCCGGGCGCCTCGGCTGCCCCGCGCGCCGCCGAACCACCCGACCGATTCCCAGTGAGGTGTCATGCGTATCGCGATCATCGGAGCCGGCCCCGGCGGCCTCTACACGGCCGCGCTCCTCAAGCGGCTCAGGCCCGGATGCGAGATCGACGTCTGGGAGGCCGGCGCCCCCGACGAGACCTTCGGTTTCGGCGTGGTCCTCTCCGAGGGCGCGCTCGGCGGCATCGAGGCCGCCGACCCCCGGCTGTTCGCCCGCCTGGACGCCGCGTGCGCGCGGTGGTCCCGCATCGACGTCCACCACCGCGGCCAGGTGATGCGCAACGGGGGCTACCGCTTCTCGGCGATCGGCCGGCGCGTCCTGCTGACCATGCTGCGCACCCGCTGCGCGGAGCTGGGCGTGACCGTCCGCTACGGCACCCGCGCCCCGGAAGCGGCGCTGCTGGCCGGGACGTACGACCTGGTGGTGGCCGCCGACGGGGTCAACTCCTCGACGCGTGAGGCCCATCGCGAGGACTTCGGAACCGAAGGGGGCACACGCGGGTCGCGGTACCTGTGGCTCGGCACCGACCGGACCTTCACGGCTCTGACCTTCGCCGTCGCCGAGACGGAGTTCGGCCCCATGCACGCGCACGCCTACCCGTACGCCCCCGGCCTCAGCACGTTCATCGCCGAGGTCGACGACCACGTCCGGGAGGCCGCCGGGTTCACCGACGGGGACGCCGGCACACCGGGGGGCGGGCGGGACGACCACGGCACGGCCGACGCCGGCCGGATCGCCGGATTCTTCGCCGGGGTGCTGGACGGCCACGGGCTGCGGACGAACCGGTCGCGGTGGGCGCGTTTCTCCGTCGTACGCAACCGGCGCTGGAGCCACGGGAACATCGCCCTCCTCGGGGACAGCGCGCACACCACGCACTTCTCCATCGGATCGGGGACCAGGCTGGCCATGGAGGACGCCCTCTCCCTGGCCCTGGCGGTCGACGGACACGGAGCGGTGCCCGACGCCCTCACCGCCTACGAGGCGGAGCGCCGGCCGGACGTGGAGTCCATGCAGCGCACCGCGAGGATCAGCCAGGAGTGGTTCGAGGAACTGGACCGGTACACCGACCTCGGCCTGGAGGCGTTCAACGCCCACCTGATCACCCGCAGCGGGCGGCTCACCCAGGACGACATGCCCTCCTGGTCCCCTGACCGTGTCGAGCTGGTCCGCGACCGGTTCGCCCGCGCCGACAGCCGGCTCCGCGGCGCCGCCGCGCACTGATCCGGCGGATGTCGCGACGGGCCCCCCGGCCGGAGCGACCGGGGGGCCCGTCGCCGGAGTCCTCCGGCACCGGGTCGCGAGAGGGCTGGTCACGTGGAGTCCGAGCGCCGCTCGGCCACCGACCTGCCGCCCACGAACCAGTGGGCCGGTGACGCCTCCTCCACGATCACCCGTACGGCGTCGACCGGCGTGCCGAGCGTCTCGTGCACCGCGGCCGTGAGCGCCCGCCCGAGGGACGCCACCTCCTCGGGCGACCGTCCGTCCAGCAGAGTGACGTGGATGAGAGGCATCGCGAACTCCTTCCGGCGGGGACGTGCTGCGGGGGCCGGCCCTCGGCCGCACGTCAGGACGACGCGTTCTTCCGGTCGCGCAGGTCCGCGGCGAGACTGCTGCCCGTGTGCGAACCCTTCGCCCGGACCAGATCGGCGGGCGTGCCCTCGAAGACCACACGCCCCCCGTGGGCGCCGGCCTCCGGGCCGAGATCGACGACCCAGTCGGCATGCTTGACCACGTCGAGGTCGTGCTCGATCACGACCACGGTGTTGTCGCCGTCCACGAGCCGGTCGAAGAGTTCCAGGAGCCGGCCGATGTCGCTCATGTGCAGTCCGGTGGTCGGCTCGTCGAAGAGGTAGACGCTCCCCGTCTCCTTGAGACGGTGCGCGAGCTTGAGCCGTTGCCGCTCACCGCCTGAGAGGCTGGAAAGCGGCTGGCCCAGGGTCAGGTAGCCGAGCCCCACCTCGGTGAGGAGGGCCAGCTTCCGCAGGGCGGTGGCGTCGTCGAAGAAGCCCGCAGCCTCCTCGGCGGTCATCTCCAGGACGTCGACGACGGTTCTGCCGTCCACGGTGTGGCGCAGGGCCTCGTCGTTGAACCTCCGGCCGTCGCAGCGCTCGCACACGGTGGTCACCGGATCCATGAAGGCCAGGTCCGTCTCGATGACACCCTTGCCCTTGCACTCCGGACAGGCGCCCTCCGAGTTGAAGCTGAACAGGCCCGGTTTCTCGCCCGAGGCACGCGCGAACCGCCGCCGCAGGACGTCCATGACGTCCGTGTACGTCGCCGGGTTGGAGCGGGGGGAGATGCCGATCGACGACTGGTCGATGACGATGGCCCCGGGGTGCTGTGCGGTGAACACCCGGGAGACGAGCGTGCTCTTGCCGGATCCGGCCACACCGGTCACCGCGGTGAGCACCCCGGTGGGGATGTCGACCGTGACGTCGCGCAGGTTGTGCAGACCGGCGTCGCGCACGGTCAGGGCGCCGGTGGGGGTGCGGTACCGCTCCTTGAGCCCAGGGACGCGCCTCAGCTGCTCGCCGGTCACGGTGGCGGACCGGCGCAGGCCCGCCGGGGTGCCCACGAACGTCACCTCGCCGCCGTCGCGGCCGGCCCCGGGGCCCATGTCGACGACATGGTCGGCGATGGCGATGACGTCCCGGTCGTGCTCCACGACCAGCACGGTGTTCCCCCTGTCGCGCAGGGCGAGCAGGATCTCGTTCATGCGGCGCACGTCGCGTGGATGGAGGCCGACGCTGGGCTCGTCGAAGATGTAGGTGAGCCCCGTCAGGCTGCTGCTCAGATGACGCACCATCTTGAGACGCTGGGCCTCGCCGCCGGACAGCGAGGTGGTCTGCCGCCCGAGCGACAGGTAGCCGAGCCCGACGGAGCTGATGCGTTCCAGCGCGGCCCGTGCTCCCGCCACCACCGGTTTGACGGCCGGGGTGTCCACTCGGACGAGCCGCTCGATCAGCTCGGTGATCTCCATCGCGGCGAAGTCGGCGATGTTGTCCCCGTCGATGCGCGAGGCGAGAGCCGTCTCGTTGAGCCGGCCGCCGTGGCAGACGGCGCAGGGGCCCCGCGTCACCACCCGTTCGATCGCCTCGCGCTCCTTGCCCTTCGCGTGGTCCAGGCCGGGCTTGACGTACCTGCGGGTGAAACGCTCGACGATCCCCTCGTACTCGTTCTTGTACACGCCGTTGCGGCCGGCCCGGTCGACGGTGAACCCCTTGCCGTGCAGCAGCAGTTCGCGGTCCTCCGCGGAGAAGTCGCGTAACGGCAGGTCCGGGTCGAAGAGCCCGGACTCGCCGTAGAGCTGCCACTGGAAGGTGCCGACCGCGAACGAGGGGAAGCCGATGGCTCCCTCGTTGAGGCTCTTGCTCTCGTCGAGCAGCCGGTCGAGTTCCAGCCGGACCGTCGTGCCGAGCCCCTGACAGGCCTCGCACATGCCGCGCGGATCGTTGAAGGAGTACATGTGGGAGGGGCCCGCGCCGGGGCTGCCCGCGCGGGAGAAGAGCACCCGCAGCATCGGCAGGATCTCGGTCATCGTGCCGACCGTCGAGCGGGCGTTGCCGCCGACCTGCCGCTGGTCGATGACGATCGCCGTGGTCAGGTTCTCCATCACCTCGGCTTCCGGGCGCTCGTACTTGGGCATCCGGTTACGGACGAAGGCCGGCAGGGTCTCGTTGAGCTGCCGCTGGGACTCGACCGCGAGGGTGTCGAACACCACCGAGGACTTCCCCGACCCGGAGACCCCGGTGAAGACGGTCAGCTTTCTCTTCGGGATGCGCAGGTCGACGCCCTTGAGGTTGTTCTGCCGGGCCTCGCCCAGCACGATGAAGTCCTCGGGGTCGGTCTTCCGGTGAGCCGCCATGTCAGCCCCTTCCACAGCTGGACGGGTGGTTTCCCTGAGGAAACCATTTCACGTACTCCCTCCTACCCGGCGACGGCGTAGGCCTGCGCGCCGCGTGGGCTGGCCGCTCCGAGCACCAGGCCGCCGCCGGCCGGGCCGGTGGCGCAGACCTTGCCCAGGGAGTAGTCGGGTGCCAGCTCCACCTCGTGGCCCCGCCGCCGCAGGAGCTCCACCTCCCCGGCCGGCCAGCCGCTCTCCAGCACCACGGTCCCGGGGCGGAACCGGCGCGGGGCGAACGACGTGGGCACGTGGTCGGTGTGGAAGGCCCGCGCCTCCACGGCCGCCTGCGGTCCCATGCCGTGGTCCACGTGGTTGAGGAAGAAGCCCAGGGTCCACTGGTCCTGCTGGTCGCCGCCCGGTGTGCCGAAGGCCAGACACGGCTCCCCGTCCCGCAGGACCATGGTCGGGCTGAGCGTGGTGCGCGGGCGCTTACCCGGCGCCAGCGTGTTGGGGTGACCCGGCATCAGTGTCGCCATCTGCCCGCGGGTGCCGAGGGGGAAGCCCAGCCCCGGTACCACCGGAGAGCTCTTGAGCCAGCCGCCGCTGGGCGTCGCCGCCACCATGTTGCCCGCGGCGTCCGTGGCGGTGACGCAGCAGGTGTCGCCGGTGGAGGCGGTCAGCTTCATGATGGCCGGTATGCCCTGCTCCAGCTCACCCAGCCAGGCCGGGTCCGCCGGTGCGGCGCTCCCGTCGTGGAGCGGCGGGAGCAGCGGTTCGCGTCCGTCGGGCCTGCCGGGGCGCAGCTCCCCGGACGCCTCGGACCCGATGAGCGCCCGCCGCCCGTCCGTGTACGCGGGGTCCAGCAGGGCGCGCATCGGCACGTCGCCGTGCTCGGGGTCGCCGAACCACGCCTCGCGGTCGGCGAATGCGAGCTTGGCGGCCTCGACCACCGTGTGCACGTATGCGGCGCTCCCCGGCCGCATCGCCGCCAGGTCGAAGCCCTCCAGCAGCGCCAGTTGCTGGAGGAAGACCGGGCCCTGCGACCACGGGCCCGCCTTGTGCACGGTACGGCCCCGGTACTCCAGGCTCAGTGGCCGCTCCAGCCCCGGCCGCCACGCGGCCATGTCCGCCCCGGTCAACAGCCCGCCGTTGCGGCGCCCGGTGGAGTCGATCTCCTCGGCCTTGGCCAGATAGGTGTCGATCGCCTCCGCCACGAAGCCGGTGTAGAACACCTCCGTCGCCGCGTCGATCACGCCCTCGCGGTCGCGCCCTGTTGCCTTCGCCTCACTGATGATGCGCCGGAAGGTCCGGGCCAGCACGGGATTGGTGACCCGCTCCCCGGCCCGCGGGGCGGCACCCCGCCTCAGGTAGGTGCGGCCCGACTCCGTCCAGGTGTCGCGGAACAGGTCCGACAGCGCTCCGATCATCGCCGCCGCCTTGGGGAGCAGCGGGTAGCCTCGTTCCGCGTACCCCACGGCGGGCTCCAGGACGGCCTCCAGAGGCAGCGTGCCGTACTCCTTCAGCAGCCGGAGCCAGGCGCCGAAGGCCCCGGGGACGACGGCCGGCAGCAGGCCGGAAGCGGGGACCACGGACAGACCCCGCCCCGTGAAGGCGTCGACGGTCGCCGCCGCGGGCATCGGCCCCTGCCCGCAGACGACGTCGACCCGGCCGGACCCGGAGCGGTGGGCGAGGATGGGCACGTCACCGCCCGGCCCGTTGAGGTGCGGTTCCACCACCTGGATGACGAAGGCCGCGGCGGCCGCGGCGTCGAAGGCGTTGCCGCCCCGGTCGAGCATGGACATCCCGGCGGTGGACGCCAGCCAGTGGGTGGACGCCACGGCACCGCGGGTGCCGTGCAGTTCCGGTCGGAAGAGCACGTGAACAGGTCCCTTCTCCTCGTGCGGGTTCTCGGCGGGCGGACCCGGTGGTCAGGGCCTTCCCGGTGCGGCCAGCCGGCCGGACGCGGTGGCGGTGACCCGTCCGTGGACCGTGGCGGCGGTGGCCAGCCCCTCCCGCAGGTCCACGGCGCAGGTGAGGGTGGCCGGCCGGCCCAGCCCTTCGCCCTGGAGCACCCGGTAGGGGTGCCGGCCCTCCGCGCCGGGCAGCGCCTTCTCCCGGGCCAGCCAGGCGCCGAGTCCCAGGGCGGCGGAGGCGCAGGCCGGGTCCTCGGGCATGCCGTATCCGGGCGCGAACACCCGGACCCGGGCGGTCCGGTTCTCGTGGTCGTAGGCGACGAGCACGGCGTCGGGGCAGTCCTCCCAGACCGGGTCGGTCAGGTCGGCCGACGCCCCGGCCAGTGCCTCGTCGCCGACCGGCAGGAAGTGGAAGGCCGGTCCGAAGCCGGTCAGGTGGGGTGGCGCGGTGAGGTCGGACCCGGACAGGCCGCACGCCGCCAGGAGGGGGCCGGGGTCCCACTCGGGCCGCAGCAGGGGCGTACCCGCGACGGTCAGGGCGGAGCCGTCCGGCCCGGCCGTCACGGTGAGCTGCCGTCCGCCGCACTCCTGCACCGCCTCGCCGGGCGCCAGCCGCCCGGTCCGGACCAGCACACTGGCCGTACCCACGGCGCTGTGCCCCCCGAACGGCGACTCCCCGGCCGGGGTCATCACCCGGACGCGGTAGGCCGATCCCGGCAGCTCGGGCGGGAGGACGAACGCCGTCTCGGTCAGGGCGGTCTCCCGGGCGACGGCGAGCATGTCCGCCTCGGACAGCCCTTTCGCGTCGGGGACGACGGCGAGGGCGCAGCCGTCGAAGGGGACGTCGGTGAACATGTCGACGATCTCGTACCCGATCACCGTCCGCCTCCTGCCTCGTCGAGCCCGTGCCCCGTGGTGTCCTGAGAGCCGGCGTTCCGACCCGGGGTGTCCTGTCCCGCGACGGCGCCCGTGGTCCGCGGGCGGGGGAGGAGCACCTCCTCCGCGACGGCCTCCAGCACGCGCGGATCGCCCGCGTACGGGAAGGAGGGGCGCGGCCAGTGCACGACCAGGTCGGTGATGCCCAGTTCGCCGAACCGGCCCACCGCGTCCCGGTAGGACTCCACGGAGTCCAGCACCCCGCCGACCAGGGCGCCGGTGAGCAGGAGCCGGTTCAGCGTGGCCGGGTCGCGCCCGGTCGCGGCGCAGGCGGCGTCCAGGCCTTCCAGCTGTCGGGCGATGTCGGGCAGGGCCTTCTCGTAGGGCAGGGCGTCGAAGCGGCCCGGCGGGCCCGCGGTGACCCATGTCTCCGCCTGCAGGGCGGCCAGCCGCATGCCGCGCGGCCCGGTCGCGGCGACGGCGAACGGCACCCGCGGGCGCGTCAGGCATCCCGGGTTGACGGGTACGTCGCGGAAGTCGTAGTGGGTGCCCGTGTACGAGGAGACCCGGTCGGTGAGCAGCAGGTCCAGCGCCTCGACGAACTCGGCGAAACGGTCGGCGCGTTGCCGCGGGGTGCGTTCGGCCGGGTCCACCACCCGGTCGTCCAGGCCGCCCGCGCCGGCGCCCAGGCCGCAGACGAACCGGCCCCCGGCGATGTCCTCCAGGGACATCAGCTCCTTCGCCAGCGTCACCGGATGGCGGTAGGTGGGGGTGGCGACCATCGTGCCCAGCGTGATCCGCGAGGTGACGGCGGCAGCGGCCGCCAGGGTGGGCACACAGGCGAACCAGGGTTCGTCACGCAGCCAGCGCCACATCAACTGGTCGTAGGTCCACGCATGGTCGAAGCCGAGGCGCTCGGCCAGTACCCACCGGTCGCGCGCCTGCGACCAGCGTTGTTCGGGCAGGATCACCACTCCGTGACGCACTCGTCCTCACTCCGTTCCGTGTCGGGATTCCTCTGCGGCGACGGCCGGTCAGCGGGCCGTCGTGTGCAGCACCTTCGGCTTGAGCTGCCGGGCGGCGACGTCGATCCGGCTCAGGGCCAGGGGGAAGTCCCTCTCGTAGCGCCGCACCTCGGTGCTCCGCAGCTCGTGGGGGAAGGCCTCGTCCTCCTCAGCGGTGAGGCCCGGGTAGAGTCCGTTGGTCGCGACGTCGAGCGAGATCGCGCGCAGCCGGCTCCGTAACTGGTCGACCAGCTCCACCGTGCCGACCGGCGCCCGCAGGGTCAGGAAGTAGTGGTCG
This sequence comes from Streptomyces sp. NPDC055962, assembly GCF_042270185.1. Lineage (NCBI taxonomy): Bacteria > Bacillati > Actinomycetota > Actinomycetes > Kitasatosporales > Streptomycetaceae > Streptomyces > Streptomyces sp. NPDC055962. Next base: position 300,144 of record NZ_JBHJYN010000004.1, read on the forward strand.
TAGAGCAGCGCCTGGGTCTCGGGGTGCGTCGGCGTGGCCTCCGCGGCGGACTCCTGGAGCAGGGACCGGCCGCCGGGCACCAGCTTGGCCGCCACCCCCGCGTGCACCGTGTGATAGGTCCGTACGGCGCGCTGGAGCCGCTCGCTCTCGGGTGTGCTCTCCCACTCCGGCTTCCTGCCCCTCAACAGCCCCCGTACGGGCACGAAGTCCGGGGCCCAGGTGCCGCTGAAGCTGCGGTGCTGGAGGTACATGCTGGGCCGGATGACCGTGCCGTAGACGTCGGACGGGCAGGAGCTGGTGTAGAGCAGCATCGAGGTGTAGGCGTCGGTGAGGTCCGTCATCGCGCGCAGGGACGGGGCGGGATCCGTCCGGGCGCGGGCCTGGTGCAGGGCGTGCGCGGTCAGCTGCCAGACCGCGAAGGTGGCCTGGTGACCCGTGATCCAGCGGAACCAGAAGAGCTGGTGGGAGAAGTCGGTGGTGGAGAGGGCCGCACCCGCCCGGGGGCAGAACGTGCTCCGGTCCACGAGGGACTCGTCGGCCGGCAGCACGTCGGGCATGCCGTACCCGGCCTCGGGCGTCGGCGGCTCGGGCAGCGTCAGCGGCTCCAGGCCGTACGGGAAGTCCCCGAAGTCCCAGCCGTCGGGCACGGGCAGTTCGGTCACGGTGCGGTGGACGCGCGTGTTCATCGGTCTCCTCCTGGCGGGACGTAGGCGAACTCGAACTCCAGCCCGTTGACGTCCAGCACGTAGCAGCTCTGCACGCCGTCCGCGTCGGTGACGATGTCGGTGGGCTGTTCCTCGCCGGCGAAGGTGTAGCGGCCGGAGTCGTACAGGTGGATCCAGCGGTCACGCCAGGCCCGCAGCTCCTCGGCCGAGCCGGTGGACAGGCAGATGTGCTGGAACTGGCGGGTGTTGCCGCCGGGCAGGACGTCGTCGTGCCCGGCGCGTTCGAAGAGGTGGAAGCGCAGGCCTGCCACCGCCAGCTCGGTCAGCCGGGTGATGCCGGGCAGACGGCTCAGCGTGAGGTCGGAGAACGTGTCCAGGGTCCAGTTCGGCCGGCAGCCGAAGAACTCCCGGTACCAGCCGAGGCAGTTGTCGAGATCGGCCGTCTGCACTCCTACGTGATGGAGCTCCGGTATGAGGTCGAGGTCCGTCGGGCGCTCGGCCGCGGTCGGGTTCGGGGGCAAGGTACTGCGCTCCTCTCGTTCCGGAACAGATCGATCATCATTGTTCTTTTCCTTATTCAGGCTAGCGATTTCCCGGAAATCAGGTCAAGTAACGGAAGGGGATTGCTCAAGTTTTCGCGTGGGTTGTCCAGATGTCACGGGCAACAATTTCGGGGCAGCCCAAAACAAAGGGACGAGAGCTTCATGAATATCGTCGCTTCCGACCGGAAAAAGTTCCTTGAACGCTTGCCTGGTGCCCCCCTTCCGGAGGAATACTGGTGTCATGACACAGAATCAGTGGAGCGCGGTGGACGACTACTTCGACGCGGTTCTCGGCGACGAGGACCCGGCACTGGCTGCCGCCGCCCAGGCACATGTCGCATTCGACCTTCCTGATATCGGGGTCTCCCGGTCCCAGGGGAAACTGCTGCACCTGCTGGCCCGTATCCAGGGGGCCGGTCGCATTCTCGAGATAGGCACCTTCGGCGGGTACAGCACCATCTGGCTCGCCCGGGCGCTTCCCCCGGGCGGGCGGCTGGTCACCGTCGAGTGGGAGCGGTCGTTCGCCGAGGCGGCCGCCGGACACATCGAAAGGGCCGGCGTCGCCGACGTCGTCGAGCAGCACGTGGGCAGGGCGCTCGACATCCTGCCCGCCCTCGCGAAGGACGGCGGGCCGCCGTTCGACCTCGTCTTCATCGACGCCAACAAGCCCGACACCCCGGAGTACTTCACCTGGGCGCTCGAACTCTCCCGCCCCGGCGGGGTGATCGTCGTCGACAACGTCGTGCTCGGCGGGGCCGTCGCCGGGACCGCCGACCAGGACGGAGGCGTCCGGGGGATGCGGCGGTTCCACGAGATGCTGGCCGCCGAGCCCCGGGTCAGCGCCACCTCGATCCAGACGGTGGGCAGCAAGGGGTACGACGGGTTCACCCTGGCGCTGATCCTGCCCTGACGCACCGCGGGGGCGGCGGCGGGCCGGACACCGGCCGCCGGCCGCCCCCGGACGTGGTCCGCCGCCCCGGTCCTCATGTCCGGTCGGGCCCGATCAGGTCGGGAGCGGTCCAGCCGTCGAGGTCGTACTCCGCCATGCACTCCTCCGCGAAGCCCCGGTAGCCGTCGATCTGGCCGGAGGCGGTCTGGGCCATCAGGAGCTCGATGCGCACGTTCTCGTGGTTGCCCGAGTAGTTGCGCTCGTACAGTTCGTGCCGCCCCGCGAACTCCGTTCCCACGGAATCCCAGATCAGTTTCATCAGCTTGACCCGCTCCACCGAGTCGTATCCGTTCGAACCCCGCATGTACCGGTCCAGGTGCGGGCGCAGCTCGGGGTTCTGGAAATCCTTCGCGTGCGAGTTCAGATAGATGAGACCGCTGCTGAGATCCTGCAGAATGATCTCGCGTACCCGCGGATATCCGATGGTCATGAACCAGCGGTACGCCATGCCGTAATCCAGGTTCGGCAGCAGCCCGTCGTCGTGCCATGCATGGGGATTGTGTGCCATCGCGTCACTGAGGCCCCAGAACATGTTGCGCCAGGCGAGGACCTCGCCGACCCGCGTCTGTATTCCCCGGAAATCCTTCGTCCCGGTCACGTCCAGTCCCTTGAGCAGCAGACCGGCCAGGAAATCGAGCTTGACCGCGAGCCGGGTGACGCCGTGGAACGTCAGCCGGTGCGTGAATCCGGACGTGTTCAGGAAGGTGCCGGCCTTCGCCGTGTCGCCGTAGATGAAGACGTTCTCCCAGGGGATCTTCACCTTGTCCAGGATGAAGACGGTGTCGTTCTCGTCCAGCCGGCTCGACAGCGGGTAGTCGAACGGACTGCCCATGCGGTTCGCGGCCAGCTCGTAGGACTGACGGCAGATCAGCTTCACGCCCGGCGCTGCCATGGGCAGCGTGGCCACCAGGGCGAACTCCTTCTTCTTCACCGGCAGTCCGTAGTGCGCCACGAAGTTGAAGTGGGTCAGGGCCGACCCCGTGGCCACCACCTTCGCCCCGCTGACCACGAGGCCGTCGTCGCACTCCTTCTCGACGTGCACGAACACGTCGTCGACCTCGTCCGACGGCCGGTGGCGGTCCACCGGCGGGTTGATCACCGCGTGGTTCCAGAAGAGCACCCGCTCCTGCGCCTCGGTGTACCAGCGCCGCGCGTTGTCCGCGAACTCCCCGTAGTACTCCGGGTTCGCGCCCAGCGTCACCAGGAAGCTGGCCTTGTAGTCCGGGCTCCGGCCCATCCAGCCGTAGGTCAGCCGGGCCCACCGGGCGATCGCGTCACGGTCCCCGACCATGTCCTCCACCGTGCGCGGCACGCGGAAGAACTTGTGCGTGAAGCCGTCGCTGCCGGTGTCGGTGGGCGTGGTCAGTGTGTCGTGGTGCTCGGGGTCGTGCAGGGCGTCGTACAGACGTGCCGTCATCCGCGCGGTGTTGCGGAACGCCGGGTGCTTCGTGACGTCGTCGACCCGTTCCCCGTACGCCCAGATCTCCCTGCCGTCGCGGATGCTCTCCAGGTACTCGTCACCGGTCATCGGCCGGGTCGCACGGCGCGGCGCCGCGTCCGTCCGGTCCCCGGAGTCCGCCGCCGTGCCGGTCACATCGTCCTTCTCCGTCATGTGCGTCAGTCCCTCGTCTCGTCGGTTTCGTCACGTGCGTGGAGGTGCTCCACCGGGTCCATGCCGTCCAGACACTGCGACCAGGCCTCGTCGCTCCCGTCCGGTGCCAGCTCGGGGAAGGCACCGCGATGGAACAGCAGCGGCCGTCCCGGACGGCTCTCGAACGCGTCGACGCGGCCCAGGTGCAGCGTGTGGTCGCCTCCGTCGTGCACCTGGAAGGGGCGGCAGACGAGGTGGGCCACCGTGCCGGCGAGCCGCGGATGCGGTCCGCTCTCGTCCACCCACGGGACCGGGCCCGGCATCGGGCGGCCCGCGAAGTGCATGGCGAGATCGCGTTGCGTCTCGTCGAGGATGTTGATGACGTACCCGCCGTCCTCCCGCAGCAGCGCACCCGCGCGACTGCGCCGGTCCAGGGCCACCAGCGCCAGGGGCGGGTCCAGCGACACCGAGGTGAACGCGTTGACCGTCGTGCCGTGGACGATGTCGCCCCGCCGGCAGGTGATCACGGTGACCCCGGTGGCGAACTGGCCCATACAACTGCGCAGCGCGCGCGGGTCGATCGGCCGGGGCGCGGTGCGCACGCCTCCGTCAGGCATGTTCATGGGTACCCCTGCTCTCGTGGACGGTCGCCCGGCGCGCCCTCGCCGGTGCCTGAGCACCGGTCAGCAGGCCGGCCAGGATGCCGGGGCCGTCCTCGGTCAGGAACGACTCCGCGTGGAACTGGATGGTGGACAGGGCCGGGCCGCGCAGGGCGATGACCTCGTCCCCGAGGCGCTGCACCTGGACGGCCGGGCCGGACGGGGGCCGCCGGACCCGGTCGCCGGGGGCGCGCGCCGAGAAGCTGTTGTAGAAGCCGGCCGTGCGCGTCCTGCCCCACAGCGGTATCCGCAGCCGCCTGCCCTGCGCCGGGTCGGGCAGCTCGGCGACGGGCAGTCCCAGGAGGGTGCACACGATCTGGTGCCCGAGACAGACGGCGGCGAGCGGCCGCTCCCCGGCGAGCCGCTCGGCGGCCACCGCCCGCAGGGCGCGCACGCGTGCGTTCGACGCGTCCCGCGGATCGCCGGGCCCCGGGCCGAGCAGGACGACGCCCCGGGCGCCGGAGGCGCCACCGGCCCCGGCGTCTTCCCCGGCGCGATGCCACGGCACCAGGCGCACCGCGCACCCGAGCGACCTCAACTGGTAGGCGAGCATCGAGGTGAAGCCGTCCTCGGCGTCGACGATCGTGACCGCCGTCCCCGCTACGTCCGGGGGACGGCTCCCCGCCCCGTCGAGCCAGAACGAGGACAGCCCGGCGTTGCGCGCGGCCAGCGCGCCGCGCACCGCCGGGTCGTCGGCCAGCCCGGCGGCGGGCACCGGGACGGGCGCGTCCGCCGTGCGCCGGCCGGACAGCGCGTCGAGCAGGCCGGACAGCTTGGCCGTGGTCTCCGCCGTCTCCTGGGCGGGCACCGATTCCCGCACCACCGTGGATCCCGCCGTCAGCCGCACCGTGCCGTCCGTACCGAGGTCCGCCGTGCGCAGCATGATGGCGGCGTCCAGCCGGCGCTGCCCGCCCTCGTGGCCCAGCAGGGCGATGACCCCGCTGTAGTAGCCGCGTCCCTGCGGTTCGTACCGCTCGATCACCCGGCAGGCGTTCTCCACCGGACTGCCCGTCACGGTCGGCGCGGGCATGGTCGTGCGCAGGATCTCGGCGAGCGGGCGCTCCGAGCGCCCCGAGAGGTAGTACTCCGTGTGTGCGAGCCGGGACATCCACTTCAGGGAGGGCCCGCCGACCCGCACGTCCCGGCCGCACAGGGACGTCATCATCTTGAGCTCCTCGTCCACCACCATGTAGAGCTCGTCGGTCTCCTTGGGGTCGCGCAGGAAGCGCAGGACCCCGGGCAGGTCCGCACCCGTCCGCGGGTAGCGGTAGGTCCCGCTGATCGGATTCATCTCGACCCGGTCACCACGGACGCGCACCTGCTGCTCCGGGGTGGATCCGATCAGGTACCGGTCGCCGGTGAACACGAGGAACGACCAGTACGCGCCGGTCTCGGCCGTCACCAGCCCGCGCAGCACCGCCAGCGCGGCGGCCCGGTCGACGTCGCGGATGCGGCCGTGCAGACTGCGGGCCAGCACGAAGTTGGAGCCCTCACCGCGGTGGATCTCGCGGTGGACGATGCTGTCCACCGCGGCCGCGTACGCGTCGTCACCGACGTCGAAGCGGGGGTCCTCGACCTGCGGCGCCCGGTCCGGCAGACGCTCCAGCAACTCGGCAAGCGGTAACCGTCGTTGCTCCCGGACCTCCATGGCGAGCAGTGGTTCGTGGTCGTCGGGGTGGGCGAAGCCGCGTTCGCGGATCTGCCGGTAGGGCGCCAGCACCAGGGTGCTCGCCTCGTCCGCTCCCGGGGCAGCCGGGCCGGGGCGGTCCAGCCCAAGGTCGTCGAGGTGGCCGGCGCGGCGGACCGGACCGCTGAGGATCTCGGCCGGCGCCTCATGTGCGGTCCCGGGCCGGTGCAGCACCGCGAACGGCCTCCCCGGCGGTGGCAGCAACGCCTCGGGGGCCCAGGCCGGCACGGCGGGCGCGGGAGCCGCGCTCACGCCGCCGCTCCCACGGGGAGACGCCAGTGAGCAGCGGCAGCCACCGCCTGGACGAGGCTGAGCCGGGGGTCGCACAGGCTCCGGTATCCGGGGCCCGGCTCGGGGGACCTGCCCGCACCGTCGCACTCGGAGATGTCGTCGGGGGACGCCTCCAGATGGAGCCCGGCGCACCGCCCGGAGTTCTCCGACACCACGTCGACGCACTGCCGGATCTCGGACATGATCGCGTCGAGCTTGCGCGTCTTGAGGCCGTCCGGAGTCTTCACGGTGTTCCCGTGCATGGGGTCGCACATCCACAGCACGGGGTGCCCGGCCTGCTTCACCGCCCGCACCAGCGGTGCCACCCGGGCGACCTGCCCCGCGCCGAACCGGGCGATGAGGGTGAGCCTGCCCGGGGTGCGCTGCGGGTCGAGCACCGCGCACACGGCCAGCACCTCGTCCGTCGTCGCCTCGGGACCGATCTTGCACGCCACCGGGTTGTCCAGCTCGGCCATCAGCCGCACGTGCGCGTCGTCCGCCCGGCGGGTGCGCTCGCCGATCCAGGGCCAGTGGGTGGAGGCCAGATAGCTGCCGCCCTCCCCGTGCCGCCGGACCTGGGGCAGTTCGTAGTCCAGCAGGAGCGCCTCGTGACTGGTCCACACCCGGTCCTCGGGCGGTGCGCCCTCGCCCCGCCCGAGCCCGTCGATGGCGGTGACGGCGCAGCGGGCGGCCTTCATCCCCGCGAGGATGCGGGACGGATCGGGGGTACGGGCCGTCAGATGCGGGTCCGGCGCGTTGACGACGGGGCCCCGAAACACCGGGAGCCGGTCCTCGTACACGGTCTCCCAGTCCTGCGACCGCGGCTTCGAGAACTGGCCGGCTATCCGTCCGACGCGCAGGACGGGCAGTCCGGAGCTCGTGCACATGATGTCCCCGAGCACGTCGAGCATCTCCACCTTGCGGGCGATGTCGCGCGGTTCGCACTCGGTGGTCAGCTCCACACAGTCGCCGGCCTGGAGCAGGCAGAACTCGCCTTCGGCGGCCCTGGCGAGCAGGTCGCCCAGGGCCCTGACGCTGTCGTACGAGACGAGGGGCGCCTCGCCGGCCAGACGTTCGTGCACCTGGGGGAGGAGGGAGCGGTCGGGCCACTGCGGCTGTTGACGGGCCGTCAGCCCGGCCACCATCGACGCGATCAAGGGATCGTGCTCGGCGCTCGGCAAGGGATTTCGGGACATGCTGTCGGCCTTCGCTCTGAGGCGGCCCGTGGGGTGGACGCCTGCGGATGTCTGGGACGGAAGAGCCGCTGAACGGCTGCCCTACGCGGTCTGCCGCGCGTGCTGCGGGCCGGCCAGCCGGCCCGTCGAGCCGAAGTAGCGGATCATGCGGGAGAGGGACCGGCGGTCGATGTCGGGGTAGTGCAGCCCCAGACGTCGCAGCAGCCGGGACGTCGTCTCGTTGGCGTACGTGTTCTCACCGAGCTCCAGCGCGCCTTCGCGGAACAGCGGGACGGCCGCGGCGAGGGCGTTGCCCCCGGGGCGGCGGGCCGACTCCTCCAGACGCGTCAGCCACTCGTCGGCCGGCACCGTGTCCAGCGGGTAGCCGCACGCGCGCACGGCGGCGTGCACCGGGGTGAAGTCGGAGCCGCGCGGGTGGAAGAGGTGGAACGTCGCGCCGTCGGCGGAGGGATCGGCGGAGAGCGCGACGACGGCCCGGCTCACGAAGTCCACCGGCAGCAGATCCGTCGTCAGTTCCTTGGCGGGCGGGGCCGAGCCGAGCTCGATGAAGCTCTTGATCTGGCGCCACAGGAAGTCGTCGGCCTGACAGGCACCGGTGACGCTGTCCCCGGAGACCCGGCCGATGCGGTAGACGGTCACGGGCAGCCCGCGTTCACGCGCCAGCCGCGCGATCCCCTCGGCGACCCACTTGCTCCGGGTGTAGCCGATGCCGAGTCCCTCGCTGGTATCGGGCACGGCCTCCTCGGTGATCGGCCCGTCTCCCCGGCCGGGCGCGAACACCGCGATGGTCGACATGTGGTGCACCGGCTTGAGCCGCCCCGTGGAGGCGAACTCCAGCACGGAGCGCATGCCGTCGACGTTGGTGGGCTTCACCGAGGCGTACGGGAGGACGAAGTTGATGTGCGCCGCCGCGTGGTAGACCACCTGGACCGAGGCGCTCAACTCCCCGTGGTCCGCGTCGGACAGTCCCATGCGCGCGCGGGCGAGGTCCCCGGGTACGGCGCGCACCCGCTCCCAGGCGATGTCGTCCGCGATGCGGTACTCGGCGGCTGTCGTACGCAGCCGTTCCAGGGCGGCCCGCGCATCGGCCGCACGCACCAGGCAGGTGACCGTGCGGCCGGGGGCGGCCGCCAGGTCCCGCAGGAGGAAACTGCCGAGGAAGCCGGTCGCGCCGGTCAGCAGGAACTCCGTGGCGTCGGCCGGCGGGACCGTGTCGCGGCCGTCGGCCCGTACGGTGTCGGGCAGCGTCACATCGCCGCTCAGGTCGGCCGCGGGAGCCGGGAACGCCGTGGTGTCACCGGCGCGCCGTTCCTCGACGCGCGCGGCCATGCCGGCGACCGTGGGGTTGTCGAACAGGGTCCGCAGCGGAATGTCGATGTCGTACAACCGCCTCAGACGGTAGACCAGTTCGGTGGCGATGATGCTGTTGCCGCCCAGCGTGAAGAAGTCGTCGTCCCGCCCCGGGAGACCGCCGCCCAGCACGTCCGACCACTCGTCGGCGATCTCGCGCTCGGTTCCCGCCCTCGGCTGCTCCACCGCCCCGGCGCGGGCGTCCGCGCGGTCGCGCAGTTCGCCGGCGAGCCTGGCGGCCAGTTGGCCCCGGTCGATCTTTCCGCTCGGGGAGGTGGGGAGCCGGTCCATGCGGACGATGTGCGCGGGCACCATGTACTCCGGGAGCCGCGCGGCCAGAGCGGCCCGCAGCCGCACGTCGTCCTCGGCACCGTCCTCCGTGACCGCGGCGGCCAGCCGCCGGTCACCCGCTCCGAACCCGACCGCCACCACCGCCGAGCTCTTCACCCCGTCGAGTGCGTCGAGGGCGGCCTCGACCTCGGTGGGTTCGATGCGGTACCCGCGGATCTTGATCTGGTCGTCGGCGCGGCCCAGGTACTCCAGGTCGCCGCGGGCGTTCCACCGTACGAGGTCACCCGTGCGGTAGAGGAGGTCGTCCGCCCCGCCGTACGGATCGGCGACGAAGCGCAGCGCCGTCTCCTCGGGCCTGGCGTGGTAACCGGGCGAGAGGTGCGGGCCGCCGATGTACAGCTCGCCCGTGACCCCGGGAGGCAGGAGTTCCCCGTCGGGGCCGAGGACGCGCAGCCGCATCCCCTCGACGGGACGGCCGATGGCCGGGGCCTCGGGCCACCCGGCGGGGTCGCCTGACAGTTCGTGCCAGGTCGCCAGATGCGTCTCGGACGGGCCGTACATGTTCAGCAGCCGCGCCCGGGGGTGCCGGGAGAAGAACTCACGGATCTGCGGGGAGACGACGAGCGCCTCGCCCACGGACGTGACCTCGCGCAGCGCCTCGCACCGCAGGCCCTCCGCGACCGCTATCGCGGCGAACCGCTGGAGCGCGATGTAGGGCAGGTACAGGCGCGTGACCTCGTGCTCGGCCACGAACGCGGCCAGCCGGTGCAGGTCCTTCCGGAGCTCTCCAGGGATCAGGGCGAGCGTCCCGCCCACGCACAGCGTCCCCAGGATCTCCATCACGGAGACGTCGAAGGAGAGCGTCATGTACTGCAACGTGACGCCCTCGGCCCCGCACGGGGAGACGCGGTGCTGGGCGCCGATCAGATTGCCCACCGTGCGGTCCCGGATGACGACCCCCTTCGGGGCGCCGGTCGACCCGGAGGTGTGGACCATGTAGATCTCGTCGTCGGGTGTCCTCGTCCGGCCCGGTGTCGCGGGATCGGCGGCGGCCGTACGGTCCGCTTCCCGGTCGATCTCGAACAGCCGGGTACCGGGTGGGAGTTCCGCGCCGACCGTGCTGTCGGTGAGCACGAGGAAGACGCCGGAGTCGCCGAGGACGTACGCCACCCGCTCCGGCGGGTAGGACGGGTCCACCGGGACGTAGGAGGCCCCCGACTTCACGACACCGAGCAGCCCGACGACCATGTCGACCGAGCGCGGCAGGCTGATGCCGACGCGGCGGCCCGGCCCCGCCCCCTCCTCGATCAGGACGCGGGCGAGCCGGTTGGCCCGTTCGTCCAGCTCCCGGTACGTCCACGAGCGTCCGCCGTCCGTCACCGCGACGGCATCCGGCGTGGCCGACACCTGCCGCTCGAACAGCTCGCCCACCGGCACGGGGCGCGCGCCCGGGTCCACCATGTCGTCGCGGGCCAGCAGGTCCCGCTCCTCCTCGTCGGACATCAGGCCGAGATCGCGGACGAGGGCGTCGGGCCCGGCGGCCGCGATCCGGCCCGCCAGCCGGCCCAGACGCTCGGCCATCAGCCTCGCCGTGGACGCGTCGAAGAGGTGCGCGTCGTACTCGAGCGTGCCGTGCAGCCCGTCCTCCTCCCGTGCGAACACCACGGACAGGTCGTACTTCGCGCCGTGCGCCATGTCGCGCCGGATCGGCAGCGGGGTGCCGTCGTGGGCGCACTGCGCGGAACCCGGGTCGGTCAGCACGAGCATCGTCTGGACGACGGGGGTGTGGCCGCTGTTGCGCTCGGGCCTCAGACGCTCGACGACCTTGTCGAAGGGAGCCCACTTCAGCCGCAGTGCGTCGGTGACCTCCTCGCGCGCCTGCGCCAGGACCTCGCGCACACTCATCGCGCCCGAGACGTCCTGGCGCAGTACGACCATGTTGACGAAATACCCGATGAGATCACGGGTCTGCGGGTCGTCGCGCAGCGAGACCGGGGAGCCGACGAGCACGCGCTCCTGACGCGTCAGCTTGCTGAGGAACACGCCGTACACGGCGAGCAGGGCCATGAACAGCGTCACGCCCTCGCGTTCCGCCAGCCGCTCCAGCCGCTCCGTCACCTCGGCCGGAACCCGCAGGGGCACGGTGGCCCCCCGGTGTTCCTGTGCCGCGGGCCGCGGACGGTCCGCCGGGAGGTCGAGCACGGGCAGTTCCCCTGCCAGCCGGTCTTCCCACTCGTCGAGGAGCTCCTCGGTCCGGCACGGCGTCAGGTGCTCCCTGTGCCCGTGTGCGAAGTCCGCGTAGTCCGGGCGGCCGGGTACGGCCTCCACGGGCAGACCCCGCCCGATGCGGTCGTAGGCGTCGAGGAGTTCGCGCAGGAAGACTCCGGCCGAGGCGGCGTCGGACGCGATGTGGTGGATGTTGCAGACGATCGTGCTCTCCTCGCCCGGCCCGAGCGCGCAGGCCACCGAGGTCACCGGCCCGTGCTCCAGGTCGAAGCGGACGTTCGCCACCTGCTGGGCGACGGCGTCCAGTTCCTTCTCGTCGCCGTAGTGCTCGACGCGGTAGTGGAAGGCCGTGTCGTCGTCCGAGACGACCTGGAGGAGCCGGGCGTCGCGCAACGCGTAGGTGGTGCGCAGCACTTCCTGCCGGCGCAGTACCCCGGCGACGGAGCGGCGCAGCTGTTCCCCGTCGAGCCGGAACGGCAGCCGGACCAGGAACGGCCCGTTGTACGCCTCCGGCGTGGGGAGGTACTGGTCGATGAGCCAGATGCCGCTCTGGCCGAACGAGGCCTCCGTCGTGGCGCCGTCCCGCGGCGCGGAGCCGGCTACGACCTCGTGCCCGCGGTGACGGGGACGTCCTCGTGCGGTGCGCTCGGCCAACGCCGCCGCGGTGTCCTCGCCGCGGAGTCCACCGGCCGGCAGATCCACGGCGAACACGGTCCGCAGGACCGCGCCCAGTTCGTCCAGCCTGCCGGGATCGTCGCAGTGGTCCGAGAATTCCTGATCCGGCCCGAGGCCGGGCGCCCGGAGCGTTCTCCGCGCCAATTCCAGAATTGCTGAGGTAAGAGGATCGTTCACGGTTCCGTCGCCCTCCGGAGACGTCACGCGACCGGGCACATGCGGGTGCCGGCCGCTGTCGGGAACTCCGTCAGCCGCCGGACGTCGAGGTGCTCGCCTCCTGATTCCGGCTCTCCTCGACGAAACGGGCCAGCTGTTCCACCGTCCCGTGCCGGAAAACCGATTCGGTGGTGATCTCGATACCGAATATCTTCTGCAGGCGGGAGGCCAGTTGCACGAAATGGAGGGAGTTCCCGCCATGGCCGAGGAAGGAATCGGTGGTCGAGAATCCCTCCATTCCGGAGATCTCGATCCAGGACTGCAGGACGACTGCTTCGAGCGGGCTCTGCATGACGGTTCGGCCTTTCTCTTCGGTGGACATCCGGTCGTGGGTGCCGGACCGTCCGGGAAGGGTGAGAGCGGTGCGGTCGATCTTTCCGTTCACGTTGGTCGGCATCGCGTCGAGATGCCGGAACGCGGAGGGGACCATGTAGGAGGGCACCTGCCGGGAGAGCCGGCGGACCAGGTCCGAGGGGTCGGCCGGCGCGCCGTCACGGGTGGTGTAGAAGGCGACGAGGCGCTTCTCCCTGGCGCCGTCCTCGAACGCCTTCACCGCCGCGTCCCCGATCCCGTCGAGGGAGCGCATCGCCAGGGTCACGGCGCTGGTCTCGACCCGGAAGCCGCGGATCTTCACCATGCTGTCCGAGCGCCCGACGAGCACGATGTCGCCGTCGGCGTTGCGGCGCGCCAGGTCGCCGGTGCGGTAGAGCAGCCCCCCGTCCGGTGCCGCGGTGAACTTCTCGGCGGTCAGCTCCGGCCGGTCGGCGTAGCCCTGGGCCACGCCGGTCCCGCCCACGCACAGTTCCCCCACCTCGTCGGTGCCGCAGGGGCGCATCTCGGGGTCGTTGACCTCCAGCGTGACCGTCGGGAGCGGCTTGCCGATCGGCACCATGCCCCCGCCGTCCACCTGGTCGGCGGAGGACAGCGGGTACAGGGCGGTGATCGAGGAGTTCTCGGTGCACCCGTAGCCGTTGTAGAGCGTCGCGTCCGTGTGGGCCAGGGCCTTGCGCAGATGGGCGGGGGAGGGGAAGTCGCCGCTCAGCAGCACGATCCGGACCTTCCTCAGACACTCCGGCTCGTGGTCGACGAGGGCGTTGAACAGACCGCACGGCAGGCTGAGCACGGTCGCGCCCCGCTCCTCCACGGCCTCGCGCAGCGCGGGGAGCGACGGCAGCCCGGGCGGCATCGGCAGCAGCGTGGCACCGTGCAGCAGGGCGAGCCAGATCTCGATGGTCGAGGCGGCGAAGGAGAAGGCGGCCGACTGGGTCAGACCGTCCTGCGGTGTGATGGCGAGGGCTCCGCTGTGCGGGCCCAGGCGTGCCAGTCCGCGGTGCGCGATCCGGACGCCCTTGGGTGTCCCGGTGGAGCCGGAGGTGTACATGAGGAACGCGGTGTCCTCCGGGCCGATGCCGAGGTCCGTGTCACCGTCGTCCAGTCCCTCGCTCTCCCGGACGAGGTCGTCCAGGGCGAGGGCGTGCTCACGGGCGCTGCGGGGAAGGTCGCGCGGGTCGTCGCAGACGACCAGCGACGTCCCCGCCTCACCCAGGATGCGGCCGGTGAACTCCGTGGGATGGGCGGGGTCGAGCGGAACCACGCACCCGCCGGCCTTGAGGGCGGCGAGGAGCACGGCGTAGAGGTCCGCCGACCGGTGCATGTGCACCCCGACCCGGTCGCCCTTCGCCACCCCCCGGCGGGCGAGGAGACGGGCCATGCGGTTGGCCCGCCGGTTGAGCCGGTCGTACGTGACGCGGTGCGGGCCCAGCGCCAGAGCCACGGCCTCGCGGCTGTTCCTCACTGTGTCCTCGAAAAGAGTGGTGAGGACGAGAGGGGGGCCTTTTGATAAGTGGGAGGAAATGTTCTCCGTCATCGCTGATCTCCTCGGCGTGCTGTCCGAAGGAATGGCTTCAGCGATCTCGCCGGGGCGTACTGCGAGAAATCGCGAGCCGGGGCATCGAATTCTTCAGCGTGCTGTTGGAAATATGGTTTCCACTTGGAAACCGATGCTAATCACAGAACGGTATCGAAGTCAAACTCCTGCGGTGCGGGCCGAGTTGATCGAAAAATGGGGCCGCCCACCGGGCGCCCGCCGGAGAGGAATCGGACAGGCGAGGCTTCCCTGACCCGTGTGCGGGCCGGGCCGGGGTGGCCGGACGGTGCGACGGCTCCCGTGCGGAAGCCGCTTCGATCCTTCGGGCGTTGCAGTCGGCCGGCCCCCGACCGGTCCTTGGACTCCGGTACCCCGGGTTCGGGCGTGCACGCTCCTGATGGTGTCCTCAGGGCAACCATTTTTCGGGACCGCCCCCGACCTCGGGCGAAGCGTGGCGTCCGGCTCCTGGTCCGCCCTGCGGTGCGGCGGATCGCGCGGAGGGCGCGTCCGGAGGGGCGGCGGCCGCTGTCCGCCGCAGGCCGCAGGCTTCGGCCGTGTCATCGGCGTGGCCTCTTGATATTGTGGAACGTCCCCTACCGGTAACCCTCCGTACCGGAAAGCGCCTATGACTCCACGAGACGGTTCGATGTCCCCCTGGTCCTCGGAACCCAGCGGTCTGGAGGCGGCCCTGATCCACCTTCAGTGCCTTCTGGTCGCACGGCGGTCACGCGCCAACCCCGAGGGCGTCAACTGGCACCAGTACGACGTCCTGGAACTACTGCGGGTGCGGGGCGCCATGAGACCTTCCGAACTGAGCGCCGTGCTCGACGTGTCCCGGCAGTCCACGTCGAAGGCGCTGCGCGTGCTCAAGGACCTGAACCTGGTGACGCAGACCGCTTCGGGTGAGGACCGGCGCGAGCTGAGCACCTCGCTCACCCCCGAGGGGGAGGCGTTTCTCGCCCGGGTCGCCCGGGGCCGCCAGGACATCGGGCGGCTCGCCGCGTCCGTGCTGACCGAGGGCGAGGGTGCCCTGTTCGCGGAGCTCTGCGAGAGGGTCGCCGCCGCCATGGAGGACGAACCCGCACGGTGAAGGCCCCCCGGCGGGACGTCCGTCGCCCACCGGGCGCTCGACGGACGCGCTTCCTCAGGTCGGTGCCGAGGTCTTGCCGAGGAGCGTGCTGACGTCCACCGTCTCGTCCGGGGACGGAGTGGCCGAGGGAACCGGCCTGTCGAAGCGCGAGAGGTCCACGGACGCGTCCGCGCTGTCGCCGCGCAGGGTGATCCGCACCGGGTGGTGCGCCCCTCCGGTGTCCACGTAGGCCGTGGTCGTGCGGCCGTCGTCCGTCCTGGTGACCGGGACGGTCCGAACGCCGTCCACCGTCGTCACGTCACCCTTCGTCAGCGTCCCCCCGGCCGGGTCGGCGTTCTCCGAGACGAGGTCGCGGTACGCGTCGAGGTCGCAGGCGGACACGGCGGGGCGCAGCCTGGAGTCGGAGACGTCGCCCTTCAGGTACCGCCCGTCGAGGATGGACGCGAAGGTCTCGCCACCGATCGGCACCTGGTTCTCCCAGAAGTCCGCGTCCGGCCTGACCCAGACGTCGTCGCCCCGCTTGACGAGTTCGACGGTGCCCTTGCCCTTGCCCAGGTCGATGTCGCCCGCGCAGTTGCCCGACCGGTCGAGGCTCAGGTCGATCGTCATCGGGGTCCGGCCCTCGCCCAGGTCGCCCACCGCCCGCAGATGGAGGGACCGGGCGTCGAGCAGGGCATCGCGCGAGCGGTCCGCGATCTGCTGGGCGGGGAGCGATTCGAAGTCGTCGTCCGCGTGGGCCGCGGTGCCCGTGGTGACGGCGAGTGCCACGACCGCCGCACAGGCTGCGGCACGGGCGGCGATGCGCTGACCTGTCACGGCGCCTCCTCGGAAAACGTCCTGGTCAGGACCTTTGCGAGCCGGATTCGCGAGGGGGTCACCCCTTCAGGCGAGCGTACGCCCGTGCGCGGTCGTGTGCGCGGCGGGCGGGTGCGGTCATCTGACTCTCTTGTTGAACCATCCCATCGACTGGGCGACGGACGCGCCGACGACGAGGAGGCCGAGAGGAACGACTGTGAACCAGGTGGCATCGGCTTTCACGGCCGCGAGCAGGGCGATGGCGCCGACGGCCAGCGCGAGGAGCACCAGCATGCCCAGAAAGACACGCGTCTTGGAAACCAACGGAGGACTCTCCCATCGTCAGGCGGGCTCTGTCGACCGGACCGCATTCGCTGCCTGTCGGGCAGGTGGCGCCGGCTGCCCCGCAGGGGTCAGCAAGCTCCCCGCCCCGACACCGCGGCTCGGTCCGGAAGCCAGAAGCTCATGGGGGTGAGTCTCCCGGGGCCGCCTTCCCGAAGCGTCGGTGGAACCACGTAATCGACTACGTAGGTTCTGCCCGGCTGCCCGGCTGCCCGGCTGCCCGGCTGCCCGGCTGCCCGGCTGCCCGGCTGGGCGGGCAGGCGGCCTCGCGTACGGCCGGCCGCTCCGGGTCCGGGCGGAGAGGGTTCACCCGCCTTGCGACGCACGCCCGCGCACGGTTCCGTGCGAGGGCGTCCAGGGCACGGAGGGTGAGGTTCGGCGCTGTTTTCGGCTACGGAACGTGGGGGAGGGCTGCCCTGAAGATCACCGGAACGCGACCGGAGCCAAGGGGAGATCATGAAGAAGCTGTTCAAGGGGGACACCGTCCGCGTGCTGGTGCGAGGCGCGGCCGTCGCCGTCACGGCGGCCGCGCTCGCCGTTCCGGCCACGGCGGCGGTGGCCGTCGCGCCCGCCGCCGTCCCGCCCGGACTGTCGTGCCACACCGGCAAGCACGCCGTCGACGACTACACCGGGTACGCGCTGTGCAGGAACGACGGCTCGGCCACGCAGACCTTCTGGGTCCACCTGGTCTGCGGCTGGTCCCCCGACGTGGACGGAGAGCACGTCACGCTCGGGCCCGGGGAGTCCGGGCAGTCGACCGCCCACTGTGCCGGACTCGGTTCGGGCATCGGCGAGATCCACGTACGCCCGTAGCACCGCCGCCCCGCCGCCGGTGTCCGTCCCCGGAGCGCGCGTCCTGGAGCACGTGTTCCGGAGGACGGACCCTGGAGAACGCGTCCCTGAGACGGGCGCCGCTCCGCGTGCGGCGTGCTTGAGCGGGACCCCCCGCCTCGTTACTCTCCAGTAGACCCGCTCGGGCGGACCCCGGATGCCCCCGGGGCCGCGGCTCAGGCGGACACGAGGAGGCGGTGACGATGTCCTCAGCGGATCCCACGGAGCGGACCGGACCGGTCGGTCCGGCGGAGCCGGACGTCCGGCCCGGGCTCACGGACAGTGCGCGGGATCTGGCCGAGGGCGGGACGACCTCCACCATGCTGGTCGCCGCGGCGCTCGCGCGGATCGAGGCGAGCCGGCACACCCTCAACGCCTTCCGCCAGGTGCGCGCCGAAGCCGCGCTCGCCGAGGCCGCCGACGCCGACCGGCGGCTGGAGGCGGGGGAGCGGCTGCCGCTGCTCGGGGTCCCGGTCGCCGTGAAGGACGACACCGACGTCGAGGGCATGCCCACCTACTTCGGCTGCGACGGTGTGCTGCCGCCCGCCGGCTCCGACAGCGAGGCCGTCCGCAGGCTCCGGGCCGCCGGTGCCGTCGTCGTCGGCAAGACCAACTCCTGCGAGCTCGGGCAGTGGGCCTTCACCGAGGGGCCGGCCTTCGGCGTCACCCGCAACCCCTGGAGCACCGCTCACACGCCAGGCGGTTCGTCCGGCGGCTCGGCGGCGGCGGTCGCGGCAGGGCTCGTCCCCGCGGCGCTCGGCTCGGACGGAGCGGGATCCATCCGCATCCCCGCGGCCTGGACGCACCTCGTCGGCATCAAACCGCAGCGCGGCCGGATCTCCGTGCACCCCCGGAGCGACGCCTTCCAGGGCCTCACCGTCAACGGCCCCCTCGCCCGTACGGTGGCCGACGCCGCCCTGCTGCTGGACGCGGCGGCGGGCCCGCACCCCCGTGACCCGCACCGCCCGCCCGCCGTCGACGCGTCCGCCGCGGCACGCCGCGACCCCGGCAGGCTCCGCATCGGCCTCGCTCTGCAGCCTCCGCTCACCCTCACCCGCAACACGCCCCACCCGGAGGTCCTGCGTGCCGTCGCCGCGCTCGCCGAGGTCCTGGCCCGGCTCGGCCACCACGTCGAGGAGGCACGTCCCCGCTACGGCCTGATCGGCCTCTCCTTCGTCCCGCGCGCCACCGCGGGCATCGCCGAACTCGCCGCGCTGCACCCCGAACCCGGCCTCCTGGACCCGCGGACCCGCAGCGCCCTGCGCACCGGGACCCGCCTCGGCGGCCGGGTCGTACGCGCCGCCCGTGCACGCGAGGTGCGCCAGCACGCGAGGATCGGTGCCTTCTTCGACGCCCGGGCACGAGGCGGCCCCGGATACGACGTCCTCCTCACCCCCACCACGGCCGCCCCGCCGCCGCGGATCGGTGCCTTCGACCGGCTCAGCGCCTGGCGCACCGACCTCGCGATGACCTCCGCCTGCCCGTACGCCTGGCCGTGGAATGTCCTCGGCTGGCCCGGCGTCAATGTCCCCGCGGGCTTCACCCGCGACGGTCTGCCCCTCGGCGCCCAGCTGCTCGGGCCCTCGCGCAGCGAGGCACGGCTCATCTCCCTCGCCGCCCAGCTGGAGGACGACCGGCGCTGGTACGAGCACCGCCCGCCTGCGCCCGGCGGGCGGTGACCACCCGGCCCGCATGGCCCCGGCCGGGACGCCGCCCCGGGCCCCGACGGCGCTCGCCCGCCGTGACGGCGCCTGCGGCGACGAGTGCTGACCGACGAGGAGCACGCTGTCCACATGGTGGTCAGTGACGTCCCGGCCAGGACCTCCGTCCGCCGGGGCCACGAGCGGGCCGGGCGCCCGCGACCGCGCTCAGCTGGTCGTCCTCGCCCACGGGTCCGGGCTGGTCGACGCCCGCGGGCTCCCTGGCGTCACCGGCTCCGGCGGGCGGGAGTGACCGGTTCCGCCGCCATGGGCGCGGGCCACTGTGGAGAGGGGGGCGGTCAGGAGATATCTTGATGTCAAGCAATGTTGCAGACGTGGAGCGGAGCACCCGGTGACTGACTCGACCATCATCTATACGCACACCGACGAGGCCCCTGCCCTGGCGACGTACTCGTTCCTGCCGGTCATCGAGGCGTACGCCTCGACCGCGGGTGTCACGGTGGAGCGCCGCGACATCTCGCTGGCGGGGCGGATCATCGCCGGCTTCCCGGAGCGTCTCAAGGCCGATCAGCGTATCGATGACGCGCTCGCCGAGCTCGGTGAGCTGGCCAAGACTCCCGGCGCGAACATCATCAAGCTGCCCAACATCTCGGCCTCGATCCCGCAGCTGAAGGCCGCGATCGCCGAGCTCCAGGAACAGGGCTACGCGCTTCCGGACTACCCGGACGACCCGCGCACCGACGAGGACAAGGACGTCCGCGCCCGGTACGACAAGGTCAAGGGCAGCGCCGTCAACCCCGTCCTGCGTGAGGGCAACTCGGACCGCCGGGCCCCCGCGTCGGTCAAGAACTACGCCAAGGCGCACCCGCACCGCATGGGCGCCTGGACCGCTGACTCGAAGACGAACGTCGCCACGATGGGCGTCGACGACTTCCGCTCGACGGAGAAGTCCGTCGTCATCGGTGAGGCCGGATCGCTGCGCATCGAGCTCGCGGGCGACGACGGCACCACCACCGTCCTGCGCGAGTCCGTCCCGGTCCTCGCCGGCGAGGTCGTGGACGCCGCCGTCATGCGCGTCGCCGCGCTGCGTGAGTTCTTCACCGCGCAGGTCGCCCGTGCCAAGGCCGAGGACATCCTGTTCTCCGTGCACCTGAAGGCCACGATGATGAAGGTCTCCGACCCGATCATCTTCGGCCACGTGGTCCGCGCGTTCTTCCCGAACACCTTCGCCAAGTACGGCGACGTGCTCGCCGCGGCCGGCCTGACCCCGAACGACGGTCTCGGCGGCATCCTCAAGGGTCTCGACTCCGTGGACGCGGGCGCCGAGATCAAGGCGTCCTTCGAGGCCGAGCTCGCCGAGGGCCCGGCCCTGGCGATGGTCGACTCCGACAAGGGCATCACCAACCTGCACGTGCCGAGCGACGTCATCGTCGACGCCTCCATGCCGGCCATGATCCGCACGTCCGGCCACATGTGGGGCCCGGACGGCGACGAGGCCGACACCCTGGCCGTCCTGCCCGACAGCAGCTACGCGGGCGTCTACCAGGTCGTCATCGACGACTGCCGCGCCAACGGCGCCTTCGACCCGTCGACCATGGGCTCCGTACCCAACGTCGGTCTGATGGCGCAGAAGGCCGAGGAGTACGGCAGCCACGACAAGACCTTCGAGGTCCCCACCACCGGTACGGTGCGGGTCGTCGACGGCAAGGGCGACGTCCTGCTGGAGCAGACCGTCGGCGCCGGTGACATCTTCCGGATGTGCCAGACCAAGGACCTGCCCATCCAGGACTGGGTCAAGCTCGCCGTCACCCGTGCCCGCGCGACCGGCAACCCGGCCGTGTTCTGGCTCGACGAGGGCCGTGCGCACGACGCCAACCTCATCGCCAAGGTGAACACCTACCTCGCCGAGCACGACACCGAGGGCCTGGACATCTCCGTCCGCACCCCGGAGGAGGCCACGGCGTTCTCGCTGGAGCGCATCCGCCGCGGCGAGGACACCATCTCGGTGACCGGCAACGTGCTGCGTGACTACCTCACCGACCTGTTCCCCATCCTCGAGCTGGGCACCAGCGCGAAGATGCTCTCCGTCGTCCCGCTCATGAACGGCGGCGGACTGTTCGAGACGGGCGCCGGCGGCTCCGCCCCCAAGCACGTCCAGCAGCTGGTCAAGGAGGACTACCTGCGCTGGGACAGCCTCGGTGAGTTCCTCGCGCTCGCGGTCAGCTTCGAGCACCTGGCCACGACCACGGACAACGCGCGCGCCAAGGTGCTCGCCGACACCCTGGACAAGGCCACGGGCACCTTCCTCAACGAGGACAAGTCCCCGAGCCGCAAGCTCGGCGGCATCGACAACCGCGGCAGCCACTTCTACCTGGCGCTCTACTGGGCCCAGGAGCTGGCGCAGCAGACCGCCGACGCCGCGCTCGCCGAGGCCTTCGGACCGCTCGCCAAGACGCTGTCCGAGCAGGAGCAGACCATCGTCGACGAGCTCGTCGCCGTCCAGGGCAAGCCCGCCGACATCGGCGGCTACTACCAGCCCGACCCTGCGAAGGCGGAGGCCGTCATGCGTCCGTCGGCCACCTTCAACAAGGCCATCGCGACGCTGGGCTGACCCCCGGCAGCGGTCCACGGCCGCGCACCGCACGCACGACCGCCCCGGCAGGCATCCGCCCGCCGGGGCGGTCGTGCGTGGGCCCGGCGGAGGGTCCGGGGGTCAGCCGATCGGACGACGCCGCCCTCAGCCGTCGTGCGTCCCGGCGTACGTACGGCCGGCCGATGGCGTCGGCGGGAGGACGGGGCAGGGTGGAGGACGGCGGACGAAGACACCGCCGAGCCGCACGAGGCGACGAGGAGCTGTCCGCGATGACACACAGGGCGGAAGAGGTGCCCCGGACCGTCGGCGCCGTACCCACCCCGGGCCCCTCCGCCCGGCCGGGCAACCGTACGCCGGTGCGGGGGCGGACGGTGGTCCTCACGGGGGCGCTGCTCCTCGGCGCGGCGCTCACCGGATGCGCGGACGGCGGAGCCGCCCCTGTGGAGGCGACCCCGCGGCCGTCGGCGCCGGCGACCGCCGGAGACGGACGGGCCCGTACGTCCGAAGGCATGCTGCTCGTCACCGACTTCGGGGCGGACACCGTCACCTTCCTCGATCCCTCGGAGCCTGACGGAGGGCCCGGGCGGAGCTCGGTGGAGGTCGGCACCGCCCCGTACGGGATCGCACTCGCCGACGACGGCACCGCGTGGGTGGCGACGGCGGAAGGCGTGGCCGCGGTGGACACCGCCACCCGCGAACGCACCGCGCTGATCCCGTACGAGACCGGTACCGGCCCCGTGACGACCGGGGAGTACCGGGGCGGCGGCATGGGGATCGCGCTCTCACCGGACGGGAAGCAGGTCTACGTCGGGGTGAACGTCCCCGGCGGGAACGGCACCCTGGAGGTCGTCGACACCGGGGAGCGGAGGGTGGTCGCCGCCGTCCCGGTCGGGCGCCGCCCCTTCGACGTCGACGTCTCGCACGACGGCCGGCAGGTCTACACGACCGGCCACGACTCCTTCGACGTCACGGTCGTGGACGCCGGCACCTGGAGGAGCCGGCGCATCGAGGTGGCTCCCTACGGCACGGAGGGAGGAGCCGGTTCCTGGCTGAAGCCCCACTACACGGCCGTACGGCCCTCGGACGGCGCGCTCCTCCTCCCCTTCGAGGGGGAACGCCTCGCGGTGGTCGACCCCGGCACCGGGCGGGTCGGGATCGAGCGCATGACCGCCGACACGCACCAGCACGGAGCGGCGGTCACCGAGGACGGGACCCTGTACGTGGTCGGAACGGGTCCGATCGACCCCGCCGAGGACGAAGGGCCCTCCCTGACCGTCCGTTCGCCCGGCGGCCAGGAGCGCGTCATCCCTCTGGACGGCCCGCACGAGGACGTCGCCGTCTCGGCCGACGGCCGCACCGCGTACGTCTCGGGCGGCTTCACCCGGGACGGGTATGGGAACGGCATCAGTGTCGTCGATGTCGCGTCCGGCGAGGTGCGGCGCGTGGCGGCCGGCGAGCGGCCCCTCGGCATCGCGGTGCTGTAGGGCCCGGTCCGGAACGCCGCGTGGACAGCGAGGGAACGGACTGACACGCTCCGGATCCGGGCACCGTCCCGGGCCCCACGAGTGGGACGTCCCCGAGGAGAGAGAACGAGCATGACGACCGCGCAGCTGACCGACGCCGAACTCCGCCACGTGGCACGAGCCGTGGACCTGGCCGCCGAAGCTCTCGACGCGGGTGACGAGCCCTTCGGTTCGGTCCTGGTGGACGCAGGGGGCGAGGTCCTGCGGGAGGCCCGCAACCTGGTGCGCACCACCGGCGACGAGACCCGGCACCCGGAGTTCGAACTGGCCCGCTGGGCCGCGGAGCACCTGGATCCCCGGGAACGTTCCCTGGCCGCGGTGTACACGTCAGGTGAGCACTGCCCGATGTGCGCGGCCGCGCACGGGTGGGCGGGCCTCGGGAAGATCGTCTACGCCCACTCCTCCGCGGAGCTCGCACAGTGGCTCGGTGACCTCGGCGTCGCACCGCCGGCGGTCGCCCCGCTGGACATCCGCACCGTCGTGCCGGGCCTGGAGGTGCAGGGCCCGGTCACCGACTTCACCGACCGGATGCGCGCGATGCACCGCGAGCTCCACACGAGGGCCGGGCACCGCCCCTGACCTGCGCGCTCCCTGCCGACTGCGCCTGGTGGTCCCGTCCGCGGGCCCGGCGCCGCCCGCTCGTATCCTCGGCGCATGACGCCAGGCACCACCGGCAACGCCCCGGACCACGTCACGCTCCGCCAGATCCTCGCCCACGACGAGGACGGCGTCCTGCGCCTGCTGCACGCCCCCGCCGGGCAGGACGTCACGGTCCACGGCGTGATCATCGGCGAGGAAGGGTCCGCCCGCCCGTACGACGGCCGGATCGTGCTGGCGGCCGGCCCCGCCCCGGACCCGGCCGCGGTACGGGAGGCCGCCCGGCGTGGCGCGGCCGCGGTGGTGCTGCGGGAGCCCGAGGGGGCGCCCGTGCCGGCGGAGGCGCTCGACGCGGCCGATGAGTGCGGGATCGCGCTGCTCGCCCGCGCGGAGTGGGCCGACTGGGGCGACACCCTCGCGCTCCTGCGGTCCGCGACCGCCTTCGCCTCGGCAGGCCGCGCCGGCCTCCTCGCGGACGACGTCGCCGACGGCGGGCTCGCGGCCCTCGCCACGGCCACCGCCCGCTCCTGCCGGGGCTCCATCACGGTGGAGGACACCCGGTTCCGCGTCCTCGCCCACTCCGCCACGGGCCCGGGCGCGGACGGGGTGCGCCTGTCCACGATCCTGGGCGGCCGGGTACCCGACCGGCGTGTCGCCGAACTCCGCCGCAGCGGACTGCTGCACGCCCTGTGGACCTCCCAGGACGTCATCCACCGGGCTGCCGACGGCGACAGCCCCGAACGCCTCGTCGTCGCCGTCCGCAGCGGCGGCGAGATGCTGGGATCGCTGTGGGCGGCGGCCGACGGCCGCCGTCTCTCGCCCGACGCGGCCGCGGTGCTGCGCCGCGCCGCCGCCCTCGCCGTGCCCCATCTGCTGCGGCACCGGCTGCGTGAGAGCGGAACCGCGCGGCGCGAGGCGCACGCCCTGCGCGGACTGCTGCACGGGGACGGCGACCGGCACGCCCACCTGTGGTCGCTCGGGCTTCCGCCCGACACCCCGTGCGCCGTCGTCGTCGCCGTACGAGGCGACACCGAGGAGGCGGGGGCCGACCGGACCCTGGAGGCGCTCGCGATCCAGGCCACGGCGTCGCGATCCGTTGCACGGGCCCTGCGCGAACAGGACCAGGTCGCCGTGCTGCTGCCCGTGAGCGACGACGCCGACGACCGGCGCGAGGCCCTCGCCCTGGCCCGCGAGCTCGACGCGCTGGCGGCCGGCATCCCGGGCACGGCACCCGTCTGGATCGGCGCGGGACAGACCGTGCGGTCGGGACTGGACGCCCCGCTCTCGTACGCGAAGGCCCTACAGGTCGTCCGGGCACTGCGTGAGCGGGAGGCCCGGGGGCGCGACCCCCGCCCCGTCCGGCACGCGGGTGCCGGCGACGTGGGGCCGACCATCGACGCCCTGCACATGCTCGACGCGGTGCGTCCTGTGTGGGAGGCGGGCGCGGGACCCGTGCACGAGCTGATCCGCGCGGACCTCGCCACGGGCGGTGACCTCGTCCGCTCCCTCGCGGCCTATCTGGAGACCGCCGGGGACGTCCCGCGGGCCGCCAGGCGCCTGACGCTGCACCCGAACACCCTCCGGTACCGGCTGCGGAGGGTCCGCGAGCGCTTCGGCCTCGACCTCGACGACCCCGACACCCGGCTGGTCCTGGCCTTGGCGGTGCGGCTGACCGGGGTGATCTGAGGGGATTGGGGGTGGTGTTCGTACCCAAGGCCAAAATGCCGCCGCTGGTTTGTCCCGGGCGACGAAGACGCGCGAGGGGTGCGGACACCAGTCTTTCCCCATCCCGCCACGCCGCTCGCGCACGCGTGGTACAGCCCCACCGGAAAGACCCCCCCCGTGACTTCTCCCATGGACCTCTCCCCGGAACCGGACTCCCTCTCCCCGGACGGGCGTGTCTCCGCCGTGCTGCGCCGGGCCGCCGCCACCGGACTCGTCTCGGAGGAACAGCCGGTCGCCGGATTCCTCGACACCGAGGGCATCCGTACCTCGGTCGCGAGCCTCCACGCCGCCTTCGACCGTGCCCCCGACGTGCTCCACACCTTCGCCGTCAAGGCCGCCTCCCTGGTCCCCGTGCTCCGGCTGCTCGCCCGCCTCGGCATGGGCTGCGAGGTGGCGAGCCCGGGGGAGCTGCGCCTGGCCCTCGACGCCGGGGTCGCGCCCTCGCGGATCGTCCTCGACTCGCCCGCCAAGACCCGGCGGGAGATCAGCGAGGCACTCGCCTTGGGCGTGGCGGTCAACGCCGACAACCTCGACGAGCTGCGCCGCATCGACGGACTCCGCCCGGCGCACAGCGCGTCGGTCGTCGGACTGCGCGTCAACCCCCAGGTCGGAGGCGGCTCCATCGGAGCGATGAGCACCGCGACCGCGACCTCCAAGTTCGGCGTGGCGCTGCGCGATCCGGGCGCGCGCGAGCGCGTCGTACGCGCCTTCGCCGAACGCCCCTGGCTGACCCGTCTCCACGCCCACGTCGGCTCCCAGGGATGCCCGCTCCCACTCATCGCCGAGGGCATCGCGGAGACGCACCGGCTGGCCGAGGAGATCAACCGGACGCTGGGAAGGCGGCAGATCACCAGCCTTGACATCGGCGGCGGACTGCCCGTCAACTTCGAGGACGACGAGACGCGCCCGACGTTCGCCGAGTACACCCGGGCGCTCCTCGCGGCCGTCCCGGACCTCCTCGACGGCCGCTACGCGCTCGTCACGGAGTTCGGCCGCTCCCTGCTCGCCAAGAACGGCTTCATCGCCGCCCGCGTCGAGTACACGAAGGACGCCGGCGGCCGGCGCATCGCCGTCACCCACGCGGGAGCGCAGACCGCCACGCGCACCGTCCTGATGCCCGAGGCGTGGCCGCTGCGGGTCGGCGCCTTCGACGCCGGGGGCGGCCCACGGACCGGCGCGCCGCTGCGCCAGGACATCGCGGGCCCCTGCTGCTTCGCGGGGGACGTCGTCGCCCACGGCAGGGAACTCCCGGAGCTGGAGGAGGGCGACCTCGTCGTCCTGTACGACACCGGCGCCTACTACTTCTCGACGCACTGGGCGTACAACAGCCTGCCCCGGCCCGCGGTCCACGGTTTCACGGCCGGACGGGACGGCGGCGTACGGCTGACGACGGTCCGCGCACCCCAGACGCTCGACGAGATCGCGGCGGAGAGCGGCCTGGCCCACGCGGACGCGCTGGTGTCCCTGGCTGCCGCAGCCGGCTCCTGACGAGCGGGTGGTTCCCGCACCCGTCGTCCCCACCTCCCGCCCGCCAGAAGGACTTCCCATGACCCAGTCCGTCACCACCGGACCCGCGGCCGGAACCGCCCCCCTCCCGCCCTCCCCGATGCGGCGCGCGCTGCCGTGGGCGGCCGCAGCGGTCGCCCTCACAGCAAGCCT
This sequence comes from Streptomyces sp. NPDC055962, assembly GCF_042270185.1. Taxonomy (NCBI): domain Bacteria; kingdom Bacillati; phylum Actinomycetota; class Actinomycetes; order Kitasatosporales; family Streptomycetaceae; genus Streptomyces; species Streptomyces sp. NPDC055962. Next base: position 327,144 of record NZ_JBHJYN010000004.1, read on the forward strand.
GGTGGCCGGGCTGCTCAGCGCCGCCCCCACCATGTGGGGGCTGCTGCCGATCGGCCTCTACGCGCTCCTCGCGCTGACCGGCATGAATCTCGTGGTCGTCACCGCGATCGCCGTGGCGGGCGCCGCACTCGTCGCGCTGCCCCCGGCCGGCGACACCGTCGACGTCCTCGGCAGCTCCGTCACCGACCCGGTCACCGTCATCGGCCTGATCATCGTGCTCGGCGCGGCGGTCGGTGAGGTGCTCCGGGTCACCGGCGTCGCCGACTCCCTGGTCCGCGGCATCCTGCGCGTCGCGGCCGGCCGCGGCCGGATCGCCCTGATGTACGGGATGCTGTGCGCCTGCCTCGTGCTCGTCGCGGGCCTCGGCACCCTCGCGGGGGCGCTCGCCATCGCCGCGCCGCTGCTCGTCCCCGTGGCCGCGCGGGCCGGCTTCACCCGGTCGGCGACCGCGGCCACCATGTTCCTCGGCGGCTGCGCGGGCCTCGCCCTCGCCCCCTTCGCCGGATCCAACATCGCGATCATGAAGACCGCCGACACCGGCTACCCGACGTACGTACTGGTCGGCGCGGGGCCGTTGGCCGTGCTCTCGCTGCTCCTCGCCGCCGTCGTCGTGCCCTGGGTGCAGCGGCGCAGCGCGGCCAAGGACGACTTCTACCGGGCCGACGAGGTCACCGAGGACACCACGGGCGACGGTCCGGCCGACCCCGCCGACACGGTCCGCACCCGTCATGCCACCTGGGCCTTCGTCACCGTGCTCGCGCTCACCGTCCTGTACGCGGCCCTGACCGAGGCGGGCACGGCCTTCCCGCTGACAGCCCTGCCCCTGATGGCCGTGTGCACCGCTGCCGCCGCCCGGCTCTCGCCCCTGCGCGCCGTCAAGGCGTTCCTCACCGGGGCGCGGAGCCTGCTGCCGATGCTCCTGCTGTTCTGGCTGCTTGCCGCGCTGTTCGGCTTCATCGACCTGGTGCAGCCGTACGACGTCGTCCTGGAGACCTACGGACCGGCCCTCAGCGGGTTGTCGGCCCTGCCCTTCGCGCTGGCCGTGGCCGCGCTGGGCTGGGTCGGCGTCCCGGGTGCGACCGCGGCGCAGGTGGTGCTCATCGGTGAGGTGTTCGGCCCGCTCGGGACCGAACTCGGCATCGGTCCCGAGGCCTGGGTGGTCATCCTGCTGTGGGCCTCCAAGGCCGACACCTACGGGCCGCTGCCCAACGCCAACATGGTGGGAGCCATGGGACTCGCCCGGGCCGGCAGGCTCCCGTATCTCCTGTGCACCGGATGGGCCCTGCTGATCCCCGCGTGTGCGCTGTACACGATTCTCCTGACGGTGCTGCTGTGACCGGTGGAGCGCCGCCGGTACCCGACCCGTACGCACCGTCCGTACGGGAAGAACGTCGCGAAAGAGAGAAACCGATGTCCCACCCGACCAAGCCCTACGACCTGCTCATCACCGGGGGCTCCCTGCTCGACGGTACGGGGACCGGACCCAGGTACGCCGACATCGGTGTGCGCGGGGGCCGTATCGTCCACGTCGGAGACCCGGATCCGGACGCAGGCGCGTCCGAGGTGCTCGACGCCACAGGGCTGACCGTCACACCCGGGTTCATCGACCTCCACTCCCACGCCGACTTCTCCGTACTGGCGCAGCCCGACGCCGAGGCGTGTCTGCGGCAGGGTGTCACCACGGTGGTGACGGGCAACTGCGGGCTGAGCCCCTTCCCGCTGGCGCCCGACGAGGACCCGGCCGCCGGCGGCCCCGGCACACTCGCGGGGGCGCAGTGGCGCGATCTGGACGACTTCGCCGAAGCCGTGGACGCCGCCGCGCCGGCCCTCAACATCGTGCCGCTCGTCGGCCACGGTGCCCTGCGCGCCGCAGCCATGGGAGACGCGCGGACCGTGGCGGGAACCGCCGAACTGGACGCGATGCGTGCCTTCCTGGCGACGGCCGCGGAGCAGGGTGCCTTCGGCCTGTCGACCGGGCTGATCTACGCACCCGGGTCCTTCGCCGGCACCGACGAGATCATCGCGCTCGCCACCGAGGCCGCCCGCCGCGGCCTGCTCTACGCCACCCACATGCGGGACGAGGGGGACCATCTCGTCCAGGCGGTCGAGGAGGCGCTGCTCGTGGCCCGGAAGTCGGGCGTACGGCTCCAGATATCCCACCTCAAGGCCATGGGGCCGGCCAACCACGGCAAGGTCGACACGGCGCTCGGCCTCATCGGGGCGGCGCTGGCCGAGGGCGTCGACGTGGCGTGCGACGTGTATCCGTACACCGCCTCCTCCACCCGGCTGACGTCCCGGCTCCCCGACTGGGCCATGGACGGCGGTTCGGCGGGACTCCTGGAACGCCTTGCGGACCCGGAGACGCGGGTCAGGATCCTGGACGACCTGCGCCCCGCCGTCGGACGCACCTTCCTGCCCGAGGGCGTCGTCATCGCCATGCTCGGCCCCGGCCGCTACGAGGACCGGGTCGGCGACAGCATCGCCGACATCGCGCGCGACGAGAAGACGGAACCCGCGGCTGCCGTCCTGGACGTGCTGGCCGCGCACCAGGGCGAGGTGATGATCGTCAACCACGCGATGGCGGAGGCCGACGTGGACACCGTGCTGCGGTACCCCGGCAGCGCCGTCGCCAGCGACGGCTGGGTGCTGCGCGCCCCTGGGGACGGACACCCGCACCCGCGGAACTTCGGCACGTTCGCCCGGGTCATCGGCCACTACGTCCGTGAGCGCGACGTGCTGGGACTCGCCGACGCCGTGCGCAAGATGACGTCCCTGCCCGCATCCCGGCTGCCCCTCACCGACCGTGGGACCGTGGCGGCCGGGATGGTCGCCGACCTGGTGGTGCTGGACGCGGCGGCGGTGGCCGACCTGGCGACGTACGCGGAGCCGTGGCAGTACGCCGTGGGGACGCGACACGTGCTGGTGGCGGGCGAGTTCGTCCTGCGGGACGGCGATACGACCGGTGCCCGCCCCGGCCGTGTGCTGAGACGGGAACCGGACGCGATCTGACGGCGTGCCCGGCCCCCTCCCGGGCGGGGGAGGCGGCCGGGCACCCACGTCCGCAGCACCCGCGTCGACGTCATCCGTTCCTACGGCACCCGCGCGGTCCACGCCTCGGTGGCGAACTTCGTCCGCACCAGCTCCTGCGCCCGGGCCATCTCCTCGGCCGTGACCTCGCCGGTGGTCAGCCCGTATCGGCCGCGGAAGGATCCGATCATGTTCTCGATCACCTGCTCGCGCGCGAGGCCCGTCTGGCGGCGGAGCGGATCGACGCGCTTCCTGGCGCTCCTGGTGCCCTTGTCGGACATCTTCTCCTTGCCGATGCGCAGGACCTCCAGCATCTTGTCCGCGTCGATGTCGTAGGACATCGTCACGTGGTGCAGGACGGCTCCCGGAGCGCCGTCGGGGCCGGCGATCCGCTTCTGGGCGGCGCCGGCGATCTTCCCGGTGTCGGTGGCGATGTCGTTGAGGGGCTGGTACCAGGCCCTGATGCCCATGTCGCCGAGCGCGCCCAGGACCCAGTCGTCGAGGTAGGCGTAGCTGTCGGCGAAGGAGAGGCCCGAGACCAGGGACTCGGGGACGGACAGGGAGTACGTGATCGTGCTGCTGGGTTCCACGAACATGGCGCCCCCGCCGGAGACGCGCCGGACCACGGTCATGCCGTGCCGTGCCACCCCTTCGGGGTCCACCTCGTTCCGCAGGGACTGGAAGCTGCCGATCACCACGGCGGGCGAGGCCCATTCCCAGACGCGCAGGGTGGGGGCCCGCCGCCCGGCGGCCACCTCCGCGGTGAGCACCTCGTCCAGAGCCATGTGCAGGGCCGGCGCCTGCGGCTCCATGTGCACCAGCTGCCAGTCGTGGTCGCTCCACTCGGTGGCACGGGCGAGGGCCCGTCGCACCGCGGTGCCCACGCCCTCCGCGGTCAGACCGAGCATGACGGTCGACTCGGGCAGGGCCGCCGTGATCCGGGCCGCGAGACCCGCGGTGTCCGTCGAGGCAGGGGCCCCCTCCAGGGCTCCGTTGATCGAGAGGATCGCCTCGTCGGGCTCCAGGAAGAAGTCACCGGCCACCCCCACGTGGCGCAGGACGCCTTCCTCGACGTCCAGGTCCACCACGACCAGCTTGCCGCCGGGCACCTTGTACTCACCATGCACGGCTTCGTTCCTCTCGACGGTTCGGTCCGGTCCTCCATGCTCGCCCGCGCCGAGTGGATGCGCAGCCCCGATGCGGCCGGTGCGGTGCCGGGGACGCGGGACGAGGACGAGGCGTTCCGCCTCACCCTCCGACCTTCCCGGCGGCGATCTGCTCACCACGCGTCGAGTCGACCACGATCGGGACGCCGTCGGGGACCTCCCCTTCGAGATCGTCCAGCAGGTCCTTCAGCGGGGGGAGGTCACCGGGGCCGCGGACGTGGACGTACAGGGTCCGGGACTGCGCGTCGACGCCGGTGACCGTCGCGCCGGGCGTGTGCGAGAGCCATCGCTGCGCGGAGTTCTTCGTCCGTGCGGTCCAGGTGTTCAGCAGCACGGTGGCCACGGTGTTGGCGGCCAGGGGGAGGAGCACCGCGGTGAAGAGCAGTCCGAGCATGACGTAGGCGCGGCGTGGAGCCCGCCGCCGGCCCTCGGCGGCCCGGGGGAGCCCGAGGGTGGCGAAGACCACCATGCCCGCGAAGACCAGGGCGAGGAGGTTCGACACGAAGAGCACCAGCGCACCCAGCGCCAGCCACCACGCCGCCTGGCCGGCGCACACGCCGGTGACCACCAGCGGGGGGACGAGCGAGATGGCGATGGCCACGCCTGGCAGCACCGCGGCGACGTCCTTGCGCGCCAGTGCCACCGCGCCGGCGAAGCCCGTGGCCAGGGCCGCGACGAGGTCCAGCAGGCCCGGGGAGGTGCGGCCCGAGATCTGACTGTCGCTCAGCAGGTCGTAGGCGGGCGGCACCACGAGGGAGGCGGCCGCGCCCACGAGGACGACCAGCAGACATCCGAGCGCCACGAAGGCGGCGGCCGAGGTGCGGCGACGCTGCACCGCGCCGAGGGCGATACCCATGATCGGCGTGGAGAGCGGGGCGATGATCATCGCCCCGATGACGGTGGCGGTGGAGTCGGTCAGGATGCCGCCCGCCGCGATGACCGAGGACAGCGTGAGCATGGTCCAGAAGGCCGACTGTTTGGCCTGGCTGTCCCCCGAGGACAGGTCCAGGTCCTCCTGGAGGTCGTCCAGGGAACGGCGCTGACGGTCCGGCAGGACTCTGTCGCGAAGGTGACCGAGCATGGGTCGGTATCCGTACCGGGAGGGGGGCGGGCGCCGCCGGGACGCGGCCGCGCGGCCGACCGGGGGGGTGGACGTGCGGGCGGGCGGAGAGGCGGACGTGCGGGCGGGCGGAGAGGCGATCGAGCGGGCGGACGTGCGGGCGGGCGGAGAGGCGGAAGTGCGGGCGATCCCGTCAGGACCCCAGGATGCGGGCCTTCTCCGCGGCGAACTCCTCCTCGGTGAGGACGCCCTGGGTCCTCAGCTCGGCGAGCTGGGTCAGCTGGGCGACCCGGTCCGGGCCGGCGGCCGGAGCGACAGGAGCGGCCGGAGGTGGAGCGGGCGCCTGGGGTGCCTGCTGGGGCCGGTACTCCGTCCGGCGTTGCATGTCGCGCCTCTCCACCCGGTTGGACACCGCGGTGGCGGTGCCCGAGATCACCGCGGTGCGGGCGATCGTGCCCAGCAGGCCCGGGCGTCCGATTCGTCGTGGCATGGCAGGCCGTCTCCTTCGTCTCTGTTCACTTGCCGTCGAGTGCGGCGATGGCCTCGACGACGGTGGACCGCGGGATGCGTTCGAGCAGCACCATCTCGCCCGATGACGCCCGGATCGCGGCGGCCAGCCGGCCGGCCCAGGTGTTCTCCCAGGCCACCACGAGCGCCGAGGACCTGGGCGTGAGCGTGTCGGACACGGTCTGCAGGTCCTCGTCGCTGAGCAGGTCGAACTGGACGTCCGAGACCTGCCGCAGGGTCTCGGCGACACCTGGATCGGTCAGCTCCACGACGGTGACCGAGCTGTCGTCCGCCTTCGAGACGAAGGCCAGGTCGAGGACGCGCACGGTCGCGTCCTGCTGGAGCTCGCGGAGCGCCGGGACGATTCCTCCGTCGAACGTGTTGCCCTCGAAGGCGATGACAGCCACATCCACCGGGCCGACGGTGTCGGCATGGAGACCACTGGGCACGTGCGCGCCGCCTCTCGAAGTGATGACAAAGGGGAGATGGTGGCTCATAGGGTGCCGCACGGCAGGCGGTCGGCGCGGTTGCCCCGCCGAAGCCTCCCCGGAGGCCGGGCGGCCGGCAGCCGGTCCGGGGCAGTGGCCGGTGGCGCAGGGTGACGGTCTCGGCATCCGTATACGAACGGCGGGCTACGGCCGGGCGGTGCCCGGAGGCCGCCGGGGCCCCGCGGCCCGTGGTGGGTGGTACCTGCATGAAGGTCGCCCCGGTGCCGCCGCTCCGTTATCTGATCGTCAGGTAAATCCTGTCCGCTATGTGGGCGGAGCCCTTGCCTTGCGGACTGTATGCGAAATACGGTCTGCGATATTCCTTGATCACCCCTTGGCGGGAGGTAGGCCCCCGTGCGCCGAAAAGCGGTTGCCCTGGTGGCGGTTGCGTTGGTGTCCCTCACCTCGGGCTGCGCGTCGTTGCAGTCCTCGGCGACCGAAGTCGGTGGTGTGCGCATGACCGATGACCGGTCCGTACGCGACGGCGGGACACTCACCGTCGCCCTCAACTCGGATCCGGACAAACTAGATCCGAGCCTCGCGCAGACCCTGGTGGGCCGCACGGTCTTCGCGGGCATGTGCGAGAAGCTCTACGACATCGACGAGGACGGCACCCTCGTGCCGCAGCTCGCGGCGTCCCTCCCCACCACCTCGGCCGACGGCCGCACCGTCACCATCCAGGTGCGACCCGGGCTGAAGTTCAGCGACGGGACCCGGATGGACGCCGATGCGGTCGTCACCTCGCTGCTGCGCCACCGTGACCTGCCCGGATCCGCACGGGGCACCGAACTGGCCCCGGTCGGCAAGGCCGAGGCCACCGGACCGCTCACGGTCCGCCTGACGCTCGATCACGCGTACGTGCCGCTCACCGGCGTGCTCGCGGACCGGGCCGGGATGGTGATGTCGCCGACCGCACTGAAGAAGTACGGCAAGAACTTCACCAACCACCCCTCCTGCGTCGGCCCCTTCCGCTTCGCCGAGCGCGTCGGCGGTGACCGGATCGTGCTCAGGAAGGACCCCAACTACTACGACGCCGACAAGGTCCACCTGGACGGCGTGGTCTACAAGCCGATACCCGACGGCAACGTCAGGCTCGCGAACCTGCGCTCCGGAGACCTCCAGGTCGGCGACCAGATGGCCCCCGTCGACGTGCAGAGCGCTCTGACCGAACCGAAGCTCCAGCTGTTCAACTCGCCCTCGCTCGGCTACCAGGGCATCGGGATCAACGTCGGCAACGTGAAGGGCCTCGGGCAGAAGCCCGGGAAGCTCGACACCCCGCTCGCCCGGGACGTCCGCGTCCGGGAGGCCTTCGAGCTGGCCATCGACCGCGACCTGCTCAACAAGGTCGTCTTCCAGGGCATGTACGAGCCGGCCTGCGGCCCCGTCTCCCCGCAGTCCGCCATCGCCCCCGGCGTCGACCCGGAGGACTGCCCCCGGCGCGACGTCGACCGGGCGAAGAAGCTGCTCGAGGAGGCCGGGGTGAGGACACCGGTGAAGATCGAGCTGAAGACGTCCACCACCCCGGAGCAGGGGCGGGTCGGCCAGGTCCTCCAGGCGATGGTCAAGGAGGCGGGCTTCGAGCTGTCGCTGCGGCCCACCGAGTACGCCACCATGCTCGCGGAGACCGACGGCGGCGACTACGACGTCTTCACCAGCGGCTGGTCCGGCCGGCTCGACCCGGACGGCAACGTCTCGAACTTCCTCAAGACCGCAGGCGCCATGAACGCCTACGGACTCGGCGACCCGGAGATCGACAAGCTGATCGCCGAGGGGCGCAGTGTCGCGGACCCCGCCCGGCGCACCCGGATCTACGAGGAACTCACCCGGCGCGTCCAGGACGCCCACGCACTGATCTACCTCTACCGGCAGAAGAACTACGTCGTCGCCGGCAAGGACGTCGCGGGCATCCGCGTGTACGGCGACGGACTGGTCCGGGTCAAGAATGCGGGGTACACCCGATGACGAAGTACCTGCTGACGCGCCTGCGTCAGTCCCTCATCACCCTCTTCCTCGTCAGCGTCGTCGTCTTCGCCGGCATCCGGGCGCTGCCCGGCGACCCGGCGCTCGCACTGGCCGGCGAGGAACGCAGCCCTGAGGCCCTCGCCGCGATCCGGGAGAGCTACGGGCTGAACGACAACGTGGTCGTCCAGTACGCACGGTTCATCGGGCACGCCCTGACCGGCGACCTGGGCACCTCCTCCCGCACCGGGCTCCCCGTCGCCGACGCGATCGGGCAGGCCCTGCCCGTCACCCTGGAGCTGGCCGCGCTCTCGCTGCTCCTGGCGGTCGTGGTCGGCATCGGCGCGGGAGTGGTCGCCGCCGTGCGGCGCGGGAAGCCGGAGGAGTGGCTCGCCAACGCCGTCGCGCTGATCGGCCTCTCCATCCCGACCTTCTGGCTCGGCATCGTGCTCGTACTCGGATTCGCCATCGCCGTACCGGTGTTCGCCGCCTCCGGATACGTGCCCTTCGGCACCGACCCCGTCGACAACCTGCGCCGCATGGTGCTGCCCGCGATCGTGCTCGGCTCCGGTCTGGCCGCCGTCGTGATGCGGCAGACGCGGGCGGCGATGCTCGACTCCCTCTCGGCCGACTACGTACGGACCGCCCGGGCCAAGGGCCTGTCCAATGGCTCCGTCATCGGCGGACACGCGCTGCGCAACTCACTCGTCACCGTCGTGACCGTGCTCGGCCTCCAGCTGGGGCACCTGATCTCCGGGGCCGTCGTCACCGAGCAGATCTTCGTCCTCCCCGGCTTCGGCAAGCTCACCATCGACGCCGTCTTCACCCGCGACTACGCGACACTCCAGGCCGTGGTGCTCTGCACCTCCGCCGCGTACATCCTCATCAACCTGCTGGTCGACGTGGTCTATTCGGTCATCGACCCGCGCATCCGGCTCGGAGGTGCCCGGTGACCACCGCGTCCACAGTGCTGTCCACCCCGCCCGAGGCGAGCCGCCGGAGGTCCGGCGGCGGCAAACTCCGCGCCCTGCGCAGGAACCGGCTCGCGCTCACCGGCGCGGTCATCGCGGCCGTCTTCGTCCTCGCCGCCCTGTTCGCCCCGCTCATCGCCCCGTACGACCCCTCGCAGCCGGACTTCGGGAACGTGCTCGCCGAGCCCGGCGCCGCGCACTGGCTCGGCACCGACGACCTCGGCCGCGACCAGCTCTCCCGCATCCTCCACGGCGCCCGCGCGTCCATGCAGGTGGGCCTCGTCGCCGTCCTGCTGGCCTTCCTCGTCGGCGTACCGCTCGGGCTGCTCGCCGGGTACTACGGCCGGTTCGCGGACACCGCCGTCTCCCGGCTCACCGACACCATGCTGGCCTTCCCGTTCCTGGTGCTCGCCGTCGGACTCGCCGCGATCCTCGGCCCGTCGCTCACCAACGCGACCATCGCCATCGGCATCTCGCAGATCCCCGCCGTCATCCGGATCACCCGGGCCGAGACGCTGCGGCTCAAGCACGTCGACTACGTCGCCGCGGCCGTCGCCAACGGGGGCGGCGACGGCACCGTCCTCTTCCGGCACATCCTGCCCAACGCGACCTCCGCCCTGATCGTCCAGGCGACCGTGGGCATCCCCGCCGCGATCATCGGCGAGGCGCTGCTGAGCTTCCTCGGCCTCGGCGTCCAGCCGCCCGACCCCTCGCTCGGCGTGATGCTCTCCGGAGCCCAGTCCTTCCTGGCGCCCGCGCCCTGGCTGGCCGTCTTCCCCGGCCTCGCGATCGTCGCGGCGACGCTCGCCTTCAACCTGCTCGGCGACGGGCTGCGCGACGTCCTGGACCCCCGAGGAGGGACCCGATGACCGAGACCGTTCCCGGACCGGCGGTGCAGGCACCGGCCCTGCCCGCGCTCAGCGTGCGCGACCTGTCAGTGTCCTTCCACTCCGACACCCGCACCGTGCACGCCGTCGACGGCGTCTCCTACGACCTCGCGCCGGGTGAAGTCCTCGCCGTGGTCGGGGAGTCGGGCTGCGGCAAGTCCGTCACCTCGATGGCCGCCATGGGGCTGCTGCCCCCGACCGCCAGGATCGGCGGCTCGATCAGGCTCGGCGGACGCGAACTGGTCGGCGCGTCCGAGAAGGAGCTGAGCGATGTCCGCGGCAAGGACATCGCGATGATCTTCCAGGAGCCGATGACCTCGCTGAACCCGGTCCTCACCATCGGCCGGCAGATCGGCGAGGTGCTGCGCAGGCACCAGGGACTGAGCCGCAAGGAGGCCAGGGCGCGCGCCGTGGACCTCCTCGAACTCGTCGGGATCCCCGCGCCGGCCCGCCGCATCGACGAGTACCCGCACCAGCTCTCCGGCGGCATGCGCCAGCGCGTCATGATCGCCATCGCGGTGGCCTGCGACCCCGCCGTCCTCATCGCCGACGAACCGACGACCGCGCTGGACGTCACCGTCCAGGCGGGCATCCTCGACGTGCTCCAGTCGCTGCGCGAACGCCTCGGCACCGCCATCGTCCTGGTCACCCACGACCTCGGCGTCGTCGCCGACGCGGCCGACCGGGTGCTCGTGATGTACGCCGGACGCGGCGTCGAACAGGCCCCGGTGCACGACCTGTTCGCCTCCGGCCGCCACCCCTACACCCGCGGCCTGCTCGGCGCCGTGCTGCGGCCCGGCGGCGAGGGGAAGCGGCGGCTGCCGGAGATCCCCGGCCTCGTCCCCAGTCTGGACAGCCAGCCCGACGCCTGCACCTTCGCGCCCCGCTGCTCCCGCGCCGACGACACCTGCACGGGCAGCCGCCCCGGTTTCCGCGCCGTCGACCCGGCCGCCGGAGCGGACGCCCCGCACCGGGCAGCCTGCTGGCACCCGTACACGGAGGGCACCGGCGGGACGGCACCGGCACCGGCCGCCCCCGGAACCCCGGCGCACCCCCAGGACCTCGGCACACGACCCGACCAGGAGGCCGGACAGTGACCACCGCACAGACCGTCCCCGCACCGCGTGACGGTGGGGGACCGCATCCTCCGGTGCTGGAGATCAGCGCCATGGAACGGCACTTCGGTGCCTCCGGCGGCGGCACCGTACGGGCCGTCGACGGCGTCTCGATCACCATCGGCCGCGGCGAGGTCGTCGGCCTCGTCGGCGAATCGGGCAGCGGCAAGTCGACCGTCGGCCGGTGTGCCGTGCGCCTCGACGAGCCGACCGCCGGCACCGTGCACATCAACGGCACCGACATCAGCCACCTCTCCCGCCGGGCGCTGCGCCCCCTGCGCAAGGACTTCCACCTGGTCTTCCAGGACCCGTCGTCCTCGCTCGACCCGCGGATGACCGTCGGCCAGATCATCGCCGAGCCCCTCCGGCTCCACGGCCGCGCCCGCGGAGCGGCCGCACGGGAGCGGGTCGAGCAGCTGCTCGGCCAGGTCGGTCTGCGTCCCGAACACGCCGACCGGCACCCGCACGAGCTGTCCGGCGGACAGCGCCAGCGGATCTCCATCGCGCGGGCCCTGTCCTGCGACCCCGACCTCGTGGTCGCCGACGAACCCACCTCGGCGCTCGACGTCTCGGTCCAGGCGTCCGTCCTCAACCTCCTCGCCGACCTCCAGCGCGACCGGGGCTTCGGCTGCCTGTTCATCACCCACGACCTGGCCGCCGTCGAGTTCCTCGCCGACCGGATCGCCGTGATGTACCTCGGGCAGATCGTCGAACAGGCTCCGACCGCCCAGCTGTTCGCCGACCCCAAGCACCCCTACACCCAGGCGCTGCTCTCCGCGGCACCGGTCCCCGACCCGGTCGCCCAGCGCTCCCGGGAGCGCATCGTGCTGCACGGCGAGCTGCCCAGCCCCCTCGATCCCCCGCCCGGCTGCCGCTTCCACACCCGCTGCCCGCTCGCCGTCGACCGGTGCCGCACCGAGGTCCCCGCCCTGCGGGAGATCCCCGGCGGCCGGCAGGTCTCCTGCCACCTCGTGGCCGACGACGGCACCGCCCCCGACGCGGCGGCCTGACCCGCACCGCCGGTACCCGACCCCCGTCCGTACGATCCGCGAAGCACCACAGAACCCCCGCACGCCGCAGCAAGGAGCCGTACCCGTGTTCACCACCCGCCCCACCCTCCAGGGCACCTTCGGCATGGTGTCCTCCACCCACTGGCTCGCCTCGCAGTCCGCGATGGCCGTCCTGGAGGACGGCGGCAACGCCTACGACGCGGCCGTCGCCGCAGGGTTCGTCCTGCACGTCGTCGAACCCCACCTCAACGGCCCGGCCGGCGAGGTCCCGATGATCCTCGCGCCGAAGGACGGCGACGTGCAGGTTCTGTGCGGCCAGGGCCCCGCCCCCGCGGGCGCCTCCGCCGCGCACTACCGCTCGCTCGGCCTCGACCTCGTTCCCGGCACCGGACCGCTCGCCGCCGCGGTGCCCGGCGCCTTCGACGCCTGGATGCTGCTGCTCCGCGACCACGGTACGAAGACCCTCGCGGAGGTCCTGCGGTACGCGATCGGCTACGCCGAGGACGGCCACGCCCCCGTCGAGCGCGTCGGACAGACCGTGGAGACCGTCCGCGAGCTCTTCGAGACCGAGTGGCCGACCTCCGCCGAGGTCTACCTCCCCGGCGGCGCGTCGCCCGAACCGGGCCAGCTCTTCCGCAACCCGGCCCTCGCCGCGACCTGGCGCCGCCTGACGGCCGAGGCCGAGGAGGCGGGGGGCGAGGACCGTGCCGCGCAGATCGACGCCGCCCGCGCGATATGGCGCACCGGTTTCATCGCCGAGGCACTGGTCCGCCAGGCCGCCGTCCCCACCATGGACACCAGCGGGACCCGCCACACCGGCACCCTCACCGCCGCCGACCTCGCGGACTGGTCCGCGTCGTACGAGGCGCCCGCCACCTACGACTGGAACGGCTGGACGCTCGCCAAGGCCGCCGGCTGGAGCCAGGGCCCCGCCTTCCTCCAGCAGCTCGCCCTCCTCCCGGCCGAGCTCCCGGCGTACGGCTCCGCCGACTACGTCCATCTGCTCGTCGAGGGCTGCAAGCTGGCCATGGCCGACCGTGAGGCCTGGTACGGCGACGCCACCGGCGTGCCGCTGGAGACGCTGCTCTCCGGGCCGTACAACGACGAGCGCCGCGCCTTGATCAAGGACACCGCCTCCCTGGAGCTGCGCCCCGGCAGCCCCGAGGGTCGCACCCCGGTCCTCAGCGCGCACGCCCATGCCGTCGCCGCCGGCGAGTCGGGCTTCGACGCCATGGGCATCCCGGTGGCCGGAGCCGGCGAGCCCACGGTCGCGAAGGAGGGCGCGGGCGAGCCGACGGTCACCGCCGACCGCGTGGGCGAACCGGCCGTCGCCAAGGACGGCTCGACCCGCGGCGACACCTGCCACCTCGACATCGTCGACCGCTGGGGCAACATGATCGCCGCCACGCCGAGCGGCGGCTGGCTCCAGTCCAACCCGGTCGTGCCCGAGCTGGGCTTCCCGCTCGGCACCCGCCTGCAGATGGCCTGGCTCGACGAGGGCCTGCCGAACACCCTGACCCCCGGCCGCCGCCCGCGCACCACCCTGACCCCGTCCCTCGCCCTGCGCGACGGCGTCCCCGTGATGGCGTTCGGCACCCCCGGAGGCGACCAGCAGGACCAGTGGCAGCTGCACTTCTTCCTCGCCGTGGCGCTGCGCGCCCGGGTCCGCGGCGGCCTCGACCTCCAGGGCGCCATCGACGCCCCGAACTGGCACAACGACAGCTTCCCCGGCTCCTTCTTCCCGCGCGGGATGCGCCCCGGCAGCGTCACCGTCGAGGAGGGCATGGACCCGGAGGTCGTCGAGGAGCTGCGGCGCCGGGGCCATGACGTGACCGTCGGCGACCCGTGGTCCGAAGGCCGGATGTGCGCCGTCGCCCGGGACCCGGAGACCGGCGTCCTGTCCGCCGCCGCCAATCCGCGCGGCATGCAGGGGTACGCCGTCGGCCGCTGACCTCCTGCCCGGAGCGTCCCCGGCGGGCCGTGCTTAGCTGGAGTCATGATCGATGACTTCGTGTACGGGACCGCCGGGGAAGCCGGACAGCTGGCCGAGGTGGAAGCCGTGGTGCGCGCGGCGGCCGCCGCCGAGATCCTGCCGCGCTACCGGCAGCTGGCCGCCCACGAGATCGTCGAGAAGAGCGGTCCGCACGACCTGGTCACCGCCGCGGACCGGCTGGCCGAGGAGTACCTCACCGACGCCCTGACCCGGCTGCTGCCCGGTTCCGTGGTCGTCGGCGAGGAGGCCGTCCACGCCGACCCCGCCGTCTACGACGCCCTCGGCGGCGACGCACCCGTGTGGATCGTCGACCCGGTCGACGGCACCCGGCAGTTCGTCCACGGCGAACCCGGCTTCTGCACCCTGGTGGCCCTGGCGCTGCACGGCGAGGTGTACGCCTCGTGGACGTACGCCCCCGTCCTCGACGAGATGGCCGTCGCGGTGCGCGGCCGGGGAGCCACGCTCAACGGTACGACGGTGCGCAGCGGTTCGCCCGCGCCGGGCGCCGTCCTCAAGGTGGCCATGTCGCACCCCGACTACACCTCCGACGCCCAGAAGCGCGCCCTGCTCGGGCTGCGGACCGACGGCATCGACGCCCGCGCGTGCGGATCGGCGGGCCTGGAATACCTGGCCGTCGCGTGCGGTGCCTCCGACGCCGTCGCCTTCAACTGGGAGTTCGCGTGGGACCACGCGGCGGGCCTCCTCCTGGTCACCGAGGCGGGCGGCGCCCAGTCGACGCTCTCCGGCGTCCTGTACCGCATCACCGGAGGAAACGATCTGCCGTTCACCGCGGCGAGGGACGAGGCCACGGCCGGGAGGATCCTCCAGGCGCTGAGGGCGGGCGGCGAAGGCTGACCACGGCCCACGAACGGCTGTGGCCGGTACGGGTGTTCCGTACCGGCCACGACTCACTTCGTACGTGCCCTACCTGACGGTGGCCGCCCGCTTCCGGACGGCGTAGAAGATCCCGCCGCCCGCGACCAGCGCCGCCGCCGACGCCCCCACCAGGGGGAGCGAGGAGCTGGAACCGGTCGCCGCGAGGTTGCCGCCCGTCGCCGTCTGCGGGACGGAGCCGCCCGACGTGGAACCGCCGGACGAGGAACCACCGGACGTACCGGATGTGGAACCACCGGACGTGGAACCGCCCGTCGAGGATCCCTCGGTCGAGGAGCCGCCGGACGTGGAGCCGCCGGACGTGGAGCCACCCGTCGTGCCGGCACCGGCGTCGACGACGATGTCGGCGGTGTCGTTGGCGGCGTTCTTGTCGAACGGCCTGGCCGCCCCGGCGAAGGAGACCTTCCCGGTCGCGCCCTCGACGGCCTTGTCGATCCGCAGGACGAACGGGTACGTCTCGCCGCGACCCGGGTTCACCCACGACTGCGAGGTCCCGCAGGTGTAGTGCGTCTTGGAGACCGGGCTGCAGAAGTCGTGCGCCTTCACGACCGACGTGCCCGGCGGTATCCGGACGTCGACGGTGGCTGCCCCCTGGCCCAGCTCGCGATAGACCCAGGCCGGGCCGTCGTTGACGAACTTCACCGACGCGGTGACCTTGTCGCCCACTTTGCCCTCGAGCCGGGCGCCGGTCACCGCGAAGTCGGCGGTGTTGACGGCGGTGACGTCCGCGGAGGAGGACGCCTCGCCGTGGCTCGCCCGGTCCGCGTCGGTCGCCTCCCCCTTCTCGACCAGCTTCAGCGGGGCGCCCGTGCCGGGCACCGGGTCGGACCCCCCGTTGTCGGACGATCCCGGCTCCGTCGGGTCGACGCTCACCCGGATCTTGTCGTACAGCGCGCTGTCCTGCGCCTTCAGGCCGATCGGCTGCTCCGGCACGTAGAGGACACCGGGCTTCAGCGGCTGCTCGACGGCACACACCGCGACGGCCTTCTCCGGTTCCTCGTCGGCGGACGACTCGGTCGAGTACATGCAGTTCCCGTAGGAGTCCGCCGCGGCCAGGCCCGAGGTGACGGTGTAGGTCACCCACACCTTGCCGACCTCCTCGGTGCCCTGGTTCAGCACCGAGAACGGCACGTCGACGCCGCTGCCCGGCTGCGCACCCGTGATCGGCGCCAGCTTCCCGATCCCGAGGTCCGGCTCCGCCGCCACTGCGACGGCGGGCAGGGAGGCGAGCCCGGTCAGCGTGGCGGCGGCGAGTACACCGACCGCGGCGCGCGAAGGACGGCGGCCGGGAAGAGTGTGAGTCATAGAAGTTCCCTCGTCGTGGCGTGCGGTGTGAATGCCGTCTCCGGCACATCACTTACCTGAAGATCAGACGCTCCCGGCCGTCGAACGGTTGCACCCACCACGCACTTCGACGGTTCACCCGTCCGGGTGTACGTCGCTCCCGCCCATGGCCGGCGAGTCGCCCTCCAGCACCGCCCGGACGTCACGTACGACCCCCGCCGCCGTCTCCACCGCGGCCGCGTCCAGGCCCCGCAGGGCCGCCGACACCCGGTCCGCGAAGTCCACGGGGGTGCCGGGCAGAGCCGCGGCGGAGGCGAGCGCGCCCTTCTCGTTGAGGCACCAGGCGCGGTGGTGGGCGTGCAGGGCCTGGGCGAGGACCCCGAAGGCCTTCGACAGGCAGAGGGCGACATGGAGCGTGTCCCCGGCGGGGGCCGACTTGCGGGCCGAGGCCACGGAGAACTCCGCCTCCCACGCCGCGCCCGTCAGGGCACGGCGCAGCGGCTCGGGGTAGGTGCGCACCGCCTGCTGAAGGGACGTCAGCTCACCGCGCGGGTCCTCGATCACCCGGGCCAGGGCGACCTCTCCCACGTAGCAGGAGGACCAGAAGCCCAGAGGGTGACCGGGCTGGATCCCCACCTCGAAGCGGCCCGCCCGGCAGTCCGACCACACGGACTCCACCCGGTCCAGATCGCGCAGGATCCAGTCGACGGCGACGCCGTCCACCGTCAGCCACGCACCGCCGTTCACCCAGGGCCCCCATCCTCCGGGCCCCGCGACCTCGACCGGCGTCCCCTGGGCCTCGGAGGCCAGCGCGGTGAGGGCCGCCAGGTCCGGGGTGCCGCGGTAGTAGAGGCCCAGGTCCCAGTCGGAGTCGGGGCGGTGGGTGCCGCGCGCCCGGCTTCCGCCGAGGACCACGGCCTCGACGCCGGGCACCCGGGTGAGCCGGGAGGCCATCGCGGCGACGGCCGGTGAGGGCGCGCATGCGGTGTTCATCGGGCGCGAGGTTACCCGGAGGTCCGTTGTCGGTGCGCGTGAATATCCTGGGTGCCCTGGCCATCGGCTGACGAAGGAGTCCGAAGGTGCCATCGATGCTGGATGCCGTCGTCGTGGGGGCGGGCCCCAACGGGCTGACGGCCGCGGCCGAGCTGGCCCGCCGCGGCTTCGCCGTAGAGGTGTTCGAGGCAGGGGGAACCGTCGGGGGCGGTGCCCGCACCGAGGAGCTGACCCTCCCGGGCTTCCGACACGACCCGTGTTCCGCCGTGCACCCGCTGGGCATCGGATCCCCGGCCTTCCAGGCGATGCCGCTCGCCCGGCACGGCCTTGAATGGCTCCAGGCGCCGTTGTCACTCGCCCACCCCTTCCCGGACGGTTCCGCGGCCGTGCTCACCCGGTCCGTCGGGGAGAGCGCCATGTCGCTGGGCCCGAAGGACGCGGGTGCCTACCGCAGGCTGGTCGCCCCCTTCACCGGACACTGGGACACGCTCGCCGCCGACTTCCTGCGCACCCCGTGGGACGGCCTGCCCCGCGATCCGTACCGCTGGGCGCGCTTCGGGCTCGACGCGGTGCAGCCCGCCACCCTGCTCTCCCGGCGGTTCCGAGGCGAGAAGGCACGCGCGCTGATCGCCGGACTCGCCGGTCACGCCATCGCCCCGGCGAGCGGCTTCGCCACCGGAGGGATCGCCCTGCTCTTCGCGCTCGCGGCGCACGAGTACGGCTGGCCGGTGCCGCGCGGCGGCTCGCAGGCGATCTCGGACGCCCTGGCCTCCTTCCTGCGCGAGCAGGGAGGAGTGATCCGCACAGGCATCGAGGTCAAGCGCCTCGACGAACTCCCGCCCGCCCGCGCGTACGTCTTCGACACCTCGCCGACCGCGCTCGCGCGGATCGCCGGTCTCGGCGGCGCCTACGACCGCTACCGCTACGGCCCCTCCTGCTTCAAGATCGACTACGCACTGTCCGGTCCGGTTCCCTGGACGGCACAGGAGGCCCGGCGGGCCGGCACGGTCCATGTCGGGCCCACCGCCGCCGAGATCGACGCGTCCCTGCGCGCCGCGGTCGCGGGCCGTGACCCGGGTGTCCCCTTCCTGATCACCGCGCAGCCCACCGTCGTCGACCCGGGCCGCGCCCCCGAGGGCCGCCACGTCTTCTGGGTGTACGGGCACGTCCCGGCCGGCTGGGAGGGGGACGCCACCGAGGTCATCGAGCGCCAACTGGAGCGATTCGCCCCCGGGTTCCGCGATCTCGTCCTGGCGCGCGCGGTCGCGGGGCCGCCCCGGATCGCCGCCCGCAACGCCAACTACGTCGGCGGTGACATCGCGACCGGGGCGTTCGCCGGACTGCAGACGGTGCTCCGGCCCAAGCTCGCACGCGTGCCGTACGCCACCGCGCACCCCGCCGTCTTCCTCTGCTCGTCGGCCACACCGCCCGGCCCGGGCGTGCACGGCATGTCGGGACACCACGCGGCGAAGGCGGTGTGGCGGCGCCTGAGGGCGGAGTGAGCGGGCCGGGGCGTCACACCGCGGTGGCCGGCACCGCCGTACGCCCGCCGAGCGCGCGGGAGACGGCGTCGGTGACCTGGGCGAGCGCCTCGGCCGTGCCGGGGGCGACGGACAGCGTGCCGTCCTCGTCGGCGGTGAGCTCCTTCTCGGGCGTGAACCAGCCGGGGACGATGTGCGCCGCGCCCATGGAGCTCAGCACCGGGCGCAGCGCGTAGTCGATCGCCGGCACATGGGCCGTGCTGCCCCGGTGGCCGGCGGCAGCACGGTCGTCCCGGCCGGCGCGAACTGCGGCAACAGGTCCAGAAGCGTCTTCAGCAGTCCCGAGCGGGCGGCCTTGTGGACGGGCGTGCCGATGACGATCCCGTCCGCCCCCTCCGGGCGGCCCGGGGTGCGTGGGTGTGAGCGGTGATCCTCTCCACGTATCCGGCGTAGCAGGCGGTCTCCGCCGCCGGATCGGGCGCCAGGTCGTCCTCTTCCTCGTCGAAGAGGACCGCGTAGGCCCGTCGCCGGCGGGCCCGGCCCGCCAGGGCGGTCCGCAGCGTGTGGAAGGCCGGCTCCGAGCCCCAGGCCCAGGGGCACATCGGGTCGGTGTACTCCACCACGTCCAGCGGCGGCGCACCGGGTCCGCCGCTCACGCCGCACCGATCGCGGAGGGCTCTTCACGCGGGCCGGCGGGCAGCAGGGCGGCCAGCGTCAGCCCGCCCAGGACCGCGGCGGCGTCCGACTCGACCCGCCTCCACACGCCGGGGAGGCCCGCGGCGGGACCGGGGTAGTCGAGCCCGGACAGCGACTCGCCCCGCAGGGTGATCAGTTCGCCGTCCACCGCGCGCACGACGTCCAGCAGGGCGATCTCCCCGGCGGGCCTGCCGAGCCGGTAACCGCCCTCGCAGCCGCGCCGGCTGCGCACCAGACCTGCCTTGCGCAGTTCGCCCACGACGGACTTCAGGAATCTGAACGGAATCCCCTGCGAGGAGGCGATGGCTTCGCAGGAGAGCGGACGGCCGGGATCACTCGCGAGCTCCAGGAGGGCACGCGTGGCGTAGTCCGCCTTCGCGGAGATATGCATGCCCACATCATGCCCCGGCGGCGAGCCGCGGGCGACGGTTCGCCGGCTGTTCCGCCTCCGCGCCGGTCCTTGCATCGCGGGAACATTGCCGCAGGTGAAGGGGAAAGGACACCTCTTGACATCCTTTTCGTCGCCGCCCTAACGTCCTCGCCATGAGCGAGCCGTCGACGAAGCCCGGTGAAGGGTTCCACCCTCATCTCCACGAAGCCCCGGGCCGCCCTGCGGCGCCCCTGCGCACCCGTCTGCACCACATCCGCGCGGACGCGCTGGACGGCGACACGGCGCAGACCGGCGGCATGCGCAGATTCGGTGCCGTCAGCGGCAGGACCGTGGGTTCCGAGAAGCTGTGGATGGGCCAGACCCACGTGGCCCCCGCCACCGCCTCCTCGGACCACCACCACGGTGAGTCCGAGACGGCGATCCATGTGGTCAGCGGGCACCCGGAGTTCGTGTTCATCGACGACTCGGGCGAGGAGCCGGAGGAGGTCCGGCTGCGCACCGCCCCGGGCGACTACATCTTCGTCCCGCCGTTCGTGCCGCACCGCGAGGAGAACCCGGACCCCACCGAGGAGGCCGTGGTCGTGATCGCCCGCAGCACCCAGGAGGCGATCGTCGTCAACCTGCCGCGTCTGTACGCCCTGGAGCCGGGCGACGCGACGGCCTGACCGGCCGGCGAACCGGCTCCCGGCCGGGGCGCCCCCGCCCGCCCGTTCCGTACGCGCCCCTCGCCCGTTCCGCCCGCGCACCGCGCGACCCGAGCGGAGCACCGGGCAGTACGCTCCTTGCGCAACACGACGCGAGGGGGCACTCGGTGGCGCGGGTCGCGGTGATCGGCGGAGGCATCAGCGGGCTGGCAGTGGCCCTCATGCTCGGCAGACGGGGCCATCCGGTCACGCTGTACGAGCAGGACCGGCGCCAGGCCGCCGAGGACCTGGACCGGGATTGCTTCCACTGGCCCCGACCCCGGACGCCACAGGCCGTCCAGCCCCACGCACTCCTCGCCCCCGTACGCACCGTGCTGCGCGCCGAGACACCCGACGTCCACGCGGACGTACTGGCGCGGGGAGCCCGGGAGTACCACGAGCTCGACTGGTTCGATGCGCGTCCGCCGTACCGGACCGGCGACGAGGACCTGGTGACCCTGCGCTCCCGCCGCATCGTGCTGGAGGCCGCGCTGGCCGCCGCCCTGCGGCGGGAGCGCTCCGTCGAGGTGCGCCGGGCATGCCGTGTACGGGGCCTGGCCGTCGAGGAGGGCCGCCCCGCCCGGGTCACCGGGGTGCGGGCGGACGGCCGGACGCATCCGGCGGACCTCGTCGTCGACGCGTCCGGCCGCCGCTCGGAGGTGCCCGCCTGGCTCGCTGCCGCCGGCTGCCGTACGCCTGTGGCCGAGCGCCACCGCACCGGCCTCGCGTATCTGTGCCGCTGGTACCGCCCGGGCCCGGACGGCCCGCGGGAGCCGGGGCGGGTGAGGCCCGGTTCGGCCGCGCCGTTCGCGCTCGCCGGCATCTTCCCGTCGGACAACCACACCTTCGCGGTGAACCTCGTGGTCTCCACGGGGGACCCGACCCGCGGCGCGCTCACCGACCCGGCCGTGTTCGAGGCCGCCGCCCGCCGCTTCCCGGCCACCGCCGCATGGCTCGGCCTGGACCCCGAACCCCGGTCCGGGGTCCTGGCGATGGCCGGGCTGGACAACTGCTGGACCGCCTGGGCCGACGCCGAAGGACCCGTTGTCAGAGGCCTGGTCGGTGCGGGGGACAGCCTCGTCCACACCAACCCCACCCTCGGTCAGGGGGTGGCGCTCGGCCTGCGTGCCGCCCAGCACCTCGCCGCCCGCGCCGACGGGATCGCCGCGGACCCCCTCGGCTACCACGCCTGGACGGAGAAGGCCCTGCGGCCGTGGTTCGACGCGCAGGTGGCGGCCGACCGGGCCGACGGACAACGCCTGGCCGCGAGTCGCGCGGCCCCGGACCCCCGGGCCGCCGCTCTCGCCGCCTGCGCCCACGACGACCCCGTCGTCATGCGGGCGCGGGCCCAGGTGCGCCATCTCCTGCGACCCGCCCACGAGGCCTACGGCACCGACGAGGTGGACCGGCATCTCACCGCCTGGCCGGCCGCGCACCCGGGCTTCGCGCCGAGGTACGACGGCCCCACCCGCGCGCAGTGGGACGCGGCCGTCCGGGCCTGATCATCCGCCCGGAGCCCGGAGCCCGGAGCCCGGAGCCCGGAGCCCGGAGCCCGGAGCCCGGAGCCCGGAGCCCGGAGCCCGGAGCCCGGACCCCGAGCGCCGCCCGGGCCGCCCCCGACGTCAGAGCGCCTCGGGACCCCGCTCGCCCGTGCGGACCCGCACGGCCGTCTCGACGGGGACCGCCCACACCTTGCCGTCGCCGATCTTGCCGGTCCGGGCGGCCCGGACGACGGCGTCGAGGACCGGCTCCGCGTCGGCGTCCTCGACGAGGACCTCTATACGGATCTTCGGCACCAGGTCCACCCGGTACTCGGCGCCCCGGTAGACCTCGGTGTGCCCGTGCTGCCGCCCGTATCCGCTGGCCTCCGTGACCGTCATCCCGTTCACCCCGAGGTCCTGGAGGGCGGTCTTCACCTCGTCGAGGCGGTGCGGCTTCACGACTGCGGTGATGAGCTTCATGGGGCGGTGCTCCTGTCCTGGAAATGAAGTGCGGAGTGGCCCGGGGACTGCGCGGCTGCGTGACCGAGGCCGCCGTGATCGTAGGCGCTCTCCGCGTGCACCGTCTGGTCCAGGCCCGTGAGTTCCTCCTCCTCGGAGGCGCGCACCCCCATCAGCCGGTCGATCGCCTTGCCGATCCCGTAGGTCACCAGGAAGGTGTACGCGGCCACGGCGAGCACCGCGACGGCCTGGCGGACGAGCTGGCCGGGTCCACCGCCGTAGAGGAGGCCCTCCGCGCCACCGGTCATCGCGGCCGTCGCGAACAGCCCGACGAGCAGCGTGCCGACGACGCCTCCCACGAAGTGCACGCCGACGACGTCCAGGGAGTCGTCGTAGTCGAACCGGAACTTCCAGGCGACGGCGTACGAGCAGACGACACCGGCCACGAGTCCGACGACGGCCGCGCCGAGGACACCGACCGTCCCGCACGCCGGGGTGATCGCCACCAGGCCGGCGACGGCGCCGGACGCCGCCCCGAAGGTGGTCGGGTGGCCGTCCCGCTTCTGCTCGACGAAGAGCCAGCCGAGCAGACCGGTGCATCCGGCGACGAGGGTGTTGAGGACCGAGGCGGCTGCCAGGCCGTTGGCGCCGAGCGCCGAGCCGCCGTTGAAACCGAGCCAGCCGAACCAGAGCAGACCCGCTCCCAGCACCACCATCGGCAGGTTGTGCGGCCGCATCGCGTCCTTCTTGAAGCCGAGGCGCGGGCCGATCACCAGGGCGAGTGCGAGCCCCGACGCCCCGCAGGTGATCTCCACGACGAGGCCCCCGGCGAAGTCCAGTGCGCCGAGCGAGTCGGCTATCCACCCGCCGGGTCCCCACACCCAGTGGGCGACGGGAACGTATACGAGCAGGGTCCACACCGGCACGAAGACCAGCCAGGCCGCGAACTTCATGCGGTCCGCGATCGCCCCGCTGACCAGTGCCGCGGTGAGGATCGCGAAGGTGAGCTGGAAGGTGGTGAACAGCAGGGTGGGGACGCTGCCGGTGAGGTCGTCGGGTCCGATGCCGACCATGCCCGCGTGGCCGAGCCCGCCGATGAGCCCGGCGAACGTGTCGTCGCCGAAGGCGAGGGAGTACCCCGCGACCAGCCAGACGACGGTGACCAGCGCGATCGACACGAAGCTCATCATCAGCATGTTGAGGACGCTCTTCGTGCGGACCATGCCGCCGTAGAACAAGGCGAGCCCCGGCGTCATCAGCAGGACGAGAGCGGTGGCGGCGAGGAGCCAGGCGGTGTCGCCTGTGTCGAGGCGTGCCGAGGCCAGGGTCACGGGGGTCAAGAGAGGGTCCCTCCTCGGGGCGGCGTGGGGTCCGGCCCGAAGAGGGTCGCGGGCGTGCGTTTCGCGGAGGGCGCCGTCGCGTTTCCGGCATGTTTCATTGCGCGAAGGTGACCGAAACCTCACACCCGCATGGCGTTCCGGCTTTCCGGACCCGTCACGTCGATCTCCGTCCGGTGAAGGCGGACGTCGATTCGTACGGGCGGGTGCGGGTGACCTGGCACGACCGCGTTGGTTCCGGCGGCTGCGGGTGGCGGTGTCACCCAGCAGGTGACGGGGCGGGGCCGCTGTGTCCGGCATCTCAACCACGCCTGGATCCGCTGTGTCCGGCACGTCAACCACGCCTGGATCCGCCGGATATGAGGTGTGGAAAGGTGCTCGGCCCGGCGATACGATCACGCACGTGCGGGGAGCCGGTCCCGCCGTGAACGGGAGACGTCCGTGCCCCTCGTGATCCTGAGCGACCCCGATGCCGTCGTCGCCCGGCTGAGAACCCCCTCCCTCGACTGGGTGGAGGCCTGCACGGGCCTGTCGGGGACTCTGTTCCCCGACGTCGACATCGACCAGGCCGGGTTCGAGGCCAAGGCCGGCTGGGTCGCCGAGCCCGCCGAGATCTTCAGCGGCTACTACGACGAGGGCGACGAGATACCGGAGTCCTGCTGCTGCATCGGCGTCTACGGGGGCGAATACCACCTGATGGAGATGCCGACCGGCGAGATCGCGGTCTACGACCCCAATGGCTGGGACAACGCCTCCGGCATGGCCTCCGCCCATGAGTTCACCACCCAGGGCCACGCCGGCGCCGCCGTCTCCCTGCTCGCGGCCGTCGTCAGGGAGCTGGAGCCCTTGGACGACATCGAGGACGGCGACGGGCGTGAGGCGGTCCTGAAGCCGGCTCTCGAAGAGTTCTACGCCTTCGTCGAGGCGCTCCCGGACGACCTCGACGGTTCCCACTTCTGGACGAGGGCCACCGAGGGCCTCGCCGACCACTACGAGACCTGGTGACCTGCCTGCCCGGGGCCGGCGGACCCGCAGGGTCCGCCGGCCCCGGGCAGGCAGACGCGCGTCCGGTCCGGCTGCGATTCCCTCGTCCGTCAGGGGACTTAGGGTGTCGCGATCGTCGCCGGACCGCTCCTGCGCGCTACGGCGTCACCTCCTTGCCGCCGAAGGTCACGACGAGGTGGCCGTCGGAGGCGAAGGACCAGTCCATGGCGCCGGTGTACGCGGAGCAGCCCGAGCCGTTGGATCCGGTCCAGAACTGGTTGGAGCCGTCCGCGTCACCCACGGTCTTGTCGTTGGAACCGTCGTCCTTGCGGCAGGAGATGTTGTTCCTGAAGACCGAAGTGCCCTTGTCGAACGAGAAGTTGCGCTCGGCGTTGTCGATGCCGACGTTGTCCGACACGGTCATCGATCCGGGGTTGCTGTTGTAGGTGAATCCGTGGTGGCCGTTGTCGTAGGCGATGTTCCGCCGGACGATGTGGTCCACCTCGATGTCGTCGCCGCCCAGCTTGAACCCGTTGCGGTCGCCGTCCTCGTTCACGGTCCCGTCCGAGAGCGTGCCGTTGCCGTACGAGAGGGAGTCCTCGATGGTGACCGGGCCGATGGGGCCCGTGTCCGTCTTGGTGTAGAGGTCCCAGCCGTCGTCGATGTTGTTGTGGGAGACCGTGTAGCGGAAGACGTTGCCGGGGCCGGACGTGAGCTTCGAGGCGAAGCCGTCGGCGTCCTCGCCGTCGGAGTCGGCGTTGTCGTGCGACTCCGAGCTGAGGACGAGGTTGTTCGCGGGCCATTCGTCGTCGGGGGTGTCGGACGCGATCCGCGAGATCTGCAGGCCCGAGTCGTGGTTGAAGCGCGTCACGACGTGTTCGATCACGTTGTTGCTGCCGCCCACGAAGATGCCGTTGTCGCCGGCGTGCTCGACCACGATGCCGTCGACGTGCCAGTAGGCGCCGTTCACGGCGAGCCCGCGGTTGGCCGGGTCCTCGGCCATGGCCGAGAAGTTCAGGACGGGGGTCTCACCGGGGTAGGCCGCCAGCGTGGTGCGGGCGCTCGCGGAGCCGTCGTTGCCCGGCGGGACGGTGACCGTCTCGGAGTACGCGTACGTCCCGCCGCGGAGGTAGATCGTCCCGCCGGAGGTGACACGGCCGATCGCCGAGGTCAGCGTCGTCGGGTCGGCCTCGGTTCCGGCCGCGTCGGCGCTGCCGTCCGGTGCCACGTACAGGGCGTCGGCGGCCACCGCTGCGGGGGCGCCGGCCGCGCTCCTCCCGACGGCCGCCGCTCCGGGGGCAGGCGTCGCCTGCGCCATGGTGCCGGACAGTGCGACGAGTGAGCCGGCCAGCAGGCCGACGCACGCGATGACGGGCTTCTTCTTCTGCATGGTTCGTCTCCAGATGGGGGGAGTGACCAGTGGGGGGCCTGAGCGGTGTGTCCGGCCGATGGGGGTCAGGGTGGTGTGACTGAGCGGCGGATCCGGGGTCGCCCGGCCTTCCTGACGTCGGGCGACGCGTCGGGCGCGCCGGTGCCGTCCGTTCGAGGGTGTGAACGGGCGGTACGGCAGGTGCCCCACGGGGTAGGAGGGGTAAGCGCTTTCTCTGGACCGTAGGCTTGTGTCGTGAGCGCATCAATAGTTCTGTACGTGATGAACGTTCACTGATCTGAACGATGTAAGGGTGGGGGCAGCTACTCCACGCCTCCTGAGGCAGGCCCGGAAGCCGGCCGTGCAGGAGGCCGCGCAGCGGGACCGGGTGCGGGCCCGGGGGCCCGGCGGGAGCCGGATCCCTGCGGGATCCCTGTCAGGTCGATGTCGGATTTCCGCCAGCTTTCCGGACCCCCGGTGCCCGATCCTTGGAGCATGCACACCGACACCGAACGCTGCGTGCGAGCCGTACGGTCGAAGGACGCCCGCTTCGACGGATGGTTCTTCACGGCGGTCCTGACCACCCGCATCTACTGCCGGCCCAGCTGTCCGGTCGTGCCGCCGAAGGCCCGGAACATGACCTTCTACCCCAGTGCCGCCGCCTGTCAGCAGGCCGGGTTCCGCGCCTGCAAGCGGTGCCGCCCCGACACCAGCCCGGGCTCCCCGGAATGGAACTCCCGCGCCGACTCCGTCGCCCGGGCCATGCGCCTCATCCAGGACGGGGTCGTCGACCGGGAGGGCGTGACCGGGCTGGCGTCCCGGCTCGGGTACTCCGCGCGCCAGATCGAGCGCCAGCTGCTCGCCGAGCTCGGCGCGGGGCCGCTCGCCCTGGCCCGGTCCCAGCGGGCGCAGACCGCCCGGGTGCTCATCGAGACGACCGGACTCCCGATGGCCGAGGTCGCGTTCGCGGCCGGATTCTCGTCCGTACGCACGTTCAACGACACCGTGCGGGAGGTCTTCGCGCTTGCCCCCGGCGAGCTGCGCGCCCGGGCGGCACACGGTGCCCGGGCGCCGGGCGCCGCCCCCGGGGTCATCGCCCTGCGCCTGCCCTACCGTGCCCCGCTCACCCCCGGCAACCTCTTCGGCCATCTGGCCGCGACCGCCGTTCCGGGCGTCGAGGAATGGCGTGAAGGGGCCTACCGCCGGACGCTCGACCTCCCGCACGGCCACGGCATCGTGGCGCTGTCCCCGCGGTCCGGCCACATCGACTGCCGCCTCTCGCTCACCGACCCCCGCGACCTCACCCAGGCGATCAGCCGCTGCCGCAGACTCCTCGACCTGGACGCCGACCCGGTGGCCGTGGACGGGGAGCTGCGCGCGGATCCGCTGCTCGCCCCGCTGGTCGACGCGGCGCCGGGACGGCGGGTCCCGCGGACGGTCGACGCGGCGGAGTTCGCCGTACGCGCGGTGCTCGGCCAGCAGGTCTCCACGGCTGCCGCCCGCACCCACGCGGCCCGCCTCGTCCGCGCCCACGGGGTGCCGGTCGAGGACCCCGAGGGCGGACTGACCCATCTCTTCCCCACCTCCGCGGCGCTGGCAGGACTCGACCCCGAGAAGCTCGCCCTGCCGCGCAGCCGCCGCGCCACGCTCACCGGGCTCGTGAGCGCGCTCGCCGACGGATCCCTGCACCTGGGGGAGGGGGCCGACTGGGAGAGGAGCCGTGCGGAGCTGGCGGCGCTGCCCGGCTTCGGCCCCTGGACGGTCGAGGTCATCGCCATGCGGGCCCTCGGGGACCCGGACGCCTTCCTCCCCACCGACCTGGGGATCCGCAGGGCGGCCGAGCAGCTCGGCCTCCGGGCGACCCCCGCGGCCCTCACCGCACGAGCCGTCCGCTGGCGCCCCTGGCGCGCGTACGCCGTGCAGTACCTGTGGACCGTCGACGACCACCCCATCAACCACCTGCCCGCCTGAGGGCGTGAGGACGAGAAACCATGACCACCGCATCCACGGTGACCAGGCAGTACACGGTCATCGACAGCCCGTACGGGGACCTCACCCTGGTCGCGACGGACGGAGTGCTGTCCGGTCTGTACATGACCGGGCAACGGCACCGCCCGCCGGAGGAGACCTTCGGCGTACCCGACCCGGGGCCCTTCCGGGAGGCCGCCCGGCAGCTCGACGCCTACTTCGGGGGCGCGCTGACGGAGTTCGACCTGCCGCTGCGCCTGGAGGGCACCCCCTTCCAGCGGTCCGTCTGGGCCGAGCTCGTACGGATCCCGTACGGCGAGACCTGCTCCTACGGCGAACTGGCCGACCGCCTCGGGAAGCCCGGCGCCTCCCGCGCGGTGGGCCTGGCCAACGGGAAGAACCCGGTGGGGATCATCGTTCCCTGCCACCGGGTCGTCGGAGCCTCGGGGAGCCTGACCGGGTACGGCGGCGGGCTCGACCGCAAGCAGCGCCTCCTGGCCTTCGAGGGGGCTGCGCAGGACGAGGTGCCCGCCCTGTTCTGAGCGGGGACGGACGGGGCCGGGCGGCCGGCCCCGTCACGCGTCGCGGCGTCGGCTCAGCCCGCGAAGATCTCGACGACCGACCAGATCGCGAGACCCAGCATGCAGAGACCGCCGATGCGCTGCACCGTCTTCAGCGGCACCCGCTTCGCGATGAACCGTCCGGCCAGGAGGGCCAGCGCGGAGACCGACATCAGGGCGATGGCCGAACCGATCGCCGTCGACCAGGCACCGTTGCTCGCGGCGAGGTTCGCGGTGGTGATCTGGGTCAGGTCGCCCCACTCACTGATGAAGACCGCCATGAACGCGGTCGAGTAGACCGGCCAGAAGCCGGTGACGGTCTTGATCTCCTCGTCCTCGTCGTCGTCACCGCCGCCACTGCGCAGCAGCATGAACGCGCCGAACGCGAAGAGGACGGCGGAGACCAGCTTGACGATCCAGTCGGGCAGCAGGCCGATCAGCCCGCCCGCCCCGACCGCGATGGCGACGTGCACGATGAACGCGGACGACGTACCGAACCAGACGTAGAGCGGGCGCATGCGCGTGCCCATGGCCAGTGAGGCGAACATCGTCTTGTCGGGGAGCTCCGCGAGGAAGATCAGCCCGAAGGCGGTGAGGATCGCCAGGGGGTCGAGATGCATTCCGGGTGGCTTTCTGTGAGAGCCGGGCCCCGGGTCTTCCGCGAAGTGCCACAGGGGCTTTTTCGGAGGACCACTCGGCCCGGCATGACGGCAGCGCCCGCAGGACGCGGGCGTGTCATACCTGACCGAAGGTCTCGCCCACCCGTAAGGATCTACGAGCCCGGCCACCGGGAACCCGAAGGCTCCAGTGTGTCGACGACCGGTTTGCGGGGCTACTCCCCTTCGCAGCCGTCAACACTACCCCACCCGCCCTGCCGGCCGGCGGCTCGGTACAGTCCTACGGTGATCATCCGCGCCGTCCCCGGGAGTGCACCCGCATGAGCCGCCGACCTCGCAAGGCCGCCGCGGCCGGGCCCTCCCGGCCCACGGTCAGCGTCTGCCGGGGCTGCTGCTGCGGCACCCCGAAGATCCCCGGAGTCGACCACGCCGGGCAGCTCGCTCAGCTGCGGCGGTCCCTCGACGGAGCCGCGGCCGTCCGCGCGGTGGAGTGCCTGGACGCCTGCGACCACGGCAACGTCATCGTCGTGCAGCCCTCCGCCGAGGGCCGCCGCGCGGGCGGCCGCCCCGTCTGGCTCGGCCTGGTCAACGACCCGCACGCCGTCGCCGACATCGCCACGTGGGCGGCGGACGGCGGGCCCGGTCTCGCGGACCCGCCGGAGATCCTGGACCTGTACGCCTTCAGCCCCTCGCGCCGGATCCGGGCCGGCCTGGACGGCGAAGGGGCGTGAAGGGCCGGGCACGCGGTGCGAGCCCGGCCGCGTACCGCTGGACCCGCGTGGCACTCGTGCTCGCGCTCGGCGCACTGCTGGGCGGATGCGGGTCCGCTCCCGGATCCGCCGCTCCTTCCGCGGCCGGGGACGAGCCGTTCTGGCAGGCCGAGTTCGACGGGTCCGCGGGCACCCGGCCCCCGGAAGGGTCGTGGACGACCGAGACCGGGAACCGGGACGCCGAGGGCTGGGGCAACAACGAGCTGCAGTACTACACGGACGAGCCGGCCAACTCCGCCCTCGACGGCGCCGGCCACCTCGTGATCTCGGCCAGGCCCGCCCCCGCCGGGTCCGATCTGCCCTGCCACACGCAGGAGTTCTGCCCCTGGACGTCGGCCCGCCTGACCACGGAGGGCAAGGTCGCGCTCACGCACGGACGCGTGGAGGTCCGCGCGAAGCTGCCCACCGGCACCGGGCTGCTGCCGGCGATCTGGATGCTGGGCGACAACGGCGTCGAGTGGCCCGGACAGGGGGAGATCGACATCTGCGAGGTGGTCGGCGGGGAACCGCGCACGGTGTACGGAACCGCGCACGGGCCGACCTACTTCAACGAGAACGGGATCGGCGGCTCCGCCCCCCTCGCGGCCGACGCGTCGGAAGGGTTCCACACCTACGCGGTCGACAAGCGACCGCGCCGCATCACCTGGTCCGTCGACGGGGAGCCCTACTTCACGCTGACCCCGGCGGAGCTGCCGTCACCGCGTGACTGGGTCTTCGAACAGGACATGCACCTGGTGCTCAACGTCGCCGTCGGGGGCGACTGGCCCGGGTCTCCCGACACCTCGACGCCGTCCCCCGCGTCGATGACCGTCGACCACGTGCGTTTCTACGGCACCGGCCACGCGTGACGCGCGGCAAGGCACTTCATCCCCGGTCCGTGGCGAGCCGCTCCAGCAGCGCGGGCAGCGCCGTCCCGATGGGTTCGCGGACGGTCTCCTCGGCCAGTTCGTCGTAGGGCGTCGGCTCGGCGTTCACGACGACGAGCCGTGCGCCGTGCTCCACCGCGATCCCCGCCAGCGAGGCGGCGGGCTGCACCTGGAGCGTCGTACCCACGGCGACGAACACCTGGCACGCCTTGGTGATGGCCATGGCGTCGGCGAGCACCTGCGGATCCAGGCGCTCGCCGAACATCACCGTCGCCGGCTTCAGGATCCCGCCGCAGACCGTGCACGGCGGGTCCGTCTCGCCCGCGTCGAGGCGGGCCAGCGCGTCCGCCATCGCCGACCGGGCGTGGCACCGGGTGCAGACCACCTCGTGTGCGGTGCCGTGCAGCTCCACCACCTTGCGGGCGGAGAGCCCCGCCCGCTGGTGCAGCCCGTCGATGTTCTGCGTGAGGACCCGGACCGGGACACCGGACCGTTCGAGCGCGGCCACCGCGCGATGGGCGGCGTTCGGCTCGGCGCCCCTTGCCGCCGCGTCGCGGCGCATCAGCCAGGACCGGCGGCGGATCTCCGGATCGGCCATGTAGAAGTCGTAGGTGACGAGCTTCTCCGCCTCCGGGTCCTTCCGCCAGAGGCCCTGGGGCCCGCGGTAGTCGGGGATGCCGGAGTCCGTGGAGATGCCGGCGCCGCTGAGGATCGCGACGAGAGTCATGGCCCGAGCCTACGGACGGCCCGGTCCCGCCGCGATGACATTTCCGCGGGCACCCCCTAGGGTCCACGCCATGGCCACAGTGAACGTCAGTCTGGACGCGGAACTCGTCGTGGAGGTCATGGTGCTCGCGGGGGTCGGGAACCCGCAGGACGCCGTCGAACTCGTCGTGCGCGACTACATCGCGCGCGGCCACCGCACCGAGGCACGGGCCGCCGCGCAGGACGACGCGCGGCGGGAGGCCGAGGCCAGGCCGCAGGACCCCCAGGGCTGACCCCTCAGGCCGGGACCCTGACGCCGTCCTCCAGCTCGGCCGCACCCGCGCCGGAGTCCAGCACCTCCAGCGCCGCCGAGACACGCCGCCGGAGGCGATCCGGCAGATGGGCGCCGAGGTCGGCGCGGTCCACCAGCCGCCAGGAAAGGAGCTCCTCCTCCTGGAGCCGGATCGCGTCGAACCGCTCCTGGGCCAGCACACCCCCGTCGTAGAGCCAGGCGACCAGGGGCGGGCGGTCCTCGCCGCGCACCCAGTCCACCGCGAGCAGCCGGCCCGGCGCGAGGTCGAGGCCGATCTCCTCCAGCGTCTCGCGGCGGGCGCCCTGCCGGGGGCTCTCACCGTCGCCCGACTCGACGGTGCCGCCGGGAAGCGCCCAGCCCTCCCGGTAGTTCGGCTCGACGAGCAGGACCCGGCCACGCCCGTCCCTGATCAGGGTGGCGGCCCCGGCCAGCACACGGGGAAGGCCTGCGATGTACGTGGCGTAGTCAGAGGTGGTCACGGGGGCAGCGTAGGCGGCGCGGACGTGGTTTCGGACAGCCATGGGCAGATCAGGGGTGGTCCGGATAGGGTCGGGGCGGCGCGACTGCCTGTTCGAAAGCAAAGGGATACAAGGTGACGGACGGAGCAGTGATGGAGACCCCCCACGTGCTCGTGGCGGCGGACAAGTTCAAGGGCTCGCTGACGGCCGTGGAGGTCGCCGAGCGTGTGACGGCCGGACTCCGGCGCGTCGTCCCCGGGCTGAGGGTCGAGACCCTGCCCGTCGCGGACGGCGGCGACGGCACGGTCGCGGCGGCGGTGGCCGCCGGATTCGAGCGCCGCGAGGCGCGGGTGACCGGCCCGCTCGGGACGCCGGTGAACGCGGCGTACGCGGTGCGTGACACCACCGCCGTGGTCGAGATGGCCGAGGCCTCGGGCCTCCAGCACCTGCCCGCGGGGGAGTTCGCCCCGCTGACGGCGACCACGTACGGCTCCGGGGAGCTGCTGGCGGCCGCACTCGACGCGGGCGCCCGGACGATCGTGTTCGGCGTCGGCGGAAGCGCGACGACCGACGGGGGCGCGGGCATGCTGGCCGCGCTCGGAGCGCGCTTCCTGGACGGCGACGGCAAGCCCGTCGCTCCCGGCGGCGCCGCGCTCGCTGAGCTCGCCGAGGCCGACCTGTCGGGGCTCGACCCCCGGCTCGCCGACATCGACCTGATCCTCGCCAGCGACGTGGACAACCCCCTGACCGGCCCGAAGGGCGCCCCGGAGGTCTACGGGCGGCAGAAGGGGGCCACCGAGGACGACATCGCCGTCCTCGACGCGGCGCTCGCCCACTACGCGTCCGTGCTGGGGCCCGAGACCGCCGAGCTGCCCGGAGCGGGCGCCGCCGGAGGCATCGGCTACGGCGCGCTGGTCGCGCTGGGCGCCCGCTTCCGGCCCGGGATCGAGGTCATGCTCGACGTCCTGGGTTTCGCCCCCGCGCTGGCCCGCGCCACGCTCGTCGTCACCGGGGAGGGCTCGCTCGACGAGCAGACCCTGCACGGCAAGGCCCCCGCAGGGGTCGCCGCCGCGGCGCGCACCGCGGGCGTGGAGGCCGTCGCCGTGTGCGGACGCCTCGCCCTGCCGCCGGAGGCGCTGGGCAGGGCCGGCATCCGCCGTGCCTACGCCCTGACGGACCTGGAGCCGGACCCCGCCGTCTGCATGGCGCAGGCCGGGCCCCTGCTGGAACGCGCGGCCGAGGCGATCGCCCGCGACTTCCTGTCCTGACGCACCACCGTGAGGGGGAGCCCGGCGGGTTCCCCCTCACGACCGGCATCCCGTCATGGCTGCGGTGCCGTCAGCCTCCACGCGTCCAGCGCCAGCATCATCTCGACCAGTTCCCGCGGCCGTGACAGCGACCGCGAGGTCAGCCGCTCCAGCCGGCGCAGCCGGTTGAGCACCGTGTTGCGGTGGCAGTACAGCCTCCCCGCGGCCCTCCCCGCCGAGCCCCCGCACTCCAGCCACGCCTCCAGCGTGCGCACCAGCAGCGCCCGGTCCGCCGGGTCCAGGGCCAGCAGCGGGCCGAGGACTCCCGTGACCAGCCGTGCCGACAGCTCCGGCTGGCTCACCACGAGCGCCGTGGGCAGCCGCTCCTCCAGCCGCACGATCTCCGTCGTGCCCGGCGCACACGTCAGCAGAGCCACCTCCGCCAGCCGGCGCGCGGCCCCCAGCCCGGCCAGACCGTCCGCCACCGGGCCGATCCCTCCGGGGCCCGGGCACCACCGCGCCAGCAGCCCGGTGAGCACCGCCGGATCCCGGTCACCCAGGGCGACGACGACGACCTCCCGGTCCGCCCGTCTCCGCCGGAGGAACCGCAGGCCCTCGGCCTCCATGGCCACGCCCGCCGGCGCGCCCCCGCCCGGCCGCAGCACCGCCACCGCGTAGCGGCCCTGCTCCGGAAGGCCCAGACCTCGCGCCGCGTGCGCCGCGAGGCCGGGCTCCGACCGGTCCTCCAGCAGGGCGTCGAGCAGTGCACGGCCCCGCTCGTCGCCGCGCCGCCGCATGTCTTCGCTCCGTTCCGGAGCCGAGCCGCTCATGGCTGGTGAGGATGCCACCGGCCGCGCCGGGGACGACAGGCCATCACCTCCCTCTGTGCGCGCGCACAACGGGGGCCCTCGAAGACTGGTCACCCGCAGCGAGTGCGCCCCGGGCCGTGGACGCGCGCCGCGCCCGCTGCTGGTCTGTGGCACCACGACGACCAGTCGGAAGGAGGAGGACGCATGGCAACGCTCGAGATCCGCGAACTGTCCGTGGGCTACGGCCCGGTACGGGCACTGCGCGACGTCTCCGTCGACGTGCCGGCCGGCGCGATCACCGCTGTACTCGGTGGCAACGGCGCCGGTAAGACCACGCTGCTGCGGGCCGTGTCGCGGACCCTCGGCTTCCACCGCGGGACGGGCACGGGCACCATCCGCTTCGACGGCCGCCCCCTGGACGGGCTCCGCCCCGCCCAGGTGGTGGCGGCGGGAGTGATCCAGGTGCCGGAAGGGCGACAGGTGTTCGCCCGGATGACGGTGGCGGACAATCTGCGGGCGGGTGCCCTCGGGGCGCGCGGCGGGCGCAAGGCCGCAGCCGACGCACTCCGGCGCGTACACGAACTGTTCCCGGTGCTCTCCCAGCGCGCACACCAGCGCGCCGGACTGCTGTCCGGGGGCGAACAGCAGATGCTGGCGATGGGCCGCGCCCTGATGGCCGGGCCCCGCCTGCTGCTGCTCGACGAGCCGTCCCTCGGCCTCGCGCCCCTGATGGCAGCGAAGATCGCCGAGACGATCCAGGAGATCAACGCGGGCGGCACCTCCGTCATGCTCGTCGAGCAGAACGCGGCCATCGCGCTGCGGCTCGCCTCCACGGCGTACGTCCTGGACGTCGGCGAGGTCGCCCTCGACGGCCCGGCCGACGAGCTCGCCGCCTCCGACGAGGTACGCCGCCGCTACCTCGGCGTCGTCGACGAGACGGCCGCCGAGGACGCCGCACAGGCGGAAGGCACCACCCGCACCCTGAGCAGGTGGTCGGCGTGACGGCCACCCCGGCACCCCTCGCCGTGCGCGACGTGACCGTACGCTTCGCCGGACTCACCGCCCTCGACGCGGTGTCCTTCACCGTCGAACCGGGGAGCGTGCACGCGGTCATCGGACCCAACGGCGCGGGCAAGTCCACCACCTTCAACGTGCTCTCCGGCGTCTACCGCGCCACCTCGGGCAGCGTGCACCTCGGCGACACCGAACTCACCGGCCTCGCCCCGCACCGGATCGCCGACCTCGGCGTGGCCCGCACCTTCCAGAACCTGGCCCTGCCACCGCACGCCACCGTCGCCGAGAGCCTGATGCTCGGCCGCCACCGGCTCACCCGCGCCGGATTCGTGGCCGCCGGGCTCAGGTTGCCCTCCGCCACCCGTGAGGCGCGGCTGCACCTCGAACGCGTGCGGGAGATCGCCGGGTTCATCGGCCTGGAGAAGGAACTCGACTTCCCCGCAGGTGCCCTCCCGTACGGCAAGCAGAAGCTCGTCGAGCTCGGCCGCGCCCTGTGCATGGAGCCCGAGATCCTGCTCCTGGACGAACCCGTCGCGGGGATGACCGCCGACGAGCGCCGCCGCACCGCGGCCGTCGTCGCCGGCGTGCGCGACAGCCTCGGCATCTCGATCGTCATGGTCGAACACGACATGGGGGTGGTGATGCGGCTCGCGGACGCCGTGACCGTACTCGACTTCGGACGCAGGATCGCGGGGGGCACACCCGCCGAGGTGCAGAACGACCCGGCCGTCGTGCAGGCCTACCTGGGGGCACAGGAATGACCACCTTCATCGAACTCCTCCTCGGCGGACTGTCCATCGGCTCGGTCTACGCACTGATCGCCCTCGGCTTCGTCGTCATCTTCAAGGCGACCGAGGTCGTCAACTTCGCCCACGCCTCCCTGCTGCTCGCCGGCGGGTACGTCACCGCCGTGCTCCACGACGACATCGGCTTCTGGCCGGCGCTCGGCGTCGGGATCGCCGGAGCGGCCGTCGTCGGCTCGGCGGTCGAGTTCTTCGTGATGCGCCGCTACCGGGGGAGCGACCAGAGCGTCCTGGCCATCGTCACCATCGGGGTCGACATCCTCCTCACCACCGAACTCACCCGGCGCATGGGGACGGACGTCATGGCCCTGGGCGACCCGTGGGGCGACGAGGTCGTCACGATCGGCGGCGTCACCCTCGCCGAGACCCGCATCGCGGCCTTCCTCGTCGCGGGGCTGCTGATCACCGTGTTCCTGCTCGCCTTCCGCTTCACCTCGTGGGGCGTGTCGATGCGGGCGGCGGCCGAGAACCCGCAGACCGCCGCCCTGATGGGCATCCGGCTCGGGCGGGTCTCGCTCTCCGCCTGGGCGGTCGCGGGAGCCCTCGCCGCGGTCGCCGCGCTCTTCCTCACGGTGTTCCCGACCCCCGGCCTCGAACGGGCCACCTCGCTCGCGGCGCTCAAGGCGTTCCCCGCCGCGATCCTCGGCGGCCTCGACTCGACG
Source organism: Streptomyces sp. NPDC055962 (assembly GCF_042270185.1). Classification (NCBI taxonomy): domain Bacteria; kingdom Bacillati; phylum Actinomycetota; class Actinomycetes; order Kitasatosporales; family Streptomycetaceae; genus Streptomyces; species Streptomyces sp. NPDC055962. The sequence goes on from NZ_JBHJYN010000004.1 coordinate 364,171, forward strand.
ACCGGGGCGCTCGTCGGCGGACTGCTGGTCGGTGTCACCGAATCGCTCGCCACCGGCTACCAGAGCGACCTGTCCTTCCTCGGACGCGGCATCGGTGACCTCGCGCCGTACCTGGTGATGGTGGTCGTCCTGCTCGTCCGGCCGGCGGGACTCTTCGGTACGAAGGAGCTGTCCCGTGTCTGAAGCCACCAAGGACGTCACCGCGCCCGCCCCCGCGGGGGCCCCGCCCGTCACCGGAACGCCCCTCGCCGGCCGGCTGCGCCGTCCCGCTCCCTACCTCTGGCTGGCCGGCTCGGTCCTGCTGCTCCTGTTCCCGTTCTACCTGGACCGGTTCTGGCTCCAGGCCGGACTGTTCGCGATGGCTGCCGCGATCGGCGCCATCGGGCTCAACCTGCTCACCGGCTCCACCGGGCAGCTCTCCATGGGGCACGCCTTCTTCCTCGCGGTGGGCGCGTACGGCTACTGCATCCTGGCGGGCGGGAGCAGCACGGAGAACGGGCACACCCTCACCGGCCTCGGCCTTCCCACCTGGCTCGCGGCGATCCTCGCCGTGCTCCTGGCAGGGGCCGCCGGCGGGCTCTTCAGCCCCATCGCGGGCCGGCTCAGCGGGGCCTACCTCGGGATCGCCACGCTCGCGCTGATCTTCATCGGCCAGCACGTGCTCTTCAACGCCGGCTCGCTCACCGGCGGCTTCAACGGACGGCCGGTCCCGCCGCTCTCGCTGTTCGGGTTCACCTTCGACGACGCCGAGGTGGTCGTCGCGGCGGTGCCCTTCCAGTCGTCCGAGAAGCTCTGGTACCTGGCGCTCGCCGCCCTCCTGGCCGGCGGGCTCTTCGCCCGCGGGGTGCTGCGCGGCCGTCCCGGCCGCGCGCTGAACGCCATCCGGGACCACCGGATCGCCGCAGGTGTGATGGGGGTGCCGGTCGCCAGGTACCGGGCCGGCGTCTTCGTCCTGTCCTCCATGTACGCGGGCCTCGCGGGCGTCCTGCTCGCGCTGGTCTTCCAGCGGACCGTGCCGGAGTACTTCGGCATGATCCTGTCCCTCGAATACCTCGCCATGATCGTCATCGGCGGGCTGGGCAGCGTCGCGGGAGCCGTCATCGGCGCCGCGTTCGTGTCGCTGCTCCCTCAGGTGCTCACCCACTACAGCGACTCCCTCCCCCTGGTGTCCGCCCCTGGTACGGGCGGCATCGCACCGGGCGAGGCGTCCCGCTATCTGTACGGCGCCGCGGTCGTCGCGGTCGTCCTGTTCCTGCCCGGCGGCATTGCGCGTCTGAAGAATCCAGGGGAGAAGAAGAAATGAAGCCACGTGTTGCAGGAGCCGTCGTCGCGGCTCTCACCCTCACCCTCACCCTCGCGGGATGCAGCGGGAAGGCGAAGCCGTCGGACGACGGTGCCGCCGACAAGAACGGCGTGAAGGCCGGGGAGGGGGTCACCGACTCGAAGATCACCCTCGGGGCCCTCACCGACATGACCGGGGTGTACGCCTCGCTCGGCAAGAGCGTCACCCAGGCCCAGCAGCTCTGGGTGAAGGAGACCAACGCGGCCGGCGGCATCTGCGACCGGCAGATCGAACTCACCGTCCGTGACCACGCGTACGACCCCCAGAAGGCGATCGGCGCCTATACCGAGCTGGAACCGAACGTGCTGGGCTTCACCCAGTTCATCGGTTCCCCGTTCGTCGCCGCGGTCGAGTCGCGCATCGACGGACAGGACAAGGGCATCGTCCTGCCGCAGGCATGGTCGGCGAACCTCGTCGGGTCCAAGTACGTCCGCGTCATCGGCGCCACCTACGACGTCGAGACGATCAACCTGATCGACTTCCTGCTGGACGAGAAGCGCATCGCCGAGGGCGACAAGATCGGTCACGTCTACTTCGAGGGCGACTACGGCGAGAACGCCCTGGCCGGCTCGGAGCACGCGGCGAAGGAGGCGGGCCTGACCGTCGTCGAGCAGAAGATCAAGCCGACCGACAACGACATGACCGCCCAGGTCTCCGCGCTCAAGCAGGCCGGGGTGAAGGCGATCGTCATCAGCGCCGGACCGCGCCAGGCCGCCTCGCTGGTCGGTGTGGCCGCGGCCACCGGGTTCGACGTCCCGGTGGTGGGCAACAACTCGGCGTACGCCCCGCAGCTCCTGGCCACCCAGGCGGGCCCGGCCCTGCAGAAGGACTACTACATCGGGTCCTCCACGCTGCCCATCGGCGACTCGGCCGCCGGCCCGTCGAAGCTCGCCAAGGCCTACGCGGCCCAGTACCCCAAGGACGGTCTCGACAACGGCGTCATCGCCGGGTACAACGCGGCGTCCGTCTTCGGCGAGGCGCTGAAGAAGGCCTGCGAGTCGAAGGACCTCACCCGTGAGGGCGTCGACAAGGCCCTTCTCACCATCAAGGACTTCGGCGGCGACTTCGGGATCTCGCACGACTTCACCGACCCGGCGGCGCCCTCCACCAAGGAGACCGTCATCATGAAGCCGGACGCCAAGAGCCCCGGCGGCCTCAAGGTGGTCCGCCAGGCGGAGGTGGCCCCGGCCGCGGAGTCCTTCTCGCCCCAGCCCTGATCTCCCCGCACAGGGACGGGCCCGGCCGTGCAGGCCGGGCCCGTCGTCGTGTGGTCGGTCAGCTGGTGTAGGCCTCCAGCTCGGACAACTGGCCCGCCGGCCAGCCGGTGTTCGCGGTGAACGTCAGCCGCAGGTAGCGGACCGGCGTCCCCGTCAGCGTCACCGTCGCCGTGTTGCCGCTCGACGGGTTGAAGGTGTACCCGGCGGACGACTTCAGCGTGCTGTACGCCGCGTTGTCGGTGCTGCCCGTGACGCCGATCGTCTGGGTACGGGTCGCCCAGGCCGCGGCAGGCGGCAGTTTGAGCACCAGCCGCTTGACCGCCTTGGCGGCACCGAGGTCCACGGTGACGGACTGCGGGAAGGCGTTGTTGCGGCTCTCCCAGTAGCTGTTGGCGTTGCCGTCGACCGCGTTGCCGGCGCCGTACACGTCGGCGTGGCTCGTCTCGGTCACCGGACGCCCCTGGGCGAGGTTGCCCGTCTCCTCGGGCGGATCGGTCGGGTCGGTCGGGTCCGTCGGGTCGGTCGGGTCGGTGGGGCCACCGCCTCCCGGGACCCCGCCGTTGGTCCACACCGGGGCAGGCCAGACACCGGTGCAGGCGGGCGGATTCGCGTACCAGCCCGAGTTCCCGGTGCCCTGGGTGATCTGGAAGCCGCTCCCGACACAGTTGTGGATCGGGTTGGACTGGGCGATGTGGGTGGCGACGACCTTGTTGAACGAGGCCGTGCCCGGGGCCTGGATCTGCAGGGCGTACGTGCCCGCGCCGTCGATCTTGATGTTGTCGAAGTGCAGCCCGTTGCTCGCGCCCTCGATCAGATGGATCGCGGCGTAGGAGCTGTCCAGGATCTCGCTGTCGGTGATGTTGACGGTGGCGTTGTTGATCGGCTCGTTGAGTCCGCTGAACCAGATCGCGCCGACGCCGAACTGCCAGTTGAAGTCGTTGTTCCCGGTCCGGATCAGGGTGTTGCGAGCAGCGGTGTGCGTACCCGAGACGGCCGTCCCCTGGCCCGAGTTGACGCCCGGGTAGCGGTTGGCGATGTGCAGCCCGCCGCCGTTGGTGATGGTGTCCGACATGACGTTGTCGGAGATGGTGATGTCCTTGCCGCCGTACGTGACGATGTTGTTGGCGAGGATCGGCAGGATCACCGTGTTGAACGTGAACTTGTTCTTCACGTTCGGGACGTTCTCCGCCCACATGGCCAGTCCGTCGTCACCGGTGTTGCGGACGAAGGTGTTGGTCACCGTGGAGTTCGTGACGCCGTAGTGGAAGTTCACGCCGTCGGCGGTCTGGTCCAGGATGCGGCTGTTCTTGATGGTGAAGTTGTCCATGGGGCCGTCCATCCAGGCGCCGCACTTGGTGTGCTGCATCCAGACGTTGTCGACGACCGAGTTGGACATGGCCCCGCCGATGGCGTTGACCTGGTCGTTGTCCACCCGCTCGCGGATGTCGCCCATGATGGCGAAGTCCTTGAGGGTGACGTTGCTGCTGCCGCCCTGCGCCGAGTACTTCCCGTAGACCCCGACCGCCTTGCTGCGGTCCGTGGGGTGACGCCCGGTCAGCACGCTGTACCAGGGACCGGCGCCGCGCAGGGTGACCTTGTCGACGACGATGTGGTCCTGGACCTTGAAGGTGCCCTGCGGGATGTACACCTCCTTGCCCTGGGTGCGCCCCGCGTCCACCGCGGCCTGGATCTTCGCCGTGGAGTCCGCAGCCCCTGTCGGGTCGGCGCCGAAGTCGCCCACCACGTCCAGCGCGCCCGACGGCTTGCCGACCGGCGCGCCGACCTGCTCGAAGTCGGCCAGGTCGATGGTGAACGACGGCGAGGCCGCGGTGGAGGTCACCTGGAGCCGGATCTTCGTCCCCGCGGCCAGGGTGGACCCGAACATCGTCCGGGTCTCGTCGTAGAAGTGGTGCGGGTTGGTGTCGCCCGGGCTGTTGTTGAAGGGGTAACCCCCGTAGTACCAGCCGTACTTCGACGTCACCGGCACGCTCTTGAGCGAGCTGCCGTTGACCCGCAGGTCGAGCGAGGCGTCCCGGCCCGTCCCGGCCGCGTTGTCCGGCAGCGAGTAGCGGAAGGTCATCGCGTTCGCGGGGGCGGTGAGCGTGAACTCGACGTACTCCCCGGCGGCGTCGAGGGTGACCGCCTGGCGGCCCGACGCCTCGGAGGGCAGGGAGCCGTACAGCCGGTTCGGACCGATCAGCGAGCCGTTGGTGGCGGCGTACTCGGCCTCCTGTTCCTTGAACGGGACGGTGGCGCCCCGCCCGGCTATGCCGACGGGTGACGGCGCAGGGACCGCGGCGGCCTGGGCGGGGGGAGCGCCGGCCAGCACGAACGTCGCGGCGGTGCCCGCCGCGACGAGTGCGAGGGAGAGGGATGCGGACAGGGAGCGTCTGAGAAGGCGTGGTCGAGACAGTGGTGGGGTCACGTGTGAGTCGTCCTTGCGGCTCGAGGGGCACTTCGGACGCCCCACAGGCTAGGAGCACGCCAGTAAAGAAGTCCACGGTGCTGCGCAAGATTTCGTCTTCATCGCTCAAATAAATGACTCAACTGCGGGAATAGCGAGCGGCCTGGAGGGGCATACGTTTTCAAGAAGTGAACGTTGTCATGTCCATTGACAGCCGTTCCGTGGCCCTGGCTTCATGTGAGCAACGAAGTGGGAGCGCTCCCATTCCTATGGCCCGCCTCACCCCCATGAAAGGCGACAACGGATGAAGCCACGGACGAGAAGACGACTGGGCAGGGTGCTCGCCGCCGCAGTCACCGCGACCGCTCTGCTGATGACACTGTCCGGCCCGGTCGCCGCACGGGAAGCACCGGCTGCCGCGGCGGGCGGGCGGGCTGCGGCGACGACCGCCGCCGCCGGCACCGACTGGCTGCACACCGAGGGCAACCGGATCGTCGACGCGCAGGGCCACCGCGTCTGGCTCACCGGTGTCAACTGGTTCGGCTTCAACGCCTCCGAACGGGTCTTCCACGGGCTCTGGTCCGCCAACCTGGACACGGTCACCCGGCAGATGGCGGAGCGCGGCATCAACATCGTCCGCGTGCCGATCTCCACCCAGCTCCTGCTCGAGTGGAAGAACGGGCAGGCGGCGCCCTCCAGCGCGGTCAACACCTGGGCCAACCCCGAACTGGCGGGCAAGACGACCCTGGGGGTCTTCGACGCCTTCCTCGCCGTGGCGGAGAAGTACGGCATCAAGGTCATGCTGGACGTGCACAGCGCGGAGGCCGACAACTCCGGCCACGTGTACCCGGTCTGGTGGAAGGGCTCGATCACCCCCGAGCAGTTCTACAGCGCCTGGGAGTGGGTGACCGCGCGCTACAAGGCCAACGACACGCTCGTGGCGATGGACGTCAAGAACGAGCCGCACGGCAAGCAGTCCGAAAGCCCTCGCGCCAAGTGGGACGGCTCCACGGACCAGGACAACTTCAAGTACACCTGCGAGACCGCGGGCAAGCGGATCCTCGCGATCAACCCGCAGGTCCTCGTCCTGTGCGAAGGCATCGAGATCTACCCCAAGAACGGTGCGAACTGGTCCTCCACCTCGGCCGCCGACTACCACGGCATGTGGTGGGGCGGGAACCTGCGCGGGGCGAAGGACCACCCGGTCGACCTGGGTGCCCAGCAGGACCAGCTGGTCTACTCGCCGCACGACTACGGACCGCTGGTCTACCAGCAGCCCTGGTTCCAGGGCGAGTGGAACCGCACCACGCTGGAGCGCGACGTCTGGGACCCCAACTGGCTCTACCTCCACAAGAACGGCACCGCACCGCTGCTCATCGGTGAGTGGGGAGGGCACCTCGACAACGGGCCCAACCAGAAGTGGATGACGGCCCTGCGGGATCTGATCGTGGAGAACGGCATCCACCAGACCTTCTGGTGCCTCAACCCGAACTCCGGTGACACCGGAGGCCTGCTGGGCTACGACTGGGCGACCTGGGACGAGGCCAAGTACGCGATGCTCAAGCCCGCGCTCTGGCAGTCGGGCGGGAAGTTCGTGAGCCTCGACCACGAGGTGAGGCTCGGCGGCCCCGCGAGCACCACCGGCATCAGCCTGGCCGACCTCTACGGCGGCTGATCCCGGCACGCCCGCCGCATCACCCCCGAACGCCCTGGGGTGCCGATGAAACCCCACCGCCTCGGCACCCCAGGGCTCTCCACCTCTCCGCACCCGGAAGGGCGCCGGACACCGTCAGGAGTCCGGCCGCAGGGCGTTGATGAGGAGCAGGGCGATGTCGTCGGTGCCCGGCGTGGCCCGTTTCGCGTACCGCACGAGCGTGTCGGCGACGGACTCCATGTCCTGGTCGAGGGCGAGGGCGAAGTGTGCGGCCAGCTCCGCGGCCGCGTCGTCGAACGCCACCCCCGGTGCCTCCACCAGCCCGTCGGTGAACAGCGCGAGCGCAGCACCGGGAGGGAGCGGCACATCGGTCGTCGGGTAGCGCGAGGCGGGATCGATGCCGAGGAGGAGACCGGGCGGCAGATCGAGGACCTCGGTCTGCCCGTCCGGCTGCCGCAGCAGCGGCGGGGGATGGCCGGCGGTGGCCATGCGCGCGCTGTGCCCGGCGAGGTCGAGGTGGATGTAGAGGCAGCTGGTGAAGAGCCCGGGGTCGAGATCGGTGAGCAGCCGGTTGGTACGGGCCAGGACCTCGTCCGGCGGTGCTCCCGCGGAGGCGTGCACGGCGGTGCGGACCTGTCCCATGAGCGCGGCGGCGTTCTCGTTGTGGCCCTGCACGTCTCCGATGGCCGCGGCGGCGGTGGTCGCGTCGAGCCGGATGAGGTCGTAGAAGTCCCCGCCGATGCCCATGCCCCGGGTCGACGGGAGGTAGCGGGCCGCGACGTCCAGGCCGTCGACGCGGGGGAGCGTCTGGGGCAGCAGATGGGCCTGGAGGCTGCGCGCGAGCCGGTCCTTGGTGTCGTAGAGCCGGGCACGGTCCAGGGCCTGGGCGAGCAGCCCCGCGATCGATGTCAGCAGGGCGCGTTCCTCGGGGTCGAAGGGGTGCGGCTGGTCGTAGGCGAGGACCAGCGAGCCCACCGGGTGCCCGGAGACGATCAGCGGGAGGAAGGCACAGGCGGAGACCGCCTTGCGCAGGCCCGCCGAGGGATAGGCCCGCTCCAGCTCGGTGAAGGTGGGGTAGAAGTCCGGGATGCCCGTCGTCAGCACGTGTGCGGCGGGGGTCGCCGACGTCAGCGGGGCGCCGTCGAAGCGGTCCATGAGCGCGGGGTGGGTGCCCCGGCGGCCCTCGACCCTCAGCCGCCCCTCCGTGGACGTCATGACGACGAGCGTCTGGATGCGGAAGGCCGGCATCAGCTGGTCGCCCGCCAGGCCGATCACGTCCTGGGTGCCGACGGCCTCCGTGAGCGTCGCCGCCAGATGCATCAGGTGGTAGAGCGCGGTGGCCCGGCTGGGCACGTCCGAGGTCGGCGGGAGCCGGGGCGGCGGCGCATTCGCGGGGCCGGGCCGCGGGGTGGGCAGGATCCGGACGCTGATCCCGGTGGCGCTCGGGAACAGGTGGAAGGCCAGCCACCGGTCCGGTGGCCGCAGCACGGTGAAAGACGTCTGCTGGCGGCCGATGACGGCGGCCCGGTAGTAGTCCTCGACGACCGGGTTGTTCAGCCAGGGGAGCGACACCCAGGGCAGGGTGCCCAGCACCTCCCCGGCGCCGGCCCCCAGGAGATCCGCGGCGGCCTCGTTGAGATAGGTGACCCTTCCGTCGAGGGCCAGGGCGCAGCTTCCGCCGGGCAGCCGGTGGAGGAATTCCGCGGCGGCGGCGGCCTCGGACGGTTCCGGCCGGGGCGGGTCCGGCGGGAGCAGCACGCGCGGCTGGCTCCCGGGCCGGACCGGATAGCCGCTGCCCTCGGCCTGCTGCAGGAGCATCCCGATGCCGTGGCACCCGCCCAGCATGGCGGCACGCTCCGCGGCGGACAGCTGTGAGGAGTGGGAGCCCGGCCACAGCAGCACGAGGCCACCCCGGTCGGTGGTGCCCGTCCGGATGGGGGCGGCGCCCATGGCGAACTGGTACGGCAGGACGAGCGCGGGGCGCGGGTACCGGCGGGCCAGTTCCTCCTGGCTGCCGAGCCAGATCAGGCAGCGCAGCCGTACGGCGTCCGCCACCGGGATCGGAGCCGAAAGCGGCACCCGGGTCCAGGGGGCGGCCAGCTGGGCCGGGACCCCGATGAGGACGGCCAGGTGGAGCGTGCCGTCGTGTTCCGACTGGAGGTACAGCATCGCCACGGACGCGCCGGTCTCCCGTACGACGTGGGCCACGGCGCTGTCCAGCAGCTCCGTGCCCGACCCCGTGACGGTGACGGACTCCTCCGCATGGTCGTGCACGCTCTCCAGCGTCCCCCGCGACGGGCGGCAGCGCACCCTCTGCAGGCCGTGAGCGGGCCAGGGGCGGCCCGGGAGGCCAGGTGCTTGCCGCGGAGGCGCACCGGGGCCCCTGTCGCCGCACGCGCGAGGGCGGCCCGCACACGCTGTCCGCGCACGCGCGAGGGCCCGGACGCTGGGGAGCGTCCGGGCCCTCGTCGCACTCTGTCCGAGCCTGGTTACGGGAGCTGTGCCGCCCGTGCCTCGCGCCGGTTGTCGCGGAAGGTGTTCACCCGCCGTGCCGTGGCGAAGAGCGGGATCACCGCCCCCAGGACGACCTGCAGGGCGCAGCCGGTCTGAAGGAGCAGCTGGCCGCCGGGGGCGTCGAACGCCCACGCGGCGAGGAGCCCCATCGCGGCCACGATCCAGCTGAGCATCGCCACCGCGAGGACTCCCCGCGGCTTCGGGTACTCGACCCGGCTGACCATCAGCCACGCCACTCCGATGATCGCGAGCAGCGTCGGCACGAAGGGCAGCTCCAGGAGCACGATCGAAACGACCGTCAGCGCTCCGAAGGGGCTCGGCATGCCCTGGAACATGCCGTCCTTCAAGGTCACACACGAGAACCGCGCAAGCCTGAGCACCACCGCCAGCAGCACCACGATGGCCGCGAGCGCCGACACCCGCTGGTGGGCGTCGTCCGCGACCATCCCGTACACCAGGACGAAGTACGCCGGGGCGAGGCCGAAGCTGATGAGGTCGGAGAGGTTGTCCAGCTCCGCCCCCATCGGCGACGAACGCAGCTTGCGCGCCACGAGGCCGTCGAAGAGGTCGAACACGGCGGCCATGAGCATCAGGATCACCGCGGTCGCCGCGGAGTGCCTGGCCATGCCCGACTCGTCGCTGCCCGTGAGGTGCGGGATGAGGATCCCCGTGGTGGTGAAGTATACCGCCATGAAACCGCACGTGGCGTTACCGAGCGTGAGCGTGTCCGCTATCGACAGCCGCATCGAGAGCGGCATGTCCTCGGCGTCGTCCTGCTCCTCCGCCTCGGGCACCCAGCTCGCCTGGGTATCGGGATCAATCACGGTCAATTCGAGTCACCCCCGCGGTCGTGGCCTGGCCGACCTCGACCGCGACGTCGACACCTTCCGGAAGGTAGATGTCCACGCGCGAGCCGAAGCGGATCAGACCGATGCGTTCGCCCTGCTCCACCTTCGTGCCCTGCGGGATGTAGGGGACGATGCGACGGGCGACCGCTCCCGCGATCTGCACCATCTCGATGTCGCCGAGCTCGGTGTCGAAGTGCCAGACAACGCGCTCGTTGTTCTCGCTCTCCTTGTTGAACGCCGGGACGAACCCGCCCGGAATGTGCTCGACCGAGGTCACCGTGCCGGACAGGGGCGCCCGGTTCACGTGCACGTTCAGCGGGCTCATGAAGATCGCGACGCGAGTGCGCCCGTCCTTCCACGGCATGATGCTCTGCACCACTCCGTCGGCCGGCGAGATGACGCGACCCTGGGTGATCTCGCGCTCGGGGTCGCGGAAGAACCAGAGCATGCCCGCCGCGAGCGCGGTGGTGGGCACGGCCACGGCGGCCCAGCGTCCGGACTTGCGGGCCCGGGCGAGGCTGAGTGCCGCGGTGGCGACGGTCGGGAGGAGCCACGGCGATGCTCCGCGGGCGAGGCGGACCCCTCCGCGCGATGCAGGGATTTGGCTGTCGGGCATGGATGACCTTCGTAGCGGATGATGCCGCGCTGGCAACGGGGGGACGGCGGCTTTCCGGCGATGCTATCGGGTGCGAGCGGCAACTGGGCAAGCCAGCAGCCGAGTCGGACAGCTGAAAGGCTCCGGACAGGGGTGACCCGGTGTGATGTTCTTCGCCACCAAATCACCCCGTAAGGGACATTTCAGCCCTGGAGCCGGTACTCCTCGAGCAGCCGGCGACCGATGATCATTTTCTGGATCTCGGCGGTACCTTCACCGATCAGCAGCATCGGTGCCTCACGGTAGAGGCGCTCGATCTCGTACTCCTTGGAGAAGCCGTAGCCGCCGTGGATACGGAAGGCGTCCTCGACGACTTCCTTGCAGTACTCGGAGGCGAGGTACTTCGCCATCCCTGCCTCCAGGTCGTTCCGCTCCCCGGAGTCCTTTTTGCGAGCTGCGTTCACCATCATCGCATGCGCCGCTTCGACCTTGGTGGCCATTTCAGCCAGTTTGAACTGGATCGCCTGGTGCTGTGCGATCTGCTTTCCGAAGGTCTGGCGCTGCTGGGCGTAGGAAACACCGAGCTCGAACGCACGCTGCGCGACACCGCAGCCACGCGCGGCGACATTCACCCGCCCCACCTCGACACCGTCCATCATTTGGTAAAAACCTCGGCCGGTGGTGCCACCCAGCACACGATTGGCCGGAATGCGTAGTCCGTCCATGATGAGCTCGGTCGTGTCGACGCCCTTGTAGCCCATCTTGTCGATCTTCCCCGGGATCGTGAGACCGGGGCGGACCTCTCCGAAGCCCGCCTCCTTCTCGACCAGGAACGTCGTCATCGACTTGTGCGGGGCGGTCCCCTCGGGGTGGCCTTCGTCACTCCTGCACAGGACGGCGACGAGCGTCGACGTGCCGCCGTTCGTCAGCCACATCTTCTGGCCGTCGAGGACGTACTCGTCACCCTCCTTCACGCCCTTGGACGTGATCGCCGAGACGTCGGAACCCAGCGCCGGCTCGGACATCGAGAACGCGCCCCGCACCTCGCCCAGCGCCATCCGGGGCAGGAACGTGTCCTTCTGCTCCTGCGTGCCGTGCTGCTTGAGCATGTAGGCCACGATGAAGTGCGTGTTGATGATGCCCGACACGCTCATCCAGCCCCGGGCGATCTCCTCGACGCACAGCGCGTACGTGAGGAGCGACTCGCCCAGGCCGCCGTACTCCTCCGGGATCATCAGCCCGAACAGGCCGAGCTCCTTGAGTCCTTCGACGATCTCCGTCGGATACTCGTCCCGGTGCTCCAGCTGGGTCGCGACAGGAATGATCTCCTTGTCGACGAAATCACGGACCGTGGAGAGGATTTCCTGCTGGACGTCCGTCAGACCGGCGGTCTGCGCGAGTCGGCTCATGGCTACTTCTCCACGTTCTTGCTCGACGGTGACACGATCTCCGGGCGGCCGGGCTGCTCTCCGCCACGCTCCTTGATGTACGTCCCGGTGGGCACCATCACCTTGCGGCGGAACACGCAGACCAGCGTGCCGTCCTGCTTGTAGCCCTTCGTCTCCACGTGGACGATGCCGCGGTCGCTCTTGGACCTCGACGGCGTCTTGTCGAGCACGGTCGTCTCGCCGTAGATCGTGTCGCCGTGGAAGGTCGGCGCCACGTGCTTCAGCGACTCCACCTCCAGATTGGCGATCGCCTTTCCGGAGACGTCCGGCACCGACATGCCGAGAAGGAGCGAGTAGATGTAATTGCCCACGACGACGTTCTTCCCGAAATCCGTCGTCTTCTCGGCGTAGTTGCTGTCCATGTGCAGCGGGTGATGATTCATGGTCAGCAGGCAGAACAGGTGGTCGTCGTACTCCGTGACCGTCTTTCCCGGCCAGTGCTTGTAAACAGCACCGACCTCGAACTCCTCATAGGTGCGTCCGAACTGCATGTCAGGCCTCCGGGGCTTCGAACTTGGAGGTGCGCTGCATGCCGGCCGCGCGGCCCTTGCCCGCGATGACCAGGGCCATCTTGCGGCTGGCCTCGTCGATCATCTCGTCGCCGAGCATGGCCGAGCCCTTCTTGCCGCCCTCCTCGGAGGTGCACCAGTCGTAGGCGTCGAGGATGAGCTCGGCGTGGTCGTAGTCCTCCTGCGAGGGGGAGAAGACCTCGTTCGCCGCGTCGACCTGGCCCGGGTGCAGCACCCACTTGCCGTCGAAGCCCAGCGCCGCGGCCCGCCCGGCGACCTCGCGGTAGGCGTCCACGTCGCGGATCTGGAGGAACGGGCCGTCGATCGCCTGGAGGTCGTGCGTGCGGGCCGCCATCAGGATGCGCATCAGGATGTAGTGGTACGCGTCCGCCGGGTAACCGGGCGGCTGCTGGCCGACGACCAGGGTCTTCATGTTGATCGAGGCCATGAAGTCGGCCGGGCCGAAGATCAGGGTCTCCAGGCGGGGCGAGGCGGCGGCGATGTCGTCGATGTTCACCAGGCCCTTGGCGTTCTCGATCTGCGCCTCGATGCCGATGCGGCCCACCTCGAAGCCCATCGTCTTCTCGATCTGGGTCAGCAGCAGGTCCAGCGCGACGACCTGCTGGGCGTCCTGGACCTTCGGCAGCATGATGCAGTCGAGGTTCGGGCCGGCGCCCTCGACGACCGTGATGACGTCGCGGTAGGTCCAGTGCGTCGTCCAGTCGTTCACCCGCACGACCCGGGTCTTGCCCGTCCAGTCGCCGTTGTTGAGCGCGTCGACGATGTGGTGCCTCGCGCCCTCCTTGGCAAGCGGGGCGCAGGCGTCCTCCAGGTCCAGGAACACCTGGTCGGCGGGGAGGCCCTGGGCCTTCTCCAGGAACCGCGGGTTCGAGCCGGGCACCGCCAGACACGAGCGGCGGGGGCGCAGCCGGTTCACGGGCGTGGTCATGCGGGGACCTCCAGAGGGTCGAGCTTGTTCGCTTTCCGGATCTCGTCGACGATACGGCCGATGATCTCGGTGATGCCGAAGTCCTTCGGGGTGAAGACGGCGGCGACGCCGGCCGCGATGAGGGCGCGTGCGTCGGCCCCCGGGATGATGCCGCCGGCGATCACCGGGATGTCCGGCGCACCGGCGTCACGCAGCCGGTTCAGCACGTCCGGCACCAGCTCGGCGTGCGAGCCGGACAGGATGGACAGGCCGACGCAGTGCACGTCCTCGGCGAGCGCGGCGTCCGTGATCTGCTCGGGCGTCAGCCGGATGCCCTGGTAGACCACCTCGAAGCCGGCGTCCCTGGCCCGTACGGCGATCTGTTCGGCGCCGTTGGAGTGCCCGTCGAGGCCGGGCTTGCCGACCAGCAGCCGCAGCCGTCCCACGCCCAGGTCCCCGGCGGTGCGGGCCACCTTCTCGCGGACCACGGCGAGCGGGGTGCCGGGCTCGGCGGTGACCGCCACCGGGGCGGAGGAGACGCCCGTCGGTGCCCGGAACTCACCGAAGACGTCGCGCAGGGCCCAGGCCCACTCACCGGTGGTGACGCCCGCCCGGGCGCACTCGACGGTCGCCTCCATCATGTTCGCGGTGCCGGCCGCGGCCTTCTTCAGGGCCGTCAGCGCCTCGGTGGCGCGGGCCTCGTCGCGGTTGTCGCGCCACTCGTGCAGCGCGGCGACGACCCGTGCCTCGTTCTCGGGGTCCACCGTCATGATCGCCGCGTCCAGGTCGGCGGTCAGCGGGTTGGGCTCCGTCGTCCCGTAGATGTTGACGCCGACGATCTTCTCCTCGCCGGCCTCGATCCTCGCCCGCCGCGCGGCGTGCGAGGAGACGAGCTCCGACTTGAGGTATCCCGACTCGACGGCGGCCATCGCGCCGCCCATCTGCTGGATGCGGTCGATCTCCGCCAGGGACTCGGTGACCAGCTCCTCGACCTTGGCCTCGATCACGTGCGAACCGGCGAAGATGTCCTCGTACTCCAGCAGGTCGCTCTCGTGCGCGAGCACCTGCTGGATGCGGAGCGACCACTGCTGGTCCCAGGGACGCGGCAGGCCAAGCGCCTCGTTCCAGGCGGGCAGCTGCACGGCCCGGGCGCGCGCGTCCTTGGAGAGCGTGACGGCCAGCATCTCCAGGACGATGCGCTGGACGTTGTTCTCCGGCTGCGCCTCCGTCAGCCCCAGCGAGTTGACCTGTACGCCGTAGCGGAAGCGGCGCTGCTTCGGGTTCGCGATGCCGTACCGCTCCCGAGTGACCTGGTCCCAGATGCGGCCGAAGGCGCGCATCTTGCACATCTCCTCGATGAAGCGGACCCCCGCGTTCACGAAGAAGGAGATGCGTGCGACGACGTCCCCGAACCGCTCCTCGGGCACCTGCCCCGAGTCGCGCACGGCGTCGAGCACCGCGATGGCCGTCGACATGGCGTACGCGATCTCCTGGACCGGAGTGGCCCCCGCCTCCTGCAGGTGGTAGCTGCAGATGTTGATCGGGTTCCACTTCGGGATGCGGTTGACCGTGTACGTGATCATGTCGGTCGTCAGCCGCAGCGAGGGGCCAGGCGGGAAGACGTGCGTCCCCCGCGACAGGTACTCCTTCACGATGTCGTTCTGTGTCGTGCCCTGGAGCCTGTCGGGGTCCGCCCCCTGCTCCTCGGCGACCACCTGGTAGAGCGCCAGCAGCCACATCGCGGTGGCGTTGATCGTCATCGAGGTGTTCATCTGCTCCAGGGGGATGTCCTGGAACAGCCGCCGCATGTCACCGAGGTGCGAGACCGGCACGCCGACCCGGCCCACCTCGCCGCGGGCGAGGACGTGGTCGGGGTCGTACCCGGTCTGCGTGGGCAGATCGAAGGCGACCGACAGACCCGTCTGGCCCTTGGCGAGGTTGCGCCGGTACAGCTCGTTGGACGCCTCGGCCGTCGAGTGGCCGGCGTACGTCCGCATGAGCCACGGACGGTCCTTCTGACGTTCGGTCATGGTGGACCTCAGACGTTGCGGAAGCGGTTGATGGCGTCGATGTGCTGCTCGCGGAGCTCCGTGTCCCGCACACCCAGGCCCTCGCGGGGCGCCAGCGCGAGCACGCCGACCTTGCCCTGGTGGAGGTTGCGGTGCACGTCGTACGCGGCCTGGCCGGTGTCCTCCAGGGAGTAGACCTTGGAGAGCGTCGGGTGGATCTTCCCCTTGGCGATCAGGCGGTTGGCCTCCCACGCCTCGCGGTAGTTGGCGAAGTGGGAGCCGATGATCCGCTTGAGGGACATCCACAGGTAGCGGTTGTCGTACTCGTGCATGTAGCCCGAGGTGGAGGCGCAGGTCGTGATGGTGCCGCCCTTGCGGGTGACGTAGACCGAGGCGCCGAAGGTCTCGCGGCCCGGGTGCTCGAAGACGATGTCGATGTCCTCGCCGCCGGTGAACTCGCGGATGCGCTTGCCGAAGCGCTTCCACTCCTTCGGGTCCTGGGTGCGCTCGTCCTTCCAGAACTTGTAGCCTTCCGCGTTGCGGTCGATGACCGCCTCGGCGCCCATCGCCCGGCAGATCTCGGCCTTCTCCGGGCTGGAGACGACACAGATCGGGTTGGCGCCGCCGGCCAGCGCGAACTGCGTCGCGTAGGAGCCGAGTCCGCCGCTCGCGCCCCAGATCAGGACGTTGTCGCCCTGCTTCATGCCCGCGCCGTTGCGCGAGACGAGCTGGCGGTACGCGGTGGAGTTGACCAGGCCCGGCGATGCGGCCTCCTCCCAGCTGAGGTGCTTCGGCTTGGGCATCAGCTGGTTGGACTTGACGAGCGCGATCTCGGCCAGGCCGCCGAAGTTGGTCTCGAAGCCCCAGATGCGCTGCTCCGGGTCGAGCATCGTGTCGTTGTGGCCGTCGGAGGACTCCAGCTCGACCGAGAGGCAGTGCGCGACGACCTCGTCGCCCGGGTTCCAGGCGTTGACGCCCGGCCCGGTGCGCAGGACGACGCCCGCCAGGTCGGATCCGATGACGTGGTACGGCAGGTCGTGGCGCTTGCTGAGGTCGCTGAGCTTCCCGTAGCGCTCCAGGAAGCCGAAGGTCGAGACCGGCTCGAAGATCGAGGTCCAGACGGAGTTGTAGTTCACCGAGCTGGCCATGACCGCGACCAGGGCCTCGCCCGGTCCGAGCTCGGGCACCGGCACGTCCTCCACGTGGAGGGACTTGCGCGGGTCCTTGTCGCGGCTGGCGACTCCGGCGAACATCTCCGCCTCGTCCTTGTGCACGGTCACCGCGCGATACGACTCGGGGACGGACAGGGCCGCGAAGTCCGCGGCGGTGCTGTCCTGCGACTGGATCGCGTCCAGGATTTCCTTCACGGTGATGCCTCCGGCAGATCGGGTCTCCGGCGTCGGGGGAAACGCTCGGAGGACCCCTGTGGTCAGGGGAGCGGTGCGGTGTGGAGGTGTGCCGTCGGTTCGGCGGGCGGTGCTGTGTGCCTGCTCGGTGGAGCAGAAAGGTGTGCCTGTGACGCAGGCGCCCGGGCGCGCTGACACGTGGTCTGCGGGGACAGCCGGCGTACGAGAGATCTCTGCACGCCGGCCGCCCGGACGCCTTCAACGTATGGCACTCCGTGACAGGTGGCAAGGCACCCAGTGCCAACAATTTCTCTCAGTTGTCATCTCGTAGGCACGCATGAGCAACATCATGGGCGGTATGTCGCGTTGGCCCCTCTTTTGTGACGGCTACGGCGCGGTGCGGTACACGTACGGCGTCGTCGTGCTCAGCGCCGTGAAGCCGAGCCGCCGCAGGATCGGGGCGGACTGATCCGTCGCGTCGACCTGGAGGAAGCGGTAGCCGCGCTCGGCGGCGAAGCGGGCGCGGTGGGCGATCAGCGCCCGGTAGATGCCCCTGCCGCGCCACCCGGGCGCCGTGCCGCCGCCCCAGAGGCTCGCGAAGCCGGTGCCGGGGTGGAGTTCCGTCCGGGCCGAGCTCACGGGCTCGCCGTCCGCGAGGACCACGACCGCGTGGAAGGTGTCGTCGGCCAGGCGGGCCAGGGCCTGGTGGCGCAGCCGTGAACCGTCGGTGCCGAAGGCCAGCTCGTGCGCCCGGACCATCAGCTCCACTCCCGCCGCGTCGGACACGGTACGGAGCTCCGTGCCGGCCGGGAGTTCCGCGGCGGAGGCCAGGCCGGCGGCCGGCGCGACGAACAGGGTTTCCGGCGGTTCCGCCGCGAAACCCGCCGCCAGGAGCCTCCCGCCCAGGTCGGCGGGCCGGTCGTGGGAGTACAGCTTCCACTCGAACTCCTCGTGCCCGAGGGCGGTGTAGTGCTCCACCTGCTCCGCGATCACCGCTTCGGCCCGTACGGCATCGAGGTCCGGAGCCGTCCAGACGACCCCGTTCCAGTCGTCGGCGGAGCCGACCTGGCGGACGACGCCGGATGCGCGCTCGACCCGTACGCCGGGACCTTCGGGGCGGGCGTGTTCGCGCATCTCGTGGTCGAAGAGGGCCAGCATCTCGTCAGATTCCATGCGCGCATCCGAGCACGGGCGCCACCGCCCCGACCACCGGGTTTCCCGCCGCAGGTGCGTCGACCCGGCCGGACGGGGCAGACGGAAGTGATCTTGACTTGGTCACAGGGACAGGGGTGGGTACACGATGGGCATACAGACGCGCAGAGGCGCCGGGCAGGGCCGCAGGCCCGCGTTCGACGTGCGGCGGACGGCGTTCGGGTTCGCGCTCGTCGCGGTCCTGGTCTGCGGCGTGGGACTCATGGTCCGCACGGCACTGGAGAGCGCCGGAC
The DNA here is from genome assembly GCF_042270185.1 of Streptomyces sp. NPDC055962. Taxonomy (NCBI): domain Bacteria; kingdom Bacillati; phylum Actinomycetota; class Actinomycetes; order Kitasatosporales; family Streptomycetaceae; genus Streptomyces; species Streptomyces sp. NPDC055962. The sequence goes on from NZ_JBHJYN010000004.1 coordinate 382,430, forward strand.
GGCATCCGGCGGTCGCCGCCGTCTCGGCCGTCGGGCTGGTGGCCGCCGTCGTGGTGCTCCTGCGTGCGCGCCGTAGCCGCAGGGCGGCGGCCCGGGCGGCCGAGGCGGCCGTCGAGGCGGCGTACGAGGTCGTGGACGCCGCTCTGGAGGAGCTCCCGCAGCCGGCCGCCGTCCCTGACCCCGAGCCGCCGCGGCCCGTCGACTACGCGGCCATGGACCCGTACGAATTCGAGGAGGCCGTGGCCGCTCTCTGCCGGCGCGACGGCTGCGCGGACGCCGAGGTCGTCGGGGGCGCCGGCGACCTCGGCGCGGACGTGGTGGCCACGACCCCGGACGGGCGCCGCCTGGTCGTGCAGTGCAAGAGGTACACGAGCGACAACAAGGTCGGCTCCCAGGACCTCCAGCGCTTCGGCGGCACCTGCTACGCCGTCCACGGGGCCGAGGTGGCCCTCGTCGTCACCACCGGGGAGTTCACCGACCCGGCCCTCGAGTACGCCGACCGGTGCGGCATCCTCTGCGTCGGTCTCGACGAACTCACGGCGTGGAGCGAGGGCTCCGCACCACCGCCCTGGTACGCGGGCGCGGAGGTGCAGCCCGTCGAGGGATGAGAGCGGACCGGTCCGGGCTCAGGTCTCCTTGAGGGCCTGCTGGATCGTGCGCATGACCTCGTCGAGCGGTGCGTCCGTACGGGCCACCGCGACCAGCACCTCGCCCTCCTTGGACGCCGTGGCGGCGGGCGCCCTCCCGGCGTCGCCGCCCACGGTCCTGCCCGCCCCGATCCCCGTGCCGAAGGTCTCCCGCACGATCGCGAAGGCGTGGTCGAGCTGGGTCTCCACGTCGCCCTGGCCGTCGGCCCGCAGCCAGCGCCGCAGCACATGGTTGTGCGCGGTCACCACCGCGGACGCTGCCACCTCGGCCAGCAGCGGGTCGTCGTTGCCGACGTGGTGGTCGCGCTCGTCGAAGTGGCCCAGCAGATAGCGCGTGAAAAGCCGCTCGTAGCGGGCCACCGAGGCGATCTCCGCCTCGCGGAGCGTGGGCACCTCACGGGTCAGCTTGTAGCGCGCCACGGAGACTGCGGGCTTCGCCGCGTACATCTTCATGACCTCCTTGATGCCGCGGCACACGGTGTCGAGCGGGTGCTCGTGCGCGGGGGCGGCGTTGAGGACGGCCTCGGCCCTGACGAGGGTGTCGTCGTGGTCCGGGAAGATGGCCTCTTCCTTGGAGCGGAAGTGGCGGAAGAACGTGCGCCGGGCGACCCCGGCGGCCCCGGCGATCTCGTCGACCGTCGTCGCCTCGTACCCCTTCGTGGCGAAGAGTTCCATCGCCGCCGCGGCCAGTTCGCGGCGCATTTTGAGCCGTTGGGCGGCGGCCCGGGTGCTCGCGGCACTCTCCGGGGCGTCCGTCGCGGCGGAGGAACGAGGGGACTTGGCGGGTTGGGACATGAGGTGAACGTAACCCATCGGTGCAGGGGAGTGCGCCTGTGGGGGCAGGTCACCCGAGGGTCCGAGCAGCCCGCCCCACCGGGCCCCCCGCCCGGGGGGCCCGGCGGCGGGCGACGTGGCGTCGCCTGCCGCGGGCACCTCAGCGGCGGGCATATTCGCGGAAGCCGCGCCCCGTCTTGCGGCCGAGGCAGCCTGCGGCCACCAGGTGTTCGAGCAGCGGCGCCGGGGCGAGGCCCGGGTCGCGGAACTCGCTGTGGAGGACCTTCTCGATGGCCAGTGAGACGTCCAGGCCGACAACGTCCAGGAGCTCGAACGGCCCCATCGGGTAACCGCCGCCGAGCTTCATGGCCGCGTCGATGTCGTCGAGCGTCGCGTAGTGCTCCTCGACCATCTTGATCGCGTTGTTGAGGTAGGGGAACAGCAGCGCGTTCACGATGAATCCGGCCCGGTCGCCGCAGTCCACCGGGTGCTTGCGCACCTTGAGGCAGACCTCGCGGACCGTGGCGTGCACGTCGTCGGCGGTCAGCACCGTGCGGACCACCTCGACCAGCTTCATGGCGGGCGCCGGGTTGAAGAAGTGCATCCCGACGACGTCCTCGGGGCGCGAGGTCACCCGTGCGACCGCCACGACCGGGAGGGACGAGGTGGTGGTCGCGAGCACCGCGCCCGGCTTGCAGACCTTGTCCAGCGTCGCGAAGAGCTCCCGCTTGATCTCCAGGTCCTCGGCGACCGCCTCGACCGCCAGGTCGACGTCGGCGAAGGAGTCCAGCGTGCCGGCCGGAGTGATCCTGGCGAGCGTCTCGTCCCGGGCCTCCTCCGTGAGGCGCCCCTTGGAGACCGAACGGCCCAGGGACGTGGCGATCCGGGCCTTGGCCGTGTCGGCCTTCTCCTGGCTGCGTGCGGCGAGGACCACGGCGTAACCGGCCTTCGCGAAGACCTCCGCGATACCCGAGGCCATCGTCCCGGAACCGGCCACACCGACCGAGGAGACCTCGCGTCCGGTCGCCGCGCCCGCGCTCTCCGCGGGCGTCAGGGCGTCCGGCACCACGTCCTGGCCGCCGGGGGCGTCGTAGGTGTAGAAGCCGCGGCCCGCCTTGCGGCCGGTCAGCCCCGCCTCGCTGAGCTGCCCGAGCACCGGGGCCGGGGCGTGCAGCCGGTCGTGGGACGCCGCGTACATGGCCTCCAGGACCGTGCGCGCCGTGTCGATGCCGATCAGGTCGAGCAGGGCCAGGGGGCCCATCGGCAGGCCGCAGCCCAGCTTCATGGCGGCGTCGATGTCCTCGCGGGAGGCATAGTTCGCCTCGTACATCGCGGCGGCCTGGTTGAGGTAGCCGAACAGCAGACCGTCCGCGACGAACCCCGGACGGTCACCGACCGCGACCGGCTCCTTGCCCAGCTCACGGGCCAGCCGGGTCACGCTCTCCACGGCCGGCGGGGCGGTCAGCACGGAGGAGACCACCTCGACGAGCTTCATCGCGGGCGCCGGGTTGAAGAAGTGCAGACCGAGGACCCGCTCGGGGTGCTGCGACTCGGCGGCCAGCCGGGTCACGGACAGGGCGTTCGTGCCCGTCGCCAGGATCGCGCCGGGGGAGACGACCGCGTCCAGCTCGCGGAAGACCTGCTGCTTGATCTCGTAGGTCTCCGGCACGACCTCGATGACCAGCTCCGCGTCCGCGACGGCCTGGAGATCGGTGAACGTGCGGAACCGGGCGAGGATGTCGCGCCGCTCCTGCTCCGTGATGCGCTCGCGGCGCACGGAACGCGCGGTGGCGGCCTCAAGGGAGGCGACGGCCTGACGGGCGGCGGCTTCGCTGACGTCGATGCCGATGACCTCACGGCCGGCCCGGGCCAGGACCTCGGCGATGCCGGTTCCCATCGTGCCGAGACCGACGACGGCAATGGTGGTGAGCGGGGTGTCCATCACGGGACTCCAGGGTGAGTGACGACTGAAGAGGAGCACGACGGCGCGCGTGGCCGAGAACCCGGCCGGCGCTCAGCGCGCGGGAACTGCGTGTCGTGGTGCACGGTCCCGGGTGCGCACGGCACACCGGGGAGAAAGGTGACGGGCCCTGTCCCGGGCCGCGTCCGCAACTGCCGAACCGACAAGCACTCCGGGTGGCTGCGTCACCAGGCCACCGGAGCCGGCGGGGAGTGTGTCCCGCTCACTTGAGATTAACCGGCGAGTAACGAGCGCGCCAGCCCTGACGGTCTGTGCGCTGGCACACAGTTCGGCGAACACGGTGCGTGCGCACGGATAAACTCACCGTCATGGATGAGGAGTTCCGCTCGCTGACGGACCGGCTCGGGAGCGAGGCGGGTGAGCCGGAGGTCTTCCGCCGGCTCGTCGCCACCGAGGACGACGAAGAACTTGCCGAGGTGCTCGTCGCACGCGAACGCCCCCTGTGGGCCCGCGAGATCGCGGCGTTCCGGCTCGGCTGCCGGGGGGACCGCCGGGCCTTCGAGGCGCTGGTGCTCCTCCTCAACCACCGTGACCCCGAGCGCTGCGTCTCGGCCGCCCACGCCCTGCGGCTCCTCGGCGACCCCCGGACGCCCAAGGCCGCGGCCGCGCTCGCCACGAACAGCCTGCGGACGGCCTATGCCCTGCACCCGGTGCGGCTGCTCGCGGCCCTGCGCGCCCCCGAGTCCGTACCCGCCCTGGTCAGCACGCTGCACCGGCTGCTGGTCCCCGGCGAGCCGCACTGGCACGTCGCGCTCGCCTGCGTCGAAGGGCTGGGCACCCTGGGAGACGGCCGGGCACGTCCCGTCCTGGAGGCGGCCCTGCCGCACCCGCGCCTGGGCACGGCGGCGGCGGAGGCGCTCAGGCGGCTGCCGGCGGGGTGAGGGGGCGGATGTATCTGACCTCGGGCACCAGGGTTCCGGCGGCCTCGAACGCCTCCGCCGTGCCGTCCGGCCGGAAGCCCGCCTGTTCGTAGAAGCGGCGGGCGCGTTCGTTCTCCCTCAGTACCCGGAGCGCCATCCCGCCGAATCCCTCCGCCGAGGCGCGCGAGACCACTTCCGTGAGCAGAGAGCGCCCCACTCCGGTGCCGATCCGGTCGGGGTGTGCGTAGAGCGCGTACAGCTCCGCGCTCCCGGGGAGCGCGCCCTCGTCCCGGCAGGGGCCGTAGCAGGCCCAGCCGGTCAGCGTGGTGTCCGGTGTCTCGGCGACCAGGTTCACGGCAGGTCCGCCGGCGCTGAGGTACGCGCGCCGGCGTCCGGTGTCCTCGGCGACGTCCATCGCGTCCAGGTACTCCTGGGGGACCATCCCTGCGTACGCCGCCTGCCAGCCGCGCACCCGGATGTCCGCCACGGCGGCGCAGTCGTCGAGTGTCATGGCGCGTATACGCAGGCCGGGGGCGTACGCAGGGGTGGGGCGTGTCGTCACGCGGTCCATCCTGGCGTACGCCCCCGGCGGGAGGCATCGCGGTTTCTCAGCCGCGGAAGCCGAGCAGCCCGTGCAGCGTCTTGCCCTTCGTGTTCGTGCCCTCCTTGGTGGCCGTGGTCGCCTTCGGCTCCGGCAGGGCGGCGCAGACCGCGTCCGCCCCGCTGCCGGCGGCGGCCGGGAGCGTGCCGTCCGTCAGGTAGCGCACCAGGTGCTTGTCCAGGCAGTTGTTGCCGCTCAGCGTGATGCCGTGGTTGCCGCCGCCCTCCTCCACGACGAGGCCGGAGCCCTTGAGCCCGCGGCTCATGGTGACGCCGCCCTCGTACGGGGTGGCCGCGTCGTCGGTGGCCTGGAAGACGAGAGCGGGCGGGATGGCGTCGTTGGTGACCCGCACCGGTTCCAGGGGTTCCACCGGCCACGTGGCGCACGGTGCGTTGTACCAGGTGTTGTTCCACGTCATGAACGGCGCCTTCGCGTGCGCCTCCCAGGTGTCGTTGCGCCAGGTGCTCCAGGTGCGGGGCCAGCCGGCGTCACGGCACTGGACGGCCGTGTAGACGGAGTACCCGTTCTCCCCGCTCCTGTCCACGGCGGCGAAGTCCTCGTAGGCGGTGGCGAGCGCGTCCTCGTCGTCGTCGTTCACGTACGCCGCGAAGGTCTCGGCGAGGCGCGGCCAGTAGCCGTCGTAGTAGCCGCCCGGCATGAAGGTGTCCTCGAGCTCGCCCGGCCCGACCTTGCCGGCCGCGGGGTGCTTCTTCACCGCCTCGCGCATCCCGTACCACGCGGCTTCCACCTGCGCCGGGTCGGTGCCCAGTTCGTACGTGGCGTCGTTCTTCGCGACCCACGCGGCGAAGGCCTTGTGACGGGCGTCGAACGCGTGGTCCTGGGCGAGGTTGTCCTCGTACCAGACGCCGTCGGGGTCGACGACGGAATCGAGTACCAGGCGGCGCACGTGCTGCGGGAACAGCTTGGCGTAGACCGCGCCCAGGTAGGTCCCGTACGAGTATCCGAAGTAGTTGATCTGCTTCGCGCCGAGGGCCCGGCGGATGACGTCGAGGTCCTTCGCGGCGCTGACGGTGTCCATGTACGGCAGCAGGTCGCCGTGCTTCTCGCCGCACGCGGCGGCGAAGGAGGCGGCCCGGTTGCGCGCGGTCCTCTCCGCCTCGTAGGAGTCCGGCACGGTGTCGGGGCGCACCGGCTCGAAGTACTTCGGCAGGCAGTTCAGCGCGGGCCTGCTCTTCCCGACTCCGCGCGGGTCGAACCCGATCACGTCGTACTGGGCGGCGAGCTTCTTCGGCAGCGAGGCCGCCACGAAACCCGCCATGGAGAGCCCGCTGCCGCCGGGGCCGCCCGGATTGACCAGCAGGGGGCCCTGCGAGGTCTTCGCCGTGTGCGGGACCCGGGACAGGGCGAGGGTGACCGGCCTGCCCGACGGGTTGTCATGGTCGAGCGGCGCGGTGACCGTTGCGCACTGCAGCGTCGGGTAGGACTTCGTCCCGCAGCCGGTCCACTTGAGCGGCGCGGCGGCGGGGGTGGTGGAGGGTGCGGAAGCGGTGGAGGGCGCGGCGGTCACCAGACCCGCGACCGTGGCGCCGACGGCGACCAGAATTCCTGCACGTTTCGTCATGGGGCCTCCCGTGGTGGGGCAACGCGGCTGTGGGGGGCACAGCTCCCGCCGCATGCTTCCCGGATCCGGGAGCGGAAGGACACGCGAGGCCGAGAGTTGACCCGTTCGGGCCGGGCAACGGAGGCGGTCAGAGCAGGCTCAGCTGGGTGGGGCCCGGGTCGGGGACCTCGGGCGTCTCGCGTACGGTGCGCCGGGCGCCGCCCCGGTCGGCCGGGCCGATGCCGAACTCGGCCGCCAGCTCGTGCACCCGGCGGGTGATGCCCCGCTGATACCAGGTCGGCGCGTACGCACCGTCCGCGTACATCTCCTCGTACCGGTGCACCAGGTGCGGGTGGTGGTGTGCGAGCCACCGCATGAACCACTCACGGGCGCCCGGCCGCAGATGGAGGACGAGCGGGGTCACCGACGTCGCTCCGGCGTCGGCGATCGCGCGGACCGTGGCGCGCAGCTGGTCGGGGTGGTCGCCGAGGAAGGGGATGACGGGGGCCATCAGCACCCCGCAGCCGATCCCGTTGTCCGCCATGGCCCGGACGACGCCGAGGCGGCGTTCGGGGGAGGGGGTGCCCGGTTCGACCGTGCGCCACAGCTCGGGATCGGTGAAGCCGACGGAGACGGAGACACCGACCTCGGTGACCTCTGCGGCCTGCCGCAGCAGATCGAGGTCGCGGAGGATGAGGGTGCCCTTGGTGAGGATGGAGAACGGGTTCGCGTGGTCGCGCAGGGCGGCGATGATGCCGGGCATCAGCCGGTAGCGGCCCTCGGCGCGCTGGTAGCAGTCGACGTTCGTGCCCATCGCGATGTGCTGGCCCTGCCACTGGCGGGAGGCCAGGTGGCGGCCGAGCAGTTCGGCGGCGTTGACCTTGACGACGATCTGGGAGTCGAACCCGAGGCCGGTGTCCAGGTCCAGATAGCTGTGGGTCCTGCGGGCGAAGCAGTACACGCAGGCATGGGTGCAGCCCCGGTACGGGTTCACGGTCCATTCGAACGGCATGCGCGAGGCGCCGGGCACCCTGTTCACGATCGAGCGGGCCCGGATCTCGTGGAAGGTGATGCCCCGGAATTCCGGTGTGTCGAAGGTGCGCGTCGTCACCGCGTCCGCGGCGAAGAGCGCTCCGTCACCCGCATTTGCGGTGTTCTCTGCCAGATTGTCCCAGCGCATGGACGCCTCCTCGGTAGTACTGCGCCGAGAATAGAACATACGTTCCCTTGATCGTGCGCGACGGAACGCCGGACCCGATTTTGAGGGGCCGTGCCCGAGGTGGTTGGGTCAGCAGCACCCCGAACATCGAGTGCTGGAGGAGCAGGCATGGCGCAGGTCGAGGCCACGACAGAGCGGATCATCGCGGCGGACGCAGAGACGGTGTTCGATGCGCTGGCCGACTACAAGGAGGTCCGGGGCAAGGTGCTGACCGGGCACTTCAGCGAGTACGAGGTGCTCGAGGGCGGGGACGGCGAAGGGACCCTCGTCCACTGGAAGCTCCAGGCCACGAGCAAGCGCGTCCGCGACTGCCTGCTCGAGGTCACGGAGCCCACCGACGGGCAGCTGGTCGAGAAGGACCGCAACTCCACGATGGTCACCACCTGGACCGTCACCCCGGCCGGCGAGGGCCGGTCGAAGGCCGTCGTCACCACCGTCTGGAAGGGCGCGGGCGGCATCGGCGGGTTCTTCGAGAAGACCTTCGCGCCCAAGGGCCTCGGCCGGATCTACGACGAGCTGCTGCAGAACCTCGCCACCGAGGTCGAGAAGTAGCCCTGCTCCTCCCGCTGTTGGCGTCACGGCCGGCCTCACCGGAACGGGTGGTTTTCCGGGGCGGCCGGTTGTGCGCCGAAGTGCCTCCCACCGGCGCATAAGCCCTCTGAGTGCGCCGTGCGCGCGCCCGGTCGCGTTTGCCCTGCCTTGCCACCTGATGCGAGAAATGGGCGGCGCAGCTGCGACGAGGGGAGCGTCACGTGGTGGGTGGGATCACTCTGGTGGAGGACGGGCCGGGAGGCGCGGAGTACGGGCCGCCCGGGACCTGGGCGGAGCCCGGCACCGCCGTCGAGCCCCGACCACCGGCTCCGCCGTCCGACGCCGGAGCGCCCCCGCCGCCCGACGGCATCAGCCCCCGCAGGGTCCGGCTGGTCTTCCTCGGGCTGATGCTCACCCTGCTGCTCGCGGCCCTCGACCAGATGATCGTGGCCACGGCGCTGCCGAAGATCGTCGGCGAGCTCCACGGCCTGGACAAGATGTCCTGGGCGGTCACCGCCTACCTCCTCGCCTCGACGATCGGTCTGCCGATCTACGGGAAGCTCGGCGACCTCTTCGGCCGCAAGGGCGTCTTCCAGTTCGCGATCGTCGTCTTCGTCATCGGTTCCGCCCTCGCCGGCTGGTCGCGCACCATGGACGAACTCATCGCCTTCCGGGCCGTCCAGGGCATCGGCGGCGGCGGACTCATGATCGGTGTGCAGGCGATCATCGCCGACATCGTCCCGTCCCGGGAACGTGGCCGCTACATGGGGCTCATCGGGGCGGTCTTCGGCCTCGCCTCCGTCGCGGGCCCGCTCCTCGGCGGCTTCTTCACCGACCACGCCTCCTGGCGCTGGTGCTTCTACATCAACGTGCCGTTCGGCGTCGTCACCCTCGCCGTCATCGCGCTCGTGCTGAAACTGCCCAAGCCGGCCGTACGCCCCCGCCTCGACGTCCTGGGCGCGCTGCTGCTGGCCGTCGCGTCGACCTGCCTCGTGCTGCTCACCAGCTGGGGCGGGACGGAGTACGCGTGGGGCTCGCGGACCATCGTCGGACTCGCCACGGGCGCCGCAGGAACGGCCCTGCTCTTCCTCGTCGTCGAGCACCGGGCAGCCGAACCGGTCATCCCGCTCAGGCTCTTCCGCGACTCGGTCTTCAACGTCACCTCGCTGGTGGGCGCGGTCGTCGGGGTCGCCCTCTTCGGAGCCGCCAGCTACCTGCCGACCTATCTCCAGATGGTCGAGGGCGTGTCCGCCACCGAGTCCGGGCTGCTGATGCTGCCCATGATGGGCGGCATCGTCATCGCCTCCGTCGTCTCCGGGCAGCTCGTCTCGCGCACCGGCCGCTACCGCGTCTATCCGATCCTCGGGGCGGCCGTCTCCGTCGTCGGCATGTGGCTCCTCTCGCTCCTGGACACCGGCACCTCCGCGCTGGAGTACGGCCTCTGGCAGGCCGTCCTGGGCATCGGGATCGGCCTCGTCATGTCCATCCTGGTGCTGGCCGTGCAGAACTCCGTACGCCCCTCCGACCTCGGCACGGCCACCAGCGCCCACAACTACTTCCGGCAGATCGGCGGCAGCGTCGGTGCCGCGATCTTCGGCACGCTGTTCGCGGGACGGCTCTCCGACGCGCTCGGTGTGCGCCTCCCCTCCGGGGCGGACCTGCCCGACGCGGAGTCGATCACGCCCCAGCTGGTCCACACCCTGGAACCGGCGCTGCGCGACGCCTACATCCAGGCGTACGCCGACGCGATGCCGCGGATCTTCCTCTACCTCGTGCCGGTGCTTCTGCTCGGCCTGTTCCTCACCTTCTTCCTCAAGGAGAAACCGCTGGTGTCCCACCCCACCTCCCCCACGGCTGCCGATCCGTCCACGACGCAGTCCACGATCCCGGCCGCCCGTACCGTCCCGGGTCCGCCGGAGCCCGGCCCCCTCTCCGGTGTGCCCGTGCGGGGATGTGTCCAGCACCCCGACGGCACGACCGTGGGAAGGGCCGCCCTCACGCTCATCGACGGCCAGGGGCGGCAGGTCGGACGCGGTGCGAGCGGTGACGACGGGCGGTACGCGCTGAGCGCACCCGCCGCCGGCGCCTATGTGCTGATCGCCGCCGCGGGCGGGCACCAGCCGCAGGCCGTCAGCGTCACGGTCGGAGAGAGGCCGGTGGAGCTCGACGTGGTCCTGGGCGGGGCGGGACGGCTCGCCGGGGCGGTCCTCACACCGGACGGCGCCCCCGTCCGGGACGCGGCGGTCACCCTCACCGACGTGCGTGGCGAGGTCGTCGCGACCACCCGCACAGGGCGCGAAGGCGCCTATGTGATCAGCGAGCTGGTGGCCGGGGAGTACACCCTGGCGGCCAGCGCCCAGGCCTTCCGTCCCGCGGCGCTCCCGGTGAGTGTGCAGGCGGCCCGCGAGACCCGGCAGGACATCGAGCTGGCAGGCGGGGCCGTGCTGCGCGGCATCGTCCGCGCCCCCGGCGGGCGGGCCGTCGAGGACGCCAGGGTGACGCTCCTGGACGCGGCGGGCAACGTGGTCGGCACCCTCACGACGGGCCCGGACGGGGCGTTCCGGTTCGTGGACCTGTCGACCGGCGAGTACACCGTCATCGCCGCCGGCTACCCGCCGGTCGCCACCGTGCTCCAGCTCCCCGGCGGGGGGCGGACCGAGCGCGACCTCCAGCTGGGGCACGAGGACTGAGGGACGCCAGGACCGGTGGGGCGTACGGCAGCTCCCGTACGCCCCACCGGATTCGGGTGCAGGGCAGCTCCCGTACGCCTCACCGGACTCGGGCGTTCGACAACTCCCGGACACCCCGACGGGCTTCACGGCAGCAGTCGGGGTCTCCGTCGCGCCGCCACGTCCTCGACCCAGCCCACGGACAGCACGGCCACCGCTATCAGCACCCACGCCACACCGAACTGCCACCACAGGCTGTCCAGCGGCAGACGGCGCTCCAGTGCCGGTACCTCCCACATCAGGTCGATCAGCGGCACCGCGGCCATCAGGGCCACTTCGTGCCAGAGATAGACCGTGACCGCACGGGCGTTGAACACCGTGACGGCCCGGTCCGCCACCGGATGGCGTACGAGTCCGTCGAAGCGCGGCCGGAAACGCAGGAGGAGCAGCACGAACCCTGCCGACCACAGCGCCTGGGCGAGCGGGATGTCGTCGAGGTCGGACGAACCGTCCACCGGGTGGCCCGCCGCCCACCAGGCACCGGCCGCCATCAGCGGCACCGCGACGGTCATCGCTCCCGAGCCGCGCAGCCGGTCCAGCACCCCGTCGCGGTGCGCGAATCCCAGCAGCCAGCAGAACAGGAACACCGAGGCGTCGCTGACGGCGCTCCCCAGCAGGCCGTCCGGCACGCCGGAGACCGTCTCCAGCACGACGACGGGGACGAGCGACACGGCGAGTACGGGGAGGGGAGCGAGCCGAAAGGCTCGCAGCAGCAGGGGCGAGAGCAGGACGAACCACAGGTAGGCGCGCAGATACCAGAGCACCGCCCATGCCTGCTCCCCCCACGCGTCGCCCGGCGGGTCACCGACCGGCAGCACCCACAGCAGGACGTCCGGCCCGGGCACCCAGCCGTGCAGGACCATCGCGGCCCCGAGCACGAGGCCGAACAGCCACACGGGGATGAGGAGCCGCCGCAGCCTGCTGCGGAGCACCCCGGCGGCCGGCCGCTCCAGCGAGCGGGCCATGAGCGAGCCGGCGAGCGCGAACATCACGCCCATGGACGGGAAGACGTAGCCCAGCCAGGGCCACTCGAAGGTGTGGTAGGCCACCACCCGGACGAGCGCCACGGCTCGCAGCACGTCGAAGGACCGGTCGCGTCCGGTGGCCGCGGTCACCGCGGACGACGGTGCGGGCGCCGTCCTGCGGTGCGCGCCCGCCACTACGACGCCCCCACGTGGGGCGTGCCCACCTCGCCGGTGCGCTTCAGCTTCTGCCAGCGCAGCCGGCCGCCGGTGGCCGCCGTGACGCAGGAGTGGATCAGCACGAGGTACATCAACTGCCGGTAGGCCAGCTGCTGCAGGGGCAGCATCAGCAGATACCTGTACTTCTCCCGGTCGAGCCGGAAGGCGTACGCCGCGCAGAACAGCTGCACGGCCAGGACCGCCAGCCAGGCGAGCAGCGACGCGCGGAAGTCCACGAAGACCATCGCGTAGACGGTGAAGACGTCGATGAGCGGCGCGAAGACCGGTGTGACGATCTGGAAGAGGACGACCAGCGGCATGCCGACCCGGCCGAACCGCCCTGACGGACCACGGTCGGTGACGGACCGCCGGTGCTTCCAGAGCGCCTGCATCGTGCCGTAGCTCCAGCGGTAGCGCTGACGCCACAACTGCCCGAGCGAGGCCGGTGCCTCGGTCCAGGCGCGGGCGTGTTCGGCGTAGACGACCCGCCACCCCGCGCGGTGGAGCGCGATGGTGATGTCGGTGTCCTCGGCCAGGGTGTCCTCGCTCATCCCGCCGACTTCCAGGACCGCCCGGCGGCGGAAGGCCCCGATGGCGCCGGGGATGGTGGGCATGCAGCGCAGGAGGTCGTACATCCTGCGGTCGAGGTTGAAGCCCATCACGTACTCGATGTGCTGCCAGGCGCCGATCATCGTGGACCGGTTGCCGACCTTGGCGTTCCCCGCGACGGCGCCGATGCCGGGATCGGCGAACGGCTGGACGAGCTGGTGGACCGCGTCCGGCTCGAAGACGGTGTCGCCGTCCATCATCACGACGATGTCGTGACGTGCCTGCCGCACCCCGTTGTTGAGGGCCGCCGACTTGCCGGCGTTCTCCTGCCGGATCACCCGGACATCGGGCAGCCCCAGCGCCTCGGCGATCTCCGCGGTGCCGTCCGCCGAGCCGTCGTCGACGACCAGGATCTCGATCGGATGGGTGCTCGCGGCCAGGGAGTTGAGCGTGCCGGCGATGCACTCCTTCTCGTTGTACACAGGGACGATCACGCTGACCGGACGGGTCACCTCCGGCCCCCAGGTGAATCTGCGCCGGTTGCGCTGCCCGTGGTGGCGCCGGGCGAGCAGGAGCATCATGCCGAAGCGGGCCAGGACCGCCACCCCCACCACGGCGAGTACGGCGGCCAGACCCGGCACGCTCCACTCCGCGACGGCCACCGCCGCGAGCAGGGCGCGGCCCTCCCAGACGTCGGCGGTTCCCGCCCGGCGGTGGGCCGCCTGCTCGCTGTTGCCCTCAGGGGCGCCGGCCTGTGCGGGGCCGGGCTGCACGGTGGCGTCCGCCGCGGTCCCGCCCGCCCGGGAGCCGTCCGTCCCGGCGCCGGCCTGCTGCTGCGCGCCGCTCACCGTGGTGAAGGTGTAGCCCTTCGCCTTCATCTTCGCGATGTACTGCGGCAGCGCGGCCAGCGTCTCGGAGCGGTCGCCGCCCGCGTCGTGGAAGAGCACCGAGGCACCGTCGCCGTCCTTCGGCGTCGCCCACGTGACGATCTTCGAAACACCCGGCTGCTGCCAGTCCTCACTGTCGGTGTCGATGAACACGCTGGTGTAGCCCATCGCCCCGAGGCGTTCGTAGACCGGCCAGCTGTAGTCGTCGATCGCGTCGGTCCGCGAGGAGTACGGAGCGCGGAACAGCGTCGTCGTGATGCCCGCGGCGCCCGCGAGGGCGAGCTGCGTCTGCGCGATCTCCCGCTTGACGCGGGCCTCGCTCTGGTAGGAGAGGTCGACGTGGGTGAAGGTGTGGACCCCGACCTCGTTCCCCTCGTCGACCATCCTGCGGACGACGTCCGGATAGCGGGTGATCATCGAGCCGACGAGGAAGAAGGTGCCCGGCACGTCGTTCTCGTCCAGGATGTCCATGACTTTCCCGGTCCACTCGGGATCGGGCCCGTCGTCGAAGGTCAGCACGATGGTCTTGTCCGGCACCGACTGCGTACGGGCGGTGCCGCCGGCGAAGCTCAGAATGGGCCCGCCCTCCAGCACGTCGTCGGGCACCGTGTCCGCCGAGGCGTCGGAGCGCACCCGCTGGTCGTCGCCGACCTCGGCGCGCAGGTAGCCGTCCAGCAGCATCGTGCAGACGAGCCCCAGCAACAGCACCAGGGCCATGATGACCCGGGGCCGGGGGACGGCCTGGCGGCCCACGCGGCCCACGCGGCCGATCCTGCCGGGCGTGGCGTGCCTGCGGCGCGAGGCGGCCATCAGTTCGCCTCGCCCGAAGCCGAAGCCGAAGCCGAAGCCGAAGCCGAAGCCGAAGCCGAAGCCGAAGCCGAAGCCGAAGCCGAAGCCGAAGCCTGCCCCGACGGTGTCGCCTGCCCCGGCGCCGGAGCGCCGCTCGGGGGCGCGGCGCCGCCCGGCGGCAGACCGTAACCGGGCCGCGTCCCGCCACCCGGTCCGGCCTCCGCAGCCGGGCCGCCGTCGAAGGGGAGGAGCTGGGAGGGAGTCAGGGAGATGCCGCCCATGAAGGCGAGCCCCAGCACGGCCGCGTAGCCGACGCAGACGGTGCCCAGCAGCATGCCCGCGTGGCGCAGGAGCCTGGCCCGGCGCCCGGAGCTGTCGACGAAGACGGGCCCCTCCTGCGCCCGGCGGCGCGCGGCCGGGCCGGCGTGTGCCCGGCGGCGGCCGCGGTGCGCCGGGTCCTTCTCGATGACGGGGTCGGATTGCATGTGCGCATGGTGGCGAAGGTTGATGTGCGAAGTCTGGAGCTTTCCTGGCCACACGCTGTGAAACCGGCTCCGAACTGTCGGAGTGCTGAGAGGGCGGCGGGTGCGTGACTCCTGCCCCGTCTCCCTCGAACCCCTGTCAGCAAGCGAGTTGATGGTCTGTTCGGGGTTCCGGCGGGCTGTTCCCATGAGTTGTCTGTGTCTTCGGGAGGTGCCCTGATGTGAGAGGTTCGTGGTGTCCAGGCAGCACCGGCTGCCGTTCCGGACGGCCTTCCGAGAGCAGGTGCACACAGGTCATGCAAAGGCGCACACGGGTTTCCTCAGCCCTCGCCGCACTGATCGCGCTGGGCCTCGCGTGCTCGGCCTGCACGACGGGCGGCGTCGCCGACCAGGCGCAGGGCAGCGCGCAGCCACCGCCGGCCGCGGAGACCGCGTACACCCCGTACGTGAGCGCCACGACGGCGGCGGACACGGACGGCGCGGGGTCCCCCGACACGTACAACCTGGCGTTCGTCACCTCGGCCGCTTCGGGGTGCACCCCCCTCTGGGGAGGCACCCCGGCGGCAACCGGTGACGCGGTCGCCGCCCGGGCCGAGGCGCTCACCGGGACCGGGGCCGACCTCAGGGTCTCCTTCGGCGGGGCCGCGGGAACGGAGGCCGCACTGGCCTGCGACAGCGCGGAGGAACTGGCCGACGCCTACGCCGGGGTCCTGGACGCGGTCGGGGCCACGAAGGCCGACTTCGACATCGAGGGCGACGCGCTCACCGACACCGCCTCCGTCACCCGGCGCGACGAGGCTCTCGCCCTGCTCCAGGAAAAGCGCGACCTCGACGTCACCTACACGCTGCCCGTCATGCCCGACGGGCTCGAGGACACCGGGCTCGCCGTCCTCCAGGACGCCGTGGACCAGGGGGTCGACGTCTCGGCGGTCAACATCATGGCGATGAACTACAGCACGTCCCACAGCGGCGACATGGGGGAGTACGCGGAGCAGGCGGCCACCGCCGCCCACGACCAGATCGTGGACGTGCTCGCGCTGTCGCGGGACGCGGCGTGGAAGGCGCTGCACATCACCGTGATGATCGGGGTCAACGATGTCGCGGGGGAGACGTTCACCCTCGACGACGCCGCCTCCCTGCGCGCGTTCGCCGCCCGGCAGGGTGTCGGCGCGCTCTCCCTGTGGGCGTCCTTCCGCGACCGGGAGTGCGGCGCGGACGAGGACACCGCGAAGGCCTCCGACACCTGCAGCGGGGTCGACCAGGACGCGGGCGCCTTCGCGGAGGCGCTGAGCGGGTGAGAGCGGCCCCGCGGCCGGACCCGGTCAGCGCAGCGGGGCCTCCCGGACCAGGACCATCAGCGCCTTGGCCCCCGGGCTCATGGCCCGGGCGGGCGGGAGCACGACGACGCTCTCGTAGACCGGTCCCTCCGCTCCGCCGAGGTCCACGGCGACCAGGCCGCGTGCCTCCGGCTTACGGGCGAAGTGGTGCGGCACCACCGCGATGCCGAGACCCTCGTGCACCAGCTCCAGCAGGCTGTGCACGTCGTTGACCTCGAGCGCCACCGTGCGGCGGGTCCCGGCGGCGGCGAACGCCTCGTCGGCTGCCCGCCTGGGGCCCCAGTCCGGATGGAAGTCGATGAACGACTCGCCCCGCAGCGCGTTCCACGCGACCGGCGTGCCCTCCCCGGCGAGCCGGTGACCCGGGGCGCACAGGACGACCATGGGCTCCCGTGCCAGCGGCACGAGCTCGCCCCGCCACTCCGGCGGGCTGACGGTCGCGGCGAACGCGAGGTCGAGCCGGCCGCCTGCCACCCCTTCCAGCAGGCTGGACGTGCCCTCCTGCCGGAGCCTGATCTCCATGTGCGGATGCTCCCGGTGGAAGGCCGCGAGCAGCCGGGCCGTGCTGACCCCGGCCACGCACTGCTCCACCCCCAGCGTCAGCGTGCCGCGCAGCAGCCCCCGTACGGCGTCCACGGCGTCCCGTGCCGCTCTCGCGCCCGCCAGCGTCCGCTCGGCCTCCACCAGCAGGGCCGCGCCCGCCTCGGTGAGCCGGACGGTGCGCGTCGTACGGCTGAAGAGCGGCGTCCTCAGCTCCTGCTCCAGTGCCCGGACGGACGCGGACAGCCCGGACTGCGAGACGGCGAGACGTTCGGCCGCCCGGGTGAAGTGCTGCTCCTCGGCGACGGCGACGAAGTGCTCCAGCTGACGCAGTTCCATGATTGAGCAATCTAGACGATGAATCCAAGCGGAATCTCCTGTTGGACTGCTGGATCCATCTCCGTCAGTCTTGAGGGCGCGCACCAGACCTGGCGCGCTACGCCGTGTCCCGTGGAGTGCCCGTATGTACCTTCCGTCCGCCGACCGCTACACCGCCATGCCCTACCGGCGCACCGGACGCAGCGGCCTGCTGCTCCCCGCCCTGTCGCTCGGGCTCTGGCACAACTTCGGAGGCGACCGGACCCCCGAGAGCCAGGGCGAGATCCTGCGCAGGGCCTTCGACCTCGGCATCACCCACTTCGACCTCGCCAACAACTACGGGCCGCCGCCCGGCTCCGCCGAGATCGCCATGGGCCGCGCCCTGAGGACCGACTTCGCCGGGCTCCGGGACGAGATGGTCATCTCCACCAAGGCGGGCTACCACATGTGGGAGGGCCCGTACGGGGAGTGGGGTTCCCGGAAGAACCTGCGCTCCTCCCTCGACCAGAGCCTCACCAGGCTCGGGCTCGACTACGTCGACATCTTCTACTCGCACCGCTTCGACCCCGACACCCCGCTCGAGGAGACGATGGGCGCCCTCGACACGGCGGTGCGCTCCGGCAAGGCGCTCTACGCGGGCGTCTCCAACTACTCCGCCGAGCAGACCCGCGAGGCCGCCCGCATCCTGAACGACCTCGGCACCCCCCTCCTCATCCACCAGCCGCGCTACTCCATGCTCGACCGCTGGGTCGAGGACGGGCTGCTGGACGCCCTGGACGAGCTCGGCACCGGCTCCATCGCCTACTCCCCGCTGGAGCAGGGGATCCTCTCGGACCGCTACCTGAACGGCATCCCGGAGGGATCGCGCGCCGCCGGGGCCTCCCCGTTCCTGTCGGCCGAGGCCGTCACCCCGGACCTCGTGGACCGGCTGGGCGCGCTGAACGAGCTGGCGCGGGAGCGCGGACAGTCCCTCGCCCAGATGGCACTCGCCTGGGTCCTGCGCGGCGGCCGGGTCACCTCCGCCGTCGTGGGCGCCAGCAGCGTCGCGCAGCTGGAGAACAGCGTCGCGGCCGTCCGGGGGCTGGAGTTCGGCGACGACGAGCTCGCCCGGATCGAGGAGCTCGTCAAGGGCACCGTCCGCCCCTGACCTGGAGACGCCCGCCGCACGGCCCCGTGCGGCGGGCGGCTTCACCGGACTGGACCAGTGACAGATCACCGAGGCCCTGGCCCGGTGCTGTCCCGGCGCGTACCGTGATCCGGCACGAAGATCCTCTTCCCGGGAGCGGGCGGGGGAGCGACCGACCAGTGACAGGACAGCACCACGTGAAGATCCTCGTCAGCGCCGACATGGAGGGCGCGACCGGAGTGACCTGGCCGGCCGACGTGCTGCCCGGGACTCCGCAGTGGGAGCGGTGCCGCGCTCTCTTCACCTCCGACGTGAACGCCGCCGCCCTCGGTTTCTTCGACGGGGGCGCCGACGAGGTGCTCGTCAACGAGGCCCACTGGACCATGCGCAACCTGCTGCTGGAGCGGCTCGACGAGCGCGTCCAGATGATCACCGGCAGGCACAAGACCCTCTCCATGGTCGAGGGCATCCAGCACGGCGACGTCGACGGCGTGGCGTTCGTCGGCTACCACACGGGCGCCGGTACGGAGGGCGTGCTCGCCCACACCTACCTGGCCAACTCCATCACCGGGGTCTGGCTCAACGGTGTCCGCGCCAGTGAGGGGCTGCTCAACTCCCATGTGGCGGCGGAGTACGGCGTGCCCGTCGTCCTCGTCACCGGCGACGATCTGACCTGCGTGGACGCCGCCGGTTACGCCCCCGCGGCACGCACGGTCGCGGTGAAGGACCACGTCTCGCGGTACGCGGCGGTGTGCCGCACCCCGGCCCGTACGGCCGCCGACATCAGGGCCGCCGCGGCCGGAGCGGCCGAACTCGCCGTGCGTCACGCACCCGTGACGGGCGGCACCTTCACCGTGGAGCTGGAGTTCGACGCCGAGCATCTGGCCGGTGCGGCGACCGTGGTTCCCGGCGTGGCGCCCAGCGGCGAGCGGCGCGTCGCGTACACCAGCGGGACGATGTACGAAGGAATTCGCACGTTCAAGGCGGTGACGACGATCGTGTCGGCCGCCGTGGAGGAGCAGTATGGCTGAGGCGGGCAACCCCACCGGACCCGTGGACGAGCGGGCGCTCGAGGAGTCGGTGACCTTCACCTCCGAGCTCATCCGGATCGACACGACCAACCGCGGCGACGGCAGTTGCCGGGAGCGCCCGGCCGCCGAGTACGTCGCCGAGCGCCTGGCCGGCGCGGGCCTGGAGCCCACCCTCCTGGAACGCACGCCGGGACGGACCAACGTCGTCGCCCGGATCGAGGGCACCGACCCGTCCGCCGACGCCCTCCTCGTCCACGGTCACCTCGACGTGGTGCCCGCCATGGCGGCCGACTGGAGTGTCCACCCCTTCTCCGGAGAGGTGCGCGACGGCGTCGTGTGGGGGCGTGGGGCCATCGACATGAAGAACATGGACGCGATGGTCCTCTCCGTCGTCCGGGCCTGGGCGCGCGCGGGCGTACGCCCGCGCCGCGACATCGTCGTCGCCTACACGGCCGACGAGGAGGCCAGCGCGGACGACGGCGCCGGCTTCCTGGCCGACCGGCACCCCGAGCTCTTCGAGGGCTGCACGGAGGGCATCAGCGAGTCCGGGGCCTTCACCTTCCACGCCGGCCCCGGGATGTCGCTGTACCCCGTCGCGGCGGGGGAGCGGGGGACGGGCTGGCTGAAGCTGACCGCCGAGGGCAAGGCCGGACACGGCTCCAAGGTCAACCGCGCCAACGCCGTCAGCAGGCTCGCCGCCGCGGTCGCCCGCATCGGCGCGTACGAGTGGCCGGTGCGGCTGACCCCGACGGTCCGGGCGGCGCTCACCGAGATCGCGGCGCTCCACCACATCCGTGTCGACCCCGACGCGCCCGGGTTCGACGTGGACGAGCTCCTCGGCAAGCTGGGCCCCGCCGCCGCGCTGATCGAGCCCACCGTGCGCAACAGCACCAACCCGACGATGCTGGACGCCGGTTACAAGGTGAACGTGATTCCGGGGCACGCCACGGCGCACATCGACGGACGCATGGTGCCGGGCGGCGAGGACGAGTTCCGCGAGACGCTGGACCGGCTGACAGGTCCCGGTGTCCACTGGGAGTTCGACCACCGCGAGGTCGCCCTCGAAGCCCCGGTCGACTCGCCGGCGTTCCGGAGGATGCGCGAGGCCGTCGAGTTGTTCGACCCCGGCGCGCACGTGGTCCCCTACTGCATGTCGGGCGGCACGGACGCCAAGCAGTTCTCCCGTCTCGGCATCACCGGCTACGGTTTCTCCCCGCTCAAGCTGCCCGTCGGCTTCGACTACCAGGCGCTGTTCCACGGTGTCGACGAGCGGGTCCCGGTCGATGCCCTGCACTTCGGCGTCCGGGTCCTGGACCACTTCCTGCGCACCGCCTGACGGACCGCACCATCCGGCGGACCGAACGGCCCGCCGGCCGAACCGCCTGACCGGAAAGAGGGGGAACCGACCATGGTGTCCACAGCGGCGTACGGCACATGGCCGTCACCGATCGACGCGGCACTCGCCGCCTCGCACGACGGCCGGCCGGAGTTCGTCGGCACCGTCGGCGACGAGGTGTGGTGGACTGAGCCGCGCCCCGCCGAGGGGGGCAGGCGCGCTCTGGTGCGCCGCAGGGCGGACGGCAGCACCCACTCGGTGCTCCCCGAGCCGTGGAACCCGCGCAGCCGCGTCATCGAGTACGGCGGTGCGCCCTGGGCGGGCGGGGTGCGTGAGGAGGGCGGGCCGCTGGTCGTCTTCGTCCACTTCCCCGACCAGCGGCTGTACGCCTATGCGCCGGACGGGCCTGGTGAGCCGTGGCCGCTGACCCCGGTGTCGGACATCGGTGGCGGACTGCGCTGGGTGGACCCGCAGTTGCATCTCGGACGCGGTGAAGTGTGGTGTGTGCTGGAGGAGTTCACCGGCGAGGCCCCCACCGACGTGCGACGGGTGATCGCCGCGGTGCCCCTGGACGGTTCGGCCGCCGGTGACCGCGGTGCCGTACGCGAACTGACTGACGACCGGCACCGGTTCGTCACCGGACCCAAGCTGTCGCACGACGGGCGCCGGGTCGCCTGGATCGCGTGGGACCATCCGCAGATGCCGTGGGACGGAACCGTCGCGATGGCGGCCGACGTCGGTGACGACGGCTCCTTCACCGGTGTCCGGTCCCTGGCCGGAGGCACCGACGAGTCGGTCGTCCAGGTGGAGTGGGACCGGGACGGCTCGCTGCTCTTCGTGTCGGACGTCGCGGGCTGGTGGGAGCTCCAGCGGCTCAGGCCCGACGCGGCCACCGGCGGGGTGGTTCCCGCCGCCCGGCTCTGCGGCGGCCGGAGCGAGGAGTTCGGCGGACCGTTGTGGAAGATCGGCCTGCGCTGGTTCCAGCTCCTGGACAACGGGCTGATCGCCGTCATCCACGGCCGGGGCACCACCGCGCTCGGTGTGCTCGACCCGGAGACCGGCGAACTCGTCGACGCCGTCGGCCCCTGGACCGCGTGGGCGGAGACGCTCGCCGTGCAGGACACCAGGGTCTTCGGTATCGCCGCGAGCCCGTACACGTCGTACGAGGTGGTGGAGCTGGACACCGCCACGGGCCACACCCGGACCATCGGCGTGCCCCACGAGGACGCGGTCGACCCCGCCTACTGCCCCGAGCCGCAGATCCGCACCTTCACCGGGCCCGCCGGCCGTGAGATCCACGCCCATGTGTACCCGCCGCGCCACCCCGACCGCGCCGGCCCGGACGGTGAGCTGCCGCCGTACGTCATCTGGGTGCACGGCGGCCCCACCGGCCGCGACCCGCTCGTGCTCGACCTGGAGATCGCCTACTTCACCTCCCGTGGCATCGGCGTCGCCGAGGTCAACTACGGCGGCTCGACCGGCTACGGCCGTGCCTACCGCGAACGGCTCCGCGAGCAGTGGGGCGTCGTCGACGTGGAGGACTGCGCGGCCGTGGCGCTGGGGCTGGCCGAGGAGGGCTCGGCGGACCGCGGCCGGCTGGCGATCCGGGGCGGCAGCGCCGGCGGATGGACCACCGCCGCCTCCCTCACCCAGACGGACGTGTACGCCTGCGGAGCGATCAGCTACCCGATCCTCGACCTGGAGGGCTGGGCGACCGGCGAGACCCACGACTTCGAGTCGCAGTACCTCGAATCGCTCGTGGGCCCCCTCGCCGAGGTCCCCGAGCGCTACCGGGAACGCTCGCCGATCAACCGCACGGACACGCTGACGGCGCCGTTCGTGCTGCTCCAGGGGCTCGACGACCCGATCTGCCCGCCCGTCCAGTGCGAGCGCTTCCTCGCCGCGATCGAGGGCCGCGGGATCCCGCACGCCTACCTCGCCTTCGAGGGGGAGAGCCACGGCTTCCGCCGCGCGGACACCGTCAGGCGCGCACTGGAGGCGGAACTCTCCCTCTACGCGCAGACGTTCGGGCTCGACCGGACCGACGTACCCCGGCTGGAGCTGGGGAAGTGACCCTGGAGCCCCTCGCCCGCCCGGCCAGGCTGCGGCCCGGGGCCAGGGTCGTGGTCGTCTCCCCCAGCGGGCCCGTGCCCGCCGAACGGATGGAGCGCGGTCTCGACCTGCTGCGCGGCTGGGACCTCGACCCCGTCGTGGCCCCCCACGCCCTCGACACGCACCCGGAGCTCGGCCACCTGGCCGGGACGGACGAGCACCGGGCCCAGGACCTCCAGGAGGCCTGGTGCGACCCGTCCGTGGACGCCGTGCTGTGCGCCCGCGGGGGGTTCGGCGCCCACCGCATGGTCGACCTCCTGGACTGGAACGCCATCCGCGCGGCCGGGCCCAAGGTGTTCGTCGGGTACAGCGACATCACCGTGCTGCACGAGGCGTTCGCCCTGCGGGCCGGGTTCTCGACCCTGCACGGTCCGATGATCGGGACCGAGGTCTTCCTCAAGGACGAGGCCACCCGGCAGGCCCTGCGCTCCACCCTCTTCGAGCCCGAGTCGGTGCAGACCCTGGGGCTGGACGCGGCGGCCGCTCTGGTCCCCGGCACGGCCCGCGGGATCACCTGGGGCGGCTGCGTGAGCCTGCTCGCGGCCGACGCCGGAACCCCCGGGGCCCGGACCTCCGCGCGGGGCGGGCTGCTGGTGATCGAGGACACCGGGGAGGAGCCGTACCGGCTGGACGGCATCCTCACCCGGCTGCTGCGCATCGGCGCCCTCGACGGGATATCCGGGGTGGTGTGCGGCTCCTGGGAGGCCTGCGGACCGTACGAGGGGGTGCGGGCCGTGCTCGCCGACCGTCTCGGCGGTCTCGGGATCCCGGTCGTCGAGGAGCTCGGCTTCGGTCACGGCCCCACGGCGCTGACCGTCCCGCTCGGCGTTCCCGCCGTGCTGGACGCGCCTGCCGACGGCGGCCGGTGCACCCTCACCGCCCGTGTGCCCGCGCTGGTCTGACGGCCTGTCCGGCGGCGGGCGCGCGGCGGAGCAACTCGGAAAACTCGTCCCCCGTGCGTTGACAGCGATATGACCGGTGTCACACCATGGGCCCGGCTCGGTACTTACCGGTCGGTAAGGTGTCCTCGGTGTGGAGGTCCATGTGTCGCGTGCTGTACCCAGATTCCGTCGTCCACTGACCTTGCTCGCCGGAGCGGCCCTGCTCGCCCCGCTCGCCCTGACGGGCACTCCGAAGGCATCGGCGGCGGACCGGTACACCGTCACGCCCCTGGAGTTCACCGTGCGCGCCGGCGACCGGTCCTGCACCGTCGACGCCGACCTCTACCGCCCCGCCGGCGTCGACGCGCAGCACCCGGCCCCGGCCGTCCTCGCCACCAACGGCTTCGGCGGCAGCAAGGACGACGGCTCGACCGACGTCATCGGCAAGGCCTTCGCCGAACGCGGCTACGTCTCCCTCGTCTACTCCGGCCTGGGCTTCGGCCGGTCCGGCTGCCTCATCACACTCGACGACCCGGCGATCGACGGCAAGGCGGCCTCCGGGCTCGTCGACTTCCTCGCCGGCACCCGCGCCGCCGACGACGGAACCGAGGCCGACTACGTCACCTCGGACGGGCCGGGCGACCCGGTGGTCGGCATTATCGGCGGCTCGTACGGAGGCGCCATCCAGCTGGCGACCGCCTCCGCCGACCGCCGCGTCGACGCGCTCGTCCCGCTGATCACCTGGAACGACCTGGCGTACTCGCTCGCACCCAACAGCACCGGAGCGGCCCGCGGCGTCTCCTCCGACACGCCCGGTGTCTTCAAGTGGCAGTGGACCAACGGCTTCTACCTGATGGGGGAGGCGCAGCCCCTGCTCGTCCCGAGCCTCGACCCCTCGCGCTTCGGCAGCCTCACCTGCCTGCACTTCTCCGCGCGGGCCTGCGACACCATCCGCCTCCTGAACTCCGGCCGCTACCCGGCCGACGAGACCCGGAGGATGCTCACGTACGCGCGGAGCGTCTCGCCGGCCTCGTACCTCCCGGGTGTCACCGCGCCCACGCTGCTCGTGCAGGGGCAGGCCGACAGCCTGTTCAACCTCAACGAGGCCACCGCCACCTACCGGGCGCTCGAGGCCCAGGGCACCCCGACCAAGATGATCTGGCAGGCATGGGGCCACAGCGGCGGCCAGGTGCCCGGTGAACTGGACCTCTCCACGGGCAACCTGGAGACCAGCTACGTCGGGCAGCGCATCCTCGCCTGGTTCGACCGCTACCTCCACCACGACGAGAGCACCGCCACCGGGCCCGAGTTCGCCTACTACCGTGACTGGGAGAGCGGCTACGGCACCGCGGCAGCCGTCCCCGCCGCGTCCCGCACCATGTATCTGTCCGGCGACGGCGCCCTGGTGGACAGTCGTGCGAAGGTCACCCGCGGAACCCGCCAGTACACCAACTGGCTCCTGCCGACCAGCCACTCCGAGAGCTCCCTCGCCGGCCTCATCGGGCTCTCCGACCCGGCGCCCTACGACACCAGGGGCACCTACCTCGGCTGGACCAGCGCGCCGCTCACCGCGCCGGTCGACGTCGTCGGCGCGCCGAAGGCCACCCTGAAGGTCGTCTCGCCTAAGACGGAGCGGGTCCAGGACAGCGGCGACGCCGCGGACAAGCTCGTCCTGTTCGCCAAGGTCTACGACGTGGCCCCCGACGGGTCGCAGAAGCTGGTGAACCGCCTGGTCGCCCCGGTGCGCGTCCCCGACGTCACCCGCCCCTTCACCGTCGAGCTCCCGGGCATCGTGCACCGGTACGAGACCGGACACCGGCTGCGGTTCGTGATCGCCGGGAGCGACACGGCGTACTTCGGCAACCGGGGCGTCAAGCCGGTCACCGTGGTCAGCGCCCCGCAGGACACCGGCGTCCTGGAACTCCCCGTGGTCGGCTGACCGTCACCCGTACGGCCCTGCTCCACCGCTCCCCGGACCCGGGACACAGTCATCCTGAGGTTCGGGGACCGCCGTTCCCGGCCCCGGCACCAGGACTCAGGGAGGGCGGCTCATGAGCCCCAAGGACGTATCCGGCGACACCGCGAGCGCCTTCACCCCCGCCCGGATCGCCGTCACCGTGCTGGCCGTGCTGACGATCGTCTTCATCTGCGTGAACACCGCCGACGTGACCATCCGCGTCATCATCCCCAAGGTCACGATGCCGCTCTGGGCGGCGCTGCTCGGGGTCTTCGTGGCGGGCGGGCTCTGCGGCGCCTACCTCTTCCGCAGGCGCGCCGCGCGGTAGGGCCGCCCCGCCCCGCCGTCCGCGGCCCCTCGACGCCGCGTACCGGGACCGATCCGCTCCCCGCTCCCTGCCTGAACGCTGGCACCGGGGGTACGCGCGGGTCATCACCCGCCACGGGGCGTACCGGGCGGCGGCGGAGAGGACATGGACGTGCGGACTGTCGGAGTCGAGGAAGAGCTCCTGCTCGTCGACGCGGAGAGCGGTGACCCCCGGACGCTGTCGACGGCGGTGCTGGCCCTGGCCGAACGCCGGGCCGAGGGCGACTTCGTCTTCGAGTCGGAGCTGCACGACCAGCAGCTGGAGTTCGGCACCGAGCCGCGCGAGGCGATGGCGGACCTGGCGGAGGAGATACGCCGCTGGCGCGCGGAGGCGGCCCGCAGCGCGGCGGAGGTGGGCGCCGCCGTCGCCGCACTCGCCACCTCCCCGATGCCGGTCAGCCCCTCCATCGGTCAGGACGAGCGCTACCGCTGGCTGGCGGAGCGCTTCGGCCTGACCGCTCAGGAGCAGCTGACCTGCGGCTGCCACGTGCACGTGTCGGTGGAGTCCGACGAGGAGGGCGTCGCCGTACTGGACCGGGTGCGGCCCTGGCTGCCGGTCCTGCTGGCCCTCAGCGCGAACTCCCCCTTCTGGCAGGGCCAGGACACGGCGTACGACGGCTACCGCAGCAGGGTCTGGGGCCGGTGGCCCTCGGCCGGTCCGGTGGAGGTGTTCGGCTCCGCGGGCCGCTACCACGAGCAGGTCCGGACGATGGTCGACACGGGGGTCCTGCGCGACAAGGGGATGATCTACTTCGACGCGCGTCTCTCGCACCGCTACCCCACCGTGGAGGTGAGGGTGGCGGACGTGTGCCTGGACCCGGCGGACACCGTACTGCTCGCCACGCTCGTACGCGCGCTGGTCGAGACGGCGGCACGCGCCTGGCGCGCCGGCGGCCCACCGGACCCCGCGTCGGTGAGCGTGCTGCGCATGGCCTCCTGGCAGGCCGCGCGCTCGGGCCTGGAGGGCCGGCTGATCCATCCGCTCACCCTCCGGCCCGAGCCGGCGGCGGACGTCGCGCACGCGCTGCTCGCCCACGTGGGTGAGGCCCTGGAGGACAGCGGGGACCTCCTGGAGGCCGAGAAGGCGCTCGGCGCGGTGCTGAAGCGGGGAACGGGCGCCCGGGCCCAGCGTGACCTGCTCGCGGGCTCGGACAGCCTCCGGAAGGTCGTCACCGAGTGCGCCGCCAGGACGCTCGGCTGACCGACGGCGTGCCGTCGGTGCCCGGCGGCCGCACGGTCACCCGGAGAGGCGCCCCGTGGCCTGTGCCTCGACCGCCTCGGACAGGCGTCCCAGCATGGCACGGTGCCGGATCTGGAGCAGGGCGTCGAGCGCGGCGTTGTGGAGGCTGCCGCCGAGCCCGCGCAGCGGGTGCTCGTTGAGCAGGACCAGCGTCTCGTCACCCCAGGGGCGGATGTCGAAGGCGATGCGCGCCGTCCCCAGGGGCCCGCTGTACGCCTCCAGTTCGAGCACGCCGGGCCGTTCCAGCCGCCGCACCGTGGTGTGGCCCCGGAACTCCCTGCGGCCGAGGCGCAGCGTGTACGCGATGGAGGAACCGACGTCGGGCCAATGTCCCTCGAGGGGGCCGGAGTCGTGGGTTCCCACCACCCAGGTGCCGTAGAGGCCGGGCTGTTCGAGGACCGCCCACAGTGCTGCGGGCGGGTGGGGGATCAGCTGGTGGCGCAGGGCCATGGGGGCGCCTCCACACACGGACGTCGGAACGGGCGGGAACGGCGCGCGCGCTCATCAGCGATGCTACGCGGCCTGCCCGGACCTCACATCCCGGGCGGGAGCGCGGCCGGCACCTCTCCCGCACGGGTCCCCGGGGCGCGAGCCGCGAACTTCCCCGGAAAAGGGGAGACATCGCGCGGCCGGGGCGGTGAGGATGGCCGTATGCGTACACGTGTCGTCCTCGATGCCCCCTCGAACCTGGGGCTGAGGCCCCCCGCCCCCGGTGTCGTCCCCGGGTGCTACAAGCTCGCCGGCGCGCTCCGCGAGCAGCGCATCGTGCAGCGTCTCCGGGCGCTGGAGGGCGGTGTCGTCGTACCGCCACGCTACGACCGGGGTGACTGGAAGGAGGGTGACGGCGTCTTCAACGCCGCGGCCATCGCCCGCTACACCCGCACACTCGCCGACCGGATCGAAAAACATGTCAGGGCGGGAGAGTTCCCGGTCGTCCTCGGGGGCGACTGCTCCATCCAGCTCGGCGCCACCCTCGCGCTGCGCCGCATCGGCCGGTACGGGCTCGCCGCGATCGACGGTTCCGCGGACTTCCGGCACCCGGGCAACAGCGACCGGATCGGCGCGGCGGGCGGCGAGGAGCTGGCTCTCTCCACCGGGCGAGGGCAGGCCGACCTCACCGGACTCGAAGGGCTGGGCCCCTATCTCAAGGACGAGGACATCCGCCTCTTCGGCATGCGTGACGACGACGAGGACCGCGCAGAGATGACCGCCCTGAAGATCTCCAACGCCACGGTGGGGGAGATCAGGGAATGGGGCCCCGCCGCCATCGCCCGCGCCGTGGTGCAGACCTTGGAGGTCCCCGTCCTCGACGGCTTCTGGGTCCACCTCGACGCCGATGTGCTCGACCCGAGTGTGATGCCGGCCGTCGACAGCCCGGACGACGGCGGCCTGTTCCCCGGCGAACTGGCCGTGCTGCTGCGCACCCTCGTGCGGTCACCCCGCTGTGTGGGGCTCAACGTCACGATCTACGACCCCGATCTCGACCCGGACGGCACGGCAGGCGCGCTGCTCACCGACCTGATCGTCGACGCCTTCGCCGAAACGGGACCGGAATCGCCCGACCGTTGACCACCGGGGTGGCAAGGTCCCGGCAGGCGCCTTCGGCAGGGCGCGGAGGAGTGCGGTTCCCGGCGGTTCCTGACCCGGCCACGGAGCAGCGGCACGTCGAGAAGCACGCCCCCCGTCCGGAGAAGGCCCGTGCCCGGCCCGGAGCGGCCCGGGTTCCGCGTCCTGTCGTGCCGTGGGCGCCCGGGCCCAGCGGCGATCAGGGCGAAGCCTCCCCGGCCGGCGGAGGGACGGGGTGCGGACGCAGGACCATCAGCGAGCCCTCCAGGGCCGCCACCATGGCGAACGGGCACCGGTCGAGCTCCAGGCAGAGCGCGATGTCATCGGGGTGCACTCCTTGACGCACCCCGTGGGCCAGCTCGTACGCGGCACGGGACTCGGCGGCGCGGCGGAGGAACTCCGCCGGGTCCGTCTCGGCCCCGTCGGCCCTGAGGGCGATGTACTCGGCGCACGCCAGGTCCTCGTCGGCCCGACCGTCCTCACCGGTGACCACGAACGTGACACCGTCGCGCGCGCGGGTCCGCAGGAGCCGGGCCGTCGCCTCCGCCACCACGAAGCTCGCGCACAGGACGAGCGACGCCTCCTTGACCGCGAGGGCGCCGACGGTCCCCGCCGTGGTCTTCTGCACCACCGTCCGTCCCCGGAGGTCGACGGACCTCAGCATTCCCGGTGAGTTGACGGTGTCGAACCCCGGCACGGGCGGGCCGTCCTTGAGCGCCACCCAGTCCGGACTGCGGGCCTTGAGGGCCAGCGCCTCCTCCGGCGACTCGGCGAGAACGATCTTCTCCGCCCCCTGGGCGAAGGCCAGGGCGGCCACCGTGAAGGCGCGCATCACGTCGACCACGACCGCCACGTGCGGGGCTTCGACGAGCTCGGGGATGCCGAGGAAACGAGCTTCCATCCCTTCATGATCGCGCAGGACCGCCCCCATCCGTCCGTACCGTGACGCGCATCACATCGGGGTACCCGAGACGCGGGACGGCGTGCTCGGACGGGAACGCACCGCACCGGGTCCCGGAGAGCCCTACGCTGATCCTCATGCCGAACCGGGTGCCGCTCAGCGGCGAACTGCGTGCCACGCTGGGTGACCCGGCGGGGGCCGTGCTCCTGGACAGCAGCCCGCGCTCCCGGGTGTGGCGGGTCGAACTGCGCGGCGGCGGCCGGGTGGTCGTCAAACAGATCACCGACGGAGGCGGAGCCGGGTCCGACCCGGACGTCCGCTACGCGCGGGAGGTCGCCGCGTTGCGGCTCGCCGGGAGGGCGACCGCGCCGGCCGTGGCCCCCGCCCTGCTCGGGACGGACGCGGCGGCCCGCGTGATGGTCCTCGAACACCTGGACGACCTCGGTGCGACCGACGACTGGCTGCCTGGCTACGCGGACTCCCTCGCCCGGCTGCACGCGCTCACCGGGCCGGCCGACACGGGCACGCTTCCCGCCTGGTCGGGGCCGACGGCCGCCGACGCCGAGTCGTTCCTCGCCCTCGCCAGGGCGCTGGAGGTCCCCGTCCCGCCCGCGGTGCCCGACGAACTCGCCGGACTGATCGACCGGCTCGACCCCACGCCCCACCACGCCCTGCTGCACGGTGACCCCTGTCCCGGCAACGATCTGCGCACCGCCACCGGTGTCCGCTTCGTCGACTTCGAGCAGGCGGCGTCGGGCAACGGTCTGGTCGAACTCGCCTACCTCCGCATCGGGTTCCCGACATGCTGGTGCGCGATGTCGGTGACGGCAGCACCCCTCGCGGAGGCCGAGGATGTCTACCGTGCCACCTGGCGCAGCCTCACCGGCACGGATGTCCCCGGCGATCCGGCCGACGCCTGCGCCGGCTGGCTGATCCGCGGCGACGCACTCGTCGAACGTGCCCACCGCGGGACCGCCGACCACCTCGCACGGGTGCCGGCCGAGGACTTCGCGTGGGGCCGCGTCTCCGCCCGGGAGCGGCTCGTCCACCGGCTCGGCGTGGTCGCCGGCCTGACCCGCGACCACGACCACCTGCACGCGCTCGGCCGTCTGGGCGGCGTGCTGGCCGTGCGCCTGATGGAGCGATGGCCCGCCCTGCGCCCCCTGCCCTCCCACGGCGCCGCCCGGTCCCAGGGCTGACCGCCGGCGGATCAGGTCACGGCGTCCGCCGGCCGCTCACCGTCAGGCGGACACGTTCCGGTCGACGTACTCGAAGACCGAGCCGTCCGGGTGCAGGGCGATCAGGTTGCGGCCCGCAGGGGTGGGCACCGGGCCCGCGACGACCTTCGCGCCCACCCTGGTCAGTGCCGCGTTGGCCTCGTCGACGTCCTTGACCGCGATGGTCGCCGACACCTTCCGCAGCACCTCCAGCTCCGCCTCCGGGCCGCTCATCAACAGGAAGCAGCCGATCGCGGCCACCGAGACCCCACCGCGCTCGAAGCGCAGCGCCGGAGTGCCGGTCAGGCCCTCGTAGAAGGCCACCGAGGCCTCCAGGTCGTCGACACAGATCCGCAGCGTGGTTCCCAGGATTTCCATGCCCACGAGGGTAGTTGCCGTCCCGGTGCGATGTGATCGGTTCTTTCCCCCACCACCGGGTCAGGCCCGGCAGAGCACCTCGCCGTGCGGCACCATGAACCACGCGTCGGGCTCCTCGCCCCAGGCGCGCCAGGCCTCCGCGACCGCCGTCAGCTGTCCGGTGCTCGCGTGTCCGCCCTCCACGGCGAGTTGCGCGTACACGGACGCCGTCGTGCGGTCCGCCCACAGCCCGCTCCACCAGGCCCGGTTCTCCGGGGTGGCGAAGCACCAGGCGCCCGCCGTCGGGGTGATGTCGGCGAAGCCGGCCTGCTGAGCCCAGGACAGCAGCCGGCGGCCCGCGTCGGGCTCGCCGCCGTTGGCACGGGCCACCCGGCCGTACAGGTCCTGCCACTCCCGCATCCCGGGCACCTCCGGGTACCAGGTCATCGCCGCGTAGTCGCTGTCGCGCGCGGCGACGACGCCTCCGGGGCGGCAGACGCGTCGCATCTCGCGCAGTGCCTGGACCGGGTCACCCACGTGCTGGAGCACCTGGTGGGCGTGGACGACGTCGAAGGAGTCGTCGGGGAAGTCCAGGGAGTGGACGTCGGCGACCGCGAACTCCACGTTCTCCAGCCCGCGTTCGGCGGCGGCCGCCGCGGCGCGGTCCAGGATGTCGCGGCCGGTGTCGACCGCCGTCACCCGCCCGGGCGCCACCAGCGCGGCGATGTCCGCGGTGATGGTGCCCGGCCCGCAGCCGACGTCCAGAACCGCCTGGCCCGGCCGGAGTTCACCGATGAGGTACGCCGCCGAGTTGGCGGCGGTGCGCCACTGGTGCGAGCGCAGGACCGATTCGTGGTGGCCGTGTGTGTAGACGGCGGTTTCCTTCGGCATGACCGTACGTCCTCTCCGGGAACTCAGTCGCGGGCGATGGACCCAAGGTACGCCGCGATGTCGCATCCTGAGATAGCCGTCTCATCATATGGGCGCTCCTATGCAGGCATCGGGCAGTACACCGTCAGAGCCTCGGGCAGCTTGTCGATCAGCAACTCCTTTCCGGAGTGCGCCACTTCACCGTCGTAGGCGTACGGGGTGCCCGGTGTGAGCCCGGCGATCCGCACCGCGCGGCGCCGTACGGCCGCGTGGACGGGGGAGCGGGACAGCGGGCCGGCGATCGCCGCGGCGAGCAGCCGGAGTCCGGGGGTCCGGCCGCCGTGGACCACCCGTACGTCGAGCAGCCCGTCCGCGAGGTTGTGGCGGCGCCCCGGAGCGGGCCCCACCCGGCGGAACAGCCCGTTGCCCACGAAGAGCAGCCACAGCGGACGTCGCCTGCCCTGCAGTTCGGCCGTCAGGGGGCGGGACCCCCGAAGCGCCTCGAAGGCCGCGAGCACCCCTGCCGGCCAGCCGCCGATCCTGGGCGCCCAGTGCTCCCGGGTGCGCACCAGCTCCGGATAGACGCCCAGGCTGAAGGCGTTGAGGAAGTACCCGTGCGCCCCGCCCGGCCCCTGCGGCCCCGGCCGGAAGCGGCCGAGGTCGACGCGGACCGCGTCGCCGGAGATGAGCGCCGTCGCCGTGTCGTGCACGGTCTCGATGCCGAGGTCGTACGCGAAGTGGTTGAGGGTCCCGCCGGGGAACACGGCCAGCGGCACGCCGTGGGTCGCCGCGACGGCCGCCGCCATGTTGACGGTGCCGTCGCCCCCGCACACGCCCAGGGCCTTGCCCTCCCGCGCGGCCTCCTCCAGGCAACCCGGCAGGTCGGCGGGCGCGCACTCCACCGTCTCCGCGAGGGGCAGCACGTCGCGGATCAGGGAGGCCGCCGCAGTCGCGGAGCCGGACTCCCGGTTGACGACCACCACCAGGTCCTTGCCGGCGGGCAGGGCAGGGGCCTCGGCCGGCGGTCTGCCGGGGGCGGGCAGCTGTCCACGGGTCGGTACGACGCCCCGCAGTGCGAACGCCGCTCCGATACCGAGTGCCGCACCGGCCACCACATCGCTCGGATAGTGGACACCGGTGTAGACGCGGGACGCCGCCACGGCCGCGGCCACCGGGGCCACGACCGCGCCCCAGCCCTTCGACTCCAGGGCGACACCCGTCGCGAAGGCCGCGGCGGACGCCGCGTGCCCCGACGGGAAGGACGTGGTGAAGGGCTGGCGCTTCAGCTGCCGTATGACCGGAACCAGATCCACTATCGGCCGGTCCCTGCGTACGGCTCCCTTGCCCACGGTGTTGATCGCGGCCGAGGCCACGGCCAGCGAGGCGACCCCTCGCAGCGCCGCCCGGCGCGACCGCGCGCTGGAGCCCAGCGCCGCCATGCCCGCGGCGGCCCCGAACCAGAGCAGGCCGTGGTTGGCGCTGCGGCTCAGCCGTGGCAGGACGGGCTCGGCGCCGGGCCAGTGTCTTTCGGCCACGCGCTGGAACGCGGCGAGGTCGCGCTGGTGGAACCAGGCCCGCCAGCGGCCGGGGGAGGAGAGACTGCTCGTTGTCGACATGGGACAGCGAATACCCTGCGACCGGGCGGTGAACCAGGAGGCGCGCGCACGTTCATCCGTCGGATTCCGGCCGGATCCCGGCATGGTCTCCGATCGGAACACGGAGAATGCGGCGAAAGGTCCCCTCCGCTCCACGGCGTCGTGCCGCGGACATTGCCCGGACAAGTTCCCTGACGTTAGCCTGCGTTCGTGATTCCGGCCATTGACCGGAGTGTCGAACAGGATTGGCAGGCGATCATGGGGCGACTCGTCCCTGCGGTGACCAGGGCGCTGGATGTTCTCGAACTCTTCCTCCAGGGTGAGGGAACTCTCTCCGCTCCCGAGGTCACGCGCAAGCTCCAACTGCCGCGGACGACCGTCCACGAACTGCTCACCACGCTCGCCGCGCGGTCCTACCTGGTCACGGTCCCGGAGCAGCCGGGCCGCTACCGGCTGGGCGTGCGCACGTACCAGCTGGGCAGCCGCTACGCCGAGCAGCTCGACCTCGCGGCCGAGGGCCAGCAGGTCGCCCGCGAGGTGGCCGAGACCTGCGGCGAGACGGTCCATGTGGCGATCCTGGAGGACACCGAGGTCATCTACATCGCCAAGGTGGACTCCACCCACGCCGTCCGCATGGTCTCGGCCGCCGGACGGAAGCTGCCCGCGCACTGCACCTCCGTCGGCAAGCTGCTGCTCGCCGCGCTCCCGGAGGCGGAGCTCGACGCCCGCCTCGACGGGCGCGAGCTCACCGCCATGACCGACAACAGCCTCACCGACCCCGTGGAGCTGAGGGCTGCGCTCGCCGTCGCCCGCAAGAGGGGCATAGCGGTCGAGCACAGGGAGTCGAACCCCGACGTGAGCTGCGTGGCCGCGCCCGTCCGGGACCGCTCCGGACGCGTCGTCGCCGCGCTCTCCATCTCCGTGCCGATGATCCGCTGGAGCGAGGAGCGCGAGGCGGAGCTCGCACAGCTCGCCGCGGGCGGCGCGGACGCGCTGTCCGGCCGGCTCGGCCACCACCGGAGCCAGGTGTGAGGACGCCGCGTGTGAGGACGTCCCCCGAGGTGGCCGTGCGGGCCGCGGCCGAGCTGGGAGAGGGCCCCACCTGGGACCCGGCCGCGGGCCGGCTGATCTGGGTCGACATCCTCTCCTCCCGCGTCCACACCTACGACCCGTCGACGGGGCGCCGTACGGTCATGGACACCGGCCAGCACGTCGGGGCGGCGAAACCGCGGGCCGACGGCGGCCTCGTCGTCGCCCTGCGGGACGGCACGGGCCTGTACGACGCCGACGGCTCCTTCTCCTGGCTCGTCCGCGACCCCGTCCCGGGGCGGCGGGGCAACGACGCGGCCGTGGCGCCGGACGGCGCGCTCTGGGCGGGCACCATGCGCTACGACGAGGCGGAGGGGGGCGGGACCCTGTCCCGGATCGCCCCGGACGGCACCGTGAGACCCGTCCTGGACTCGGTGACGGTCAGCAACGGCACCGGCTGGAGTCCGGACGGCCGGCTGATGTACTACATCGACACCCCCACCCGCCGCGTCGACGTCTTCGACGTGGACGGGGAGCGCGTCCTGGACCGGCGCCCCTTCGTCGCCACCGAGCGGCCCGGATGGCCGGACGGGCTGACGGTGGACGCCGAGGGGTGTGTCTGGGTCGCCTTCTGGGACGGCGCGGCCGTCCGGCGCTACACCCCCGACGGCCGGCTGGACCGGGTCGTGGAGCTTCCGGTCCGTCGGCCCACGGCGTGCGCGTTCGGCGGGCCCGGCCTCCGTGACCTGTACGTCTCCACCGCCCGGACGGGCCTCGACGCCCCCCACCCGCTCTCGGGCTCCCTGCTCGTGCTCCCTGACGCGGGGGAGGGGCTGCCCGGGACACCGTTCGCCGGCTGAGCGGGCGGGTGCCGGGACACGTCCTTCCGCCGCCCGTCGGAGCCGGTGCGGGGGCGGACCCCGGGGAACCTCCGTATAAAGGGCCCTGAGGGCGACGCAGGCGGAGGGAGGCCCCGGGATGCACCGGAGCGAGCGGACGCGGCCCCACCCCCTCGGGGAGGGACACGGCCCGGTCCGCTACGGGCCGCCCGCCCCCGACCCCGGACTGCCCGTGCTGCCCGAGCTCGCCGCGGTGCTGGCCGCGTCCGCCGCGCGGACCCGGCCCGAGCCACCCGGTGGCGGAACGATCCTGCGGGAGGCGGCCAGCGGCTACTGGGGGCGGCGGGGCCTGCACGGCGGCCCCGAGGACATCGCGGCCGCCCCGGGTGCCCAGCCCCTGATCCTCGCGCTGATCGCCGCGTACGGCGGCGATGTGCTCATGCCCCGGCCCTGCCCCGCCACGTGGATGCCGCAGGCACGTCTGCTGGGCCGGCCCGCCTACCACGTGCCGACGCCCGCCGAGTGCGGCGGTATCCCCGACCCGTACGCCCTGCTGGAGACGGTACGCAGGGTGCGCGCCGAGGGCGGCCGACCGCGGCTCCTCCTGATCTCCGTGGCCGACGACCCGACCGCGACCCTCGCCCCGCCGGAACTGGTCCGCGAGACCTGCGAGGCCGCGGTCTCCGAGGGGCTGCACGTCGTCAGCGACGAGACCTGGCGCGACACCCTGCACAAGCCCCACGACACCGTCCTGCTCAGCCCCGCCGAGATGTGCCCTGACGACGTCACTGTTCTGTCCGACCTGGCGGGAGCCCTCACCCCCTCCGCGTGGCCGGTCGCCGTCGCACGCTTCCCGGCCACCGCGCAGGCCGCCGCCCGTCGTGCCCGGGTGCTCGACATCCTCACCGCGCTCGGCGCGCTCGTCGCGGAGCCGGTCGCCAGGGCCGCCTCCCATGCGCTGGACGAACCCGAGGCCGTCAGGGCCCGGATCGGGCAGGCCGCCCGCCTCCAGGCCCAGGTGGCGTCCGCAGCCCACCGCGCCGTGCTCACCGTCGGCGCACTGGCCAGGCCTCCGCAGGCCGGCCGCCATCTCTACGCCGACCTCGGGCCCCTGCGCACCCGGCTGGCCGCCCGGGGGGTCACGGACTCCATGGAACTGGAGGAGTACCTGACGGAACGTCTCGGCGCGCCTGCCCCCGGGGGCCACCGCTTCGGCGACGAACTGGGCGCGCTGCGGGTGCGGCTGAGCACCGGACCACTGCTCGGCGCAACCCCGGAGCAGCAGACGGAGTCCCTCACTGCGGTGGAGCCCTTGAAATTGCCCCATGTCGCCCGAGCACTGAGCATTTTCGCAGCAGCCCTCGATGAACTCCGATGACAGGAGCCTCTCGATGACGGAACAGACCGAGCGTCCGTTCGCCGGAGCCGGCCACGCACCCCCGGGGCGTCCCGCCGCCCCTCCGCGCCGTCTCGGCGAGTCGAGGACCTGGCCCCGCTCCTTCGCCGACCGGCTCACCGCCCCGCTGCCGGGTGTCAGGGGCATGACCCGTCTGGCCAGGGAGCGCGCCCTCCGGCCCAACGCCGAGGGGCTCCGCGGCATCCACCGGCTGCCCTACGCACCCCGGCCGCTGCCCGTCGTGGACGCGGGCACGACGGCCGTCACCTGGGCCGGACACGCCAGCTGGATCGTCCGCATCGGCGGGCTCACCGTTCTTACCGACCCGGTCTGGTCGCGGCGCATCCTCGGCACCCCCGCCAGGATCACCCCCGTCGGCGTCCCGTGGGAGGGGCTGCCGCGCATCGACGCCGTACTCATCAGCCACAACCACTACGACCACCTGGACGCCCCCACGCTCCGCAGGCTCCCCCGGGACACCCCTCTCCTCGTCCCCGCGGGTCTCGGCCGCTGGTGCAGGCGCCGCCGCTTCACCTGCGTCACCGAGCTCGACTGGTGGGAGTCGGTGGAGCTGGGCGGGGTCCGCTTCGACTTCGTCCCCTCCCACCACTGGTCCAAGCGCACCCTCCTGGACACCTGCCGCTCCCTGTGGGGCGGCTGGGTGCTCGGCGACGCGCAGGGGCGGCGGCTCTACTTCGCGGGAGACACCGGCTATGGCCACTGGTTCGAGGAGATCGGCCGCCGCTACCCCGGCCTGGACCTGGCCATCCTGCCGATCGGAGCCTACGAACCGCGCTGGTGGCTCTCGGACGTGCACACCGATCCGGAAGAGGCGGTGCAGGCGTACGAGGACCTCGGGGCCCGGGCGATGGCCCCGATGCACTGGGCGACGTTCGTGCTCTCCGCCGAACCGGTGCTCGAACCGCTCACCCGGCTCCGCACCGCCTGGCAGCGGGCCGGACACCCGCGCACCGACCTCTGGGACCTTCCGGTCGGCGGCTCACGGGTCCTGGAGGGCTGAACCGTGACCGGCCGGCGCCCGAGCCCCTCAGCCGGCCATGCGGGCGCGGAGCCGCCTCCAGAGCGCCGGGGTCCCGCTGATCAGCAGCGTCAGCACGACCGCCGCGAGCACGCCCTCCCACGGCTCGGCGAACAGCGAACCGCCCAGGATCCCGATCAGTTGGTACGTCGCCGCCCACGCCAGACACGCGGGCACATCGCCGCGGGCGAACTGCCGCAGCGGCATCTTGCCGAGCAGGCACGCCAGCATCACGGGGATGCGCCCGGCCGGCACCAGCCGCGACAGCACCAGCACCATCGTGTCGTGATCGTCCAGCTTCTGCTGCGCCTGGGCGAGCCGCTCCGGAGCGGCCCTGCGGGTGATGGCCCCCAGCCACTTCGAACCGTTCCTGGACCGCACCCCGCGCTGCCCCAGCCAGTACAGGCATATGTCCCCGAGGAACGCCGCGCCCGACGCCACGGCGAACACCACGAGCAGGGCGAACGGTGACGTCTGGTGCAACGTCACCACGGCCGCCGTACTCACCAGCGCCCCCGTCGGCACCACCGGCACCAGCGATCCCGCAGCCACCAGCAGGAACAGCGTCGGGTAGCCCACGGCCTGCTGCGTCGACTCGGTCGGCAGCTGCCGCAGTACTTCGTCGATCACCTACGGGCCTCCGGTCTCACATGCTCGCCGTGGCCCAGCCGGTGCACCGCCACGTCCGGTGCCACCCGCGCCGCCTGCCTCACGAATTCGTCGCCCGGCGCGTGGAACTCGTGCGGCCGGATCCCGTCCATCCCGATCGGCCAGTACGTGCCGTAGTGCACCGGCACCGCGGACCGCGGCTCCAGCAGCGTCAGCACCTGCGCGGCGCGGGTCGCGTCCAGATGGTGGTGGCCCAGATTGGGCCCCCAGCCGCCGACCGGCAGCAACGCCACGTCCACCGGCCCCACGGCCTTCGCCATGTCGTCGAACAGCCCGGTGTCCCCGGCGAAGTAGGTGCGGGCCTCGCCCTCCACGACGTACCCGAGGGCGGGCACCCGGTGCGGGCCGACCGGCAGACGGCGTCCGTCGTGCAGGGCCGGGACCGCGCGGACCAGGACCTCACCGACCCGCACCGCGTCACCAGGACCCACCTCCAGGATCCGCAGACCGCGCAGCCGCCGCAGCACCCGAAGGCCGGGGACGGCGCGGACCGCGCCCCGGGGCACGATCACCAGGCTCCCGGGGGCGAGCCGGGCCAGGGAGGGGAGATGCAGATGGTCGGAGTGCAGGTGCGAGATGAGCACCGCGTCGGCGACCGCGGCCTCCGGCGGCGGGACCTCGCCCCGGCGCCGGCGCAGATGCGCGAAGCGCCGCGCGAACAGCGGGTCGGTCAGCACCCGGACCCCGGTGTCCTCGATCGTGCAGGTGGCATGACCCCACCAGGTGACCTCCACCGCCCCGCCTCCTCGTCCGTGGTTCCGCCGTTCCCGTACGCGTACGAGCGTAGGCGCTCCGCGCCCTCCCCACGCCGGAGTGCTCCTTCACGCCGTTCCCGGCACGGTACCGGGCGGCTACGGAGCGCTACGACGGGGGTAGGGTCATGGCCAGCATCCGAGTGCGGGGGGATCCGTTCATGGACGACGTCGTCGCAGACGTACGGGTGGCGGCCATCGCCAGTCTCACACCGCTGGAGGAGCTCGACGGCGACCCGTTCCTCGTCGACACCCGCAGCCAGCACGCCATGTGCGCCCGCTGGGCCGAGGACCAGGGGTACGTCGTCACACGCCAGCTCCGCGTCTACGGGCTGCGCTCCGACCACCACGCGCTGTGGGCGGGCGTCGAGGGCGGACAGGTCGAGCTGTTCGTGGCGCCCAACGACCGGGTGCTCGCCCGGGCGCTGGTCTCGGTGTCCGACTTCACCGCGGAGTGCGAGCGCCGCGGCGTCCGCCTGGCGTTCGCCGGTCTGGAGGAGCCCGTCTACACCGCGCGCACCAAGGCCAGCGTGCACCGCAGGCTCTCCATGCCCACCGCGGGGTACGACGGCTGCTGACCCCCTCGGAGGCCCCGGGGCCCCGGGGGCGCCGGAACGGGCTGTGACAGGCTTGGTCCGGGCCCATCACGGACACCGGGCCCGGACGTGAGGTGGAACGACGTGAGCGACGGGCGATGGCGCAGGGCCGGGGGAACCCTCATACGCGTGGTCTCGGTGTGGGGCGTCTCGACCCTCACCCTGCTGGCGCTCGCGGGGATCCTGCCCGACTTCCAGCTCCAGGCCGACGACGGCGACACCGTCACGAGGACCGCCTTC
The DNA here is from genome assembly GCF_042270185.1 of Streptomyces sp. NPDC055962. Taxonomy (NCBI): domain Bacteria; kingdom Bacillati; phylum Actinomycetota; class Actinomycetes; order Kitasatosporales; family Streptomycetaceae; genus Streptomyces; species Streptomyces sp. NPDC055962. The sequence goes on from NZ_JBHJYN010000004.1 coordinate 422,531, forward strand.
ACCGCGGCCTGGGGGGCGGGCGCCTTCGGCCTGCTCTCCGCCCTGGTCTGGCCCGTGCTCGTCCGAGCCCTGCTCATCGTGCCCGCCCTGGTGCTGGGCGCACTGGTCTTCTTCCTCAACGGCTCGCTGCTGCTCATCGCCCTGCGGCTCATCCCGGACGGCCGCGGCGACGCCAACCCGGAGACCGCCGTCGTCGTGGCAGCCGTGATGTCCGCCGTCGCCTCCGCGGTCTCCACGGCCCTCGCGGTACGTGACGACGACGCCTACCGGCGCAGGCTCTCCCGGCTCGCCGACCGGCGCCGCAGACGCAGCGGTGTCCCGCACAGCGCGGACGGCGGACGCGCCGGGCCGCCCGGCATCGTGTTCGTCCAGCTCGACGGGGTGGGCCACGACGTGCTGGAACAGGCGGCGGCCGACGGGATCATGCCGACCGTGGCCGGTCTGCTCGCCGACGAGGCGGGCCACCGGCTCACCCCGTGGACCACCGACTGGTCCAGCCAGACGGGAGCCAGCCAGCTCGGCATCCTGCACGGCAGCAACTTCGACGTCCCGGCGTTCCGCTGGTTCGAGAAGGAGAGCGGCACCGTCATGGTCTCCAGCAGACCGGCGAGCGCACTCGAACTCCAGCGCAGAGCCATCGCCCGCACCCGTGACGGGGGCCTGCTCACCGTCGACGGCGCGAGCCGGGGCAACCTCTTCAGCGGCGGGGCGGACCAGCTCGCCCTGGTCCTGTCCATGGCGGCCCGGCTGGGCAAGGGGCGCCGCTCGCGCTCGGGCTACTTCGCCTACTTCTCCGACCCGGCCAACGCCGTCCGCACGGCACTCTCCTTCGTCGCCGAGGTGGGCCGCGAGATCGGCCAGTCGGTGCGCGCACGGGTGCGGAAGGAGTCCCCCCGGGTGAAGCGAGGCGGGCTCTACCCCTTCATCAGGGCCTTCGCCACCGTCGTGGAGCGCGACGTGGTGGTCGCGGCGGTGATCGGCGACATGTTCGCGGGACGCACCGCCGTCTACGCCGACCTGGTCGCCTACGACGAGGTGGCCCACCACTCCGGGCCGCACAGCAGGGACGCGGAGAAGGTCCTCGCACGGCTCGACCGCTCGCTGGGCCTCATCCTGAAGATCGCCGACCACACCCCGCGCGCCTACCGGATCGTGCTGCTGTCCGACCACGGCCAGAGCCCCGGGGAGACCTTCGCGGGGCGGTACGGCCTCACGCTGAAGGACCTCGTACGGGCCGGATGCGGCCTCCCCGTGCCCCGCAGGGCGCAGCGCACCCGCAGTGCCTCGGAGGCCCGCGACGCCGTGCGGATCGCCCTGCACCGGCCGGTCGCCGGGGAGCAGGAGTCGGACCACCCCAAATCCTCCGACCCGGTCGTGCTCGCCTCCGGGAACCTGGGGCTGCTCTCGTTCCCGGACATGGAGGGGCGTGCCTCGCGTGAGCAGCTCGACCGCCGCCACCCCGCCCTGCTCAGCACCCTGGCGGCCCATCCCGGAATCGGCTTCCTGCTCGTGCGGAGCGAGAAGCACGGCTCGGTGGTGCTCGGCGGGGGAGGGGCGGAGATCCCGGTGGCCGAACTGACGGACGGTGAGGGACCGATGGCCGTCTTCGGGGCCGGCGCGGCGGACGCGGTGCGCAGGACCGACGGGTTCCCGCACGTCGCGGACGTCATGGTCAACTCCATGTACGACCCCGGGACCGGCCGGGTGCACGCCTTCGAGGAGCAGATCGGCTCGCACGGCGGGCTCGGCGGCGAACAGTCCCGCCCGTTCCTGCTCTGGCCGCGGACGCTGACGAACCCGCTCGACGCGATGGCTGCGGACGCGCCCCCGGGCACGTCCGCGGAGGGTCCCGCGGGGGTGGCTCAGGCAGGTCCCGTGGGGGCGGAGGCGGTGCACCGGGTGCTGGCCCGCTGGCTCAGGGAGCTCTCCGGACCCCAGGTGCCGCTCGGGCAGGCCGGTTCCACCGGGCCGGCCCGGGCGGACGAGCCCTTCCCGGACGCGTCCTCCCCGATCCGGCCGGCCGACGGGACCGACGGCCGGCCGGTCCGTCCGGAGGGTGCGCACGGTTCCGACGCTCCTGCCCGCGCGGTCGCACCGCTCCCCGCCGTCCCTGATCCCGGCGACGCCGTGCCGGGCACTCGCGGGTGACCGGCCGCGGCGTCAGGCGGACTCGCGCCGTACCAGCGTCGGATGGAAGACCACGGACGGTGCGGGGCCGTCGGCGGGCTTGCCGATCTGCTTCAGGAGGAGCCGGGCCATCTCGGAGGCCATCTCCTCCACCGGCTGACGCACGGTCGTCAGCGGCGGATCGCACGCCACCGCCGCGTTGCTGTCGTCGAAGCCCACCACGGCCACGTCCCCGGGGACGTCCCTGCCCGCACGGAGCAGCACGGGCAGGGCGCCCAGCGCCATCAGGTCGGAGGCGATGAACACCCCGTCCAGGTCCGGTCGCTCGCGCAGCAGCTGCCGCATCGCGGAGGCCCCGCCCGCGTGGGTGAAGTCGCCCTCGGCGGTCACCACGTCCCCGATGCCGTGCTGTTCGAGCGCGTCCAGGAAGCCGGTCAGCCGCACCTGCCCGGCCGGCGTGTCCTGCGGGCCCGCCACCGTTCCGATGCGACGCCGCCCGAGAACGGCCAGATGCTCGGCCGCCATCTGGGCCCCGGCCCGCTGATCCGCCTCGACGTAGGTGAGCGGCGAGGGGCGGCGGGGCCGGCCCGCCAGCACGGCGGGCAGCCGGGTGTCGTGGAGCAGGCCGGGCAGCGGATCATCGGCGTGCGAGGAGATCAGCACCACCCCGTCGACGTGCCCCTGGCGCAGGTAGGACAGGAGCTGGTTCCGGGAGGCCTCGTCGTCGGACAGCATCAGCACCATCTGGATGCCGGCGGGGCGCAGCACATCCATCAGCCCCTCGACCACCCGCCCGAAGTGGGGGTCCGAGAACATCCGGCCGATGAAGGGCTCGGAGACGGCCCGCCGTTCGCGCTCGGACACCACGAGGGCGATCGAATCGGTCCGCCGGGTCACCAGCGAGCGCGCCGCACGGTTGGGGACGTACCCCGTGGTGGACACCGCCTCCTCCACGACGCGCCGCAGGGCCGGGTCCACCGTGGTCGCTCCGTTGATCACGCGGGACACGGTGGCCCGGGAGACGCCAGCCACCGCGGCCACGTCCTCCAAGGTGGCGGGGCGTACGGGCGGTGAGACGTCGGCAGTCATGCAGTCTTTATACCGGGTGATCCGATGGGCAGGCGAAGGGTTCCGGCACGTCAGCGGCCCTGCCCGCGCAGAGCTCCGTCAGCGCCGTCAGCTGTTCCCCGCGCGCGGCGACCAGGGTCCGTGCCCGCGATCTGGCCTCAGAAGAGCCGCCGGCGGACGTCTCGGAGCGGGAGACCTGCTCCGACTGGCGCAGATGGTCGTGGATCTGCGTCACGAGCAGGCGGTCGAACGACGCGCCCCGGGCGGCGCGGGCGCGGTCGAGATCCCCGGCCGTCACCATGCCCGGCATGTCGTGGCCCTTGTGCAGATCGGTGTCCGGCAGCCCCATCCGGTCCCGCAGCCCCCGCAGCCCGGCCAGTTCCCCGGCCTGCCCGGTCCGCAGGCCGGCCGCCCAGGACCGCAGCCCGGGGGTGGTGGCCTTCCCGGCCGCCAGGTCCAGCAGGGCGAGGGCCTGTTCGTCCATCGGGATCATCAGCTGGACCCATGCGGCGTCCGTCGGGTTCGCGGAGGGTGCGGGAGGGGCCGTCGTGGGGGACGGGCCGGACACCGGATCCGATCGGCGGTCTCCCTCCCCGGTGCACGCGGTCAGGAGGGCGAGCAGGAGCAGCAGCGCTGCGGTACGGAGAGCAGCCATCGGCAGGAAGTCCTTGCGCGGGGCGCCCGTCCGGGCCGCTGGGACCCGGACGGGCACTGTCGGACGGTGGGATGACGTGCAGTCAGGGGGTGCCGTCGGCACCGCACTTGATGATGGCGTTGATGCAGTCACGCACCCGTTGCGCCATCTCCGCCTCGGGCCACACGTTGAAGAAGTCGCCGTGCATCGTGTAGCCGCGCCCGGAGGCGAGCCTCAGACGCGCGGGGTCGCCGTTGACCGGATAGCGCAGGACCTGACGCAGCTTCGGAACCGGGACCGGGTGGGTCGACGGGCAGGCCCCGCCCACCGGATAGGCCATGTGGCTCTTGTGGTCGGCCGAGTCGAGATCCTTGCCGTTCCAGCACTGCGGGAAGTCCAGGTAGCTCTCCATCATGGAGCCCGCGGGGCAGTTGACGAAGTCGTGGGACGGGTCGACCTCGCCGTGGTGCAGACAGGACCAGCGGGAGATGGTGTTGTCGTCCGGCCCGGTGGCCTTGGCGTTGCCCGCGACGATGCGCAGCCCGCGGGGGAGCGGCTTGATCGTCCGGATGATGTCGTCCCGCACGCCCTCGCCGAGGTAGTAGAAGGTGGTGCCGGTCGGCTCCACCGCCTTGTCGCCGTCGTACAGCGTGGGGACCCAGTACGAGGAGAGGTCGGTGGTGGGCGCGCAGCTGGTGCGGCCCTTCTCCAGCGAGGCCAGGTCGGAGTGGGCGTTGGTGGTGTCGTTGCCGAAGAAGCTGTGCATGTGCGAGGCGCCGGGGAGACCGGGCAGCACGATCGGGTCGTCGGGGGCCCGGTGCGTGTAGGGGCATTCCGCGAGGAACTCGGCGACCCTGACCACGTCGGCGGCCGCCGCGGCCCCGGCCTGAGGGGCACGGTCGCCGGCGGCGTTGCCCGCGGTGGCCTGGACGAGGGAGAGGGCCAGTGCGGCGGCTGCCAGGCCCGCGATCCGGTAGCGCCAGGGCGCCAGGGTTCTGCGCGCGCGGTGTTCGGTCGTGCGTCTCGTGAAGAAGGGCACGGCACTCCTGTTCCGAGGAAGTGGGGTTCCTCTGACCGGTGGTCCGGCCAGGGTGGAGAGCGCTCTCTCATGGAACGTAGAAGTGTGACCGAAGCATGTCAAGACTCTGGCGGTGACCCTCAATTATGTCCATTTTGCGCGGAGTTCGGGGTTTCCTGACCGGGAGAGCGCTCTCTCGGGAGGTGGTCCGAACGGTGGCCGAAGGGCGTTGTCAGTGGGGAACGGCAGGATGGTGGTCATGACGACGAACTCAGCCGGTGCGCTCGCCGACACCGCCTCCTACGCCGCCGCGGTCGAAGAAGCCGAGCGTGCCGCCGCCGCGTACTACACCGCAGGCGAGAGCAGGCTCGACGACGACGCCTACGACCGGCTCGTGCGCGCGATCGCGGCCTACGAGGAGGAGCACCCGCAGGAGGTCCTGGGATCCTCGCCCACCGGGAAGGTGGCGGGCGGAGCGGTGTCGGGGGACGTGCCGCACACCGTGCCCATGCTCTCGCTGGACAACGTCTTCTCCGCAGAGCAGTTCGTCACCTGGACCGCGTCCGTCGAGCGGCGCATCGGCAGGCCCGTCACCGCCTGGAGCGTGGAGCCCAAGCTCGACGGACTGGCCGTCGCCGCGCGTTACCGGCAGGGCCGCCTCGACCAGCTGATCACCCGCGGCGACGGGACGGCCGGGGAGGACGTCTCGCACGCGATCGGCACGGTGCTCGGCCTGCCCGAGCGGCTCGGAGCTCCCGTCACCCTCGAGGTGCGCGGCGAGATCCTCATGACCGACGAGCAGTTCGAGCAGGCGAACACGGTGCGCACCGCGCACGGTGCGGCCCCCTTCGCCAATCCGCGCAACGGCGCTGCCGGCACGCTGCGCGCCAAGGACCGCCCGTACCGGGTGGAGATGACCTTCTTCGCCTACGGCGCGCTCGCCCTCCCGGATTCGGGCGGGCTGACGGAGACCCTCGCCGAACTCCCGCACAGCGAGGTCCTGGAGTACGTCGCGGGGCTCGGCGTGCACACGGCGGCGGACACCGCGGTGGCCCCGCGCACCGTCACCACGGTCGAGGAGGTGCAGGCCGGGGTCGAGGGCATAGCGGCCCTGCGCGCCTCGCTGCCCTTCGGGATCGACGGCATCGTCATCAAGGCCGACCTGGCCGCGGACCAGCGTGACGCCGGGTCCGGGACGCGGGCGCCGCGCTGGGCCATCGCCTACAAGTTGCCGGCCGTGGAGAAGGTGACCCGGCTGCTCTCCGTCGAGTGGAACGTCGGCAGGACCGGGATCATCGCGCCGCGTGCCGTGCTGGAGCCCGTCGAGATCGACGGATCCACCGTCGGCTACGCCACGCTGCACAACCCGGCCGACATCACCCGTCGTGACCTGCGCCTGGGCGATCACGTCATGGTCTACAAGGCGGGTGACATCATCCCCCGCATCGAGGCCCCCGTGGCGCATCTGCGGACGGGTGAGGAGCAGCCGGTCGAGTTCCCCGAGGTGTGCCCGCAGTGCGGCTCGGAGATCGACATGAGCGAGCAGCGCTGGCGCTGCACCCGCGGTCGCAACTGTCGCCTGGTCGCCTCCGTCTCCTATGCGGCCGGCCGCGATCAGCTCGACATCGAGGGTCTCGGCGCCACCCGCGTCGTCCAGCTCGTCGACGCGGGCCTCGTCCAGGACTTCGCCGACCTCTTCACGCTGGAGCGGGACCAGCTGCTCTCCCTGGACCGGATGGGGGAGACGTCCACCGACAACCTGCTGGCGGCCATCGCCGTGGCCAAGGACCGGCCGCTCTCCCGGGTCTTCTGCGCCCTCGGCGTCCGTGGCACGGGGCGCTCCATGTCCCGCAGGATCGCACGGTACTTCGCCTCGATGGAGCTGATCGTGGCCGCCGACGCGGAAGGGTTGCAGCGGGTCGACGGCATAGGCAAGGAGAAGGCCGCCGCCGTCGTCACGGAGTTGGCGGAGCTGGCTCCTCTGATCGCCAAGCTCGTGTCGGCGGGGGTCAACATGACGGAGCCCGGCGCGACCCCGCCGCCCGAGCCCGGCGCCGAGCCGGAGGCCGGTGCCGAGACGCAGGGTGAGACAGGACTGCCGCTCGCCGGCATGACCGTCGTGGTCACCGGGGCCATGACCGGGGCCCTGGAGAAGCTCTCGCGCAACCAGATGAACGAGCTGATCGAGCGGGCGGGAGGGAAGTCCTCCTCCTCGGTCTCCACGCGCACGAGTCTGCTCGTCGCCGGGGAGAAGGCCGGATCCAAGCGGACCAAGGCCGAGGATCTGGGGGTCCCAATAGCTGCCCCTGAGGAGTTCGCGGAGCTGGTCGAGGCGCACCTCGCCTCGGGGGCATGAACGACACCCGCGGCGACGGACCTTGGATTTGCCCAGGCGGTGGTGTTTCCGGCCTCCGTGTTGCATAGTGAGGGTTCGATCATGCCTTGCTATCCATAGCGCGGGTGTGTGGTGGGGACCGGAGGATGAGGGTCGATGCGTTCTTCGCGTGACGGACGGCGGCGTGGCCCGCAGCTCCATCGGCGGCGCGGCACCCTCACCGCCGCCGGTCGCGGCCCCCGCCCCGCCCCGGGGCTGGCCATCGACCTCGGCAGCTCCGGGACCCGTGCGTGGGTCCTGGGGCAGGGCCTCGTCCCCTGCGGGCCCGCCGGCTGGGACGAAGAAGCCGTCCGCCCGGTGCGCAGGGGACGCATCGTCGACGCGGAGTCATGTGCCCGGCTGCTGGACCGCGTCGCCGACCGCGCGCTGGGGGAGCACCGGCGGGACAGTGTGATCGTGCTGAGTCATCCGGTTCTGGCCGGACCGGAGCACCGGTCGTCGGCCAGGGAACTCCTCGCCGCCCTGGGGCCGTCCGGCGTCGTGGTCCTCAACAGCGCCGGTGCGGCCGCCGCCTGCGCCGGGAGTCCCGGAAGAGGCCCCGTGTTGGTGGTCGACATGGGCGCCGAACTGACCGAGGTGGCCCTGCTCGTCGACGGAGCGGTCGTCGACGCCCGCCAGGCCGACGTGGGGCTCAGCGACTTCGACGCACTGTCGCTGTCCTCGTGCGTCGTACGCCACGTGCTCGGAATGATCGCGTCCATGTGGCGTGAGGACCGGCATGGTGCGGTACGCGGAGCGCTGCGCCGCGGTCCCGTGCTCACCGGGGGCGGAGCGCTGCGGAGCGACGTCACCGCCCGGATCGCGGACAGCCTCGGGGTGCCGGTGCGCGTCGACCACGACCCGGCGACCGCTGTCGTGCGGGGCGCCGCGCTGATCCTCGGCTCCGCCCTGCGTGCTCCGGGTGCGCACGTGGCGTACGCCGCCCCGGTCCGGCCGAGGTGAGCCCCCTCCCGGGCGCACCCCGGGGGAACGCGCCTCCGGCGGGCCCGCACCGCACACGACGGCCCCGCCGCACCCCGCCGCACGACTCGATGCCGCCGCGAGGGGCACGGCACCTCCTCGCCGGGCTGGTCCTCGCCGTCCTGACGCTGCTCGGCGGCGCACCGGCGACGGCCGGCGCCGCGCTCCCCCTGCACACGGCCACGGTCGCCGGCCATCCCTCGGGCCCGGCCGCCCACGCCGGCCATCCCTCGGGCCCGGCCGCCCACGCCGGCCATCCCTCGGGCCCGGCCGCCCACGCCGGCCATCCCTCGGGCCCGGCCGCGCACGCCGGCCGTCCGGCAGGCCCGGCCGCCCACGCCGGCCGTCCGGCAGGCCCGGCCGCGCACGCCGGCCTTCCGGCAAGCCCGGTCGTGCTCCGGCACACGTATGCCGCCCACCTGACCGCGCACACGATCCGGGGCGGCGCGTCCGCGTTCCACGGAGTCGCGGACGTCTCCGGGCCGTCGGCGGCGACCCGGCCCGCCCGCGCCGTGCGGGCCGACGCCGACCCCGTACCCCGGCCGCGCGCGGGCGCCGACCGGCCGCACTCCTCGCACCCCACGCCCCCGCCGGGCCACGGCGCCCTGCCACACCGCGCACAGGGCCTTCCCCTGCGCGGTGTCGGGCCCGGGACGACAGACGCCGTTCCCCTCGTCGTCGTGCGGACCGGGGCGGCGCTTCCCGGTGTACGGGGACCTCCGGGTGTGACGGCCGCTCAGCCGGCCGTCCACCGGTCCCGTTTCGCAGACCTGTCGTCCCGACCCCTCTGAGCCCGGGGTGGACGACGCCCATCCGAGGGGAATCCCATGTCTCGCGCCACCACGGTGCGAGCGGTTCTGGCTGCCGCCGTGCTGCTCGTCGCCGTGCTCATCACGCTGACCATGTCACCCGGACTCGGCCTCGACCTCCGGGGCGGCACCCGGATGGTGCTGCAGGCCAAGGACTCCGGAACGGCGAAGGCCGACCGGGAGAGCACCGATCGCACCCTGGAGGTGCTGAGGCAGCGCATCGACTCGCTCGGTGTCGCCGAACCGGTCCTGACCCGCTCGGGCGAGGACCGCATCATCGTCGAACTGCCCGATGTCCAGGACCCGCGCCAGGCCGCCGAGGTCATCGGCAGGACCGCCCAGCTCGGCTTCCACCCCGTGCGGGGGACCGGGGCGGAGGAGGACGGGCGAACGACCCTGCCCGACGAACAGGGCGCTCTCCTCGTCCTCGGCCCGGAGCGGCTCACCGGCGCGGGGGTCGAGGACGCCACCGCGGATTTCGACGCCCAGCAGGGCACGGGCTGGGCGGTCTCCCTCGACTTCCACCAGGACGCGGGACAGGAGTGGAAGCGGCTCACCGGGGACGCCGCCTGCCATCCGGCCGGGGACGAACGCCGACGCGTCGCGATCGTCCTCGACGGCAAGGTCATCTCCTCGCCCCAGGTCGATCCGTCGGTCGCCTGCGAGGGCGGACTGCCCTCCGGCTCCACCCGCATCACCGGTTCCTTCAGCGCCGACGAGGCACGTGACCTCGCGCTGCTGATCAAGGGCGGCGCACTCCCGGTGCCCGTCGAGATCGTCGAACAGCGGACCGTCGGGCCGACACTCGGCGCCGCGGCCATCGACGCGAGCGCCAGGGCCGCACTCATCGGCGCGGCGGCCACCGCCCTCTTCATCACCTACGCGTACCGGCTCTCCGGAGCCCTTGCCGCCCTCGCGCTCGCCGCGTACGGGGTGATCTCCTACGCCGCCCTGGTCGCTCTCGGAGTCACCCTGACCCTGCCGGGCCTCGCCGGATTCGTCCTCGCCATCGGCATGGCGGTCGACGCCAACGTCCTCGTCTTCGAACGGGCCCGCGAGGAGTACGCGCACCGGACGAGCCGACCGCTCCGCTCCGCACTGACGGCAGGCTTCTGTCACGCGCGGAGCGCGGTCGCCGACTCCAACGTCACCACGCTCATCGCAGCGGGTCTGCTCTTCCTCCTGGGCTCCGGACCGGTCAAGGGCTTCGGGGTCACGCTGGGCATCGGCGTAATGGCCTCCATGTTCTCGGCGCTCGTCATCGCCCGGGCGCTCACCGAGATCGCGGCGGGCTCCCGCTTCGTCAACGACTACCCGGGTGTCAACGGCATCGCGCGCCCCGGGCGCCTGCGCACCTGGCTGAGTACGCGTGACCCCCGGCTCCTCCGGTCGCCGGGCCGCTGGCTGACGGTCTCCATCGCACTCGTCCTCCTCTCCGTGACCGGCATTCTCGTGCGCGGCGTCGACCTGGGTGTCGAGTTCACCGGCGGCCGGCTGATGGAGTACTCCACCAGCCGCCCCGTCGGTGCCGAGGCGGCCCGGGACGCGATCGCCGCCGCCGGCTTCACCGATGCCGACGTCACCACCGCGGGCGACCGCGACCTCTCCGTACGCACCGGCACGCTGGACAACGACGGGGAACACGCCCTGCGCGCCGCGCTGGCCGAGGAGGGCGGCGCGACGGCCAAGGTGCGGGACGAGCTCATCGGGCCCAGCTTCGGCGACGAACTCCGGCGCAACGCCCTGATCGCCCTGGGCATCGCCGTGTTCGTGCAACTCGCCTATCTCGCGGTCCGGTTCCGCTGGACGTTCGCCGTGGCCTCGGTCGGGGCGCTGGTGCACGACGTCGTCGTGCTCGTCGGTGCCTTCGCGTGGCTCGGCCGCCCCGTCGACGGGATCTTCCTCGCGGCCCTTCTGACCGTCATCGGCTACTCCGTCAACGACTCCGTCGTGGTCTTCGACCGGGTACGGGAGCTGTGGGCCCGGAGCCGGCGCACCCCGTTCGCCGAGGTGGCCGGCCGCGCCGTCCTCCAGACCGTCCCGCGCACCGTCAACACCGGGATGGGCGCCCTGTTCATCCTCGTCGCCCTCGCCGTGCTGGGCGGTGACTCGCTCGCGGACTTCGCCCTCGCCCTCCTCATCGGCATCTGCGTGGGCACCTACTCCTCGGTGCTGACCGCGGTGCCGGGAGCAGTCCTTCTCGAGAGGCGCCGCACGGCCCCGCCTCCCACAGGGAAGCGGGCGCCGCAGCGCGGGACGAAGCGCGGGCGGACACGCCGGTACCCGGACGACGCGGGAGCACGTGTGTAGCCCGTGGGCCCGTACGCGCCGGGCCGGGTGGACCCGCACCCCCGGTGCACCCCGTCCGGCGCGTACGGGCCGGGCAGCCCGGCGGGCTGCGGCACAATCCTGACCACGACCAGTGAACGGAGCGTGCCGCTCGTGCCTGCCGTGCTGCGTGACGCCCGGGACACGCTCGTACCCGACATGGCCGGGCCGCACGGGCCGCTGCCGCCGGTGATGCTGGTGCTGACCGTGCTCACCGGGGCGGTCGACGCGTTCAGCTACCTGCTCCTCGGACATGTCTTCGTCGCGAACATGACCGGCAACGTCGTCCTCATGGGCTTCTCCCTCGCCGGCGCACCGGGTTTCTCGACGCCCGCCTCCGCCGCTGCGCTCGCCTCGTTCGCGGCCGGGGCCCTGACCGGAGGCTTCACCGTCCACCGGGCAGGGGCCCACCGGGGCCGGCAGTTGCAGCACGCGCTCCTCGTCGAGACCGTCCTCGTCACCGCCGCCCTGACGGTGGCCCTCGTCTCCGGAGGGCCGTACACCGGAGGGGCCCGCTTCGCGCTCATCGTGCTGCTCGGCCTGGGACTCGGCGTGCAGAACGCCGTCGTCCGGGCACTCGCGGTGCCCGATCTCACCACGACCGTGCTGACCCGCACCCTCACCGGGACCATCGCCGACAGCCGGCTCGCCAAGGGGCCCGGCAGTCGGGCGGGGCGGCGCGCCCTGTCCGCCGCGGCCATGCTGGCCGGCGCCTTCCTCGGGGCCCTGGCCCTGCTGAACGGGCACACGGCCCTGCCCCTGCTGATCGCCGTGGTCCTCCTCGCCGCGGTGACCACCGCGGCGACCCTGTTCGCCCGGAGCGACGCCCCCTGGACACGGCCGCCCGAAGCCGGATGAAGCGGGCCGGGCCGCGGGGGCGGCTTCGTCCTGTGTCGGGCGCGACAGCCGGCGGACCCGGACCGTAACGTCACGGGCACTGTTGCCCGCACCGATACGCCCCAGGAGTCGCCGTATGCCCGCCGAACCGCTCTCCGCACACGACATCGAGGCAGGACTGAATGAACTGCCCGGCTGGCAGCTGGAGGGGGACCGGATCACCCGCACCTACCGGCTGCCCTCCCACTTCGCCGCGGCGGGGCTGACCGTCCACGTCGCCCAGATCCAGGAGGAGCTCAACCACCACTCCGACCTGACGCTGGGCTACAACACCGTGGCCCTCGCCGTGCACACCCACGACGCGGGCGGCGCCGTCACACGGAAGGACCTCGCGCTGGCGGCGCGCGTCGAGGCGATCGCTGCGGGGCACGGGGCGAAGTAGGCGCCGCCGTACGGGAGATCAGAGCGCCGGACCGAACCGGGGGTGTGCGGCGAGCCAGCCCGCGTAGCTGCCGCTGCGCCGCACCGCCTGAGCGTACGCCGCCCGGGTGTGCCCGGTCACCGCCGCGGCCGCCGCACCCGCGGCGACGGAGCGCGGGTGCCGCCCCAGCAGATGGCGCCAGCTCAGCGGTGAGCCCGCGAGGGGCCGGGTCACCAGGCCCGGCGTCGGCGGGAAGGTGGCCCGGCACAGTCCGATCGCCCTGCCCACCTGGACCAGGTGGACGACGGACGCCGTGTCCGTCTCGTACACCGACACAGGGGTGAAGCCGGCGCGTGCGCAGGCCGTGGTGAAGCAGTCGGCGAAGCAGCCGTCGCCCGGCACGTCCGCCCAGCACTCGTCCGCCAGCGCGGAGAGCCCGAGCTCCTGTTCACCGGCCAGCGGATGGTTCTCGGGCAGCATGACGAACACCGGGTCGACGCCGATCACCTCCCAGACCAGCCGCTCGGCCATCGGCGGCGGGCTCTCCCCGCAGGCGCCGATCAGCGCGAAGTCGAGCCTGCCGTCGATCAGCAGCGACGCGATCTCCGCGACCGACCACGAGGTGTGCGTGGTCACCGGTGCCGAGGGATGCGCGGCGGCCAGCCGGTCGACGAGCCCGCCGAGCAGAGGGCCGTGCGTGCCGCCGAGCCGGAACCGCTCCACGGTGGCCCACGCGTTGGCGAAGCGCACCGCCTCCTCCTGGAGCCCGCTGACCGCGGGCAGCACCACCCGCGCGCGTTCCAGCACCAACTCGCCGAGCGGGGTGGGCCGTGCGCCCGTGTGGTCCCGCTCGAAGAGCAGCCCGCCGAGGGTCTTCTCGATCCGCCGCAACTGGGCGCTGAGTGCGGGCTGCGCCAGCCCGAGAGCCGCCGCGGCCTTGGTGAGGCTGCCGGTGTCGGCGATGGCCCGTACGGCACGCAGATGACGTAACTCCAGCTCCATGCGCGCACGGTAGGGGCGATGGCGTCCCTCGGCAATACGTGGAGAGGCTTCGCTCCTGAGGCGGCCCGGCCGGGAGCCCCTTGGCCGGGATCTCCCGGCCAAGGGGCTCCCGGCCCGGAGCAACCGGCCGAGGTCCCGGTGGCCCCCGGCCGGCCGTCCTGCGCGGCCGAGGTGACCGGTCAGCCGTGCCCGCGGTGCCCGCGTGTCAGGACCCGGCCACCGGCGCCTGCAGCTCGGTCACCCACTCGTCCCGGTCCGGTGGACACTCCAGGCTGATCTCCCGCGGGTAGCCGGTGGAGCGGTACCCGTTGCCGTCGATCCAGCGGGCCAGCGCCTGCGACGTGGGCAGCACGGTGTCCATCGAGCCGTGGTGCAACACGGTCGCCGCCTGATCGACGGACGGCAGGTCGAGCACCTGGTAGCCACCGTCCCGGAGCGTGGCCGAGACCTGGACGGCGGCGTGGACGCTGATCCGGCCTCCGCCCTCCGGTGCGTCCTCGTAGTACGCGACCCCGGGACCCGAAGGCACGACGCCCGCCGCCTCCAAGCGGCTGAACAGCTCCTCGTAGAGAGGCCCGATGACCGGGCTGATGTCCTCGGGTTCGAAACTCGCGGCGGTCGCGGTCAGCTCCGCCACCCGGATCGCCGGAAGGCTCTTGATGACGATGTCGTCCGTGGGCATGCGCCCCTCGCTCTCGATCGACCGGAGCCTCGCCTCGACCTGGACCAGCCGCGCGGCGGCCGCCGCCATGCCTGCCTCCAGTTCGGCCTGCCGCAGCCTCAGCATGGCGCGCAGCTCCTCGGTGCTGACCTCCTCGTCCAGGATCCGCCGGACCTGCCGAAGGGTGAGGCCGAGGTCCTTGAGCGCCATCACGCGGTTGAGGCGGCCGAGCTGGGAGGCCGTGTAGGAGCGGTAGCCGGTGGCGGGGTCGACATGGGCGGGGCGCAGCAGTCCGGTCGCGTCGTAGTGGCGCAGCATCCGGACCGAGACGCGGCCGTGGCGGGCGAAGTCTCCGATGGTGAACATGATGTCTCCGAGTTCAGCATCTGACACGGTGTCAGGGTCAAGGAGCGGCCGGCCCGCACGCCTCGACGGCAGCCAGGGGCCCCTCGTCCGTGGTGCTCGTCGTGAGGAGCCACCGCACCGGACACCGGCATCCTCGTAGGATCGTCCCGTGCTGGACTACGACACGGAAGCCGCTCGTTACGACGCCACCCGGGGCGGGACGCCGCGCGCCGAGGCCGCCGCCGGTGCGGTCCTCCGGCTCGTGCCTCCGACCGCGCGCACCCTGCTGGACATCGGCTGCGGGACCGGGCTGGTCACCGAGCGGATCGCGCTGGGGCGCCCCGGGCTCCGCGTGTTCGGCGCGGACGCCTCGCACGGCATGGCGCGGCTCGCCCGGCAGCGTGTCGGCGCGGTCGCCCTGGCCGATGTGCGGAGGCTGCCCCTGGCCGCAGGCACGGTCGACGTGGTGAGCGCGGTCTGGCTGCTGCATCTGCTGCGCGGCGACGGCCTGGTCCGGGAGGTGGTGGCGGAAGCGGCCCGTGTGCTGCGGCCCGGCGGGGTGTTCGTCGCGACCGTCGACAAGGATGCGGGCCACGACGTGGGCAGCGACATCGACGCGGTGCTCGCCCCCTGTCTCAGCGCCCGGCCCGCCGACGCCGCGGACCTGGTCACCGGGTACGCCGGCCACGTCGGCCTGGAACCGGCCGGTGACGCCGGGTTCGCCGGTCATGGGCAGGGACGCTCGCCCCGGCGTGTGGCCAGGGCCGTGCTGCGCGGGGACTACGCGTCGCGGCTGGCCCTGTCCGGGACGGACGCCACCCGGCTCGCGGACGAACTCGTCGCGCTGCCCGACCCCGACACCCCCCGCGCCGACCCGGCGTACCGGCTGCTGGCGTTCCGGGCACGCGGGTGAGCGTGGTGCCTGCCCCGTCCCGTCCGGGGGACGCCCGCATGAGGGTGCCCCACCGCGGACACGGTGGGGCACCCTCATGCGAACGGAAGGGGCTCAGGCCCCGGCGTTGAACTCGGCCGGGTCCGGGCCGAGGCGCTTGCCCTCGTCGAGGGCGGCGAACGCGGCGAGGTCGTCGGCGTCCAGCTCGAAGCCGAAGACATCGATGTTCTCCGCGATCCGTGACGGCGTCACGGACTTGGGGATCACCACGTGGCCGGTCTGGAGGTGCCAGCGGAGCACCGCCTGGGCAGGGGTCCTGCCGTGCTTGTGCGCGACGGCGACGACCGTGGGGACGTCCAGGAGGCCCTTGCCAGAGCCCAGCGGCGACCAGGCCTCGGTGACGATGCCGTGCTCGGCGTGGAAGGCGCGGGACCCGGCCTGCTGGAGCTGCGGGTGCAGCTCGATCTGGTTGACCGCCGGGACGACGGAGGTCTCGCCGAGCAGGCGCTCCAGGTGCTCCGGGTGGAAGTTGGAGACGCCGATGGCCTTCGCGCGGCCCTCGGCGAGGATCTTCTCGAAGGCCTTGTACGTGTCGGTGTAGGCGTCCTTCGCGGGCACCGGCCAGTGGATGAGGTAGAGGTCCACGTACTCGAGACCCAGCTTGTCCAGCGACGCGTCGAAGGCGCGCAGCGTCGAGTCGTGGCCCTGCTCGCTGTTCCACAGCTTGGTGGTGACGAACAGCTCCTCACGGGGCACACCGGAAGCGGCCAGCGCCTTTCCGGTTCCCGCCTCGTTCCCGTAGATCGCGGCGGTGTCGATGCTCCGGTACCCGGCCTCCAGGGCCGTGGTCACGGCCGCCGTGGCCTCGTCGTCCGGCACCTGCCAGACGCCGAAGCCGAGCTGTGGCATCTCGAGGCCGTTGTTGAGGGTGATGGTGGGGACCTGGCTCACGAGCAGTCGATCCTTACGTTGTCGGTCGGTTCTCGTGGGGACAACGATCGGGGCGGCCCGAGCATTCCCGGCTTCCTCGATCCGGTGAACCGGACGGGGTGCCCCTGATGGCGCGTCAGACCGGCCGGGGTGCGCTCACCGGTAGAGCGCGTCGACCTCGGCCGAGTACGCCGTCTCGATCGCCTTCCGCTTCAGCTTGAGCGACGGGGTCAGCAGTCCGTGCTCCTCGGTGAACTGGTGGGCCAGGATGCGGAACGTGCGGATGGACTCCGCCTGCGACACCGCCGTGTTCGCGGCCACCACCGCCCGGCGCACCTCCATCTCCAGCTCGGAGTCGCGCACCAGGTCCGCGGCGCGCATCGGCGTACGCCCCTGCATGGCGAGCCAGTGCTCCACCGACTCGTGGTCCACGGTGACGAGCGCCGCGATGTACGGCCGGTCGTTCCCGACGACGATGCACTGCGCGACCAGCGGATGGGCGCGCACCCGCTCCTCCAGGCCGCTCGGGGCCACGCTCTTGCCCCCGGAGGTCACGAGGATCTCCTTCTTGCGGCCGGTGATGGTCAGATAGCCGTCGTCGTCGAGCGAGCCGATGTCGCCGGTGGCCAGCCATCCGTCGTTCAGCACGGCGTCGGTGGACTTGGGGTCGCCCAGGTAGCCGGAGAACACGTTGGAGCCGTGCACCCAGATCTCCCCGTCGCGGGCGATGTGCACCGAGGATCCGGGGATCGGCTGGCCGACCGTGCCGTAGCGGGTCCGCTCCGGCGGATTGGCCGTCGCGGCGGCGGTCGTCTCGGTGAGCCCGTAGCCCTCGTAGACCGTGACGCCCGCGCCCGCGAAGAACAGGCCGAGCTGCCGGTCCATGCCCGAGCCGCCCGACATCGCGTGCCTCACCCGGCCGCCCATCGCCTCGCGGACCTTGCGGTAGACGACCTTGTCGAAGAACTGGTGCTGCATGCGCAGCCCGGCGGACGGTCCGGGGCCGGTACCGAAGGCGCGGTCCTCCAGGGCCTCGGCGTACTTCACCGCGATGTCGACGGCCTTGTCGAAGGCTCCGACCCTGCCCTCGGACTCCGCCTTGCGCCGGGCGCCGTTGAAGACCTTCTCGAAGATGTAGGGCACCGCCAGGATGAAGGTGGGCCGGAAGGCCACCAGGTCCGGCATGAGCGCCTTCGCGGACAGCTCCGGCTGGTGCCCCAGCTTCACCCGGCCGCGCAGCGCCGCGATCTCCACCATGCGTCCGAAGACGTGAGCGAGCGGGAGGAAGAGCAGCGTCGCCGCCTCCTCGCCCGGCTTGGAGAGGAACACCGGGTGCCAGCGGGCGACCATGGTGTCGGCCTCGAACATGAAGTTGGCGTGGGTGATGACACAGCCCTTGGGGCGCCCCGTCGTGCCGGACGTGTAGATCACGGTCGCCACCGAGTCGGGGGTCACCGCGCGGCGGTGCCGGTGGACGACCTCGTCGTCGATCAGTGCCCCGGCCTCGGTGAGCTCGGCCACGGCGTCGGCGTCCAGCTGCCAGAGCCGGCGCAGATGCGGCAGCCGGTCGATCACGGAGCCGATCGTCATGGCGTGGTCCTCGTGCTCGACCATGACGGCCGCGACCTCGGCGTCGTGCAGCATCCACAGGACCTGCTCGGCCGACGAGGTCGGGTAGATCGGCACGGACTGGGCGCCCACGGTCCAGAGGGCGAAGTCGAACAGCGTCCACTCGTAGCGCGTACGGGACATCAGGGCGACCCGGTCGCCGAAGCGGACACCCTGGGCGATCAGCCCCTTCGCCAGGGCCAGCACCTCGTCGCGGAACGCTGCGGCCGAGACGTCGTGCCAGTGCCCCTCCGCGTCCTTGCGGCCGAGGGCGGTCCGGTGCGGATCCTCCTCCGCGAAATCGAAGACGGTATCGGCAAGACCGCCGACTTGAGGGGCAGCGGCCATGGGTGGGACGGTGAACTCACGCAATGACCTGCTCCTTGTGGCTCCGCACGGCGCCGCGACGCTACCTCACCGCGTGGGCATCCGGGAGGGTCCGAAGTCTCCGGAAAACGTGGCATCTGGCCAGTCCGACCGTAGAAATCGGGCCAGAAGGGCAAGGCTCGGGCGCACTTCTGACCACCGGGTAAGTAGCTGGGGCGGGAATCTCCACCGAATCTGTACGCGGCGCTTACGCCGGATCCGGGTGCGCGGGCAGGACCGGACCGCGGTGGAGCCGGTCCCCGCCCGCCAGGATCGCCGCCGCGAGGGCGTCCGCGGCCTCCTGGGCCGTGTCCCGGCGGCGTCCGTGCAGCAGCACGAAATCCACATCTCCCAGCTCCGGCAGGCCGGCCCGGGCGGGCACCGGCACGAGACCCGGCGGAATGAGCCCCCGGGTGTGCGCCATCACCCCCAGGCCCGCCCGCGCCGCCGCCACCAGCGCGCTGAGGCTCGCACTCGTGCACGCGAAGCGCCAGGCCCTGCCGTGCTCCTCCAGCACCTCCAGCGCACGGGCCCGGGTGATGCCGGGGGGCGGGAAGGCGATCAGCGGAAGCGGGCGGTCCGGGTCGATCCGCAGCTGCGGGGCGCCGATCCAGGCAAGGGTGTCCTGCCAGACCAGCTCACCATGGGTGTCACCGGTACGGCGCTTCGCCAGCACCAGATCGAGCCGGCCCGCCGCGAGCTGGCGGTGCAGCGCACCGGACAGCTCCACCGTCAGCTCCAGCTCGACCTCGGGGTGATCGCGCCGGAAGGACTCCAGGATCTCAGGAAGCCGGGTCAGGACGAAGTCCTCCGAGGCTCCGAACCGCAGCCGGCCGCGCAGCCGCGTGCCGGTGAAGAACGCCGCCGCCCGCTCGTTGGCCTGCAGGATCGTCCGGGCGAACCCCAGCATGGCCTCGCCGTCCTGGGTGAGGTCGACCCGGTGCGTGTCCCGGGCGAACAGCTGCCGGCCTGCCTCGGACTCCAGGCGGCGGACGTGCTGGCTGACGGTCGACTGGCGCACGCCGAGCCGGCGCGCCGCCTGGGTGAAGCTCAGGGTCTGGGCGACGGCCAGGAAGGTGCGGAGCTGGACGGGGTCGTACACGCGGCCGAGGCTATCGCCTTTCGTGATGACAGTCAGTGCGGTGTACCGGATTCCCGATCGCAGTGTTCAGGAGCAGGATGGGAGGCCACGATTCCACCGAGAGGGCACGGAGCACATGAGCCGCCGCACCAGCCGCCGTATACCCGCGCTGCCGTCCTGGCTGCCGGTCGACCCGTACATCCTGGCGCTGATCGGCACGGTGGTCCTCGCGGCGCTCCTCCCCGTGTCGGGGACCGGCGCCGACATCGCGGGCGGCGCGTCGACCGGTGCGGTGGCCCTGCTCTTCTTCCTGTACGGCGCGCGTCTGTCGACCGCCGAGGCGCTGGACGGGCTGAAGCACTGGCGGCTCCACCTCACCGTCCTGGCCTGCACCTTCCTGGTGTTCCCGCTGCTCGGGCTCGCCGGCCACGGGCTGGTGCCCTACGTGCTGAGCCCGCAGCTCCAGGACGGCTTCCTCTTCCTGTGCCTCGTCCCGTCGACCATCCAGTCGTCGATCGCCTTCACCTCGATGGCCCGCGGCAACGTGCCGGCCGCGATCTGCGCCGGCTCCTTCTCCAGCATCGCCGGGATCGTGCTCACCCCGCTGCTCGCCGCGGTCCTGCTCGGCGGGAGCGCGGGAGGGTTCTCCACCGACGCCCTGGTGAAGATCGTCCTCCAGCTGCTCGTGCCCTTCCTCGCGGGACAGCTGCTGCGCCGCTGGGTCGGCGGATTCATCGGCCGCCACCGCAAGGTGCTGGGCTACGTCGACCGCGGCTCGATCCTGCTCGTGGTCTACACGGCCTTCAGCGAGGGCATGGTGGCCGGGATCTGGCACCAGGTCACCCCGCTCCGGCTCGGCGGGCTGCTCGCCGCCGAGGCCGTGCTGCTCGCCCTCATGCTCACGCTGAGCTGGTACGGCGCGAAGCGCCTGGGCTTCGGGCGTGAGGACCGCATCGCCATCCAGTTCGCCGGGTCGAAGAAGAGCCTGGCGGCCGGGCTCCCGATGGCGAGCGTCCTGTTCGGTGCGCACGCGAGCCTCGCTGTGCTGCCGCTGATGCTCTTCCACCAGATGCAGCTGATGGTCTGTGCGGTGATCGCCAAGCGCCGCTCCCGCGACCTTCAGCCGGACACCGGAACGGTGGCGCAGCACCCCGTTCCCGTGAGCTGACGCACGCCTGAGAGGGCCCGGCCGGCACGGGGCGCTCCCCGCCGGCCGGACCCCTGCCCCGTGCGGGCCGGTCTCAGCCCTGGCCCACCGCCGCCCCGAGGGCGATGCGGTGGTCTCCCGCGTACACGTTCATGGACTGGCCCCGCAGGAAGCCGACGAGGGTCAGTCCGCTCTCGGCCGCGAGGTCCACGGCCAGCGACGACGGCGCGGAGACCGCCGCGAGCACCGGGATCCCCGCCATCACCGCCTTCTGCGCCAGCTCGAAGGAGGCGCGCCCCGACACCAGCAGGACGGACCGGGAGAGCGGCAGGCGGTCGTCCGTGAGGGCGCGCCCCACGAGCTTGTCGACGGCGTTGTGGCGGCCGACGTCCTCCCGGATGTCGAGCAGCTCGCCCTCCGGCGAGAACAGTGCCGCGGCGTGCAGGCCCCCGGTCCGGTCGAACACCCGCTGCGCCTCGCGCAGCCGGTCGGGGAGGGCGGAGAGCAGGGCCGGCGTCACCCGGACCGGGGGAGTGTCGGACACGGGGTGGCGGGTCGTGGTGCGTACGGCGTCGAGGCTCGCCTTGCCGCACAGGCCGCAGGACGAGGTGGTGTAGACGTTGCGTTCCAGCGTGATGTCGGGGACGACGACGCCGGGCGCGAGCTTCACGTCCACCACGTTGTACGTGTTCACACCGTCGGCCGTCGCCCCGGCGCAGTACACGATCGACTGCACCTCGGAGCCCTCGCCGATCACGCCCTCGCTCACCAGGAAGCCGGCCGCGAGCGCGAAGTCGTCGCCCGGGGTCCGCATCGTGATGGCGAGCGGCCTGCCGTTGAGCCGGATCTCCAGCGGCTCCTCCGCGACGAGGGTGTCGGGGCGGGTCGTGACCGCCCCGTCCCGGATGCGGATGGTGCGGCGACGCTCGGTGACCCGTCCCATAGCCGTCAATCCCGATTCTGTACGTGTTGGAAGCCGAAACGGCCCTTGATACAGAGGTTGCCACGGGTCACCGGGTTGTCGTGCGGCGAGGTGGCCTCGACGATCTCGTTCTCCTGCACGGGGGGTGTCACGTTGCAGCCCGTTCCGCAGTACGCGCAGACGGTCGTGGTCCGCGTCTGCGCGGTCTCGTCCCCCTGTGCCCGTGACACGCACTGTTCGTCGGCCCGGGCGGCCTCGGCGCCGAAGCGTCCGGGCCGCGCCGCGTACTCCTCGGCCCACTCGGCGGCGCGCGGGTGGTCGAGAGGTCCGTCGACGAGGCCACCGAACCGGGCGTCGTGCCGGCCGCACGGGTGCCCTCGAAGGTGAGCGGGACGTCCAGCTCGTCGGGCTACGAGGCCCCCGGCGGGCGAAGCCGAGGAGCACGGCCTGCCGGGCCGGTGTCCCGGTCGTGGCGGGGATGTCCGTGAAAGTTCCCGGGGAGCTGTTCGAGACGCTCCAACCTCAGGGCCGGATTCCTGTGGGGTTACATGCCTCTGTACCGATCGGTAGCAACCAAGACTGGATAGTTCCTGCCAAACGTAGCGAGGGGAACCCGTACATGACCGGCTCACGTGTCGTGGCGCTCGGCCACTACCAGCCTGCCAAGGTCCTCACCAACGACGACCTGGCGGCCATGGTCGACACCAGTGACGAGTGGATCACCAGCCGGGTCGGCATCAGGACCCGGCACGTGGGCGGCCCGGACGAACCCGTGGACGAACTGGCCGCGCACGCGGCGGCCAAGGCACTCGCCTCGGCCGGACTGCAGCCCTCGGACATCGACCTGGTCCTCGTGGCCACCTCCACGGCCGTCGACCGCTCCCCGAGCATGTCCGCCCGGGTCGCAGCGCGCCTGGGCATGGGCGCTCCGGCCGTGATGGACATCAACGTCGTCTGCTCCGGGTTCACCCACGCCCTGGCCACCGCCGACCACGCGATCCGGGCCGGTGCCGCCGCACGCGCCCTCGTCATCGGTGCCGACAAGATGGGCGACATCGTCGACTGGACGGACCGTTCCACCTGCGTGCTGATGGGCGACGGTGCGGGTGCCGCCGTCGTCACCGCGGATCCGGACGGGGGTGACAGGCCGGGGATCGGCCCCGTCCTGTGGGGGTCGGTGCCCTCCATGGGCAACGCCGTACGCATCGAGGGCATGCCCCCGCGCTTCGCGCAGGAGGGCCAGTCCGTCTACCGCTGGGCCACCACGCAGCTGCCTCCGATCGCCCGTGAGGTCTGCGCGCGGGCGGGGCTCGCGCCCGAGGATCTCGCCGCGGTGGTGCTGCACCAGGCCAATCTGAGGATCATCGAACCCGTCGCCCGGAAGATCGGCGCGGTCAACGCCGTCATCGCACGGGACGTGGTGGACTCCGGCAACACCTCGGCCGCGTCGATCCCGATGGCCCTGTCCAAACTGGTGGAGCGGGGCGAGGTCGCGAGCGGTGCGCCGGCCCTGCTCTTCGGCTTCGGCGGGAATCTCTCGTACGCGGGCCAGGTGATCCGCTGTCCCTGAGTCCCCCGTCGAGGCATTGCGCTCGGTAGACTGTAGACGATAAGCAATTGCCCGGCGCCCGGAGGGGGACCGCGATGTTGTCCACAGGACTGCCGCAAGGAACGGTGCCGAAGCTGGAGCGGCCGGGGCCGTTGCGCGAGCGTGTCTACGAGGCTCTCCTCGAGCTGATCACCACGCGCGCCCTCAGCCCCGGCCAGCATCTGGTCGAGAGTGAACTGGCCGGGCATCTGGGGGTGTCGCGGCAGCCGGTACGCGAGGCACTCCAGCGGCTGAACACCGAGGGCTGGGTCGATCTGCGCCCCGCGCAGGGCGCCTTCGTCCACGAACCGACCGAGGAGGAGGCGGACCAACTGCTCTCGGTCCGCACCCTGCTGGAGGCCGAGGCCGCCCGGCTGGCCGCCGCCCACTCGGGACGGCCGGGCATCGAGGCCCTGGAGGAGCTCTGCTCGCAGGGGGAGCGGGCGGTCGCCGCCGACGACGTGGACCTCGCCGTGGCCACGAACGCCGCCTTCCATGCCAAGGTCATGGAGCTGGCGGGCAACGTGGTCCTGTCCGAGCTCGCCGCCCAGGTGGACCGCCGTGTCCGCTGGTACTACACGCCGGTGGCCCGCCGGCGCGGCACCCAGTCCTGGATCGAGCACCGCGAGCTGATCGAAGCGATCGCCTCCAGGGACGAACAGCGGGCGACCGCGATCATGCGCGCCCACACCGAGCACACGCGCGAGACGTATCACCAGCGCGAACGGTCCTGACGCTCCCGGCGACGGAAGACCCCGGCGTCCGGGCGCGTCGCCTCTCCGCAAGGGCCGCCCGGTCCGTCATACGCCCACCGTCCGGAGGGACTTCGCCGCTCACGGAGCGGAGGCACAGAGTGCGAGCGGCCCGGCGGCCGTGAGCACCCGGGCCGCCCCCGCCGCCGACGGAGCGGTCGTGCGGCGGGGACCGGGGGTGGCGGCACGGCGTACGGAAAGGACATCGGGAGCGCGGGCGAAGCCGGGGCGGCCGGTGGGCGGATCGCGCCGCTGGACCGGCGGGTGTTCGCCGTCGCAGGCGCGGTCTTCGCCGTGCTGATGGCACTGCCCCCCGCGCTGCGGCTTCCCCATCGACGAGCTCTACTTCCTCGACTCCGCCCGGCACCTCCAGGCGGGTTACGTCGACCAGCCGCTGCTCGCACCGCTGCTGGCCGGGGGCTCGCTGTCCCTGTCCGGGTCTCGGAAGCGGGTCTGCGGCTGTGGCCGGCCACCTGCGCCGGTACTTCCGCCACGTCTCGGTGGCCACCACCCTCTCCAGCCCCGAGGGGGTGCACACCATCGAATGGGGCGGTCACGTCTACGCGTGCACGGGCCCCCGCCGGCGCTGGGGCGCCATGTGGCCCGGACTGCGTACGTACGGGTGAGGACGGGCCGTCTCGGCGGTGCGCCGGAAGAGGGGCGGACCCGCCGTGCGGGCCGTCGGCCGGAGACCGTCCGTTCCTCCGCGGGCCCACCTTTGTCCTGAGTGTGGAGAAAGTTGGATCGGATTCCTGCTCAACTTCTTCCCACTCAGGTAAACCGCTGCTACGTTCCCCTCGAAAGCCAGACGGACTGACCGAAGTGGCGGGGGAGGGACGCGTGAGACGCATGACGGCACGACCCGCGAACACGCATCAGGCGCGGCTGCTCAGACTGTTGCGCGACGGGGGACCCAACTCCCGTGCGCAGCTGGGCGACCAGGTCGACCTCTCGCGCTCCAAGCTCGCCGTCGAGGTCGACCGGCTCCTGGAGACCGGACTCGTCGTCGCCGACGGACTCGCCGCCTCCCGCGGCGGACGGCGGTCCCACAACATCCGGCTCGCCCCCGGACTGCGCTTCCTCGGCGTCGACATCGGCGCCACCTCCGTCGACGTGGCCGTCACCAACGCCGAGCTGGAGGTCCTCGGCCACCTCAACCACCCGATGGACGTACGGGACGGGCCCGTCGCCGTCTTCGAGCAGGTGCTGGAGATGGCGTCCAAGCTCCGGGCCTCCGGCCTCGCCGAAGGCTTCGACGGTGCGGGCATCGGTGTGCCGGGGCCCGTCCGGTTCCCCGAGGGCATTCCGGTCGCACCTCCGATCATGCCCGGCTGGGACGGCTTCCCGGTCCGGGAGGCGCTCAGCCAGGAACTGGGCTGCCCCGTCATGGTCGACAACGACGTGAACCTGATGGCGCTGGGGGAGCAGCACGCGGGCGTCGCCCGTTCCGTGGGCGACTTCCTCTGCGTCAAGATCGGTACGGGCATCGGCTGCGGCATCGTGGTGGGCGGCGAGGTCTACCGCGGTACGACGGGCAGCGCCGGAGACATCGGGCACATCCAGGTGGAACCCGACGGGCGCGCCTGCGCCTGCGGCAACCGGGGCTGCCTGGAGGCCCACTTCAGCGGCGCGGCACTCGCCCGCGACGCCGAGGACGCGGCCCGCGCCGGACTGTCCGTGGAGCTGGCCTCCCGGTTGGACGCGGCGGGGAAGCTCTCGGCCGTCGATGTGGCCGCCGCCGCTGCTGCCGGCGACCCGACCGCGCTGGACCTGATCCGCGAAGGCGGCAACCGGGTCGGCCAGGTCATCGCCGGACTCGTCAGCTTCTTCAACCCGGGCCTCGTCGTGATCGGCGGCGGGGTGACCGGGCTCGGCCACAACCTGCTGGCCAGCGTCCGTACCCAGGTCTACCGGCAGTCGCTGCCCCTGGCCACGGGCAACCTCCCCATCGTCCTCGGTGAGCTGGGGCCCGTCGCCGGAGTGACCGGCGCGGCCAGGCTCATCAGCGACCACCTGTTCTCGCCGGCCTGATGTCCGGGCCGGTGCGCCGTACGGCACACGCTCCGCAGCCACCTCCGTAAGCAGCCTGTCCCGAGCACCGCACGCAGGACCGCACCGCACGCAGGACCGCACCGCACCGCACGAGCACCGCACCGCACGAGCACCGCACCGCACCGCACCGCACGAGCACCGCGCACCAGTAGACAGACCCAGCAGTCCCGTCAGCAGTACGGCACCGCCGGCACTGCGCCCTGCCCGCTCACCGGCCTTCCCCGAGCAGCTCGGTCCCGTCCGAGCAGGGGAGACCCCGTTCGCCGAGGGGATTCGTCATGGCACCAGAACCACCCCTGCTCACGATGTCCGGCATCACCAAGTCGTTCCCCGGTGTGCGCGCCCTCGACGGCGTGGACCTGGAGGTGCTGGCCGGTGAAGTGCACTGCCTCCTCGGCCAGAACGGCGCCGGAAAGTCCACGCTCATCAAGGTGCTCGCCGGTGCCCACCAGCCCGACGGCGGCGCCATCACCTGGGCCGGGGAGACCGTCCAGCTCTCCTCACCGATCACCGCGATGCGGCTGGGCATCGCCACCATCTACCAGGAACTCGACCTGGTCGAAGGGCTGTCGGTCGCCGAGAACGTCTTCCTGGGGCACGAGCCCACCAGCGCCGGGTTCGTCGTACGGACCCGTGAGGCCCGCACCCGGGCCGCCGCCCTCCTCAAGCGCCTCGGGCACCCTGAGATCGACCCGGCGCGCCTGGTCGGCGACCTCTCCGCGGCCCACCAGCAGATCGTCTCCATGGCACGGGCCCTCTCCCACGACGTACGGCTCATCGTGATGGACGAGCCGTCGGCGGCGCTGGACCCCGACGAGGTCGACAACCTCTTCCGCATCGTCGCCGGGCTCACCGCCGACGGGGTGGCCGTCGTCTACATCTCGCACCGGCTGGAGGAGATCCGCCGCATCGGTGACCGGGTGACGGTCCTCAAGGACGGCAGGGCCGTCGCGGTCGGCCTCCCCGCCGACTCCACCCCCACGCGCGACATCGTTGCCATGATGACGGGCCGCAACGTCGAGTACGTCTTCCCCGAGCGTCCCGCGCCCGGCGCACGCGATGCCGCCCAGCCGGTACTCACCATCGAAGGGCTCTGCCGCGAGGGCGAGTTCGAACCCGTGGACCTCGTGGTGAGGCCCGGGGAGATCGTCGGCCTCGCCGGCCTCGTGGGCTCCGGACGGTCCGAGATCCTGGAGACCGTCTACGGCGCCAGGAAGCCGACCGCCGGCCGTGTCCTCGTCGACGGCGCACCACTGCGGCCGGGCAGCGTCCGGGCGGCGGTGACGGCCGGAATCGGTCTGGCCCCCGAGGAACGCAAGGCGCAGGCCCTGCTGCTGACGGAGTCGGTGACCCGCAACGTCTCGGTCTCCTCGCTGTCCCGCTTCGCCCGGGCCGGCTGGCTCGACCGGGGCGCCGAGCGCGAGGCAGCCAGGACCGCCACCCGCGAACTCTCCCTGCGCCCCGACAATCCCGACGCCGCCGTGCGCACCCTCTCCGGCGGCAACCAGCAGAAGGCCGTCCTGGCGCGCTGGCTGCTGCGCGGCTGCCGGGTCCTGCTGCTCGACGAACCGACCCGCGGTGTGGACGTCGGCGCCCGCGCCGAGCTCTACGCCGTGATCCGCCGGCTGGCCGACGAAGGCCTCGCCGTACTGCTCGTATCCAGCGAAGTGCCCGAAGTGCTGGGCCTCGCCGACCGGGTGCTGGTGCTCCGGGAGGGCCGTGTCGTGCACACGGCCGACGCCCGGGAGCTCGACGAGCACCGCGTCCTCGACCTCGTCATGGAAGGGAGCCCGACGTCATGACACAGCCCGCACCGTCGGCGCAGCACCACGGGCCGCAGAAGGGGACCGTGCCCGGTCCCGCGGCCGCACCGCCCTCGAAGCAGAGCGGTGGCCTGCGCGCACTCGGCCTGCGCGCGGATGTCCGCAACCTGTCGCTGCTCGGTGTCCTCGCCGTCCTGATCGCCGTCGGAGGCCTCACCGAACCGGACGCGTTCCTGGACACCGGGAACCTCCAGCTGATCCTGACGCAGTCCTCGGTGATCGGGGTCGTCACCGTCGGCGTCACGTTCGTCATCATCAGCGGCGGCATCGACCTCTCGGTCGGGGCGATGGTCGCCCTGGCCTCCGTCTGGGCGACGACCCTCGCCACGCAGGAGTACGGCTTCGCGGGCATCCTGTTCACCGCGGTGGTCGTCGGCCTCGCCGCCGGGCTCGTCAACGGGCTGCTGATCGCCTACGGCGGGCTGGTCCCGTTCATCGCGACGCTGGCCATGCTCGCCTCGGCGCGCGGCCTGGCGTTGCAGCTGACCGACGGCAAGACGCAGATCGTCACCGTCCAGTCCGTCCTGGACCTCGGTCTGCCCGACAGCTACGTCCTGGGCATCCCGCCGCTGGTCCTCGTCTTCGCCGCGGTGACCGTGGCCGGCTGGCTCGTCCTGAACCGGACGACCTTCGGACGCCGTACGGTCGCCGTCGGCGGCAACGCGGAAGCCGCCAGGCTCGCGGGCATCGACGTACGCCGTCAGCGCCTCTACCTCTACCTGCTCTCCGGCCTGTGCTGCGGCATCGCCGCCTTCATGCTCGTCATCCTGTCCGGGTCGGGCCAGAACACCAACGGCAACCTGTACGAGCTCGACGCCATCGCCGCCGCGATCATCGGCGGCACCCTCCTGAGCGGAGGCCGGGGCACCATCGTCGGCTCCGTGCTCGGAGTCCTGATCTTCACCACGATCACCAACATCTTCGCCCTGAACAACCTTCAGAGCGACGTCCAGCAGATCGCCAAGGGCGCCATCATCGTCGCCGCCGTCCTCGTCCAGCGCCGCACCCTGCGGGGCGGAGAGACCTGAGCAGCTCCGCCTGCGGCGGAGAGCAGCTCTTCCGTGACGGAGCGGTTGCTCCCTGACGGAGCAGCTCCCCTGGAACAGAGCGCCGCTTCCCCGCCGGAGCACTGATCACCCACCCGTTGTTCCGTACGCACCACCCGGATGAAGGGTTCCACAGCCATGCCAGAAACCAGCCGCAGAGGACTGCTCTTCGGCACCGCGGCCGTCTCCGCGGGAGCCTTCCTCACCGCCTGCACCAGCAACGAGCCCAAGGCGGCCGCCGCGCCGAGCAACCAGCCCGCCGCCGACGACAAGCCGGGTACCCCGGTCACCATCGGATTCGCCGGGCCGCAGGCCGACCACGGATGGCTCAACGCCATCAACGTGAACGCCAAGTCGCGGGCGGAGAAGTACTCGGAGGTGACCCTGGAGATCACCGAGGGATCCAACGACACCGCCGCCCAGATCGGCCAGGTCAAGACCCTCATCAACAAGAAGGTCGACGTCCTCGTCATCCTTCCCGCGGACGGCAAGGCACTCACCCAGGTGGGCCTCGAGGCCATGAAGGCGGGCATCCCGGTCGTCAACCTGGACCGTATCTTCGCCTCACCGCAGGCCTACCGCTGCTGGGTCGGCGGCGACAACTACGGCATGGGTCTCAACGCCGGGCACTACATCGGCGAGCAGCTCAAGGACAAGGCGAACGCCAAGGTCGTCGAGCTCGCCGGCCTGGACAACCTGGAACTCACCAAGCAGCGCAGCCAGGGCTTCGCCGACGCCCTCAAGAACTACTCCAACATCAAGCTGGTGGCCCGTCAGGCCGCGGACTTCACGGTGGAGTCGGGCCAGGCCAAGATGGCGCAGTTGCTCCAGGCCCAGAAGCAGTTCGACGCCCTCTGGAACCACGACGACGACCAGGGCGTCGGCGCGCTGCGGGCCATCCAGCAGGCCGGCCGCGACGAGTTCATCATGGTCGGCGGTGCGGGCGCCAAGTCCGCGATGGACGCCATCAAGGCCGACGACAGCGTCCTGAAGGCGACCGTGCTCTACCCGCCCACGATGGCGGCCTCCGCCATCGACCTGGCGCGCGCCCTCGGCCAGAACAAGGGCGTCGCGGGGCTCTCCGAGATGGAGATCCCGACCTCGCTGACGCTGTACTCGGCCGTGGTCACCAAGGAGAACATCGACCAGTACCTGCCGACGGGCTTCAGCTGATCCCGCACCGCCGCCGCCACCGAACCACCGATGAGGAGGAAGTCCGCATGGCCCGTAGGGAAGAGTCGGAGCAGGGGACCGAGGCACCGCCGCCGACGGCGACGCTCGGCGTCGGCATGGTCGGATACGCGTTCATGGGCGCCGCCCACTCGCAGGGGTGGCGCACCGCGGGACACGTCTTCG
The DNA here is from genome assembly GCF_042270185.1 of Streptomyces sp. NPDC055962. Lineage (NCBI taxonomy): Bacteria > Bacillati > Actinomycetota > Actinomycetes > Kitasatosporales > Streptomycetaceae > Streptomyces > Streptomyces sp. NPDC055962. The sequence continues at coordinate 452,699 of NZ_JBHJYN010000004.1, forward strand.
ACCTGCCGGTGAGACCCGCTCTCGCCGCGATCTGCGGACGCGACCGTACGGCCGTCGAGGCCGCCGCCGCCCGGCACGGGTGGGCGGCGGCTGAGACCGACTGGCGCGCCCTGATCGCCCGGGACGACGTGCAGCTGGTGGACATCTGCACACCGGGCGACAGCCATGCGGAGATCGCGATCGCCGCGCTGGAGGCGGGCAAGCACGTGCTGTGCGAGAAGCCGCTCGCCAACACGGTGGAGGAGGCGGAGGCCATGGTCGAGGCCGCGGAGCGCGCCGCGGCCCGCGGCCAGGTGGCCGTCGTGGGCTTCAACTACCGCAAGGTGCCCGCCCTCACCTACGCCCGCACGATGATCGAGGAGGGCAGGCTGGGCGCCCTGCGGCACGTGCGGGCCACCTACCTCCAGGACTGGCTCGTGGACCCGCAGTCGCCGCTGACCTGGCGCCTGCAGCGGGAGCGTGCCGGGTCGGGCGCACTGGGGGACCTCGGGGCGCACATCGTCGACCTCGCCCAGTACCTGGCCGGAGAGCCGCTGGTCGGGGTCTCGGCGGTGAGCGAGACCTTCGTACGGGAGAGGCCCGTGCTCGCCGGGGCGGCCGCAGGCCTCTCGGGTGCCGCCGACAGTGCCGCACGGGGGGCGGTCACTGTCGACGACGCCGCGCTGTTCACCGGGCGGATGACGTCGGGAGCCCTCGCCTCCTTCGAGGCGACCAGGATGGCGGCGGGCCGCAAGAACGCCCTGCGCCTGGAGATCAACGGGGAGCTGGGGTCGATCGCCTTCGACCTGGAGCGGCTCAACGAGCTCTCCTTCCACGACCACACCGAACCCGCCACCAGCGCGGGCTTCCGCCGCATCCTCGTGACCGAGCCCCAGCACCCGTACCTGGAGGCATGGTGGCCGCCGGGCCACGGCCTGGGCTACGAGCACACCTTCGTCCACCAGGCCAGGGACGTGGTGCGCACGATCGTCGAGGGGCTGGCCCCCGTGCCGTCGTTCGCGGACGGACTCCAGGTCCAGCGGGTGCTCGCCGCGGTCGAGGAGAGCGCCGCCAAGAACTCCGTCCACACCCCGGTCGCCCTCTAGGAGGTTCTCCGTATGCCCCGTCCCTTCACTCTCTTCACCGGCCAGTGGGCCGACCTGCCGTTGGAGGAGGTCTGCCGGCTGGCCCGGGACTTCGGTTACGACGGGCTCGAACTGGCCTGCTGGGGTGATCACTTCGAGGTCGACAAGGCTCTGTCGGACCCCGGGTACCTCGACGGCCGACGACAGCTGCTCGACAAGTACGGCCTCAAGTGCTGGGCGGTCTCCAACCACCTGGTCGGGCAGGCCGTCTGCGACAGTCCGATCGACGAGCGCCATCAGGGGATCCTGCCCGCCCGGATCTGGGGGGACGGGGAGCCCGAGGGCGTTCGCCGCCGGGCGGCCGAGGAGATCCGGAACACCGCACGTGCGGCGGCCGCGTTCGGGGTCGACACCGTCATCGGCTTCACCGGATCGTCCATCTGGCATCTGGTCGCCATGTTCCCGCCGGTCCCGCCGCACATGATCGAACGCGGCTACGAGGACTTCGCGGAGCGCTGGAACCCGATCCTGGACGTCTTCGACGCCGAGGGTGTGCGCTTCGCCCACGAGGTGCACCCGAGCGAGATCGCCTACGACTACTGGACCACGCACCGTGCCCTGGAGGCCGTGGACCACCGGCCCGCGTTCGGGCTGAACTTCGATCCGAGCCACTTCGTGTGGCAGGACCTCGACCCGGTCGGCTTCCTGTACGACTTCCGGGACCGGATCTACCACGTGGACTGCAAGGAGGCCCGCAAACGCCTCGACGGCCGCAACGGGCGTCTCGGCTCCCACCTGCCGTGGGGCGATCCGCGGCGCGGCTGGGACTTCGTCTCCGCAGGGCACGGCGACGTGCCCTGGGAGGACGTCTTCCGGATGCTGCGGTCCATCGACTACCGCGGCCCGGTGTCCGTGGAGTGGGAGGACGCCGGCATGGACCGGCTGACGGGCGCGCCGGAAGCGCTGGCATCACTCAAGCGCTTCGACTTCGACCCGCCGAGCGCCTCCTTCGACGCGGCGTTCGGCGGAGGCGACTAGCCAACTTCGTCCGGACGGATCGTCATGGACCGCGTGGCTCGCCGCGGACCATCCGGGGGTGCGGGGCCCGTCCCGCCCGCACCCCCGCCGCTCCACACCCCGGCACCCACTCCGGCACCTCCCCGCACCCCGGCACCTTCCCGCACTCCGGCACCTCCCCGCACCCCCCGGCACCTTCCCGCACCCCGGCCGTCCCGCGGCTTCGGCGTCCCAGCCGGCTCAAGCCCGCCCGGAGAGGCGGGAGGTGCACCCCGGGGGCGGTTCGGCCTGCCCCGAAACTCCTTTGTCCTGCCCTGAGCAAAAGGTCGACTCATCTGCTGCGCAAGGGCTTTCCGTACCGGACGAAGAGGGCTACCGTCCCTTCCGTGTACACGACATGACTCGCGTCACCGGGGGCTCGGCAGCCCCGGTGGCGAGCGCGGCAGTCCCCGCGCGGAACGGCAGAACGCACCCGCCCGAACAACCGGCCCACTCCGGAGGACGCACGTGCACCGAAGCAGCAGACGGCTCAGCGCCCGAAAAACACTCGCCCTCGTCACCGGCGGACTGCTCGCCGCCGCCACCCTCACCCTGGGCTCCTCGCCCGCAGCCACCGCCGACGCCCCGCGTGAGGCGGTCGCGCAGGAGGCTGCCGAGGACTTCCAGCAGGTCACGCTCGCCAAGGGCGCAGCCGAGACCGGCGAGCCCATCTCGCTGGCCGTGCTCCCCGACCGCAGCGTGCTCCACACCTCGCGCAGCGGCGAGCTGCGGATCACGGACAGCGCGGGCAACACCCGCGTCTCCGGCACCCTCCCCGTCTACTCGCACGACGAGGAAGGACTCCAGGGCGTCGGGGTCGACCCGGACTTCGCGGAGAACCGCGCGATCTACCTCTACTACGCGCCCCCGCTGGACACTCCGGCCGGCGACGCCCCGGAGAACGGCACAGCGGCCGACTTCGCGAAGTTCGACGGAGTGAACCGGCTCTCCCGCTTCGTGCTCGACGAGGACGGCACGCTGGACACGGCGAGCGAGAAGAAGGTCCTCGACATCCCGACCACCCGCGGCATGTGCTGTCACGTGGGCGGCGACATCGACTTCGACGCGCAGGGCAACCTCTACCTCTCGACGGGCGACGACTCCAACCCGTTCGCGTCCGACGGCTTCTCCCCGCTGGACGACCGCGCCGACCGCAACCCCGCCTTCGACGCCCGCCGCACCGCGGGCAACACGAACGACCTCCGCGGCAAGATCCTCCGCATCAAGGTCGGCGACGACGGCTCGTACACCGTGCCCGAGGGCAACCTCTTCGCCCCGGGGACCGACAAGACGCGCCCCGAGATCTACGCGATGGGCTTCCGCAACCCGTTCCGCTTCAGCGTCGACCGTGCCACCGGCATCCTCTACGTCGGCGACTACGGGCCCGACGCGGGCGCCGCGGACCCGAACCGGGGCCCGGCGGGGCAGGTCGAGTTCGCCCGGGTGACGAAGCCGGCCAACTTCGGCTGGCCCTTCTGCACCGGCGACAACGACGCCTTCAACGACTACGACTTCGCGACCGGTACCTCCGGTGCCCGCTTCGACTGCGCCGCTCCGAAGAACGAGTCGCGGTACAACACCGGCCTGGTCGACCTGCCGCCCGCGCAGGCCGCCTGGATCCCGTACGACGGCGCCTCCGTCCCCGAGTTCGGCACCGGGTCCGAGTCGCCCATGGGCGGGCCGGTCTACCACTACGACGCCGGCCTCGACTCGCCGGTGAAGTTCCCCGAGGAGTACGACGGGGACTTCTTCGCCGGAGAGTTCGGCCGGCAGTGGATCAAGCGCATCGAGCAGGACGCCGACGGCACCGTACGATCCGTCAACGACGTCCCGTGGACCGGGACACAGATCATGGACATGGCCTTCGGCCCCGACGGCGCGCTGTACGTCCTGGACTACGGTCTCTCCTGGTTCGGCGGCGACGAGCACTCGGCGCTCTACCGGATCGAGAACGCCACCGGCGGCCGCTCGCCCGTCGCCGAGGCGTCCTCCGACAAGACCTCCGGACCCGCACCGCTCAAGGTGAAGTTCTCCTCGGCCGGAACCACGGACGGCGACGGCGACGCCCTCACGTACGCCTGGGACTTCGGTGACGGCGGCACCTCCACAGCGGCGAACCCCACCTACACGTACAAGAAGAACGGCACCTACACCGCCACCGTGACGGCGAAGGACCCGACCGGCCGCACCGGTTCGGCGAGCGTGCACGTGACCGTCGGCAACACGGCGCCCACCGTCGTGATGGAGGCGCCCCTGGACGGCCGCCCCTTCGAGTTCGGCGACGCGGTGCCCTTCAAGGTGACCGTCACCGACCCGGAGGACGGCACGATCGACTGCTCGAAGGTCGAGGTCAAGTTCACCCTGGGCCATGACAGCCACGGCCACGACATCACCACCGAGCACGGCTGCGAAGGCACCATCAAGACCGCCATGGAAGGCGGCCACGACCCGAACGCCAACATCTACGGCGGCATCTCGGCGTCCTACACGGACGGCGGGGGCGGCGGCCAGGCCGCACTGACCGGCCGTGACGCGGCCAAGCTCCAGCCGCGGCACCGCCAGGCGGAGCACTTCGACGACTCCTCCGGCATCTCCACCCCGAGCAAGACGAGCGCCCACGGCGGCAGGACCGTCGGGGACATCGACAACGGCGACTGGATCTCCTTCACCCCGTACATCCTCGACGGCTCCACGAAGCTCACCGCCCGCACGTCGTCGGCGGGAGCCGGGGGCTTCCTCGAAGTACGGGCAGGCTCACCCGCCGGCAAGATCCTCGGCTCGGCCCCCATCCCGGTGACCGGCAGCTGGGACTCCTTCCAGGACGTCGACGTGCCGCTGCGCGGCGCGCCGAAGAAGGCCACGGAACTCTTCCTCGTGTTCAAGGGCGGAGCGGGAGCGCTGTACGACGTGGACGACTTCGAGCTGTCGAACAGCCCCGTGGACCGGACGGCCAAGCGCGTCCTCGTCTTCTCCAAGACCGGTGGCTTCCGCCACGACTCGATCCCCGAGGGCATCGCCGCGCTGAAGGAGCTCGGCAAGGACACCAACATCACCGTCGACTCCACCGAGGAGGCGGGCCAGTTCACCACGAGCAACCTGGCGCGCTACGACGCCGTCGTCTTCCTCTCGACGACGGGTGACGTCCTCGACGCCGGCCAGCAGAAGGCGTTCGAGAACTACGTGGCGACCGGCGGCGGTTACATGGGTGTCCACGCCGCGGCCGACACCGAGTACGACTGGGAGTTCTACGGTGGTCTCGTGGGCGCCTACTTCGACTCGCACCCGCAGATCCAGCCCGCGACCGTCCGGGTGGAGAACCACGACCACCCGGCGACCGCCCACCTGGACGAGGCCTGGGACCGCACCGACGAGTGGTACAACTACCGCACCAACCCCCGGGACAAGGCCCAGGTCCTCGCCACCCTGGACGAGACCACCTACACCGGCGGCACCATGAAGGGCGACCACCCGATCTCCTGGTGCCAGGCGTACCAGGGCGGCCGCTCCTTCTACACCGGCCTCGGCCACACCAAGGAGTCGTACGCCGAACCCGCCTTCCGGCAGCACCTGCTGGGCGGTCTGCGCTACGCCGCCGGGCAGGTGAAGGCCGACTGCAAGCCGGACACCGGCTACCGGTCGATCTTCAACGGCAAGACGCTCGAAGGATGGAAGCAGGCCGGCCCCGGGAAGTTCACCGTGGCCGACGGTGAACTGCGCTCCGAGGGGGGCATGGGCCTGCTGACCTACCAGGCCAAGGAGCTGAAGTCCTACTCGCTGAAGCTCGACTGGAAGATGGCGGGTGACGACAACTCCGGTGTCTTCGTCGGGTTCCCCGCGTCGGACGACCCCTGGTCCGCGGTCAACAACGGCTACGAGGTCCAGATCGACGCCACCGACGCGGCGGACCGCACCACCGGAGCCGTCTACACCTTCAAGTCGGCCGACCTCAAGGCCCGTGACCGGGTCCTGCGGCCGCCCGGCCAGTGGAACAGCTACGAGATCAAGGTCCAGGGCGAGCGGCTCCAGATCTTCCTCAACGGGGTGAAGATCAACGACTTCACCAACACCGACCCGGTCCGCAGCCTCAAGAACGGCTACATCGGCCTCCAGAACCACGGAGCCGACGACCAGGTGTCCTTCCGCGACATCCAGCTGAAGGAGCTGCCCTCGACGTAGGGCGGCCACCTCCTGCGCCGGCGGGGGGGGGGGGGGGGCCCCCCCGGGGGCCCCCCCCCCCCCCCCCCCCCCCCCCCCACCCCCCCCCCCCCCCCCCCCCCCCCCCCCCCCCGGGCCGGGGCCGCCCCTGTGTACCACCCCTCCACACTCTCGTCTGCCGCCGCCTTATCGTGGGGGCCCCCCGGCCGGCGGGGGGGGGGGGGGGGTCACCCCCATCACCCCCCCCCCCACCGCCCACCACCCCCTCTACATCCCCCCAGGGAGGCAGCCCGTGACCGCACATGCCGTTCGTACCGGAATCTGGTTCATCGGAGCACGCGGCTCCGTCGCCACCACCGCCACCGCGGGGTGCGCGGCCATCGCGGCAGGGCTCCACCCGCCGACCGGCATGGTCACCGAGACACCACCCTTCACCGGTGCCGGGCTGCCGCCACTGACCTCCCTGGTCTTCGGCGGCCACGACACCCTCGACTGCCCCCTGCCGAAACGGGCCGAGGCGCTGGCGGCCGGAGGAGTCCTCCCGCACGGCCTGCCCTCGGCCGTCGCCGCCGAACTCGGCGCCGCCGACGCGGAGATACGGCCGGGCGGACCGCTCCCCGGCGACCACCGGACCGACGAGGAGCTCATCGCGGCTTTCGCCGCCGACATCGAGGACTTCACCCTCCGGAACCAGCTGGCGCGCACCGTCGTCATCAACGTCGCCTCGACCGAACCCGCCCCCGGCGAGGACGACTCCCGGCTCCCCGCCAGCTCCCTCTACGCGGCGGCGGCCCTCCGGGCCGGCTGCCCGTACGCCAACTTCACCCCGTCCACGGGGCTGCGCAGCCCGCGCCTCCAGGACGCCGTCGCCTCCTGCGCACTTCCCCACGCGGGACGCGACGGCAAGACGGGCCAGACGCTGCTCCGCTCCGTGCTCGCACCGATGTTCGTGCAGCGCGCCCTTCCGGTGCGTGCGTGGTCGGGTACGAACCTGCTGGGCGGCGGGGACGGAGCGGCACTGGCCGACCCGGCGGCGGCCGCGGCGAAGAACGCGGGCAAGGAACGCGTACTCGCCGACACCCTGGGAGCCGCCCCCGAGGGCGAGGTCCACATCGACGACGTACCGGCGATGGGGGACTGGAAGACGGCGTGGGACCACATCGCCTTCGACGGGTTCCTCGGCTCGCGGATGATCCTCCAGACGATCTGGCAGGGCTGCGACTCCGCCCTGGCCGCACCGCTGGTCCTGGACCTGGCACGGCTGCTGGCCCGCTCGCACGAGGCGGGCCTCACCGGTCCGCGGCCCGAGCTGGGCTTCTACTTCAAGGACCCGGACGGCGGACCGGCGGCGCTGCCCGAGCAGTACGCGGCACTGCTGGACTTCGCCGGACGCCTGCGGGCCGCCCGGTGAATCCCCTCCGGCTGCTCGCCGCGGTGACCGGCTCCCCGCGCCTGCTCGGAGCAGGGCCGCAGGCGCCCGCCGCACCCGTGCGGGTCCCCCCGGTCAGCCTGTCCGGTACGGGCGGGACTGCGCTCGCACCGGACAGGCCCGGACCCCGGGCACGTCTACGGGCCTGGGCGGAACTGCTCAGGATCTCCGCGCTGTTCACCGTGCCCGGTGACGCAATCGCCGGGGCCGCGTCCGCGGGGCTCCGGCCGGGCCGTGGCACGGCACTGGCCGTCGGGGCCTCCCTGTGCCTGTACGAGGCGGGCATGGCCCTCAACGACTGGGCGGACCGCGACGAGGACGCCGTCGACCGCCCGCACCGGCCGATCCCGTCCGGCCGCGTCGCACCCGGGGCTGCCCTGACCGCCGCGGGCGCCCTGACAGCGGCGGGTCTGGCCCTCGCCGCCCGGGCCGGCCGCCCCGCCCTGGCCGTGGCATCGGGCCTGGCGGCCACCGTCTGGGCCTACGACCTGCACCTCAAGCACACGAAGCTGGGACCCGCCGCGATGGCCGCCGCCCGCACCCTGGACCTGCTGCTCGGCGCCACGGCGACGGCCGGCACGGCCGCACCGGCGACGCCCGCACCCCGCGCGGCCGCCCGGCCGGCCGGTGTCCGGGCCCCGGCCGCCGCGCTCCCCGCCGCCCTCGCGCTCGGTGCGCACACCTACGCCGTCACCGCCGTCTCCCGGCACGAGGTGCAGGGCGGATCCACCGCGGCACCGCTGGCCGCGCTGGGCGGTGCCGCCGCCCTCGGGGCCGCCCTGCTGCGGGGGCGGCCGGCGCAGGGGGAACCACCCCGACCACGCGCCGCCGCCGGAGGACTGCTGCTCACCACCTTCACCGGCGCCTACCTCCGGACCTCCGCGATCCCCCTCGTCCACGCGGCACTGAATCCCTCCCCGCCCCTCACCCGACGCGCCGTCGGCGGGGGGATCCGGGCGATGATCCCGCTTCAGGCCGCCCTCGCGGCCAGGGCCGGGTCCCCACTCGACGGGCTGGCGGTCATGGGGCTCGTCCCCCTCGCCCGCGCCCTCGCACGGAAGGTGAGCCCCACATGACCCTCCGCCTCGGATACGGCACCAACGGGCTGACGGACCTCCGGCTCGACGACGCCCTAGGACTGCTCGCCGACCTCGGTTACGACGGCGTGGGTCTGACCCTCGATCACATGCACCTCGATCCGCTCGCCCCGGACCTGTCCGCGCGCACCCGCCGGGTGGCCCGCCGGCTCATCGGTCTCGGCCTCGGCGTCACGGTCGAGACGGGCGCGCGGTACGTCCTGGACGCCCGCAGGAAGCACGGTCCTTCGCTCCTCGACCCCGACCCGGACGCCCGCGCGGCCCGCACCGGCCTGCTGCTCACCGCCGTACGCGTCGCCGCCGAACTGGGTGCCCACGCGGTCCACTGCTTCAGCGGCGTCGTCCCGCCGGACACCGGCAGGGACATCGCGTGGCAGCGGCTGACCGACGCGCTCGGCCCGGTACTGGACGCGGCCGCCGGGGCGGGCGTACCGCTCGCCCTCGAACCGGAGCCCGGCCATCTCCTCGCCACCCTCGCCGATTTCCACCATCTGCGCACCCTGCTCGGGGACCCGGAGCCCCTCGGGCTCACCCTGGACATCGGGCACTGCCAGTGCCTGGAGCCCGCCCCGCCGGCCGACTGCGTGAAGGAAGCCGCGCCCTGGCTGCGCCACGTGCAGATCGAGGACATGCGGCGCGGGGTCCACGAGCACCTTCCGTTCGGCGACGGTGAGATCGACTTCCCGCCGGTTCTGGAGGCGCTCGCCGCGACCGGCTACGCCGGGCTCACCGTCGTGGAACTGCCCCGGCACTCCCACGCGGGTCCCGACATGGCCCGTACGTCGATCGACTTCCTGCGCCGCGCCACCGGGACGACGAACGGAGCCGCACCGTGCTGATCGACCGCAAGGAACTCGACGACCGGCTCCGGGGAGCCGCCAGAGCCTGGCTCGACGAAGCGCTCGCCGAGGCCGCGCACGCAGCTGCCCACCCCGAGGCGGTCGGCGGAAATCCGCCCTGGGAGCTGCGGTTCGCCTCGGCGGGACGGCACTGCGGGCTCGAACACGCCGACTCCGTGCGCGCCCTGCTGCTGGTCGAGGCACACGCCGGCCTGCCCGCCGTCACCCGGCTCTACGAGCAGGGGACCGCCGCCGAACGCCGGGCGGTCCTGCTGACCCTGCACCGGCTGGAGCTCGGCGCCGGCGCACTCCCGCTCGTCGAGGACGCCCTGCGCACCAACGACACCCGGCTGGTCGCCGCAGCCGTGGGCCCGTACGGCGCGGTCCACCTCGACACGCACGGCTGGCGCCACGCCGTCCTCAAATGCCTCTTCACCGAGGTCCCCGTCGAGGCGCTCGACCGGCTCGCCGAGCGGGCCCACGGGGACGCCGAACTGGCTCGCATGCTGGGCGACTTCGCGGCAGAGCGCAGCGCCGCGGGCCGAGCCGTCCCCGCCGGGCTGCGCACCGTCCTCGCCCTCACGGCCCCGGCGCCCGTCCCCGCCCCCACGTCCACGGAGGAATCCCGATGAGGATCTTCGACCCCCACATCCACATGACCTCCCGCACCACGGACGACTACCAGGCGATGTACGACGCCGGGGTCCGTGCGCTGGTCGAACCCTCCTTCTGGCTGGGACAGCCGCGCACCTCGCCCGCGAGCTTCTTCGACTACTTCGACGCGTTGCTCGGCTGGGAGCCGTTCCGTGCGTCGCAGTACGGCATCGCGCACCACTGCACGCTCGCCCTGAATCCGAAGGAGGCGAACGACCCGCGCTGCACCCCGGTCCTGGACGCCCTTCCCCGGTACCTGGTCAAGGACTCCGTGGTGGCCGTGGGGGAGATCGGCTACGACTCGATGACGCCGGCCGAGGACCACGCCCTGGCGGCCCAGCTCCAGCTCGCCGCCGACCACGGCCTTCCCGCGCTGGTCCACACCCCGCACCGGGACAAACTCGCCGGCCTGCACCGCACGATCGACGTGATCCGCGAGTCGGCCCTGGCTCCGGAGCTGGTCCTGCTGGACCACCTCAACGAGACGACGGTGAAGGCCGCCCTCGACAGCGGCTGCTGGGCCGGGTTCTCCATCTACCCCGACACGAAGATGGACGAGGACCGCATGATCACGGTCCTGCACACCTACGGGACGGACAGGATCCTGGTCAACTCGGCCGCGGACTGGGGGAAGAGCGATCCGCTGAAGACCCGGAAGGTCGCCGACACCATGCTGAAGGCGGGCTTCGACGAGGACGACGTCGACACGGTGCTCTGGCGCAATCCTGTCGCCTTCTACGGGCAGAGCGGCCGGCTCCAGCTGGACACCGCAGCCCCGGGCCCGCTGCACGAGGGGAACTCCATCCTGCGCGGCGGGGAGTGAGCCGTGCGCTTCCGCCACCCCGACGGTTCCACCGTCCACCTCGCGTACTGCACGAACGTGCACCCGGCCGAAACCCTCGAAGGGGTGCGTGCCCAACTGCGCGACCACTGTGAGCCCGTACGCAGACGGCTCGGGCGGGACCGCCTGGGCATCGGCCTCTGGCTCGCCAGGGACGCCGCCCGCGTCCTGGTCAACGACCCCGCCGCGCTGCGCTCCCTGCGCGGCGAGCTCGAACAGCGGGGCCTGGAAGTCGTCACCCTCAACGGCTTCCCGTACGAGGGCTTCGGGGCCCAGGAGGTCAAGTACCGCGTCTACACACCAGACTGGACCGACCCCGAACGCCTCACCCACACCACCGACCTGGCCCGGCTGCTCGCCGCCCTGCTGCCCGACGACGTCAGCGACGGCACCGTCTCGACGCTGCCGATCGCCTGGCGCACCCCGTACGACACGGACCCCACGGCGGCCGTCACCGCGCAGAAGGCGCTGCTCACGCTCGCGCAGCGGCTGGACGCCCTGGCCGAGCTGACCGGAAAGTCCATCAGGATCGGTCTGGAGCCCGAACCGGGCTGTACGGTGGAGACCACCGCCGACGCCATCGGGCCCCTCACCGCGGTCGGCCACGACCGCATCGGGATCTGCGTCGACACCTGCCACCTCGCCACCTCCTTCGAGGACCCCGACACCGCTCTCGACGCCCTGCGCACCGCCGGGGTGACGGTGGCCAAGGCCCAGCTGTCGGCGGCCCTGCACGCGGAACAACCGCACCTGCCCGAGGTGCGCGCCGCCCTGGGCGCCTTCGCCGAGCCCCGCTTCCTGCACCAGACACGCACCCTCACCTCCGCCGGTCTCCGGGGCACCGACGACCTGGACGAGGCGGTGTCCGGCGGGGTGCTTCCGGACAGCACCCCGTGGCGCTCGCACTTCCACGTCCCGCTTCACGCGCCGCCCGCGCCCCCGCTCACCTCGACCCTCCCCGTGCTGCAGTCGGTGCTGACCCGGCTCGTCGGCGGGCCGGTGCCGCTGACCCGGCATCTGGAGGTCGAGACGTACACCTGGCAGGCGCTCCCCGCCGAACTCCGGCCCCGTACCCGCACGCAGCTCGCCGACGGAATCGCCGCCGAGCTCACCCTCGCCCGCGACCTCCTCGCCGACCTCGGACTGAAGGAGCTCCCATGACCACCCCCGACACCGGCACGGAACCCGGCACCCGCCCCACTCCACTGCTCGTCCTCGACGTAGTCGGCCTGACGCCGCAGCTGCTCCAGCACATGCCGAACCTCCGCGCCATGGCCGGATCGAAGGCGCCTCTGTCCACGGTCCTGCCGGCGGTGACGTGTGCCGCGCAGTCGACGTTCCTCACCGGAACGACCCCCGCCGAGCACGGGATCGTCGCCAACGGGTGGTACTTCCGCGAGCTCGGCGACGTCCTGCTGTGGCGGCAGCACAACGGGCTCGTCGAGGGCGACAAGCTCTGGGACGCCGCCCGGCGGGCGTATCCCGGCTACACCGTCGCGAACATCTGCTGGTGGTACGCGATGGGCGCCGACACCGACTGGACGGTCACGCCCCGCCCGGTCTACTACGCCGACGGGCGCAAGGAGCCCGACTGCTACACCCGGCCGCCCGCCCTGCACGACGAACTGACCGGGAAACTGGGCACCTTCCCCCTCTTCCACTTCTGGGGGCCGGGGGCCGACCTCGTCTCCTCGCAGTGGATCATCGACGCCACCCGTCACATCATGGCCACCCGCACCCCCGACCTGGCCCTGTGCTACCTGCCCCACCTCGACTACGACCTCCAGCGCTTCGGGCCCGACGACCCGCGCTCCCACCGGGCGGCGGCCGATCTCGACCGTGCCGTGGCCCCCCTGCTCGACGACGCGAGGGCCCAGGGCCGCACCGTCGTGGCGCTGTCCGAGTACGGCATCACCCGGGTCGAGCGGCCCGTGGACATCAACCGGGCCCTGCGCCGGGCCGGTCTGCTGGAGGTGCACACCCAGGACGGCATGGAGTACCTCGACCCGATGGCCTCACGCGCCTTCGCGGTCGCCGACCACCAGCTCGCCCACGTCTACGTCCGCCGGCCCGAGGACCTCGAAGCCACCCGGGCGGCCCTCGCGGATCTGCCCGGCATCGAACAGCTCCTGGACGACGAGGGCAAGAAGGCCCACCACCTGGACCATCCCCGCTCCGGAGAGCTCGTCGCCGTCGCGGAGAAGGACGCCTGGTTCACGTACTACTACTGGCTCGACGACGACCGGGCCCCCGACTTCGCCCAGCTCGTCGAGATCCACCGCAAACCCGGCTACGACCCCGTCGAGCTCTTCATGGACCCCCAGGATCCCTACGTCCGGGTCAAGGCCGTCTCCGCGGTGGCCCGGAAGAAGCTCGGGATGCGCTACCGCATGGCGGTCGTCCCCCTGGACCCCTCACCCATCCGAGGCAGCCACGGCCGCCTTCCCGCGAGCGACGACGAAGGTCCGCTCATCCTCTGCTCCTCCCCCCAGGCGTTCGGCGGCCGAGTCCGGGCCACCGAAGTGAAGTCCCTGCTCCTCCAACTCGCCGGACTGCACTGACAGTCCGCCCCCCACCCGCACCTCCACAGGGAGATTTGTGATCATGAGCCGCACTCCGAAGGACCCCGAGCTCGCGCGCAGACTGAGCCGCCGCAACGTCCTGGGCGTCGCCGCGGGAGCCACGGCCGCGACCCTCCTCAGCGGTGCCTCCGCCCGGGCGGCGGGTCCGCAGTCAGACCGGGGAGAGGACCGCGGGAAGGGCCACGGCCACGGCAAGGGGCGTCCCGTCCTGCCTCCGGGCCGCCTCGGGATCCAGCTCTACAGCCTGCGTGACAAGGTCTCCACCCTCGGCTTCGCGCCCGTCTTCGCCGAGCTGGAGGCGTACGGCTACGACGAGATCGAGTTCGCCGGGTACACCCAGGGGTCGGCCGGGGCCATCACCCTGCCCCAGCTCAAGAAGCTGGCCAAGGACCACGGCCTCAACCCCATCGGCAGTCACGTCGGCTACTACGACGACAACAACCCGGGCGCCTACACCTTCGCGCAGAACCTCACCAAGGTCCTCGACGAGGCGGAGGCCCTCGGCCTCAAGCACATCGGCACCGCCTCCGGCCCCTTCCGCTACGGCTCCACCGTGGACGGCTGGAAGCGCGCGGCGGAGGACTTCAACACGTACGGTGCCGCCGCCCGCGCGCGCGGCATGAAGTTCTACCAGCACAACCACGCGGAGGAGTTCTCCTTCGCCACCGACAAGCCGAAGGTGCGGCTCTACGACGTCCTGCTCGCCGAGACCGACCCCGACCTGGTCTACCTCGAGATGGACATCTACTGGGCGTTCTGCGCCCAGTTCCGCTTCGGCAAGCGGGCGGACGGGACACCCGCACCCTTCAACCCCATCGACTACGTGCTCAAGCAGCCCGACCGCTACCCCCTCTTCCACGTCAAGGACGGCACCCGGAACGACTCCGCCGTCGACGGCTACGACATGACGGACGTCGGCGACGGCGACATCGACTACAAGAACTTCCTGAGCCGGGTCACCACGCGCACCGACCGGGGCCGCACCTACCACCACTGGCAGACCGAGCACGACAACCCGGTCGAGTCCTTCGCCTTCGCCCGCAAGTCCAGCGAGCACCTGCACTCGCTGCGCGAGAGCCGCTGCGGGTACTGACGCCCGACGGCGCACACGCGTGGGGCCCGGTTCCGGTACGTCCCGGGCCCCACGCAGGGACACCCCGGCGCAGGTCAGCCGATCCCCTGACGGTCCGGGCGCAGCGCGAACGCCCGCCCGGCCGCCTCGGGCACCGTGCGCTCCACCGCTTCCACCAGGAGCGCACGGTGCCTGAGCAGGGGCGTCCTGCGCTCCTCGGCCGCGAGCAGCAGCAGATCGTCGAAGGCCGCCAGCAGCCTCCGGGTGACCTGCGGACTTCCGGCCGCGCACCGGCGGATCTCCTCGAACGCCAGGTCCACGAGATCCGTCCACCCCGCCACCTCCTGGACCAGGCGCACGTCCCCCCGCCGGTCACGATGGTGCAGGGGGGCCAGCGGGAGACGTACGGCGACCGAGAGCAGCTGCACGATCCGGTCCAGGCACTGCACCGCGGTGGTCGGATCGTGCACGGAGGGCGACAGGGCGCGCAGCGCGATGTCCGACAGCTGACGCAGGCCGAAGGCCGGGTCCTGGTGCAGCGTGCGCTCGACCCCGACGAGGACGGTGCGGCTCAGCGCGCGCGGAGGCGGGGCGGCTCCGCCGTACACGGTCAGGACCGGTGTGCCCGGCACCAGGAAGTCCCCGATCCTCGGCACCAGCCGCAGCACGACCCCCTGCCGTCCGGCGGCCCGCACCAGCCGTGCCACCCGCACGCTCCGCAGCACCCCCGCACGCCCGCGGTGCTCGACGTGCGCCGTCCCCGGCCCTGCCGGCAGCAGCGCCCCTGCCGGGTCCCGCGGCTGCTGCTCCAGCGCCCGCAAGGACTCCCGGGCGATGTGGTCCAGGACAGGCCCGACCTGCATGAGCCGCAGGGTGGAGGAGACGTACGCGACGAACAGCAGGAGGCTCAGGCCCACCAGCCCCAGGGTCAGCAGACTCTGCAGCAGCGGCGCCGACGTCACCCGCCGTGGATCCGGATCGGTTCCGCCCTCGTACGAGGTCAGCACCAGCAGCGAGAACGCGAAGGTCGCGAGGAACACCGTCAGCGTCAGCTTGCTGATCCTGCTCCGAACGAAGATCCGGACCACGCGCGGCGTGAGCTGCCCGCTCGCCATCTGGACGGCGACCAGCGAGATGCTGAACACGACACCGATGAAGGTCATCATCGCCGCGCTGACCGTGGTGACGACCGTCCGCGCGTCAGCGGTGAAGGCGAGGAGATCCTTCAGCTCCGCGTAGGCCCCTTCCTCCTGGAGGTGGGCGACGATCCTGGTGTCGAGCTCGGAGAGGACCCACCACACGACGAAGCTGCCCACGAGCCCCATGGCCGGCGCGAACCAGAAGGTGTCGCGCAACCCCTCCCGCAGATGCCGGCCGGCCCGCACACTCTTGCCACTCATGACGGCGAAGGTAGCCCGGAACGACACCGCGTACGCGTCACGCCACGGAACGTGAGGATTCCCGCCCGGTGGTCGGCCGCACCGCACTGACCATCGAAAACGCAGGTGAGAGGCACCCCAAACCCCTGGTATTGTTTTCTTTGTCGCCACGGGGAACACCCCGGAACGACAGACACCTTGTCCGGGTGGCGGAATGGCAGACGCGCTAGCTTGAGGTGCTAGTGCCCTTTATCGGGCGTGGGGGTTCAAGTCCCCCCTCGGACACCATGTATGACGAAGAACCCCAGCTCTGCTGGGGTTCTTCGCGTTGTGCGGGGCTGTGGCTGCCCGCACCGCTCCCGTGACCCACGCGGTGCGCCCTCCCGGGGATCGCACCGCGTGGGTCACGCGGTGCGGGTCACGACGTGGGCGCCGTGCACTTCGTCGTCGTTCCGTCGCTCAGGCAGGCCCGCACCGAGCGGCCGTCGGTCGCCTTCAGCTTGTCGGCGTCGGCGACCTTCGCGTACGTCCCGCCGGACTGCTTGTCCTCCAGCCACACCGTGACGCCCGCCGTGTCCGAGTGGGCCCAGGCGTAATGGTCGGTCACGGACCAGTCGGGGCGGCCGCCGGACAGGGTGACCCGGGCGCCGCTGGGCAGGGTCGCCGCCGCCCACTCCGTCGCCTTGGACGACCAAGTGGTGACTGCGCTCGGGGAGATCCCCTCACACGTCTGTCCGGGGGCGCAGGTGCCGACCGTGCCCTGGACGGACGTCTGGTAGAGGTTGGCTCCCTGGCGGGTGGCGAACGCCCACTTCTTGCCGTCCACCACCAGTCCGGCGATCTTGTCGGCGGACAGCGGGTCCAGCGCGATCATCTTCGTCGTGCCGGACGCGGTCAGCCGGCCGCCGGCGAGCGGTACGGGTCGTGCGGGCCGGTTGTCGTGGCCGCTGGACGCCTGGGTCATGAGCGTGGCCGAGACGTCGGGGCGGCCCGGCGGGAGCTCCGCCTCGGCCCAGTAGTAGAGGTGGTAGGGATCCCAGGCCGGGCGGCCTTCGTGGATCTTGAGGCGTCCCCCGAGGTAGATGTTGGCGTCCTCGATGACGTCGCCGTCGTAGTTCGGCATCCACTCCGTGACACTCGCCGGGTCTATCCCCGTGCACGGCAGTGTCGCGCAGGGGGCCTGGGTCGGGGCCGTGGCCGGGGCGTCGTCGTCCCGGGAGCACTTCGTGCCGGTCGCGTCGCTGACGCAGGCCCGAAGCTCCGGCAGCCAGGAGAAGGCGCGGGTCGAGCCCGTCGTCGTGCGGGAGGCGCCGGCGTGGGTGAACTCCGAGTACACCTGCCCCCAACGGCCCTGACCCTGCCACGCCTCCAGCCAGAAGCGGCCGCCCGCAGGCAGCACCCCCTCTGCCCAGCCCAGGTAACTGCCCTGCTTCAGGCGCCCGGCGACCTGCTGCACCGAGGCTCCCGACGGCAGCTCGACACGGTCGTAGGTGGAGCGCTCGACGTACGACCAGTCGGTCGTCGGCACCGCCCCGGGGTCGGTGACCTCGCCGCACCAGCCCTCGCACGGCCCTACGGGTACGACCTCGGCCGCGTACTGGTCCACGCAGCCGCGTTCGACGTTGTCGGTGGCACAGGCGCCGTTCGCGTACGTGCCGATGGGTGCGGTGTTCGAGTAGAGGAACATGCCGGTGGTGCCGGTGGTGTCACGGTAGGCGCGTGGGTGCTCCACGGTCGTGGTGATGTACATGCTGTCGCCCACGTTCTCCGTGGCGCGCAGCCACAGCCGGCCCTTGGAGACCCCGGCTCCGAAGCGGACCTCCGCCCAGGTGTAGATCTGGCCGGTTCCCCAGGACGGCTTGCCGGTGTACTGGATGATCTTGGTCCCCGAGGCGAGGGTCGTCTGCTTCAGGACCTTCGGCGCCCCGCCGGACTGCCACGCGGTCACCTGCCCCGGATCCGCTCCCTCACAGGGGAGTTGGGGACAGGGCGCTGCCTGCGCGGCGGCGGGCGCGGCCTGGGCCGTGGGTGCCGTCAGCAGAGCGGCGCCCACGGCGGCCGCGGCCAGGACGGCGCAGCGGGACCACCACCGCCGCACACTCGTTGCCGCCCGGCTGCCGTTGCCGGGCCCGCGCCCGATCGCCGAGCCTCTACCTGCCCCGCCGTCCATCGCACCTCCAGTGCGTCGTGTCACCACCGTGCCGGGCCGGATGGGCCCGGGGCGATGGAACCGGCGGCACCTCTCCGGATCGTCTCGGCCGTGTCTCGGGGCTCCGATTACGGCCAGCCGCAGGCGAGGCGCGCGCGGGGAGTGGTGCATCACAATCCGGCCTCGGGCGTCGCCCAGGGGGTTGATTTCCGCCATGTAATCGATTCCAATCATCCGTGTAATCGATTCCACGGCCCGTTCCGCTGGTTTCGAGGCTCACGGAAACCACAAGGAGGTGGTCCGGAAATGGCGAGCATCAAGGATGTCGCGGCCCAGGCAGGAGTCTCTGTCGCCACGGTCTCCCGCGTCCTCAACAGCCATCCCTCCGTCAGCCCGGACGCGCGCAGACGCGTCCTCGCCGCCGTCGAGGCCCTCGGCTACCGGCCCAACGCGGTGGCCCGCTCACTGCGCACCGACCAGACGCGCACCCTCGGGCTCGTCATCAGCGACGTGCTCAACCCGTATTTCACCGCGCTCGCCCGCTCCGTGGAGGAGGAGGCCCGCGCCCTCGGCTACAGCGTGATCATCGGCAACGCCGACGAGCGGACCGAGCAGCAGGACGACCACGTCCGCACGCTCCTGGACCGCCGGATCGACGGCCTGCTGGTCTCGCCCGCCGACGGCGAGTCCTCCCTGCTGCGGGACGTCGCCCGCGCCGGCACCCCGATGGTCTTCGTGGACCGCTGGGTGCCCGGGGTGGACGTCCCCGTCGTCCGCGCGGACGGTCACCGCGCCATCCAGGACCTCGTCGCCCACCTGTACGCCCTCGGGCACCGCAGGCTCGCCATCATCGCGGGCCCGGCGGCCACGACCACGGGCAACGAGCGTGTCGAGGCCTTCCGGGAAGCGATGCGCGCCCACGGGCTCGCCCTGCCCGACGCCTACATCGGGCAGGGCGACTTCCAGGCCGACAGCGGCCGACGCGCGACCGAGCACTTCCTGTCGCTCCCCGACCCGCCCGAGATCGTGTTCGCCGCCGACAACCTCATGGCGCTCGGCGCCCTGGACGCCATCCGCGCCCGCGGCCTGCGTGTCCCCGAGGACATCGGGATCGCGGCCTTCGACGACATCCCGTGGTTCGTCCACACCGGTCCGCCGATCACCGCGATCGCCCAGCCGACGGGCGAACTCGGCCGCGCGGCCGTACGCGCCCTGGTCGACATCGTCGAGGGCCGCCCTCCGCAGTCCGTCACCCTGCCCGCCGGTCTCGTCATACGCAGCTCGTGCGGCGAGAACACCCCCGACCCGGGAGCAACGAGTGCGTGAATCAACCGAGTTGCTGCGCATCGAAGGCGTACGCAAGACCTTCCCCGGTGTCGTCGCCCTGGACAGTGTCGACTTCGACCTGCGCAGCGGTGAGGTGCACGTCCTGCTCGGCGAGAACGGCGCCGGCAAGAGCACCCTCATCAAGATGCTCTCCGGTGCCTACCGCCCGGACGCCGGACGGATCTTCGCCGGCGGCCGGGAGGTGCGCATCCACGGTGCCCAGGACGCCGAGAACCTCGGAATCGCCACGATCTACCAGGAGTTCAACCTGGTCCCCGATCTGACGGTCGCCGAGAACATCTTCCTCGGCCGCCAGCCGCGCCGCTTCGGCATGATCGACCGCCGCCGGATGGAGGCCGACGCCGAGGTGCTCCTGCGCCGCGTCGGTCTGCACCTCTCGCCCCGGGTCCGGGTGCGCGAACTGGGCATCGCCCGGCTCCAGATGGTCGAGATCGCGAAGGCCCTCAGCCTGGACGCACGCGTCCTGATCATGGACGAACCGACGGCGGTCCTGACCTCCGAGGAGGTCGACAAGCTCTTCGGCATCGTGCGGCAGCTCCGCGCGGACGGCGTCGGCATCGTCTTCATCACCCACCACCTCGACGAGATCGCCGCCCTCGGCGACCGCGTCACCGTCCTGCGGGACGGACGCAGCATCGACCAGGTGCCCGCCTCGACCCCCGAGGCGGAGCTCGTCCAGCTCATGGTGGGACGCAGCATCGACCAGCAGTACCCGCGCGAACGCCCGGAGACCGGGGCGCCGTTGCTCTCCGTCCGGGGGCTCACCCGCGACGGGGTGTTCCACGACATCAGCTTCGACGTGAGGGCCGGTGAGGTCGTCGGCCTCGCCGGACTCGTCGGAGCGGGCCGCACCGAGGTCGCCCGCGCCGTCTTCGGCGCCGACCCGTACGACAGCGGTACCGTCGACGTGAGCGGCGAGCGCCTCGGCAAGCACGACGTGACCGCCGCCATGGGCGCCGGGATCGGGCTCGTCCCCGAGGACCGCAAGGGCCAGGGCCTCGTCCTCGACGCCTCCGTGCAGGAGAACCTCGGCCTGGTCACCCTCCGCTCGGCGACCCGCTCAGGGCTCGTCGACGTCAAGGGACAGCGCATCGCCGCCGCCCGCATCGCCGAGCAGCTCGGCGTACGGATGTCGGGCCTCGGCCAGCACGTCCGGACCCTGTCCGGCGGCAACCAGCAGAAGGTCGTCATCGGCAAGTGGCTCCTGGCCGACACCAGGGTCCTGATCCTCGACGAGCCCACCCGCGGCATCGACGTCGGCGCCAAGGTCGAGATCTACCAGCTGATCAACGAGCTGACGGCGTCCGGGCACGCCGTACTGATGATCTCCAGCGACCTCCCCGAGGTCCTCGGCATGAGCGACCGGGTCCTCGTCATGGCCCAGGGCCGCATCGCCGGCGAACTCCCCGCCCACGAAGCCACCCAGGACGCCGTGATGGCACTCGCCGTCAGCGGCGCCCCCGTAACAGCACCGTCCACCGCGGACGACGAGCACACCGAGAACGAAGAGGAGAGCCCCCGTGGCCACTGACACGCATCCGGGCAAGGCGGGCGCGGGCGGCGCCGGACACACCCTCCGCCGCCTCCTGCTCGACAACGGCGCGCTCAGCGCCCTGGTCGTCCTCCTGGTGGCGATGTCGCTCCTCTCCGGCGACTTCCTCACCACCCAGAACCTCCTGAACGTCGGTGTCCAGGCCGCCGTGACCGCGATCCTCGCGTTCGGGGTCACCTTCGTCATCGTCTCGGCGGGCATCGACCTCTCTGTCGGATCCGTCGCCGCGCTCTCCGCGACCGTGCTCGCCTGGTCCGCGACCTCCGCCGGAGTGCCCGTCTGGCTGGCCGTCCTCCTCGCCGTCGCGACCGGCATCGCCTGCGGCTTCGTCAGCGGAGCGCTCGTCGCGTACGGCAAACTGCCCTCCTTCATCGCGACCCTGGCGATGCTCTCGGTGGCGCGGGGACTCTCCCTGGTCATCTCCCAGGGCAGGCCGATCCCCTTCCCCGACTCCGTCTCCGTCCTCGGCGACACGCTCGGCGGCTGGCTGCCCGTCCCGGTCCTCGTGATGATCGCCATGGGCCTGATAGCGGCACTGATCCTGGCCCGCACCTACATCGGCCGGTCCATGTACGCGATCGGCGGCAACGAGGAGGCGGCCCGCCTCTCCGGACTGCGCGTCAAGAAGCAGAAGCTGGCCATCTACGCCCTGTCCGGCCTCTTCGCGGCCGTCGCCGGCATCGTCCTGGCCTCCCGTCTGGTCTCCGCGCAGCCGCAGGCCGCGCAGGGGTACGAACTCGACGCGATCGCCGCGGTCGTCATCGGCGGCGCCAGCCTCGCGGGCGGCGTCGGCAAGGCGTCCGGCACCCTGATCGGCGCGCTGATCCTCGCCGTGCTCCGCAACGGCCTCAACCTCCTGTCCGTGTCCGCCTTCTGGCAGCAGGTCGTCATCGGTGTCGTCATCGCCCTCGCGGTGCTGCTCGACACGCTGCGCCGCAAGGCAGGATCCGGTGCGGCGTCCGCCAGTGGCTCGTCCGCGGCGCCGGGAGCACCCGGGAAGGGCCGGAAGGGAGCGATGCAGGTCGGCATCGCGGTGGTCTGCGTGGCCGCCGTGATCGCCGCGGTGACCTTCTTCAAGTCCGGTTCCACCGGCACCACCACCAGGATGGGCATGTCGCTCTCCACCCTGAACAACCCCTTCTTCGTGCAGATGAAGGAAGGCGCGCAGGAGGAGGCGAAGAAGGCCGGGGTCGACCTCACCGTCACCGACGCCCAGAACGACGCCTCGCAACAGGCCAACCAGCTGGAGAACTTCACCAGTTCCGGGGTGGACTCCGTCATCGTCAACCCGGTCGACTCCGACGCCGTCGGACCCGGCGTCCGCGGTGCCAACGAGGCCGACATCCCGGTGGTCGCCGCCGACCGGGGAGTCAACAAGGCGGAGACCGCCACGCTCGTGGCCTCCGACAACGTCGCGGGCGGCAAGCTCGCCGCGAAGACGCTCGCCGACCGCCTCGGCGGCAAGGGCAGCATCATCGTCCTCCAGGGCACGGCCGGCACGTCCGCCAGCCGTGAGCGCGGGGCGGGCTTCGCCGCAGGCATCAAGGCCTACCCGGACATCAAGGTCGTGGCGACCCAGCCGGCCGACTTCGACCGCACCAAGGGTCTGGACGTCATGACCAACCTGCTCCAGTCGCACCCCGGCATCAACGGCGTCTTCGCCGAGAACGACGAGATGGCGCTCGGCGCGGTCAAGGCCCTGGGCAGCAAGGCCGGGAAGTCCGTCCCGGTCGTCGGCTTCGACGGAACCCCCGACGGGCTGAAGGCCGTCGAGGCGGGCACCCTCTACGCGTCCGTGGCGCAGCAGCCCAAGGAGCTCGGGAAGATCGCCGTGCGGAACGCGATCCGGGCGGCCGACGGCAAAAAGGTCGACAGCACGGTGAAGGTGCCGGTCAAGGTCGTCACCCGGCAGAACGTCGCCGACTTCTCCTGATCACGGAAGGCACGATCCAGATGTACGGGAACGATGGTTCCGGGCCCACCGAGGCCCCCCGGTACGACCTGCTGGTCGTCGGCTCGGCCAACGCCGACCTGGTCGTCGGTGTCGACCGCCGCCCCGGGCCGGGGGAGACGGTGCTCGGCTCCGACCTCGTCGTCCACCCCGGCGGCAAGGGCGCCAACCAGGCGGTGGCCGCCGCACGCCTCGGCGCCCGTACGGCGCTGCTGGCCCGGGTCGGCGACGACTCCCACGGACGGCTGCTGCGCGCATCCCAGCAGGAGGCGGGCGTCGACACCCGCGGAGTCCTGGTCGGAGGGGCGCCCACCGGCGTCGCCCTCATCACCGTCGACCCCTCCGGCGACAACAGCATCGTCGTGTCCCCGGGTGCCAACGCCCGGCTGACCCCTGAGGACATCAGGGCCGCGGGGCCCCTGTTCGCCGCCGCCCCGGTCGTCTCCGTACAGCTGGAGATCCCGCTGGAGACCGTCGCGGAAACGGCGCGTGCCCTCGCCCCGGGCGCGCGCCTGGTCCTCAACCCCTCGCCCCCCGCGCCGCTCCCCGACGCGGTGCTGGCCGCCTGCGACCCACTGGTCGTCAACGAGCACGAGGCGCGCTTCATCCTGGGGGAGGGCGCGGGCAGCTCACCGGAGTCCTGGGCGCGGGCGCTCACCGCGCTCGGCCCCCGGTCGGTGGTGATCACCCTGGGCGCGGAGGGGGCGCTGGTCTCCGACACGCGTGCCGGCGACACCGTCCACGTCCCGAGCCCCCGGGTCGAGGCCGTGGACACCACGGGTGCCGGCGACGCGTTCACCGCGGCGCTCGCCTGGCGGCTCGGCCTGGGCGAGGACCTCGCCGAGGCCGCCGCCTTCGCCGTACGGGTCGGCGCGGCAGCTGTCACCGGACAGGGCGCGCAGGCGTCCTTCCCGACCGCGGAGGAGGTCTCGGCCCTGTGAAGAAGTCAGGCATCCTGAACCGCCACCTCGCGGGGGCACTGGCCGAACTCGGCCACGGCGACGGCGTCCTGGTATGCGATGCCGGCATGCCCGTCCCGCAGGGGCCGCGCGTCGTCGATCTCGCCTTCCGGGCCGGGGTCCCGTCGTTCGCCGAGGTCCTGGACGGTCTGCTGGACGAACTGGTCGTGGAAGGCGCGACGGCGGCCGAGGAGATCCGCGAGGCCAACCCCGAGGCCGCCCGTCTCCTGGCCGCCCGTCTCCCGGACCTGACCCACGTCCCCCACGAGCGGCTGAAGGAACTCACCGCGTCCGCCCGCCTGGTGGTCCGCACGGGGGAGGCACGGCCGTACGCGAACGTGCTGCTGAGGTGCGGCGTCTTCTTCTGACGCACCCCGGCCACAGGAGCGGCGGTCCGGCCGGTCCGTCCCGCGACGGCGCGGGCGGGCTCCGGGTCGCCGTTCAGTGCTTCCGGGCGCTCACCAGGGCGAACGAGAGGAACCTCCCGCGTCCTGCGTCCTCGGTGAGCGTGCCGATGACCGGCCGGCACGCCGCCGGGCCCTCCGTCGTGTACGCACCGCACGCCTCGGACCACAGCAGCCGGTCCCGCCAGGCGTCCTCCTGCCGACGGGCGGAGGTGACCTCCACCCGTTCGGTCACCGCCCGGTGGAAGCGTCACCACTCGGCGGTGTGCCAGGGGGCTGCCTCCCCGCCGATACTCCGTTCGATGTGCGGCGGGACCGCTCCGAGACCGTGGACCTCGCGCGTCAGGGCGGGCGTCGCGATGCCGAGGCGGCCGCCCGGGCGCAGGAACCGCGTCAGGCGGGGGACGAGGTCGTCCGGTGTGGTCACAGGTGTGCACCCGAGCCCGGCTTCCGCGCCGGCACAACCCGTTCTTCCCCTAGGATCGCTCTCGTGACTGCCGGGTCGGCCATGGGCCGTGTACGAGAGAGCTGCCCGGCCCCTGCGTGAGTGCGCGGCGGGCCCGAGCCCCGCCGCCCTGCCGTGTTCCCCCGCCCGGCGCCCCTGTGTGGCGCCCCTCCCAGCGGAATCCACGACACGGAGACATCACAGACATGGCAGACATGACCCGCACACAGCAGCAGGACGCGGACAGCGGCCGAGGCGGCGTGGCCGTCGTCCAACTGGACCACCACGCCGTGTACGCCCGTGACCGAAGCCTGTCGGCCGAATTCATCGCCACGGTCCTGGGACTGGAGGTCGGCGCCCCGTTCGGGCCGTTCCTCCCTGTCGACCTGGGGAACGGCGTGACGCTCGACTACTACGAACTGCGGGACGAGCCCGTGCAGTCGCAGCACTACGCCTTCCTCGTCCCCGACGCGCAGTTCGACACCATGATCGCCCGGCTCCGGACGCTGGAGGTCACCTACTACGCCGACCCCCGGCACACCGAACCCGGGCGGATCAACCGCCTCTTCGGTGGCCGAGGTGCCTATTTCGAGGACCCGGACGGCCACAACATGGAGATCATGACCCGTCCCTACACCCGGCCCAGGTAGCGCCGGGTCAGAGGTCCGCGAGGCTGTCCACCAGCCGGGCCAGTGCCGACGCCAGGGCGCCGAGCCCCGGCCCGGCCGGGCCGCCCGGCTCGGTCATGTAGAGGTCGCGCCGGACCTCGATCATCAGTGCGGAGACCCGGCGGTCCGTTCCGTAGTGCTTCAAGGGCACGTACGTGCCGGCGAAGGGGCTGTCGAGCCCCGTCCCCCCGAACCCGGCGAACGCCGCCTCCGCCCGGGCCAGCAGCCCGGGCGGGGTGTGGAAGCCGTCGGTACCCAGGCAGACCGGAGGACGAGGACCCGCGCCGTGCAGTTCGTACGGGAGCGCGGTGGACGGATAGGAGTGGACGTCGATGACCACCGCGCGTCCCGTGGCGGCGAGCCGTTCGTCCACCGCCGCCGTCAACGCCCCGGCATACGGGTGGAAGTAGCGGTCGAGCAGGGACTCCTGAGCGTCGCCGGACGGCCGGAGCGGCGCCCCGTGCGTGGTGCGGGTGTAGACGGCACCCATGCCGACGGCCCGCATCTCCTCCCGGTCGTCGGGAAAGCGCTCGGGATCGACGACCAGCCGGGACAGGCCGTTGACGAAACGCCAGGGCGTCACCGCGCAGACGGCGGACGCACCGGCGGCCAGTTCGGCGGTGTGGGAGTCGGTGATGTGGTCGAGTTCGGCTTCGAGCGCTTCGCCGTCCAGCACGATTCCGTGGAGTACGTGGTCCGGGATCGTCCGGGAGGAGTGCGGGACGTGGAGCACCACCGGCGATCCGGCGGCCCCGGGCAGGAGCTGGAAGGGGGTGGGGGCGGGGCTCACATGGGTCCTTGTCCGTCGGGAAGGCGGACGGGGTCCGCCCTGTCTGCACATCCTCCCGCGCCACCCGTGGATCCTCCTGGGCCACCCGTGGATCCCGCGCGGGCCGGGGGTCCCCCGGGCGGGGCCAGGGACTCCCGCACGCGGGCCAGGGATCCTCTGCGCAACCCGGGGATCCCCCTGGGCGGCTCGCACATGCTCCCGCGCGGGCCGGGCAGCATCTGCCCGGCCCGGCGAGGGGACGGCCGACGGGGTCAGTTCGCCCAGACCTCGGCGTCGTCGGCCGGGACGGTGGTGGCGAGCTTCAGCTCCTTGCGGGCGGCGACCGACTTCTGCGGGTCGATGCCCGTGAACGCCATGTCGTACGCGATGTAGAAGTCGTCGGTGCTGCCGGCGGAGGCGGCGTCCTTCCACGCGTCCGCAGCATCCCCGAGCTGGGTGCGGAGCTTGACCGTCTCCGGCTGGTCCACGCTCTTCAGGGACGCCAGATGCGCGTCCAGCGCCTTGGACACGGCCTTGGCCTGCTTCTTGTAGCCGGGCAGGTCCTTCTCGATCTGGTCGGCCTCGGGCTGGTTGTTCCAGAACGCCTGGTACACGGCGTCCGCGCCCTTCAGGTAGGCGAGCTGGTCGGCGTCGAGCGACGTGTTCTTGAGCGACCCCGTGAACGTGCCCGTCTCCTTGGCGTACGTGCAGGTCACGCCCCGGTCGCCGGTCGCCCAGCTCTCCTTGGTGGGGTAGTAGATGAAGAGGCCGACCCCTTCGGGGACCGCCCAGGGGTCGGAGACGAACTTCTGCGTCTCCGACGGGCAGCCCGTGTCGGCGGTCTTCGACAGCTCCTCGTCGCCCGGGTACTCCGACTTCCCGTCGACGGAGAACTCGCCGACGACCTGGCCCTTGTGCGCCTCCGTGCACGGCACGACCTCGACGCTGACCTCCTGGCTGTCGGTCACCCCGGCATTCGGGTTGTAGCAGTCGCCGGGGGCGAGCGAGAAGACCGACCGCTGACGCACGACCTTCTTGGCGCCGTCCTTGGCGCTGTCGATGACGTCGGCACAGCCCACCGCGCCGATCGCGAGAAGGGCTACGGCGGCGGAGATGTGGCGTGCAGGGCGGGACGTGACTCCGGAAAACATGACGTGGGCATCCTCAAACGGAAGAACTGCGAACAGGTGTGCGCATCGTATGGCATAAGTGTGACGGTGCTGTGTGCAGGCGATCTCGGAACGGAACCTCTGCCCTCCGGACCCCTTCCGGAACGCTCTGCCGCGGGGGACGGGCGCGAGTCGCGGGGAACGGGCCGATCGATCGATCTCGCTATCAACTCGGCCTGTGACCAGTCAATCTGATAGGTATTCAGCACTGTGCGCGCGCCCACTCGAAGTGCTGTGCCGCAGTGCACCGGAGGGCTGGGCAGGCAGGGGGAGCCGAGGCGACCCCGGCGCGGGCCCCGCACGATCACCGGCCCCGACGGGGCCGCAGTCCAGTTCGTCGACCGGGCCGCACGGCCGGATCGGGAGCACGCATGAGAGCACTGCAGACCACGGCACTCCTCGCCTCGGCGATGGGTGCCGCCCTGATGGCAGGGCTGTTCTGCGCCTTCGCCTACGCCGTCATGCCCGGCTTGTCCCGCGGCGAGGACCGCGCCTTCGTCCAGAGCATGCAGCACATCAACAGGGCCATCATCAACGGCTGGTTCCTCCTCCCCTTCCTGCTGCCCCTGCCGCTCCTCGTGCTGGCGACGGTCCTCGCGGCGAAGGGGCACAGCCCGGGCGCCCTGCCGTGGATCGTCGCGGCGCTGGCGCTGTACGCGGCGGCGTTTCTCGTCACCGGCACACAGAACGTCCCGCTCAACGACGCGCTCGACAAGGTCCCGCTCGACGCGGGCACCGACCTCCTCCGGGAGGCGCGGGCCGCGTTCGAGGACCGCTGGGTCCGATGGAACACCGTCCGCGCCGTCCTCCACACCGCGTCCCTCGGTGCGCTTCTCTGGGCGGTCCACCTCCATGGCACGTCCGCCGGGGAGGCGGGCGCGTAGGGAGGGGGCACGCCCGGTCGTGGCGGGTCAGGCCGCGACGGCCATGTCCCGCCCCGCGAGGGCGGGGGCGGGCGACGGCGCGGCGGGCGGCGCGAAGACCACCAGCCGCAGCAACGCGAAGCGTCCGACCCCCGCCACCGCGGACGCCGACAGGTACACGGCCTGTTCCACGAGCGCGGACGGTGCCTGCTGCACGGCGTGCAGCACGAGCAGGGCGCAGGTGGTGAACGCGTAACTCACCGCCACCGTCAGCCCCGACCGCAGATGGACCTGCCAGCCCCCGCGTGCGCTCCGGAAGGAGATCCGGCCGTGCAGCTCCGTCGCGATCACCGTGGAGACGACGGTGATCACGGCGTTGGCGAGGACCAGCGGCACCCGCTCGCCGATGAGCACCAGCGCGCCACCGGCCGCCAGCCCGACACCCCCGCCGCACACGACGAAGCGCACGAATACCGAGACGAGCGGACGGGTGGTGCGCTGCGTCGACGGGTGCGCTGGGGCGGTCACGGGGAGCCTCCGGAAGGGGTGTGCAGCGGTGTTCCGATTCCACCTCACCACCTGAGGGCGGCGCGTCCCCCGAACGATGCAGTCGGGCCCCCACTTGTCTGGGGGGTTTCCCCCAGGGGCCCCTGGGGGTCAGCAGGGTCGTGGCGGGTGGGCGTGCACACCGGGGGCCTCCACCGTACGGAGGGGACGAGCCGCCCGTTCGGAACGGAAGCGTGCCGCCCGTACGGAACGGATGGCCCCCGGTGCTCGTGCGTCCCGCCGCACCACCTCACGGGATGCCCGGGCCGCCGGGCGTATCCGGATGCGCTGACCGCCACGCCGCCATCGAGCGGTCCCATTCGTCCCCGGAGAGCGCGGTGAGCGAGGCGGGGAAGAGGCCGTCCTCCTCCTTGGCGATGTGCCGGTGCAGTTCGTCCACGGCCTCCCGGAACCGTGCGGCGTCCTCGGCGCGGCCCAGATCGACCCGGTCGAGGAACGCGGCGAGCTCGCGGTGCTCCCGTACCAGGGCGGCGATGTACCCGGCGTACTCCGGGTCTCCGCCCATCACCGCGAAGAGCCCTTCCTCCTCGCCCCGCCAGTGGGAGAGGAGGTCCCGCCCCATCCGCGCGACCAACTGTGCGCCGAGCCCGGGATCACCGTGGTCGAGGGCCCGCAGAGCGTCCCCCGCGGTGTCCGTCACGGCCTCGTGCTCGGCGATGAACTCCCTGATCAGTGGGATCTCGCGGCAGCCGCAGTAATGGCACATGGCGCCACCGTAACCGGATACGCGGCATATCCATCGAGAAGCGGTGATCGTGCCGCAGGGATGCGGAAGCAGGGCGCCCGAGCCGGTCGACGCACCGCGGAGGCGGTGACGGGCGTGCACGAAAACGTCCCGGACGAGGGGGCGTTGCCCGCCCAGGTGGTGCCGCAGCGCTCACCGGGCGCGTCTGCCGGAGGGACCGTCACACGCGTGCTACGAATGCCGGGGCAGCGGATGGCCACCTCGGATCTCACCCGGGCGCCGCCTGAAACGTCCCGGTAATCCGCTCGGCGCGGGAGCTTCCTACCCTCGCTCGGGAATCGTCGGAGCAGCAGACGGAGGCGGTGCCGTGGCCGGCGCACCTGTACGCGGACGACAGGCCGAGCACAGCGTGGGGCTCTCCCACCGGATCATCCACGGCTATCGCCGTGCCTACCGGATGGCGGGGAAGGGGCCCGTCATCCTGCTCATCCACGGCATCGGTGACTCCTCGGCGACGTGGACCGAGCTCATCCCCGAGCTGGCCCGCCACCACACCGTGATCGCCCCGGACCTCCTCGGACACGGCGCGTCGGACAAGCCCCGCGCCGACTACTCGGTTGCCGCGTACGCGAACGGCATCCGCGACCTGCTGGGCGTCCTGGGTATCGAACGCGCCACCCTGGTCGGCCACTCGCTCGGTGGCGGCGTGGCCATGCAGTTCGCGTATCAGTACCCCGAGCGCACCGACCGGCTGATCCTCGTCAGCGCGGGAGGCGTGGGCAGGGAGGTGAACCCCGTGCTGCGGGCGGTGTCCCTGCCCGGCGCGGATCTGATGCTCTCCGCACTGCGCCTGCCCGGCATGCGCAGCCAGGTCGGCCTCTTCACCCGGCTGATCAGACTTCTGGACACCGACCTCGGCCAGGACGCGGGTGAACTGATCGACCTCGTGGACGCCCTGCCCGACGCCACCTCCCGCAGCGCCTTCATCAGCACGCTGAGGGCGGTGGTCGACTGGCGCGGCCAGGTCGTCACGATGCTGGACCGCTGCTACCTGGCGCAGGGCATGCCCACCCTCCTGCTCTGGGGTTCACGGGACAGTGTCGTCCCCGTGGACCACGCCTACGGCGCCCACGCGGCCATGCCCGGCAGCCGCCTGGAGATCTTCGAAGGCGCCGGCCACTTCCCCTTCCACACCGACCCCGTGCGCTTCCGCGACCTGGTCGAGGACTTCATGAGCACCACGGCCCCCGCCGACTGGAGCCAGGAACGGTGGCGCGAATTCCTCCGCGCCGGCCGCCCGGGAAGCAAGGACGGCACACCGGACCCGGCGTTCGACCGGGCGGTGGACCGCGACCTGAGAGAGGCGAGCGAGCGCAGCGCGACGTGAGGGGTGAGGGAAGGCGGGATACTCGGCGAGCAGGCGCCCTCCCTGGAGGGGGCGTCCCACTCGCCGGGATCCCGCTCGGGCGTGCGTCCCGACCGGAGGTGCCGGCTACGCCTTACGGGCGACCGCGCACCACATGGGCAGGGTGTCGTCCGGGGCGTCGGACGGGCCGGGGTGCCAGCGCGTCAGGGTGACCACGCCCGGTTCCAGGATCTCCAGGCCCTCGCAGAAGCGCTCGACCTCCTTCTGCGTGCGCGGGGTCGCCGAGGCGTTGCTGGCGGCCCGCTCGTTGTAGATCCGCATCGACTCCGCGACCTCGGGAGCGGTGACGTCGGCGGCCGGGTGGGACAGGACGAGGTAGCTGCCCGGCGCGAGGCGGTCCAGCAGGCGGCGGGTGATGTCCCACGGGTCCTCGGCGTCCTTGATGTACTGGAGGATCGCCACGAGCATCAGGCCGACCGGCCTGCTCAGGTCCAGCGTGCGCGACGCCGCGTCCAGAATCGCGTCCACGTCCCGGGCGTCGGCCTGTACGTAGTCGGTCTGCCCCTCGGGTCCGCTGACCAGCAGGGCACGGGCGTGGGTGAGCACGATGGGGTCGTTGTCGACGTACACGACGCGCGACTCGGGTGCCGCCTGCTGTGCCACCTCGTGCGTGTTGTCCGCAGCGGGGATGCCCGTGCCGATGTCGAGGAACTGGCGGATCCCGGCCGCCGCGAGATGACGCACCGCCCGGCCGAGGAAGGCCCGGTTGGCCCGGACCGACGGCACGATGGTCGGGTTCGCCTTGGCGGCGAGCTCAGCCGCCTCCTGGTCCACCGGGTAGTGGTCCTTGCCGCCCAGCCAGACGTTGTAGACGCGGGCGGGATGCGCAGTCGCGGGATGGGGTGTGGGCAGCGGGTATGCGTTCATGGTTCGTCACCTCGTGCGGCCAAGACGGCCCGGTCGGACTCGTGTTCGGCCACGTTACCCCGGTGATCTGCCGCTGATCGTCTATCAGTGGCCCCTGTCCGTGTACCACTTGGTGCGCCCGGCCACGGAACCGGTACCGAGGCCGCCGGTCACGAGCCTCGGTGGACGGTGGACGGCGGCCGGTGTGCTGGCCGGGTGCCCCGGCCTGCGTGGCGTGGGTGCCGTACTCTGAACCGCTGATGATCTGGGGGCGATGTGCGCGCGATATCGACTGCCGCGACGGCGATACTGGCAAGCCTGTTGATGGGAACGGCTGTCACCGGGTGCACGGGTGGAGGGCAGGAGCGGGCATTCTCCGCGGATGAGTTGCTGGACGAGGCGCACGAGGCGATGGGCACGCTGAAGACGGTGACCGTCGCGGCGTCGACCACCGGGACCGCCGGCGGCAGCTTCTCCAGCAGGCTGACCACCGATCTCAAGGGCCGGTGCACCAACAAGATCACCTGGACCGCCGGGGGCAGCCTCGAGCAGATCCGGATCGACCGCACCGACTACGTGCGCCCGGACCGCGTATACCTCCAGCGGTGGTCGGGCCACAAGGCCACCGAGGACCAGCATCGCTGGATCAAGACCTCGGCGGACCAAGCGGAGCCGGGAGACGGGCTGGTCGACTGCACCTGGCCGTTCACCGCGTTCGGGACGGCGAAGAAGGGTGAGAGGACCGAGGTCGAGGGCCGCCCGGCTCTCGCCCTGAAGGTGGCCGACGAGGCCGGCAAGGGCGAGACGAAGGGCATGTACACCTTCTACGTCGCCACGGAGGGCAAGCCGTACCTCCTCCGGGTCGTCTACAAGGGAACCGACTTCCGGAGCACCACCACGTTCAGTGCGTTCGACGAGCCGTTGGGCCTGCGGGCCCCGGCGGCGGAGGACATCCTGGAGTCCGCCTACGCCGACTGAGCCGCTCGCTGTGGCGGGCTGGTGTCCTTGCCGTGGCCCGGCCGGCATCAGCTTCCCTGCGCACGGTTCGGCGGCGACGGGGCGGGAGGCCGGCCGGGTCGGGCCGCGGGCGGGGGCTTCGGCGTACCCGTGCCCCCGGGCGCGGGCGCCGGCCGCGCGTCCGCCGGCCCGACCAGTCGGTGCTGCGCCAGGCAGGCCGCAACCAGCGCGGCGCCGAGCACCGGCCAGGCGAACGGTCCGGCGCTCACGGCGATGCCCACGACGACGGGGCCGAGGCTGCGCTGCGCCGACTGGGCGAGGCCGTGCACACCGACGTAGGCACCCTGGGCCTCAGCGGGAGCGAGGGCGATGGAGAGCTCCCAGGACGACAGGGAGTGCAGGATCTCGGCGAGCGTGAAGGCGACGGCCGCGAGCAGGACCGCGGCGGTGGCGAACCACGGGCCGCCGCCGGCCGAGGCCGCGAGTGCCATCCCTCCCGTCAGGAAGGCGGCACCGATCGGGACGAGCAGACGTCGCGCGGCCGCCGTCGTCGCCGCGAACCGGGACAGGGGGACTTGGAGCGCGACCACCAGCACGCTGTTGAGGACGAGGACCAGCGGTGCCAGCCCGACCGGTGCGGCGGTGGCATGGACGATCCACAGGGGGATGCCGACCTGGAGGATGCTGTCGTCCAGGAACAGCCAGATCTCCGACCCCGTGAACGCGAGGTAGCGACGGTCCCGCCACGGGGTCGCCGCCCCTGCGCGGGGCGGGGGGACGCCGGGGCCGGTGACGATCCTGCTGGGGGACGGCGGCTCGGCGCACCGCAGGGTCAGGACCCCGATGACCAGGTAGGAGGCCACGTTGGCGAGCAGGAGGACCTGGTAGGAGGCCGTGGTCCCCACGGTGAGCGCGGCAGCGGCTCCGGCCGCGCCCACCGCCCAGCCGATGTTCACCGCCGTACGCTGGATCGCCTGGTAGCGGATGCGGTGCGGGCCCGCGACGCGTGCGGCGAACAGCTTGGTCAGCACGCTCGAAGCCCGGTCCGGAAGTGATGCCAGGGCGGAGAACAGCACGAGCAGGACGTAGTCGTTCGTCGTGAGCAGGGCCAGGAGGGCCGCGCCGCGCGCCAGTTGCGCGGCGACCAGGACGCGGGTCACGGGGAAACGGTCGGCGAGCCGCCCCGCCAGCGGGGGCCCGGCTATGCCGAGAATGCCCGACAGCCCCATGAGCAACCCGATCTGACCGATGGACAGGTGGGCGACGTAGTGGAAGTAGAGCGTCGCCGCCCCGCTCCAGAGTCCGGTGCCCACCTTGTCGATGACGGCGACGACCAGCATGCGCCGCCCGTCGCGGCCTCCCGGGACGGCAAGGCGCCGGACGAAGGGCAGGCGGCTCGGAGTCGGTTCCATCGGATTCCCCCTTGACAGGTCTTTTGTATCGGTACAAACTTTGATCTGTGGCAGAACAATATGGGATCGCGGGCGGCACGGCCAGGGAGATTTCCGCGTCCGTCGAAAGCCGCGTGGCCGACGGCACGTTGGGGCCGGGCGCCTCGCTGCCCCCGGTGAGGCGGCTCGCCGAGGGGCTGGGGGTCAGTGCCGGGACGGTCGCGGCGGCGTACAAGGAGCTCCGTGGGCGGGGTGTGGTGGTGACCCTGGGCCGCGGCGGCACGGTGGTGGCGTCCGCTCCCGCCGTCACCTCACGACGCCCTCCCCGGGTGCCCTCGGGGCTGCGCGACCTGGCGGGCGGTCACCCCGACCCTGCCTGCCTCCCGGTGCTGGCCCCGCCCGCCCGGGTGGAACCCGTGCCCGGATCGCACCGTGCCTCGCCGAGGCTGGGCCGGCTGGAGGACGCAGCCCGCGCCTGGTTCGCCCGTGACGGCGTACCGACCGGGTCGGTGACCTTCGCCCACGGTGCCCTGGACTGCATCGCCAGACTGCTGTCCACCGAACTCAGGCCCGGCGACGCCGTGGCCGTGGAGGACCCCGGCTTCCACCATCTGCTCGACCTGGTGCCGGCGCTGGGCCTGCGCATGCTTCCCGTGACGGTCGACGACGACGGCATCCGCCCGGAGGCGCTGCGCACCGCACTGCGCGCGGGGGCCCGGGCCCTGGTGTGCAGCCCGCGCGGCCAGAGCCCGTTCGGCGCCCGGTTCACCCCCGGACGCAGGGACCAACTCCTCTCGGTGCTCCGCGACTTCCCCGAAGTCCTGGTCGTGGAGGACGACCACAACGCGGACATCGCCGGCGCGGACGCGGTGAGCCTCGCGTCCGGCGGACTGGCCCGCTGGGCCCATGTGCGTACGGTGTCCAAGCACCTCGGGATCGACCTGCGCTGGGCCGCCCTCGCCTGCGACCCCGCCACCCTCGCGCGCCACGACGGGCGGATGCTGCTGACGTCGGGGTGGGTGAGCCACATCCTCCAGGCGACCGTCGCGGACCTCCTGACCGACCCGGCGGTGACCCGGCTGGTGGCCGGTGCCTCCCGTACGTACACCATCCGCCGCGAAGCCCTCGGCGCGGCGCTGGAGGGGCACGGCATCCCCTCCTGCGGGGTGAGCGGCCTCAACCTGTGGGTGCCCGTCCGGGACGAGTCGACGGTCGTCAACGGACTGCGCACCAGGGGCTGGTGGATCGCGGCCGGAACGCGCTTCCGCATCGCCTCCCCCTCCGCGGTACGCATCACCACCGCGACCCTCACACCGGCCGAGGCCGTCCGGTTCGCCCGGGACTTCGCGGACGTGCTGGCCGACTCGCAGGCGGTCTACGGCGGCTAGGGCTTGTCCGGCCGGTCATGTGCGGAGCCAAATCGCGACGGTCGCCGCGGTGGCGGTGCCGAGGAAGACGTAACCGCGCTTGTCATAGCGAGTGGCGACCGCCCGGAACTGCTTCATGCGGTTGATCGCCCGCTCGACGGTGTTGCGCTTCTTGTAGCGTTCCTCGTCAAAGCTGGGCGGCCGTCCACCGCGTGCGCCTTTGCGCAGGCGGGCGGCCTGGCTGTCACTCTTCCCCGGAATCGTGTGGCGGATGCCCCGCCGTCGCAGGTACTCGCGGACGGGGCCGTTGCTGTAGGCCCTGTCGGCCGCAAGGCTGTCGGGCTTCTTGCGCGGTCGCCCCAGGCCCGGTCTGGGCACTCGGATCTTCTCCAGCACCACGATGAACTGGGTGCAGTCAGCTCGCTGACCTGGTGTGACGATCAGGGACAGCGGACGGCAGCGGCCGTCCGCGCTCAGGTGAAGCTTGCTGGTGAACCCGCCGCGCGAGCGGCCCAGGCCCTCGCCTACAGCACCACCTCCACCAGGCGGGTGTGCAGACTCCGCCACGGCGCTTCGCCCTGATGTTCTGTCTCTTCGGCCCCCTTTGAGCCGGGCGCCGGCGGTGGGTCGGTGCGAGCGCCCGCCGCATGCTGATGCGCCCGCACGATGGTGGAGTCGACCGAGATGTCCCAGTCGATCTCGCCTGCGGCGTCGGCCGCGGCCTGGACCTGCTGGAGGAGGCGTTCCCAGGTACCGTCCGCCGACCACAGGCGGTGGCGTTCATAGACGGTCTTCCATGGACCGAACCGTTCGGGCAGGTCACGCCACTGCACTCAAGTCCGCACCCGGTGCAGGATCCCATCGATCACCTGCCGGTGATCTCGCCACCTGCCGCAACGCCCGTTGCTGACCGGCAGGAACGGCCGTAGCAGTTCCCACTCGGCATCACTCAGATCACCCCGCCCCATGCCCGCATCAACGGCTGGAGCACGCTGGCCGTCACCTGGCCGGCACGACAGCTTCGTGCTGGGCGTTCTTCGGCCTGGAAAGGAAGATTCGGCGGGTCGGCAGGTCGATTTCCCTGACGATGACGGTGATCTCCTCTCCGGCCTCGAAGTCTTCCACCGGACTCACCGCGGGCCGACCGTCGATCTCTTTGGAGGGGATCAGCCCGACGACCCCGTCTCCGAGCTCGACGAAGACGCCGATGGGAACTGTCTTCTTCACTGTCCCGCGCATTTCCTGACCCACCGGCGTACAGTCGGCGAAAGTCCGCAGGGGGTCGGGCTCCAGCGCCTTCAAGGACAGTCTGGCCTCCGCGTTGTAGGTGTCGAACTGGAGGAACTCGCACGAGACACGCTGGCCTACGTGAACGACATCAGTGGGGGCGTCGATGTACCGCCAGGACAGTTCGGGGATGACGATGAACCCGACACCGGGGAAGAGCGGGTGGGCAGGCCCGTCGTCCAGGGCCACGAAGACCCCGAACCGCTCGATCGCCGCAACGGTGCCAGACAGGATGTCGCCGCGGTGCAAGGTCTCCAAAAATGCCCAGAGCTCCGGGCTCTCTGACTGCCAGTCCATACCGTCACCCTGGCACACGACTTCGCCGGCCGACCATGACCTCGACAGACGGAAGCCTTGCCGTGCCCCAGCAACCGGAACCATGATCGGCCGGACAAGTCCTAGCCGGTGTCAGCTTCGGGGACCTTGTCGAAGCCGGTGAGCCTCGCATCGTCGCCGGCCAGGACAACGACGGTTGCGTCGTCTTCGCGCTCTCACCGTGCCTGTCCGCTGCACCCGCGGACGCCACGCCCTCCAGTTTGAGCGTTGTCGCCGCATCGTGGACCCAGCTGCGTGCGGAGGACGCCGAGATCATCGACACGGAGATTGCCGACGCGATCGTGGGTGATCCGGCTGCTCTCGTCAGCAGCGCCCGGCGCCGGAACCAGAGCGTCTACTGCTGGGTCGCGTAACGGTTCCTGTTCGGAGCCGGATCGCGACGGCCGCGGCGGTGGCAGTGCCGAGGACGTCGTGACCGCGCTTGCCCTAGCGAGTCGCGACCGCGCGGGACTGCGTCAGACGGTTGATCTGATCGCCTGCTCGACGGTGTTGCGCCTTTTGCGCGGCCTGCCCAGGCCGGATCTGGGCACCCGGATCTTCTCCGAGGCCAGCTTGAACCGGGTATAGTCTGCCCGCTGACCTGGAGTGACGATCAGAGACAGCGGTCGGCGGCGGTCATCCGCTCAGGTGGAGCTTGCTGGTGAACCCGCCGCACGGGCGGCCCAGGCCCTCGCCTCCAGCAGGCGGGCGATGAGACCTTGTCACGGCGTCTCGTCCTGGTGTTCCATCCCCGCAGCCCCTTTGATCCTGGAGGCAGCGGATCGGTGCGGGCGCCGGCCGCGTGCTGATGTGCCCGCACGCCGGCGAGCCTCACGACCGTGCCCTCGGACGGTCCCGCGGCGGACTGACCACGAAGATCCACCTCGCCGCCGACAGCCGCTGCCGCCCCGTGGCGTTCGTGCTCACGCCCGGCCAGACCGGGGGCGCATCCGCGTTCCGTCGGTTCATGGCCCGGTTACGGGCCGATCGGCCGACCTCGGATCCCACCGGACGTGGTCCCGGCCGACAAGGCCCAATCGCTCCGCGCGATCCGGGCCTACCTCCGTCGACGTGATCGGGGCCATAGAGGTGCAGGCCGAGCACTGGCACGACCGACGGCTGGGGAACCGTGGCGTTGGGGCCGACGGTGTGAGCGCAAGACCGACCGCTATCTCGCCTTCCTCAGCGTCGCCCGCACTGTCATCGGCGACTTCTCATTCAGCCGAATGAGCCTTCTTCAGCGACGAGGCTGTTTGTCATGCGGGGCCTTGCCGCCAGCGGGGCGGCCACGTCTGATCATGTGACACCGCGACCCCAGCAATACCCAGCATGCGTCGAGCATTGCGGTGATACTCGTCACGGGCTCGCCTGTACTGGACGAAGGCAGCATCCCAGTCCCGTGGGAGGGCGTCCTGACTGCCCGACACGGCCACCAGATGCCACACGCAGTGGTTGAGTTCCCGCACTGCGGTGAGGGTGGCCGAGTCGGTCAGAAGGCGAACCCCCTCCAGACACGAACTGCGTCGCTCCTCCGCTTCATCGAGTAGTGCGAGATTGGCCTCCGTGGGCGGGAGGGGCTTCGCGTCCGGATTGAGTCCCCGAAACGCTGCGAGGCGGTGCGCCAGCGTTACGATCGCCTTGATCGACTGGGCGTAGTCGGCGTATGCGATCAGCCTGCGTTCGTCCCAACGTGCAGCTGTCTGACGTCTCCAACGGGTCCGTTCAGCCAGCGCCGTTACCACGTACGAGGCCGCAGCACCGACCAGTACACCGATCAATGCCGAGAGTTGAACGCCACTCGTCACGGCTTCACCCCCCATCCCTGACGGCCTGCAAAAGGCGGATTCAGTCTCGGCTGTGGCACTGGAGCCCACAAGTAGGCCTCCCCCGCGGGCTTCGCTGCAGCACCAACGTCGAGCACCTTGGCCCGCAGTGGGTCGATGGAGAGCTCGTGCTCAGCATGGCGCTCGGCGGACCCGACTGCAGATGATCACCCCGTACGGCATCGCGACCCTGGCGGCCGACGCCTTCGACGCCCCCGGCAGACCACCTGGGCCGAACCATCGCGATTGCCAGGGACGAACTCACCGGCCCGCAGATCGCCGAGGTCTTCGCCCGCGCCGCCGGACGCCTGGTGCGCTTCGCGTCTCGACCGGTGGAGTACATCCGCGCTCACGGCCAGGAAATGGCCGCAGTGTTCGACTGGTTCAACACGATCGGGTGCCGCGCGGACGTCCTCGCACTGCATGCCACACACACCTCCCTGACCACGCTGGAGGAATGGGGCAGCGCACACTGGTCGATGCCGTCGGGACCGACACCGGCCACCTGCACCACAGCTCGTGGCGTATCCGGCTCAGCGCTTCGGCTGGCGTACCCCGTCAACCGAAGCGCCGAGTCGCACGCGCGGAGCCAGAGGATGAGCGACGTGAGCGGAAGGCCGGCGCGGCAGCGGCCGCCGAGTTCGTCGAAGCGGGTGGCGGCGGCGCCGGAACCGTTCGAGGCGGGCTGATGTGTGCCGTGACTCGTGAGGGCTCCACAAGTCGAGCCCGATGATGGTCTGTTGAGCTGCGGCGTTCTCTTAACCGATTGACACTCGGGGGTGCGGTGTCGGACTTTCGGCCGTGACCTCTGATGGAGGGGCCACAGAGCCGGAGAGATGGCACGCCGATGACTTGCAGAGACAGGAACACGAAGCCGGTGCGAGCGGGGCGCCCGGCGGCGCTCGACGCGGTGGACGTGGGTTCGTGGTACGAGCTGATCAACCAGGGCAGCGGCAAGGCGCTGGACATATCCGGGGCAAGTACGGCCGAGGGCGGCGCCGTTCAGCAGTGGACCCGCAACGGTGGCGCCCATCAGCGGTTCCAGTTCGTCGATTCGGGCGATGGCTACTACCGGCTCAAGGCCCAGCACTCGGGCAAGGTGCTCGACGTCCACGGCTGGTCCGACGCCGACCACGCGGACATCGTGCAGTGGGGTGACACCAGCGGCTCGAACCAGCAGTTCCGGCTGGAGGGTTCGGCGGACGGCCGCGTCCGTCTGATCAACCGCAACAGCGGCAAGGCCGTCGAGGTCCGGAACGCCGCCACCACGGACGGTGCCAAGGTGGTGCAGTCCACCGACAGGGGCGGGGTCGGCCAGCAGTGGCGACTGGTCCCCGTGTCGAGCGTGTCGGAGCAGGTCCACACCGCGGGGAGGGTCAAGGACCTCGGCGCGACGCTGCAGTTCAGCTGGCCCGGGGTGTACTTCGAGGGACGCTTCCGCGGGACCGGCCTCGGGGTGGTGCTCGACTGCGCGGCCGCCGACTACGACGTCCAGGTCGACGGGGCCACCATCGCCACCCTGGTCACACCAGGTGACACCACGCACTGGATCAACGGGCTGGGGGACGGCGAGCACACGGTCCGGGTCGTCAAGCGGAACGAGACGCCGGGGGACACCAGCACGTTCGGAGGCTTCGTCGCCGCGCCGGGAGGCGCCGTACTGAGCAAGCCGGAGCCCCGGGCCCGGCAGATCGAGTTCATCGGGGATTCCCTCACCGTGGGCTACGGCAATGTCTCGGGCACCCGCGACTGCGATCCTGAGCAGGTCAAGCGGAACACCAACACCGACGTGAGCTACAGCGCCCTCGCCGCGCGGCAGTTGGGCGCCGACTACCAGATCAACGGACTCTCCGGCCTCGGCATGGTGCGCAACGTCGCAGGTATCTGCCCGGAGCTCACGTACCGGACCTACTACGATCGCGCACTGCTGAACGTGGACGGCGACGTCTGGCAGAACCCGGGGACCTGGCGCCCCCAGATCGTGGTGGTCAACCTCGGGGCCAACGACTTCTCCGATCTCACCCCCGGTGAACCGTGGACGCCCGGCAGTCTCGCGACCGCCTACCGCACCGCCTACGGCGAGTTCCTCCGGACACTGCGGACGCGCTACGGTGCGGACGCCGCCCTCGTTGCCGTCGGCTTCGACGGAGACGCCGAGCATGTGCGTCAGGTGGTCGAGGCGTGCAACGACGCCGGCGACAGCGGGGTCCACTACTGGCATCTCGATCAGGCGGGCCTGGACTTCCTCGGATGTGAGATGCACACCTCGGCTCAGGACGACCGGCTGATCGCCGACCGGCTCGCCCCGTTCCTCGGCAGTCTGCCGGCAAGCTGGTGAGGAGCAGGACCGCCCCCGGACCGGGCCGGGGAGCTGCTTCCTCCTGGCCGCCTCCCCACCGCACGGCCTGTCGCTGCGCGGCTCGATCACCTCGGGCGAGGACAGCAGGGCGAGGACGGCAGTACGGGCCACGGACCACGCCGCTGGCTTCGCCGCCGGGCCGGCCCCCTGCGCCGTCTCCGTCACGCCGGGTGAACGGAATGCATCGGGGAGCCGGCCGCACCGCAGCCCCGGACGCAGAAACGCACGGAGTACCACTAGCCTTCGACCTGGGACGTTGTCGCTGCGGGAGCGGCGACCGACACGAGAGGAAAGCCATGACGACCACGGCGCGGGCGAGCAAGCAGATCGAGGACGAGCGGGTGCGCGTCACGCGCTGGGACTTCGAGCCCGGGGACAGCACCGGCCATCACGTCCACGCATACGCCTACGTGGTCGTCCCGGTCACCGACGGCCGCACCGACGTGATCACTCCGGACGGAACGGTCACCTCCTCGCACCTCCGCGCCGGGGAGTCCTACGCACGCCCGGCCGGTGGCGCGCACGAAGTCGTCAACGCCGGAACTGCGCCGCTCGCCTTCGTCGAGATCGAGTTCAAGCTCCCTTAGCCGTCAGCCGAGTTCAAGCTCCCGTAGCCGTCAGTCCTGCGCCCGACCCGTGGTGCTGGCGGGAAGACCGCCGCCTGTAGCCTGCCGATCGTGACGCTCGGGGTGGGGACAGTACACAGCGTCGGGGTGCGCCGACTGCTCGCGGATGCCGGTGTGGGTCCGAAGGATCTGCGGCTGGACCTGCACGAGCACGTGGACCACGCGATCGCGCTCGCCCTGCGAGGCTTCGACTCGGGGCGTTCCGGGCCGATCGAGGGAGCGGTCTCGGTAGCCTCGGACATTCTGCGGCGATGGCGTACGCCCCGGCCGGAGTTGGTGGCGGGCCTGGCGCGGTGCCTGGAGTCCCGGGAACCCCATGGCGGAGGCGACGCGGCGATGGCGCTGGCACGGCTCGTGTCGGCAGACTCCACGCAGGACATCACCTCGGCTGTTCCTGCACTCGTCGTGGCCGCCGGCGAGTCCTGCGACCCGGTCGCCGGACCGGCGGCCCTCGCTCTTGCCCGCCTCGATCACCCGGGAGTTCTGGAGCCGGTGCACCGGTGGCTGGCGTCGAGCGGCGACCTCCCCTATTTCCAGGTGACTTCGCTCGGGGAGGTCCTTCAGCCGCTGGTGAAACGATCCGACGAGCTGCTCCCCGGGATCCGCCGCACGCTCGTCGACTCGGCGGATGACGAGGGACTGCGTCCGGTCCTCACCGCACTGGCCGCGTGGGGCCCCGCCGCGAGCGCGGCGGTTCCCGAGCTGGTGCCGGGCCTCGCCACCCGCAACGTGCGATGGGTCTGCGACGTGCTCGGCAGCATCGGCGCGGCGGCAGAACCTGCGGCGAGCACCCTCGAAAGCTTCGTCCGCGGCGTCAGGCAGCCGCCGCGCCACGACGGCGGCACCCGGGCACCGAAGGGCAGACGGCAATGGCACGGTGCCCAGAACGCGGCGTGGGCCCATTGGCGGATCACCGGTGAACCGAAGGTCTTCCTGGCCTTCCTGGACGACGTGACGCCCCGGGGCCGCCTCGGGTACGCCGACCTCGGCCGGCTGGCGGAGCTCGGGCCGCAGGCGATGCGGTACGCGACCGCCGTACGGCCGTTGCTGGACTCGCCCGGCCCGTGGACCCGGGTCCAGGCCGCTCATGCCTGGTGGCGGATCACCGGCGACGCGCACGCGGCTGTCCCGGTCCTGCTGGCGGCCCTGGAACCTCTGAGGTCGGGTGACGCCGACGATGCCTGCCGTGCAGCGGTCAGGTACATCGCCCGGATCGGCGCCCCGGCCCGCGCCGCGGCGCCTCTACTCGAAGCGGCGCTGTCGTCCGACCGGTGCTTTCCGCCAGGCGTCCACCCTGCGGCACGCGCGGCTCTGGTGGCCTTCGGCGGAGGTCCTCGACCGGCCCACACCCGTTGACGACCGCAGGGCGGGCGCACGGCCCTCGGGGACTTCCGGATGTCCTCAACGTGATCCGGCCGGAACGGCGGACCGTTCGTCGGGGGAGGAGCGCGAGCGCCGTACCAGCAGCGACAGCATGGCCGCCGCCGCGCACAGCGCGCCCAGCACCGTCCAGACGGGTGTGTACGTACCGAAGGCGTCCCGGGCGGCTCCCCCTCCGTACGCGGCCAGGGCGGCACCGATCTGATGGGCCGCGCCGACCCAGCCGAAGACGATCGCGCCGTCCTCCCCGTAGAACTCCCGGCACAGCGCGATGACCGGTGGGACGGTGGCGAGGTCGAGCAGGCCGAAAGCGACGACGAAGGCCAGCATCGGCGGCCGGACCGTGGCGCTCATCAGCAGGGGCAGGCACAGCAGGAGCAGTCCGCGCAGGGCGAAGAACACGGCGAGCAGCCGGCGGGGGTCGGTCCGGTCGGTGGCCCATCCCGAGACGACGGTGCCGATCACGTTGAAGAACCCGATCGCGGCGAGCAGGGACGACGCGGTGGTGGCGGGCATGCCGTGATCATGGGCGGCCGGGGTGAAGTGGGTCCACATGATGCCGTTGGTGGAGGCCCCGCAGATGGCGAACGCGCCGGCGGTCAGCTGGAACGGGCCGGTGCGCGCCGAGGCGAGCAGCACCGCCACCGCCCTGCGGCCCGCGCCCTCGGCGGGCGGGGGCTTCGGCACGTGCCGCTCGGCACCGT
Source organism: Streptomyces sp. NPDC055962 (assembly GCF_042270185.1). Classification (NCBI taxonomy): domain Bacteria; kingdom Bacillati; phylum Actinomycetota; class Actinomycetes; order Kitasatosporales; family Streptomycetaceae; genus Streptomyces; species Streptomyces sp. NPDC055962. The sequence continues at coordinate 496,876 of NZ_JBHJYN010000004.1, forward strand.
AGGGTTCGAGGCCGACGTCGGCGGGGTGGTCCCGCAGTGCGAGCCACAGGAGCGGCGCCGTGGCACACGCGGCGAGGACCAGGCTGACGAGGGACGGGCGCCAGCCGTGGTGGTCCACGGTCCAGGAGAGGGCCGGAAGGAACACCATCTGTCCGAAGACGCTGCCGGAGGCGATGATGCCGGTGACCAGACCGCGCCGGCGCACGAACCAGCGCTGGGTGATGGTGGCGCCGAAGGCCGTGGCCATGGAGCCGGTGCCGAGGCCGACGAGCAGGCCCCAGTAGAGGGTGAACTGCCAGGCCGTGGTCATGACGGTGGTGAGGGCGGCCCCCGACGCGATGACCAGGAGCGCGGCCACGACGACCCGCCGTATCCCGAAGCGGTCCATGAGTGCGGCGGCGAACGGGGCGGTGAGTCCGTAGAGGACCATGTTGACCGAGGCGGCGAGGCCGATCGATCCGCGGGACCAGGCGAATTCCTCGTGAAGGGGACCGGTGAGCAGGCCGGGGAGGGTCGAGAAGGCTCCCGCCACGACGACGGCGAGCAGCGCGGCTCCCGCGACCCACCAGGCGCGGTGGCCGAAGCGGTCGGTACGCGACGGTGCGACAGGTACGAGATCCATGGCTCTGATCGTCTGCGGGTCCGCGTACGGCGACCACTGGCGAGAAGGACTGCTTCTGCAAGAATCTGGCCATGGCGGAAGACAGACATCAGGTGGTCCTGCTCGTGCGCCCGGGACTGCTGCCCATGGAACTGGGCATCGTGCACCGGCTCTTCGGGCAGGCGGTCTCGGAGTCCGGTGATCCCTTGTACGACGTCCTCACCTGCACGCCGCGGCCCGGAGTCGTCCCGACGGACACCGACTTCACCATCAACGTGGCACTCGGCCCCGAGGCGTTGGACCGCGCGGACACCGTCGTCGTGCCCGCCGCGCAGGAGGATTACGGGCCGCAGGAACGCGGGCGGATCGGCGCCGACGTGTCCGAGGCGCTGGCCCGTGTCCCCGCGGCCGCACGTGTCGCGTCGATCTGTACCGGCTCGTTCGTCCTGGCGGCGGCGGGGCTGCTCACCGGGCGACGGGCCACGACGCACTGGAAGTCGTGCGCGGAGTTCGCCGCCCTCTACCCCGAGGTCGAGGTGGACGCCGACGTGCTGTACACCGACGACCGAGGGGTCCTCACCTCAGCAGGGGTGGCCTCGGGCATCGACCTCTGTCTCCACATGATCCGCACCGACCACGGTGCGGAGATCGCCAACACGGTCGCCCGCGGGACGGTGGTGCCGCCGCACAGGGAGGGTGGTCAGGCGCAGTACATCGAGCGCCCGGTCACCCCGCCGGGGCAGTGCTCGACCGGGCCGGCGCGGCAGTTCGCCCTCTCGAACCTGCACCGGCCCCTTCAGCTGGCCGAGTTGGCGGGCCGGGCGTCGATGAGCGTCCGTACGTTCAACCGGCGGTTCCGTCAGGAGGCCGGGCTCACGCCCATGCAGTGGATCGCCCAGCAACGGGTCGACCGGGCACGCCAGTTGCTCGAGCGTACGGACCTTCCGGTGGACAGGATCGCCGCCGACTCAGGCTTCGGGACCGGCACGGCGCTGCGCCAGCACTTCCACGCGGCGCTGGGGGTCTCACCGCGTGCGTACCGCCGCACGTTCAGGGGCGCGGCCGGCTGATGTGAAGTCAGACGGAGCCGGGGGTGCGGATGGCGGCGATGTCGAACTGGAGGCGGAGCCGCTCACTCACCATGGCGCCGCCCTCGGCCAGCCGGGCGTTGTAGGTCAGGCCCCAGTCGGAGCGGTTGATGGTGGTGGTCCCGTCGAACCCGACGCGCTCGTAGCCGAACGGGTCGGTGACGTAGCCGATGTAGGTGAGGTCCAGGACCACGGGGTTGGTGATGCCCCTGATGGTGAGGCCGCCGGTCATACGGTAGACGTCCTTGCCGATGAGCTGCACGGCGGAGCTCACGAAGCTGATGCGCGGGTGCTTCGCGGCATTGAGGAAGTCGCGGCCGACCACGTGCGCGTCACGCTGCTCGACGCCGGTGTCGACACTCCCCGAGGCGAGCGAGATCTCGGCCCGGGAGCGTGCCGGGTCCCGCCCGTCGAAGTAGAGACGGCTCTCGTACTCCAGGAACGCGCCGCGCACCGTCGTCACCATGGCGTGCCGCACGGAGAAGCCGATCCTGCTGTGCGCGGGGTCGATCATCCACTCCCCGGTGAGAGCCGCCAGGCGCGGATCAGGCAGAACCGCGGTACCTGCGGCCGCCGGGGCGGGGATCGAGTCCTCCGGACGGGACTCCGGACGGCGGAGCAGGGAGCTGCGGCTGAAGAGGTTCATGAACAGTTAGTTACTCTGAGGTAAGTCGCGCTCGCAAGAGCTGATCAAGGAACCCGAACATTCATGATCAGACTTTCACAAGATGAGACAGGCGCGGTGCGGCGGTAGTGACGCAGACAACGAGTGCGCCGCTGCCGGGGCGCCCCGTCCGCCCGGAACCAGGCACACGGGGCGACATGCTCGTCATTCCGCCCCGTTGAGCCGGGCCGACAGGCGGTGCGACGCGGTCACCACCGCGTCCACCACCCCGGGCACCGCCCCCGGTGGCAGCCGGAAGACCGGTGCCGACACGTTGAGCGCCGCGACGACGTCGCCCCTGTGGCCGTGCACCGGGGCGGCCACCGCGATCAGGCCCGGCTCCCTTTCCTCGGCCGCCACCGCGTAGCCGCGGGCCCGCTCCGTACGCAGTCGCTCGAGCAGGGCCGGCACGTCCCGCGGCGCGGCATCCGTGCCCGGCAGGCGTGCCCCTTCCTCTGTGGGCAGCAGTGTCCTGACCTGGTCGTCGGGGAGTCCGAAGAGCAGGGCGCGTCCGGCGGAGGTGCAGTTCAGCGGTGAGGTGCGGCCGATCCACTCCTGGGCCTGGAGCGTCCGTGAGGTCCGCTCGGTCAGCACCGTCACCGCGCTGTGCCCGGACAGCACCGTCAGGTACGCGGGCTCGCCCACCTGGTGCACCAGTTCGCGCAGGACATGCGGGGCCTCGCGCTGCAGGCGCTCCTCGCCCGCCGACGCGGCCAGAGCCAGCAGCTGCCAGCCGATGCGATAGCGCAGGCTGTCCGGATCCCGTTCGAGGAACCCCTCCTGCGCCAGGACCTTCAGGGTCCGGGACACCTGCGACTTCTCCCGGCCCACCGCCCGGGCCACCTCCTGGACGCCCATGGGGCCCTCTCCGAGGGTGCGCAGGACGTCCAGCGCACGGTGCACACTGCTCAGGCTCTCGCTCGTCATGCCCCCCACGATGCCACGGTGACGTGCGTATGCAGCAACTCCGATTGTCCACCATGCACGGTCCCGTTCTACCGTCGTCGGCATGTGCGGAATCGCAGCAGTACACAGCCCCCACCAGGACCTCGGCACCGAGCGTGCCGGTACATCGGCCGACGTGCCTGCCGTGGTGGAAGACATGCTCGCCCGGCTGGCCCATCGCGGTCCCGACGACAGCGGGACGCGCACGGTGGGGGACCACACCTGGCTCGGGCACCGCCGCCTCTCCATCGTCGACCTCGACGGCGGGCACCAGCCCCTGGGCGGTGCGGACGCCGGCGACGACTGGTCACTCGTCTGCAACGGCGAGATCTACAACTATCGGGCCCTGCGCGCCGAGATGCCCGCCGGCGCCTTCGGTTCCTCCTCGGACTCCGCCGCCGCCCTCGCCGTCCTGCGCACCGACGGCCCCCAGGGCCTGCACCGGCTCCGCGGCATGTGGGCCCTGTGTGCCGCCACGCCCGGCGGACGCTTCGTCGCCGCCCGCGACGCCGTCGGCATCAAGCCGCTGTACTGGGCGCGCACGGACACCGCCTCGTACTTCGCCTCGGAACTGCGTGCCTTCCCGCCCGAGGTGCAGCCGCGCGCCGAGATCTTCCCGCCCGGCCACTGGTGGTCCCCGCAGGACGGCCTCCACCGCTTCGCCCAGGCGGTGCCGGCGCCCGCACGGAGGGCGGAGGCGACGTACCGGAGCGCCGCGCCCCGGGAAGCAGCCGAGAAGGCGACATTCGAGTCCGTCGCGGACTCCGTGCGCCGGCACCTGATGGCCGACGTCGAGGTCGGCGTCTTCCTCTCGGGCGGCCTCGACTCGGGCGTCGTCGCCGCCGTCGCCGCCGAGGAGTACGCCCGGCAGGGGCGCACGCTGAAGACGTTCTCCGTCGGCACCGCGGACTCGCCGGATCTGCTCGCCGCGCGCGAGACCGCCGCCTTCCTGGGGACCGATCACCACGAGGCGGTCCTGGACGCCGAGGCGGCGCGCGAGGTGCTCGACGACGTGGTCACCTGCGTGGAGTCCTTCGACGCCAGCCTCATTCGCAGCGCCGTGCCCAACTGGTTCCTGTCCGCACTGGCCTCGCGGCACGTCAAGGTGGTGCTGACCGGCGAGGGCGCGGACGAACTCTTCGCCGGCTACGGCTACTACCACGAGCGGCACACCGCGCCCGAGGACCTGGACACGGAGCTCCGGCGTACGGTGGCGGCGCTGCACGGCCTCAACCTCCAGCGGTGCGACCGGGTGACCATGGCCCACGGCCTGGAGGCCCGCGTGCCCTTCCTGGACCACGACGTCATGGCCCATGCCATGTCCCTGCCCGCGCACATGAAGGCGCTGGAGGACGACGGCATGGAGAAGGGACACCTGCGCCGCGCCTTCACGGGGCGGCTGCCGGAACACCTGCTGTGGCGCCGCAAGGAACAGTTCGGCACGGGCAGCGGCGCGGAGAGCCTGCTCAGCCCGCTGTGGAGCAGTCGCATCACGGACGAGGAGTTCGCCGCGGCCGTGGGCGGTGACGGGGCACCTGAACTGCGCAGCAAGGAGGAGCTCGGCTACTACCGTACGTTCCGGCAGGCCCTTCCCGGCGTCCGTCCCGAGGCTGTGCTCACACGATTCGCGACGGTGTGAGAGCGTCCCGGGGGAGAGGGCCGACGCCCCGTGGGCGGCCGTCCGCCCCGGGGGTGGCCGTCCGCCCCGGGGTGCGTCATCCGACCACGGCGTCCTCGGACTCCCAGCGCAGCAGGTCGCCCGGCTGGCACTCGAGCACCTCGCAGAGTGCGGCGAGCGTCGCGAAGCGCACCGCCTTGGCGCGGCCGTTCTTGAGCACCGCCAGGTTGGCGGGTGTGATCCCGACGCGGTCGGCCAGCTCGCCCACGGACATCTTCCGCCTGGCCAGCATCACGTCGATGTCGACGGCGATCGGCATCAGATCACCTCGTCCAGCTCGGCCCGCATCCTGGACGCCTCGACGTCGCGGGCGACGGCCTGGACCAGCAGCGTCCGCATGACGAGCACGAGCAGCGCGACACCCAGAATGGCCAGGCCCACCCCGCCCATGATGACGGTGACGCCCGGGTCCTCCCGCTGCCCCGGAGCGTTCAGGGCCGTGACCGTGAACCACACGAGGGAGGCCGCCACGATCGCGCCGATCACGGTGTCCACGTACCGGAAGGCGGCGTGGGAGAACACGGTTCCGCGCCGCACCATCGTCACCAGCCGCCACACGCAGGCCAGGGCGACCTGGACCGACACCATGCCCAGGATCGTGACCAGGCGCAGCGGGGTCAGCGGGAGGGACCCCTGTTCGGGGTCGGTGGCCAGCGCCCACACCATCGATGCCTGGACGAACACGGTGCCGGTCAGCACCACCACGAGAACGGCGCGCAGCGCGCCCACTGCCAGTTTCCCCACGACTCACCCTTCCATCGATTTACGATATGAATCTATCGAAACTCGATAGACCAGGCAAGGCGCGGGAAGGAAAGGAGGAGGAGAGGAGGGCGGCGGCGGTGGCGGACCGCCCGGGCGGGGAGTATGCGCCGGTGTCCTGCCGCCGCCGTCCTCAGGTGTCTCCGTCCCCGGCCTTCAGCCCTTCAGCTGGGTGAACCGGAGATGGTTTCCGAAGGGGTCGCGCAGGCCGCAGTCGATGCCGTACGGGCGCTCCGTCGGCTCGTCCGTGAACTCGACGCCCAGGGCCTTCAGCGTCTCGTAGGTCCTGCGGCAGTCGTCCGTGGTGAGGATCAGTGCGGCGCCCATCGCGCCCTTCGTCACCAGCGAGCGGACCTGCTCCGCCGTCTCCTCCGACAGGGCCGGAGGGCCGGGCTTCTCCAGCAGGACCTGGCGGTCGGGGTGGCCGGGGACGCTGACGGTGAGCCAGCGCATGAAACCCATGTCGACATCGGCGTTGACCTCCAGGCCGAGCTTGCCGACGTAGAAGTCGAGTGCTTCGTCCTGGTCGAGGACGTAGATCTGTGAGTGCGTGATGGCGTTGAACATGTGTCTCACGCTAGACGGACGGCCCGGCGGAAACTTATCCAGAACTGCTCGGTCGGCCACCGGCGTGGCGGGTGCCCGCGGGTCGGTCACCCGGTCGCGTCCAGGCTTTCGTGAAGCAGGTGGGGACGTCCGCGACCGCCGCCTCCTTGCGGTAGGTCCGCGGCGACCGGCCCACGATGTCGCGGAACGTGCGGCTGAAGGTGCCGGTGCTGCCGAAGCCGACCTCGTGGCAGATGTCCGTGACGCTGTGGTCGCTCTCCCGCAGCAGGAACATCGCCCGCTCGACACGGCGCCGCTGCAGATAGCGGTGCGGTGTCTCGCCGAAGGTGGCCCGGAAGGTGCGCGCGAAGTGCGCCGGGGACACATGGGCGATCCGGGCCAGGGCCGGGACGTCCAGGGGCTGGGCGTACGCACGGTCCATAGCGTCCCGCGCCCGGAGCATACGGCGGTTGTCGTCCTCCACGGTGCGGCTCACGACGTCCATCCCACCACGGCGCCCGTCGGCGGGCGCAGTGCTCAGGCGCGGGGCATTGTCACACCCCCTCCGTACGCTCGGGGACATGAGCGTTTCCCTGTACTACAGTGCGCGCCGGACGGCGCCGCCGACGGATGCCGAGACGGCCGCCGTCGAGCGCATCGTCGCCGACCGCACGGCGTCCTTCCCGTACGAGGACGAGGAGAGCCTGTACCTGTACGACGACGGTGGCAGCGAGCCGTCAGGGATACTGGCCGGATCCACCAAGATGCCGTTCGAGCCCGACCACGTCATACCGGTGCTCGACCATGTGCTGGGCTCCGTGAGCGAGTTGCGCCGCGCCCTGCCAGGAGCGGAGTGGCACGTACACCTGGACGACCTCGACGTTCCGTGGGACGACACCGACGGTTACGTCTTCCCCGGCATGCGGGACGCGGGTCCGGCAGCCGGGCCTGACGGCTTCTGAGGCCTGCACCGGCACGCTGCCGGCTCACACCGGATCCGGGCCCGTGCGCCGTGTGTCCCCGCCTTCGTCAGGCGGGGACACACGGGAACGCACCGCGGACATCCGGCGGTCCGGTCACCGGCCGGTCGCGGTCGACGACCGTGCTCGGCCGGTCGATCCGGTCGTCCACGCCGCCTCGCGTCCACGAGGGTCTTCACCCCAGCAGGACGTCGTCATCGCCGAGACGCTTGAGCTCGCGATAGAGGATGGCCAGACCGGTGGCGACCTTGGCGGCTGAGACCACGGCGTCGACCAGCCGCAGGGCGTCGTTCTCCTCGCGGGCCGCCTTGGCCTGCTTCACGACGCCCAGTGCACTGAAAGCGGTGGTGCCGAGCGACAGGTACACCCTGGACCTGGTCTTCTTCTTGGCTGTTGCACTCATGGTGAGGACCTCCTTGCATGGCGGGTACCCCGAGACCGGCTTCGTGATCACTCCGTCCGCCACGCCTTCGGGCGTCACCGGGCCCGGCGTGCTCAACCGTCCTTGGCCGCAGTCATCCACAGCTCCACGTCCGAGATGATCAGTCGTCCCGGACGCTGCTCCGCCGTGTCCGGGACCTCGGCGCGCACCACGGGCTGGTCGCCCTTCTCCACCGTGACCTTCGTGCCGTCGAACTTCGGCGCACCGGCGTCGACCGCCGCCCGCAGCTTGCGCTCCAGGTCCTGGGCCGTCGCGTCGTCCCTGGCCACGAAACAGAGCACCTCGGTGTTCTCGGCCGCCGAGGACGCCTGCTGGCCCAACGCGGCAAGGGGCACCGGAGCGGAGGAGCCGGCTGGGTTGAAGTCCGCGCGGTAGACGTCCCCCAGGCACTCGGCCGCACGTCGGAACCGCTTGTCGTCGGCCAGGGAGGAACCCTTCTCCGGCATGACGGCCGACATCGGCTCGGAGTCCCGGCCGGAGTAGGAGATCTCGGCGTCGGAGACCTGGAGCGAGGGCCCCGTGTCCCCGGGAGTCCAGACCTTACGGCCGTCCTTCTCGCTCTGCGTGTAGCCGTTGGACGTGAGTGACTTGGTGATCGCCGATGAGTCGAACGAGCCTTCCCAGTGACCGACCTCGCTCGTGTCGATCGCCCTGTCGACCTGGCTCACGTCGAAGCTCTGCCCGAACAGACGGGATCCGTCAGGACCCAGCAGGGAGCTGGCCGGCTCCGCGATGGAGGAGAACCGCCTCGATCCGCCCTTGCTCAGCTTCCGTACGGCGGCGGCGTCGAGAAAGGTCACCTGCTTCGTACCGCTGTCACGTGCGAGCGTTCCGAGCCCGGTGAGCAGCGTGGACGTACGGTCGTCGTCCCCGGAGCCGGACGAACAGCCGGTGACCGCAGCCAGAAGGACCGTGGCGAGAGCGGCGGCGCCTGCCACCGGTCCGCGTGGTGTTATGCGCATGATCGGGCAGCGTATACCGCTGCGGATCGAGCATCGGGACAGCGAGGGCCGGCCGAGGGGGCGGCGCCCGCCCCTGCCTCGACGTGCCGGGCCCGAAGCCGCGGTCCGCCCCACGGGCGGATGTCAGATGAGCGGAGAGAGCTTCTTCGCCGTACTGCAGTGCTCGGTCCGCCCGTGCCGCCACAACTGCACCGCGGTCAGAGTGAGGAGCGCGGCGAACACCAGGACGAAGACGCCCGCGATCACCGTCTGCCGGCCGGCCCCGCCCGCCCCGTCGTCGAGGGAGAGCAGGCCGAGGGCGGACAGCAGCATGCCCGCCAGATACACCGAGCGGATGCGCCGCAGCTGCCGCACCGCACGAGGAGCAAGAGCGAAACGCTTCACGAGAGCCATACTCACCTTCGTACCCCCTACGGGAGTGATGAGACATCGGCTCGTCGGACAACTGCCGCGAGCGGATGCGCCCTTGCACGTGGCGACGGCCGTATTCCGGGCACCGGAAGGGGTAACCCGCCGACCGACCACCGTGAGGAGCCGACCGTGGCCCTGGTACAGCTCGATCTGCCCGACCCGACGGCCCTGCGAGGACGCTGGGCGGCACTCGCCGCCGTACGGGCCGCCGCAGGGCGCGGTGAGCGGTGCCGGGCGCTCGGCCCGCTCTGGCACTACGACGACGGACACGGCAGCTGGGCCGATCTGCACCGTGTCGACGAGGGACGTGCCGTCCTGCTCGGCCAGGACAGGAACGACTCGGAGACGTACTACGCCGAAGCCGCCGACTTCTTCGAGGAGAAGGAGACCGACCTGTTGGACGGTGCGCCCGGCTGGTGGGAGCAGCCCGTCCGCCGGGCCAGGGACGAGGAACTCTTCCTCGGCTTCGTGTACGGCTTCGACGGCGGCATCTGGCAGCGTGCGGAGTACCGGCTCGATGACGGGTTCGCGAGTGTGGGGCTCCCGGCTCTCAGCGAGGAGCGGACCCGTGAAGCTGTGCTGGCCTCCCTCCCGACCGCGGCCGGAACCGGCGCGTCCGGACCGGCCGAGGGGGTTGTCGAGGCGCTGATCGCCGCTGATGCGCAGATCGATCCCGCCCTGGTCGCCGCCGTCGTTCCCTCCGGCTGGGACACGCATGCCGGGGCGGCGGCGGCCCGCGCGTTCCTCGGCGGGTGAGCGGCTGGGGCGGAGCCCAGGCAGCACCCCTGACTCGGGCGCTCACCATCATCAAGTATCTTGATTATTGAAATACATTGAGTCGTGCGAGGGGAGTCCCGGGTGATCTCGTCGGCGTTCGCCGTACTCGCGGCCGCGCAGCTGTGGCTGGCGGTGTCCACGGGACGGTACTGGCGGGCGACACCCTGTCTGCTGACGGCCGTGCCGACCCTGGTCTGCTCCGCGCTGGTCTGGGACAACGCGGTGATCGCCGTGGGGAGCCTGGCGGGAGTCGGGCCGCTGCTGGAGTCGATGAGCGTCCCGCGCTTCGTCGCGCATGCGCTGCTGACGCCCTTCCTGGTGCTGTGGTCGTTGTCCGCCGTGGACCGGGCGGGGCTGCGCTGGGCGGCGCGGCCGTCGGTGCGGGTGACGGCCGTCGGCCTCACGGTCCTTCTGGTCGCTGCGGGCGTGCTCCACGACATCCTCGGTCTGTCGCTGCGTGCGGAGCGCTGGGCGGGCTCGCTGCGCTATGTGAACGACGCGCCGTCACCGGTGGGCCCGCTGCCCGCAGTCATCACCGGGCTGGTGGTCCTCGCTGCCGGGATCGTGCTGTGGCGGTGCACCGGGTTCGGGCGGCTGGCGCTCACCGCCGCCGTGATGGTCGCGGTCTCAGGGGCGGCCGCTGTGGTACCGGTGCTCGGCAACGCGGGAGAGGTCGTACTCGGCATCGGGCTGCTGCTGACCGTCCGGAAGCTCCTGCCCCTGCCCCGGCAGGAGCGGCGGACTCCGCAGGCCGAAGCGGTCACACCACCGAGGTGACGCGGGGGTCGCCGCCGCCGCGCCCGTGCCGATGAGTTGGCTTTTTCCTCATCCTGAGGCCGGGCCGCGCGCGGGCCATGTCCTATGTGTGGTTCCGGCCACCACAGGAATCGGCGGCACCCGGCGGATGGGCGGGGAAGGGGCCGTCCTCGGTGGCCCCGGTCCCCGGCAGGACCGGATTCCCCAGCAGGACCGGATTCCCCGGCCGAGGTCCCGTTCACGGGCCGGTGGTCAGTGCTCCGCGTCCGACGGCACGAATCTGCTCAGCCGGTAGGTCGTCGGGTGGGTCAGGCGTCCGCACAGGACGTCGATGCGCAGCTCCGACGGATCCCCCAGGTGCGGGTCTGCCCGCAACCGTCGTACGTGGTGCTGGAAAACGGCCTGGTCCTGGGTCTCCAGCACGACGTCCCAGTGGCCTGACCGGTCCGCCTCCCAAGCCCGCCCGCGGGCGTTCCCGCGCTTGCGCTTCCTCTGTCCTGGCACGGTGTCCAGCCTGGCGGTGTCGGCCTGTCTCCGCAAGGTCCGTCCGTCCTGCTCCCGCCCGAAGTCCCGCGGCGGCGGTGGCCGGCGGCCGTGCGGGCGCCCGCCGGGGAGTCGCCCACCGGGAGCGCGCGGCACCGGACGACCGTGAAGGCCGGGCGCCGGACGACCTTCCGATCGGTACCCAAAGCTTCACGCAACCTCCCTATAGTGGGGGCGCGTTGATCGTATGGCCGCAACGCCCGAAGCCGTCTCCCAGGAGTCCGTACGATGACGACCCCCTCCTTATCAGCCACGCCCGCACCCGTCGGAGGCTGCCCCGCGCACGCTGCCGTGCCGCTCAGCGGGCCCGAGTTCCACACGGAGCCGCAGGCCCTTTACCGGTCCATGCGCCACTCCTACGGGCCCGTCGTGCCCGTCGAGCTCCCGGGCGGCTTCCCGGCCTGGCTGGTCATCGGATACCGCGAGCTCCACCAGGTCACGAGCGACGGTGAGTTGTTCCCCCGCGACGTCGGCCTGTGGAACCAGTGGGAGCACATACCGGAGGACTGGCCGCTGCTCCCCATGGTCGGACGGCCGATGCCCTCCATCTACTTCACCGCAGGTGCCGAGCACCGGCGGCACTCCGAGATGGTCGTACCCGCACTCGAGGCCGCGGATCCCTTCGAGATCCGGGAGCACTGCGAGCAGCTGGCCGACCGCCTCGTCGACGCCATCTGCGCCCGGGGGACCGCCGACCTCGTCGCGGAGTTCGCCGAGCCGCTGCCCGTGCTCGTCCTCGCCCGCCTCGTCGGATTCCCGGACGACGAGGGCGCGGACATCGCCCGGGTCCTGAAGGACCTGGCCGACGGAGGGCCCGGCGCCCAGGAGGCTTACGGCCGCTTCGGGGAGCACATGCAACGGCTGGTGGCCACCAAGCGGGCCGCACCCGGCGACGACGTCACCTCCCGGATGCTCGCCGACCCGGAGCCCTTCACCGACGAGGAGTACGCCCTCGATCTCATGGCCGTCACCGCCGCCGGGCACCTCACCACCGCCGACTGGATCAGCAACTCGCTCCGGCTGATGCTCACCGAGGACCAGTTCGCCGACTCCCTCGCGGGAGGGCACCGCAGTGTCGGCGACGCGATGAACGAAGTCCTCTGGGAGGAGAGCCCCACCCAGATCCTCGCCGGGAGGTGGGCGGTCCGCGACACGCAGCTCGGCGGCCGGACCATCCGCGCGGGGGACATGCTCCTGCTCGGCCTGGGGGCGGCCAACACCGACCCGCTGATACGCCAGGAGATGAGTGCGGCGGGCACGGGGCACCACTCGGGGAACGGGGCGCACCTGGCATTCAGCCACGGGGAGTACCGCTGCCCCTTCCCGGCGCAGGAGATCGCGGAGACGATCGCCCGTACCGCCATCGAGGTCATCCTCGACCGGCTGCCCGACCTCGAACTCGCCGTACCCGCCCAGGACCTGGTGCGGCGGCCGTCCGCCTTCCTGCGCGGGATGAACTCCCTTCCCGTCCGGTTCGCTCCCGCACACACGACAGGAGACCTGCTGTGACCTGCCCCTACGCGACCGTGGTCGTCGATCCCATGGTCCAGGACCTCGACGGGGAGACCGAGAAGCTGCGCGCCTCCGCCCCGCTCGCCCGCATCGAGCTGCTCGGGGTCCCCGCCTGGACCGTCACCAGCCATGCAGAGGCCCGCCAACTCCTCGTCGACACACGCCTGGTGAAGGATCTGGACTCCTGGGGTCTCTGGCAGAGCGGGGAGGTCACCCATGCCTGGCCGTTGATCGGCATGATCGACGCCGGGCGCTCCATGTTCACCGTGGACGGCGAGGAGCACCGCCGGCTGCGGACGAAGACCTCCCAGGCGCTCACCCCGCGCCGGCTGGAGGCGATCCGGCCGGACATCGAGAAGTTCACCGAGGAACTGCTGGACGCGCTGGCCGCACAGGGTGAGGACGGGGCCGTCGACCTGAAGGCCCTGTTCGCCCAGCCGCTCCCGATGAAGGTGGTCGGCCTCCTGATGGGGGTGGACGAGGCGTTGCACCCCATGCTGACCAGGCAGTACAAGGCCTTCTTCTCCATGCTCACCCCGCAGGAGGACCGGATGGCCCTGCTGGCCGAGCTCGACGTCTTCTACGCCGAACTGGTGCGGGAGAAGACCGCCCACCCCACCGACGACCTCACCAGCGCGCTGATCCTCGCCGAGGAGGGCGGGAGGCCGCTCACCGAGGAGGAGGTCGTCGGCAACCTCAAGGCGATGGTGGCAGCGGGGCACGAGACGACCATCGGGCTCATCCTCAACGCCGTACGCGCCCTGCTCGCCCACCCCGACCAGCTGCGGATGGTGCTGGACGGGGAGATCCCGTGGGAGACGGTGATCGAGGAGACGCTGCGCTGGGACACGCCCACCACACACCTGCTGATGCGGTTCGCCACCGAGGACATCCAGATCGGCGACCAGGTGATCGTCAAGGGGGAGGGCGTGGTGATCTCCTACCGGGCCATCGGACGCGACGTCGTCCAGCACGGCGAGGGCGCCGGCGCCTTCGACATCACCCGCCCGACGCCGATCCGGCACATGACCTTCGGCCACGGGCCCCACATCTGCCCCGGGGCCGCGCTGTCCCGGGTCGAGGCCGGCATCGCGCTGCCCGCGCTGTTCGCACGCTTCCCCGAGCTGAAGCTCGCGATCGCCGACGACGAGATCCGCAAGCTGCCGGTGATGACGCAGAACGACATGGAGGCCTTCCCGGTGCTGCTGCGCGGCTGAGGGGTGCGGGGCGGCCGGGGGTGTCGCCACGGACCGGAGCGGGCCCGGGCGAAGGGCCCCGTCCATGGCGGCACGGCTTCCCCGTTGCCGCGGCGCTCCAGGCGGCATCGCTTCCACGGTCCTGCGATGCGTCAGCGGCACCGCTTCCGTACCGGCGACGCTTTCGGCGGCACTGCTTCCGGGACACCGCTCCCGGACTCGTTCGTCCGAGATCTCGGACGCCGTCCGATTCCTCGGAGGAAGTAGCCGCTCCACGGCAACCCATCGCGTACCGGCGGCGACTGCGGGGTGCACTCCCCACCCCCGACCTCAAGGAGGTCCCCTCATGAGCCGCACTCTGAGGAGAACCCTCGCCGTCCTCCCCGCCGCGCTGCTGATGGCCCTCGTGCCGGGCAGCGCGTCCGCGTACCCCAACCCGGGTGTCGTCAACGGCGACATCGTCGTCCACGACCCCAGCATGGTCCGCAGCACGTCCGGCCAGTACCTGCTCTACTCGACCGGTGAGGGCCTCCAGCTCCGCACCTCCACCGACCGCACCGCCTTCGGCCGCTCCGGAAACGCCTTCACCACCAAGCCCTCCTGGTGGAAGAACTACTCCTCGGCATCCGACCCCTGGGCCCCGGACATCTCCTACCGGGGCGGCACGTACCTGATGTACTACGCCGTCTCGTCGTTCGGTTCCAACACCTCGGCCATCGGCCTGGCGGCCTCCACCACCGGCCAGGCCGGGAGCTGGAGCGACTACGGGATCGTCTACACGTCGAACGCGTCGAGCGACTACAACGCCATCGACCCCAACCTGTTCGTCGACGACGACGGGAAGTGGTGGCTCTCCTTCGGATCCTGGTGGACCGGGATCAAGATGATCCGGATCGACCCGTCGACCGGCAAGCAGTACGCGGGGGACACCGCCCGCCGTTCCCTCGCCTCCCGGCCGACCGGGACCAAGGCCGTCGAGGCCCCCTCCGTCGTGAAGCGCAACGGCTACTACTACCTCTTCGCCTCGTACGACACCTGCTGCGCCGGCACCAGTTCGACCTACAAGATCAAGGTGGGCCGGGCGACCAGCGTCACCGGTCCCTACAAGGACAAGAACGGCGTCAGCATGCTCAGCAACGGCGGGACGCCCGTCATGGAGTCGCACGGCCGCTACATCGGACCCGGCGGTCAGTCGATCCTGGCGGACTCCGACGGCGACCTGCTCGTCTACCACTACTACGACGGCCAGGACAACGGCACCCCGAAGCTCGGCGTCAACCTTCTGAACTGGAGCAGCGGATGGCCCGTCGCCTACTGAGTCTCCTGAGCGCCCTCCTGCTGGCGCTCGCACTGGGACAGCCCACGTCGGCCTCCGCGGCCGAAGGGCGCCCGTACACCAATCCCGTCAAGGCGCAGAAGGGCGCCGATCCCTGGATCTCGTACCACGACGGCTCCTACTACCTGGTGTCGACGAGCTGGACCGACGTCATCACCATGCGGAAGTCGCCGACACTGGCCGGGCTCTCCACCGCGCCGAGCGTGCAGGTCTGGCAGGGCGACGCCGCCTCCCGGTGCTGCAACATCTGGGCGCCCGAACTGCACTACTCGGGCGGCCGCTGGTACCTGTACTACGTGGCCGGGCAGAACATCACCGACTACAACCCCACACAGCGCACCCATGTGCTGCAGAGCGCGGGCTCCGACCCGATGGGGCCCTACACGTACAAGAACCAGCTCGGCAGCACCTGGATGCTCGACCCGAGCGTGCTCACGCTCAACGGGTCCATGTACCTCCTGGGCAGCGCGAGCGGCGGCGGTACGCAGAACCTCGTCATCGCGCCGATGTCGAACCCGTACACCCTCAGCGGCTCCTTCTCCACGATCTCGACGCCCGCCTATGGATGGGAGAAGTCGGGCGGCACCGTCAACGAGGGGGCCGAGGTCCTCCAGCGGGGTGGGAAGACGTTCATCGTCTACTCCGCCAGCGGCTGCTGGACCCCCGACTACAAGCTGGGCCAGCTCACCCTGACCGGCTCCGACCCGCTCTCCGCGTCGTCCTGGACGAAGAAGTCCACCCCGGTCTTCCAGCGGAACGACGCCGCCGGGGTCTACGGGCCGGGACACAACGGCTTCTTCACCTCGCCCGACGGCACGGAGAACTGGATCGTCTACCACGCCAACGACTCGGCGTCCGACGGCTGTGACAACGGCCGTACGGCGCGGGCGCAGAAGATCGGCTGGAACTCCGACGGCACCCCGGACCTCGGGACGCCCGTCGCCCTCGGCAGGACATCGGCCGGGCCCTCCGGCGAGTCGGCCGCGACCCCGGTCGGCTACACCGTGGTCAGCCGGGCCACCGGTAAGTGCCTCGACGTCAGCGGGGCGTCGACCGCCGACGGAGCCGACGTCCGGCAGTGGACGTGCGACGGCACCGCCAAGCAGCGGTGGCGCGTCGAGGACCGGGGCGACGACACGAGCAGGCTGGTGAACGCCGCGACGGGCAAGGTGCTCGACACGGCGGACTGCTCGGCGGCCGACGGCGCCGACCTGCGCCAGTGGTCGTGGCTCGACAACACCTGCCAGCGCTTCCGGTTCGTCACCACGGAGGCCGGTGGCTGGGTGCGCATCGTCAATCAGGCCACCGGGAAGGTCGCCGACGTGGCGGACTGCTCGACGGCGGACGGCGCCGACGTACGGCAGTGGACCTGGCTGAACAACACCTGCCAGCAGTTCAAGCTCGTCCCGGTGTCCTGAGGACGCGTTCTTCGGGCGCGTGGCCGGATTTCGTGGTCCCGGACTCGCCCGGGGCCCGGTGTCCCCGGTCCCGTGATCCGGACCTCGCGACGCCGGTCTCGTGATCCCGGCCTCCTGAGGGCCGCCGCAGCTCACGGGTCCCGGCCCGTATGCTGCGGCGGCATGGCCGACCTCCTCGCCCTCGCCCCGCAGCGATCCTCCACAGCCGCCCTGCTGGCCGGCGCGGCGCGGGAACGCGGGATGGAGGTGACGATCCTGCCGCGCGACGGGCTTCCCGGCCGGCTCCCGCCGGGTGCCGGCGCGCACTACTACGGGGGACCGCGCTTCGCCGCCTCGGTCGTCGGCCGGCTCGGCATCGCCCTGCTCGAACCGGCCGAAGGCTGGCTGGACACCCTGCCGTACGCGGTCACGGGGCGCCACGTCCGGTGCGTACCGCTCAGCGAGGCCCGCGGCACACCGGGCCCGCTCTTCGTCAAACCGCCCACCGACAAGAGCTTCCCCGCCGCGGTGTACGCGGACGGCACGGCCTTGCGCGCCCCCGCGGGCGGCCGGGTCGACCCCCTCGTCCAGGTCAGCGAAGTGGTCACCTGGATCAAGGAGTTCAGGCTCCATCTGCTGGACGGGGAGATACGGACCGGCTCGCAGTACGCCACGTTCGGGCGGCTCGATCCCGCGCCGCTCACCGGCCACACGGACGAGCCCGCCGTTCGCGCCTTCCTCCGGGGGCCGGCCGCGGCGTGTGCGGACACCCTGCCCAGCGGCGTGGTGCTCGACGTCGGACTGATGCGCAGGGGCGACGACCACGGCAGCGAGCAGTGGGCGGTGGTCGAGGCGAACATGGCCTGGTTCAGCAACGTGTACGCCGCCGACCCCGCCCGCGCCCTCGACGTGGTCCTCCGCTCGGCCGGCCCCGGCAGCGGCGTACGGCAGCAGGACGCACCGTTCCTGCGACCGTGACGGCGGGGTCCCGGAGGCCCGTGGCCGCGGTCCCGGCAGCCGAGGCGCCTGAGCCTCGGCCCCAGACCGGCGCAGGACCGCGGCATCGGTGGCGGCAGGGCTGCGGCACAAGGGCTCTGGCATCGGTGGCGGAAGAGCTGCGGCAACGACGGAGCCCGAGCACCCGGCAACCTTTGGGACGGCTGCGGCGACTACTGCCCGGAACCCCACCTCTTCCCGACGGATTCGCGACGAATTCCCGACGAACGGAATCTGGTCATGGCAGCCGATCGACGACGCCCCGCCCTCCTCCCCGGACCGCGCGGGGCAGCCACCGCGGGGGCGGCGGCGCTTCTGGCCGTCGCCGCCGTCTGGACGTCCGGGGCGGCGTCCGGGGCGGAAGCGGCGACCATGCTCACCGTCGCCAAGGACGGCAGTGGGCAGTACTCCACCGTCCAGGCGGCGGTCAACGCCATCCCTGCGGGCAACACGGCACGGGTCGTCGTCTCCATCAAGCCGGGGACCTACCGCGAGCTGGTGAAGATCCCCTCCACCAAGCAGAACGTCACCCTCCAGGGCAGTGGTTCCAGCCGCAACGACACCGTCATCGTCTACAACAACGCCTCCGGAACCCAGAAGCCCGACGGATCGGGCCCCTACGGGACCGGTGGCAGCGCGACCGTCGCGGCCGAGGCCAACGGCTTCCAGGCACGCAACCTCACGATCTCCAACGACTTCGACGAGGGCGCGAACCAGAACATGAGCGGCCTCCAGGCGGTCGCTCTGCGCACCGCCGCGGACAAGGTCTTCCTGGACTCCGTCATCGTCACGGGCGATCAGGACACCCTGCTGCTCGACACCGCCTCCAAGGCGACCCTCGGCCGCGTCTACATGACCAACTCCTACGTCGTCGGCAACGTCGACTTCATCTTCGTACGGGCCACCGCGGTGATCGACAAGTCGGTCATCACGCTGAAGAAGCGGTGGGACGGCAGCTCCGCCGGCTACATCGCCGCGCCCAGCACGGCGGCCGACCGCAAGGGCTTCCTGATCACCGGCTCGACCGTCAACGGTGACGTCTCGGCGTCCTCCTTCCACCTGGGCCGTCCGTGGCACGCGGGCGGTGACGCCTCGCTCGACCCGATGGCCACCTTCCGCGGCACGACGCTCAGTTCGGCGATCAAGCCGGCCCCCTGGACCGACATGAGCGGCTTCTCCTGGAAGGACGACCGCTTCGCCGAGTACAAGAACACCGGAGCCGGATCGGGGGCCGCGAGCAGCAACCGCCCGCAGCTCACCGATTCCCAGGCCGCGGACCAGGAGACCGCCGACTGGCTGGCAGGCTGGACACCGTCGGCGTCCTGAGTCACGGTGAGTGGCAGAGCCCCTGCCGGTGCGCGCCGGTCCTGGCAGGACCTCTGTCGGCAGTAGCCGATCGAAGCGCTTCGACTCCACTCTGGACACTACCTGTGAGCGAGTCTAGGCTCCTCGGTGTCTGTGCATGTCAGAGTGCGAAGGGGAGCACAGCAAGGCGCTGTCGAAGCGCTTCACCCGCTCTCCCTTGCGGTCACCATCTGTAGGGGAGAAGCCGAATGGTCACGCTTGCCGAGGTCGCCCAGCACGCCGGAGTCTCCGCGAGCACGGTGAGCTACGTCCTGAGCGGCAAGCGGTCGATCTCGGCCTCCACCCGGGAACGGGTGGAGCACAGTATCCAGCAGCTCGGCTACCACCCCAACGCCGGTGCGCGCGCCCTGGCCAGCAGCAGGTCCAACATCATCGCGCTCATGGTGCCGCTGCGCACGGACATGTACGTGCCGGTGATGATGGAGATCGCGATCGCCGTCGCCACGAGCGCCCGCACGCACGGCTACGACGTCCTGCTGCTCACCGGCGAGGAGGGCCCGGCTGCCGTCCGCCGGATCGCGGGAAGCTCGCTGGCGGACGCGATCATCCTCATGGACGTCGAACTCCACGACGAACGGCTCCCGTTGCTCCGCGACTCCGGCCGGACCGCCGTCCTGATCGGGCTGCCCGCCGACACCTCAGGGGTGACCTGCGTGGACCTCGACTTCGAGGCCACCGGGGCGCTGTGCGTGGACCACCTCGCCGGCCTGGGACACCGCGAGGTGGCGGTCATCGGCGAGGCCGCCGCCGTCTACGAACGCCACACCGGCTTCGCCGAGCGGACCGTCGACGGCATCCGGGCCAAGGCGCAGGAGGCGGGGATGCGCATCCTGCACCGGCCCTGCGAGGGCGGGTACGCCGCGATGGCCGGGACCCTGGGCCGGATCTTCGACGAACGGCCGGGGACGACCGGCTTCATCGTCCAGAACGAGGCCGCCGTCGAGCCGCTGCTCAACCTGCTCCAGCAGCAGGGCCGCGCGGTGCCGGAGGACGTGTCCGTCGTCGCCGTCTGTCCCGAACAGGTCGCCACCCAGGCCTCGGTGAGACTGACCTCCGTGGCCATCCCGGCCCAGGAGATGGGGCGCCGCGCGGTGGAGCAGGTGGTCGCGAAGCTCGGCGGCCGGGGTACGGACGAAGTGCAGCTGCTGGAGCCCGTCCTGACGGTGCGTGCGAGCTCCGGACCCGCTCCGGTATGAAGCGCGCGAACGGGGCTCACCCGTTCGGGTGGAGTGTGTCCCGGGGGCCTTGCCGTGCGGCTCGGGAACATGTGTCACAGGTGGTCAACAGGCCCTGAAGTGAAGCTGGTTGCTGAAGATCCGACGTGATAACTTCACGGTCTGTCATAGAGGCGTTACCGACTCGACGGGGGTGGTCGGTGGTGGTGCACGGGCTGCCCGGGGCGGATGAGCCGGACGGGGCGAGGGTGAAGCTGGTCGGCGTGCTGGTCGAGTACCTGTGCGTACAGGACTTCGTGACCGACCGGGACCAGTGTGCTCAGTTCGTCGACTTCGCCGGGGAGCAGATCGGCGTGAAGATCACCTACAGGCGGCAGAATCCGCGGGTCGACATGCTGTCCTTCGTCAGGGACGTCCTGAAGGACCCCATGGGCCTCTCGGCGCTCATCTTCGCTGCCGGCGTCATCGCGGGACCCGAATGCGAGGCGCAGCTGACCCTGCTCGCGAAGGATGCCGGGTTCGACGTACCCGTGATCGGGGTCGCCCCGGAGTTCACCGACAGCGCGGTGCGGGAGATCCATCGGCTCTTCGCGGACGTGCGGCGCTTCGACGACGGCCGACTCCACGCCGTGCTCAACCATGAGCTGGGGGTCGCCGTGCCGTACGGCCAGACCCCCGCCCAGCGCTTCGACTACCTGCGCGGGTCCAACACCCAGGCCGACGGGCTGCCTCCGGCCCTGGTGCTCGTCGAGGTCACCGCCCTCCTGGAGGGACCTGTACTCCGTGAGCGGCTCCGTGAGTGGTCGGACGCTTGGGCCGGAGAGGCCGGCCCGGAGGCGGTGCACGCCCTGGACGAGCGCAGGCGCGCGATCGAGGCTCTGCCGACGGCTGATCCCGACGTCGCACGTTGTCTCGTCGTGATGGTGGAGCCTGCGGACGACAGTTCGGCCGATATCTACGTACGCCACTGGGTCAATGCCGCGCCAGGTTACTGGGAGCCTGTGGCAGGGGACGTGCGCCCCACGACGCTCGACCACCTGGCGGGTGAGGTGGAGCGTGCCATCGGGCGGGGGCAGGAACGCTGGGCCCGTCTCCCGGTGATGGAGAACGAGCCGCCTGCGCAGGTCGAGTTCGTCCTCCCGTTCACGCTGCTCAACCATGACATGGCCCGTTTGGAAATGGGTACCTGGAGTGGTGACCCGCTGCCGATCAGCCTCCGCTTCCATGTCCATCTCAGGTCCCTCGAACGTATGAGGGCGGCGCACAGGGATGGATATCTGCCTCTGTGGCGGGAACGCTGGACTCAGCTCAGGAACGCCGGTGTGGCCGAGTCGTATCGCTGGCACGGCGAGGAGGGTGAGCGGCTCGACCGCTGGCGTGCCACGCTGATAGCGAACCCGGACCTGACCGCTGTCATCCTCGATGTTCCCGCACTGCCCGGTCACGGCCTGGAAGCACTCGTCACCGCGATCGCTCAGGGGGTGGGCCTTGCAGCCTGGGACCGGAGAACGGACAGCCCTGATCTGTCGGGCGAGGTGCTGACGCTCTTGCTGGCTCACCCTCCCGCGCAAATCCCCTCGAAGGTCAGCGCGCTGCGCAAGAAGGCCGAAGGGATGAACCGTGACAACTGGTCCCT
Source organism: Streptomyces sp. NPDC055962 (assembly GCF_042270185.1). Classification (NCBI taxonomy): domain Bacteria; kingdom Bacillati; phylum Actinomycetota; class Actinomycetes; order Kitasatosporales; family Streptomycetaceae; genus Streptomyces; species Streptomyces sp. NPDC055962. The sequence continues at coordinate 518,644 of NZ_JBHJYN010000004.1, forward strand.
CGGGAAACATCTGGCCCTTTTATGGGATGACCCCAATCGCCTGATCGACTGCGAGGAGTTGACAGCATGACCGAGCAGGCCTCGGCAGCGCAGTCCGTCACGCCCCCTTCCTGGAGGGTGTTCCACGCAACAGGGAAGCCCCCGGCCGGGCTCCCTCCCGCGCTGCCGCAGCCACCGCCCTGGCGGGTGTTCTCGGGAAGCCCGCTGCAACAGGATCCGCCCGAGGACGCCCAGTCGGCGCTGCGGCGACTCGGAACGGTCCAGGAAGGGCCTCAGTTACGCGAGGAGGAGATCAACGCGGTCAACGCCGCCCTCCTGCTGCGCCGCCCCCTGCTGATCACCGGACCGCCGGGCGTCGGCAAGTCCACCCTCGCCTATCTGATCGCCCGGGAACTGGGGCTCGGGCGCGTACTGCCGTGGAGCATCGTCAGCCGGACCACGCTGCGAGGCGGTCTGTACGAGTACGACGCCATCGGCCGTGCGCAGGCCATCGCCGCCTGGCGTGCGAGTGGAGCCACGGAGGGAAACGGCACGGAGAACGTCCCCGACCTGGGGGACTTCGTCACGCTCGGCCCGCTGGGGACGGCCCTGCTGGCGTACGAGCGTCCCAGGGTGCTGCTCGTCGACGAGCTGGACAAGAGCGACATCGATCTTCCCAACGACCTTCTGCATGTCCTGGAGAACGGCAGCTACGAGATTCCGGAACTGGTGCGCGCCGACGTGAGCGCGGTCTCCGTCTTCACCGACGACCCCCAGAAGCGAGCGGTCATCGAAGCCGGACGGGTCGAATGCGCGGAGTTCCCCGTCGTCGTGATCACGAGCAACGGCGAACGTGAGTTCCCGGCCGCCTTCCGGCGCCGCTGTCTGCCGCTGGAGATGCGTCCCCCCAGCCGCGAGCAGCTCGTCTCCATCGTGGTCAGCCACCTCGGGCGGCGTCCTGAAGGCATCGAGGAACTCGTGAACGACTTCGTCAGACGTCTCGACGGCGGGGGTACGCAGTCCGTCGATCAGTTGCTCAATGCCGTGCAGCTCACCACCGCTGACGGATTCCGGGCGGACGGCGACGGGCGCAATCTGCTCGAGATGCTCCTCCGCGATCTCTCGAAGGGCCGCTGATGAACGGCTCGCCGAGGGAGCGCGCTCCGGACACGGCGTCCGCGAAGGCCAAGGGCCCCCACGACGAAACGGACGGCGAGGCGAGCTGGCAGGACCTCGCCGACAGTGTCTGGCTCGCGGCGGCCTGGCATCGGGCGGACCGCGCGGCGTCCGGGGAGGCATCCGGGCCGACGCCCCCACCTGACGACGTGACGGAGTTCCCTCCCGATGCGCCGGCCACCCCCTTCGACCCGGGGCCGTCGGAGACGGTGCCTGCCGGGAGCAGCATGGTGGACCCCCGGACGACGGTCGTCCAGGGCGTGGACGTGCACCGGTACGGCCGGCCTGAGGCGGTCCTGCCGCACGAGCCGCGCACCGCCCGCCGCGTGGGGCCGCTGCATCTGGCCAAGGCCCTGCGTGGACTCGGCCGTCTGGTGCCCTCGCGCCATGAGAGCCGCCTCGACGAGGCGCGCACCGCGGAGAACGGCGTCATCGACGGACTGTGGATTCCGTACCTCGACCCGGTCCAGGAGCGCGCCTTCGACCTGATGCTGCTCGTCGACACGGCGCCCACCATGCCCGTGTGGGACAGCTCCTTACGCCAGTTGTCCGACGAGGCCGTGCGCAGCGGGGCCTTCCGGGACGTCCGTACGGTCGACGTGTCCCTGCCCGGCGGGGAGGCGCCCGTCCTGCGCTGGCCCGGCAACCGGCGGGCCGACCCTGCCGAGCTGCTGGACGGGCGAGGCTCGCGGCTGTTCCTCGTCGTGACCGACGGCCTGGCGCCGGGCTGGGCCGAGGGCGGTGCCGACGAACTGCTGGGGAGACTCGCGGCGTCCGGGCCCACGGCCCTCGTCCACCTGCTCCCCCCGTACCTGCGCCACAGGTCCTCGGTCTACCCGTTCCGGGCCCGGCTGGACGCCGCGGGGTTCGGAGCGCTCAACAGGCACTTCATGTGTCATCCGCCGCAGGGCGTACCCGAACACGCGCACCTTCTGCCCGACGCGGGGGACGGGTCCGTGGCCGTGCCGGTCCTCAGCCTGCGTCCAGGGTCGTTCCGTGCGTGGGCGGATCTGGTCACCGGCGAACGCGGCGTGCGGCGGACACTGCCGGTCGTTCTGGCCGGAGCCATGGCCAAGGGCGTCGCTGCGGCCGGGCTGCGGGCCCCCGGAATCGACGGCCCACGCGCGGCAGCCGACGCCGTGCGCCGATTCTTCTCGCTGGCCAGCCCGCTCGCACGGCAACTCGCCGTCCTGCTGGCCGTCGCTCCGATGAGATTCGACATCATCGAGGAACTGCGCGACCGGGCCTTCCCGGAGGCGCAGCCCGAGCACCTGGCCGAGGTGATGATGGGCGGATTGATCGACTGGGAACGGGACGGCGCAGACGGGCCCGACTTCGCCGACGGCATTCGTGAAGCCTTGCTCGCGACCGGAAATCGAACGCAACTCGCCCGGGCCGTGGGTCTTCTGGCGGAGTCCCGAGCGGGCGGCACGCAAGGAGTGCGACTGCGTGCGGCGTTGCGCGACCCGGCGCGGTCGAAGCTGCCGGGTGGAGAGGGCGGACCGGCCTGGCTGCGCATCGAACTGGCCGTCCTGCGTGCGCTGGGAGGACTCCCGTACCGGAATCGGGCATCACGCCTGAACGGTGCGATGCGGACCGGCGAGGTGGGGCCGACTGAGGGTACAAGAGATGATAAAGAGGCACCTGATGTGAATAAGAACGGCCCCGCTTCCCCGTCGCATCCGACGGTTCCCTCAGGAGGATCTGTGTCGCCGACGACACCACCCGTAGACACCGAGCAGGATCGGGTCGACGAGCGCACGCACGTCACAGCACCGGAGCTTCGGTTCGTCCGCACGGGCCAGCCGAAGATCATGGGCAACGTGCCGCCGAAGAACCCGAACTTCACCGGGCGGGAGATCCTTCTGGAGGCGGTGGAGCGGCAGTTGCGGGAGGACGAGACCACGGCGGTCCTTCCGCACGCTCTCCACGGCATGGGCGGCGTGGGGAAGTCGCAGATCGCCGTGGAGTACGTGTACCGCCACAGCGGCGAGTTCAACGTCATCTGGTGGATTCCCGCGGAACAGGAGAACCTGATCCTGGGCGCTCTCGCCGACCTGGCCCGCAGCCTCGGCCTGGAAGTCGGACCGCAGGCCAACGCGGCGGTGCCCGCCGTGCGTGAGGCCCTCCGCACGGGCAAGCCTTTCGACAACTGGCTGCTGGTCTTCGACAATGCCGAGGACATCGAAGTCGTCCGGAACTACTTCCCCAACGGCGGTCCGGGGAAGATCATCGTCACCTCGCGCAACCGCGAGTGGGAACGTGTCGCCACGCCCCTCAGCGTCGACGTGTTCGACCGGGACGAGAGCATCGCGCTCCTCCAGCGCCGCGCACGTGGCCTGAGTTCCGGTGACGCCGACCGGCTCGCCGCAGCACTCGGCGACCTGCCCCTCGCGGTCGAGCAGGCGGGCGCATGGCACGCGGCCACCGGCATGCCGGTGGACGAGTACCTCGACCTGCTGGAGGCACGCCGGCCCGAGATCCTCGATCTCGATCCGTCCCCCGACTATCCGCTGCCGGTCGCGGCGGTCTGGGACATCTCCCTCGGACGCCTCTCGCAGGACAATCCGGCCGCACGTCAACTCCTGGAGATCTGCGCCTGCATGGCGCCTGAACCCATTCCTCTCAACCTCTTCAGGGGCGGACGCAACGTCCAGGTCACCCCTGAGCTGGACCCCGTCCTGCGTGACCCCCTGCTGCTGGCCCGCGCCACCAGGGACCTGAGCAAGCTGTCGCTCGTGAGGCTGGACCACAAGACCTCGACCCTGCAGATGCACCGGCTGATGCAGAACGTGATCGTGGCCAGGATGGACCCCGAGGAGCGGACCCGGATGACCCGGGCGGCCCACCTGCTGCTGACGACGGCGAAGCCCGGGGCTCCCGCCTCGCCGGACCAGTGGCCCGCCTACCAGGCGATCCTCCCGCACGTCATCGCGTCCGGAGCGGTGGAGAGCTCCGACGCATGGGTCCGCGACCTCGTCTACGACATGGTCTTCTTCCTCTACTACTGGGGTGCCCACGAGTCCGGAGCGGCCCAGGCACGACTGGCCTGGTCCGCCTGGCGTGCCCAGTCCGGTGACGAGGACCTGCACGTCATCAGGATCACCAAGCTGCTCGGCTTCTACCTCCGGCTGCTCGGGCGCTCCGACGAAGCGGTCGCACACAACGAGAGGGCTCTGGCGATCTCGCGGGGCGCGCAGATCCCCGATGAGGAACTCATCGACTCCATGTGGCAGATGGCCGGTGCGCTGCGCCACCGGGGCGACTTCCTCAAGGCGAAGGAGCTGGCCGAGGAGGCGTTCACCCGGGCGAGCGATCTCTTCGGTCCCGAGGACCCCACGACCCTGAGCGCGGCACATGACTACGGCGTGACCCTGAGGCTGAACGGCAGTTTCACGCTCGCGCGGGAGCTCGACGAGGAGACCGCACGGCAGAGGGAACTGCTCTACGGACCGGTGAACGGGCTCACACTCAACACCCTCAACGGACTGGCCATCGACATGCGTGAGGCAGGCGACTACCTGGGCGCTCGCGCACTGCAGGAGTCCAACTACCTGCCCTACGTGACCCACTTCGGCGAGACCAACGCGGCGACCATCCGTGCCGCGCTGAACCTCGCGGTGTGCCGACGCAGGGCCGGTGTGGTCGAAGGAGGGTCCGACCTCGCCGAGCTGACCCTCGAGCGCTTCACCACCCGCTACGGTCTGAACAACACCGATGCGCTCGGTGCCGCGGTCCACGCCACGGTAGAGCGGCGGCTGAACGGCGACCTGGTGGGTTCCCGGGAACTGGGCGAGCAGACTCTGGCGGCCTATCGGAAGGTGCTCGGGGACCACCACCCGTACACGCAGTTCGCCAGGGTGAACCTCGCGGCGACGCTGAGGGCGCAGGGGGACACCGACCGGGCGGAGGCACTGGACGCCCAGGCACTGGAGGGTCTGGAAGCCGTCCTCGGCGCCAAGCACATCAACACGCTGACCGCGGCCATGTGCCGGGCGAACGACCACTACGCCCGGCTGGACTTCGCGCAGGCCATGGCCGTCGACGCGGACCTGCTCCCCAGGCTCACCGAGACGGCCGGTTCCGAGCATCCGGTGACGCTCGCGTGCACGGCGAATCTGGGGCTCGACCGGCGAGGGCTCGGCGAGTCGGATGAGGCAGACCGGCTCAACCGGGTCGCCGTCGAGGGCTTCGCGCGGGTGCTCGGGGCCAATCACCCCTGGCACACCGCTGCCAGGTTGCATCAGCGCATCGAATGCGACATCACACCGCTTCCCATGTGACGCGGAGGACCACCTAGGACACGCGGGCCCCGTCCACGGCGACGGACGGGGCCTCGCGACAGGGCGACGGGGGCGGACACATGACCGCAGTGGTTTTCATCCATGGCACGGGCGTACGTGAACCGCACCTCACGACGTTGTCCGGGCGGATCGTCTCGGGACTCGCGACGACCGCCCCCGGCGTGCGACTGACGGTGTACGACTGGGGCGGGTGCCATGGCGCGGCGCTGGCCGCGTCCGGCGCCAGCATCCCGGCCGCCCCGGGGGCGGGTACCGGCCGGAACACAGAGATCTCCTCAGAGGGTGACGAGGCGGAGGTGTGGGCCCGGCTGTACGACGACCCCTCGGCCGAGCTCGCCGCAGCGGCCACAGGTGCCGCCCGGCGTGTGACGCCACCCGGCGCGGCCCTCCCCGGCGAGCGCCCGAGGGCGTTGCTCCACGGCCTCGCGGCGCGCGGAACGGCCGGGGACGGCCGGCCGGTCCCCGGACTGGCCGAGGCGGCCGCCGGCCTGGCGCGCAGTCCGCTGCTGGGCCCCGCCTCCGACGCCCTGGGCCAGGAGGCCCTGGCATGGGTTCTCGCCCGGGCTCTGACGGCGACGGTGACCGCGCAGCAACTGGCGGCGGACAACCCCCTGCAGAGCGTCGGCGACGAGAGGGACGCGACCGTGGCGGTGCTCGCCGCGTACCTGGGAGCCGTCCCGTCCGGCACCGGTCGAGGTCCCTTGCTGCGGCTCGCGGGGAGGCCGCTCGTGCACCTCGGCTCCCGCTACGCCGTACGGCGCCGCCGCGCCCTCACCGACGCCGCACATCCGGCGGCAGGAGACATCCTCAAGTACCTGGCCCGGGGAGAGGGTATGCGCCAGGGCCTGCGGGAGCTGGTGGCGACGCTGGAGCCGCCCGTCGTCCTGCTCGGGCACAGCCTCGGCGGCATCATCGCGCTCGACACCCTCATATCCGGTCCGTTGCCCGGGGTGGAGGTCCTGATGACCGTCGGCTCCCAGGGGCCCTTCCTCTACGAGACGGGTGCGCTGCCCTCGCTCGTCCACCCGGACCCGCTCCCCGCCCACGTCCCGCCGTGGCTCAATCTCTACGACCGCCGGGACCTCCTCGGGTACGCCGCAGAGCCCCTCTTCCCCGGCCGGGCCCGGGACGTCGCCACCGACAGCAGGCAGCCCTTCCCCGTGGCGCACAGTGCCTACTGGACCGATCCGGCCGTCTACCGTGCGATCGGGGAGCAGCTGCCGTGAACCACGGACAGGTCCCGCCGGACCGCGTCTTCGCCTTGGTCGTGGGGATCGAGCGGTACGCCGCCGGTCCCGACTGGGACCTTCCGGGACCCGCGCGGGACGCCTTGCGCTTCCGCTCCTGGCTGCTGGCCCGTGGAGTCCCCGACGCCAACATCCAGCTCCATCTCGCGCCGCTGCCCGGTGCCGTACCCGACCTCCCGTTCCGTCCGGCCGACCACGACTCCCTCAGGCGCGCCTTCGTCAAGGACGTCACCGACCGCAGGGACGAGGCTCTGTGGGTGTGGTGGGGCGGACACGGCGTGCTGGACACGGACGAGAGCATGGCGCTCTACACCTCCGATGCCACCCTGTCGGACCGCCGCGCGATCCATGTCGAATCCGCGCTCACCCGGCTGCGGAGCGACGCGACGCCGGGTCTCGGGGTGCAGATGTGGATGGTCGACGCGTGCCGCACCTTCGACGAGCAGCACGGCTTCCCCCAGACGCTGTCCAGCGAGCGCTTCCCCACCGGGGCGCGGATCGCCGAGCACCGGCAGACGCTGATGTTCGCGGCCGGCCGCGGACAGCGGGCGGGCAACGATCCGGACCGGCGACTCGGCTTGTTCTCGGACATCGTTCTGTGTGAGCTTTCAGCCGATCCGATGCCGGAGCCCCTGCCTCTCTTCGATGCCGTGAAGGCGCGCATGAGCGCCCTGCGCGCGGCAGGCCACACCGCTCAGGTCCCCTGCCTCCGTCTGGAGACGCCGGGGTACAGCGAGCGCGTTCCCCAGGCACTGCCGCCGGACGCGAGCCCGGCCACCGGACGGAACGGAGCCCCGACTGCCCGGATCATCGCGGCGCTCATGGCGTATCCGCTGATGAACGACCGGGACGAGAGGCAGGTCCTGGTCAACGAGCTGCCTTCCACGGTGGTCGCCCGGATGCCGAGGCACGCCATGCCTCGAACCGACGTGATCGGTATGGTCCGTGCGCTGCGAGCGAGCCCGCAGGGCCTGTGGAAGCTGTACGAAGCCGTCACGCTGATCGACGACGATCCCGATCGTGCAGCGGAACTCAGCTCCTCCGTGGAGGATTTGCTGGGCGGTCCGGGCGCTGCCATGTGAGCTGCTGGCGTGATCACACGGGTTTCGGGAAGGGGTCTCAGTCGTCATGATGGAGTAAACGGTGGCATCCTGTGCCACCGCTCGCGAAGGGGGAGCGCGTCTTGTACCAGCCGGTGCCCGCCGACGGCACACCCGATCACATCGAGTCCGACGTCATGGACCTGACCTTCCTGGGCGTCACCGATCTGAGGCGCCTGCCCGCTCCGGACGGGACCGCACGGCTCCTTGCCGAACTCCGGCGTGCACGCACCAACGCGATGGGCGGTGGCGAACCGGGCCGGGCCGAGTGACCGTCCGCCGCGAGCAATCCGTCCACGACAGGGAGCGAGATGTACGCCCCGATCCGCATGCCCGGCCACCTGTTCGACGAGATCGCCGCGGGCGGCGGATCGCCCGAGGCCGTGGCGTTCCTGGTGCGGGGCGAGCGTACGCGCCGTCTGCTGCTGCTGCGTGAACTCCTCGACGCCTTCGAGGCCGACCCCGGCATCCTCGGCCCCCTGGACGCGGCGACGCTCTGGCCCACCCTGGAGGCGGCGGCCGCCCGCGCGCCCGAGCAGGTCGACGGCCTGCTGCTGACCCCCCAGGTCGGCAGCTGGCTCGCCCACACGCTCCGCCGGCTGCACGGCACGGCCTCCGGCCCGCCCCTGTGGGCGGACGCCGGCCAGATCGCCGCTGTCGCCGCCGCGGCGGCCCTCCACGCGGGGACGGCCGCCGACCTCCTCCTGCCCGCCCGGGGCGCGGCCGTCAGCCTGCCCGCCCTGGGGCTGGTCCGGCTGCCCGGGCCGGACGGCGACGTGTTCCACGCGGTACGGGCGCTGATCTCCGGCGGGGCCCTCACCGTCCGTACCAGGCGCGGTCCCGATGTCGTCGTACGCCCCCTCACCGAGCCGGAGTCGGAGCGCTGGCTGCCCGTGCACCGGCTGGACACCGGTACCGGCGGGCGTGCCGTGCAGCTCGACGACCTGGACCCCTACCGCGACCTCGACGAGCCGATCGCCCCGCGCCGCCTCGATCCCGGCGAACTCCAGCACTGGCAGGCCCTGTTCCGGGACGCAGTGGCCCTCCTGAGCCGAGGCGGCAGCGGGCCCGGCGGGCTGCGGCCCCAGGAGATCAGCCGCATCGTGCCCTGGCACGCAAAGGAGGACGAGAGGGCCCTCCCCGTGCCGGCCGAGGGGCTCAGCGCCTCCACCGGCGACGCCTTCGGCTCCATGGTGGTCGCCCGTCCGCGCGACGGTCTCGCGCTCGCGGAGACCCTCGTGCACGAGTTCCAGCACAGCAAGCTCGGTGCCCTGCTCCATCTGTTCCCCCTCATCGAGGACGACCGGTCCGAGCGCCACTACGCGCCCTGGCGCGCGGACCCCCGACACCTGCCCGGCCTCCTGCACGGCGCGTACGCGTTCGTCGGCGTCACCGGATTCTGGCGGGAGCGGATCGGGGACCCGGCTGCCGACCGGGACGGCCGGGCGCCGTTCCTCTTCGCGCTCCGCCGTCTCCAGACCCGGATGGTCCTGCGCACCCTGGCGACACGGGCCGCGCTCACCGGACCCGGGCGCCGGCTGGTCACCCGGCTCTCCGGGACGGTCGACGGCTGGTTGAGGGAGCCCCTGGACCCCGCGACCGTGGCCAAGGCGCGGGCCTCCGCCGTCAGCCACCGGGTGGAGTGGCGCCTGCGCAACCTGCGCTGCGGCGAGGACGACCGGGGCACGCTCGTCAAAGCCCTGCGCGCCGGCGCGGCTCCGGTGCGGACCGGTGAGCCCCTGGTCGCGCCCGAACCGGGTCGTGGGTACTGGCACGACGACCGCGTACGGCTCTACCAGCAGCGGGAGTTCAGGGCAGGCCGGGCGCCCACGGCCGACGAGCTGCTCGTCGGGGGTGATCCGGAGGCGGCGCGGGCCCTGTACACCGAGCGACTGCGCGAGCCCGGTCCGCCCGACCCGCACGCGCTGTCCGGCTGGCTGCTGGCGCACACGCAACTGCACCCGCGCGAGCGCCGGCTGCTGGCCCGCCCCGAGCGGTTCGCGGCGCTGCTGGAGGTGTCCCCGCCCGGCCGCTGGACGGGGACCGCGCACTGGCTGGCGGGTGACTCCGTCCGGGCCTGACGGGCAGGCAGCTCCGCCCCGTCCTGACGCCGGGCCGGGAGCGTCCTCCCGGCCCGTGTCCCGCCGGGATCAGCTCGACGAGACGTTGAACCCGTTGGTCGTGAAGTTCAGCCCGCCCGACGACGAGGTGATCTCGTAGCCGAACTGGACGTCACCGATGGTCTCGTTGCCCCACCAGCCCTTGGTGTCCTTGATCCACTTGAGGATCGGCAGGATGTTCACGGTGCCCGACGACGAGTCGGAGGTCCGCAGGAAGGAGAAGACCTCGTTGGCCCCGTTGTTCCCCTTGTAGACGGTCCAGGTGTGGCCGCCGAGGGTGACGTTGCCCTGGGAGGTGCCGAGGGGGCCGACGGCCCCGTTGTAGTTCACCCAGAGCATGACCTCGTAGTCGTAGTCCGTGTCCCAGATGTCGTACGACGTGTTGTACGCGCCGGACGACGGGACGGTCACGTTGTAGCCGCTGGTCAGCGACGACAGGGAGGAGATCGGCTTGTTGACGACCTTCTTGGCGTTCGGGTACGACTTGATGCCGCCGGTGTTCGGGTGGTTCGCCGTCACGCCCCAGTTGCTCGACGAGTTGGCCCAGATGCTCTGGGTGCCCGCCCCGGAGCCCCAGATGTTGTTGTAGAGGATGTAGCCGTCGGACGTGGTGTAGTTGCCCCACTGCTCCGAGGAGGTCCAGATCGCGGCGTGGGCGGGTGCCGCCGCGAATCCGATCAGTGCGGCCACGGCCGCCGCCGGGGCCAGCAGCCGGGTCAGGGTGGATCGTGCCATGGGGTGTTCCTTCCATGTGGGGATGGAGGACTGCTACCGCGGCTCCAGGGTGAGGACGCGGTCCACGCCGGCCGTCAGCTCCAGAGGAGCCGCGGGACTTCCGGCGGAGGTCTCGGTGAGGGCGAGCCCGTCGCCCGTACGCAGATCGACACGGGCGTCGCGGGTGGGACGGAGCACGGCGGTCGCGCCGCCGTCCGCCCATCGCAGGTCCAGCCGCGCGCCGAACCGGGTCCGTACGCCGCGGAGTTCACCCGCCGGATACGCGGCCGGGACGGCGGGCAGCAGGATCAGGCGGTCCGGTGTCGACTGGACGAGCGACTCGATCACGGCGGCCGGCAGGGCGTGGGCGGCGTCGGCGTTGTAGACGTCGCGGGACGGGTAGTGGGCGCTCATCAGCGAGTCGTGGAAGAAGTCCCCGCCCAGCACCGCGTCCAGCGCCGCCGACACCCGGGACGGGTCCCGCAGCCGGGCGGCGATCAGGGCGTGGTGCAGATGCCCGTGGGCCGAGTCGTTCTCCGCCCCGCGCAGCTCCAGCGCACGGTGAGCGGCCGCGGCCAGCTCCGGGGTGTCGTACGGATTGATCTCGTCCAGCGGCCACACCGGGTAGAGGTGGCTGAGGTGGCGGTGGTCGTACGTCTCCATGAGGCCCGGCCACGCCCACTCGGCGAGCGCCCCGTCCTCGTTCACCAGATACGCCGGGAGCCGCGCCGCGAGCGACCGCCAGAGGGCGGCCGACGGGTGCCCGGGGGCATGCTCTGCGGCCGTGGTCAGGGCGTGGCGGGCGGCGGCGATGTCCATCGTGGCGTTCACCGTGCCCCAGCTCGCGTTGGCCGGCCGGTTCTCCGGGGAGTAGGAGGGGACGACCGCCAGATTCCCGTCCGGGTCCTCGCGGTCGAGGAAGTCCTCGTAGAACAGGGCCGTTTCGACGAGCGCGGCGGTCAGCGCGTGGTCCGGGGCGCCGGTCGCGGCCTCGGCGTGCTCCAGGAGCGGGTGCAGCAGCCAGTCGGCCCCCGCCGTCCACAGATGCAGCGGATAGGCGCGCTGGAAGTGCCGGGTGTGGCCCGACGCACCGTCGGTGTGGGACGGCGCGACGATGCCCCGGGCCCCGAAGAGCGCCGTGGCGTTGTCCCGCCAGTCCGGCAACTGTCCCTGGACCAGCGCCGTGTGGGCGTCGATGACCTCCGGGAGGGCCGCCGCCGAGGCGGAGGCGATCTGGAGGTTGAGGTTGGCGTTCGTGGTGAAGGCGCCGGACCAGGCGGTGTCCCAGTCCCCGGTCCAGAGGCCGGTCAGCCGGGGCGGCAGCATCCCCGAGGAGGAGAGCAGGTGGTAGCGGCCGGCCGCGAAGAGCCGCTCCAGCAGCGCGGGGCTCCGCGGGTCGCGCAGCAGCTCGCTCCCGGACAGCTCACGCCCCGCCGCGGCGTCCCGCAGCGTGAGGGAGGCGCGCCCGTACGCCTCCCGGTGCAGCGGCCGGTGGCGGTCCAGCAGCGTCGCGTAGTCCTCGGGAGGCAGGTCCTCCCACAGCTCCCCGAGGTCGGGCCGGCCGGCCGTGCGGACGACCCGCGTCGTCAGGGTGAGGCTCCGCGCCCCCTCGATCCGGACGCCCTCACCCGCCACGGACACCTGCCCGCCGTCCACACGCGCCACGGTGACGCCCGTGTACCCGAGAGCGCTGCCCGGGTAGCCCACCCGCAGAGCCAGCCGCGCACCCCCGGAGGTGAGCACGGTGGAGCGGCCGACCGCCAGCAGCGCCGGCGCACCCGGCAGGGCGGGGTCCAGGAGGACGTCGGCGGTGAGCCCGGGGTCGGTGACGTGCTGCACGACCACGTCGTCGGCACGCGACACGAAGACGCCGCTGCGCCACGCCTCGTAGGCCGCGGTCACCTCGCCCGTCGTGTAGTCGACCTCGCGCCGGTATCCGGAGACCGCCTCGTGCAGCCCCCGGTTGCGGCGCACGAGCGTACGGAACGCCGGGTGGAAGGGCTGCACCCACGCCAGCGGGCGTCCGGCGCCGAAGTCCTCCGCCGCCGTCGCGTCCCCGGACAGGAGCGCGTCCTTGAGGCGGCCCAGCCCGTCGGCGAGCTCCGGCGGCCGGAGGTCCTCGCTGCCGTTCGGCCGTACCAGGGTGTGGTGGTTGACGACGACCCGGTCGTCCGCCGGGTCGCCGAACACCATCGCCCCGTGGCGGCCGTTGCCGCTGAGGAACGCGTCCTCCCAGCGGGAGGCGGGGGAGGGCTCCCACGTGCCGTCGATCATGCGGAGACGTCTCTGAGCACGGCCACGCCGTAGCGGCCCAGCTCCACGCGGCCCTCGGTTCCGGTGTCCGTGAGGAGGTCGAGGTGGCGGCCCGGCAGCTTCACCGAGGCCGGGGCCCGGCCGTGGTTCAGCAGGAAGAGCAGTTCCCCGCGCCGTACGGCCTCGACCCCGGCGGGCAGTCCCTCCACCACGGGCCGCACGCCCGCGCCGTCCGCGGCACGGCCGAGCAGGGCGCGCAGCGATTCCGGCTCGGGCAGGGTCGACACGTACCAGGCCGTACCCTTGCGGAGCACCGCGGGGAGCCCGTCCAGCTCGCCGCCGCGGTACGAGGCCACCGTCTCCGCGCTGCCGTCGGGCTCCAGCTCCTCCGACCACAGGGTGCCGCGGAAGCCGTCGCACCCGACCGTCGCTCCGGCGTCCAGCGGCCACCACTCGTGCACCGTGCGGATGCCGAACAGCTCACGCAGCCGGGCGTCCATGCCGCCCGGCCTGATCCGGTCGTCCACATCGGTGACACCGGTGAAGAACCCGCACACGAGGGTGCCCCCGCCCCGCACGTACGCGACGAGGTTGTCGACCGCCGCGTCGGCGAGGAGCTGGAGCTGGGGTACGAGGACCATGCGGAACCCGCTCAGATCCGTTCCGGGCCGGGCGAACTCCGCGCCGATGCCGCTCTCCCACAGTGCGCGGTGCCAGGCCTGGACCAGCTCGGTGTAGGAGACGAGGGAGGACGGCCGGCCGCCCTGGGCGCTCGACCACCAGGCGTCCCAGTCGTGCAGCACGGCGACCTCGGCGGTGACGCGGGTGCCGCTCACCTCCGGCGCGAGCAGGGCGAGTTCGGCGCCGATGCGCTTGACCTCCTGGAAGGTCCTGCCGTGCTCACCCGCGTGGCCGAGCATCGCGGAGTGGAACTTCTCCGCTCCCTGCCGGGACTGCCGCCACTGGAAGTAGCAGAGGGCGTCCGCGCCCCTGGCCACGGACTGGAGCGACCAGAGCCGGTTCAGCCCCTTCGGCTTGGGGTGGTTGACGGGCCGCCAGTTGACGCTGCCGGCGGCCTGCTCCATCACCATCCACGGCCCGCCGGCCTGCGAGCGGGTCATGTCGGCGAGCATCGCGTTGTACTGCCCGGCCCGCGGGTCGGCCGGGTCCGGATAGACGTCGACGGAGACGATGTCCTCCTGCTCCGACCACGCCCAGGCGTCCTGGCCCGACCACAGCGGCATGAAGTTCGTCGTCACGGGGATGTGCGGGGTGTGCCGCGCGACGATGTCCCGTTCGGCGGTGTAGCACTCCATCAGCGCGTCCGAGGTGAAGCGCCTGAAGTCCAGCTCCTGCGCCGGATTTCGCATGTACTGCGCGCTTCTGGGCGGCAGGACCTCCGCCCAGGTGCCGTAGCGCTGGCTCCAGAAGGCCGTCCCCCAGGCGTCGTCGAGCGCCTCCAGGGTGGTGTACCTGGAAGCCAGCCAGCGGCGGAAGTGGGCTGCGGTCTCGTCGCACCAGCAGTGCGTGCAGTACTCGTTGTTGATGTGCCACACGGTGAGCGCCGGATGGTCCGCGTACCGCGCCGCGAGGTCCTCGGTGAGCGCCGCGGCGTACCGCCGGTAGACCGGGGAGCTCGGACAGAAGTGCTGCCGGGAACCGTAGTTGACGAGCGAGCCGTCCTCGGCGCGGGGCAGGGTCTCCGGGTGCAGGGAGCCCATCCACGGCGGCGGGGAGGACGTAGGGGTCGCGAGGACGACTCCGATGCCGTGGGCGTGGACGAGGTCCATCAGCCGGTCCAGCCAGCCGAACTCCCTTGCTCCTGGGCGCGGTTCGATCATCGCCCAGGAGAAGACGCCGACGGTGACGGAGTTCACCCCCGCCTCCTTCATCAGCCGGACGTCATCGGCCCACACCTCCTCGGGCCACTGCTCGGGGTTGTAGTCGCCGCCGAAGAGGAGGCGGCCACGGGTGGCGTCGTGCAGGGACGGCATGGACGTCTCGTTCCTCTAGTGGGGGTCTGCGTACTGGATGCCGCGGCCGTTGGTGCCCAGGTAGACACGGCCGTGGACGCGGGGGTCACCGGTGATCACCTCGCCGGTCCATCCCCACCGGTGGGCGTCGTCGTTGATGCGGACCCAGGTCGCACCCGCGTCGTCCGAGCGGAGGACGGCCACACCGTCGTACGTCGCGGAGACGCGGCCGGTCTGGAACACCGCCGGGTACCCGCCCCGCCCCTTCGCCGGGGCCGCCCTCCCGAAGCCGAGGGCGTGCGAGGCCTGGCAGCCGGCCACCGGGGCGAAGGTGCGGCCGCCGTCCGTGGAGCGCAGGAGCCCGTTGTCCTTGGCGGACAGCCACAGATCGCCCGAGCGCCCGGGAGCCGCCGCGATGCGGAACTGGACGTCGCCCGAGGGGAGTCCCGTCGCGCCCGCGGTGAAGGTCGCGCCTTGGTCCGTGGACCGGAACACCGTGCCGGTGTCCGTGTCGTACACGTAGAAACGCCCCGGGTCGAGCGGGTCGGCCACCGGTGTACCGCCCTTGGGGAACGTGGTCACCTCCGCCCAGGTCGCGCCGCCGTCCGTGGAGCGGTGCGCGGCGTACTTGGTGCCGTCCCAGTGGACGAACGACCACAGGAGCACCGATCCGTCGGCCGAGACGGCCACCGGCCCCGGGGCCGAGGGCGCGATCTCCGGCTGCGCGGCGAACGGCTGCCAGCTCGCCCCGCCGTCCCGGGAGTACGCACCGGCCGAGTCGGAGCCCGACGGCCAGCCGGTCCGCACCACGTACGACGGCTTCAGGGCGGCCAGGGCGAGCCCCGTCGCCGTGCCGAACACGGGGTTCGACGCCATCCCGCGCGACGGGGAGGCTGTCAGGGAGTCGTGGTACATCACTCCGATGTCCCCCAGGCCGCTGAGCAGCCGGGCCCCCGAGGGAGGTGCGATCAGCTGGCGGACCGCCGACTCCTCCAGTCCCCGGATCTCCGGGGCCCAGTGCACCAGGTCGCGTGTCCCGAAGACCGTGGCGCCGGTCCCGTACAGGACGTGCCGGGAGTCGTACGGGTCGACGGCCACGGCCTGGATCCACCAGCCGAACTTGGGCTCCCCGCCCCACTCCAGGTACGGGGTCTCCGACACGTCCAGCACTGCCGTGTCCTTGAGCGACGCCCAGGTGGACCCGCCGTCCGTGGAGCGGAACACGGTGTCCACCGCGCTCCACCTGTTGTTCGTGGAGACCACGACCGTGCCGGGGCGGGCCGCGTCGACGGCCACCCCGCCGTAGCCGAACGCGTCGCCGGCGCCCGGTGCCACGGGGGTGACGTCCGTCCAGGTCCCCTTCACCGTGTCG
The DNA here is from genome assembly GCF_042270185.1 of Streptomyces sp. NPDC055962. Taxonomy (NCBI): domain Bacteria; kingdom Bacillati; phylum Actinomycetota; class Actinomycetes; order Kitasatosporales; family Streptomycetaceae; genus Streptomyces; species Streptomyces sp. NPDC055962. The sequence continues at coordinate 534,882 of NZ_JBHJYN010000004.1, forward strand.
AGGCGGTGCACGGAGCCGTCGCTCTGGTTGTTGGGGCCGGGTCCGTCCGCGTAGGTCACGTACAGCGTCCGCCCTCCCGCGTCGTACGCCGCGCGGACCGGCACCCGCGTCGCCGCCCCGCCCGACGGCTGCCCGGGGACCGCCTCCCACCCGCCGGAGGAGTCCGTACGGTAGAGCGCCGTGGGGCCGTCCCCCCACCCCGCGTACACCGTCCGGCCGGCCGCCACCAGCACCGTGACACCCTGGCCGGTCGCCGAAGGGGTGGCGGGGAAGGAGGCGTCGGCCGTCCAGGTGGCACCGCGGTCCGTGGAGCGCAGCAGTCCGTCGTGACGGGTGCCGAGCCAGAGCGTCTCGCTGTCGCGCGGATCGACCAGCAGCCGCTCTCCGCAGCCCCGGCCGTCCTCGTTGGCCCCCAGACGGACCGTGAGATCCGCACGGGCCCAGGTCGCTCCCCGGTCCTCGGACCTGAGCACCGCGCCGGGGGACGCCCAGGGCTGCGCGTACGTGCCGAGGGCCAGGTAGAGCCGGTCCGGGTGCGCCGGGTCGACGGCCATCGCCTCGACACCCAGCAGGTTCCAGTCGTCCCAGCCGAGGTGGTCGGTGAGCGGCGTCCAGCGGGATCTTTGGCCGTCCCACCGGTAGGCGCCGCCGATGTCCGTGCGGGCGTAGGCGAGACCGCGTACGGCCGGGTGGAACAGGATGCCCGTCACGAACCCCGTCCCGCCGATCGCCGCGGTGCGCCAGCGGTGCGGCTGGGTCCTCGCCGGCCGCCGGACGGCTGCTGCCCGGCCCGCCGCCGGAAGCACCGAGGCCGAGGCCGCGACCACCGCCGCACCGGCCAGCACGGTGCGGCGCCGGGGGTGCGGGACGGGATCCGGCTGAGGGACGGACGAAGCAGGCATGGCGAGGACCCTCCGGTGGGGGAGTGACGGGTGACTGCGGGAAGGGGACGGGCTCAGCCCTTGACGGCGCCGGTGAGCATGCCTTCCTTGAAGTGCTTCTGGACGAACGGTGACAGGAACGCGACAGGGATCAGCGCGAGCACCATGACCGCCATCTGGATGGCCAGCGGCGACAGGTGGCCCGTGTTGATGACCTGGGCGAGGCCGGTGGGCCGCTCCTGCTTGAGCACGAGCTGGTTCATCACGTTCTGGAGCGGCAGCATCTCCGGATCGCTGATGTAGAGGGAGGCGTTGAACCAGGCGCTCCAGTAACCGACCGCGTAGAACAGCGTGATCACGGCGATGACCGCACGGGACAGTGGCATGACGATCTGCCAGAGGATGCGGAAGTCGCCGGCCCCGTCGATCCGGGCACTCTCGATGAGCTCCTGGGCCGTGCTCATGAAGAAGGCGCGCAGCACCAGGATGTTGAAGACGTTCAGCGCGCTCGGGAGGATCAGCGCCAGATAGGAGTCCGTGAGGCCGAGACCCTGCACCACCAGATAGGTGGGGATGAGTCCGGCGCCGAAGAACATCGTGGCGAGCATGAACACCAGCAGCGGCCGGTGCAGCACCGAACCCGTACGGGACAGGCCGTAGGCGCACAGGACCGACACGGTCATGCTGAAGAGCGTCCCGACGAGGGTCACACAGAGGCTGATCACGGTGGCACGCGTGACCTGGCCGCCGCCCAGGAGCTCCTGGTAGGCGACGAACGTGATGCCCCGGGGGATCACCACCAGTCCGCCGGCCTCGGTGATGGTCCTCACCGAGGACAGGCTGGTGACGACCACGACCCACAGGGGGAACAGCACGGCGAGGCAGACCCCGACCAGGAACACGCCCTTGGAGGCGAGTCCCGTTCTCGACGGCTCCTCCTCCCACACCGGTCGCAGACGTCCGCGGGTTCCCGGCTTCACGCCGCCCAAGCCGGTCAGGCCGGAGAGCAGGCTGCTCATTTCTTGTACACCCCCTGCTCACCCATGAGATGGGCGACCTTGTTGGCCCCGAGGACCAGCAGCAGACCGAAGATTCCCTTGACGATCCCGACGGCCGCCGCGTAACTGAACCCGCCGTTGGTGATACCGACGTTCCAGACGTACGTGTCGAGCACCTCGGAGGCACCCGGACCGACCGCCGTGCGCTGGAGCAGGATCTGCTCGAAGCCGACGGTCAGGGCATTGCCCACCTGCAGCACCAGCAGCAGCGCCACGACGGGGCGCAGGGCGGGCAGTGTGATGTGCCACATGCGGCGCCAGCGGTTCGCGCCGTCCATGGCGCTCGCCTCGTAGAGGTCCGGGCTGACCGCCGCCAGGGCGGCGAGGAAGACGATGACGCCCCAGCCGGCGTCCTTCCAGATCATCTCGAAGGTGATCAGGAACTTGAACAGACCGGGGTCGGTCATGAGGTCGAAGCCCTCATGGCCGTTCTCCCGCAGGGTCTGCGCGATGAGTCCGGCCCCGCCGAACATCTGCTGGAACACGGTGACGACCAGGACCCAGGAGAAGAAGTGGGGCAGGTAGAGGATCGCCTGCGCCACCGCCCGCACCCGGGGACGCACGAAGCTGTTGATGAACAGCGCGAGCAGGACCGGCACCGGGAAGAACAGCGTCAGCTGGAGGAGGAAGATCGTCAGTGTGTTCCGCAGCGCCGACCAGAACAGCCGGTCGTTCACCATCTGCTGGAACCACTCGAACCCGACCCAGGGACTCTGCGCGATCGCGTCGAAGGCGTTGTCCGCGACGTACGGGTCGTAGTCCTGGAAGGCGACGACGTTGCCGGCCAGCGGGATGTACGCGAAGACCAGCAGCAGCAGCATCGCCGGCAGCGTCATCAGCAGGAGGGTGCGGTCCCGGCGCAGCCGGTGGCGCAGCGGCATGCGCGCGGTCACCGGCCGTCCGCCGCCCGCCCGTGTCGTGACCGGCGGCGTCTCCTGCACGCGCCGGTCGTCTGTGCTCAGTGACATGTCAGGAGGCCGACTCACCGGTCTCGTCGAGCAGCTTCTCGTACCAGTCGCGAAGCCTGTCGCCGCCCTTGGTCTTCCAGTCGGAGACCGCCTGCTGCATGTCGCTCACCTTCTTGCGGCCGCGCACGATGTCCTTCTCCAGGTCCTCGAACTGCGCGTTGAGCTCGGTGTAGCGGGTGGGCTCCTGGATCTGCATGCCGTGGAAGAGCGGCTTCCTCAGGTGCGCGCCCTGGCGCTGCTGCCATTCGATGACGCCCTTCACCACGTCCGGGTGGTCGGGGTAGGCGCGGAAGGGGGCGGGGGAGGCCACGTACTCGTAGGTGGCGAAGACCTGGTTGTTGCCCTGCTCCGTCTTGACGAGGACGCCGTCCTTGAGGGTGTGGTGGGTGCCCTCGATCCCGTACGCCTTCAGACGCTGCTCCTTGGTGCCGTACGGGGCCGCGGTGTAGTTGGCGAGGGCGAGGATGTCCTCGATCGTCTTCTTGTCCGCGTTCTTGTTGACGAAGCACCAGATGTTCGAGGGCGCGGCCTCGTAGATCACCGGGTCGCCGCCGTCGTGGGCGAAGAAGTCCATCGCGCCCATCCGGAACTCCGGCTTGTCCAGCCGCTGGATCGCGGTCGCGGCGTACCAGTCGGAGATGTCCGCGTTGTACATGAGGGCGTTGCCGGAGGAGAACGTGGTGCGCATGTCACCCGTCTCGGCCTTGGCGTCCGGGTGGACGAAGCCCGCCGAGTACAGCGAACGCGACCACTCCAGCGCCTCGAGGTACTCCGGGGTCTCGTAGCGGTTGACCAGCTTGCCGTCGACGAGCTTCCAGTAGTACGGCTTCTCCGGCAGCACCCCGAAGAAGACGAAGGCCGACCACGTCATGTCGCTGCACGCCCACACCTTGCTCTTCGGGGCGTTGATCTCCTTGCAGAGGTCGTAGAACTCCTGCGTGGTGGTCGGGACCTCGTACCCCTTCTCCTCGAAGATGTCCGCGCGGTAGAAGGGGGTGATGTTGGGCGTCGACTCGGCGGGCATGGGCAGGCCGCGCAGTTTCTCGGCGAAGACGCCGCGCTGCCAGGCGCCCGTGGGGATGGCCGCGAGGTTCGGGTAGTCCTTGACCTTGTCGCCCGAGAGGTAGGGGCCGAGGTCGGCGAACTTGTTGGCGATGGCGCTGGGGATCTTGCCGCCCAGCTCCCAGCCGGGGATGACGACGGCGTCCGGGATGCTGCTGGAGGCGAGCACCGCGCCGAGCTTCTGGCCGTAGACGTTGCCGTCCTGGTTCTGCCACGTGACCTTGACGCCGACCGCCTCGTCCATGGCGGTCCAGTACGGGTTGCCCTCGCCGGGCGAGGTGCCCCACAGCGGCGCCATGATGCTCAGCTCGCTGCCCTTGCCCAGCTTCTTGGGTACGGACACGGCCAGTTGAGCGGCCGGGAGCGCGGTGGTGAAGCCGACGGCGGAGCCGTTCTTCGCGGGGATGTCCCCGGTGACAGCCTTGGACGGCACGAAGGCCGGAAGGATGTCCTTCAGCTTCTTGCCCGTGGTCGTGCCCTCGTTCTTCGAACCGCCGGAACCACCGCCGCAGGCGGCGAGGAGCGGCATCCCGCCGCCCACGGCTGCCGCGACGACCACGGAGGAGGCGAGGAATCGTCTCCGGCTGGGAGCGGAGGGGGAGTTCGGCGTCATTGCGTCAACCCTTCGTGGTGCAACAGGACGGCCCGCGGCGGCGACTGCCGCTCGGCCCTGTGTCTGAGGTAGGGGCGTTACCGGCCGAGCCGGCGGCACTGCGCCGGCTGAGCTGAAGCGGTCAACGGGCTGCCTCGTCGAAGCGCTTCGATGTTGCAGCGAGATTAAGTGAACGGTTCCGGTCACACAAGAGTTCGTTTCGATATTCCTCCGACCTGTTTCCGAACCGTTTCCTGGTGTGAAACGGCTTTGATGCGTCCGTAAGGGCGCCTTTGAGGCGGTAGCACCCTTGACACGTGCGGGGTTGGCCGCAGAGCATCGAAGCGCTTCGAAGGATCATCGCCTCACATCGAGGAACTCTTCGACTCCCGCAGACCCGGAAGACCTCCCACCTCTCCAAGGGGACCCGCACGTGACGGACCATCCGTTTCCCTTTCGCGACCCGCAGCTGTCCTTCTCCCTGCGCGCCGACGATCTGCTCGGGCGGCTCACGCTCGACGAGCGGATCGCGATGCTGCATCAGTTCGCCCCCGCGGTGGAGCGGCTGGGCGTCGGCCCGTTCCGTACCGGGCAGGAGGCTCTCCACGGGGTCGCCTGGATGGGGCCCGCCACCGTCTTCCCGCAGGCCGTCGGGCTCGGCGCCACCTGGAACGACGACCTCGTCCGCCGCATCGGCGAGGCCGTCGGCAACGAGGTGCGGGCCAAGCGCGCCCAGGACGACCGCGTCGGACTCAACGTCTGGGCCCCGACGGTCAATCTGCTGCGCCACCCGCTGTGGGGCCGCGGCGAGGAGGGGTACTCCGAGGACCCGGCGCTGACCTCTGCCATCGCCGTCGCCTACACCCGGGGGCTGCGCGGCGACCACCCGCAGTACTGGCGCACCGCCCCCGTGCTCAAGCACTGGCTCGCGCACAACAACGAGACCGACCGGGACACCGCGTCCTCCTCGGTCCGGCCGCGGGTCCTCCACGAGTACGACCTGCGCGCCTTCCGTGACGCCGTGAGCGCGGGAGCGGTGGCCGGGGTCATGCCCGCCTACAACCTCGTCAACGGCCGTCCGAACCACGTCTCCCCGCTCCTGGAGCAGCACCTGCGGAGCTGGACCGACCAGCCGCTCGTCGTCTGCTCGGACGCGGGCGCGCCCTCCAACCTGGTCGACTCCGAGCATTACTTCGACACCCACGAGGAGGCCACCGCCGCCTCCCTGAAGGCGGGGGTCGACAGCTTCACCGACCACGGCACGGACTCCGGCATCATGACCGGCCGCATCCGCGACGCGCTCGCGAAGGGCCTCGTCGAAGAGAGCGACATCGACACAGCGGTCCACCGGCTGCTCTCCATGCGCCTCGCGCTCGGCGAGTTCGACCCCGGGCTCGATCCGTACGCGGGGGTGGAGGCCCTGGACACCGAGGAGCACCGCGCACTCGCCCTGGAGGCCGCCGAACAGGCCGTCGTCCTGCTGAAGAACGACGGCCTGCTGCCGCTGGAGCCGAGGAGCGGGCGCACCGTCGCGGTGGTCGGACTTCTCGGCGACGCCTGCAAGCTCGACTGGTACAGCGGCACGCTCATGCACCGCTCGACGCCGCTCGACGGGATCCGCGAACGCTACGGAGCGGACGCCGTCCTGTACGCGGAGGGCGTGGACCGGATCCGGCTGAAGAGCTCCGACGGCTGGCTCCGGGTGCCCGAGGCCGGGAGTGCGGCGGGCGGTGGGGCCCGCGGCGCCGAGGGTGCCCTCGACCCGGCGCTCCTGGCCGGCCGCACCGATCTGCCTCCGCTGACCTGCGGCGGGGAAGCCACCGAACTGGCCCTCGTCGACTGGGGCGACGGCGTCCTCACCCTGCGGACCGACGAGGGGCTGTACCTCTCGGTCGCCGACGACGGATACGTCAGGGCGTCCGCCGACGAGCCGGGCGGCTGGGTCGTCCAGGAGACGTTCCGCCTGGAAGCGGTGGAGGGACACGACGGCGGGCACCGCCTTCTGCACATCGGGACGGGTGGATACGTGTCTGTCGCCGCCGACGGCGCGAAGGTTGCCGTCTCCGGTGAGAAGATCTCCGGCGACGACGCCACCGTCTTCGCGCTGGAGACCGTCGAGCACGGCGCCGACGCCGTGGCCAGGGCCGCCGCGGCGGCCGACACCGTGATCGTCGTCGCCGGGAACGACCCCCACATCAACGGGCGCGAGACCGAGGACCGCACGACCCTCGCCCTGCCGGCCCAGCAGGACCGGCTGTGGCGCGCCGCGCACGCCGCCAACCCGCGTACCGTCCTGGTCCTGGCCTCGGCCTACCCGTACGCCGTCGGCGACGCGGCGGACAGCCTGCCGGCCCTGCTGTGGACGGCGCACGGCGGCCAGGCCACGGGCGCGGCGCTGGCACGGGTGCTCGCCGGCGACGTGTCCCCGGCCGGCCGGCTCCCGCAGACCTGGTACGCGGGCGACGACGACCTTCCCGGCCTCTTCGACTACGACATCATCGGCTCACGGCAGACCTACCTCTATTTCGACGGCACTCCGCTCTTCCCGTTCGGACACGGCCTGGCCTACGCCGACTTCACCTACACCGGGCTGCGCACGGAGAGGGAGGGGCAGCGGCTACGCGTGTCCTGGACCGTGGCCAACGAGGGCGGGACCGCAGCCGACGAGGTGACCCAGCTCTACGTCCGCGCGGCCGGGCCGGACGAGACCCCGGACCTGCCGCGGCGCAAGCTGGTCGGGCACCGCAGGCTGCACCTCGCTCCGGGCGCCGCGGAGCGTGTCGAGTTCTTCGTTCCCGTGGCGGAACTGGGCCACTGGAACGTGGCGCACGGCCGGTGGACCGTCGAGCCGGGTGCGTACGAGATCCTCGCGGGCGCGTCCAGCGCCGACATCCGGCTCACCGCCACGGCGGTGGTCGACGGGGAGGCGGCGGGACCGCGCCCGGTGGCGGCGCGGGGCCTGGAGGCGGCCGACTTCGACAGCCAGCGCGACACGGAGATCGTCGACCGCGCGAAGGCCGACGGTGACGCCGTCGCGCCCGCCGCCTCCGGAGTGGAAGGGCGACTCCTTTACACCGCGTGTGACTTCGGGGACGGCGTGGACGGGCTGGCTCTGCTGGTGTCGGGGAAGGGAAGCATCGTCGTGGGTGTGGACGGGCACAGCCTGGAGGTCCTGCTCCCCGGCACCGACGGTCCCTACGACTACCGCACCGTCGAGGCCACGCTCGGCCTCGGCGGCGTGCAGGACCTGCACATCGGGCTCAACGGGTCCGTGCGTCTCGCCCGCATCGACGTCGTCACCGGCAAGGAGTCCGCATGAAGTTCACCGACGGCTTCTGGCTCATGCGTGAAGGCGTCCGCGCCTCCTACGCGACCGAGATCCGTGACCTGCGTGTGGAAGCCGACCGCTTCACCGCGTACGCGGCGGTCAAGCGCGTCGCGGCACGCGGCGACACGCTCAACACCCCGCTGATCACGGTCGAATGCTTCTCCCCGGCCGAGGGCGTCATCGGCGTCCGCACCACCCATCACGCGGGCAGGGCCCGGCGGGGGCCGGACTTCACGATCCTCGCGGACGACACCGCGGCCCCCACCGCCCGTACCCGCCGGGACGGCGCGGTCACCGAACTCACCAGCGGTCCCCTGACGTTGCGCATGGACGGGGACGGCCCCTGGGGGATCACCTTCCTCGACGGCGAGGGCCGGCGGCTCACCGGGGTGGACCCGAAGGGGACGGCCTTCGCCTCCACGCCCGACGGGGCCCACCACATGATCGCCCAGCTCGCCCTGGAGGTGGGAGAGAACGTCTACGGCCTCGGCGAGCGCTTCACCCCGTTCGTGAAGAACGGCCAGACCGTCGACATCTGGCAGGCCGACGGCGGCACCAGCAGCGAACTGGCCTACAAGAACATCCCCTTCTACCTCTCCTCGCGCGGCTACGGCGTCTTCGTCAACCACCCCGGCAAGGTCTCCTTCGAGGTCGGCTCGGAGTCCGTCGGACAGGTGCAGTTCAGCGTCGAGGACCAGTCGCTGGAGTACTACATCGTCGCGGGCCCGACCCCGAAGGACGTCCTGTCCCGGTACACGGCCCTCACCGGCCGCCCCGCGCTGCCCCCGGCCTGGTCGTTCGGCCTCTGGCTGACCACCTCGTTCTGCACCTCGTACGACGAGGCCACCGTCACCTCCTTCGTCGACGGCATGGCCGAGCGGGGGATCCCGTTGAGCGTCTTCCACTTCGACTGCTTCTGGATGCGCGAGTACCAGTGGTCGGACTTCCTCTGGGACCCCGAGGTCTTCCCCGACCCGGAGGGCATGCTGGCCCGCCTCAAGGAGCGCGGCCTCCGCATCAGCATGTGGATCAACCCCTACATCGCCCAGAAGTCGTCCCTGTTCGCGGAGGGCGCCGAGCACGGCTACCTGGTGCGCCGGCCCAACGGCGACATCTGGCAGTGGGACCTGTGGCAGCCCGGTATGGCGCTGGTCGACTTCACCAACCCGGCCGCCCGCGCCTGGTACGACGACAAGCTGCGCGTCCTGCTCGACCAGGGGGTCGACTGCTTCAAGACCGACTTCGGCGAGCGCATCCCCACGGACGTCGTCTGGCACGACGGCTCCGACCCGCAGCGCATGCACAACTACTACGCACAGATCTACAACCGCACCGTCTTCGACCTCCTGGAGAAGGAGCGCGGCACCGGGGAGGCGGTGCTCTTCGCCCGCTCCGCGACGGCCGGCGGGCAGCAGTTCCCGGTGCACTGGGGCGGCGACTGCTTCGCCTCGTTCACGGCGATGGCGGAGTCCCTGCGCGGCGGCCTATCGCTGTCCCTGTCCGGCTTCGGCTTCTGGAGCCACGACATCGGCGGCTTCGAGGGCACCCCCGACCCGGCGGTCTTCAAGCGCTGGCTCGCCTTCGGACTGCTCTCCTCGCACAGCCGGCTCCACGGCAACGTCTCCTACCGGGTCCCGTGGGAGTTCGGTGAGGAAGCCGTCGACGTCGCGCGGACGTTCACCCTGCTCAAGCACCGGCTCATGCCCTACCTCTACGGGGTGGCCGCCGAGGCGCACCGTACGGGTGTCCCGATGATGCGGCCGATGCTGGCGGAGTTCCCCGGAGACCCCGCCTCGCGCACCCTGGACCGGCAGTACATGCTCGGCCCGGACCTGCTGGTCGCCCCGGTCTTCACGGAGGACGGCGCGGTCGAGTACTACGTGCCCGAGGGCACCTGGACCTCGCTGCTCACCGGCGAGCGCGTCACCGGCCCCGGCTGGCGGCACGAGACGCACGACTTCGACAGCCTGCCCCTGCTGGTCAGGGACGGCGCCGTCCTCCCGTGGGGCGCCGACGACCAGCGTCCGGACGGCGACTGGCTCGACGGGCTCACCCTGCGGGTGTTCGGATCGGACACCGGCGAGCGGACCGTCACCGTGCCGGACCTGACCGGCAGCCCGGCTGCCGTGTTCCGCGTCGTACGGCACCCGGACGGGGTCCACGTCACGGCGGAGGGCACGGACCGGCCGTACCGGGTGACGGTCGAGGAGTCCGGTTCCGCGGGTGAGGGGACGGGAGCGGTCGTCGTCTGACCCGCACCGGGCGACGGAGTGGTCACCGTCGCCCAGGCCGGGGGGCGGAGTGGTCACCGTCGCCCGGCCCAGGGGTCAGGGGGCGGAGTGGTCACCGCCTCCTGGCCCTGTGCATTCGGCGAGGGAGCACGGCTCCCGGTGCCCGCACCCGCCAGGAGGCGATCGTCGCGCCGCCCGTCATCAGCAGGTGCCGGCTCTGAAGGGCCGGAGCGCCGGCAGGCGCCGCACCGGCGGGCCGGCGCGGTTCTCGCGGGCCCAGGACCTGCTGCGAGCCGTGCGCGCCGCAGGTGCGGGCGGTGCGGCGGAGATGCTGTGGTCGCCGCTGTACCCGTACGCCTGTGACGGGCGGCCGGGCGCCATCTACACGGCCGCTGCCGGCCGCCTCGGAGGACGGATGACCTCCTTCCGGCCCGCTGCCCCGGTGGGAGCGGAGAGCCGTCCGTCGGCGGCTCCGGTCCGGGCGCGCCCCTGGCGACCGTCGGCCGAGGCACCGGGGAGCGGGCCGGCGCCCCCGGCCGGTGATCACCGGATCGGTCCCCAGGTGTTCGCCGTCCCGGTCCACCGGCCGGTCCCGGCCGGGCCGCCTGCGGACGCCCCCGGTGGTGGTCGGCACGTGTACGCCGTCGAGGGCCGGGCCGGGCGGCGGCACGGGGCGCCGTCCGGCCGTTTCCGTCCAGGGCGGGCCCGGGGCGTAGGGCCCGTTTCCGCCCGAGCGGCCATCCGCCGGCCGGTCGTCTGCATGAAGATCGAACGGTGCGGGAGCCTGCCGCTGCGTCCCGTGGCGGACCCACCAGTGAGTCATGTCACCCAGGGTGAATTCTTCGGCATACATTCCGCCGGACCGGAGAGGTGTCCGGGCTGCTGGTGTGCCCCCATCCCGGTCCACCGGCGCGGAACAGTGCTCGGCCGGACCGGTGCGGAGCAATTCAGGCACGGAAGGCAGACCACTACATGTCGGCTCACCCCTCGTCGGCCCCCTCCACGGCCGCCCTGGACACCCTCCACATCGACGGCGTGTGGAAGGCGGCCGCCTCGGGCGCGACACGCGAGGTCCTCGACCCCGCCGACGCCACCGTCCTGGCGCTCGTCGCCGAGGGCGGCACCGAGGACACCGACGCGGCCGTGGCCGCCGCGCGCCGCGCCTTCGACGACGGCCCCTGGCCGCACCGCCCGGTCGGCGAGCGAGCCGAGCTGCTGCGCCGGGTCGCCGGGCTCCTCCAGCGGGACCGCGAGGAGATCGCGATCATCGAGAGCCGCGACACCGGCAAGACCCTGGAGGAGGGCCGCGTCGACGTCGACGACGTCACCAACGCCTTCCGCTACTTCGCCGACCTCGTCATGAACGAGAGCGGCGGCCGGGTCGTCGACGCCGGCGACCCCGACGTGCACAGCGTCGTCGTGCACGAGCCGGTCGGCGTCTGCGCCCTGATCGCCCCGTGGAACTACCCGCTGCTCCAGGCCAGCTGGAAGATCGCTCCGGCCCTCGCCGCTGGCAACACCTTCGTGCTCAAGCCCAGCGAGGTCACCCCGCTCTCCACCGTGCACCTGATCCGCCTGCTCGCGGAGGCCGGACTCCCCGACGGCGCCGCCAACCTCGTCACGGGCGCGGGCGACCCCGTCGGTGCCCGGCTCTCCGAGCACCCGGACGTCGACCTGGTCTCCTTCACCGGCGGACTCGCCAGCGGCACGAAGGTCGCCCGGGCCGCCGCCCCCACCGTCAAGAAGGTCGCCCTGGAGCTCGGCGGCAAGAACCCCAACGTCGTGTTCGCCGACGCCTGCGCCACCGACGACGGCTTCGACACCGCCGTCGACCAGGCCCTGAACGCCGCGTTCTTCCACAGCGGCCAGGTCTGCTCCGCCGGTGCCCGCCTCATCGTCGAGGAGTGCGTCAGCGAGCGCTTCGTCACCGAGCTCGCCCGGCGCGCCGACGCGATCCGGCTCGGCCGGGGCACCGTGGACGGCGTCGAATGCGGCCCGCTCGTCTCCGCGCAGCAGCTCGCCAAGGTCGAGGCGTACGTGGCGTCCGCCCGCGAGGAGGGTGCGGTGGTCCGCTCCGGCGGCGCCCGCCCCGAGCCCACCGACATCCGGCCCGCGAGCGGCTACTTCTACCGGCCGACCGTCCTGGACGGCTGCCACCGGGAGATGAAGGTGGTCCGTGAGGAGACCTTCGGCCCGATCCTCACCGTGGAGACCTTCCGCACCGAGGAGGAGGCCGTCACCCTGGCCAACGACACGGACTACGGCCTCGCGGGCGCCGTGTGGACCACCGACGCGGGCCGGGCCCGGCGCGTCGCGGGCCGGCTCCGGCACGGCACCGTCTGGATCAACGACTACCACCCCTACCTACCGCAGGCCGAATGGGGAGGCTTCGGAAAGTCCGGCACGGGCCGTGAACTCGGTCCGACCGGGCTCGCCGAGTACCGCGAGTCCAAGCACATCTACCAGAACCTCAACCCGCGCCCGCAGCGCTGGTTCGCCGGCTGAGGACGACCGGCACCTTCCCGCCCGGCTGTTCGCAGTACCACGCACACGTCAGAACCTTGCAGAAGGAGCAGTGACCGATGCCCCCGTCCCCCAGCACCGCACGCCCCGAACCGGTTGACTACGTGATCGTCGGAGGCGGCACCGCCGGCTCGGTCATCGCCTCCCGCCTCACCGAGGACGCCGGTGTCACCGTCACCGTCGTCGAGGGCGGGCCCACCGACATCGACCGCGAGGACGTCCTCACGCTTCGCCGGTGGCTCGGCCTCCTCGGCGGCGACCTGGACTACGACTACCCCACCACCGAGCAGCCCCGGGGCAACTCCCACATCCGGCACAGCCGTGCCCGCGTCCTCGGCGGCTGCTCGTCGCACAACACGCTGATCAGCTTCAAGCCGCTGCCCGGTGACTGGGACGAATGGGCCGAGGCCGGGGCCGACGGCTGGGACGCCGCCGCCATGGACCCGTACTTCGCCCGGCTGCGCAACCACATCGTGCCGGTCGACGAGAAGGACCGGAACGCCATCGCCCGCGACTTCGTCGACGCCGCCCAGGCGGCCGCCGGAGTCCCCCGTGTCGACAGCTTCAACAAGAAGCCCTTCCACGAGGGCGCCGGCTTCTTCGACCTGGCGTACCACCCGGAGAACAACAAGCGCTCCTCCGCGTCCGTCGCCTACCTCCACCCGCACATCGAGGCGGGCGACCGCCCCAACCTGTCGATCCTGCTGGAGACATGGGCGTACCGCCTGGAGTTCGAGGGCGACCGGGCCACCGGGGTGCACGTCCGGACGAAGGACGGCGAGGAGATCCTCCTGCGCGCCGCCCGTGAGGTCATCGTCTGCGCGGGAGCGGTGGACACCCCCCGGCTGCTGATGCACTCGGGCGTCGGACCGGCGGAGGACCTCACCGCGCTCGGCATCCCCGTCGTCCACGACGCCCCGGGCGTCGGCGAGAACCTGCTCGACCACCCCGAGTCGGTCATCGTCTGGGAGACCGACGGGCCCATCCCGGAGAACTCCGCGATGGACTCCGACGCGGGCCTCTTCGTACGCCGCGACCCCGGATCCCGGGGCCCCGACCTGATGTTCCACTTCTACCAGATCCCCTTCACCGACAACCCGGAGCGCCTCGGCTACGAGAGGCCCGAGCACGGCGTGTCGATGACCCCGAACATCCCCAAGCCGCGCAGCCGCGGCCGGCTCTCCCTCACCAGCGCCGACCCCGAGGTCAAACCGGCCCTGGACTTCCGCTACTTCACCGACGAGGACGACTACGACGGCCGCACCCTCGTCGACGGCATCAAGCTCGCCCGCGAGATAGCGAGGACCGAGCCGCTGGCCCACTGGCTCAAGCGCGAGGTGTGCCCCGGACCCGAGGTCACGTCCGACGAGGACATCAGCGAGTACGCCCGCAAGGTCGCCCACACGGTCTACCACCCGGCGGGCACCTGCCGGATGGGGGCGGCCGGCGACCCGATGGCGGTCGTGGACCCGCAGCTGCGGATCCAGGGCCTGGAGGGCATCCGCATCGCCGACGCCTCCGTCTTCCCGACCATGCCCGCCGTGAACCCCATGATCGGTGTCCTGATGGTGGGCGAGAAGTGCGCCGAACTGCTCCGAGCGACCCCGACCACCGGAGGCGATGTCCGATGAGTGAAGCCGGTACCCCTGTTTTCAGCGTCCGGAACCTGTGGAAGGTCTTCGGGCCCAAGGCCGACCGCGTCCCCGGGAGCGAGTTCGCCGCCCTGCCTCCGGCGGAACTGCGCGAGCGCACCGGGTGCACCGCCGCCGTGCGGGACGTGTCCTTCGACGTGGAGAAGGGCGAAGTCTTCGTCGTCATGGGCCTGTCGGGCTCCGGCAAGTCCACCCTGGTCCGCTGTCTGACCCGGCTCATCGAGCCCACCAGCGGCACCCTCGCCATCGACGGCGAGGACGTCCTGGCCATGGACACCACCCGTCTGCGCGAACTGCGCCGCCACCGGGCCGCGATGGTCTTCCAGCACTTCGGGCTGCTCCCGCACCGCACCGTCCTCGACAACGTCGCCTACGGCCTGGAGATCCAGGGCCTCGGCAAGGCCGAACGGCGCGCCAAGGCGGCCGAACTGGTCGAGAAGGTCGGCCTCGCCGGCCTCGAGGACCGCCGCCCCGCCCAGCTCTCCGGCGGTCAGCAGCAGCGCGTCGGCCTGGCCCGCGCGCTCGCCGTCGACCCGTCCGTCCTCCTCTTCGACGAGCCGTTCAGCGCGCTCGACCCGCTGATCCGGCGCGAGATGCAGGACGAGGTGGTCCGGCTCCACCGCGAGGAGGGCCGCACCATGGTCTTCATCACCCACGACCTCAGCGAGGCGCTCCGCCTGGGCACCCGCATCGCACTGATGCGTGACGGCGGCATCGTCCAGCTGGGCACCCCCGAGGAGATCGTCGGCGCGCCGGCCGACGACTACGTCCGCGAGTTCGTCCAGGACGTGCCGCGCGAGCAGGTCCTCACCGTCGCCACCGCCATGCGTCCCCCGGCCCCCGGTGAGAGCACCGACGGCCCGGCCGTCCGCCCCGGCGCCACCGTCTCCGAAGCCATCGAGGCCGTCGCCCGCTCCGGTGACCCGGTCGCCCGGGTGATGGAGAACGGCCGGCTGCTCGGGGTCGTCGACCACGCCTGCCTGCTCGAGGTCGTGGCGGGGGCGGGCACCGGAGCCCGTGAGGTGACCGTCTGATGGCCACCGCCCAGGCCGCCACCCGTACGGCCTCCGGACCCCCGGGCGGCGCCCCGCTCGCCGCGCTGCGCGCACGGCCCGCCCTCGCCAAGATCCTCTCGCTGCTCGTGATCGCCGCCGTCGCCGTCCCCCTCGTGCACGCGCGCTGGGGCGGCGGGGTCTGGCCCGGCGCCCTGACCGTCGACCTGAGCGGGCCGCTCGGCGACGTCAACGACTGGATCATCGGAAACCGCGACAGCCACCCGCTGTTCCTCTACTTCTTCGGCCACATCAGCAACGCCGTCGTCCTCTCCGTGCGCGGCGTCTACCTGGCGCTGCTCGCCCTCGGCTGGGCCGGTGTCACCGCCCTTGCCGCGCTCGTCGCCTGGCGCACGGCCGGGTGGCGCCTCGCGCTGACCGCCGGAGCGTCCTTCCTCGTCTGCGGGCTGCTCGGCATGTGGGTGCCGACCATGCAGACCCTCGCCCTGATGGTCGTCGCGGTCCTGGCCTCCGTGGTGCTGGGCCTGCTCCTCGGGCTGGCCGGCGGGCTCTCGGACCGCGTCTTCCGGGTCCTGCGCCCCGTCCTGGACACCATGCAGGTGCTCCCCGCCTTCGCCTACCTGCTGCCCGTCGTGCTGATCTTCGGCATCGGGGTGCCCGGCGCGGTCCTCGCCACCGTCGTCTACGCGGCGCCGCCGATGGCCCGGCTCACCGCACTCGGACTGCGCGGCGCCGACGCCGGTGTCATGGAGGCCGTCGCCTCGCTCGGAGCGACCGGCCGGCAGCGCCTCCTGAGCGCCCGGCTCCCGCTGGCCCGCAAGGAACTGCTCCTCGGCCTCAACCAGACCATCATGATGGCGCTGTCCATGGCCGTCATCGCCTCCGTCATCGGAGCAGGCGGCCTCGGTGACCGCGTCTACCAGGCGCTCTCCTCCGTCGACGTCGGCGCGGCCCTCGCCGCGGGCATCCCGATCGTGCTGCTGGCCGTCGTCCTGGACCGTACGACCGAGGCGGCCGGCCGGAAGATCGGCACGGAGCCCACCGGTCCCGCCGCCCTGCGCGGAGCACGCGGATGGGGCCTCGCCGCTCTGGCCGCCGCCGCGGTCGCCGTCGTGGGCCGCTTCACCGGCGGCCGCATCTGGCCCGAGGGCGGGATCGTGGCCATCGCGGGTCCGGTCAACACCGCCAAGGACTGGATGGTCGACCACCTCTACACCGGCATCCCCGTCATCGGCGGAACCGCCGACTGGGCCGCCCACTTCACCAGCTGGGTCCTCAACCCGCTCCGCAGCGGACTCCAGGGCCTGCCCTGGTGGTCCGTCCTGCTGATCGTCGCCGCCCTCGCCTGGACCATCGGCACCTGGAGGACCGCGCTCACCGCCGTCCTGGCCATGGCCGCCATCGGCGTCCTCGGCGTCTGGGACCTGTCGATGGACACGCTCAGCCAGGTCATCGCGGCCGTCGCCGTCACCCTGGTCCTCGGCTTCGGCATCGCCGTCGGCGCCGCCCGCAGCCGGCGGCTCGAACGCCTGCTGCGCCCCGTCCTTGACGTCTTCCAGACGATGCCGCAGTTCGTCTACCTCATCCCCGTCGTCGCCCTGTTCGGCGTCGGCCGTGCCCCCGCCGCCGCGGCGGCCGTCGTCTACGCGCTCCCCGCCGTCGTACGCATCACGACCCAGGGGCTGCGCGGCGTCGACCCCGCCGCCATGGAGTGCGCCCGTTCCCTCGGCGCCACCAGCGGCCAGCAACTGCGCCAGGTCCAGATCCCGCTGGCCAGGCCCGCGCTGCTGCTCGCCGTCAACCAGGGCGTCGTCCTGGTCCTCGCCGTGGTCATCATCGGCGGCCTCGTCGGCTCGGGGGCGCTCGGTTACGAGGTCGTCTTCGGCCTGGCGCAGGGCGATCTGGCCACCGGTCTCGTCGCGGGCGCCGCCATCGTCTGCCTGGGGCTGATGCTGGACCGCGTCACCCAGCCCACCGCCCGTCGCCAGCGGAAGGAGAGCTGACATGGCTCGCACCCGTACCCGTGCCCGCCTCCGTACGTCCGCGATCGTCGCCTCGGCCGGCGCCCTGCTGGCCGTCACCGGCTGCGGCGCGGCCGACATGACCAAGCAGGCGTCCCCGTTCGCAGCCCCGGCGGACATCAAGACCGTCACCCTGTCCGTCCAGTCCTGGGTCGGTGCACAGGCCAACGTGGCCGTCGCCCAGAAGATCCTTCAGGACGAGCTCGGCTACCGCGTCGACCTCGTGCAGACCGACGAGGTGCCCGCCTGGGACGCCCTCAGCCAGGGCCGCGTGGACGCCATGCTGGAGGACTGGGGCCACCCGGACCAGGAGAAGCTGTACGTCGAGGACAAGAAGACGATCGTCCCCGGCGGCGACCTCGGCGTCACCGGCCACATCGGCTGGTACGTCCCCAAGTACTGGGCGGACGAGCACCCCGACGTCACGAACTGGAAGAACCTCGACAAGTACGCCGACGAACTGCGCACCGCCGAGAGCGGTGACAAGGGCCAGCTGATGGACGGTTCGCCGTCCTACGTCACCAACGACCAGGCGCTGGTGAAGAATCTCGGCCTCGACTACAAGGTCGTCTTCGCCGGCTCCGAGGCCGCCCAGATCACCCAGATGCAGCAGTTCGCCAAGGAGAAGAAGCCCTTCCTCAGCTACTGGTACCAGCCCCAGTGGCTGTTCAACGAGGTGCCGATGGTCGAGGTGAAGCTCCCCGCCCACTCCGACGCCTGCGCGGCGAAGGCCCCGGCGGACATCGACTGCGCGTACCCGACGACCCCGCTCCAGAAGTACCTCAACGCGGACTTCTCGAAGCGCGGCGGGGACGCGGCCGCGTTCCTGAAGAAGTTCCACTGGTCGGAGAAGGACCAGAACGAGGTCTCCGAGATGATCGCCTCCGAGCGGCTGTCACCCGACGAGGCCGCGGAGCGCTGGATCGAGAAGCACCCCGGCACCTGGAAGAAGTGGCTGGACCGGTGATCTGACCGGGCCCGGACCCGTCCCACCAGACCCGGACCCGCGTCCCACCGTCAGCCGCCGCGGCATCAGCTGCGGCGGCTGACGGCGTTCCGGGCCGCTCCGGCTGTTTCCGGCCGAGGTCGTCCGAAACTCACTATTCACTCAGTACATGTACTGAGGGTAGAGTCGGTCGCATGAGCACCCGCCATGTCCTCCTGGGCCTGCTCGCAGCGGGTCCCTGCCACGGCTACGACCTGAAGCGGCAGTACGACGCACGCTTCCCGCAGGCCCGCCCGCTCGCCTACGGGCAGGTCTACACGACGCTCCAGCGCCTGGTGCGTGACGGGCTGGCCGCGGTCGACGGCACCGACTCCGACGGCGGCCCCGAACGCACCCTCTACCGGTCCACGGACGAGGGATCACGCGAACTCGACCGCTGGGCCGAGGAGATCACCCCGCCGGCCCCCTTCGTGACGAACGAGATCTTCTCCAAGGTCGTGGTCTCGATCCTCGTCGAGGCGGCCGGCCACCGGGCGGGCCGGGACGGGCGGACGCCGGACGCGGCCGCCCACCTGCGGGCCCAGCGCGCCGCCCACATGGAGCGGATGCGCGAGCTCACCGCACTGAAGACCACGCCGGAAGCCGATCTCAGCACGGTGCTCTCGGCGGACTACGCCCTTGCCCATCTCGATGCCGACCTACGGTGGATGGCCACCACCGCGGCCCGGATCGACACCTTGACCGCGGAGGTCAACTCAGCATGAGCACACGGGACGAACAGGCCTCCCGGGAGGCCCCGGCGCTGATCTCGGCGCACGGTCTGAAGAAATCGTACGGACGGACCGAGGCGCTGCGTGGCGCCTCCCTCGATCTCCACGCGGGCGAGATCCTCGCCGTCACCGGCACGAGCGGCAGCGGCAAGTCGACTCTGCTGCACTGCCTTTCAGGGATTGTCCGGCCCGACGAAGGCACCGTGATGTACGGCGGCGAGGAGCTCGGCGGGCTCCCCGAGGACCGGCTCAGCCGCCTGCGGCGCGACGACTTCGGCGTGGTGTTCCAGTTCGGGCAGCTGATCCCCGAACTCACCGCGCTCGACAACGTGGCGCTGCCGCTGCTCCTGGCGGGGATCCCGCGCGACCGCGCCGCCCGGCGGGCGGGGGAGTGGCTTGAGCGCTTCGGTGTGCGTGGCCAGGCCGACCTCCGTCCCGGTGGCATGAGCGGCGGACAGTCCCAACGGGTCGCGCTGGCACGGGCGTTGGTCACCGAGCCCAGGGCGGTCTTCGCGGACGAGCCGACCGGGGCGCTCGACGCGCTCTCCGGGGAACAGGTGATGACCGCTCTCGTCCATACCGCGCGGGAGACCGCCACGGCGGTGCTCCTGATCACCCATGACGCGCAGATCGCCGCGTACGCGGACCGTGAGGTCACCCTGCGGGACGGCGCCTTCGACGCCGGCTCCGCCGAGGCCGCCGGTCAGGGGGCGGTCCGCCGTGAGAACTGACCTCCGCATCGCCTGGATCCTCGCACGGGGCTCGGAGCGCCGCGAGTGGTGGAGGCTCTCACTCACCCTCCTCGGCGCCCTGCTCGCCACGGGCTTCTCCCTCGCGGCCGTGACCACGGCCGCCGTACCGGGGCAGGTGTCGATCCCGTACGCACACGGGTTGCTGAACCAGCCCGGCCAGCGCGCGGGAGTGGCGCTCGCGCTCGTGCTCCTGCTGATCCCCGTGCTGGGCTTCCTCGGCCAGTGCGCCCGCATCGGCGCCGTGCACCGCCATCGGCGGATGGCCGGGATGCGGCTCGCCGGAGCGTCCCCCGCCCAGGTGCGGAGAATCGCCGCCGTGGAGTCCGGGTTCGTCTGCCTGGCCGGTTCGACGGCCGGAGCCGCCGCGTTCGTCGCGCTCCTCGCCGTGGTGGGGCACTCACCCGGACCCGGTGCCTGGGCGGGCTTCGCGGCGGTCGTCCTTCTCGTTCCCGTGGTCGCGGCACTCGTGAGCGCCTTCGTCCTGCGCAACGTGCTGGCAGCACCCCTCGACCACCTGCGCAGGACGGGGCCGGACCCGCAACGCAGGGGGGCGCTCGGCTTCGCGCTCGCGGCTGTGCTGATCGCCTCGTCGGCACTGCTCCTGATGTTCCCGGCGCGCGCGGGCGCTGCGCCGCTCGTGTCGCTGGTCCTGGCCGTGGTGGTCCTCACCGGGGCGGGCGCGATCTGGGTGGCGAAGGCATCGGCGGCGTACATGGGCCGCAGACTCACCCTCCGGGCCAAGCGCCCGGCGGTGCTCATCGCCGCGAGCCGCCTCGCGCACGATCCGTGGGCCGCCGCGCGCACGCATGCCGCGCTGCTGCTGGTCACCGTCGTCGGGGTGGGCTTCGTGGGTGTGCGCGGTGTCCTGCTCGCCGAGCTGCGGGGGCCCGGCCATGAACCGGAGGGCCTGGCCTTCTACACCACCGGTATCGACCTCGCCGGTTCCGCCGTGCTGGTCGCCCTGGCCATCAGTCTCTGCGGCCTCGCGGTGGGCGCCGCCGAGTCGCTCGCCACCCGTCGCAGGGGACTGGCCGCCCAGGCGGCGGCCGGAGTTCCGTACCGGGTCCTCGCCGCGGCGACGATTCTGGAGACCGCGATCCCCCTGGCCCCCGCGCTCCTGCTCGCCGGGGCCGGAGGAACGGTGGTGTACATGGGGTATGCCGCCGTCGTGAACAACGGGTTCGTGCCGCTGCTGCCGCTGCTCGTCCCGCCGTTGGTCCTAGCCGCCTGTCTGCTTGCCGCCGCGACGTCCCTCCCGCTCCTGCGGCGCGTGGCCCATCCGTCGGAGCTCCGGTTCACCTAGTGGTGCTTCGTCAGGTTCGGTTGCGGGGCAGGGGCGGTCGCGGATGGTGCAGGGGCCGGTCCAGCTCTTCAGCGGGTCCTGGAGGAGGTCCAGGACCCGCGCTCGGTAGCGGTACAAGAAGTGGAACACCGAACGGGCCGGCAACCGGCTGAAGCGCTTCCGAGCCGTCGCGACACGTCACGTCCGCAGCACGCTGACCGCTGCCGGTGTCGATCTAGTCCTCCAGCCAGCCGGGGCTGACCATGCGGTATTCGTAGGCCATGACCACGACCTGGGACCCCGGGCGCCGAGTTTGGCCATGATGCGGCTGACGTGAGTCTTCGCGGTCAACGGGGAGACCACCAGCCGCGTGGCGATTTCCTCGTTGGTGCGGCCGGCGGCGATCAGCCGCATGACCTCGCGTTCGCGGCTGGTCAGGGCATCGAGGCGTTGGTCGGGTTCGCGGGCGTTGACGGGGCGGTCGGCGAATTCCGCGATGAGGCGACGGGTGACGGAGGGGCTGATGAGTGCCTCGCCCCTCGCGGCGACGCGGACCGCGCGCAGGAGTTCGTCCGGTTCGGTGTCCTTGAGGAGGAAGCCTGTGGCGCCGGAGCGCAGCGCGCCGTACACGTACTCGTCGAGGTCGAACGTGGTCAGCATCACCACCTTCACGGCCGACAGCTGCTGATCGGCGGCGATGCGGCGGGCGGCTTCGAGTCCGTCCATGCCGGGCATGCGGATGTCCATCAGGACCACGTCGGGGAGCAGTTCACGGCACGCGGCAAGGGCGGTGTGCCCGTCGGAGGCTTCGGCAACCACGTGCAGGTCGTCCTCGTCGTCGAGAATGCCGCGGATCCCCGCGCGTACGAGGCGCTGGTCATCCGCCAGCAGAATCTGGATCATCAGCTGCTCCGTCGATCGGCTCGTGGTGGTCCGGGAACGGTAGCCGTGCCCGGACGGTGAATCCGCCCGCAGGGCCGGCACCGGCGCTCAGCGTTCCGCCCAGGGCGCGTGCTCGCTCCGTCATGCCGGCGATGCCGCTGCCAGGTGGCCGGCGGACCGCGCCGTGGCCGTCGTCGGTGACGTGGAGTGTCACTTCCCGCTCGCCATGGCGGAGGTCGACGACGACGTGCCGGGCGCCGCTGTGCCGGACCGCGTTGGTCAGGGACTCCTGCACGATGCGGTAGGCGGCGAGGTCCACCGCTGCGGGCAGCAGCGCGGGAGTGCCGTGGCGCTCGATGTGTACATCCAGGCCCGCCCGAGTCGCCGAGGAGATCAGCTCTCCGATCCGGGAGAGCCCCGGTGAGGGGGTGGTCGGAGCTGCCTCGTCGGCCTGACGTAGAACACCGAGGGTGGCGCGCACTTCCTGGAGGCCGTCCTTGCTGCTCCGCTTGATGGCGGTCAGCGCCTCCTTCGCCAGATCGGGGTTCTTCGGCAAACGGTGCAGGGTGGAGGACGCCTGCACATGGATCGTCGACATGGTGTGGCCGATGACGTCGTGCAGTTCGCGGGCGATACGCAGTCGTTCCTGGGTGGCGCGCAGTCTGCCGTGTTCCTCGGCGTAGGCGAGCCGGCCGTGGCGCATCGCGCCCAACGCCAGCACCGCGATCAGCCAGCCGGTCAGCATGAAGACCGCCGTGCCGGTGACATCGCCGGTGCCGACGAGCGCGCCCGCACCCACACCGATGACCATGACCGCGGCCAGGGCGACCGACACCTGGATCCGTCCCCGTGCCGCCAGCGCGTACAGCGCAGCGATCGGGACGATGACCAGCGGGCCGTCGACCGTGCTCAGCAGGTGGTAGACGCCGGTGCCGAGCACGGTGCAC
Source organism: Streptomyces sp. NPDC055962 (assembly GCF_042270185.1). Taxonomy (NCBI): domain Bacteria; kingdom Bacillati; phylum Actinomycetota; class Actinomycetes; order Kitasatosporales; family Streptomycetaceae; genus Streptomyces; species Streptomyces sp. NPDC055962. Next base: position 557,790 of record NZ_JBHJYN010000004.1, read on the forward strand.
ACACCCACCGCCACCGGATGACGGCGACGCAGCGGCAGTGCCGCGCACACCAGCACCGCCAGGAGCCAGGAGATGATCAGGGAGGCGGTCGCGTTCCACTGCGCGCCGAGCCGCTGCCCCTCGGCCACCCCGCACAGCACGAGCACGACCCCGGCGAGCGCCAGGTCGGCGTGGAGCCCTGTGGGCAGACGGAAGCGGGTGGCATCGAGGTGGAACACTGCTTCATTCTGCCCGGAGCGCGATGCCGCACGACGGCTTGTGTGCGGACACGAGACGGGGGCCTGCCGGAGGAGTACGCGCCGGTCCGGGATGTACATCCGCTGGGGTACAGCTGTCGCGGCCAAGTGTCTGCCGTGGGCCGACGCCCGGGTCCCGGGGGCCCGCGCAAGATCGAGGGTATGTCGTCGTCCATTGCTCCCACCCGGACCGGTGCCGCCCTCGTCGGCGCGCTGGTGGGTACCGCGGCCGGAATTCTGCTGATCACCGCCGCCGGAACGTTCTCGGTCACGGCCAGCGGTGTGTTCGCCGGGCTCGCACTCGGTGTCCTCGCACCGGCCGGGGCGGTCGTGGGCATGGCGACGGCTCCAGACAGCACTCGCTCGAATTCGAGGTAGCACATGTCTTCCCCCCGCGGCTCCGCCGCGTCCCTTGCTCCGCCCCCGTCCGGTACGCCGTCCGCGCCTGTCGGCCGGTTCGGTGCCCTGGCGGGCTGGGCGCAACGTCATCGCTGGGCCGCTCTCGCCCTGTGGGCGGCCGTCCTCGCCGCCATCACGCTGGGCTCCACCGCGGCAGGATCCGCATACAGGAACGACTTCACGCTGCCCGGCACCGATTCCCAGAGCGCCACCGACCTGTTCAAGAAGCACGGAAGCGACCAGGCGGGCGACAGCATCGAGATCGTCTTCAAGGACGCCGCAGGCGTCGAGCGCGCGAAGGCCCGCATCGAGCCGATGCTGGCCGAGGTGAAGCAGATGCCGGGCATCGCCGACGTGCGCAGCCCCTTCTCCGACGTCTCGGCGGTCTCGAAGGACGGAACGATCGCCTACGCGTCCGTCACGCTCGACGGCAGGACCGAGGAGGTTCCCTGGGAGGACGTCGCCCAGGTGATCGATGTCGCACAGCACATCGCCACCGACGACCTCCAGGTCGAGGTGGGCGGCGAGGCCGCGCGCAACGCGCAGGACCGGGATCCGCCGACCGCCGAACTCGCCGGGATCGTGGCCGCGCTGGTCATCCTGGTGCTGCTCTTCGGCTCGCTGCTCGCGGCCTCGCTGCCGCTGATCACGGCGCTGTTCGCGGTGGGCGGCGCCGTCGGCCTGATCGCCCTGGCCTCGCACATCCTCACCGTCGCGGACTTCACCCCGCCCATCCTGATGCTCGTAGGTCTCGGCGTCGGCGTCGACTACGCCCTGCTGATCTTCTACCGCTACCGCCACGAACTCCTCGCCGGCGTGCGGTCTGCGGAGGCAGGCCGCAAGGCCCTCGACTCCGCAGGCCGCACCGTCTTCTTCGCCGGATGCACGGTCATCGTCGCCCTCCTCGGCCTGGTCGCCCTCGGACTCGGCTCCCTGCAGGGCATCGCCCTCGCGGTGGCCATCACCGTCCTGGTCACGATGGCCGCTTCCCTGGTACTGCTGCCCGCCCTCCTCGCCCTGTTCGGCGGGCGCATCCAGCGCCATGTCCTCAAGCAGCAGGCCAGGGCCAGGCTGCAGGGCAGGACCGAGGGCGACCGCTGGCGCGCCATGGCCCGCGCCGTGCAGCGCCGCCCCCTCCCGACCCTGCTGGCCGGTGTGATCGCCCTCCTGGCCCTGTCCGCACCGGCTCTCGGCATGCGCCTGGGCTTCGCCGACTCCGGCAACGCCCCGAAGAGCTCGACAGCCCGGCATGCGTACGACCTGCTCGCCGAAGGCTTCGGTCCCGGCTTCAACGGTCCGCTCATCGTGCTGGTGAAGGGCGACCGGAGCGCCGGGAAGGCCGTCCAGGTGAAGCTCGCCACCACCGACGGCGTCGCCGAGGCCAGTCCCGCGATGCCCTCGCCGGACGGTGCTCTGTCCACGGTATTCGTCTACCCGACGACCTCCCCGCAGGCAGTGGGAACCGTGGACCTCGTCCATCACCTGCGTGACGACATGGCCCCGCCCCTCGAACACGCCACCGGTGCCGAGGTACTGGTCGGCGGTGCCACGGCTGCCTCCCAGGACGTCTCCGAGACGCTCGCCGACCGGCTGCCGCTGTTCGTCGCCGTGGTCGTCGGCGTCTCCTCGCTCCTGCTCCTGCTGGTCTTCCGGTCGATCTGTATCCCCGTCAAGGCGGCGGTCCTGAACCTGCTGTCCATCTCCGCCGCACTCGGCATGATCACCCTGGTGTTCCAGCACGGCTGGTTCGGAGCACAGCCGGGCCCCGTCGAGGCGTTCATTCCCGCGCTGATCTTCGCGATCGTCTTCGGGCTCTCCATGGACTACGAGGTCTTCCTCGTCTCCCGTATCCACGAGGAATGGATGCGCACCAAGGATCCGGCGCAGTCCGTGCGGGAGGGACTGGCCTCGACCGGCAAGGTCATCACCGCGGCCGCGGCCATCATGATGTTCGTCTTCGGTGCGTTCGTCCTCAGCTCGGACGGGATGCTCCAGCAGTTCGGTCTCGGTCTGGCCGTCGCGATCCTGCTCGACGCAGTGGTCATCCGCTGCCTGATCGTCCCCGCCGTCATGCAGATGCTCGGCAAGCGGGCCTGGTGGCTGCCCGCATGGCTGGACCGAAAGCTGCCCAGGGTGTCGGTCGAGAGTCCCGGGCAGAACTGACCCGCGGCCCGGCTCAGCCTGGTCGGCTGCGGTCCAGGACCTGGTTCCCTACCAGGTCCGGGACCTCCTCGACGACCTGCCGAAGTGCTGGACCGGCACCTGCACCACCCGCAACCGCCCGCAGCCGAAGCGGACCCAGAACCTGACGAGGCACTACCAGGGTCCTCGGTCCGCGTCATGCCGTTCCCGCCTCGGCGGTGTCCGCCCCGCCGCCCGGGCGCGCCGCCACGACGAGTGTCGCCGCGACGAGTGCGGCGGTGAGGATGCCGGTGACGAGCACCGGGACCGGGAGGAACGTCGTGGCCAGGACGGCGAGGACGGCGACGGGGTGGATGAGGTCGTTGCGGCTGCGGAGTTCCTCCGCCCGGTGGTGGAGCAGCCACACCAGGGTGATGAAGACGGCCACCGGGATGGTGAACGCCGCTGCGGCGGCACGGTCCGAGAGGTGACCGTGACCGCCGGCGTGGGCCACGTTGACCGCCAGTCCGGCGCCGACCGCCGCGGCCGAGGCGAAGACGGCGTAGTGGCCGTAGCCCCAGAGGATCGCCGCCCTGAAGCCGGTGAGCCGCTGGGGGGCGTTCTGCGCGAAGTAGAGCCACCACAGGGCGAACACCGTCAGTACGCCGCCGACGACCAGGGTCGCGATGTCGCCGAGGGCCGTCTCGCCGTCGAGCGCGGTGCGGACGGCGGCGGTGGCCGCGGTGATGGTCTCACCGAGGACGATGAGGGTGAACAGCCCGTACCGCTCGGCGATGTGATGGGGATGCCAGGTGGTCTTCGCCGGGCTCTCGGCCCAGACGGGGACGGCGATCTCGGCCAGGACCAGGACCGCGAACAGCGGCAGGCCCCAGTCCTCCGGCAGCGCCAGCCTCGCGACCCAGCCGACCTGCACGATCAGGATGCCGGCCGCGTAGCGCAGGCAGGAGCGCCGGCGTTCCGGGTCGGAGCGTGCGGCGCGCAGCCACTGGGTGGCCATGGCGAGCCGCATGACGACGTATCCCCAGGTGATGACGGTGAAGTCCTCGTGCGAGAGGGCGTCCGCCGCGCCCGCGGCCAGGATCAGGGCACCCGTGATCTGGACCAGGGTGAGGAGCCGGTACGGGACGTCGTCGGTGTCGTAGGCGGAGGCGAACCAGGTGAAGTTCATCCAGGCCCACCAGATCGCGAAGAACACCATCGCGTAGCCCAGGACCCCGTCCCCGACGTGTCCCTCGGCGAGTTCGTGCTCGAAGGCTCCCGACGCCTGGGCGACGGCGGTGACGAAGCACAGGTCGAAGAAGAGCTCCAGCGCGGTCGCCGTGCGGTTCTCCTCGCCCGCGAGACGGGCGACCATCGGCCGGTGCCATGCCCCGAGGGCGGACGGTGACTGACTCATGCGTACCAGGTTTCACGGTCGGAGGGCTCTCACGGCCCGGCCGTACCAGGCGGCCGGGCCGTCCGGCGCCGACCGTGCAGGCCACCGGCCGGGTCGGTCGGCTCGACGGACACCGGTCACGTTACGAGGGCCGTCGGAGGACGTGCAACGCCGACAGGCCACGGCGGGCGCTCAGTCGAGACAGAACTCGTTGCCCTCGGGGTCCTGCATGTTGAGGCACGACTCGTTCTCCTCGTCCGCGAGCAGCAGCTGTCCGCGCACCGCGCCGAGCGGCAGCAGCCGGGCGCACTCGGCCTCCAGTGCCGCGAGGCGCTCCTCGCCCACGAGGCCGGTGCCGACCCGCACGTCGAGATGGACCCGGTTCTTGACGGCCTTGCCCTCGGGGACGCGCTGGAAGTACATGCGCGGGCCCGCACCCGAGGGGTCCTTGCAGACGGCCCAGGCGTCCCCGTTCCCGGGCGGCTGCGCGCGGTCGAAGTCCTCCCAGGTGTCGAAGCCCTCCGGCGGCGGCTGGAGGACGTACCCCAGCACCTCGCACCAGAAGCGGGCGACGCGCCGGGGCTCCGCGCAGTCGAAGGTGATCTGGACCTGCCTGATCGATGCCATCGGACCATCGTAGAGGCGGGGGTCCGCGCCCGTCCCCCGGGCCCGCGACCAGGCCGGGAGACGGTCAACCGGTCGCCCGGGCCGCCTCGTCCGCCTCCGGACGTTCGAACTGGGTGCGGTGCAGCTCCTCGTACCGTCCTCCGGCGGCCAGCAGCTCCTCGTGCGTGCCCCGTTCGACGATGCGCCCGCCCTCCACGACCAGGATGAGGTCCGCGGAGCGCACGGTCGAGAGCCGGTGGGCGATCACCACGGCCGTGCGGCCTTCCAGGGCCTCGGCCAGCGCCTCCTGGACGGCGGCCTCCGAGGTGGAGTCCAGGTGCGCGGTCGCCTCGTCCAGGATCACCACGCGCTGACGGGCCAGCAGCAGCCGGGCGATGGTGAGCCGCTGGCGTTCGCCTCCGGAGAGCCGGTAGCCGCGTTCGCCGACCACCGTGTCCAGCCCGTCGGGGAGCGAGGCCACCAGCCCGTCCAGGCGGGAGCGGCGCAACGCGTCCCAGATCTCCTCCTCGGTGGCCTGCGGGCCGGCGAGCAGCAGGTTGGCGCGGACCGACTCGTGGAAGAGGTGCCCGTCCTGGGTGACCATGCCGAGGGTCTCCCGGATCGAGTCGGACGTCAGGTCGCGTACGTCGACGCCGTTCAGCCGTACGGTGCCGGCGTCGGCGTCGTACAGCCGGGGGAGCAGCTGCGCGATGGTCGACTTCCCGGCTCCGGACGATCCCACGAGGGCGACCATGCGGCCGGGTTCGGCCGTGAAGGAGACGTCGTGCAGCACCTGCGAGCCGTCGCCCCGATCGAGCGTGGCGACCTCTTCGAGGGAGGCGAGCGAGACCTTGTCGGCGGACGGGTAGCCGAAGGAGACCCCGTCGAACTCGACGGACACCGGTCCGTCCGGCACCCGGCGGGCGTCGGGCTTCTCCGCGATCAGCGGTTTCAGGTCGAGGATCTCGAAGACCCGCTCGAAGCTGACCAGGGCGCTCATCACTTCGACCCGGGCTCCGGCCAGGGCCGTCAGGGGCGCGTAGAGCCGGGTGAGCAGCAGGGCCAGGGCGACGACGGCCCCGGGTTCCAGGGTGCCGCGCAGCGCGTAGTGACCGCCGAGGCCGTAGACGAGGGCGAGGGCGAGGGCCGACACCAGGGTGAGTGCCGTGATGAAGGTGGACTGCAACATCGCCGTGCGGACGCCGATGTCACGTACCCGTCCCGCGCGGGCCGCGAATGCGGCGGACTCGTCCGCGGGGCGGCCGAAGAGCTTGATGAGCGTCGCGCCCGGCGCGGAGAAGCGTTCGGTCATCTGCGTGCCCATGGTGGCGTTGTGGCCGGCGGCCTCCCGCTGGAGGTCGGCCATCCGTGTGCCCATGCGGCGGGCGGGGACGACGAACACCGGCAGCAGCACCAGGGCGAGCAGCGTGATCTGCCACGAGATCGTCAGCATCACGGCCAGGGTCAGCAGCAGGGTGACGACGTTGGAGACGACGCCGGAGAGCGTGTTGCTGAACGCCCGCTGCGCGCCGATCACATCGTTGTTGAGCCGGCTGACCAGTGCACCGGTCCTGGTACGGGTGAAGAAGGCGACGGGCATTCGCTGGACGTGGTCGAAGACGGCTGTCCGCAGATCGAGGATCAGCCCCTCGCCGAGGGTGGCGGAGAGCCATCGGACGAGGAGGCCGAGCCCCGCCTCCGCCAGCGCGATCAGGGCGATGAGCAGGGCGTACCGGACGACCGTGCCGGGGTCCCGGCCCTCCACGATCGCGTCGACGACCCAGCCGGCCAGTACGGGCGTGGCCACCGCCAGGAGGGCGGTGACCACGCTGAGGAGCAGGAAGCGGACGATCCTGCCCCGGTGCGGCCGGGCGAAGGCTCCGATGCGGTGCAGTGTGGCTCTGGAGAAGGGCCTGCGGTCCGTCTGCGCGTTCACCGTGCTGTGCAGCGCGTGCCACGCCGTGACTTCCATGTCCATGCGGTCCTCCGGGGTCGGTCGGTGTGCGGGGAACGTTAGGACCTCGAGTGAAGTTGAGGTCAAACGTTCCCGGCCGGCTTCACCCGTCGGCGCGTTCAGCGTGCCCGAACGGTCGCCATGACCTCCCGGTCCGGCTGCAGGGTCAGCGTCGGCACGGGATCGACGGTGCCCGGGTCGACCTCCAGCTCGAAGCGGCGCGCCAGGACGGCCAGGATCAGCACCGCCTCGACCATCGCGAAGCGGGTACCCAGGCAGACCCGGGGGCCACCGCCGAACGGGTACCAGGCGTACTCCGGGATCTCGTCCCCGTCCTCCTCGTCCCAGCGCTCGGGGCGGAACGCCTCGGGCTCGGGGAACCACCGCTCGTCCCGGTGCGTCGCCCACTGGCTGCTCCACACCCGCGTGCCCTCCGGTATCGGCACCCCGCCGAGCCGGGCCCCCTCCTTGGCGATCCCCGTGACCAGCCAGATCGTCGGATACAGCCGGAGGGTCTCCTTCACCACCGCCTGGGCGTACGGCAGCCGCGCGTAGTCGTCGATCCCCGGTTCCCGGTCGCCCAGCACCCGGTCCAGCTCCTCGGTGAGCGCGGCGAGCGCCCGCGGGGTACGGGAGAGGAGGTACCAGGCCCACACCAGCGTGGAGGCGGTCGTCTCGTGACCGCCGATGTAGAGGGTGACGGTCTCGTCGCGGATCTCCTGGTCGGTGAGGTGCGCCCCGGTCTCGTCCACCGCCGTGAGCAGCCGGCTCAGCAGGTCGGGGCGCTCGCCGTCCCCGTCGCGGTGGCGGGCCACCACGCGTCCGACCTCGGCGTCGATCACGGCGGCGGCCTTCTTGATCCTGGCCCGGCCGGGCGTCGGCACCCAGTCGGGCAGCACGGCGCCCAGGCCGCTGAACTCCTTGCCGATCTCCTGCTGGGCGATGTCCATGGCCCGGCCCATCGACGCCGCGTCGGCCGGTGTGTCCACCCCGAAGATGGTGCGGACCGCGATCTTCTGCGTCAGGGCCGCCATCTCCCGCTTGACGTCGACGCGTTCGCCGCCCGACCAGCTGTCGGCCAGGTCCACGGCACACGCAGTCATCGTGGAGGCGTACGACTTCACCTGCTTGGGCCGCACCGAGGGCTGGACCAGGGAGCGCTTGCGCCTCCAGTCCGCGCCGCGGGCGACGACGACGCCGTTGCCCATGACCGTACGGAAGGCGATGCCCAGCAGGGGCTGGTCGAAGGTGCGTTCCGTCTCGGTGAGCAGTTCGCCGATGCACTCCGGATCGGCGACGAAGATGCAGTCGTTGCGGCCGAAGCGCCAGCGCACCATGTCCCCGTGACCGCGCAGGCGCTCGAAGAACGCGAGGGGGTCCTTGCCGAACTGGGGCAGGCTCCCCAGGAGCGGCACGCCCCTGGGTCCCTGGACGATCCGGTGGCCGCGCGGCCCGGTGTCGAGGGCCGCACCGGTTTCCGTGGACATGGGGAACTCCCGTCATCTGCCGTGCGCAGTACGTGAGTTGCTGAGCCTAATGCCAGTCGGCCATGAGCTCGAAGGGGCGATCTCCGGTTCAGGCCATGGCACGGCCGGGGGCCGCAGGCGGTCGCCTGCGGCCCCCGGTGACGACGTGCTGCGGGATCAGACGCCCGGCGGTACCCGGGACGGGCGGCCACCGCCGCGCGTCAGGGAGTAGCCGAACACGCCCGCGAGCGCGGCGAGCGCGGCGCCGCCGGCGGTCCACAGCCAGCGGCTGGTCCACCACCCGGAGGACCAGCCGTCCTCCGGCTCGCTGCCGGCCAGGGTGACGCCCTGGGCCGATGCCGCGGAGACGCCGGGTACGAGGGGCTCGGCGAGCGTGCCGTCCACGTCGTGGGCGCCGCCCTGGTCGGCCGAGGTGACCTCCGTCTCGACGTGGACCGGCAGGCCCAGATCCTCCTCGGGCAGGCCGACCACCGTCAGGCGCACGTAGTAGGTGCCGGGCAGCGGGTCGGACGCCCACGGTTCGGACCAGGCGCGCACGGTGCGCAGCACGCAGGACAGTTCGACGGTGGCGGCGTCGGGCGCGGCCTTCCGGGTCTGGTGGCCGTACATGCAGGCCTGCCGGCGGCGGAGCCCGTCGTACACGTCGATCTGCCAGGTCGAGGCGCCGTGCCGGGTGGCACTCTCGGGCAGGCTCACCTCGGCGCGGACCGTCGGGCGTTGCCCGGTGTCGCCGGGGAAGGCCCAGTACAGGTAGTCGCCCGTGGACGCGTCCGCGGTGGCCGCCTGGCCCTGCCGCACGGGTGTGGCGGTGCGGAAGGTGGTGCCCGCCTCCGTCGGCCCCGCCGACCCGCCCTCCGACGGGCTCGCGCTCGCGCTCGCGGAGGGGTCGTCGGCGGCGGCGGTGCCCGCCGGGGCGAGCAGGGTGACGGCGGCCAGCAGCGCCCCCACGCATACGCGGCGTACGGTGCTTCTGCGGGTGGTACGCATCAGTTGGTCCTCCAGACGGCGACGCGCCAGCGCGAGATCCAGCCGAACAGCAGCCCGGCGATCAGCCCGGCCAGCACCATGACGCCCAGCAGCCACCAGCCGCGGCCGAGGCCGAACGCGGCGGTGTCGGCGGCCTCGTCGGGTGACTTCACGAGGTCGATGGTCAGCTCGACGGGCATGCCTGGAGTGGTCTTCACCGAGGCGGGCGCCGAGAAGGAGTTGCCGAGATCGAGGCAGACGCTCTCCGCGGCGGGCTTCAGGTCCTCGTCGGAGACGTCGGCGTCGTCCTGCTCGCCCTTCGGGTAGCGCAGGCCGGTGGAGACGGCGTCCGTGCGCCCCGTGCCGGACTCCGAACCGCGGACGATCTCACGGCCGTGCGTGGTCACGGCGCGCAGCAGGACCCCGTAGTCGTTGTTCACGGCGCGGTCCGCGCCCACGCTCACCGAGGCGCGCAGCTCCTGGCCGGGCAGGACGTCCACCCGGTACCAGCGGTGCTTGCCGATCTCCTGGCGGTCCGTGTAGAGCCCGGCCTTCAGGACCGGGGCCGCGGAGCAGCTGCCCGCGCCCTCGGTCGCCACCGGGGTGACGACGGGCTCGGCGGCCCGGTCCACCAACTGTGTGACGCGGCCGGAGAGTTCCTCGGTGTGCTGGACCGCTGTGTAGGTGCCGCCGGTGGCCTCGGCGATGCAGGTCAGCTGCTGCCGGATCTTGGCGTTCGGCACCAGGCCCAGCGTGTCGACGACCAGGTGGGTCCCCCGGGCGGCGATCTCGCGCGCGACCTCGCAGGGGTCCAGCGGGCCGCAGGTGTCCTCGCCGTCGGTGATCAGGACGATCCGCCGGGTGGCGTCACCGCCCTCGAGGTCGTCGGCCGCGCCGAGCAGGGCGGGGCCGATCGGGGTCCAGCCGGTCGGCGCCAGCGTGGCGACGGCGGTCTTGGCCTCGGTGCGGTCGAGCGGGCCGACCGGGTAGAGCTGCTTGGTGTCCTTGCAGCCGACCTTGCGGTCGTCGCCCGGGTAGTCGGCGCCGAGCGTACGGATGCCGAGCTCGACCTCCTCGGGCACCGCGTCCAGGACATCGTTGAACGCCTGCTTGGCGGCGGATATCCGGGACTCGCCGTCGATGTCGCGGGTGCGCATGGAGCCGCTGACGTCAAGGACCAGTTCGACCTTGGGCGGTGCGGCGGCGGTGGGTTCGTCGGCGGAGGCCGGAACGGCGGTGCCGAGCCCGGCGGCCAGGGTGGCGAGAAGGACGCACACCCCAGCCGTCAGCCGTTTTCTTATGATCATCGCCGGATCCTATTGAAGATCCGCGGCCATCCCCAAAACACGGGTGGCGGGCGCGATTTCGGGGTGCTCCCTCATCCGCCGAGCAGCGGCTCCGAGGCTCTGTCCAGCACGGAGCCGACGCGCTCCCAGGTCTCGGTGTCCCGCTCCACCGGTGGGAGTTCGGCGTCGTCCGAGGCCGCGTTCCACCGCGCCGCGACGGCGACCGGGTCCCCGCCGCCCGCCGCGGAGGCGGCCAGCGCCGCCGCGCCGAGCGCGACCAGCTCGCCACTGCTCGGCACGATCAGGGGGCGGCCGGAGAGGCGGCGTACGGTCTCCACCCAGGTCCGGCCCTGCGCGCCGCCGCCGATCAGCCGCAGCGGCCGGCCGGCGACCTCGGGGTCGGCCGGGTCCAGGCCGCACGCGCGCAGCAGCTCGTCGAGCGCCCGCAGCACGGTGAACGCCGCGCCCTCGTAGGCCGCGCCCAGCAGCTGCTGCGGCGTGGTGTCGTGCCGGAGCCCTGTCAGGAGGCCGGACGAGGTGGGCAGGTCCGGGGTGCGCTCGCCGTCCAGGTAGGGGAGGAGGACGGCCTCACCGCCGGGCGCCGCGTCGTCGCGGTGCAGGCCGAGCACCGTGGCCACCTTGTCGACGGCCAGGGTGCAGTTGAGCGTGCAGGCCAGCGGGAGATACGTGCCGTCGGCCGCCGCGAAGCCGGAGAGGGCGGTGGACGCGGGGCGCGTCCGGGAGGCGGCGAAGACCGTGCCGGAGGTGCCGAGGCTCAGGACGGGGTGGTCCAGCAGCCCCGCACCGCCCAGGCCGAGGCCCACCGCGGCGCTCATGTTGTCCCCGGTGCCGGCGGCCACGGCGATCCCGGCCGGCAGGCCGAGCGCCTCGGCTGCGGCCTCGGTCAGCGACCCGATCCTGGTCCCGCCCGTGGCGGCGACCTCCGGCAGCATCGAGAGGTCCAGGCCGAGCCGGTCCAGGAGCTCCGGGTCGTACGCGCCCGTGTCGGTGGAGTACCAGCAGGTGCCCGACGCGTCGCCCGGGTCGGTCGCCGCGACGCCCGAGAGCCGCTCGGTGAGGAAGTCGTGGGGCAGCCGCACGGAGGCCGTCGCCCCTGCGCTCGCCGGATCGTTCTCGCGCAGCCACCGCCACTTCGTCGCGGTCATGGACGCCACGGGCACCGTGCCGGTGCGGGCGGTCCACGCCTCGGGGCCGCCCAGCTCGGCGACGAGCGCCGCCGCCTGCGGCGCGGAGCGTGTGTCGTTCCACAGGAGGGCGGGGCGCAGGGGCCTGCCGGACCGGTCGAGCGCCACGAGTCCGTGCTGCTGCCCGGCGACCGCGATGCCGGTGACGGCGGAGGCGGAGAGGCCGGACTCCTTGAGCCCGGCCGCGACGGCGTCGCACAGCGCCCGCCACCAGATCTCGGGGTCGGTCTCGCGTGCTCCGCCGTCACCCGTGACGACGTGCGGTGCGCGGCCGACGGCGAGCAGCTCACCGGTTTCGGCGTCGGTGACTGCAGCCTTGGTGGACTGGGTGGAGCTGTCCACGCCGATGACGACGGTACGCGGCGGCATGGGCTACCTCTTCTCGTGCGGTTTCCGGTGGTGCGGGTTTTGGGAGTGCGACAAACAAATTACGTGATCGGCGGCGTGCCGACCAGGGGTGTCCCCGTTTCGCCGTCCGGGGGGTTACGTCCGCGCGGTGCCGTGTGCATAATTAATCATGTCAGTGAACAAATAGGCCCGGGGTGACGCGACGGTCCCGGACCCCCGGCAGTCGAAGGCGGACAGACGATGACGGAACGCTTCACTCCCACCCCTGCGGACAGGTTCACCTTCGGTCTGTGGACCGTGGGCTGGCGTGGCAACGACCCGTTCGGTGAGCCGACGCGTCCCGCGCTGGACCCGGTCGAGTCCGTGGAGCGGCTCGCGGAGCTCGGCGCGCACGGCGTGACGTTCCACGACGACGACCTGATCCCGTTCGGGTCCGACGACACCGAGCGTGCCCGGCTGATCGGCCGGTTCAAGGACGCCCTGGAGCGCACCGGGATGAAGGTCCCGATGGCCACGACGAACCTGTTCACCCACCCGGTGTTCAAGGACGGCGGGTTCACCGCGAACGACCGCGACGTCCGGCGCTTCGCGCTGCGCAAGGTCATCCGCAACATCGACCTGGCCGCCGAGCTCGGCGCGACCACCTACGTCGCCTGGGGCGGACGCGAAGGCGCCGAGTCCGGCGGCGCCAAGGACGTGCGTGTCGCCCTGGACCGCAT